>JBGATB010000050.1:0-72773 GCA_044229415.1 Myxococcaceae bacterium | reverse complement strand
GAGGGCCTGCTTGATGATGGAGCCGAAGTCGCGCTTGTCCTTGCGGTGGCTGAGGAGGGCCTGGAGCTCCTTCAGCAGCTCGTAGGTCTCCTTGTCGGCGGTGAAGCGGATGCCGTAGGCGTCGGGGGCGAGGGGCTTCGCCTCGACCTTGAGCTCAGGCGCAGGCGGGGGCGAGGGCGGGCGGGTCGGCTCGGGTGCGACGGCGGCGGGTGCCGAGGGAGGAGGCGGCGCGGCGACGAGGGGCGAGGGAGGGGGAGCGAGGGGCAGCTCGAGGGGTGGAGGCAGCGGAGAGGATGCCGGCGAGGGCAGCTTGCGGGCGGAGTCAGGGAGGAGGGGCTTGGGGTCGAGCGCGACGGCGAGCTCGGCGACGTCCTCGGTGCTGAGGCCGAAGGCCTGCGCGGCGATCTCCTCCGCGCGAGCGGCAGAGCAATCCTCCTTGGAGAGGACGCTCGAGAGGATTCTCAGGGAGGTGATGTTGAGCCTGCCGGCGGCGAGGTGTTGAAGGAGCGAGCGGTGGCGGCGGACCAGGCGGGCGACGCAGATGCGGTCGAAGGCGGCGTACCTGCTGAAGCCGAGCAGCTCGGTGCAGTAGCGGTGCATGGAGCTGAAGCCGAGCTCTGCGTAGAGGCGGCGCCTGTCGACTTCGCCGAGGTGGAGGAGCAGGTCCACCTCGGTGGTGTTGGACCTGGCGACGAGGGAGTTGGTGGCAGCGAGCAGCGCTTCGTTATCAAGTGCAGCGAGAGTTGTGTTCATACCCAAGGTGGTACCACGGCGAATTTCGACGGCCGGAGAGGGGCATGGCGCTGCGGCGAGGGGCGAATCGCGCCGCCGAGGGCCCCGGCGCCAGAGCGCGCGCCGGAGGCCAGCCGAGAGCGTGGGAGAGGGCGCGCCGAGGTAGGGTCCGACCGGCGGTGAAACGCAGTCAAAAAACATGTCAACAGGAGAATGAATACGAAGTGTCGACAACGCGCGGCGCTCGCGGGGGCGGGCCTGCGCCGAGCGGAGGCGGGTGCAGGCATGCGAGGCGGGTGCGTCGGGAAGCGGCGCGAGCGGGTGGGGCAGAGCGAGGGGGCGAGGGCCTGCGCGCGCGAGGTGGAGGTGCGAGCTCCCGCGTGGTGCGAGCGGGGCAGGGCCGCCGCCGAGGCGCGAGCCGCCACCGCGGGAACCATGCGCGCCCCCAGGAGCGAACCCCTGAACCATCCCAGTCCTCTCAGAGCAACCTTCGATGGGGAGCTCCGGGTGAGGTCATTCGGATTCAGGCGGTGACGAGCCACATCGAGCGCGAGAAGGGCTACGGCGAGCTCGTCGTCGCCTGGCAGCCGCAAGCCCAGTAGCTCAGAGACACCCTTCCAGCGCCACGGTTTGACAGGGCACGGTCGCCGCGGTGCAGTCGGACGCATTGCTGAAGGACACCCGGTACTCCCCGTGGGGCACCGTGGCGCTCCAGGTTGCGGCGCCGCCAGACGAGACCGGCGCTGCCACTGAACCGCCGTCCGCAGTCTGAAAGATCAATGCCCCTCGTGGCGATGCGGGGAAGGGCTGCCCGTTCAGCGTCACGCTGCCGCTCAAGGTGACGGTGGGCACGTCGAAGTCCAACAGACCGGACGTCAGCAGCGGACGGTGGGTCTCGGCCAGGTAGTCGACGCAGGGGAGCCCGGCGCCGTTGCAGCCGAGCCCCCGCACCGCGATGGCGTAGACGCCCGCGTAGAGCGCGCCGCTCCAGGTGGCAGCGCCGTCCCGCGAGATCTCCAGCACGGTTGGCTCGGTGGAGCCCACAGGGAGGAACCGGACCTGCCCTCGGGCGGCGCCGGGCGTGCTCGGCAGTAGCTGCCCGTTCATCGTCACCTGGCCGGAGAGGGAGACCACGGGCAGGTCCCACGAGATCGAAGCACTTCCCTGCACAGCGAAGCTGGCGGACAAGGGCCGAGTTCCGCAGGGCAGCGGTGGCGCGCACGTGGGGTTGCCGATCGAGACCTCGTAGCTCCCAGGGAAGAGCAGTTGGGAGAACGTGGCCGGTCCGGTCCCAGGCACGAGCACCTTCGTCGAGCTCTTCCCATCGCTGAATGCCACCGTCCCGCGCGTCGAAGCGGTGCCATTCGGAATCGCCATGCCATTCGCCGTAAGCGTCACGTTGAGCGTGGCAACGGCGACGTCGAGGTCGAGCACTCCCGTGGCGGTCACGCCCTGGCCGATCTTCAGCGAACGTGACCCGCAGGGCAGAACGTTGTCGGTGCACGTCGGGTGCGACAGCTCGATGTCGTAGGTGTCCGCGTAGAGCAGCGCGCTCCAGGCGCCGGTGGGGCCGAGCGACGGCCGCGCCACGGTGCCGGTAGGCCCCGCGTCGAACGACAGGTTCGCGTGGGTGAGACCGGAGATCGCCTGACCGTTGACGGAGAGCTTCCCGGAGAGCGCCACCACCTTGAGCTCGGCGTCGAGCACGCCGCTGCTGTGCGCCAGGTGGGCGGGAAAGAGGATGCGGTCGCTGCACGGGAGCGGCCCGGCAGCGCAGGAGCTGGCGCGCTGAAGCAGCTCGAGCTTGTACGTGCCCCTGTGGAGCTGGACGCTCCACGTCGCGGCGCCGGTGGCGCTCAGGGGCAGCTGCGTAGACGAGAAGTCGCCGGTGACCTTGAGCCGGCCGCGGCTCAGTCCATCTGGGCTGGGCGCCATCGGTTGCCCGTTGACGTTGATCGCCCCAGTGAGCGTCACCACCTGCGTTGCGAGGTCGAGCGCGCCACTCTGCATCAGCGGCTGGGCGGCGAGCACCTTCACGCCGATACACGGCATCGGGCCGCCCTCGACGCAGCCTGGCGGCGGATCCACGAAGACATCGTAGGTGCCCGGCGGCAGCTGCACGGACCAGGAGGCCACGCCGGTGCTGGCGATGGGCGCGGTGAACGCGCTGCCTCCCGAGGTGAAGCGGACCCCGCCGCGCGCTCCACCCGCAGGGTCGGCGCCGTTGCGGGTCACCCTGCCGCTCACGGTGAGGGGAGTTCCGGGGCCTGGCTTCAGATCCAGGTCGAGGACCCCCGAGGCTTCGATCGGAATCGCCGCGTGCAGCACCTGCGTCCCGCAGGGCAGGGCCTCGGGGCGGCAGTCGCCCCCCTTCGAGAAGGTGACCTTGTAGGTGCCGGCGAAGAGGGCCAGCTGGTAGCTCGCCTCCCCACCGGTTGACAGCGCCACGCTGGCTGGGGACGCGTTGACCCGCTCGAAGGTGAGCGTGCCGCGCGGCGCCCCGCTCGGAGCGGAGGCGCCCGACAGCGTCACCCGCCCGCTCAGCTTCACCACCTTGAGGTCGTAGTCGATGGCGCCCGAGCGGGTGAAGGTGCGCCCCGGGCAGGCGCCGCCATCTCCGCGGGAGACGCAGCTGCCCAGGGCGCACGCCTGCGCTCCCGCGCACGGGGTACACGCGAGGCCCAGGCCACCGCACGCCTCCGGCGCGGTGCCTTCGACGCAGACTCCCTCGGAGGTGCAGCACCCGGTGGGGCAGCTCGAAGGGGAACAGGGGACTCTGGAGGTCAACCCGCCGCACGCCGCCACGACCGCGAGCGAGGTGAGCAGGAGCGCGAGCCGGGCGTTGAGGGCGCTCATGGGTTCAGTACTCCCAGGTGTCCTGCACGTAGAACGTGGTGGTGGTCAGCCCGCCCATGCCCGGGGTCATCACGGTGCGCTGGCGGGTCGGGTCGTACGCCATGCTCTGAAAGCCTCTCGCGGCGGGCGCCGTGGAGAAGCTGCGCTCGGTCCAGGTGGTGCCGTCCCAAACCCAGGTGTCCGCGAGCTCGGTGGCGCCGCTGCCGCCGAAGAGGATGACTCGGCGCTGGGAGAGATCGAACACCATGCTCGCGTTCGAGCGCGCCGGGGGTGAGGTGACCGGAGAGCGGAGCTGCCAGTCCGTACCGTCCCATTCCCAGGTCTGGTTCGACTTCCCCGCGCTGTAGGTCCTTCCGCCGAAGAGCACGGTGCGGTTTCGCAGCGAGTCGTACGCCATCGACGGGCCCTCGAGCGCGGGGGGCCGGGTGGCGGGCGTGCGCAGGGTCCACTTCGCGCCGTCCCACTCGTAGGTGTCGTTCGAGTAGCCGCTGATGAGAAAGCCACCGAAGAGCACCATCACCCCGCGCTGGCTGTCGTAGGCCATCGCCGCGTTCTCGCGCCCTGGCACGAGGGCGAAGGCGTCCTTCCAGGTGGTCCCGTTCCAGATCCACGTGTCGCCCACCCGCGTGGTCGTCTCCCCTCCCACCAGCACGATCTCATTGCGCTTCGAGTCCCAGGCCATGGTGTGGCCGGCCCGCGCGGTCGGCGCCGTGGCCACCGCCAGCAGCGCCCACGAGGTCCCGTTCCAGCGCCAGGTCTGGTTGCTCTTGGTGCCATTGCTGGTGCCGCCGAAGACGATGACGCCGTTGAGCGAGGGCGAAGCGGCCGCGCGGGTTCGGCTGGTGGGGCCATCGCTCGCCTTGCTCACCCAGCTCGCCGTGCGAACGCACTCGGTCCCGAGCGGCTCATAGCCGGGGTTGCAGGAGGCCCCGCACTGCCCCGCGTTGCAGGTGGGAGCGCCATTGGCGGGGACGGGGCAGGGCGTGCAGGAGGCTCCGCAGGACTGCGTCGAGTCGTTAGCGAGGCAGGCCGCGCCGCAGGCGTGAAAGCCGGGGTTGCACGCGTAGGAGCACGTGTTGGTCGCGCCGCAGCTCGGAGAGCCGTTGGCCGGCGCAGCGCACTGGGTGCTGCCCACGCACTCGACGCAGCGGTTCGCTGGCGAGCACCAGGGGGTGGCGCCCGCACAGTGCGAGTCGAGGGTGCACTGCACGCACTGGTGCGAGGCCGTGTTGCACCGGCCCGTGGGCGGCGTGCACTGGCTGTCCTGCTCGCAGCCGGGCGCGCAGGTGCGCTGCGGCGTGCAGTAGTGCGCGGCCCCGCAGCTGCCCGGTGCGCAGCCGCACGTCCTCGTCGTCAGGTCGCAGGTGTCGAGCGGGGCCGAGCACTGGGCGTTGGAGATGCACCCGGCCTTGCACTGCCTGCTGGTCAGGTCGCAGTAGTAGCCGAGCGCGGGACACGGCTTCGCCGTGCAGTCAGCGGGCAGCGTCACGCACTGGCTGTTCACGCAGCTCGCGTCCGAGCCGCAGACTGAGGTGCAGCTGCCGCAGTGGGCCGAGTCGGTGCGAAGGTCGACACAGGCGCCGGCGCAGGCAACCAGCGGTTCGGCGCACGTGACAGGGGTGCCAACGCAGCTGCCCAGCGAGCAACTCCCGGAGGTGCCGGGCTGACCGCCGCAGGCGGCCAGGCCCGCCACGGAGAGGAGAAGGAGAAGAGGAAGGCCAGATCGGTGCAGCAAAGTCATTGTCCCTCCAGGGACTTGGAGCTCTGGCCCTCCTTGAGGGGGCTCCGCCCTGCAGGTCGCGTTCTTTTTTTCCGCGGGGGCGCCGCCGCCCGTCCGTCGCGTTCACACCTGAGCGGGGCTGAGGGTATGAACCGGCATGCTCGAGACCCTGCAGAAGATCCGTAAGTACATCGCCCTGGGCTTGGGCGTCCCTGCCCTGCTCTGCGTGGGGGTGGGCGCCACGTACAACTACTTCGCGGGCGAGGGAGATCTCGTGGTCGTCGCGCCGCCGGAGGGGGAGGTCTCCGTCCAGATCGACAGCGCGCAGGTGCGTGCGGTGACTGGGCACCAGAAGTTCTCCGTGAAGCAGGGAGACCACACGGTGCGGCTCACCAGCGAAGGCCACACCACCGAGCGCAAGGTGAAGGTGTCCAACGGCTTCGCGCGCCTGCTCCTACCCGCGGACGACGCCCAATGCTTCGTCCTTCTTGACGTCTCCAAGAGCAACTACGAGTTCGGGAACCGCAAGGGCGAGCGGCCGCCCCTGCCCACCGTCAAGAACAAGATCCGCGGGGATGCCCCCTTCGACCTCCCTGCCGGCACCTACTTCTCCGAGGAAGAGCTGCCCAGCACCATCAAGGAGCACTCCTCCTGCAACTTGCTGGAGCAGGTGCCGTGCGAGCTGCTCGCCAGGCCCGAGCCGGAGCTGCTCGCCGAGCTCGGCTTCTGACAGGGTGACTCGAGTCACCCTCGGTCGCAGATGCTCCGCGCAGCAGCCACCAGCTCCGGGTGGAGCGCGGAGGAGCTGGCGAGCACATCGCCCTGGGCCCAGTCGTACGGGGCGCCGCGCAGGTCGGTGACGCGCCCTCCGGCGCGCTCCACCAGCAAGATCCCCGCGCCCACGTCCCACGGGTTGAGCCCCAGGTGGAAGTACGCGTCGATCCGCCCGGCGGCCACGTAGCAGAGATCCACCGCGGCGCTGCCCAACCGGAGCATCCCCTGCGAGGCGCCCTGCAGCTCATTGTGCAGCGCCAGCGCGAGCGGCCGCCGGCGTGAGTCCACCGGATAGCCGGTGCACAGCAGCGCGCGGGAGAGCCTGGCTTCCTGCGCCACCCGGAGCACCTTCCCGTTGAGCGTGGCGGGGCCGAGCGCGTCGGCGGAGAAGAGCTCATCCCGGATCGGCTCGTACACCGCGCCGGCCAGGAGCCCCTCCGGCCCGCGCACGGCCACGCTGACGCTGAACATGGGGACGCCGTGGGCGTAGTTGGTGGTCCCGTCCAGCGGATCCACCAGCCAGCGCAGCTCCCCGCCGGAGGTGAGCCCGCTCTCCTCGGCGAGCACCGAGTGCTCCGGGTAGCGCCCGCGCAGGTAGTCCAGCACCGCGGCCTCGCTGGCGGCGTCCGCGTCCGTCACCAGGTCATTGGTGCGCTCGCCCTTGAAGGCCACGGTGCGCGGCAGCGCGAAGCGCTGGGCCAGCACGCGCCCGCCGCGGCGGGCGGCCTCCTCCGCGTCCAGCCGGAGGGACTCGGGGGAGGGGCTCACGGCTTCTTCGCCGCCGTCTCGGAGCGGATCCGCTCGCGCTGCTCGCGCAGGCTGGCCGGGAGCCGGGCCTCCACGCGGGAGACCTCCTGCGCGTCCCCGCGCTGCTCCGCCGCCGCCAGCTCAGCCAAGAGCCCCTTGAGCCGCTCCAGCTCCTTGAGCTGCGCGGGCAGCGCCTTGAGCCGCTCCTCTTCGAAGGCGGCGCGCTCCTCGCGCGTCAGCAGCTTGACCCACAGCCCATGCGCCCCGGCCTCGGCCGCCACCTTGGCGTAGCTCTCCGAGCGGGGCTCCCAGCTGTCCGGGAGCAGCAGGACGCCGCGCGGATCGTCATGCGCGGCCACGGCGGCCTCGCCCAGCGCGTGGTGCAGGAAGTAGGCGGCCTGGCGCGGGTCCGCCTTCATCTCCTCGTAGCGGACCGGGAACCAGGCGAGCACGCCGTCGTCGAGCGGGCGCACCGGCTCGGGGTGCTCGGCGCAATAGGCCTCGGCGGACGCCCCGCGGAGCAGGACCAGCACGTCCACGCTCATGCCCCGGGCCTCGCGAGGGTCGCCATCACGCGCGAGGTCCTAGCCCGCTTCCCGCGCCGCTGTCACGCGGTGTCGGGAGAGCGGCCACCGCCCGCAAGACCCGATGCACGCAGCGTGTACCCGGCTATGCTGCTCCCCTCTCCTCCCGATGCGCTGGCTCTTCGTCCTGATCGCGTTGCTCCTGGGCGGCACCGCCACCTGGCTCGTGGGCTACGCCGACACCGCCTACCGCGGCTACGGCCTGGGGGAGCTCACCCTGCTGGAGGCGCAGTACGAGGCCGCCACCGCCGCCGCGGACGCGAAGAGCGACGTTGGCCTCTCGCTCTACCTGGTGAAGCAGGAGCGCTGGCGGCGCATGGCCTGGCCGCCCTTCGCGCTCGGCGCGGCGCTCTGCCTGGTGCTGGCCTACCGCTCGCGCTCGGGCGGCGTCCGGGAGGTTCCGGACGAAGAGCACCGGCTGGTGGGGAAGCTCGGCTCCCCGGAGCTCCTGCTGGAGGGGGAGCGCCAGAAGGCGGCCCGCCTGCTCGGGGTGACGGTGGACGCGCCGGTGGAGGTGATCGAAGCGGCGCTGGCGGCCCAGCTGGCCAGCCGGGATCCCAGCCGGCTGGAGGGGCTGGCCCCGGACCTCCGGAAGGTGGCGGAGGAGCAGCGCGCGGCGCTGGTCCGGGCGCGGGACCTGCTCGTCAAGGAACCGCGGCGCGGCTCCGGCTAGAGTGGCGCGCACAAGATGAACCCCGCCCGAATCCTCGTCGTGGACGACGACCCGCACGCGCGGGATCTCCTGCGCCGCCTGCTCGGCCCGCTCGGCCAGGTGGTGGACCTCTCGGACGCCCCCAGCGCCGAGCGGCTCCTGGGCGACTCCAGCTCGGTGGACCTGGTCTTCACGGACATGGCCATGCCCGAGCCGAACGACGGGCTCAAGGTCCTCCAGGCCAGCAAGACGCACCACCCGGACACGCCAGTCGTCGTCATCACCGCGTTCGGAAACATCGAAGGTGCGCTGGACACCATCCAGAAGGGCGCCTTCGACTACCTCTCCAAGCCGTTCGACGTGGACGCCATCGTCCGCATCGCCCGCCGCGCGCTGGAGCAGAAGCGGCTGGTGGAGGAGAACCGCTCGCTGCGCCAGCAGCAGAAGCAGGGCTCTCTGGTGGGGCGCAGCCCGGCGCTGCTGGAGGTCTACAAGCAGGTGGCGCGCGCGGCCTCCACCAACGTCCCGGTGTTGATCACCGGAGAGACGGGGACGGGCAAGGAGCAGGTGGCGCGCTCGCTCCACCAGCGCTCCGAGCGGGCGCACAAGCCCTTCATCCCGGTGGACTGCGGCGCCATCTCCGAGTCCCTGATGGAGAGCGAGCTGTTCGGCCACGCCAAGGGGGCCTTCACCGGCGCCTCCGGGGCGCGGCGGGGCCTCTTCGAGGAGGCCAGCGGCGGCACCCTGTTCCTGGACGAGATCGGCGACGTGGGACCCAAAATCCAGTCGCAGCTGTTGCGCGCGCTGCAGGAGGGCGAGATCCGCCGGGTGGGGGAGAGCACCGCCGTGGGCGTGGACGTGCGGATCGTCACCGCCACCAACAAGGACCTCAAGCAGCTCTCCACGGAGGGAAGGTTCCGGGAGGACCTCCTCTACCGGCTGGACGTGGTGCGGCTGCACCTGCCGCCCCTGCGCGAGCGGCGCGAGGACATCCCGGCGCTGGTGGAGCACTTCGCCTCGCTGCACGCGCGCGGCGGCGTGCGGCCGGTGGTGACGCAGGAGGCGATGGGCCGGCTGGTGCAGTACGACTGGCCGGGCAACGTGCGGCAGCTGGAGAACGTGGTGGCGCGCGCGCTCGCGCTCAACGTCACCGGCGTGGTGGGCCCGCAGGACTTCCCCGAGCCGATCGGCGACGCGCCCAAGAAGCTGCAGGGGCTCGCGGGGGACATGCCCAGCCTCGCCGAGCTGTCCCGCCGCTACGCCGCCCACGTCCTGCAGCACTGCGGCGGGAACAAGTCAGAAGCGGCCCGGCTGCTCGAGGTGGACCGCAAGACGCTCTACAAGCTCTTGGACGCGGACCCCGAGGGCTGAGGGGTCCTTCAGCAGCTGGACTGCTGGAGCTCGCAGTCCGCCTTCAGCTGGGCGAGCTGATGCGCGGTGAAGCTGGGCTGGGTGAACTCCCGGAAGATCAACGCCGAGGAGAAGAGGAACAGCACCAGCGCGAGCGTGCAGCCGACCAGCGCACCCAGACCGGAAGCTTCGCGCTCGCTGTGGAACAGGGGGGTCATGGCATCCTCCGGTGTGCCGCGTGTCATGGCTGCCTACGGCCGTGGCCACGGAGCCATTGCCTGGGGCAGGAACCCGCGGGAGGACGCGCGGTTGCGGGAGGCCTGACGGTGGATCAGCTCGCCAGGTGTAGGCCGCTGGCGCCCACGTCGGCCCGCTCGTCCGGGCGGCCGAAGGCTGGGGCCACCACGGACTCGCAGCAGCTCTGCAGCGCGGCGGTCAGCGGGGAGCCCTCCGGCTGCGCCCCCTCGAAGTAGGTCGCGGTGAGCTCCACGCCTTCGTAGCTCCAGCTGAAGAGCCCCACGTACCAGTCGCCGGCGGCCGGGGCGCGCACGGACACGCGCGCGCTGCGCTGGCGGGTGGTGGTGCCCGTGAGGAAGTCGTAGCCGTGGCGCGCGGGGAGCGTGCCGTGGCGCACGAAGAGATCCAGCTCACCCTGCGCGGCGCCGCCGGCGGTGATGGTGAGGACGGACTGTCCCTCCGGCACCCGCAGCCGGTAGTAGCGCCAGTAGCCCGCCTCGTGCTGGAGGCCGGTCACCGACTGGCCGTTGGACAGCGAGGTCACCTGCGGAAGCTGAACGCGGTGGATCTTCAGGATGGAGCCCACGGAAGCCCTCCCTTCGTGTTCCTCTCGGCGCGGACGGAGCAAGCCGGATGCCGATTCACGGCGACGGGTGGCGCGGAAGGGCTGCCTGGCCGCCAGGCGCCCTGCTTCGCGCGTGCTGGCGCCGGCTTGGCCAAGGCCCGCGCGCCGTTGACGCGCCCGCTCTCACGCCAGGGCTCTTGTGCGCCGCGTGAAAGCCCTGGAGCAATTACAGGGAGGGCCGGCTGCACCCCACCCAGCCTTACAGCCTTCGAACCGTCAGGTACCCAACGGAATGTCGCTCGCGGCGCGGCCGGGTTCGCGCTAACTCGCAGCGCCGCCATGACGCCTTCGAGCGCACGCCTCCTCGCTCTCCTCCTCGCGGCGGGCTCCGCCCGCGCCGAGCCCGCCGTGGCGCAGGCGCGGCTGCTCGCTCCGGAGCTCTCGGCGCAGGTGGGCGCGCTGGGGCTCGGCTACACGCACGCCGGCGGCCGGTGGGGAGACGGCTTCTTCGCGGCGGGGCTCTCCGGGCGCACCCTCTTCGGCGGCTTCGTGGTGGATGGCGAGCTGTTCACGGCCACCCCCACCCGCGCGGAGGGCGCGGGCTTCACCGGCACCGCGGGCCTGCGCCTGGGCTGGTCCGGCGAGCGGTGGGCGGTGCTCGCCGGCGCGCTGGTGCAGTGGACCCCGGGCGCGCAGCCGGCGGTGCAGCTGTGGCCCACGCTGCACGCGCGGTATTCGTTCGGCGCGGTGGGGCTCTCCACCGGCCTGTTCGAGGAGCACGGCCTGGCGCTGGCGCACCTGACGCTCGACACGCAGTGGGTGAGCGTGGGCTACGTGCCGCCGCTGGGCGTCCGCGCCGTGCTCCACCTCCCCGGGTTGCAACCGCTGGGGCTGGAGGTGCGCGCGCTGGCCTACCGGCTCGCCAACACCGAGGTGGCGCTGCTGACGCTGGCGGGCACGCTCGAGCCGGCGAAGGAGGTGGCGCCATGAAGCGCTCGCTGACCGCGTGGCTCGCCGCGCTCGCGCTGTGCGCCTGCGACGAGCGCCCCGTCTTCACGAAGGCGGAGATAGACGCCGCGGACCCGGTGGAGGGGCTACCCGCGGGCTTCCTCATGGGCACCGCCACCGCGGCGCACCAGGTGGAGGGCGGCAACGTCAACGACTGGTCCCGCTGGGAGGAGACCCGCTACGAGGACGGCACGCCGCACATCCGGGACCAGAGCGTCTCCGGGCTGGCGGACGACTCGTGGAACCGCTTTGACCAGGACCTCGCGGCGATGCGGGAGCTGGGGGCCAACGCCTACCGCTTCTCCATCGAGTGGAGCCGCGTCCAGCCCTCTCCGGACGTCTGGCGGGAGGACGTGGTGGAGCGCTACCGCCAGATGCTGGTGAAGCTCAGGGCGGCGGGCGTCACCCCGATGGTCACCCTCTGGCACTTCACGCTGCCGCGCTGGGCCGCGGACGCCGGCGGCTGGGAGAGCGACGCCACGGTGGACGCCTTTGAAGCCTACGCGGGGAGGCTGGCGCAGGCGCTGGGCGGCGAGGTGGACCTCTGGTGCACCGTGAACGAGCCCAACGTCTACGCGGTGGAGAGCTACATGGAGGGCATCTGGCCGCCGGGCAAGCACGACTCGGCCGCCGCGGCGGAGGTGCTGTACCGGCTGATGGCCGGCCACGCGCGCGCGGCGGCGCAGCTGCGCGCCCATGATCTCGTGGACGCGGACGGCGACGGGTTCGCGACCCGCATCGGCATTGCCCACCACGTGCGGGTCTTCCAGGCCGCCTCCGCCTCGGTGGCGGACCAGGCGGTGGCCGCGCTCACGGACGCCTTCTTCAACGAGGCGCTGGTGGAGGGCGCGCGCACCGGCCGCCTGAAGCTGGTGGTGCCGCTGGAGGTGGATCTGGACCGCGAGGTGCCGGGGCTCGCCGGCTCCTTCGATTACCTGGGGCTCAACTACTACACGCGGGATCACCTGCGGACGGACCTGGGCTCGGCGTCCTTCCAGCGCCAGTACGTGCCGGACCGGCGCCCGAAGAACGACCTGGGCTGGGACCTCTACCCGGAGGGGCTCTACCTCTTCCTCGTCCGCTTCGGGCGCTACGGCTGGCCCATCTTCATCACCGAGAACGGAATCGCGGACGCGAGCGGGGAGACGCGCCCCGACTACCTGCGCGCCCACCTGTACGCCGTCTCCGCCGCCGCGCGTAAAGGCGTGGAGGTCCGCGGCTACTTCCACTGGTCGCTCATCGACAACTTCGAGTGGGCGGAGGGCTACACCGCGAAGTTCGGGCTCTTCCGGGTGGACTTCGCGGATCCGCTCCTCCCACGCGTCCCCACGGCGGCGGTGCCGCTCTTCCGGGACTCGGCCCAGCGGCTCTCCGTGAGATAGCGGACTGCGCGCCTGAGGCGGGGATGACCCCACGTGTGGCCCCTTGCGAGGAGCGCGGCCGAGCAGGCACGCTTCTCATCTCTCGCGTGGATCCTCATTCTACGCGCGTGGTACTCCTCGCCTCGCGAACCCCATGCGGCTCTTCTCGTCCAAGCGCGTTGCCTTCGTCGCCGGAGCGGTGGTCACCGCGGCGCTCCTGCTGCCCTCCACCAGCTCGGCCGAGGACGGCTCTTCCGCCAAGCCGCCGCGGATGCACTTCGAGATCCACCACAGCCTGCCGCTGACCAAGGCGCTGCACCGGATCAACCTCCTCACCACCTACTGGAGCGAGAAGTACGGCGTGCTCACCCGCTGGTCCGGCCCCTCCGCGGAGGTCTCCGGGCGCGTGCTGGGGATGAAGCTCGACGCGCACCTGGAGGTGAAGGAGAAGAGCGTGGGCGGCGACGTCAGCGACCCCGGCTTCTTCCTGCGGGGCACCGCGCGCAGCTACCTGTACCGCAAGTTCACCACGTACCTGGACCCCAAGAACGACTGGTAGCGGACGTTTTTCTGTAAGCTGCCGGGCAATGGGCCGCTGCCTGTACGTGGTGACCGTGGAGGTCTCTCCCGCCGCAGAGCGGGCGTGGGACACCTGGCACACCGAGGAGCACATGCCGGACGTGCTGCGGGAGCCCGGCTACGTCTCCGCGCGCAAGTACAAGGACACCCACTTCGCCATGGGGCGGTGGAGCCGCTACGTCATCAACTACGAGCTGGAGAGCCTGGCCGCCTTCGAGCGCTACTCCTCCAGCCCCGGCGCCACCCGCCTGCGGCAGGTGCACATCGAGCGCTTCGGCCTGGAGACGCGGGTGACGCGGCAGGTGCTGGTGGAGACCACGCCGCTGCTCCTCTCGGCCGGCAGCGCCCAGCCTCCCAAGGCGAAGCCCGCGAAGCCGAAGGCCAAGGCGAAGGCGAAAGCGAAGGCCGCGAAGGCCAAGCGCCGGTAGCGGGTCCCCCGTGCTGGCCCCGCTCCTGGCGCTCGCCCTCGGTGCCGTTTCGCTCGAGGGGACGAGCCCCTGCCCCGCGCCCGCGGACGTCCAGGCCCGCTTGGCGCCGCTGCTGCCGCTCGCGCCCACGCGCGAGCGCCGCGCGCTGCTGCGGCGGGAAGGCGCGGAGCTCAAGATCTTCCTCTACGACGGCGCCACCCTCCTCGGTGAGCGGCGGCTCCCCGCGCGGGGGCCCTGCCGCGCGCTGGCGGACGCCACCGCGGTGATCCTGGCCTCCTGGCTCTCGGACCTGGACGCCGAGCTGGCGGCGCCGCCGCCCGCGCCGCAGGAGGACGCGCCGCCGCCCTCTCGGCCCCGCTTGCGCCTCGCGCCCGCGGAGCCCGGCGAGCAGCGCGCGGTGACCTCCTTCTTCGGGCTGGCGCTCTCGCTCGGGCCGGGCGGGCCCAGCTCCACCACCGTGATGGGGCTCAGCTACGCCGCGCTGGAGGGCGGGTGGGGCTTCTGCGTGGGCGCGCAGGACTTTGGCCGGCGCGAGCTGCAGGAGACGGCGGTGGCGCCGGGGATAGAAGGAGGCCCCAGCTACGTCCTCTCCGACTTCACCTCCCTGGAGTGGGAGCGCTACGGCGTGCGCGGCGGCCCGCTCTACCGGTGGCTGTGGAGCGGGGGCGGCCTCACGCTGGACGCGCAGGCGGAGCTGGTGGTGGCGGCGCTGGCGCTCCGGCGGGACGGCAGCGCGGGCGCGAGCAGCGCCACGCTGGCGGACGTGGGCGGCGTGCTCGGCTTTCGGGTGACCGCCGCCTCGGGGCTGTGGCTGGGGGCCCACCTCGTCGCGTGGCCGCTGGCGCCCTCGCGCGGGCTGCCGGTGCTCGAGCCGCAGCTGGGCGGCGGCGTTGGGTGGGGAACCCCCTGACACGCCGTTCGCCCGCAACCAACGGGCGCCGGCCGTGTTGAACCCTGGCAAACCCCGCAACGCCCCAAGGAGATCCAATGCGTTCGTACCTGCTCGCCGCCGCCCTCAGCCTCTCCACCGCCGCCTCCGCCCAGGTGGTCCGCGATCGGATGGAGCGCGCGCAGGACCGCCACGAGGTCCGGCAGGACCGGCGCGCCACCGCCGAGGACTGGCGGGACGAGGCGCGGCTGCACCGCGTGCTCGGGCAGCTGGACGCCGCGCGCCGCACCCACGACGCGGCGGGGCTCGCTGCGGTGGACGCCGAGCTGCGCGCGCTTACGGCGATGGAGCTGGCGGAGGGGCGGGTGGAGCAGGCGCAGGCGCGCGGCGAGATCCGCCGCGACAACCGCGAGCTGCGCAGCGACCGCCGCGAGGTACGGCGGGACGTGGCGCAGGGGCGCCCGGTGGCCTACGTGGACGACCAGCACGATCGCCGCGATGACCGCCGGGACCGCAGGGACGACGTGAGAGATCTCCAGGCGCAGGAGCGGGCGCAGGCCCGGCTGTACGCCATCCGCGGAGAGCTCTCCGGCCTGGCCGGCCGCCAGGACGACCCCAGCCTGGACCGCAAGCGCGCCCTGGTCGTGGAGCTGATCGGCATGGCCAAGGTGGAGCTCGCCCGGGACGCGAGCGAGCGCCGGGAGGACCGCCGCGAGCTGCGCGAGGATCGCCGGGAGACGCGCGAGGACGTGCGTCACCCTTGACGCCATCCAGCTTTAGACTTAGTCTAAAGGCACTCCGATGAACCGCGACCTCCTCCAGCTGCTGCAAGCGCACGACATCCAGCCCTCCGCGCAGCGGATGGCGGTGGGCGAGTACGTGCTGCAGACGGAGGAGCACCCCTCGGCGGACCAGGTCTGGGCGCGGGTGAAGGCCCGCTTCCCGCTGGTCTCCCGGGCCACCGTCTACAACACGCTCAACCTGTTCGTGGAGAAGGGGCTCTTGCGGGAGCTGATCTTGGCGGAGGGGCGGATCGTCTTCGACCCCAACACCGGCCCCCACCACCACTTCATCGACGACGCCACCGGCACCATCGTGGACGTGCCGTGGAACGAGGTGGAGGTCTGCAACGTGGAGGACCTGGCCGCCAAGGGCTACCAGGTGCGCGAGTACCAGGTGGTGATGCGCGGCCGCCGGGGGAGGGCGCCGCGCAAGAGCTGACGACTGAAGAACAGCCCGCTTTTTTTTGGGCTGAAGTTTAGACGAAGTCTAATTATCGAAGCCGTACAACCCCAATCGAAGGAGAGAACAATGTTGACCGTTGGAGACAAGCTGCCCGAGTTCAAGCTGCAGGCGGCGGTGAGCCTGGAGAAGGGGAAGGAGTTCGCCGAGCTGACCGACAAGTCGTACGACAAGAAGTGGAAGGTGCTCTTCCTGTGGCCCATGGACTTCACGTTCGTGTGCCCCACGGAGATCGCCGCGTTCGGGAAAAAGAACGCCGAGTTCGCGGACCGGGACGCGCAGGTGCTGGGCGCGAGCACCGACACGCACTGGGTCCACCTGGCGTGGCGCAACCAGCACCCGGACTTGAAGAACCTGCCCTTCCCGATGCTGGCGGACACCAAGCGCGAGCTCTCCTCGGCGCTGGGCGTGCTGCACAAGCAGGACGGCGTCCCCCTGCGCGCCACCTTCATCGTGGATCCGGACAACATCATCCGGCACGTCACGGTGAACGACCTGTCCGTGGGCCGGAACGTGGAGGAGACGCTGCGCACCCTGGACGCGCTGCAGACGGACGAGCTGTGTCCGTGCAACTGGAAGAAGGGCGAGAAGACCCTCGAGGCGGCCTGACATGAGCGCGCTCGAGACGCTCCGCGCCGGCCTGCAGGAGGCGGCGAAAGACACCAAGTTGAACCTCCAGGCGGTGCTCTCGGGCCAGGGCGGGGTGCTCTCGGTCGCGCAGCGCTGGGGCGTGGCGGTGGCGAGCGCCATCGCCGCGCGCAACCCCGAGCTGCGCGACGCCGTCTGGGCGGAGGCGGCGGGCCAGGTGGAGGCCAACGTGCTGGAGGACGCCAAGGCGGCGGCCACGCTGATGGCGATGAACAACGTCTACTACCGGTTCCGCCACATGGTGGGGAAGCCGGGCTACTCCAGCAAGCCGGCGCGCCTGCGGATGAACCGGATCGCGCAGACCCTGGGGCCGAAGGTGGACTTCGAGCTCTTCTGCCTGGCGGTGAGCGCGATCAACGGTTGTGAGATGTGCATCCGCTCGCACGAGCAGGTGGTGCTCGACGGCGGGCTCACCGAAGACCACGTCCACGAGGCCGTCCGCATCGGCGCGGTGGTGAACGCGATGGCGGTCTCCCTGGAGCTGCCGCCGGCGGCGCAGGCCGAGGGCGTGGCAGCCGCCAGCTGAATGGAAGTCCCACCCTTTCCCAAGGAGGAGCACCATGTACCGCAGCCCCAGCCGACTCAGTGAAGAGGCCCGCACGCAGATCGCCGACGCGCTCAACGCCCGGCTCGCGGACGGGTTGGATCTCCACTCGCAGATCAAGGTGGCCCACTGGAACATCAAGGGTCCGCACTTCGCCGCCTTCCACCCGCTGTTCGAGACCTTCGCGGTGAGCCTGGCCAACCACAACGACGCCATGGCCGAGCGCGCCGTCACGCTGGGCGCCAAGGCGTACGGCACCGCGCGGCACGTGGCGAAGAGCTCCAAGCTGGCCGAGTACCCGCAGGACACCACGCGGGACCTGGACCACGTGAAGCTGCTCGCCGAGCGGCTGGAGACGTACCTGGACGGCGTGCGCTCCGCGCGCGCGGTGGCGCAGAAGCAGGGTGACGATGAGACAGTGGACCTGACCACCGGCATCATCACCGAGTTCGAGAAGCACGCCTGGTTCCTGCGCGCTTCGCTCGAGGGCTGAAAGCGCTTCGGCCCGGCGCGGTTTTTCGCCTAAAGAGGCCCCCTCACACGCGAAGGGGGCCTCACATGCGCCGTACCCGCCGTGTCCTCCGGGCAGCGCTCGTCCTGGGCCTGGCCCTCCAGTTGATGACCTTCGGCTGCGTGAACTCCATCCGCAGCAAGGACGTGCTGGGGCTCTTCAATGCCGGCGGCGGAGAGGTGCCGATCTTTCGCTCGGTGAAGGACGAGGTGGCCAACCTCACGCGGCAGGCGCTGCCGGACGCGTACTTCAGCCGCGGCTGCGTCACCCACTTCCTCTCTCCGGAGGCCGCGGCCCCGCACCTGATGCGGGCGCTGCACTGCGCGAGCGGCGCGGTGAACCCGGAGGCGGAGGACCTCTGCTTCCACACGCTCTTCGAAGGGTTGGCCCTGCCTCCCACGCCGCCGCCGGCGGACCGCACCGCCCAGGCCTGGGCGCGGGAGCTGGACGTCACCCGCCTGGAGGTGAACCTCAAGCAGGCGGTTCGCGCCATCGTCCGCTACTACGAGACCTCGCAGCTGCGCCGGATGCCCCAGAGCGACCTGGGCGTGCTCGCCGGCCTCAAGGAGGGGCTCTCCGCCTTCCGGGCGTATCAAGGCTCGCGCGCGGTGTTGCGCGAGCGCTCGCACTTCACCAGCACCCTGGTGATGGCGGGCGGCGCGGCGAACGGCGCGTACAGCGCGGGGATGACCTGGTGGCTGCTCGCGCGGCTGGACGCGTGCAAGAGCGCCGCGGAGGCGCGGGTGGCGGCGGCCTGTCCCACCCAGGACGCGGCCTGCGTGGGGCGGGCGCGGCTGGAGCCGAAGAACGCGTGTCTGTTGGACCACGTGGACATGGTGGCGGGGGCCAGCACCGGCTCGCTCATCACCGTGCTGGTGAAGGACTACTTCCACCCGGAGAACCGGCGCCGGCGCGCGTTGGACAAGCTGGTGGAGAGCTACACGTGCCGCACCAACTCCGAGCTCTACTGCGTGACGGACAAGGGGCTGGGAGACCTGGGGCTGAACGAGAAGGGGGACGCGAAGGGGCTGGTGCGCTTCAGCGGGATCGCCCGGGAGCTGGACGCGTACCTCAACGCCGGGACCCTGCAGTCGCCCACCGAGTACTTCGCCAGCACGGTGGACTTCACCACCGGCCGGACGTTCCACCTCTCGTCCGCGGACCCCAAGGACATCAAGGACGTGGTGGAGCTCAAGCAGGCGGTGCTCGCCTCCATCGTCGAGCCGCTGCTCTCCGAGCCCGTCTCCAGCGTGGGGCCGCTCAAGGGCGTGTTGATTGACGGCGGCGTGCGCTCGGGGTTGCCGATTCTCACCCCGCTGATGCGCGGCGCCGAGCGCGCGGTGGTGTTCGTCAACTCGCCGCTGGAGCCGCGGCCGCTGGCGAGAGATCCCCAGAACGCCGTGCAGATCGGCCTGCGGACGCTGGACCTCTTCACCCACCAGCCGATCGTCGGCGAGCTCTCCGAGGCCGAGTCCCGCCTCTCCGTGAAGCGCACCCTGGAGTACGAGCGCTGTGTGGAGCGGCTGACGGACGAGGACGCCCACCCCGCGCCGGTGCCGTCCCAGTGCTCGTACTCGGAGCTCTCGGCGGAGGCGTTCGCGCCGCGGCCGGTGGATCCGGCGCTGCCCGCGCCGGACCGGCGGACGGTGCACGTGAAGCTCGCGCCCACCGAGGAGATCCAGCAGCTGTGCTCCGGCGCGACGTGGCCTTCGGATCGCCAGGCGGAGGGCAAGGAGGCGGTGCAGCAGGAGCCGTCCGTGCTGCCCAGCGCCGTGGCGCGCAGCTTCCGCTCGAGCTGGCTCTTCCAGCCGCACGACCTTCCGCCGTCGCTCCAGGGGCCGGAGGCCATTGAGCAGATCGACCGGGCCAAGCTCGCCGCCGTGGGCTACCAGTTCGACCCGCAGGCCATGTGGCAGATGTTCGTCTTCGGCGCGGCGGTGGCGCAGCTGCGATGCCAGGAGGTGAGCGCCACGTTGGGCTGGCACCTCGGCGCCTGGTGCGGCTCGCCGTTGGAGCTCAAGGCGGCGCTGGCCCCGCTGCGCAAGCACGCGCAGGACCAGTGCTGGGACAAGGACGTGGCGAAGCAGGTCCTGTGCGAGGACGAGGATGTCATCGCCTTCCACCCGTGAAGGTGGCCGCGAACCCGTGAGCCGTGAGCCGCAAGCCGCAAGCCGTGAGCCGCAAGCCGTGAAGGTGGCCGCGAACCCGTGAGCTGTGAGCCGTGAGCCGTGAGCCGTGAGCCGTACCCGTACCCGTACCCGTGAACGAACGCGAACCCGAACCCGGTTGGTGCCTCGAGCGGGCTCAGCGGCAGGTCGTGGCGTGGCCTCGGTCGGGTTCGGGTTCGGGTTCGGGTTCGGGTTCGGGTTCGGGTTCGGCCACGGGTACGGGTACGGCTCACGGGTCACGGGTCACGGGTCACGGGGATTGGCCCGCTTGCGTCAGGCCACCTCGCGCAGCGGCACGGACGGGTTCGCCTCGACCTGCGCGGGCTTGCTCAGCCCGTAGTACGCCGCCAACGCGAGCGCGTCCCGGCAGCTGCCGCCGAGCTGGAAGAGGAACACCGAGCCGCAGCTCCAGAGCAGCCCCACGGTCCCCGTCTCCTGCCGCCAGTACTGCAGCGTCAGCGCGGTCAAGATCAGCGTCGGTAGCAGCGTCACCGCGAGCCCCGCGAGCCCCACCAGCACCAGCTGCTTCCACACCCCCTCGGTGAGCTCGCGAATCCGGGGCAGCTTGGCCTGCTCGAGCACCGTGGCCGGGTTGACCACGAAGTAGAGCGCCCAGAAGTACATGCCGGGCATCACCAGCAACGCCAGCCCCAGGCCGATCCGCAGTCGCACCGCGAAGGTGTTCATCGCCAGCTGCGGCAGCCTCGGCAGCACGGTGAAGAAGGACGAGACGAGCCCCGGCGATTCACCGTGGGCCGCGCGGTGCATCACCCAGAGCGCCACCATGCCGGGGACCAACCCCACCGTCAGGCCCACCAAGAGCGTCCCGAGCACCCCGAAGAGCTTCAGCTCCTGCACCACCCGCTGCGCCACCGCCACCACCGGCGCGCCGAGCAGGTGCAGGGCGAGCAGCGTCCCCCAGCGCCGCCGGAAGAGCCGCACCCCACCTTCCAGGCTGCCCCGCACCGAGAAGCCGCCGGAGCGGACGAGCGGGTCCAGCCTCCGGACCAGGCAGTCCGCGCACAGCGCCACCGCGGCGTCCGCCCGGCAGGCGGCGCAGATGAAGCCGCCGCAGCGGCTGCAGGGCGTGGGCTCGTGGCCGAAGTGGGTGCAGTGGCTGGCGCTCATCGCGCTCGCGCGAGTACCGCGCCCGCGAAGGCGCGCGCAACGCGCCTAGGGACCGCTGTCCCGCTCAGGGAGCACGTGGAGCGTCAGGTCCTCCACCCCCACCCGCACGCGGGTCCCCTCCGGTAGCACCCCGCCGGCCCCCGGATTGCTCTGGCGGACCTGCAGCGTGAGCTCGCCGAGCGCCACTTCATAGGCGGCGACCGGGCCGAGGTACGCCGCGCTGAGCACCCGCGCGCTGCCGGCCTCGTCGCGGCTCAAGGAGAGCGCCTCCGGCCGGGCCACGAGCGTCACCTTCGCGCCGGCGGGGAAGCCCGATGTCACCGCGAGCCGCCCCAGCGCGCACTCCACGACGTCCGGCCCGAGCACCGTGGCCTGCAGGAAGTTGGCCTCGCCCAAGAAGCTCGCCACGAAGCGGGAGGCGGGGCGCGCGTAGAGCGCGTGCGGCGGCCCCTGCTGCGCAATCCGCCCCTGCTCCATCACCACCACCCGGTCGGAGATGGCCATCGCCTCCTCCTGGTCATGGGTGACGTACACCGCGGTGAAGCCCACCTTGCGCTGCAGCCGGCGGATCTCCGCGCGCAGCGCCTGCCGCAGCTGCGCGTCCAGGTTGGAGAGCGGCTCGTCGAAGAGCAGCACCGTGGGCTCGGTGACCAGCGCGCGCAGGAGCGCCACCCGCTGCTGCTGGCCGCCGGAGAGCTCATGCGGGCTGCGGTCCAGCAGCGCCTCCAGCCCCAGCGTCTTCGCCAGCGCCGCCACCCGCTCGCGCGCGGCCGCGGCGCCCACGCCTCGCGTGCCGAGGCCGAAGGCGGCGTTGTCCCGCACCTTCATATGCGGGAAGAGCGCGTAGGACTGGAACACCATGGGCGTGTTGCGCAGGTGCGCCGGCAGGTGCGTGACGTCCCGCTCGCCCACGCGGATGGTGCCCGAGGTGGGCGTCTCGAAGCCGGCGATCATCCGCAGCGTGGTGGTCTTCCCGCAGCCGGAAGGGCCCAGCAGCGTCACCAGCTCGCCGGTGCCCACGGTGAGCGAGACGCCGGCCACGGCGCGCACCTCGCGCCCGTCCGCGCCCGGGAATGCCTTCACCAGCTCGTGCACGGAGACGGACATTGGCGCTAGAGCTCCGCCAGGCGGTGGGGGAAGGCGCGGCGCAAGAGCGCGGAGATGCCCTCGAAGACGAGCAGCACCATCGCCACCAGGACCACCGCCTGCGCCGCGGCATGGGAGAGGTCGGACGCCTCCACGTACCCGAGGATGGAGACGGTGAGCAGGTTCCAGCTGGCGGACACCACGAAGATGACCGCGCTCACCGCCGTCACCGCCCGCACGAAGCTGAAGACGAGCGCGCCCAGCACCGCCGGCGCCAGCAAGGGCAGGGTGACGCTGGCGAGCACGCGCGGCGGCGAGGCGCCGAGGTTGGCCGCCGCCTCCTCCAGGCTGACGTCCAGCTGCTTGAGCCCAGAGGTGGCGGCTTTCAGCCCCACCGGCGCGTTGCGGAAGGCGAGCAGCATCACCAGCAGCGTGGCGGTGCCGGTGAGCGCCAGTGGCGGGCGGCTGAAGGCGAGCGCGTAGCCAATGCCCACCACCGTCCCCGGCACCGCGAAGGTGAGCAGGCAGAGCACCTCCATCACCCGGCGCCCGGGGAAGCGCTTGCGCTCGATGAGGTAGCCCGCGAGCAGCGCGAAGGCGGCGGTGAGCGGCGCGGAGAGCGCCCCGAGCAGCACGGTGTCGAAGAGGTCCTGCCGCGAGGAGCGCAGCACCTTGGCGTAGGTGGCCAGCGAGAGCGTCGGGTCCATGCCCCAGAGCTTCACCAGCGAGCCGTACACCACCAGCCCGTAGAAGACGGCGATGACCCCCGCCCCGAGCGCGCAGGCCACCCCGAGCGCCGCCTGCGCGCCGCGGCTGACCGAGCGCGCCTGCAGCCGCGCCGCCTTCCCGGTGACGGTGACGAACGAGCGCCGCCGCAGCAGCGCCGTCTGCAGCACGTAGAGCGCCAGCGAGGGGAGCAGCAGCACCAGCGCCAGCGCGGAGCCGCCCGCCGCGTCGTCATTGCCGACAATCTGCAGATACGCCTGCACCGAGAGCACGTGGAAGCGGCCGCCCAGAATCAGCGGGTTGCCGAAGTCCGCCAGCGACTCGATGAAGAGCAAGAGGAACGCGGACAGCAGCGCGGGCGCGCACAGGGGCAGGGTGACCCGCCAGAAGGTGCGGGCGCGGCTGGCGCCGAGCGACTGCGCGGCCTCCTCGAGCGAGCCATCCAGCCCGGCGAGCACGCCTACGAGCAGCAGGAACGCGGTGGGGAAGTACGAGAGCGTCTCCACCAGCGCCAGCCCCCCCAGGCCGTAGATGTCGAACCCGCGCGCGTAGAGATCTACGCCCAGCCGCTCCAGCGCCGCGGTGGTGACCAGGCCGTTGCGCCCGAGCAGCAGGATCGCGGAGAGGGAGATGACGAACGGCGGGGAGATGAGCGGGACGTTGACCAGCTTGCGCAGCGCGCGCCGCCCCGGCAGCGCGGTGCGGGTGACCGCGAAGGCGAAGAGGAAGCCCACCGCGGTCCCCAGCGTGGCCACCACCGTGGCCAGCAGGAGGCTGTTCAAGATCGGCGCGAGGAAGTGCCGCCGCAAGAACAGCTGCGCGAAGTGGGCGAGCGTGAAGCCGCCGCCCTCAGCGGTCAGGCTCGCCTTGGCCACCCAGCCCAGCGGGTAGGCCACGAAGAGCACCAGCAGCGCGAAGACGGCGCAGATGGCGGCGAGCGTGAGCGGCTCCTGGCGCAGGCGCGTCACTGGCCGGTCGCCTCGCGCCAGCGGTCCACCAGCCGGCGGCGCTGCGAGGCCGCGAGCACCGGGTCGAACGGGTAGCGGCGCACGCCCCGCGCGTCCGCGAAGTCCGCTGGCACGTCCGGGCGGATGGGCAGCCGGCTCCACTGCGCCAGCCGCTGCTGCGCCTTGGGCGAGAGCAGCCACTCCACGAAGCGGTGCGCCTCCTCGCGCTCGGGCGCGCCGGCGACGACGGCCAGGCCGCCGTGCTCGGAGGCGGTGCCTTCGCGCGGGAAGGTGAGCACCACCGGGTAGCCCTTCTTCACCCCCTTCACCAGGATGTCCTGCGAGAAGGCGATGCACACCCCCACTTCTCCGAGCGCGGCCTGCGTCACGCAGGCGTTGCCGCTGCGGTTGTAGTGGTGCACCTGGCCGTCCAGCGCGCGCAGGTAGGTGAGCGCCGGCTCCTCGCCCATGCCCTGGGCCAGCGCGGCGAGCAGCGTGTACGCGGTGCCGGAGGTGTACGCGTAGGCGAGGCTCAGCTCTCCGCGCAGCGCCGGCTGCAGCAGCTCCTGCCAGGAGGTGGGGGCGGCCACCCCGCGGCGCGCGAGCACGCGCGTGTTGGAGGCAAAGCCCACCAGCCCCATGTACGCGGCCACCCAGCGCCATTCCGGGTCGCGCGCCTCGGGGCCGAACGCGTCGAACGCGCGGGGGTGATACGGCTCGAGCAGCCCGTCTCGCGCCGCGTTCATGTAGTCCAGCGACGGGCCGCCGAACCAGACGGACGCCTGCGGCCGGCTCCGCTCCGCGCGCAGGCGCGTCAGCACCTCGCCCGCGCTCATGCGGATCCACCGCACGGCGGTGCCGGTGTCCTGCTCGAAGGCCTCGGCCAGCGCCTGCGCCTCCAGGCGATCCACCGAGGTGTACAGCCGCAGCTCCGCGCCCGGCGCGGACGCGGCGAAGGTCAGGCAGCAGAGGAGGAGAGCGGCTCGCACGTCAGAAGGCGCGTGCTATCCGAGGCCTGGCGCGAAGTCACGGCAGGCCGCCTGCCCGGCGGCCTAGCTCGGCGGCTGGTCGCGCGGCGCGCCCGTGCGCACCCTTTCACCCATGAAGGAGGCGTTCCATCGCTTCGCCACCCGGGTCTCGGACGCGGTGGGCTCGCCGTGGGCCTTCTTCATCGCGCTCGCGGTGGTGCTGGCCTGGGCCTTCACCGGGCCGGTGTTCGGCTTCAGCGACACGTGGCAGTTGATCATCAACACCGGCACCACCATCGCCACGTTCCTGATGGTCTTCCTCATCCAGACCACGCAGAACCGGGACGCCCGGGCCATCCACCTCAAGCTGGACGAGTTGATCCGCTCCTCGCACAGGGCACGGGACGTGTTCGCGGATCTCGAGCACGCCACCGAGGAGGAGCTGCGCCACTTCCAGGACGAGTTCAAGCGGCTGCGCAGCGAGGGGCTGGCGCACACCGAGGCCGCGGCGCGCGCGAGCGACCTCGTCCACCGGCCGCACCACCACGACCACTGACGCTACGGGCTTTTCACCCACTCGCAGGCGGACGCGGCGAGCTCCAGCCGCTTCTGCGGCCCCTGCTTGCAGATGTCGGGCAAGAAGACGTCCTTCTTGCGCACCATGCCCACCCGGCAGTTGCACGCGTAGCCGCCGTCCGCCGGCTGGCAGTAGAGGTTGAGATCTCCCGCGTCGCAGAAGAAGGAGACGCTGCAGAGCTCCCCCTCCTGCGTGGAGTAGAGGCAGTCCGGGATCTTCGCCGGAGTCGGCGTGCCGGAGTCCTGCGCCGGCGAGGGCGTGCCGCCGCCACAAGCCGGCAGCGCCAGCGCCACCGCCAGACCGATCACCGCGAGAAGGAAGAACGCTCGACGCATGGGCGCAACGCTTAGCCCACGTCCGCGCGCGCCGGCAACGCGCGTCCCGTCATGGGGTCGGCGTGCCTGGCGCGGGCACCCGCACCCGACCCTGGCGGGGGACGGTGCCCCGGCCGTGGTTCACGCTCGGCCCGTTGGGGCCGAAGGTCAGCTCGGCCACCACGTCCATGCGCGGGGTGTTCGACACGTTGTTGCCGCGCTGGGCGTGCCCCACCAGGTAGTAGCGGTCCGGCCTGCCTTCGACGGCGCGGCCGGGGACGATCGAGAAGTGGCCCGGGCCGGTGAAGCCGTCTCCGCTGTGGAGGAAGGCGCGGTCCGCCTTCTTGAAGGGCCCCAGCGGGCTCCTCCCAACCGCGAAGCCGCCGCCGTAGGTGGCGTTGCTGTACACGCCGAAGCTGAAGGTGAGGTAGTAGCGCCCGCCCACCCGGTTCATCCAAGGCGCCTCAATCACCCCGTGCTCGGAGGGCCTGTCGTTGCGCAAGAGCCGCCGCGGCTCGCCGACGAGCTTCAGGCCGTCCTTGCTCAGCTTCTGGCCCCAGAGCCAGGTGGGCTGACCCACCGCGTTCCCGTCCGACTTCCAGTACAGGTACTGCTGCCCGTCCTTGTCCTTGAAGAAGTGCGGGTCGATCACCCCCACCGGTCCGCCGGGGATGAGGGGCCGGCCGAGATCCACGAACGGGCCGGTGGGCGAGCTTGCCCGCGCCGCGCCGATGCTCAGCTGACCGGCCCGGTTCGCCGCGGTGTAGTAGGCGACGTAGTGGTCTCCCACCGCGTGGATCTCCGGCGCCCAGAAGCGGGTCGTCGTCCACTTCGGTTGCCTCCCCTTGGGGAAGATGAAGCCGGCGGGCTTCCAGTGCACGAGGTCCCGCGAGGTGGAGATGGGGAACTTGCCGTTGTCTCCGCCGCCGGTGTGCGAGCGGACGTAGACGTCGTCGATCAACGTGACGCCCGGGTCCGGCGCGTCTCGCGGCACCACCGGGTTCTGGAACCTCACTGTGCGCGCGGGGGCGCGGTCGATGCGATCAACCACGGCGGTCCTCGGGGGTCGTTGCGGACGGGTGCATCCCGGAGATTTTCCCGGGGCGTCACTGTCAGGTTTCTTGAACGTTTCCGCGCGGCGCCGCCGGCTGGAAGCGAGCGGGATGACTCCGCTATTCGCGCCTGGTCGCTCGGCGGTTTCGGCCGCGCCGCGGCACGCCCGGAATTTCCGCGCGCGAAAAGGGGCTAGGCTCACCGCCCAGTGTTCAGCCCCTCCTTGCTCCCTTCGGCCCTCTTCGTCGCTGTGGTCCTGAGCTCCTCCTCGCCTTCGCTGGCGGCCCCGCCGAAGAAGGCGGCCGCGGCGACGCTGGCGGACCGGAAGGTGGACAACGCCCGCGTGGAGCGCGTGCTGGCGTCGCTGACGCTGCGCGAGCGGCTGGCGCAGCTCGTCCTGGCCTACCCGCAGCTGCGCAGCGACACGCCGGTGGAGGTGGGCGGGCTGCTCTTCGTGGGCAACGCGCTCAAGAAGCTCGACAAGGCGCGCGAGAAGATCGACTCGTCCAATCGCCGCGCCAAGGTGCCGCCGTTCGTCGCCGTGGACATCGAGGGCGGGAGCTTCAACCGGCTCAAGGCCCACCCCACGCTGCGCGCGCTGCCCATCGCCAGCGAGATGGCCGCACTCAGTGACGCGCAGGTGCAGGAGTGGGGGCGCAAGGTGGGGCAGGTGATGCGCGAGAACGGGCTCAACATGAACCTGGCCCCGGTGCTCGACGTGGCCGCGTCCGGCCACATGTTCAAGAACAAGCGCGCGTTCTCCGGGGAGCCGGAGGTGGTGGTGGCCAAGGCCAGCGCCTATGCGCGCGGCATGCTCGAGGCCGGCGTGGTGGCGGTGGGCAAGCACTTCCCCGGCTACGGGGACCTGAGCGCGGACACCGACCACGAGCTCGCGCACGCCGACTGGCAGGCCGCGAAGATCGATGCCCAGGCCGCCGTCTTCGCCCGCGCCGCGCCGGTGCTCGGCGGCGTGATGATGTCCAACATCGCCTACAAGGCACTCGGCGAGGCGCCGGCCATCCTGGATTCGCAGCTGGTGGACCGCGCCCACGCGCTCGGGCTGTTGGCGATGACGGACGACGTGGCGATCCCCGCGCTGATGCAGGCGGTGAACGCCGACTCTGCCGAGGTGCTGCGCCGGGCCTTCCTCGCGGGGAATGATCTGCTGCTCTCCACCTCGCCGCCGGACTGGGACAAGGGGATGGATCCGATCGGCGTGCTGGTGAAGCTCGTGGGGGACGACCCCCAGCGCAAGGCCCAGGCGGACACCGCGTGCCGGCGCGTGCTGGGGCTCAAGGACCGAATGGGGCTGCTGGACGGGAAGTGAGCCCGTCGGCCGTTCCCGTCACCCGTAGACCCGTCACCCGTAGACCCGTACCCGTACCCGTACCCGTGACCGCACGCGAACCCGCACCCGAACCCGACCGAGGCCCAGCCACGAGCTACTGCTGAGCTGGCTCGAGGCAACAACCGGGTTCGGGTTCGGGTTCGGTCACGGGTACGGGTACGGGTACGGAACGACGGGACACGGAACGACGGGACACGGGGACGACGGGACACGGAACGACGGGACACGGGGACGACGGGACACGGGGCCGCCAGCGCTAGTGCGTGGTCGTGGGCACCGCGTCCGCCGGCGGCACCGGCGTGGAGTGGCCCTGCTCTGCCCGCACCAGCGTGGTGGTGAGGTCCGTCCGCTGCGCGTTGGGCAGCGGCAGCACCTCCGCGCTCGCCATCGGGAAGCGCACCGTCACCTGGGTCCCCACGCCCAGCGCCGAGCGCACCGCGATGGTGCCGCCGTGCGCCTCGACGAGCCGCTTGGTGGTGGCCAGCCCCAGCCCGTGCCCGGGGAGGCCGCGTGCCTCGGGGGCCCGGAAGAACGGCTGGAACAGCAGCGCCTGGGACTGCTCGCTCATCCCGCGCCCGTTGTCCGTCACCTCGAGCACCGCCTCCGCGCGCTCCTTGTAGACGCGCACGGTGACCTTCGGCTCCGGCCGCCCCGCGCTGTACTTCACCGCGTTGGAGAGCAGGTTCTGCGAGATGGACTGCAGCAGCTGCGCCGGGCAGTTCACCCGCGCGCCCTTGTCGATCGCGCGCTCCAGCTTCACGCCTTCCTTGGTGGCGATCTGATCCACCTCGAGCAGGATGGTGGTCACCGCCGTGTCCAGCTCGCCCAGCGCGGCCTCGCCGCGGGTGCCCGCGCGGCAGAAGCGCAAGAGCGCTTCGATCAGCTCCGCCATCCGCCCCGCGCTCGACTCCGCCAGCGTGAGCATCTCCCGCGCCTGCTCGTCCGCGATCGCCCCCGAGCGTCTAATCAACGTCAGGTAGCCCTTGAGCGGCGAGAGCGGGCTCACCAGGTCGTGCGCCACCCGGCTCGCGAACGAGTCCAGCTCCCGGTTGCGCCGGTCCAGCTCCGCCACCTGGGCCCGAATCGTCGAGGCCTGCTTGGTGAGCAGGTTCGTCACCTGGAAGCCCACCAAGAGCGAGAGCAACACCGCGATGGAGGCGACGATCGCGCCCGCCACCGTGGTGGAGAAGCGCAGGTCCTCCAGGTGGCGCAACAGCTGCCGCGTCTCCTCGGCGTTCTTCTCGGAGAGCTGGTTGGCCAGCTGATCCACCGTCTGGGTGATCGGCTTGATCTCCTGCACCAGGTGCTTGCGCGCGCGCTCCGCCTCCTTGCGGTTGGAGTAGTTCACCGCCTTGCGCACTTGCGCGGCCAGCGCGTGGCTGGTGTCCCGGAAGCGGCGCCAGATCTCCGTCTCGCCTGGCGGCAGATCCGCCGTGTAGTCCTGCGTGGCGGTGGAGATGTCGTCCAGCGTGTCCTCCATCTCCTCGTCCGCCGCCGCCCGCTCCTCGTCCGTGTTGGCCCGGATGTGCGCGTCCACCGCGGACTCCAGCGTCAGCGCGTCCACGCGGATCCGGCCGATGAGCCCGTCCCGCGCCAGCGCCTGTGACACCAGCGCGTCCACCCGCTCGTTCGTCCGCAGATCCGTCCAGAGCGTGAAGACCGACACGCCGATCAGCAGCGCCACCACGAACAGGAAGCCAGCGCGGTAGCCCCGGATGGAGATTCGCGACGTCACGGAGTCATGCCCTGTAGCACAGCCTGCAGGACCCCCACCAAGTGGGCCGGGTCCACCGGCTTGAAGAGCACTGCCTGTACGTCGAGCATCCACGCGGGGACCGTCGCCGTGACGAAGACGATCGGCAGGTTCTTCAGAGACGGGTGCTGCCGCACCGCGGCCACCACCTGCGCCCCGTTCGGCTCACCCAGCTCGAAGTCCATCACCAGCGCGCTCGGCTGCTGGGCCACCTTCTCCAGCGCCTCGCCCGCGCTGCGCGCCTCCTCCACGGCGTAGCCCTCGCGCTCGAGCGTGATCCGCACGTACCGGCGGAAGTCGGGGTCTTCGTTGGCGACGAGGATGGTGGGCATGCTGCTTCCCCCACGAGCAGCACCAACCGGGCCAAACTCCTTACCTTCTGGCAGTTTAGGGGAGGTGGGGAGAGCGTCCACAGTCCAACAGCCGGTTGCGGATTCTCTCCACACCCGGCGGGCCGCCTCCTCTCGAAGGCGGGGGTGGCACGGGCGCTGCTACCCCGGACCTCCGCGGTTGCAATCACGCACCGTCACGTAAACCGAATCTCTGGGAGCTCCCAAATGAAGAAGGTCATTGCCGCGCTGGTCCTGTCGCTGTCCGTCGCCGCGTTCGCCAACGAGCCGGCCAAGGCCGCCGCTCCGGCCGCTGCCCCTGCCCCTGCCGCGGCCCCTGCCGCGGAGCCGGCGAAGACCGAGGCTGCGGCCCCGGCGGGCGAGGCCAAGAAGGAGGAGCCGGCCAAGAAGGAGACCAAGAAGGCTGGCAAGGCGAAGAAGACCGAGGCCGCTCCGGCCGCCGCCGAGACCAAGTAATACCGGTTTCGACTCGCTTTGAATCGAGGGGGCGCTCCCGTGGTTACGGGGCGCCCCTTCGGTGTTTTAAGAGGGGGCGATGAGCGCGGACGTCTCCAAGGCGCAGTTCTGGAACGAGCGGTACCTGCGCGCCGAGACCGGCTGGGACAAGGGCCAGCCCGCCCCTCCGCTGGTGCGCCTGGCCCAGGAGCGCGTTGCCGGCTCGCCGCTGTTGGCGCTCGGGGCGGGGCGCGGGCATGACGCGCTCCACTTCGCGAAGGCGGGCTACGCGGTGACCGCCCTGGACTTCGCCCCCGAGGCCTGCGCCGCCATCCGCGCCGCCGCCACCGCCCAGGGCGTGGCGCTGGAGGTGCTGGAGGCGGACCTCTTCGAGCTGCCCGCCACCCATGCCGGCCGGTTCGCCTCCGCGCTCGAGCACACCTGCTTCTGCGCGATAGACCCCGCCCGCCGCGCCGAGTACGCCCGCGCCGTCCACGCGCTGCTGGCGCCCGGCGGCGTCTACTTTGGCCTCTTCTACGCCCACGGCCGCGAGGGCGGGCCCCCCTTCACCACGGACGAGGCCGAGCTTCGCGCGCTCTTCGGCCCGCTGTTCGAGCTCACCCGCCTCGTCCGCGCCCCGGACAGCTTCCCCGCCCGCGCCGGCGAGGAGCTGGAGTTCGTCTTCCGCCGCCGCGAGTCCTGAAGCGAGTTTTCGACGCGCCGCTTCGCTCGGGTTAAGGTCCGCTCGCTCTGGGGGAGCCCATGCGCGATTGGATTGTGGGGTACCGGAAGGCCGCGAAGAACGCCGGGCCCGGCGTCGGTGAGTCGGACCTGCTGCGCTACGAGGAGCAGGCCGGCACCGGCATGCCCGAGGAGCTGCGCGATCTCTACACGGAGATGAACGGCGGAGAGCTGCTCGAAGGCGTGGTGCTCTTCTCGTTCGGCTCGGGCGGGGACGGCGGCCGCGTCGCCGAGCTGCGCCCCAGCGGCGCGTGGTCCTTCGGCGCCAAGGGGGACTCGCTCGAGCTCTTCGCCGCCCACCGTCCCGCGCTCGCGCTCGAGGCCAACGGCGCCCCCATCCCCGAGTGGGTGGAGAGCGTGGAGGACGACGTCTGGCTCTACGGCGCGAAGGATCCGGAGAAGCAGCAGCTGCGCGTCTACCGCACGCTCGAGCAGATGCTCGCCACGATGATCCCTCCGCCCCAGGTGGAGGAGTTCGGCGACATCACCTATGCCCGCGCGCTCACCGCCGTGCGCGGGGCGATCGAGACGGTTCGGCAACAGACCGGTGACGCCACCGCCCCCAAGGCGCAGGCGCTCGCCGCGAAGAAGAAGGCCAAGGCGAAGGCCGCGCCGGCGAAGAAGAAGGCCGCGCCTGCGAAGAAGAAGGCCGCGAAGAAGAAGGCCAAGCCGGCTGCCAAGAAGAAGGCGCCTGCGAAGAAGAAGGCCGCGGCGAAGAAGCGGCGCTGAGCGGCCTTTAGGGACCGGGAAGAGGAAAGGGTCGCCCTCGCCCTGCCTGGATGGGCTCCTCTGAGGAGCGCTCGCACCGCGTTGGGCGGCCCTGCCTTCGCTCGTCGGCAGTGGGCGGCCGGCGTGCAAACGGTTCGAGCGCCCACGCCCCTCGAGCGGAGGTACGGCCGCCCAACGCGGCTTCGAGCGCACCTCCGAGGGATTCATCCGAGCGCGGCGGACCGCGACCTTCTCCTCTTCCCGGGCCCTACCTGCTGTCGCGAGCGCCGGACCGGGACGCGGATTCCGGATCCAGACATCGCGCTGCGTGTCACGTACGCCCAGAAATGAAAAAGGCCCGCAGTCCTTGCGGGCCTTCTTTCATTTTCCCGTCGCTGGGAGTCACCGATAGCTCGATGATTTGGGTGCTACTCGAATTTTAGGCCTGCTGTTGAGTGTCCTTTGTTTTCTATGCGACCTCCTTTGCAGGGGAAGCCGTACAGCAACAACAACAACAACTCAGACAACATTGTTATCGTCGACTGAGTTGTATTTGTTGTCAATACGTCCCCACACAATGGAGCTGAGCTGAAAAGCGCCACGCGGGCTGGATGGTCGCGCCGACGAAACACCTCCTGGCGCTCCCGGCGTACCCCAGCGCGGCCGCGATGGATTCTTGGTGCTGCTGCTCCCGTTCGACGTGGTGCGCCAGCTCCCTTCCTGAATCTGGGACGTGGAGTTGCGGATCCGGACGGCCGCGCGCCTGCGCGCCACCAGCCCCGGAGGGGCGGCGGGCGGTGAGCGCTGGCACGGCCATCGCTTGGCCGTAGCGTCCATGCGCTCCTGGCTCCCTGACCTCAAGCTCGCCCTGCGCTCGTTGGCGAAGGCGCGGGCGCTCTCGCTCGCCGCGCTCGCCAGCCTGGCGGTGGGCTTTGGCTGCGCGGCGGCCATCTTCGCCGCGGTGAACGCGGTGGTGCTGCGGCCGCTTCCGTTCGAGCGCCCCGGAGAGCTGGTGGCCATCCGCGACACCTTCACGCGGATGAACCTGCGCCACATCAACATCTCCGTCTCCGAGCTCGACGACTACCGCGCGCGCACCCACGCCTTCGTGGACGTGGGCGCGTACGCGCAGGGAGACGCCAACCTCGCCGGCGAGCGCGGCGCCGAGCGCGTGCGGGTGACGTACGCCACCGCCGCGCTCTTCCCGGTGCTCGGCATCCGCCCCGCGCTCGGGCGAACCTTCCTCCCCGAGGAGGACGAGGCCGGCCGCTCCAACGTGGTGCTGCTCTCCCACGCCACCTGGCGCCGCGCGTTCGGCGGCGACCCGTCCGTGCTCGGCCGCACCGTGGTGCTGGACGGCGCGCCGTGCACCGTGGTGGGCGTCCTGCCGCCGGGAGCGGCGATGAAGGAGGAGCCGCAGCTCTGGGCGCCCTTCGGCTTCACCGCCGAGCAGCACGACCCCACGCGCCGCGGCTTCCGCTTCCTCTCCGCGGTGGCCCGCCTCAAGCCGGGCGTCACGCTCGCCGGGGCGCAGGCGGACCTGGACGTGCTCGCCGCGGCGCTGCGCAGCCAGTACCCGGACGGCTACCCGCCGGCGAACGGCTGGGGCGTGGTGCTCTTCCCGCTCGAAGAGTTCCTGCTCGGAGACCACCGCGGCCGCCTGCTCATGCTGCTGGGCGCGGTGGCGCTGCTGCTCCTCGGCGCCTGCGCGAACGTGGCGAACCTGCTGCTCGCGCGCTCGGCGGAGCGGGCCTCGGAGATGGCCGTGCGCGCCGCGCTCGGCGCCTCCCGCGCCCAGCTCGCCCGGCAGCTGCTCACCGAGTCGCTCCTGCTCGGCCTCGCCGGCGGGGCGCTCGGCCTCTGCTGCGCGGCGTGGGGGCTGGACGCCATCCTCGCGCTGGCGCCGGAGGGGTTGCCGCGCTTGTCCGACGTGCGCGTGGACGGCCTCACCGCCGCCGTCACGCTCGGGCTCTGCCTGGGCACGTCCCTCCTCTTCGGCCTGGCGCCGCTGCTCGAGGCCGCGCGCGCGGCGCCGCACGACGCGCTCAAGGGCTCGGCCGGGGCCACGCGTGCGCGCAACGCCAGCGCGCGGGCGGTGCTGGTCGTCGCACAGGTCGCGCTGGCGCTGGTGCTGCTTGCGGGCGCGGCGCTGATGCTGCGCAGCTTCGCAAAGGTGAGCGCGGTGCAGCCGGGCTTCGTCGCGGACGAGGTGCTGGTGGCGCAGGTGGGGCTCTCGCCGGCCTCCTACGACTCGCCCGCGAAGGCGCAGGCCTTCTTCGCGGCGCTGCTGCAGCGGGTGCGGGCGCTGCCCGGCGTCAAGAGCGCGGGCGTCGCCTCCATTGTCCCCACCACCAAGAACTCGGACTGGGGCTTCCGGCGGGAGGGGCGCGAGGTGATGCCCGCCGGCGAGCCCAGCCCGAACGCGGAGATCCGCTACGTCACCCCCGGCTACCTGGAGACGCTGCGGACGCCGCTGGTGCGCGGGCGCCTCTTCTCCGAGGCGGACGGGCCGGACGCGCCGAAGGTGGTGCTGGTGAACCAGGCGCTCGCCGCGCGCTACTTCCCCGGCGAGGACCCGGTGGGCCAGCGGCTGCGGCGCGGCGGGGAGAAGTCCACCGAGCCGTTCCAGACCATCATCGGCGTGGTGGGGGACATGCGCGAGCGCGGCCTCACGCAGCCGGCGCCGCCCACGTTCTACGAGCCCTTCGCGCAGCTGCCGCAGGACTCCGGCTATCTCCTGGTCCGCACCAGCGGGAGCTTCGACGCGCTCGCCGCCGGGCTTCGCGCCGAGGTGGGCGCGCTGGACCCTACGCAGCCGGTGTACGCCGTGGAGCCGCTCGCCGGCCTGGTGCGCCGGGACTTGGCGGACCTGCTCTTCGCCGCCGTGTTGATGGGCGTCTTCGGCGCCGCGGCGCTGGTGCTCGCCGGCGCGGGGCTGTTCGGCGTGCTCCAGCACGCGGTCGCCTCGCGCACCCGGGAGATTGGAATCCGCCTGGCGCTCGGTGCGACGGGTGGGTGGATCGCCGGCTGGGTGCTGCGGCGCGCGCTGCGGCTCACCGCGCTGGGGCTGGGCGCGGGCGCCGCCGTGGCGCTCGGCCTGAGCGCCGCCGTGCGCGGCTTCGTCTTCGGCGTCCCGCCTCAGGACCCGGTCTCGCTGGGCCTCGCCGCGGCGGCGCTCCTCGCGCTGGCGCTCTTTGCGAGCGCGCTGCCCGCCTGGCGCGCAATCCGCGTGCACCCCGCCCAGTCCCTGAAGTCCGAGTGATCCACCGGTGACAAGGGGGCTTACGCGCAGGGGGCCGTAAAACCGCGGGCTTGGGAGATCTCAACTTCCCCGCGTAAGCCCGCGAAAACCCTTCCAGATGTTCTCGGTGCGCCCTTCGGAGTGGAGCTTCCTCGCCAAGCTGCGGCAGAACGCCGCGCGCCTCGTCTCTGGCGGCCGCGAGGGCGGCGAGCCCGTGGTGCCCGCAGCCGTCCGGACCGAGGTCGTCCGGGCTGAGCCCACCGGGGTGGCGCCGGATCGCTACGGCTCGGTGCTCGCGCCCGCGGAGCGTCCCGTCCCGCAGGAGGCGATCCCCGTCTCCGAGGTCCGTCCGCCGTTCGTCTTCGCCGCGGAGCCGCCCGCGGGCGCGCCTCCCGCGCCGCGGGTGAACCGGGCGGATCCGCTCTTCAACGCGCAGCTCCAGGAGGCCGCGGCGTACGGCGGAGACCCGACGGTGGCTTCAGCGGCGCAGGCCCGCGTCGCGCTGGCGCGCTACCTCCAGGCCACCGGTCAGCCCTGGGCGGCCGCGCGGGTGCGCGCCTCGCTCGGGGCGCTCGAGGACCTCACCCAGTCCTGGCCTCTGGCGGCGAAGCGGCTGCTCCCCGGGCTGCGCGAGCACAACGCGCAGGAGTCCCGGCTGGCCGAGGCGATCGAAGCGGGGCTGACGGACTTCCGGGCGCCGCGGCGGACGCCGGGGCCCGGCCGAGTCGGCGGCTCCTCCACGCACATGTTCCACGCGATGGCCGGCGACACGCCGGTGCTGCTGCGCGCGGTGAAGGAGTCCAAGGTCGGCGTGAACGGCGCCGCCGCCGAGCGCTCGCACAACGCCGTGAACATCCTCGCGCACCAGCTGGGCGCGCCGGACTTCACGCTCCCCACGGTGCTCATCCCCACGCCCGAGGCGCTGCGCAGTCAGGTGGGCGGCGCGAAGACGATGATGGTCGTCCCCTACGTGGGCATGGAGTACGCCCCGGCCGGCCGCTTCACCGGCCAGCTCGACGAGGCCGGCAAGCTGGTGAGCGAGGATGACCGCATCACCGGCGCGGTGCTCTCCTACCTGACCCGCCACAACGACGCGCGCCCCAACAACACGCTGGTGAACGCGCAGGGCGACGCGTGGTTCATCGACCACGACAACACCTTCGGCCGCCTGGTGGACCACGCCCGCAACGGCTTCATCCACAACGACTACTTCAAGGGGCGCGAGCTCGCGTACAGCAGCGACCTGAGCACCTACGCCGCGCTCCCCGAGCGGGTGCGCGTGGTGATTGATGGGCTCTGCGCGATGAACACCCGGCAGGCCTCCGAGATGTACCACCTGCCGTACGAGGAGGCCGCCACGCTCCTCGAGCAGGCGAGGAACATCAAGGCGTATGGGTTGGAGGGGGCCATCGAGCGGTTCCCCATCCCCCAGCGCTGGCGTTAAGACCCTGGAGTGGCGCTCGACTCCGTCCGCATCCCGCTCCGGCCCGATGGCACCTTGTGCCTGGGCGTTGTCGCGGACACGCACTCCAAGCCGAACCCGGCGGGCGTGAAGCACCTCGCGGCGCTGCGGCCGGATGCGATCCTCCACGCCGGAGACATCGGCGAGCTCGCCTGCCTGGAGCGCTTCCGCGCGCTCGCGCCGCTGGTCGCCGTGCGCGGCAACATCGACAGCGCGGACTCCGGCCTGCCCGAGCAGCTGGCGGTGGAGCTCACCGCGCAGGACAAGACGGTGTTCCGCATGCTGCTCCTGCACATCGCCGTGGCGGGGCCGCGGCTGCGCGCGGACGCGTTCAAGGCTGCGCGCGGGGCGGAGGCCTCGCTCGTCGTCTGCGGCCACTCGCACGTCCCCTTCATCGGCCGGGACCGCGGCCTCACCCTCTTCAACCCCGGCTCCATCGGCCCGCGCCGCTTCCAGCTGCCCATCCTCTTCGGCGCGATCGACGTCAGCCCCAAGGGCGTCTCGCTGCGCCATCTCGACGCGGAGACGGGCGCGCGCTGGGAGCCGCCGGCGTAGCTCCCCCGTTCACCCCGACAGGCTGTGAGCCCCCCCGTTCACCCCGAGCGTAGGGCCGTAGGCCCGTAGTCGAGGGGCGGCACAGAGCGCGTGATCACCGGAGACGCGGCTTCGCGAGCTCTGTGCAATTCGAAGCGGCGCCGAGGTGATCACGCACTTGCGTGCGACTGCGTGGCCACCAGCAGCCCGTAGGAGCAGAGGGGCTAATGGTCGCGTTCCACGGTGCACGCATGGACCCCTCGGTGCTGCGTTCCGCCCGCGGTGGGTTGCACAGCCCGCGCGGCCGCGGTGGGCGCTCGCATCGTGGAGCGTTCGTGCCCCTGTAGGGCACTGTTTGCTCCACAATGAACCAGCCGGAGAGCGCCCGCTGCGTGCGAGCGTGGCAGTGCAACCCGCCGCGGTTGGAGCGCACCACCGCGGGGCCCATGCGTCTACGGCGCAGCGCGACCTTTGGCCCCTCTGCTCCTAACGGCTGCGGGTGGCCACGAGCACACCGCCGCCCCTCGACTACGGGCCTTGCGGCCCCATGCTCAGTGTGAACGGGGGGCCTCGGCTTCCTCCGTGTTGGGCTAGTCTCACCGCCCCGCGGCAGCTGTTCGTACCGGAACCGTCGGTCGCGGCCGGTTGTCTTTCGCGCACACGCAAGAAGGGGCTCCATGGCGCTCTCGCGGCGCAGCAAGGTGGTCGGCGCAGTCTGCGCGGGGGCAGCCCTGCTCGCGCTCCTCGTCGTCCAGTCCCAGGTCTGCATCAGCGCCTGGGCGCGGTACGGCTTCTCGGCGCGTCACTGCCCGGACGGGGAGGTCCACCAGACGGTCCGCGTGGAGGCGCAGGGGCTGCGGCGCGGCGGCCCGGGCCCGGTGGAGGTCTCGGTGGAGGCGCACTTCGCCACGGCCCGCTCGCCGGAGGGCACGCGCGAGCCGCTGCCGCGCTTCTCCGCCGCGCTGTCGCTGGTGGACGGCAAGGGCACCGCCACCGCCCTGCAGCCGGACAAGGACGGCTGGGTGCGCGCGGGGGATGGCCACAGCGCCACGGTGACGCTGCCCGAGGTCGCGGACGGGGACTACAAGCTGCGCGCGGCCGTGAAGAGCGCGGTGGGCGAGTCCACGGTGGACGTGCCGCTGCCCCTCTACGCGCCGGCGCGGGTGCACGTGCTGACGGACCGGCCGCTCTATGAGCCGGGCAACACCGTCCTCTTCCGCGCGCTGGTGCTCAAGGCGCGCGAGCTCTCGCCGATCGACTTCCGCCCCGGCCGCTGGGTGGTGACCTCGCCCTCGAACGAGGTGCTGCTCGAGGAGCAGAGCCCCGCCGCCGAGTGGGGCGTGGCCAAGGGCAGCTTCCCCTTGGACAAGCTCGCCCAGAGCGGCACGTGGAAGGTGCGCTGGGCCTCCGGCGAGGCCTCGGATGAAGTCTCCTTCGACGTGCGCCCCTTCCAGCTGCCGCGCTTCCGCGTGGAGCTGGCGCCCGGCAAGCCGTTCTTCTCGCCGGGGGACAAGCTCGCGCTCTCGGGCGCGGTGCTCTACGCCTCGGGCGCGCCCGTCGCCCGCGCGAAGCTGACGCTGGAGTGGCGCGTGGACGGCGCCTGGCCCGCGCCCATCGAGTGGGCCCAGGGCGCGCTCCCGCAAAGCGCCACCGCCGGCGCGGACGGCCGCTTCACGCTCTCGCTGCCGGAGGTCCCCAGAGATCTGCGCGGCAAGGTGCGCGTGGGTGCCACCGTGACCGCGGTGGACGAGGCGCAGGACTCGGTGACGGCGGCCGCCTCGCTGCTGCTCTCCGAGGACGCGCTCTCCGTGGACGCGGTGACCGAGCTGGAGGACGGGCTGTTGGACGGCTTCAACAACCGCGTCTACCTGCGCGTCAGCTCCGCGGACGGGACGCCGCTGCCGGGCGCGCGCGTGCTGGTGCGCCGCGCGTGGGACCCGCGCGACAAGGGCGTCCCCGCCGAGGCGGACGAGGACGGCGTGGCCGCGCTGCAGCTGGATCCCGGCCCAGCGGTGAACGTGGTGGAGCCGCCCATGCCGGTGCGCGCCGCGCCCGCCGGCGAGGTGGTGACGCGCACCGGCCTGGCGCAGCTGGCCGGAGGCGAGGCGTCGCTGGCGGATCAACTGGCGCTGGACCGGGCCGAGCGCGGGCTGGCCGCCTGCGCGCCGTACGCGGAAGGGGCGGGCACCTCTGCGCTCGCGCTCGCGGTGAACGGCGGCGGTACGGTGACGCAGGCGATCTCCCGAACCGACACGCCGCTGGACGCGTGCGTGACCCGCGTGCTGAAGGCGGCGCGGCTGGCCGCCGGACCCGAGCGCGCGCTCTCCGTCTCCTTCGAGGTGAACGGCGCGCACCTGCCCGGGTTCGACGTGCAGGTGGCCACAGCCCCCGAAGGCGCGGCGAGCCCCGCGTGGCTGCAGGCCGCCGCGCGCTCGGCGCTGCTCTCGGCCCGCGGCTGCCTGCCGCGCTCCACCCAGGGGGGACAGCTCACCAAGGTGGCGCAGCTCGCCTTCCGGCCTGGCGTGGCCGCGCTGCCGCTGCGCTGGGTGAGCGCGCCCGGCGAGCGCGACACCCCGGTGCCCGCCGGCGTGATGGCGTGCGTGCAGCGGGCGGTCACCTCGCTGCGCGTGCCCGTCTTCGCCCGCCACCCCGCTGGCTTCGTGCCGGGTGGGGAGGGCGAGGAGGGCGAGGAGGAGGCGGTGGAGTCCAGCGGCGAGCTCTTGGCGGTGCTGGACGTCTCCGTCCACCCGGGCGAGAGCGCGGACGGCGAAGAGCCGCCCCAGGCCACCACGCGGCTGGGCTACGAGCTGAAGGTGACCGCGCGGGTGGGGGACAAGGACGCGGGAGGCACCAAGCTCTTCCTCGCGCCGGGGAGGATTCCCCGCGTGCGGCTGCGCGCCACGCCCACGCTGGTGGAGCCGGGTGGCACCGTGGCGGTGGAGGTGCTGCGCGGGCCGGACTACCGCGGCGAGCTCGCCAAGGGCACCAAGCTCTACCTGATGGGCGAGCGCGGCGAGCAGCTGGAGGCGGAGCTGGACCTGAAGACGCGCAAGGCGAGCTTCGCGCTGCCGGCCAAGGCGAGCGGCTGGTGGCAGACCCGCTTCGAGAACGCCTCCGCCTTCGTCTTCGTCCGCGGCGGCGCGCGGATGACGGTGGCGGTGAAGCCTTCGCAGCCGCGCTACGCGCCGGGGCAGAAGGCGCAGCTCTCCATCCTCACCCGAGTGGACGAGCAGCCGGCGGCCGCCGCGGTGGGGCTCTTCGGCGTGGACGAGAGCCTCTCGCAGTTGGCGCCGCTCGCCGGGCCGGACGAGCTGGGCAAGCTGCGCCCCGCCGCGGAGATGCGCGCCCCGGCGTTTGGCGTGCTGGACGCGCAGGCGCTCGCGATGGGGCGGGTGCGCGGCGCCAACGCGGCCGCCGCCACGGTGGTGAAGGTGTGGAACCTGCCTTCGGTGCAGGACACCGCCGCGCCGGTCTTCGCCTCCGCGCAGAGCGTGTTCGACCCCAGCCTCCCGCTCACCGAGCACTTCTATGGCGTGCTGGCGGAGCTGGAGGACCAGGCCCGCGCCTGGGAGGCGAAGGCGGCGGACGGCGAGCAGGCCGGCCCCGAGCTGGTGGCGAAGCTCTGGGCGGACGCGCTCTCCGCCTGCGCCAAGCGCGGCGAGCCGGTGACGGACGCTTTCGGCCGCAGGCTCACGCTCTCGCGGCTGCCGGCGGACCTGCTCGGGCTCACCGATCCGCGGCGCGTGGTGAAGAACGCGGCGCGGCTGCCGGAGGACGTCGTCAACTGGGAAGCCTGGGTGGAGAGGGAGCGGCCATGAAGACGCGCATCGTCTGGATGTTGGTGGGCATGGGCGCCACGTTGGCCCTGCTGGCGCTCTTCGCCTTGGCGATGGCGCCTAGCCTCAAGGCGCAAGCGGAGGCTCCGTCGGTGGTGGCGTTCGCGCCCCCTGCGCCCCCCGAGGCGGAGGAGGCGAAGAAGGAGTCGCTCGCGGCGGCTCCCAAGCGCGCGGCGAAGGTCCTCGCCCACCGCCGGGACGAGGCCAAAGGCGGCGCGGACAAGCCGGGCTCCCCCGAGCCTGCGGCGACGATTGTAGGCGGGCTGCTGGACCGCGAGGACGGGGCCGAGATGAACGGCGGAGAGACCGCGGCCGAGGTGGCGCCCAGCCGCGCCTGGTTCCCGGAGACGTTCCTCTTCGAGCCGGCGCTGGTGACGGACGCGCGCGGCGAGGCGAGCCTCGAGGTGAAGGTGCCGGACCGCCTCACCACCTGGCGCGTGCTGGCCCTGGCCCACTCGCGGCAGGGCGCGCAGGCAGGCACCACCGCGAGCTTCCTCGGCACGCTGCCCACCTATGTCGAGCCGGTGACGCCGAAGTTCCTGGTCGCCGGGGACGAGGTGCGCCTGCCCATCCAGGTGGTGAACACCACGGACGCCAAGGTCTCCTCGCGGCTGGAGGTGGAGGTGGACGGGCGCAGCGCGCTCTCTTCGTCGCTCACGCTGCTGCCGGCGGAGAGCCGCGTCACCTACGCCACCGTGAAGGTGGGCCCGCCGGGGACGCTCTCGCTGCGCTCCTCGCTCGGCTCGGCGGACGCCACCGCGCGGACGGTGCGGGTGGTCTCCTCCGGCAAGCCGGTGGAGCTGCACCTGGGCGGCACGCTCGCGGCGCCGCGCAGCTTCGAGCTCGCTTCCCCGGAGGGGCTCTTCGCCGAGGACGCGGCGCTGCACGTGGCCGTCTTCCCGGGCGCGCTCGCGCTCCTGCGCTCGGAGCTGGCCGCCGCGGTGGCGCGCTCCTCGGTGGCGGATGACGCGTACGCGCTGCTGCTCGCGGGCAAGGGGCCTTCGCTGCTGCGTGCACTGGGGGAGCAGGAGGACCCGCAGGCCATCCGCACGCTCTCGGTGCTCACCTCGCAGCGGGTGCTGGCGCACGCGCGCGCGCCGGCCGAGGGGACCGCGGGGCTCTTGCTCGAGGCCGCCGCCACGCACCCCGGGACGCCGGTGCTGGCGCGGCTCTCCGAGCGGTTGGCGGCGGGGCTCGCCGGCGCTCAGCGGCCGGACGGCACCTTCCAGGGCGGGGACGGCTGGCCGCTGCAGCGGCTGCTGGTGGCCACCGCGGACGGCGTGCGCGCGGTGCGGGCGCAGGGGTTGGCGCCGGAGGCCACGCCCGCAGCGGCGGCGCGGGCCAAGCGGGTGAGCGTGCTCGCGGCGGGCGCGTTCGAGCGCTTCGCCGCGCAGGTGAAGGACGGCTACACCGCCGCGGCCGTGCTCGGCTCGGGCGTGGTGGAGGGGCCGGTGGCGGAGCGGCTGCGCGCGCAGGTGAAGGAGGCGGTGACGGCGCGGGCGGACGGCTCCAAGGTGCTCACCCCGGCGCCGGGCGTGCAGCGCGCGGACGGCGCGGCGCCCTCCGAGGCGGAGGCCACCGCGCTGGGGGCGTTGGCGCTGGCGGAGGCTGACCCCCTGCGGGCGGAGCTGGGCGGCAGCGTGCTCGGCGGCTACCGCCCGGCGCTCGGCTGGGGGGACGGGAGCAGCAACCTCGCCTGCCTGCGCGCGGTGGTGACGCTCTTCAAGGACCCGCTGCCGGCGCAGGTGAGCGTGCGGCTGGAGGTGGACGGCCGCGAGGTGGCGAGCGGCGCGCTGGTGGCGGCCAAGGCGAAGGAGCCGCTGTGGCTGCGCGCCGCGGCGCCGCCCGCGGGCGCGCACGCGTACCGGCTGGTGGCCGAGCCGGCGGTGCCTGGGCTGGGCTTCTCGCTGACGCTGTCCGGGCACGTGGCGTGGAAGAAGGAGTCCCCGCGCGGGCTGGAGCTCACCGTGCAGCAGCCGGCGGGCCTGAAGGTGGGCGCGCCGGCGGAGATCCAGCTCGTCGCGGCCGCGCCCGCGGGCGTGGCCACGGAGATCCGCCACGAGCTGCCGGCGGGCGTCCAGCCGGTGCTCGCCAGCCTGGAGGCGCTGGTGGAGCAGCAGCGGGTGCAGAGCTACGACGTGGAAGAGGGCGCCGTGACGCTGCACCTGCCCGCGCGCGCCGGCGGCGGGGCGCCCTTCCAGGCCAGCTACCGGGTGGTGCCCACGCTGGCGGGCACCCTGCACGCCTCCGCTTCACGCATCCGCGCCGTGGGCGGCGCCGAGGAGAGCGAGTACCACGTGCCCCCGGTGGCCTGGTCCGTGCGCTGAGCCTCAAGAAAAGGGGACAGGCCCCTTTTCCCCGCCGAAAAGTAGCCTGTCCCCTTTTTTCGTCCCTACGCTCGCGGGCATGGACAAGTCCTTCCTCCTCGAGCAGCTGGGCGACAAGCTGCGCGGCACGCTCGCGCACGTGCACAAGGCCACCACGGAAGCCCGCGTGGACGCGAAGACCGGCGCCGCCCGCGCGGTGAACATGGCCAAGGCGCAGGGGCAGCGCGAGCTGGACGTGAAGGCGGCGCTGGACGCGCTGGAGGTGTTCCGGCCCCGGCCGCTGCGCAAGAACGAGCCGATCTCGCTCGGCGCCATCGTGGAGGTCGAGGATGGCGAGAGCGGCAAGACGCTCTTCCTGGCTCCGGTGGGCGCCGGCGAGGAGCTGACCGGCCCCGGTGGGGACGGCTTCTTCCAGGTGGTGACGCCGGTGTCGCCGTTCGGCAAGGCGATGCTCGGCAAGCGGGTAGGGGACGTGATCGAGGTCACCGTGCGCGGCGAGCTCACGGAGTGGACCATCACCTACGTCTCGTAGCGCTTGTCAGGCTCCAGAGGCGGCGCCCAGACTGCGCCCCATGAGCCACTTTCCGGAAAAGCCACGGGCGGTCGTCACGGGTGCGGGCAGCGGGCTGGGGCGCGCGCTGGCGCTCGAGCTGGCCCGGCGCGGCGCGCGCGTGCTCGCCACCGACGTGGAGCTGGCCACCGCGGAGAAGACGGCCCGCGAGGTGACCGAGGCCGGCGGCGAAGGCGCCGCCCTGCGCTGCGACGTCACCCGCGCCGAGGAGCTGGAGGCGGTGGCCCAGGAGGCGGACCGGCGCTGGGGCGGCGTGGACGTGCTGGTGAACAACGCCGGCGTGGCCGCCGCGGGGAAGGTGGGCGAGGCGCCGCTGAAGGACTGGGAGTGGATCGTCCAGGTGAACCTCTGGGGGGTGATCTACGGCTGCCACGCCTTCGTCCCCCGGATGCGCGCCGAGAAGCGCGGGTGGATCCTCAACGTGGCCTCGGCGGCGGGCATCACCTGCCTGCCGGAGATGGCCTCGTACAACGTCACCAAGGCGGGGGTGATCGCCCTCTCCGAGACGCTGCGCGCGGAGCTCGCGCCGGAGGGCGTGAAGGTGAGCGTCCTGTGCCCCACCTTCTTCGCCACCAACCTGCTGGATCGCTTCCGCGCGCCGCAGGAGCGGTACCGGAAGGTGGCGCAGCGGATGTTCGACCGCTCGCGGATCACCGCCGAGGGCGTGGCGAAGGAGGGGCTGGAGGGGCTGGAGCGCGGGCGGCTGTTCATCCTCCCGCAGGCGGATGGGCGGCTGGCCTGGTACTTCAAACGGCTGCTGCCGTCCGTCTACTCCTGGTCGGTGGCGCGCAACCACCAGCGGATCACGGACCTGCTGCTGCGCCAGGCGACGCGCTAGGCCGCTGCTCGTGCTAGAGGGCCGAAGGATGACCACCAAGACCACGCTTTCGGGCGTCGACGGAGTGAAGCAGCTCGCCGGCCAGTCCCTGGGCAGCACCGACTGGCGGCCCATGAAGTTCGAGGACATCGTCCGCTTCGCCGACGCCACCGGCGACCACCAGTGGATCCACGTGGACAAGGCGCGGGCGGAGCGCGAGTCCCCGTTCAAGGCGCCCATCGCCCACGGCTACTTCACGCTCTCGCTGGTGGGCGGCCTCTTCTTCGAGCTGGTGGAGACCAAGGGCTTCTCCGCGGTGCTCAACTACGGCCTCAACAAGGTCCGCTTCCCGGCCCCGCTGAAGGCCGGCGCCCGCTACCGGCTGAGCCTGAGGCTGGGCGAGGCGAAGGAGATCCCCGGCGGCGTGGAGGGGCTCGTGCAGGCGACCATCGAGATGGAGAACGAGCCCAAGCCCGCCTGCGTGGCGGAGCTGGTGTTCCGCTTCCTCGCCTGAGGAGGCGCGAGAAGCTGATGGAGGCGCCGGTTCGCGGCTAGGCTTCGTCCTTTGGAAGCGGATGAGCCCCTGCCCCGAAGAGAACGTCCTGGTCCAGTTCGCGCACGGCCTGTTGGCCGGTGAGGCGCTGGGGACGTTCGCCGCGCACCTGGACGGCTGCGAGTCCTGCCGGCGGATCGTCGCCGCCGTGGCCCGGGCCGGCACGGTGGGCCAGGCCGAGGACCGGACCGTCCTCTCCCCGCCGGTGCACGGCCGGGCGCCGCCGCTGCGCCCCGAGGGCGAGCTCACGCGCGGCGCGGCGATCGGCCGCTACGTGGTGCTGGAGCGGCTGGGCGCGGGCGGGATGGGCGTGGTCTACGCGGCGTACGACCCGCAGCTGGACCGCCGGGTGGCGCTCAAGCTGGTGCGCGGCGCCGGCGGCGGGGGCTCCTCGCCCGAGGGGCGAAGCCGCCTGGTGCGCGAGGCGCAGACCATGGCGCGCCTGTCCCACCCGAACGTGGTGGCGGTGCACGACGCCGGGCCGTTCGGAGATCAGATCTTCCTGGCGATGGAGCTGGTGTCAGGCCAGGACCTCAAGGCCTGGCTCGCGGAGGCCGCGCGCCCCTGGCGCCAGGTGCTGGACGTCTACCTCGCGGCCGGGCGCGGGCTGGAGGCGGCGCACGCCGCGGGGCTGGTGCACCGGGACTTCAAGCCGGAGAACGTGCTGCTCGCGGAGGACGGCCGCGTCCGCGTCACCGACTTCGGCCTGGCGCGGCAGCTCGACTCGGCGGAGACGCCGCTGGCGCTCTCGGACAGCCTGCAGGAGCCGCTGGAGTCGCTCTCGGAGACGCTCACCCGCACCGGCGTGCTGGTGGGGACGCCCGCGTACATGGCGCCCGAGCAGGCGGCGCGCAGCCGCGCGGACGCCCGGAGCGATCAATTCAGCTACTGCGTCTCGCTCTACGAGGCGCTCTACGGAGAGCGGCCCTTCAAGGGCGCCACGCTGCGCGAGCTGATTGAGGCGGCCCAGTCCGGGCGCGTGCAGCCGGCGCCGGCGGGGAGCGAGGTCCCGGTCTGGATCCGCAAGGTCCTCCTGCGGGGCCTGTCCTTCCAGCCGGACCAGCGCTACCCGTCCATGGCCGCGCTGCTCGAGGCGCTGCAGCGGGACCCCGCCGCGCAGGGCCGGCGGCTGGTCCTCGCGGGCGCCGCGGGGGCCGCGCTGGTGGTGGCGGTGGTGGGCGCGGTCCGCCTCTCCACGGCCGCCACCGCCGCCTGCCGGGGCGCGGAGGCGAAGCTGGCCGGGACGTGGGACGACGCCCAGCGCAGCGCCGCGCGCAAGGCCTTCGCCGCGCACAAGGCGGAGGACGCCTGGGACCGGGTGCGCCCCGTGCTGGACGCGTACGCCACCACCTGGAGCGCGCTCTACACGGAGGCGTGCGAGGCGACCTCGGTGCGCCGCGAGCAGTCCGAGCAGGTCCTGGATCTGCGCATGCGCTGCCTGCAGCGCCGGCTCTCGGAGCTGCGCGCCGCGGTGGACGTGATGGCGAGCGCGGACCTCAAGGTGACGCAGAACGCCTTCAAGCTCGCGGGGGGGCTCTCGGAGCTCTCCGGCTGCATGGACGTGGACCGCCTGCTCGCCGAGCCCGGTGGCCCCACGGACCCAGCGCTGCGCCAGCGCGCCGAGGCGGTGCGGGCCCACCTGGCGAAGGTGAAGGCGCTCGAGGACTCCGTGCACTACGAGCAGGCGCGCGAGGAGGGGGAGAAGGCGCTGGCGGAGGCGGCCGAGGTGGGGGACGCGCCGGTGATCGGCGCGGCCCATCTGCAGCTGGGCAGGTTGTTCCTGCTCATGGGGGAGTTCCCCCGGGGGCTCGGCCACACCGAGGACGCGGCTGTCTTCGCGCAGGGCGGGCAGGACCGCTTCCTCGCCGCGCGCGCCTGGGTGCAGCTGGCCTCCACGCTCGCGCTGCGGCAGCAGAAGCTGGAGGAGGCCCGGCGCTGGCTGCGCTACGCGCGGGCGGCGCTGCGCGCGCCGCCCAGAGATCCCGCCGCGGAGGCGCAGGTGGACGGGGCCGAGGCGGTCATTCTCCAGAGCGAGGGGCGGCTGCCGGAGGCGGAGGTGCTCTTCCAGCGGGCGATCCGGATCATGGGCAGCTCCCTGGGGGAGCGCTCGTACCGGGTCTCGCTCTTGCTCAACAACCTCCTGGTGAACCACATCCGCGCCGGCAAGTTCGAAGAGGGGATCGAGGTCGCCGAGCGGGCGCTCTCCATCCGCCGCGAGATGTTCGGGCCGGATCACCCGGCGCTCGCCCAGGCGCTTTCGAATTTGGCGGTCTGCTACTCCGGCGTGGGGCGCCACGCGCAGGCAGTGGAGGCGATGGACAAGGCGCTGGCGATCAAGGTGGCGCGGCTGGGCCCGGACAGCTCGGAGCTGATGTGGAACTACCACGACGCCTGCCTCGTCCACGGCGCGGCCCGCCAGTTCGAGGAGGCGCTGCGGCTGTGCGACAAGGCGGTGTCCGTGTCCGTGGCCACGTTCGGGGCGGAGCACGGCAACACCTCCGACATGCTGGGTATGCTTGGGGAGACGCAGCGGCTGCAGGGAGACTGCGGCCGCGCCACCACCACGCTGCAGAAGGCGATCGCGATCAAGGTGAAGGCGCTCGGCGCGGATCACCCCGAGGTGGGCGAGCAGCACCGGGTGCTGGGCCTGTGCCAGCTCGAGGGCAAGGAGCCGGAGAAGGCGCGCGTCTCGCTCGAGCGCGCGGTGGAGGCCTACAAGAAGATGGGCGTGCAGACCGCCGAGGCCGCCTCCGCGCAGCTCGCGCTCGCCCGCGCGCTGAACGCGCTCGGCCGGGAGAGCGAGAAGGCCCGGGAGCTCGCGGAGTCCGCGGCGAAGATCTACGAGGCCAGGGGCGCGCAGCACGCGGACGAGGCGAAGCAGGCGCGCGCGCTCGCGCGGCCGTGAGGGGGCATTTCCGGCGCCGGCCTTGCGCGAGCGGATTCACGCGTTAATCAAGTCCTCATGATCAACGCACCTGAAGTCCCCGAGAAGGTCACCGACTTCACCATTCCGGAAGGGTGCATGCTCTGCGGCGGCGACCTCCCGGTCCGGGTCACCGCGGCAGGCGCGCAGAGCGTGTGCAAGCGGTGCGGCTGGTTCGCGCGTCCCAAGCTGACCGTCACCCATGACGGTTTTCAGGTCAGCTACGCCGCCGAGGGAACCGCCTGAGTCTGGTAGAAGCGGCGCGGCCGTTGCGCCGGTAGCCCAGCGGCCGGGTGGACAGGCGCCCGGCCGGTGCCAGCGAGCCGCACGCGACATCGCCACTCTTTGGGGGATGGAAACCGCGCCGCTCACCGAGACGCAGTCGAGCGAGCTGGCGGCCGACTACCGCAGCGTCCGCGCGACGACGGAGGCGCTCGCCGCGCCGCTCACGCCCGAGGACGCGCAGGTGCAGTCGATGCCGGACGCGAGCCCCACCAAGTGGCACCTGGGGCACACCAGCTGGTTCTTCGAGACCTTCGCGCTGGTGCCGTCCCTGCCGGGCTACCGCCCGTTCCATTCGGACTACGGCTACCTCTTCAACTCCTACTACGAGACGCTCGGCGAGCGGCAGGCCCGGCCGCAGCGCGGCGTGCTCTCCCGGCCCTCGCTCGAGGAGGTGCGCGCCTACCGCCGCTACGTGGACGACAACATGCGCGAGCTGCTCGGCGGCGTGGACGCGCAGCTGCGCGCCCGGCTCGAGCTCGGGCTGGCGCACGAGGAGCAGCACCAGGAGCTTTTGCTGACGGACATCCAGCACGCCTTCTCGCTCAACGTGCTCAGGCCCGCGTACAGCACCCGGACGGCCGTGCCCGCGGGCGAGGCCCCGCCGCTGCGCTGGCTCGTCTACGAGGGCGGGGTCTACCCGGTGGGCGCGGACGGGACGCGCGGCTTCGCGTTCGACCATGAAGGGCCGCGCCACCGCGTCTTCGTGGAGCCCTTCCAGCTGGGCAGCCGGCTGGTGACGCAGGGCGAGTACCTGGCGTTCCTGGAGGATGGAGGCTACCGGCGGCCGGAGCTCTGGCTCTCGGACGGCTGGGCCGCGGTGCAGGCGGAGCGCTGGAGCGCGCCGCTCTACTGGGAGCAGCGCGAGGGCGCGTGGTGGCGCTTCTCGCTCGGCGGCATGCGCCCGCTGGCGTTGGACGCGCCGGTCTGCCACGTCAGCTACTACGAGGCGGACGCCTACGCCCGCTGGGCGAACGCGCGCCTGCCCACCGAGGCGGAGTGGGAGGTGGCGGCCGCCGGCGTCCCGGTGGAAGGCAACCTGCTCGAGAGCGGGGCGCTGCGGCCGCTGCCCGCCGTGGCGGACCCGGACGACGAGGAGCGCCCGCTGCAGCTCTTCGGCGACGCGTGGGAGTGGACGCAGAGCGCGTACGCGCCGTACCCCGGCTTCCGCCCCAGCGAGGGCGCGCTGGGCGAGTACAACGGCAAGTTCATGTGCAGCCAGCTGGTGCTGCGCGGCGGCTCCTGCGCCACGCCCCGGCGCCACCTGCGCGCCTCGTACCGGAACTTCTTCCCGCCGCTGGCGCGGTGGCAGTTCTCCGGCCTCCGCCTGGCGCGCCCGCTCGACAGCTAGCGGGCGCGCCGTTCCAGAGGCGCTACTTGATCACGGTGTAGAGGAGCCGCCGCGCGCTGGTGTTGGTGTTCTGCTCCCGCGAGGTGACGTGGATGCTGTAGTCCGCGCCGATCACGATCTGCGAGAACTGGCCAAAGCGCATGCCGCTCGACACGTCCGGGCCGGGGATGTCGATCTGCTGCGCGGTGGAGCCGGTGAAGCGGAACAGGCGCAGGAACTGCGACTGGTTCACCGCCGCCCAGACCGTCCCATCCGGCGCGGTCGTCATGCGCGGGTAGTAGCTGGTGTAGAACTCGCCGATCCGCGAGTCGCCGGCGCCCAGCTCGGGCAGCGGGCCGCGGCTCCAGGTCCCAGCGGGGCTCCGGGTCCGGGTGCGCTGGCCGCTGGTCAAGGCGCCCATGGACGGATCGTAGTGGAGGTACATCAGCTGGTAGGTGCCGTCCCCGGCGATCCCCAGCGCCATGCCGCGCGGCGGAACGGGGGTGGCGGCCACCTCGTGGATGATGCTCGGCGTAGCGGTCTCGGTGGTGAAGGTGCCGCCGACGCCGCCCGAGCGCGTGGCGACCATCACGTTGTACTCGTAGCCCGTGCCGCCGTCGGTCACCTGGCGCGGGTCACCTTCGAAGGCGATCGCCGGCTCACCCGCGGGGGTGAGCGCCATCGCCAGGGTGCGGCCGAGCGTCCGGCGCGCCGGGTCTGCGTTGGTGGACATGCCGATCTGGGTGACCGTCCAGGCGTTCGCGCCAGTGCGCTGCGCGTGCACGAGCGCGGACGTGGCCTGGCCCGCGTCCAGCACCGCGTTGATCGTCTGGAAGGCCACGTGGACCGTGCCGTCGGAGGCGACCGCGAGATCGTAGGCCGGGTTGCCGATCGACACGCCCGTAACCACGTCCTCCTGGATCCACGTGCCGCCTGACTTCTGCGCGTAGATCATCCGCCGCGGCGTGGTGCCCGAGCGGGCCAGCGCGTGGAGGGTGGTGCCCTGGTAGACGAGCCGCTGGTTGTCTCCGGCGCCCGTGAAGGCGTCGAACACCGCCGCGAGCTCGTCGTCGAAGCCGCCGTCGTCGGCGCCCCGGAACTTCGCCACGATCAACCCGGCGTCGTTGTTCAGCGTGCCGATCCTCCCCACGTAGACCTCGCCGGTGGCGCTCACCGCGACGCCATTGGCGGCCGGCAGGACGGTGCTGCTGGCGCCGTACTGGAAGTGGCGAGCCGTCCCCGCATCGAACGGGCCGGTCTGGCCGGCATCGCTGCCAGGGTTGGTGCCGGAGTCCATGCCTGGCGTGGTGCCGGAGTCCATGCCCGGCGTGGTGCCGGAGTCCGTGCCCGAGCTGGTGCCGGAGTCCGTCCCCGGCGTGGTGCCAGAGTCCTTGGGATCCGTTCCGGAGCCGCCGCACCCGGCCAACGCCAGCGCGAGCGCGAGCCACACGAGTCCTGCTGACCTGAACGTTTGCATGCTTCCCCCTGACGACGTGTTGCGAGCCAAAAGCGCCCTAGAGCCCGAGCTCCGCGGGCGTCAGCTGAAACATCCGGCCCGCCTGCACCGGCACCTGCCGCGAGCTCGGAAAGAAGGCGGTCGTCTGCGCGGTGTTGAGGTACGCGACGTAGACGCTGAGCACGCTCCAGCCGAGCCGCCCCACCTGCGCGCGCGCCTCATCGTCCAGCAGCGGCCCCACCCGGTTGCCGCCGGTGAGCGTCATGTCGGCCGCCTTCACGAAGCGCATCAGCCCGAACTCGCCCGCCGGGTTGGAGGCCGGCTTGAGCGCCGCGAAGACGTAGAGCGTGTCGAAGGTGCCGTCCGGGATGCTGACCTGCGTGCTCCAGCCCGCGGGCGCTCCGAACATTGCGTTGATGTTCGCCAGCGGCGGCGGCGCCGCGACGGTCACCGACGCGCCGGAGGTGTGGGAGACGATCAGGCTGTCGCTCGCGGCAAAGGCCGGCTGCGCGACGAGGCCGGTGAGCGCGTAGCGCGTGCCATTGAAGGTGGCGGTGGCGGTCTGGACGCTGCTCTTCAGCGTCACCGGCGTGAGCCCGCTGTTGCTCTTGAAGACAGTCACCCCGCCGTAGAGCAGCGCGGAGGGCGCCAGTGGGTAGAAGCGCGCGTCGACGTCCGTGTGCGCCTGGATGAAGTTCGCGCTGACGCCCGGCGCGGCCACGGTCCAACTCGTCGCGCCACGGGTGACCTTGGCGTTGTCGGAGAGGAGGATCGCATCGCCCTTGATCTGCTCGTCGCAGAAGATGGGAATCTGGTGGCGGCCGTTCTCGTCGATCGCGCGCTGGACGAGAGGGTCCGGCTCCTTGCTCAGGCCGAACAGGTCGTAGTCGTGGAAGTTGTAGAGGTCATCGTTCTGGAGTGCGTAGGAGAGGATGGACTCGAGCGAGCCGTTGCCGCCTTTGAGGCAGCGGTAGGCGAACTGGACCTGGGTGGACGCGCCGGGGGCGAGCGGCACCGAGATGGGCAGCTTGTACGTCCTCTCGGTGGAGTTCAGCGGGAGGTCACCCACGCCGAGCACGCCTTCGCTGAGGGCTATGCCGAACTGCTCGGTGAGGTTGATCGACCGCGTGGTGAGGTTCTTCACCTGCATCGCGCCGGCCTTGGGCACGTTCAGCTCGCAGCGGGTGCACTGCAGCTGGAGCTTCACCTCCAGGCGCAGATCTTCGTTGCCCAGGTGCTGGGCGAGCCCCGCGAGCTCCCCGGAGTCGAGCCCTTCGGGCAGGACGACGCCGGCGCTGGCCTGCGGCGAGGTCGTGGGCGCCTTCACCGCCGTCTGCGCGAGCTCCTGCAACACGGCGACAGGGCCGTTCGGCGGGACGGGGGGATCCGGTGGAACCGCGGCGGGGTCCAGTTGCATCACGAACCCGGAGCCGATGCAGATCCCGTCGTACTGGACCGCGAGATCGTTCTCGTAGAGCGGGGACTTCACGATCAGCCGAATCGAGGCCTGGCCGATGCTCTGGCAGTAGAGCCGCGTGGCGACGCTCCCCTCCGCGGTCACGCTCCCCGGCAGCGGCTGCGGCCCGGCCGCGGGCAGCTCGGCCACCATCGCGCCGCTCACCTGCAGCTCGTACGTGCCTGGCAGCGAGGGGACGAAGCCGCCGGGAGAGACATGCTTGAACACGATCTTGCCGTTCAGCCGGTCATGCCAGAACAGGCTGGGCCCTCTCCCCACGCCCTGGCCAAAGTCCGGGAACACCTCCACGTACGGAAAGTCCCCCACAGGCGTCCCCTCGGTGCTGGCGCCCAGGAGGAGGTTCGTGAAGTGCGGGACGCGCACCAGGTCCAGCGCCTCGCGGATGCCATCCTTCTTCACCGCGCCCAGCTTGGCGGTCCGCGCGCGCTCCACGCCGCCGTCGGAGCTGATCAACGCCGCGCGCAGCGTCTTGATGCCGCCATCCGCCCCGCTCATCACCGACGTGCGCAGCATCAGCAGCGCGGGCGGAGCGAACTGCAGCCCGTCCGGTGAGAGCCGGTAGACGCCCGCGTCCACCGCGGAGATCGTCACCTGCGTGCTCGCCGGCGCCGCGCCCGCGGGGATCCAGAGCGAGGCCACGCCATCGTCCGAGTCGACGAACCGCCCGGCCTCACCACCGGCGTCCGAGCCGCCGTCCGAGCCCATCTGGCCGCCATCCTCCGAGGTCTGCCCGGCGTCCTCTTTCGCCGAGGGTGGGGCGGGGCACCCCAAAACCCCCGCACACAGCACCGCCGCACCGCACAGACTCCAGGTCCGCATCCGGCGTCTCCACGCTCGTAGGGGCACGGCCGCAAATCAGACTGTGGGGCTGGTGAAATGGAAACAGGAGATTTCACGCGTCGTGTGGGTCCACCCCGCCAATCCGCCGCGTCCACGCACATGCGCCCACGCGCCGGCGCGCATGGCAGGATGCGCGCCCCTTCATGCGCGCCCTGATCGCTCTCCTCTTGCTGCTCCCTCTGCGCGTGCACGCCGCGGACGCAGGCACCGCTCGTGCGCCGCGCGCGAAAGACGCGGGCGTAGCGCTGGACGCGGGCTCTGCGCCGGACGCGGGTTCCTCGCCGGATGCGGGCCAGGTCGCCGTGCTGGTGGGTGCGGGGGACATCGCCACCTGCGATCGCAACGAGGATGAGCAGACCGCGGCGCTGCTGGACGCGCTGCCCGGCACCGTCTTCACGCTGGGGGACAACGCGTACGCCTCGGGCAGCCCGCGCGAGTTCGAGGAGTGCTTCGCTCCCACGTGGGGGCGCCACAAGGCGCGGATGCGCCCCGCGCTCGGCAACCACGACTTCTACTCGCCGCGCGCCGCGCCGTACTTCGCCTACTTCGGCCAGACGGCGGGCATCGCCCCCAACGGGTACTACAGCTACCGCGCGGGCGAGTGGCTGGTGCTGGTGCTCAACTCCGTCTGCGACGAGGTCCCCGGCGGCTGCGGGAAGGACTCGCCCCAGGCGCGCTGGCTGCGCCAGGAGCTGGCGCGCAACCCCACCCGCTGCGCGCTGGCGATGTGGCACCACCCGCTCTTCAGCAGCGGCCGCCACGGCTCGGCGCCGGAGGTCAGGCCGCTCTTTGAGATCCTCTACGAGCTCGGCGCGGACGTGGTGCTCAACGGCCACGACCACCACTACGAGCGCTTCATGCCGGTGGACCCGCACGGCCGGCCCGACCCGGCGCGCGGCATCCGCGAGTTCATCGTGGGCACCGGGGGCATCCCGCTGCGCGGGTTCTGGAGCGGGCCGCTGGAGATCACCGAGCGGCGCGACAACACGGCCCACGGCGTGCTCCAGCTCACGCTGCGGCCGGATGGGTATGACTGGCGCTTCTTCCCCATCCCGGGTGCCGCGTTCAGCGACTGGGGCAGCGGCCGCTGCCACTGAGGACACGCACACGGTGCTGCCCCTCGACTACGGGCCTGCGGCCCTGACCTGAAACTTGTCGTAGGGACTCTCGCTCGTGGGGCCCTCGACTTCGCTCGGGCTGAGCGGACGGCTCACGTTTCTTGCCTTGATTGATCCGCCCAATGGGCGGCGGCCTCACTACGCTCGGGGAGACCGGTGAGGGATCTTCGAAGCCGACCCGCCACGACTGGGCCTGCACACGCAGCCGGTGGGTCCCTGGACCCAAGCCTTCATCCGCCCACCTGGGCCAAGCGGCTGACCTCCCGTCCGCCGCCTACCGGCCGGCGCGTTGCAGCAGCTCGCGCGCGCGATGGAAGGGTTTGGGGCCACCGGCTTCGAGGTCGTGCGCAAGCTCGCGGACGGGGCGGTGGCGGAGGTGTTCCTCGCGCGCCCCACGCCGGCCGCGCCCGAAGCCGCGCGGGCGCTCTCCCAGGTCGTGCTCAAGGTGCTGCGCCCGCAGCTGACCGCGGACGCCCAGGTGGTGGGCCGCTTCCTGGACGAGGCCAAGGTCTGTGAGGGGCTCTCGCACCCGAACGTCCTGCGCCACCTCTGCGCGGGGAGGATGCCGGACGGCCGGGTGTACCTGGTCACCGAGTACCTCGAAGGCGAGGACCTCCGCGCCCGCCTGCAGGCGCGCGGGCCGATCCCGCCCGAGGAGCTCTTGCGGCTGATGCTCCCGCTCTGCGACGCGCTGGACTACGTGCACGCGCGCGGGGTGGTGCACCGGGACTTGAAGCCAGAGAACGTCTTCCTCGCCAAGGACGGTCCACGGCTCCTGGACTTCGGGCTGGCGCACTTCCAGGGCAACAAGACGGTACAGACGGCGGAGGGGTTGATCCTTGCCACCCCGGAGTACACGCCGCCGGAGTGCGTGCAGGGCGAGAAGGCCACGCCGCAGAGCGACCTCTACGCCCTGGGCGTCCTGCTCTTCGAGGCGCTCACCGGCGCGCCGCCGTTCGTCTCCAACAACTACGCGGAGCTGCTCCTGCTGCACCTCAACGCGGCGCCGCCGCCGCTCACCGGGCCGGGGGCCTATCTGGCGCCGGTGGTGCTGCGCTGCCTGGCCAAGGTGCCCGCGGACCGCTTCGCCCGCGCGCGGGACGTGGCGGCCGCGCTCGCCGAGTGCAGCAAGCCGGACAGCCTCCCCGGCACCTTCGTGCGCAGCAGCCACCCCAAGCCGCTGCCGCTCACCGAGGCGGTGCCCCCGCCCGCGGGCGTGCCCGGCCAGCGGCTGGGCAGCTACGAGCTGGTGCGGCTGTTGGGCGAGGGGGCGATGGGGCAGGTCTACCTGGCCAAGCACGTGAAGCTGGGGCGGCAGGTGGCGATCAAGCTCCTCAAGCCAGAGCACTCGGCGAACGCGGACTTCGTGCAGCGCTTCTTTCAAGAGGCGCGGACGGTCAACGAGATCCGCAACGAGCACATCGTGGACATCCAGGACTTCTCGGACCTGGAGGCGGGCGGCCCGGTCTACTGCGTGATGGAGCTGCTCGCCGGCCACAGCCTGACCGCCTTGCTGCAGCAGGGGCCGCTGCCCGTGGCGCGGGCGGTGAACATCGCCCGGCAGCTGGCGGGCGCGCTCGGCGCGGCGCACGCGGCGGGGGTGGTGCACCGGGACATCAAGCCGGACAACATCTTCATCACCGAGCGCAGCGGGATCTCCGACTACGTGAAGGTGCTCGACTTCGGCGTGGCCAAGCTGCAGCGGCCCATCGGCGAGCTCTCCAGCCACAGCACCAGCGCGGGGGCGATCATCGGCACGCCCACGTACATGGCGCCCGAGCAGGCCTCGGGCCTGCCGGCGGACGCGCGCACGGACATCTACGCGCTGGGAACCGTGCTCTACGAGATGCTCTCCGGGCGCCCGCCCTTCGAAGGGGAGCTCTTCGGCCAGCTGGTGGTGAAGCTCACCACGCTGCCGCCGCCGCCCTTGCCTGCGCGGGGCCCCCAGGGCGAGCCCATTCCGAAGGAGCTGGTGGAGGTGGTGCTGCGCTGCCTGGAGAAGGAGCCGGCCCGGCGCCCGGCCTCCATGGGCGAGGTGGCGGAGCTCCTGCGCGGCGCGCTCGCCCCGTCGCCCCGCTCCGCCGCGCAGCCAGAGGTGCCGCCGCGGCTGGCCCGCTCACGCGCGCCGCTCTACGTCGCGGGCGCGGTGCTCGCGGTCCTCCTCGGCGGAGGGCTGGCGCTCTCGCGCGGCCGGCCCTCCGCGCCGCCGCCGGCCCCAGAGCCCATCGCCGCCGCGGCGCCGGAGCCCGCGGCCGAGCCCAAGCTCTCCGAGGTGAAGCTGACAGTGCGCACCGAGCCGCCGGGGGTGAAGGTGGTGCGGCTGGACTCGGGCGCGGAGCTGGGGCGGACGCCGCTGGTGCTGCGGGTGGCGGCGCGCGAGCAGCCGGTCTCCTTGCGCCTGACGCTCGCGGGCCACGAGCCCCAGGAGCTGCCGGTTCGCCTGGCGAGCGACGTGGACCTGTCCGTGACGCTGCAGCCGATGCCGAAGCCCAAGCCGGCCAAGCGCGCGGCGAAGCGCGCCTCCGGAAAGCGGGGAACCAGCCGTGAAGACGTCATCGACCCGTTCCAGTGAAGCGCTGTTGCTGATGCTGGCCCTCGCGCTGGGCACCGGCGCGCTGGGCGCGGACAAGGCGGAGGCTGTGGCCAAGGCCCGCTTCAACGAAGGCCGCAAGGCGTATGACCTGGGCCAGTTCGAGGAGGCGCTGGTGGCGTACTCGGACGCCTACAAGGCCAAGCCGCTCCCGGCGCTGCTCTTCAACATCGCCCAGTGCCACAAGAACCTCGGCAACTTCGAGCGGGCGGCGTTCTTCTACCAGCGGTACCTCGACCTCGAGAAGAACGCCAAGAACGAGGCCACCGCCCGCGAGCTGCTCGCGGAGGTGAAGCAGAAGCAGGCGGCGAAGGAGGCGCGCGAGCTGGAGCTGGCGCGCCTGGCCGCGGCGGGGGGCGCGGCCGCCGCGGAGCCTCGCCCAGCAGAGCCGCCGTCGCCGTTGGTCCCCGCGCCGGCCGCGCCCGCGCCCAGCGCCGTGACGCCGGCCACCGCGGACCTCGCGGCCGCTGCGCCTCCCGCGCCCGCCCCCAGCGCGGACGGGGCGATCACCGGCAAGTGGTGGTTCTGGACGGGCGTGGGGGTGCTGGTGGCGGGCGGGGCCACCGCGGCGGTGGTGGCCACGCGGCCGCGCCCGCAGGTGGGCTCGCTCGAGGAGATCAACGCCCGATGAGCCGCCCGCTCCCACTCCTGCTCTGCTGCGCCGCCGCGCTCGCCGCCTGCAGCAACGTGGAGGCCGCGAACGGCACCGCGCTCTTCGTCACCGTCACCGCGCCGCCGGGCACTGCGGGGGACGAGCTGGTCTTCTTCGGCAAGCGGGAGGACGGCACCGCGGTCTTCGGTCCGGTGCGGCGCTCGCCGGGCGGCGCGCTGGCCTTCCCGCAGACGGTGCGCGTCCTGCTCAAGAACGGCGCCTATGGCGGCGCGGTGGTGCGGGTGAAGGTGGATGCCTCGGCGCAGGGCCAGAGCGTGGCGTTCGGCGAGTCCGAGGTGACGGTCCGGGAAGGGCTGGAGACGCCCATCGAGGTGGTGCTGCGGCAGGCCTGCGTGGGTCAGCCGGGCTGCACCACCTGCACGGGAGACGAAGACTGCGTGGGTCCGGGGGCGCGCCACTGCCACCCGGACCTGGGCGCCTGCGTGGAGTGCACCCAGGACGCGCACTGCGGCGCCAAGGTCTGCGACCCGGCGACGAGCCACTGCGTGACGTGCACCCAGGCGCGCGGCTGCGCCCCGCCCGCGCCCGCGTGCGACCTCGCGGTGGAGGGCGGCGTGTGCGTGGGCTGCCTCTCCCGGGCGGACTGCGCGGGGAGCACGCCCATCTGCGACCCGCAGGCGAAGACCTGCGTGGCCTGCAAGGACGGCGCGTACCCCTGCGCCTCCGGCGAGGTCTGCGCCACCACCGGCCAGTGCATCCGCGTGCCGGACACCTGCGCGGACGCGCAGCCGCTGGTGCTGACCGGGAACAAGGTGACGCTCGCGGTGGCGCCCAACCTTGGGAAGAACCAGTACCAGGCCACCTGCACCAACGTGAACGGGAGCGATGTCGTCTACGAGCTGAACCTCCCCACGCGCAGGGACGTGAGCATCCTGCTCAAGCGGACCACCGGCTCCGCGGGCCAGCCGATCGTCTACCTGCGCAAGCCGTGCGAGGCGGCCGTGGACTACGCCTGCAGCGCAAACGTCTTCGAGCTCTCCGGCAACGGGATGACCCTCTACGACGTCCCTGAAGGGAAGTACGCGATCGTCGTGGAGCACTCCACCGCGGACGAGGCGATCTACGACATGACGGTGACGCTCGGCGGGCCCACCCCCAAGGCCCCCAACGACGAGTGCGCCAGCGCGCAGTTGCTCAGCTTCACCGCGGACGTGAAGGGCACGCTCACCGCCACGGTGGACGGGGACACCACCGGCGCCACCAACTCGGACAGCGGGCCCGGCTGCTCTCCGGGCATGAGCAAGGACGTGGTCTACCAGGTGGACCTCAAGGAGCCGCGAGACCTCCTGGTGACGGTGGACCGCGAGCCCTCCCTGCCCGCCTACGCGCCGGTGGTCTCGCTGCGGCCGTTCGGCAGCTGCGCGGACCCGAGCAGGGAGCTCTCCTGCGAGAACCCTGGCCTGTTGTTGCAGCCCACCCGCCTCATCGCCTGCAACCTGCCCGCCGGCAGCTACGCGCTCTTCGTGGACGGCGGTCTGGGCACCTACGGGAAGTTCAAGCTGGCAGTGACCGCCTTCGGCCCCACGCCCAAGCCGGCGGACGTGTGTGGGGGCTCGGCCACGCTCGCGCCGGGGGAGGGGGCGTGCGGCACCACCGCCGGGACGCCAGGCAACCCGTTCTCCAACGACTACAACGCCAACTTCTACAAGGGCACCTGCGGCGGCACCGCCTGGGACGGGCCGGACGTGGCCTACGAGCTCAAGGCCGGGGTGGGGCGCCACCGGGTGACGGTGGTCCCGTCAACCCGCTTCGACCCCACGGCGGCGCACGCGGTGAACACCTGCGGCGACTCCAGCTGTCAGGCCTCGGTGAACCAGGGTGGCCTCGGCCAACCCGAGCTGCTCGACTTCACCCCCAACCTGCTCTTCTCCAACTACGTGGTGGTGGACGGGGTGAACAGCGCGGCCCGCGGCAGCTTCATCCTCCTGTACGAGAAGCTGTAAGGCCGAACTTCTCCATCCGGGAGCGCAGCGTGTCCCGGGTGATCCGCAAGAGCGCGGCGGCGCGGGAGACGTTGCCGCCCTCCTGCGCCAGGGCCCGCTCGATCAGCGCGCGCTCCACGTCCTGCAGCGCCACGCCCTCCGGCGGCAGGTGCACGCGGATCCCCTGCGCCCCCACGTCCACAGCCGGGGCCGGCGCCGCGCCGCGCTGGAGCGCCAGGTCCGCCGCCTCCACGGTGGGCGCCTCCTCCGCCAGCACCGCGCGCTCCATGGCGTGGTAGAGCTCGCGCACGTTCCCCGGCCAGGCGTGGGCGCGGATCGCCGCGCGCGCGCCTTCCGAGAGCTGCTTTCCCGGGAGCCGGTAGCTGTGGCACAGCCGCGCGAGGAAGCGCTCCGCGAGCAGCACCGCGTCCTCGCCCCGCTCGCGCAACGGCGGCAGCTGGAACCAGAGCGCGGTGAGCCGGTGCAACAGCTCCGGCTTGAAGAGCCCGGAGGCCACGCGGGCGTCCAGGTCATGGCTGGAGGCCGCCACCACCTGCACGTCCACCGTCCGCTCCGCCGCGCCGCCCAGCCGCCGCACCCGGCGCGTGTCCAGCGCGGTGAGCAGCTTGGCCTGGCCCTCGGGCGGCAGGTAGGAGATCTCATCGAGGAAGAGGGTGCCCCCGTCCGCCGCCTCGAACAGCCCGGCTTTGGCCGCGCGGGCGTCCGTGAAGGCGCCCCGCTCGAAGCCGAAGAGCTCCGCCTCCACCAGCGTGGCCGGCAGCGCCGCGCAGTTGATCTCCACGAACGGCCCGTCCCGCCGGCGGCCGCCGAAGTGGAGCATCCGCGCCAGCAGCCCCTTGCCGGAGCCGGTCTCGCCGGTGAGCAGGATGGAGAGGGCCGGGCCCATGGCGCTGCGCCGGGCAATGCGCGTCACCTTCTCCAGGAGCTCCTTCATCTTCGGGGAGGAGGCGACCACGTCCTCCAGGTGGGCGCCTTGCGCCTCGCGCCGCTCGAGGTAGCCCAGCCGCGCCCGCGCCCGCGCCTCCCGCAGGGCGCGGGCCACCAGCGCGGTGGCCCCGCCGGGGGCCAGCGGCGCCACCGCCACGTCCGCGGCGCCGTTCTCAAGCGTGGCCAGCACCTGCGCGGCGCTCGGCGGCGCGTCCAGGAGGAAGACCCAGCTGGTGGCGGGCGCGTGGAGCGACAGCCGCCGCGCCAGCACCGCCGCCGGCTGGGCGCCCGGGGAGATCAGCGCCACGTCCGGCGGGGTGCGATCCGGCGCGAGCGCCTCCTCCACCGTCAGCCCGGTCACGCTCTGGCCGGCCGCCGTGAGCTCGGCGGCGAGCGGCTGCTCGTGGACGCCGACGCCGACCAGCCAGACCGAAGTCATGGCGGTGGAGTCTACCCCTAGGCGATCAGCTCCTCTTCCTCTTCCTTGCGCCGCTTGGGGCCGTCCGGCATCCAGCGCACTTGATCCGGCCACAGGTCCGGCGCCTCCTCGCGCGGGGAGCCCTCGGCGGCCCGCGGGGTGGGCTCCGTGTCGTTGAACGTGGCCTCGTCCACAGATGCGTCCGCCCCGGTGAGCTCTCGCGGGGCCTCATCGAGCATTCGCTTCATTTGACGCCTCCTCGCCCTGTTCAACAGCTGATCGCGGCGCCAATGCTCCGCAAGCGAAGAAGCTCGGCTGCTCCCTTGACAATGGGGACAGGCTACTTTTTGCGCGCAAAAAGTAGCCTGTCCCCATTTCTCTCAGGGCGGTGGGGTGGGGTGGCCCTTGAAGAGCACGCTGAAGAAGGCCAGCGTCCGCGAGAACAGCTCGCGGGGGCGCACAGGCGCTCCCGCCGCTTTGCCCTCGTCCGCGGCCACGCCGTCCGCGTCCAGGCCGAAGCTGTTGGCGATGTAGAGCGCCCGCGGGAGGTGGAACTCCTGGCTCACCAGCAGGGCCCGCCGCAGGCCGAAGACGGAGACCGCGCGGTAGCAGCTGTCCAGGGTGGAGGCGCCCTTGTCGTCCTCCAGCACCCGGTCCGCCGGCACGCCCTTGCCCACCACGTAGCGGCGCATGGCGTCCGGCTCGTCATGGTAGCGATCGAGGTTGTCCCCGGACAGCAGCACGCGGCTCACCTTGCCGGAGTGGTAGAGGGCGATCGCCGCGTCCAGCCGCTGCCGCAGCACCGCCGAGGGCACCTTGTTGGGAGAGAGGCCGGCGCCGAAGACGAGCGCCACCTCCGCGGGCGGCGCGTCCGCGAGCGCGTGGATCCGCGCCCGGTAGCGCTGGCGCACCCAGAGCGAGCTGCCGGCCGCCACCGCGAAGACGAGCAGCGCGAGGGCCAACACCCACCGAGCAGCGCGCCTTCTGGGACGGTCCGGAGTCATGGAAGCCTTCGATTGACCCAGTTTGACCCGGACTGTAGGGTGCCGCGCCGTTTTTCGGAGGAGTCCATGGCTTCACTTCGCGACATCCGCAAGCGCATCCGGTCGGTCAAGAACACCCAGCAGATCACCAAGGCGATGAAGATGGTCGCCGCGGCGAAGCTGCGGCGCGCGCAGGAGGCCATCATCGCCGCCCGGCCGTACGCGCAGATGCTGGACCAGATCATCGCGGACCTGGCCGCGCGCTCGGAGGGGCTCGCCCATCCGCTGCTCGCCACCCGCGAGGCGAAGCGCGTGGAGCTGGTGGTGCTGACGTCCGACCGCGGCCTCGCGGGCGGCTTCAACTCCAACGTCATCCGCCGCGCCACCCGCTTCCTGTTCGAGAACGAGAAGTCGCTGGAGAAGATCCAGCTCTCCACCATCGGCCGAAAGGGCAACGAGTTCTTCAAGCGCCGCAGCGTGGAGCTGCGCCGGGACTACCCGGGGCTCTACGCGAAGGTGACCTACCGCAAGGCGGCGGACGTGGCGGAGGAGCTCGCCGCCAACTACCTGGCCGGGCGCGTGGACGCCGTGTACCTCGTGTACAACGAGTTCGTCAGCGCGATCAGCCAGAAGGTGACGCTCACCCAGATGCTGCCGCTGCAGACGTTCGGCCCCGCGGCGCCGGCTGCGGGCGCAGGCGCCGGCGCGGCGGCTCCGGCTGGCGCGCAGGTGGACTTCAAGTACGAGCCGGATCAGCAGGCGGTGCTGAACCGGCTGGTTCCTCAGGCCCTGGCCATCAAGTTCTACCGGGCGCTTCTGGAGTCGGTGGCCTCCGAGCACGGCGCCCGGATGAGCGCCATGGAGAACGCGACTTCCAACGCGTCCGACATGATCGGGAAGCTGACCCTCTTCTACAACCGCACCCGCCAGGCGGCGATCACCAAGGAGCTCATGGAGATCGTCTCGGGCGCCGAGGCGCTCAAGTAGTTCCGGTCGGTTACGAAATCCCTGCCGAATCCTGACGTTAATGCGCTGTGCCGTCTCCGGCGCAGCTCATGGCGCGATGCGCTGTTTCTTTCCACGTAGGCGCCCGTCGATCCTCGGCTTTCGTACATGTAGGATATGCGTGCTCCACACGTGGGGATTCCTCGCGAAACCTAAGTCGCATCTTCCCGATAAACGATTACTGAGAACTGATTTCGCCGGGCGGTACTGCCGCCCGCGCCGAGGAGACCCCCATGGGTGGCGGAAGCACGATTGACCGTCTGAACCGCAGCAACGTCAGCTTCGAGCCGTACGAGGTCGACCCCTCCGTGCAGGACGCGCAGGTCGAGCGCTCCGCCTCGGACTACGACCTGGGCGAAGAGGCCCTCAACCGCTACTTCGCGGTGAGCGAGGGCATCGCCAAGCTGGAGAAGATCGGCGAAGGCGACTCCGACGAGGCCAAGGCCCTCAAGGAGGAGAAGAAGAAGCTCGAGGAGTTCGGCGTTCGCCCCAGCCGCAGCAAGGAGGCCATCGGCGCGGCCATCCGGGACAACATCGAGTCCGGCGAGGAGGAGGACGGCGACTGGAAGGACTACCTCAAGAGCTTCGGCACCCCGGATTCCCCCGGTCTGGAGAAGCAGACCAACAAGTTCTCCGGCGACAGCGGCGTGGCCAAGAAGGTCGTCAACAACCAGGAGCTGAAGGCCAAGATTGACGACAAGCAGAAGGGCAAGCGCGAGGAGAACCTCGGCAAGGAACTGGCCTCGGCCCAGACGGAGCTCGAGGCGCGCAAGAAGGAGCTCGAGGCGCAGATCGCCTCGAAGACCAGCAGCAAGGACGGCCTGGTCGAGGAGCTGGCCGAGGTCGAGGGCAACCTCAAGCTGATCGAGGACATCAAGGCCAAGGCCGACGACAAGGACTGGCGCGGGGACGACCTGCTCTGGGGCCTGTTCGGCGGCGGTCGTGAGTCCGAGGGCATGATGGGCGCCGCCGCGCTCGACGTGCTCAAGGGCGCCAGCGGAGCGCAGAAGACCTTCCTCCAGGGCATCGTCGACAAGGTCGACGAGGATCTCGAGGTCAAGGTCGACGTCCCGATGACCGCGACCCCGGAGCAGCAGGAGGCCGCGGCCACCGAGACCGTGCGCCTGACCGTCCAGGGTGAGAAGGCGGTCAACCGGCTCCGCGAAGTCGAAGGGATGATGAAGGAGATGGAGGCCAACGGCCTCACCGGGGACGACAACTACAAGAAGCTCCAGGGCGAGAAGGCCGATCTGAACGCTGCCGGCATCCGCAGCGACACCCCGCCGGTGGAGGCGGGCCTGAAGATCGACGAGCGGATCAAGGACCTGAAGGAGACCGCGGACAGCGGGCTCGGTGGCTGGCGCTGGAAGTGGCCGCCGTGGGACGACGAGGACGTCAACAAGCCCGCCGAGTACCTCAAGGGCTTCGAGCCGACCAAGGAAGAGCTGGAGATGGCCCGCGCGGACGGCGTCGGCGAGGACCTCGAAGGCGACGACCTGTCTCTCGATTCCGAGGGTGACCCGATGGAGGTCGACCCGGCCGGCGGCAGCGACGCGGGCGTGGACACCGAGTACGACAACAGCGGCGACATGTCCCTGGACGAGACGGGCGGGACCTGCAGCACCGACGAGGCCAGCATGGAGGGCTCCGACGAGATCTCCTCCACCGTCCAGCCGGGCATGAAGTACACCATCGAGCCGGGCAAGACGATCTGGGAGATCGCCGGGGAGCTGAAGGCCCAGGGCGTGAAGGGCACCCAGCGCGAGATCATGGAGCAGATCGTCACCATGAACGCGGACGAGTTCGCCGGCCTGGACCCCATGGGCGGCGACGTCATCCGCCTCCCGCTCGCCGAGGGCCAGATGGCCGCGTGCGATGGGGAGATGGACACGGGCTACACCGGCCCCACCGACTGCAACTGGGACGAGGCCATGGACGAGGTCGTCCCCGGCGGCCTCTACACCCTGCCCGAGGAGGGGATGTCCCTCTCCGAGCTGGCCAAGGAGCTCCAGGCCCAGGGCGTGTGCGGCGACACGGCGGTGATCATGGATTTGATCATCGACCTCAACCGCGACCACGACCTGATGCCCGGCGCCGTCATCCAGCTGCCCGACGCCGCCCAGAGCCGCGAGGCCGTGAAGGCCGAGCTGCAGAGCTTCAAGGTGAGCCGCCCGATCATGGGCTAAGCCCCTTCTGGGCGAAGACGGTTCAAAGAGCTTTCGGGGTGCTTGGGGCGCGGAGGGCGAGCCCTGGGCACCCCGAGCTGTTTGCGGGGCCCCGCTCGCCCCGAGCCTCGGACGTCGACTCTCGCTCGCCCCTCGACTTCGCTCGGGGTGAGCGGAGTCCTGGGCCTACTTCCGGGCGCGCTGGACGCCGCGCTCCAGCTCGTTCACCGCGCCCTCCACGCCGGCCTTCAGCTTCTGCCAGGCGTCCGCGCCGCTGGACTTGAGCTCGGAGAGCTTCGCCTCCACTTCCCGCTTCTTGGGCTCGAGCGCGTCCAGCTCCGCGCGCGCCTTCTTCTTCACGTCCTCGGTGCCGCTCTCCGCCTTCTTCTTCAGCTCGCCCATCTGCGTGGAGAGCTGCGCGAGCTTGTCTTTCATTCGCGCCTCGAAGGCGTCCTTCTTCTCCCCCACGAAGCGGGAGGTGGTGTCGGCCGCCTGCTTGGCCTCGCGCTTCACGTCCCCGGCGGTGGTGGCCTGGGCGCGGGCGGCGGAGAGGGCGGTGCAGAGACAGAGCGAGAGCAGGAGCGTGCGCATGGGGCGTCTTTAGTCATCCGGCGGTTGTGCTGCCAGGGGGATTGGGGGAAAAGCCGCCCATGCTGCTCACCGAGACCGCGTTCATCCGGCTGGTCGGCCTGGTGCGGATCCCGCTCCTCTTCTTCGTGGGGCCGCAGATCCTCCGCCTGGACGAGGAGGGCTGCGCGGTCAAAATCCCGCTCGGCTATCGGACGCGCAACCACGTGGGCAGCATGTACGTGGGCACCCTGGCCGCCGGCGCGGATCTCGCGAGCGCGCTCAACGCGCTCAAAGTCATCCGCGCGGGCCACAAGGACGTGGTGCCGCTCTTCAAGGACCTCCACTGCGACTTCCTCAAGCGCGCGGACGGGGACGTGGTCTTCCGCTGCGATCAAGGCCGCGAGGTGGCGCAGGCCGTGGCCCGCGCCGGCGAGACCGGAGAGCGCGTCACCTTGCCGGTGCAGGTGGTGGCCACCGTGCCGGACAAGTACGGCGATGAGCCCGTGGCGCGCTTCACCGCGGGGCTGAGCTTGCGGCGCAAACGCACGTGAAGCCCAGGAGGATTAGCTGGAATTCCTCGATAATTGCCTTGCGGTGGAATCACCTTAAAAGATAGAAATCACGATAACCGAGACTATTCGGTCCCATCGCGGTTTATCGCGGTTTATCGCGGTTTACGGTTGCGGCAAATCTCGTAACCGCAACACAGCCAGCGGCTGCCCTTGGGCAGCCGTAGCCTCCTGGAGGGTCCCCATGAACAGCACTCGTCTTGTAGTGACGGTAAAGATGCTCGCTACACTGCTATCTGCGCTGTTTGGGCAAGTGTGTCTTGCCCAAAATCAGGTGTCACTTGCGACGAAGCTCAACAGCTACAGCCTTGACCACTTCAATGTGACGTCGTCGCCCTCGTACCTGAATACCTTCTACAACCCGGGAAACACATCGCAACGCTTTAACGTGTGCAAAACCAATCCAATTCAGGCCGATGGTGGTACCGGACCGCAATGTGAACAGGCCGGCGGCGCCGCTGAGCCCTGCTGGGTCACAATCAAATCCACCTACGCGAACCTTTGCGTCACTCGATATAGTTCTAGCGAGGCACGACTGGTTACCTGCAACAGTTCCGATATGAACCAGAAGTGGCGTGTGTTCAAGGCATGGTCCGGTTCCAACGACTACAGATTTGAGCACTACACGGCGATAGGCTGGAGCCTCGTTGAGGACGGGTGTCTGACAGCGACCAATAGCGGTGTTCCCCCGTACTTGGTTGGCGTCTCATCCTGCGGTACTGCGTCTAGCCAACGCTGGACCCCTTTCAATTGGACCCAGGGAACTAACTACCTGTACTGCAATTAGACTTCCTTCAGCCTGAGCAGATCACGCGTGTGATCTGCTTGGGCCAGATTCAACTCTCTCCGTTTTCACTGCGCCCCAAACCCAGCCAAGCCCAAGAGCGAGCAAGCCGAACTTCAATCTCGGAGGCTCAGCCGTGGCGTTGTGCGGTCTCGCGCCCGTCTCGGCGAACGATAGAGCGGCAAACGCTGGGCTGACTACGCAGAACAGAACCGCTCTGGGATCGAGTCACTGCCGAGGACGGATTTCGAGGCGAAGGACAGCCAGTTCGATACCCGCCGCGGCGCTGAGCGTGCCCGCGCCGAGGGAGGACATTGAGTCAATCGTCGTGTGCCGGTTGGGGGCCGGCGATGAGGAGAAGTAGGGCGATGAGCCGATGGGCGCTATTGCGGCGGGCACGCGGGGGGTCGCAGCCTAAGTCCTTCTGATCGTGGCAGTCGGGCGCGGTCAATCTTTTCTTCTGCACCTACACGCGTATCCGAGTGTCCTCCCTACGAAAAAACAGTACCGGGCTGCGGATAGCTCGCCTATGAAGTCCGCCGCCTTCCCCTTCACCCCGTAGTCAGTCAGGAGAAACACACGATGAAGAAGCTCCTTGCCGGGATGGTTGTGGCGGTTGCCCTCGCGGGCTGTGGCGGCGCAGACAACGTTGGCGCGTGTAAGAAGTTCGTCGAGGCCGCGAAGTGCGGCACCGCGGCGTTCACGTTCGACTGCGACGTCTACAAGAACACCACCTGCGACATCTCCAGCTACTTCAATTGCGCAGCCGAGCACTACGTCTGCAAGGACGGGATGTACGACGCCGCGAAGCTGGGCACGTTCTCCACGGACTGCGCTTCCAAGGCCACCTGCAAGTAAGCCACCGAGCAGGTTGAAGTTTTCGGCGGGGTCGGAGATTCCTTCTCCGGCCCCGCTGGTCTTTTGGGGTAGTGTCCAACACGACATGTCGCAGGCCCTGTCTACCTTCTCCCGGCGCTTCCTGTTGGGGGGAGATCGCGCGCGCAAGGAGCTGGACCGTCCCGTCCTCATCTGGGAGGTCCCCGCACGTGATGACTCGGATCAGCGCTGGCACCGCACACAGCTGGGTGGGCCGGATCCGGCGCCCTCCTCCGCGGAGCCGCTCGTCTTCGAAGTGAAGAAGGTCCCCGGCAAGGTGAACGCCTTCGCCCAGGGCGTGACCGTGGGACGCAGCGACAGCAACGACGTGGTGATCATCGACACCTCGGTCTCCCGCTTCCACGCCTACTTCCAGAAGGACCGCAAGACGGAGCGCTGGACGGTGGTGGACGCGGAGAGCAAGTTCGGGACGGAGGTGGCCGGGGTGAAGCTGGTGGCCAACGAGCCCGCCTTCATCGATGACCTCGCCAAGGTCCGCTTCGGCCAGGTGGAGCTGACCTTCTACCTGCCCGCGTCCTTCCTCAAGTACATGGACGCGAAGGTCAACAGCTAGCGCCTTTGGCCACCTACGCCATCGGCGACGTCCAGGGCTGCTTCGCCTCCCTGCAGAAGCTGCTCGCGAAGCTCGCCTTCGACCCAAAGCGCGACCGGCTCTGGCTGGTGGGGGACCTGGTCAACCGGGGTCCCCAGAACGTGGAGGTCCTGCGCTGGGCCCGCGGCCTGGGGGACCGGCTGGTGGCGGTGCTCGGCAACCACGACCTGCACCTGATCGCCCGCTTCCACGGCGCCGCGAAGGAGAAGAGGCGGGACACGCTGCAGGACGTGCTCGCCGCGCCGGACGCGGCGCAGCTGGTGGACTGGCTGGCGGCGCGCCCCTTCCTGCACCACGCCGAAGGCTGGGTGATGGTCCACGCTGGCCTCTTCCCCGAGTGGACGCTGGCGGACGCGCAGGGCTGGGCCGAGCGCGCGGGCAAGGCGCTGCGCTCCGCGCCGGGGCCGTTCCTGTCCGGCCTGCGCGGGCAGCAGCGGCTCTCCTGGACGCAGGCGCAAGGCGAGGACGACGAGGTCCGCATCGCCACCGCGGTGGCCGCGCTCACCCGCATGCGGATGCTCAAGGACGGGGCGATGGTGCCGGACTTCGATGGCCACCCCAAGGACGGCCCCAAGGGCGCGCGCAGCTGGTTCGAGCTTGCTCGCCGGGTGAAGGCGCCGGTGGTGTGCGGCCACTGGTCCGCGCTGGGGCTGGCCCTCAACCCGGGCGCCTGCGTGCTCGACACCGGGTGCGTCTGGGGGCGCCAGCTGACTGCCCTGCGGCTCGAGGATCGCGCCGTCTTCGCGGTGGACGCGGTGGAGCCCGCCTCCTCCGAATCAGAGTGATTAGCCGGGCGTTTGAGCCCGGCTGAACTCCTTGACCCACCCCGGCACGATCCGTAAGGTGCGCGCGCTTTTTTAAGGGTGTCCTCGGGAGCTCATCATGGTTGCGACGGTTCAGAGTGCAGGACGGGTCACGCAGGTGCTGGGGCCGGTGGTGGACGTGGAGTTTCCTCCCGGCGGTCTGCCGGAGGTCTACACGGCGCTGAAGGTGACCAACCCGGGCATCTCGACCGCGGCGGACAACCTCACCATCGAGGTCGCTCAGCACCTGGGCGAGAACACCGTGCGCTGCATCGCCATGGACACCACGGACGGCCTGGCGCGCGGCGTGGCGGTGAAGAACACCGGCGCCCCCATCGCCGTGCCGGTGGGCAAGGGCACGCTGGGGCGCATCCTCAACGTCGTCGGTGACCCGGTGGACGAGCGCGGCCCCGTGAAGGCGGACCGGGCGCTCCCCATCCACCGCGATCCGCCGCGCTTCACCGACCAGGACGTGAAGGTGCAGGTCTTCGAGACCGGCATCAAGGTGATTGACCTGCTGTGCCCCTACACCCGCGGCGGCAAGACCGGCCTGTTCGGCGGCGCGGGCGTGGGCAAGACGGTGCTCCTGATGGAGCTGATCCGCAACGCGGCGATCGAGAAGGGCGGCTTCTCCGTGTTCGCCGGCGTGGGCGAGCGCACCCGCGAGGGCAACGACCTGTACCACGAGTTCCAGGAAGGCGGCGTGATCAACCTGGAGAACCTGGAGAAGAGCCAGGCGGTGCTCGTGTACGGCCAGATGAACGAGCCGCCGGGGGCCCGCGCCCGCGTCGCGCTCTCCGCGCTCACCATCGCCGAGTACTTCCGCGATGAAGAGGGCCGGGACGTGCTCCTCTTCGTGGACAACGTGTTCCGCTTCACCCAGGCCGGCTCGGAAGTGTCCGCGCTGCTGGGCCGCATCCCCTCCGCGGTGGGTTACCAGCCCACGCTCTCCACGGAGATGGGCGCCCTTCAAGAGCGCATCACCTCCACCAAGAAGGGCTCCATTACCTCGGTGCAGGCGATCTACGTCCCCGCGGACGACCTGACCGATCCGGCGCCCGCCACCGCGTTCGCCCACCTGGACGCCACCACGGTGCTCTCGCGCGCCATCTCCGAGCTGGGCATCTACCCGGCGGTGGACCCGCTCGACTCCACCTCCCGGATTCTGGACCCGCAGGTGGTGGGCCAGGAGCACTACAGCGTGGCCCGCAAGGTCCAGGGCGTGCTGCAGCGCTACAAGGAGCTCCAGGACATCATCGCCATCCTCGGGATGGACGAGCTCTCCGAAGAGGACAAGCAGATGGTGGCGCGCGCGCGGAAGATCCAGCGCTTCCTCTCGCAGCCCTTCCACGTGGCCAAGGTCTTCACCGGCAAGGACGGGAAGACGGTCAGCCTCGCGGACACCATCCGGGGCTTCAAGGAGATCACCGAGGGCAAGTACGACGACCTCCCCGAGGCCGCCTTCTACATGAAGGGCAGCATCGAAGAGGTGGTCGAAGAGGCGAAGAAGCTGGCCGCGTGAGTCGCCCCGTCTCCCGAGCGCTCTGCGCGAGCCTGCTGCTCCTGTCCGGGCTCGCGCTCGGGCAGGAGAAGTCCAGCAAGCCCCAGGTCTCGGCGGACGGCGTCTACAGCATCCGGTTGATCGAGCGCGGCGAAGGCAAGTGCGAGCTCGAGGTCACGAAGGACCAGCAGCCGGACTGGACGCTGGCCAAGTGCGTGGGGACGGCGGACGACCTCTACTTCGTCTCCACGGATGGGCGGCGCTTCTGGGTGCTCAAGAGCCTGGGGGAGAAGCCGGCGAAGTCCAAGCCGTCCTCCAACGCCTGGTTCAAGACGGTGGTGGCCACGCTCTACGGGAAGGACGGCGGCGTGGTGAGGGTGAAGCGGGTCAATGAGCTCGTCACCCACCGCGGCGAGGTGCGGCAGCTGGAGCGCCACTTCAAGTGGCTCGAGGGCGTGGCGGGCGTGCCGGGGCGGATGCCCCGGGTGAATGACAAGAACGAAGTGGAGCTCGAGGTGGTCGGCGGCAAGGCGCACAAGCTGAGCTTCTAGCCACCTACGAAGAAGAGAGCGTCGCGATGGCAAAGCTGAACGTGGAGATCGTCACCCCCGAGAAGCGCATCCTCTCCGTGCAGGCGGACGAGGCGATCGTCCCCGGCGCGCGCGGGCTCTTCGGCGTCCGGCCGGGGCACACCCCGTTCCTCTCCCTGATGGAGCCGGGCGGGCTGACGCTGAAGGACGGCGCCACCACCCAGACCTTCTTCGTGGCCGGCGGCTTCGTCGAAGTCGCCAACGACAAGGTGCTGGTGCTCGCGGACCTCGCCGAGCCCGTGGCCGCGATCGACGTGGAGGCCGCCAAGCAGCGGCTGGCGCAGGCCCAGGAGAAGCTCAAGGGCATGAGCGCCGAGGACGCGCAGTTCGAGATCGAGTCCGCCACCGTGAGGCGGGAGACCGCCCGCATGGCGGTCGCGCGCCGGTAGCCTTCTGGCCATGGCGCCGCGGCTGGAGCTCTTCCACGTGGTGGCGGACCCCGGTTCCGCCAAGGCGCGCCGCTACGTGACCGAGCACGAGCTGGAGCGGCTGGTCCGCTTCCGCAACCTCACCTACCCGGAGGTGGAGGCGGACTGGCGCGCGCGCGGCGGCACCACCACCCCCGCGCTGTGGGACGGACAGACGCTCCACCAGGGCGCGGAGGCGGTGATTTCTCGGCTCGCCGCGGAGAAGGACCTGGGGCGCAGCAGCTGAGCCCGGGGGTCAGCTCCAGTCGCCGAACGACTCCTCGATCACCGCCACGGTGACGCGGTGCTTGCGGGCGGCCTCGATGATCCAGCTCCCGCGGCGGGTGCGCACCGCGAGCCGGCCGACTTGGCGTGCGATGAAGATCGCCGGCGCCAACGTGAGCAGCACGGCGATCCCCATGCTCAGGTACGGGATGTTGGCGCCCCAGGCCGCGAACTGCAGCTCGCGGACGACGAAGTAGACGCCGAACGTGGCGAGCACCGCCGGCGTGAGGATCAGCGCTGCCAGCGTGCGCGTGAGCTTCGCGGCGCGCCTCGCCACCGACTCGATCGCCTTGAGCTCGTCGTCTGCCTGAGACATGGGCTTGGCTTCCTAGCTCGGCAATCCTGTCCACACCAGCCGCCACCCTCGCCGCGCAGAGGGACCTAAGGACGCAGCAGCTGATCTTCTCCATGCTGGTGCCTCCCCCCCGTTCACCCCGAGCGTAGGCCGTCAGGCCGTAGTCGGTGTGCCCAGCATGGGCACGGTCAGGAGGTGCAAGTCCTCTGGGAAGCAGGTCGTAGCGACCCAAGCAACTCGCAAGGTTTGTCGGCCGCGAGGCCGGGACTGAAAGAAGCGA
>JBGATB010000049.1:0-72802 GCA_044229415.1 Myxococcaceae bacterium | reverse complement strand
GATCGTAGGGACTCTCGCTCGTGGGGCCCTCGACTTCGCTCGGGCTGAGCGGACGGCCTCACGTTTCTTGCCTTGATTGATCCGCCCAAGGGGCGGCGGCCTCACTACGCTCGGGGTGACTGGAGGGGCGCTTTCGATCCATCCCACTGCGCTATAAGCCGCGCACCTTGCCGAGCGTTCTCCTCGATCTCCGGATGGTGCGCGGCCGGCTGCACGGCATCGCCCGCTACGCGCTGGAGCTGGCGCGGCGGCTACCGGCGCTGGCTCCACCGGGCTGGCGCTTCGCCGGGCTGACCGGACCGGCCGGGCTCCCCTCGGGGCTGGGAGCGCTCGCACCGGCGCTGCCGCTGCAGCGGTGCCGCGCGCCGTTCCTCTCTCCGCTGGAGCAGCCGGCGCTGGCGGCGTCGCTCGCCGTCAGCGAGTGCGACCTCTTCCACGCCACGTCCTTCTCGCTGCCGGCGCTCTGGCCGGGGAAGCTGATCGCCACCCTGCATGACGCCATCCACCTCGAGTTCCGGGGGGACTACGGCCTCTCGCAGCTGGCGTACTACCGGCTGGTGGTGGGGCCGCGCGCGCGCACGGCCTCGGCGCTGCTGACGGACTCGGAGTTCTCCCGCGCGGAGCTGGCCCGCCACCTGTCGCTCGACCCGCACCGCTTCCAGGTGATCCCCTGCGGCGTGGACGCCGCCTATGCCCCGCCCTCCTCCAGCGAGGTGAACGCGGTGCGGAAGGCGCTTCGGTTGCCGCCCCGCTACGTGCTGGTGGTGGGCAACGCCAAGCCGCACAAGAACCTCAAGCTGGTGGCGCGCTTCGCCGAGGCCCTCCCCTGCCCCGTCGTCCTGCTCACCGGCGGCGGCGTGGCCCAGGCGCTAGGGTTCCCCGGCACGGCTCTGGAGCTGGAGGAGGTACCGGAGGCCTCGATGCCCGCGCTCTACGGGGGCGCGGCGGCGCTGCTCATCCCCTCACGGTACGAGGGCTTCGGGCTGCCGGCGCTGGAGGCGATGGCCTCCGGCTGCCCGGTGGTGGCCGCCCGCGCCGGCGCCTTGCCGGAGGTGGTGGGCGAGGCCGGCGCGCTGCTCCCCCCGGATGACTTGATCCAGTGGCGCGACGAGACCCTGCGGCTCTTGCGCGACGAGCGCTGGCGCAAGGAGCGCGTGGCCAAGGGGCTGGCGCGCGCCGCGGGCTTCACGTGGGACGAGTGCGCGCGCAAGACGCTGGCGGCCTACGCCCGAGCGCTCAAGGTCACGCTCGCGTGAGCCAAAGCCGAGAATGAATCCCCCCCTCGGTCTCCCCGAGCGTAGGGCGCAAGCCCGTAGTCGAGGGGCGGCAGCGAGGTCGTGATCCCCTCAGCGCCACTTCGAGCTTGCGTGCCGCCCCTCGACTACGGGCCTACGGCCCTGACCTGAAACTTGAGCCTGCGCCCCGCTCAGCCCGAGCGAACGGCCTCACGTTTTTGGCCTTGATTGATCCGCCCAGCGGGCGGCGGCCTCACTACGCTCGGGGTGAACGGGGGGAAACTACCGGCCTGAAAGGCTCACAGCCGCTGGGGGTGAACGGGGGCCCTAGCGGTAAACCTGGAACGAGCCGTCCTTCACGCTGGCCTTGATGGACGAGCGCAGCTCCAGCGCGCGCTCGGCGAAGCGGATGGAGTTGGGGCAGATGCCCTCTACCAGCCGGGAGATCTTGCTGCCGGCCTGGCCCAACCGGAAGAAGTCGAGGCGGCGCTCGAGCATGCGGGTGGGGTCTTCGCGCCCGGGACCGCTCACCACCACGCCGAGCACGCCGTCCTCGGCCTCCACCACGCGCCCCACGGTGCCGCCCTTGAGCGCGAGGAAGGACTTCTCGAAGCCGTCACCGTAGAGGATCCCGACGCCGTCCTGCGCCACGAAGAAGAGGTCCGCCTCCTTCTGGTTCCGGAACACGCCGAACTGGGTGAGCGGCCGCCCCAGGCCGGTCTGCGAGAGCACCACGCCGGTCTGGTTGCGGATCTTGATCTTCCCGGCGTTGAGATCCACCGAGGCGACGAGCCCGTTGGGCATCAGGTAGTACCAGTAGCGGGGATCGCGATCGAACGCGCCCACCTGCGCTCCGTTGGGGGCGAGCAGGTAGACCTTGCCGCCCGGGGCCTTGGAGACGAGCAAGAGCTGTCCAGCGCGGGACACGTGCGGATCCACCCAGTAGTCCGCGAGCGGGACGGCGAGCCGGGCGGCGGTCTTCTTGTCCAGCCCCATCAGCAGGACCTCCTTGGAGGTCGAGACGACGAACTGCTCGGTGGCGAGCACGCCGAGCAGCTCCTGCTTTCCGCCGAAGAGCTCCACCTTGCGGAAGGGCTTGGGGCCGTAGCCGAGATCGTCCTTGGCGATGGTGAAGACGCGGCGGGTGCGCCGGTCGCCGAAGATCACCTTCTGCGGCGTCTCGGCGAAGGAGTCGAACGTGGCGAGCCCGGGGGATTGATCCTTGAGCACCAGCGAGCGCTCGCGCCAGTCCTCGTACTCGGAGGCCTCCTGGACGTAGAGCGAGCCCTCATCGACGTGGAAGGCGAACGGGTAGTTGCTGCCCACCGTGCGCACGCGCACCGTCTGCGAGGTGGCCGAGCCGATCCGCTTGAGCTCGTAGCGCTCGCGCTCGATCACCTGCACCCCGCACATCTCGGCGAGGTGCTGCTCGAAGCAGGCGTTGTACTGCTCGGCGGTGAGCTTGGTGGCGTCACACCGGAAGGTGGGGGACGGGCGGCCAGGGACGTACTGGAGGGACGGCCGCTGCACCTCGCCCTCGATGCTCTGGCTCTCGAAGTCGATCATCGGCTTCTTCGGGCCAGCGGCGAGCGCGGGCAGCGCGAGGACGAGCGCCAGCGCGAGCGCGTGGGGCCTCGACTTCGCTCGGCCTGAGCGGAGGCTGCGCGCACCTGTCGACTCGAACATCCTCAGGCGGACCCTCGGGGGTTAACGCTGAAGGGGCGCGGTGTTAGGGCCCCTCGGCCGCCGAAAGCTCTAGCACATTGATGGAGTACGGCGGGAGCACCCACTCGGTGGCGCTGGCACCTGCAAGTGGCACGAAACCCTTGGGATCTCCACCGTAGGTGAACGCCCGCTGGAGCTGCAGCTTTCCGCAACCCTCGAGCGCGAGCTTGGCCTTGGCGGCGGACCGGGGCGCGAGGTTGAGCGCGATGAGGACCCACCGCTTCTTCGCCTCGTCGCGGGAGGCGAAGAGCGAGACGTCCTCCGCGGAGGTGGTGGGCACCGCGACGTCCAGGAACCGGCCGCCCTTGCCGTCGTAGTTGCGGTACGCGCGGAACGCCCAGAACGCGGGCGAGTCCTTCGGCGGATACGTCCAGTAGTAGGCAGCGGTGAGCCCGTACTGGCCAAACCGACCGAGCGCCTCGGCCTGCGCGAGCCCGCCAGACATGTGGTCCTCGGCGCCGAAGTTGTACTCGCCGATCGCCGTGCCCAGGCCGGGGTAGTTCTCCCGGATCCACTGCTGCATCCGGGGGATCAGCTGGATCTGATCCTTGATCCAGGACTCGTCCGTGTACGACGGATCCCAGAGGCTGCGGGTGGAGCGCAGGCGCAGGGCGTTGCTCTTCGGATCCACCTTCGAGGCGCCGAACACGCCGGCCTCGGTCTGCGGGTAGAAGTGGAGATCCAGCACGTCGATCAGCTTCACGCCGGTCTTCTGCTCGTGGGCGCGCAGCTGCTGCAGGTACCAGACGACGAGCGGCAGATCTCCATGCTTGCGGCGGTCCGGCCGCAGCCGCACGCCGGCGGCGGTGTCCACGCTCGAGTAGAGGTAGTTGGTCCAGCCCCACTCCGCGGGCCCGGCGATCTTCGCCTCCGGATCCGCCTGGCGGATCGCGGTGGCGTAGCGGACGGTGCGGTCGAGCAGCTCGTCGTAGGAGACCGGCTCGGGGTGGACGTCCCGGTGGGTGTTGTTCCAGATCATCGGCTCGTTATCGAGGATGTAGAGGTGCACCGAGCGGCCGCGCTTCTTGTCCTTCTCGCGGATGGTGCGGATCCACTCGCCGATGAACTCGGGCGGCGCCGGGACGCTGGTGGTGGTGGGCGGCGGCGGCGCGAGCGGCTTGCCGTCCTTGCCCTTCCCGCTCCCGGCGGTGGGCCGGTAGGGATCGAACCCGTCCTGGTCCGGGAGCAGCTCCTTGGGGAAGCCGGCGGAGCTGGTGTCCTTGGCCACCCAACCGATCGTCGGCACAGTGAGCGCGGTGCGCAGCCCCTTGGCGCGGTTCTCCTCGAGGAAGTCCTCGTACGAATAGTTGGGCCGCCCGGAGTAGTTGACGTTCTCGAAGTACCAGTCGCTCGCGGTGTTCCAGGCGTTGCCGAGCTTCCAGTTGAAGCGGCTGGTGGGGTTTCCGCCCCAGCGGCGCGCGGTGGCGGAGAGGTCGAACTGGTGGGTGTCCGAGAAGCCGGTGACGTGCAGGGCGATCCCGTAGATGTCCGGCGAGATCGGCGTGGCGGCGGCATCGCAGCGCAGCGCGAGCGCGCGGTCCACCGGCGGGCCCACGGGGCGATCGGTGCCGCCCGCGGCCTGCACGGCGGAGCCTTCCGTGAGCCAGACGCCGTCAATCTTGATCCCGGGGAGCGAGCCCTTCGTCTCGCCGAAGAAGATCACGTGATCGAAGGTCCGGGCCTCGGGGTTGAGCTCGCGCATGGACACGTAGTGCGCCTTCCAGCCGTCCTTCTCCTCGTAGACGTGATCCGCGCGCAGCCGCACCATCTTGAAGTCCGGCTGGCCGGGGGACTTGAGCAGCACGGCGATGGGCGCGCCGGCCGGAGCTTTCAACTTGAAGACGAGCCCCCCGTACTTGGGGCGCATGCCGAACTTGGCGGCGATCCACCCGCCGTAGCCGGAGAGGTCCACGGTGACGGGCGCGCCGCTCTTCACTTCGCGGTTGGACCAGCCGAAGTCGAGCCACCCCTCCCCCATCCCCGAGTCGAAGATCTTCTCCACCGGCTTGCGCTGGGCGGCGGTGAGGGAGCTCGCCGGGGGGACGGGCTCGGCGGCCTCGGCCGGGTTGCGCTTGCAGGCGCAGAAGCCGAGGAAGAAGACGCAGAGGGAGAGGTAGGCGCGCATGCGCGCAGCACTATGCCAGTCCGGGGCGAAACTGCTCGCCTGCCCCCCGGCGCCGGGCCTTGGGCGTGTGACTTACGTTCGGCGTGGGCACGGGTAAGATGGCGCGGCCGTGACCTCCCCGGAGCCCATCCCTTCCGCGCCCGCCGCAGCGCTTCCGGCGAGCCCAGACGCCCACCCGCACGACGCCCGGCACCACGACACCGTCACCGCCGTCCGCAACGCCATCCTGCTCGGTGGCTCGCTGCTGATGACGTACGGCGTGTCGCTGGGGATCCGCTTCGTGCTCCCGCGCTTCCTCGGCCCCGAGGTGATCGGCCGCTTCAACTTCGCGGACAACTTCGCGGGCACCTTCATGGTGCTGGTGAGCCTGGGGCTGGACACGTACATCCACCGGGAGATCCCGGTCCGGCCGCACCACGGGGATGACTTCTTCGCCGGCACCACGCTGATCCGCGCCGCGGGCACCGCGCTCCTGGTGCTGGCGATGGCGGCGATCCTCTTCAGCTCGGGCCGCCCGCTGGAAGTCCACCTGCTCGTCTACACCTTCGCCGTCTACCAGCTGCTCTACGCGCTCAGCAGCACGCTCGCGGCCTTCCTCCACGCCAGCACCAAGGTGGCGGGGCTCTCCGCGGTGAACGTGTGGACCAAGGTGCTCTGGGGCGCGGGGACGATTGGCGCGCTCTTCCTGGGCGGAACGTGGGTGCTCCTCGCGGTGGCGCTGGCGCAGCTGGGCTCCGAAGCGGTGAAGACCGCGGCCTACTGGCGGCTGGTGCGCAAGGAGCTCAACCTCCGCTGGAAGGTGGAGTGGAAGATCGTCTGGACGGTCTTCGTGAGCTGCCTTCCCATGTTCCTGAACGGCCTGGCGCTGGCGGTCTACGGGCGGCTCGGCGTCACGCTGCTGGGCTTCCTCTCCTCGGAGGCCGAGGTCGGCTATTTCGGCCAGGCGTACGGCCTCTCCATGCTCACGCTGATCGGCACGCCGCTGATCTTCTGGGTGTTGCTGCCGCTCTTCTCGCGCGCCGCCAAGCGCAGCGACGAGGAGCTCAACGGCCACATCCGCCGCTCGCTGGAGCTGATCCTCGCGCTGGCCTTCCCGGCGTCGCTGTTCCTGGGGCTGGCGGCGGATCTCTGGGTGTGGCTCTTCTTCGGGCCGAAGTTCGCGCCGTCCGTGCCGAGCATGCAGCTGTTGGCGCCGGTGTTCACCCTCACCTACGCGGCGGTGCTCTGCGCGGCGTGCCTGATGCAGCTCAAGCGGGCCTGGACGGTGACGCTGATCTCGCTCTCCAGCCTGATCGTCAGCCCGCTGTGCAACGTGCTCTTCATCCCGCTCTTCGCGCGGCTCGCGGACGGGGCGCCCGGCGGCGCGGCCACCGGCGCGGGCGCGGCGCTGCTGGTCACCGAGTCCATCATCACGATCCTGATGCTCTTCTTCCTGCGGGACCGCGCCTTCGACCGGCGCAACGTGGGCGTGGTGGCCAAGAGCCTGCTGATCTGCGGGGCGGTGGTGGCGGCGGACCGCTTCCTGCTGGGCTACGGCCCGGCGCGCCACGCGGCCACGGTGCCGCTGTACGTGGTGCTCGCGCTGGCGACCGGCGCGGTGCGCCCGCGCGAGGTGGTCAAGCTCGCCAAGGACGCGCTCAAGAACAAGCGCGCGGCGGCCGAGGGCACCCCCGCGTGAGCAAGGTCCTCCTGCTCTCCATCCTGGTGGCGACGGTGGCCCTGCCCCTGTGGGCAGCGAAGACGGAGCGGCCCGGACGGGCCCTGCGCAACACCCTGGCCGCCCTGATCGCCTTCAACGCTTTCTACCTGTTGGCCGTCCGGTACCTCTACACTCGGCTCTGACCATGACCGCTCCGGAACCCCCTGTCACACGCTTGATCCAGCCGGACGAGGCGGACCTCTTCGACTACGCGCTGCTGCGCGACTACGCCCGCTACGTGCGCCACAGCATCACCCGCCACCGGGCCCTCTTCTTCGGGGTCCTGATCTTCACGGTGCTGCTGGCGGTGGGGCTGGCCCGGGCGCTGCCCAAGACCTTCCACACCGAGACGCGCCTGATGGCGCAGCGCAACCAGGTGATCGCCGCGCTCGGCAACCCGGGGCGCTCGCTCCCGGGCGACTTCGACGCCCCCACCCGCGGTGCGTACGATCTCGTGATGCGGCGGGACAACCTGGTCTCGCTGGTGAAGCAGACGAACCTGATCGAGAGCTGGCAGGCCACCCGGGCGCCGCTGCAGCAGGTGAAGGACTGGGTCTTCGGGCTGATGATGCCGCCGATGACGGAAGATCTCTGGATCGACTCCCTGGTGGGGACGCTGGAGAAGCGGCTCTACGTGAACAGCGAGGAGGGCTCGGTCTCGATCGGGATCGACTGGCCGGACGCGACCATGGCGTACCGGCTGGTGGAGGCGGCGCAGCAGAACTTCCTCGAGGCCCGCCACGTCCAGGAGCTCTCCACCATCAACGAGGCGATCTCCATCCTGGAGAGCCGCGCCACCGCGCTTCAGGAGGAGGTCCAGGAGGCCTTCACCGAGATGGAGAAGGTCCGCTCGGCGCGCCGGACCGCGGCGGTGGCCAACGTGCCCCGCCCCGCCCCGGACCCCACCCCGAAGCCGGGGCTGCGGCAGAACGAGGCGGAGGTGAACCAGCTCCGCTTCTTGATCGACGCGAAGAAGCGGGCGATCACCGACCTCGAGGACTTCCGCAACCGGCGCCTCACCGAGCTGCAGGGCCAGCTGGCGGAGCAGCGGGTGATCTACAGCGCCCAGCACCCCACCCTCGTGGACACCGAGCAGCGGATCGCCGCGCTGACCAAGGAGTCCCCGCAGATCGTGGCGCTCAAGCGGGACGAGGAGTCGCTCGCGCAGCAGCTGGCCGCGATGATCGGCAAGCAGCCGGGGGAGAGCGAAGTCCGCCCGCGCCGCGGGGTGAGCGCGATGGACCTGCTCTCCCTGGGCGACCGCAACGAGGACCCGGTGGTGCAGTTCGCCCAGGACAAGCTGCGGATCGCCAACGCCAAGTACCAGGACATGCTGCTGCGCATCGACAGCGCCCGGCTGGAGCTGGAGGCGTCCCGCGCGGCGTTCAAGTACCGCTACAGCGTCACCCGCCCCGCGCAGGTGCCGAGGACCCCGGTGAAGCCGAACGTGCCGGTGATCATCCTCGCGGGGATGGTGGCCGCGGTCGGGCTCGGGCTGTTCGCCTGCGTGGCCCGGGATCTCACCGGCGGCCGGATCGTGGAGCCGTGGCAGCTGACGCGCCAGCTGGGCGTGCCGGTGCTCGCGGTGCTGGTCAAGGGAGAGGCATGATCGCCCGCGCGTCCAAGCGAGGAGACCAGATGGCCGACGAGCCCAAGCCGCTCACGCCGCAGAGCAACCGGGAGCTGCAGCAGCTGTGGTTCGCGGTGCTCAAGCGGGAGTGGTCCTCGCTGGTGGTGGTGCCCTCTCACCCGGGCTCCTCGGGGCTGAACATCGCCCGGGAGCTGGCCAGCATCGCCAGCATCCACCGCGGCACCGAGGTGAAGCTGATCAACGCCGAGTCCGCCGAGCTGCGCGGCACGTCCCGGCTGATCGTCGAGATGACCTCGGTGGTGCGGGCCGGGCAGATGTGCATCGTGGCGGTGGACTCGGTGGTGGAGAACCAGGCCGGGATCCCGCTGGCGCTCGCCGCGGACGCGGCGCTGCTGCTCGTCACGCTGAATGAGACCGAGCTCGCGAGCGCCCGGAAGACCCTGGAGCTCGTGGGCCCCTCCCGCTTCGTGGGCAGCGTGGTGGTCCGGCCGACGGCCTAGCCGGCTCGGCTCGAGCCGGGCGCTCCCAGGACCAGAAACCGCGACCGTGAAACGGATCACGCTTCGGTGCTAAGCGCCGGGAGTGTTCTTGCCGTCTCCTCCGTAGGAGCCCCTGTGTCCGTGACCCAGTCAGCGGGTTTCTTCATCCCCGAGCTTGCCATTGAACGCGCGGTCGAGCAGCTCCGCGCGGCGCTGGCGCGCGTTCCCGATGCGAAGCAACAGGAGACGACTTGGCAGGCCTGGGAGTCCCTCCTGCCCGCTGGGGTGGTGCTCCGGGTCCTCGGCCATCCCTTCCACGACCGCTCGACCCTGTCCGCGCTCGGAGCTTTTGATTATGGCAGGGGCACCCTGCTCGCGCGCATCGGCAGTTCGTTGGCGCAGGCGCTTGGCCAGACGGTGTACTCCTTCGCTGCAGCAGACTTCCTCCCGTTCCCAGCCATCACCCGAATTACCCCGGCGGGTGAAGTGGAGTGGACCCAGGAGGCCTACGAGGGGGGAGACGCGCTGGCCGCCCTGCTGGACGAAGCCGAAGCCGCCCTGGGATCTGGGGACCGGGAGGCCCTGCTCTCGCTTGAACCCCGCTTTGCGAGTGCGTACGGCGAATCCAGCTTCGGTCGGTTTCTCGATGCGCTGTCGGTCCAGGACGCCGCCCCCCTCGGCGGCAGCTCGTTCGCGGTGGCGCGGCTGGGCCGCGGATTCCATCTGCGCAAGGGCTCCAGCGGGGCAGCCGACTGGATCCCGGCGACCGACCGGGTTGATGGCGAGATGGATCGGGTGCCGCTGGCGATTCCGGTCGACACCGCCCTCAAGCTCCTGGCGCTGCGCGAATTCCCCGGAGAGCCTCTCGAAGCGCTACCTGCCTGCCATACGTTCTCGGTGAAACCCGAGCTCGCTCGCTGGCGCCCGAGTCCCCTGGAACGATTCTGCTGCCGCTCCCGGTTCGACTTCGAATCCTTCGAGAAAATCACTGCGGCCGCGAAGTCCCAGGACTGTGCGCCAGGCGCACTGGCGGCAACCGCGCTGGATGCGTTCATCCACCGGATGAGCAGCGTCTAACCTGACCTGGCCGCCGTGGAAGCTGAGCTCGAGGCAGATGAGGGTAGCGACTGACGTCAGGCCTTGGGCGTCTTCGACCGCGCCGCTTCGAGCAGCGTCATCAGCTCCGCCACCAGCGAGGCCAGCGCCGCAGCGCCCTGGGCGCCGGCCGGGGCCTCGCCGATCGAGACGGCCCGCAGCTCCGCGGGCTTTGGCAGCTTGTCGGCGATCAACGGGAGCGCCTCGAGCAGCCGCGCCTGGAGTGCCGCTGGTGAGAGATCGTTGGAGAGCTGGGCCCGCAGCCGCTCCACCTCCAGCGCAGAGAGGGCGCGCGCGTGGGCGGCCTTTTCACGAAGCGCGTCGAGCGCAAGCTGCGCTTCAACGCCGGCGCGCTGCCGGGAGGCCTCTTCCGCCAGCCGGCGCGCAGCGACTTCGGACTCCGCGGTAAGCCGCTCCGCCTCCAGCTTCGCGGCGTGCAGCGCGGTCTGGTTGGCCTCCTCCGCCAGGCTGCGCGCATCCGCCTGCTCGCGCTCCGCCCGCTCCAACTCCTTCTGGGCACGCAGCGCGTTCAGCTCCGCCTCCTGCGCCAGCGCCTCCTGTTCGCGCGCCTTGTTCACCTCCGACTCGCGGCGCTCCACCACCTGCTCGGCCTCCAACTGCGCCAGCCGGGCGATCCGCTCGCGCTCGGCGCGGAAGGGCTTCTGCAGGCTCTCCCAGAGCGTAGCGGAGCTCACCACCGCCTCCTTGATCTGCACGGTGACGATCCTCAGCCCCAGGCCGCTGTCCGCCTTGCCCGCGCCCTCGGCCACGGCGCGCAGCCGTGCGGTCAGCTCCTCGATGATCGGCTGCTTGTCGGAGAGCACGTCCGAGATGCTCATCGTCGCGACCTTGTCCTTGATGGCCGCCTCTGCCTGCTCGCGGAGCTGCACGTTCACCACCCGCATCGGGTCCTCCGCGTCCGAGAAGTCCAGCTTCCGGTAGGCAGTGGCGAAGTCGTCGATGATCCACTGCACGTAGCCCTGCACGAGCACGCCCTGCAGCTCGCGGCAGATGCACTGCGCGTTGATCAGCAGCGTCTGCATCGCCCCAGGAACCACCAGGAACGAGTCCGTGTTGGGGTTGTAGCGGAAGGACACCCCGAGCCCGATGTTCACGGGCTCCGCGCGGCCGCGCCGGGTGTGGACGACGTAGGCGTTCGGAGGGACCACCACGGTCTGCCAGCGCCACCAGCCGGTGACCCTCACATCCACGACCCCGCCCGCCGGCGCAGGGGCGATGAGCGCCGCGCGTTGCCGTGGGAGCATCGGCGCCGCCTGCTGGCGGACCGGCTGCGCGTCCATCTCCAGCTCCGCCATCGCACGAGGCACTGCAGCGGGAGCGGCCACCGCACCTGCGACCGCCAGATGTCGCCGCTTGGCCTTGAGGTCATTCTCGAGGCGCTGCTGATTGTCGATGACCTGGTTCAAGTACTCGTTTTTCACAGGGCTGCTCATGTGGGTGACCTCCGGGATCGGGTCTACGAACGCGTGGGAGCGCGGTTCTGTGACACTCGACCTGGCAGGCGCAGTTCCCTGACGGGAGCTCACCCTAGCCGCCGTGGATCGCGCAATCCGCGCCACGCGCGCAGAGAATGAACCACCGTGCGATTAAGGCTTCAGCGCGCGCACGGGACCCGCTACTGAAAATCGAGGTCCGACACTCCGAGGCAAAGCTCGAGTCGGTCTGGCTCATCAGGAACGGTGTCGCCGCAAGCACCCCAATCTTCATCCCTGAAGTGGCGGGTTGCGGCTGTACCAAGGCGCTCGACGCCGTAGCTCTCGTAGAAGTTCGAAGGGAAGACGTGCCCACCCGACCCTTCCGAGACGCGATCGACCTCGGCGACCCCGCTGGGCGCGACCTCGATCTGGCGGATACTTCCGCCCCCGAGGGGGCGGACATTGAAGATGATCGGCGCCCTAGCCCAGTTCACGACGTAATAGGTCCCCTGAGAAATTGGCTCGGTGATGACGCCGGGGACGACCGGGCCGCCACAGCCCACGGCCAACGCAGCGCCGACGAGGAAGAATGAAGTGCTTCGCATGACGCCGAGGATATCCAAGCAACAGCTTCAACGACATCCGGCCGGCGCAATGGCCTAGCCGGCCGCCGCCATGCGTCGGAGTGCTACGACAAACGCTCCGATGGTGGCGAGTCGCACCTGAATGAGGGCGCCAGTGAGAAGAACGAAAGAAGCCAAATCCACCCGGCAGCGATGGAAGACGGGGGCCGTCGTTTCGGTCCGACTCGAGGATGGGCGCCTTGCGTACGGCAGACTTCTCGAACGTCCCTACATCCTGTTCTACGACCTCGCGTCTTCCGAACTCGTCTCCGTGAAGGAAGTGCTCGAGGCGAAGCGGTTGTGGACTCTGAGCGTCATGCAATACGCGGTCACCAAGGGCGTTTTTCCGATTATTGGTTCTTTCGAATTGGAGCCGGAGCTGCTGACTCAGCCCGAATTCTTCATCCAAGACTCATTCACTAACCGCTTCTATGTTCGGACCGCACACGGCCGACGACGGCCGGCGACCTTCGAGGAAGTGAAGGGTCTTGAGTGCGCCGCCGCGTGGGATCCCGAGCACATTGTTTCGCGACTCTCGGATCACTTCGCTGGCAAGCCGAATATTTGGGCTCAACTCTTGGCCCCCAAGAAGCTTCCGCCAGTTCCCGTTTCTAGCCCGGAGTCGTCGCGGAAGAGACGTGAGCCTCAATGACAAAAAAGACTCGCCACGCGCGCAGGGCCCGGGTGACGCTCGGCGCGCAAACGGACCGAGTGAAGCTCAGCGCGCGTCGTCGACGCGGGTCTCCAGGGCGTCCTGGATCTCCACGGGCACGTCGCCGAGGAAGTCGAGCCCGGTGCGCGCTTCAATCTCGCGCGGGCTGACGCGGAACTTCCGCCAGTCGTCATCCACGTTCACGAGCGTGTCGTCGTTGGGGACGAGCAGCGCGATGACCCGGGTGGTGGTCTCCACGGCGCCGGGCGAGGTGGCGCCGGCGGGCAGAACGACCACGACCTTGAAGGTGCTGGTCGGCACGGCCACGCCGCTGCCCACGGTGCGGCCGCCGGGCTCGAAGACGCCGCCGGCCACGACGAAGAGCTGGCTGCCGCCGCGCACCAGCTGCCGCTCGTAGATCTCGAAGTTGCCCCACGGCCCGCGGTTGTTGTTCGCAGACTGGGGGATCATGTTCGACAGGTAGAAGGTGGCGGAGTTGTCCGCTGCGTTGCGCGTCCGGTCCGCCGAGGGACAGAGGTGGCCGCGATCGAACCCGGACCCGAGGTAGTCATCGTTGGTGGCCTGCGCGAGCTGCGGGGGCAGCGTGTCGTCCGGGCGGAAGTCCTCGGCGCGCATCACCGAGCCCAAGTAGCTGCTGTTGAGCTCCCAGCTCGCCCAGTTCGCCACCTTGCGGGCCGCGTTGTACGAGACCACGTACTGCGGCTTCACCGAGAGGAAGTGATCCGCGTTGGGCATGGTGGCCTTCGAGCCGTCCGGCAGCCCGAGCGCCACGTGCACGCTGACGCTCGCGCCCGGAGGAATGGAGGGATCTCTGGGCGCGCGGACGCGGTAGGTGGCGGAGAGCTCGGCGTCCGCGAACGCGGTGGCGCCGATGACGCGGACGAAGTACCGCCCCTGCGTGGGCGCGATGACCGTGCAGCTCTCGGAGAGGCCGATGTTCGCGCTGCGGCAGTCGAACTGCTCCGGCGTGGGCGGCTCGCCCGCGCGCACGTAGAGGTCCGCGTCGTTGGTGGGGCTGGTGCCCGCCCCCAGCCGGACGGTGAGCGCCATTGCCCCCGGCGGAAGCTCCACGGCGAACAGCGCCGAGCGACCGATCCCGCCGGAGAGCCCGGCGACCGGGGCGTCCTTCTCCAGGATCGTCGGCTCCGCCACGTCGTCCAGCTCGGCGAACGGCACCACGCCGTTGCAGCCCGCGGCCGCGGCGGCGAGGACGAGCAGGAGGAGCGTGCGGGCCAGGGGGAGCCTCTCGCCCGGCGGGGGGAGTTGAAGGACCGCCGGGCGCGCGGGATCGAGCAAGAAGCCGACCAGAGGGGAGCGCTCGCCAAACCCGGGGTTTAGCGGCAGGTTCCGGGCACTTGGAGTACCTCAGCGCCCGAAGCTGCGTTTACACGCGCGCGCCAGCTACCGACCTTCTCGGAACAAAGTCGGCAACTTACGGCCGAGCTCAGGCCGGCGGCGCATGGGCGCTCCGATCTGCCCCTCCTTTATAGAGCTCGGGCTGTGCCGGCCGCGGCGCGCTTCTCGTCGAACACGTCCGGCTCCAGGTAGATCACCCGGGCCACGGGCACGGCTTCGCGGATGCGCTTCTCGGCGTCGTCGATGGCGCGGGCCACGGCCTCGGCGGAGTCGTCGTGCTTCACGGCGATCTTCGCGGCGACCATGAGCTCGTCCGGGCCGAGGTAGAGCGTCTTCATGTGGATGACGCGGGAGCAGCTGCCCTCGAGCGCCTTGCGGATGGCGGCGGCGTCCTTGTCGGTGGCGCCCTCCCCCACCAAAAGCGAGCTCGTCTCGTAGCCGAGGATGATCGCCACCACGACCAGCAGCACGCCGATCGCCACGGTGCCCACACCGTCCCAGACCCCGTTGCCGGTGAGCAGCGTGAGCCCCACGCCGCCGAGCGCCAGCGCTAGGCCCACGCCGGCGGCGATGTCCTCGAGCAGCACCACCGGCAGCTCGGGCGCCTTGGCGTGGCGGATGAACTCCGTCCAGCTCTGGCTGCCCTTCACCAGCTTGGCCTCCTTGATCGCGGTGCGCAGCGAGAGACCTTCGAGGATCAGCGAGGCGATCAGCACCGAGAGCGGGAGCCACGGCTTGTCGATCGGCTCCGGGTGGCTGATCTTGTGGAAGCCCTCGTAGAGCGCGAACACGCCGCCCACGCTGAAGAGGATGATCGCCACCACGAACGCGTAGACGTAGCGCTGGCGCCCGTAGCCGAACGGGTGCTCGGGGGTGGCCTCGCGCTGGGCGCGCCGCCCGCCCACGATCAGCAGGATCTGGTTGCCCGAGTCCGCCAGCGAATGGACGGACTCGGCCAACATGGAGGTGGCGCCCGAGAAAAGGAACGCGACGAACTTGGTGACTGCGATCCCCAGGTTCGCCAGCAGGGCCGCGACGATGGCTTTGTTGCTGCTCCCAGTGCTCATGGGCCCACTTCCAAGCAGACTCTGAGCGCGGAGGGAAGCACCACCTGGGGCATTACGCCGCGCCCGAGAGCCCCGGCAGGGGCCCGTCCGCGAGCGGCATCCCGAAGTCCGGCTTTGCCCGCTGGCCCATCACCCAGCGGTAGATCTCCATCACCTGGGCGGCCTTGGCATCCCACGTGAAGTGGGAGAGCACGCGCTCGCGGGCGCGCTCGCCCAGGCCCGCCAGCCGCTCCGGGCGCGCGGCGAGGCCGGCCAGCACCTCCCGGAACCGGGAGACGATCTCCTCGCGCGTGCCCATGGGCACCGCGAAGCCGGTCTGTGGGCTCACCAGCTCTCCGGGCCCGCCGTAATCCATCACGATCGGCACCAACCCCAGCGCCATCGCCTCGAGGACGACCGCGCCGCCGAACTCGCGGATGGAGGGGAAGCCGAAGACGTGCGACTGGATCAGCCGCTCTTGCAAGAGCTCGTGCTTCACCCAGCCCGCGAGCGTCACGCCGCTCTCGAGCTTCTCGCGCGCCACCTGCGCGCGCAGGTTCTCCATCTCCACGCCGTCGCCTATCACCTCCACCTTCACCTTGCCTTCGCGCACCAGCGGGGCCGCGGCGTCGATCAGCATGTCCGCGCCCTTGTAGGGGACCAACCGCCCCACGAAGGCGACCTTGATCGGCAGCTCGATCTTCCCTTCGCGGCGCAGCGTGAAGCGGCCGGGATCGATCCCGTTCTCCGGCACGTAGACGGTCTTCTCCTGGTACGGCCCGGCGATCTGCGCGCGGGTGTCACGCGAGCCGCAGATCAGCGCGGAGGCGCGCACGCGCGTGCTCCGGTAGCCGGGCATCAGCTTGTAGGCGTCCCGCACATAGGAGAGCCACTCGCGCTCCTTGCGGCGGGCGGCGCCGAAGCCCTTGGGCCAGGGCACGCCGCCATTGAGCGGTCCGAGCACGAAGGGGACGCCATGCCGGTGCAGGAGCGGCCCGAGCACGGAGGGCGTGGTGGGCGAGAGCGGCGTGAGCCGGTGGACCACGTCGAACTCGCGGGCGCGCAGGCGGGCGCCCATCTGCTGCCAGAGCTTCAGCTCGAAGAGATAGTACGGGAACGCAGAGAGCGCCGTGTTCACGGTCTGCCCCACCCCGCCGGAGCCCCGAACCGCCTTGCCCAACTTCCACGCCACGTCCTCCACCGGGTTGGTGTCGATCGCCGTGAAGTCCCGCCCCTCCACCAGCCCTCGCTTGAGGATGTTCTCCCGGTTGCGCAGGTGGGTGACCAGGTGGACGTCAGCCCTTTTGGCCAGGGCCTGGCTGTGGCTCCAGCCCTCGAGCGGAACGCTCACCCAGTCTGGGTTGCACAGCTCGGCCACCAGGAGGACGCGCGGGCGGGAAGAGGCCATCGGGACTGGCGCGAGAGGTTATGTCAAAGCGCCGGCCGCGCGTAGACTCCTCGCCCGCCGTGAGTACCGCGACCGCACCCACCGCGAGGCCCTGGCCCTGGCCCTCCCTCCGCTTCGCGGTGGGGCTGGGCGTGCTCATCGCCCTGAGCGCTGGGGCGGTGGTGTTCGGCAACGGAAACCCGGTGCTCGGCCTGGTGCCGCTGCTGGGGATCACGGTGCTGTGGGTGATCCTGAAGATCCCCTTGCGCTACACCGCGCTCGCCCTGTTCGGGGCGCTGATCTTCGTCGACTACGTACCGGAGAACCCGTACCACAAGTACTGGCAGAGCCCGCTCCACTTCCCCGGCCAGCTACTCCTGGACAACCTGAACGGGCTGACCGGCGTGCCGTTCCTGCGCGCACCGCTGCTGGTGTTCGCGCTGGTGTTCCTGCTGGTGCTCTCCGTCTACCGGCGGGCGGTGCTGCAGAACCTGGAGGGGACGCGGCTGCCCAGCCCCAGCTGTCAGTCGCAGGCGTTGGTGATCAGCCTGGGCTCGGTGGTGGCGTACTGGGGCTTCGGGGCGGTGAACGGCGGCAACGCGCGCGAGGCGCTCTGGCAGATCCAGCAGCTGCTCGGGCTGCCGCTGGCGGCGTTCCTCTTCCACGCGGCGCTGCGGGGCCCCAAGGACTTCCGGGCGATCGGCAAGATGCTGATCGCCGCCGCGCTCTGGAAGGCGGCCACGGCCGTCTTCTTCATCTTCGCGATCGTCCGGCCGCGCGGCCTGCCGATCGAGTGGTGCACGAGCCACTCGGACACGTTCCTCTTCGTGGCGGCGATGGTGATGCTGGTGGTGCGCTGGTTCGAGGAGCCCACCGGCCGCGTCTTCATCCGCTGCTTCCCGCCGCTGGCGCTGATCACCTGGGGCATGGTGCTCAACGACCGCCGGCTGGCCTACGTGGCGCTGGGGATCTCGCTCGCGATCGTGATCGCGCTGATGCCGCGCCACCGGCTGCGGGTCACCTTCACCCGGGCGCTGATCGTCCTCTCTCCCCTCTTGATCGCCTACGTGGTGGTGGGCTGGCGCGCCGGCTCGGCGATCTTCGGCCCGGTGCAGACGCTGCGGACGCTGATCGAAGGAGACGTGCAGCAGGAGGGGGTCACGGACTACCGCGACCTCGAGAACTTCAACGTGATCTTCACGTGGATGAAGCACTCCCTGCTCGGCTCCGGCTTCGGCCACGAGTTCGACACACCGCTGGCGCTGCCGGACATCTCGTTCGTGATGCCGCAGTGGAAGTATCACCCGCACAACTCGCTCCTGTGGCTGTTCAGCAACGGCGGGCTGCTCGGCTTCACCTTGATGACCTTCCACCTCGGGGTGACCGCGATGCTCGCCGGCCGCGCCTACCGCCGCGCCACGGACCCGGTGCACCGCACCGCCGCGCTGGTCTGCGTCTGCGCGCTGGTCACGTACCTGGTGCAGTGCTTCGGGGACATGGGCACCACCAGCTGGATGGGGACTTTCTTCGTCGCCCTCGCGAGCGTGGTGGTGGGCAAGCTCGCCATCGCCGTGGGCGCCTGGCCTGCGCCGGTGCGCGTGCAGCACGAGGAAGCGCCGGAGCTCGCCCTTTCGCCTTCCACGACCAGAGGTGCCTGAACAGTGACCGGCCATTCGCGGCTGAGGGTGGGAGAGCTCTTCATCGACGTGCTGCGCTTCGAAGAAGCGCTGGACGCGATCGAAGGGCTGGTGCGGGAGAAGGCGGGCGGCTCCGTCTTCACGCCGAACGTGGATCACATCGTGCTCGCGGACGAGAACCCCGAGTTCAAGGACGCCTACAAAGGCGCTCGCCTCTCGCTGGTGGACGGGATGCCGATCGTCTGGGTGGCGCCGCTGCTCGGGGCGCCGCTGCCGGAGAAGATCTCCGGCTCGGATCTGGTGATGCCGCTGATGGCGCGCGCGGCGGCGCGGCGCTGGCGCGTGTACCTGATGGGCGCGGGGCCGGGGATCGCGCAGAAGGCCGCGGACAAGATCCGCGAGCAGCTCGACGTGCAGTTCGTGGCGATCGAGTCGCCCAAGGTCGATCTCTCCCAGCCGCCGGACGAGGCGCTGCTCGCCCGAATCCGCGCGGCGAAGCCGGACGTGGTGTTCGTGGCGCTCGGCTCGCCCAAGCAGGAGATCTGGTGCCACCGGGTGAGCGAGCGGCTGGCGCCCGCGGTGTTGGTGGGTGTAGGCGCCTCGTTCGACTTCCTCGCCGGTGCGGTGAAGCGTGCGCCGCCGTGGGTCTCCAGGCTGGGGTTCGAGTGGTTGTTCCGCCTCGCGCTCGAACCCCGCAGGTTGTGGCGCCGTTACCTCGTCCAGGATCCGAAGTTCGTCCGATCGGTGCTACGAACGCTCCGGCTCCCGAAGGGGGAGCGCGTCGTCAGATCGGAGCAGTCCTGACTCACCTTGCCGCACACGTACGTCGGGGGCTGGTGGAATGCGACCAACCCCAGTGGCTAAGACGGGTTCCATCGTCTCGGTGGGCTGTTTGGGGAAACAGCACCGCCGCCGGAGGGACGGTATGAACCTGAGGCTCGCAACGGTGGCTTTGGCCACCTCGTGGCTTGTGGCCGGCTGCTTCGGCGACGCGCCCTTCGCCACGCCTGAAGGCGAGGTCGAGTGCACGGACTTCCCGGCCGTCCGGGTCCGCCGCCTCACCCGCACCGAGTTCAATGCCTCAGCAGGCGCCGCGCTGGGCTTCGGCGTTACCGAAGGCAGCACGCTGGCGGCCGAGGACAGATCTCTCGGCTTCACCAACCACGACAAGCTCGAGGTCTCGCCGCTCTTCGCGGACCAGCTGGAGCAGGTGTCCTTGCAGCTGGCGACGAAGGCGGCCGCCCAGGTGGAGAAGCTGGCCCCCTGCGCGGCCGGTACGCCCGAGGCGGACTGCGCGCGCAACTTCATCAACGCCTTCGTCCCCAAGGCCTACCGCCGGCCGATCACCGATCAGGAGCGCACGGGGCTGCTCGCGCTCTTCGCCGTGGGGCGAGACGGCACGGACTACGCCACCGCCGTACAGACCGTGGTGCAGGCGGTGCTGGAGTCCTCCAGCTTCCTCTACCGGACCGAGCTGGGCTCGGGCACCGGCGGCGGGGTGAAGGCGCTGACCGCGGACGAGCTGGCCTCGCAGCTCTCCTACATGCTGACCGCAGGGCCGCCGGACGCGGAGCTCAAGGCCGCCGCCGAGGCCGGCTCGCTGGCCAGCGCGGACGAGCGCGAGAAGCACGCGCGCCGGCTGCTGGAGAGCGCGGCCTCCCGGGCGCAGCTCAAGGAGTTCGTCACCCAGTGGCTGGGCGCCTCCAACATCGGCGCGCTGGTGAAGAACAACAACACCTTCCCGGACTTCAGCACCGCGCTGCGCGACTCCATGAAGGCGGAGAACGAGCGCTTCGTGGAGCACGTGCTCTCGCAGGACAAGGCGCGGCTGACCGAGCTGCTCACCGCCAACTACACGTTCGCGGACTCGAGCCTGGCGCAGTTCTACGGGCTGCCGGACAGGCCGGGCACCACGCCGGCGAAGGTGGCGCTCCCCGAGACGCGCGCGGGGATCCTCACCCAGGCGGGCCTTCTGGCCCTCTACGGCCACCCGGATGACAGCTCGCCGATCCTTCGCGGGAAGCTGATCCGCACCCGGCTGCTCTGCGGCACCATCCCGCCCCCGCCGCCCACGGTGGTGGCCGCGGCGCCGCCGCCGGACGGGACGAAGACCACGCGCAAGCGGGTGGAGGCGCACACCAGCAACGCCAGCTGCTCTGGCTGCCACTCGCTGCTCGATCCCATCGGCTTCGGCATGGAGGACTTCGACGGGCTCGGGAAGTACCGCACCACCGAGAACGGGATCGCCATCGACGCCAGCGGCGAGCTCACCGGGACGCGGGATCCCGCGCACGAGGGCGCGTTCACCGGCGCCGCAGCGCTGGCGAGGATGCTCGCCGCCAACAGCGACGTCTCCGACTGCGTGACCAACCAGCTCTTCCGCTTCGGCATGGGGCGGCAGGAGCAGCCCCTGGACAGCTGCACGCTCATCCCCGCGCTCTCGCGCTTCCGGGGCAACGAGCTGGACCTGCGCGAGCTGATGGTCGCCTACGTCCGGTCTGCTGGCTTCGCCACCCGCCGTTCCAACCCCTGAGGGACGAGAGCATGAAAGCCAAGACCTCCCTCTCTCGCCGCGCGCTGATCAAGACCTTCGCCGGGGTGGGCGCCGCCTCCGCGTTCGGCCGCCTCTTCTGGAGCGACCCCGCCTACGGGGCGGACGCCCCGCCGCTGCGGCTGGTCAGCCTCTTCACCCCGCACGGTCAGGTGCCCTCCCTCTGGCGGCCGCAGGGCGGCGAGACCGACTTCAACATCGACTTCCCCAACTCCACGTTGGGGCCGCTCCAGCCGTTCCGGGACAAGCTGCTGATCCTCGAGGGGCTCGACTACAAGGTCCTCTACGAGTACGGCCGCAGCGGCCACGAGGGTGGCCCGGTCAGCTTCCTCACCGGCAGCAAGATCGTCACCACCAGCGGGGACGAGCGCGCGGGCAGCGAGTCCCTGGATCAGTTCCTCGCCGGGGCGATCGGCACGCAGACCAAGTTCCCCTCGCTGGAGCTGATGACGTACCAGCAGTTCGAGGGCCAGCACGTCTACAACACCCTCTCCTTCACCAAGACCGGCGCGCGCGTCCCGTTCGAGCGGGATCCGGCGAAGGTCTACAACCGGCTCTTCGCCAACCTCGTCGTCCCGGGCACGGACCCGGCGGCGGACCGGCTCTTGGCGCGCAAGAAGAGCATCCTCGACTACGTCACCCAGGACACCACCCGCCTGCGGGATCGGCTCTCCGGCGAGGAGCGGCAGAAGCTGGAGAACCACCTCACCGTGCTCCGCAACATGGAGAACCGGCTGACGTCCCTCTCCGCGGGCTGCTCCAAGCCGGCCAAGCCCACGGTGCCGCCGCTCTCGGACATCAACAACGCGCCCAAGCTCCTGCAGCTGCACTTGGACCTGATCGCCCAGGCGTTCGCCTGCGATCTCACCCGCGTGGTCACGCTCTTCGGCTCGGCGGACAACCCGGGCATGCCGTGGCTGAACCTCAACATGAGCATCCACGACGACCTGGCCCACCAGCTGGGCTCGGGCACCGCGGATCAGCAGGCCACCACGGCGGCGCGGCTGGGCGCGGTGCAGCGCTGGTACGCGGAGCAGGTGGCGTACCTCATGACCCGGCTCTCGCAGATCCCGGAGGGCTCCGGGACCGTGCTCGACAACACGATCATCCTCTGGGGCAACGAGCTGGGAGATCCGGCCGGCCACAGCTGCATCGACGTGCCCACGGTGATCGCCGGCGGCGCGGGCGGGAAGCTGCGGATGGGGCGCTACCTGAAGCTGCGCACCTCGAAGACGCCGCTCGCGGGCTGGAGCGGCTTCGGCCAGAAGGCGCCGCAGGCCTTCCCGCACAACCGGCTGCTGGTCACCCTGGCCCAGGCCTTTGGTCAACCGATCGAGAGCTTCGGCCAACCGGAGTACACCGGCGCGATCCCCGGGCTGTTGACGTAACCTCCCGGCCCATGCGGATTGCGGTCCTGCTGTGCGTCTGCGACAGCGACGCGACGTTGGCCGAAGACGTGGTCACCACGCTGAGCAGCTCGGCGAGCGAGCACGAGCTGCGCTTCTTCATCATGGACGACGCGTCCAAGTCCCACGCGGGGGACCGCCTGGCGGAGCACGCGCGCCGGCTGGGGAAGAAGGCCACCTGCACGCGGCTGCCGCAGAGCCTGGGCTTCCGCGGCTGCATCCAGCGCACCTGTGAGGGGCTGCGCGAGGTGGTGGCCAGCGGCGAGCCGTTCGACCTGGTGATCAAGCACGACCCGGACGCGCTGGTGATCCGCACCGATCTGGGCGCCTTCCTCGCCGAGCACTGCCGCGCGGACGACGCCATGTGGGGCATCCCCTTCACCATGCGGCGCCGAGACCGGGTGCTGCTGCTCGCGGACCTGGTGCCCTTCGGCTTCCGGCGACGAAGAAAAGGGCACCTGGTGGACCGGAAGTGGGAGCCGAAGCGGCTCTACCCGGTCTGGTGGTTCTCGGCCGGGGTGCGAGCGCTGGCCGCGGGCGGCTTCCGCTTCACCACGCCGGGCGGCGGCTTCTACGCCATCGCCATGCCGCTGGTCCGGAAGATGGTGGAGAAGGGCTACCTGGACCGGCCCAACTACGAGCGCCACGGGCTCATCACCACGGAGGAGGACGTGATGGCGGGCCTGTTGGTCCGCGCGGTGGGCGGCCGGGTGGTGGACCTGGGGACGATCTCTCCGCGCTTCGGAGACCTGGGGATCTCCCGGACCCCGGACGCGAAGACCCTGCGCGCGAACGGCCACTTCGTGGTCCATCCGCTCAAGGCCACGCCGGAGGGGCTGGCCTGCCGCCGGGAGCTGCTGGAGGCGTTCAATACCAAGGCCGCGGGCTGATCTTCGGGGGGGGGCGAGGCGGCCGCCCGCCCGTTCCGGGTATGCTGCGGCGCCGTCGCCGTTTTAGAGGAGCCAAGACGCATGAACGCAGCACCGCAGCGCGCAGACGAGGCCGCGCCCTCTTACAAAGGGCCGGGGGTGGAGTTCGACGAGGCCACGTTCGACCCCATGAAGATCATGGGGGTCCGCCACTCCCTGATGAGCCACCCGCTGCTGCAGCTGCCTGCGCTGGTGGAGCTGGGGCGCCGGCTCGGGGCGAAGAACTCCGTCCGCTACCACGACGACAAGGCCTCGGCGGCCACCGACTTCACCACCGCGCCGAAGACGAACAAGGTGGAGCTGCCGGCCGAAGAGGTGATCGCGCGCATCGAGAACGCGGGCGCGTGGCTGGCGCTGCACAACATCCAGAACGACGAGCTCTACCGGACGCTGGTGGACGAGGTCCTGGACCACGTGAAGGCGCGCGTGGAGAAGAAGGACCCCGGCATGCACTACCGCGCCGGGTGGATCTTCATCACCTCCCCCAACGCGGTGACGCCGTACCACATGGATCACGAGCACAACTTCATCCTCCAGGTGCGCGGGAAGAAGACGCTGCACGTCTGGGAGGCGCTGGACCGCGAAGTCGTGACCGAGCGCTCGCTGGAGCTCTTCCACGAGAAGCACTCGCGCGAGCTGGTGCAGTACCGCGAGGAGATCCAGCGCCGCGCCCGCGTCTTCGAGCTCGAGCCCGGGATGGGCGGCTACATGCCCACCACGTCCCCGCACTGGGTGAAGAACGGCAACAACGTCTCCATCACCGTCAGCTTCACCTACTACACGGAGATGACGCGGCGCCGGAAGCTGCTCCACCGCGCCAACTACGAGCTGCGGCGCCTGGGGCTGAACCCGGCGCCGATCGAGGACACCGGCCTGCGGGATCGCCTCAAGCACGCCGCGTTCGAGCCGGCCTTCCGCGCGAAGGACGTGGCCCGCAAGGCGCTCGGCCGGGACGTGCGCGAGTGGGACAAGCCGTACGCGGACTCGTTCGTCTCGATGTAGCGCGCCCCCCGCCGCTCACCCCGAGCGAAGTCGAGGGGCGCCCGGCATCTCCACCGCCCCTCGACTTCGCTCGGGGTGACCGGTGCCTGGTCGCTGACCGACCGGCCCAGCGCCGGCGCCTACCTTGCCCCACAGGAAGATCCGCCCCGACTTCCGTTCCGGCCGTAACGCCGGCGCCCGAGGTTCGCCCGGGACCTCCGGTCAGGCGCGCGCACATCGAGCGATCGGACCCCTTCGACTACCATGGCCGCACCCATGACTGAGCCAGCGGGCGGACCGGTGCCTCCAGAGGAGCTCCGGCGGGTTCTGCACGAGTGGAATGCCACGGCCGTGGACCACGAGCCAGAGGCCACCGTCCACGCGCTCTTCGAGGCGCAGGCGCGCCGCCGGCCGGACGCGGTGGCGGTGGTGGACGCGCGCGGGGAGCTGACCTACGGCGCGCTGAACGACCGCGCGAACCGGCTGGCGAAGCGGCTGATCGACGAAGGCGTGAAGCGGGACGACCGCGTGGCGCTCTGCCTGGAGCGCTCGGCGGAGACGATCGTCGCGGTGCTGGCGATCCTCAAGGCGGGCGCCGCCTACCTGCCGGTCGAGGCGAGCTACCCGGCGGATCGGCTTCGCTTCATGCTCGAAGACGCGGGCGCCACGCTCCTGATCACCGAGCAAGCCCACGCGCCGCTCTTCGCCTCCGTTCACCCCGAGCGGAGTCGAGGGGGCCGGGTGCTGCTGCTCGAGCAGATCCTCGAGACGCTGACGCCCGCTGGCGCGCCGGACGCCACAGGCCACAGCGCTTCGCAGCTGGCGTACGTGATGTACACCTCTGGCTCCACCGGCAAGCCGAAGGGCGTGGAGATCCGCCACCGCTCCATCAACCGGCTCTGCTGCAAGGTCACCTACGCCCAGCTGGACGAGCAGGCGGTGCTGCTGCACGCGGCGCCGCTCGCGTTCGACGCCTCCACCTTCGAGATCTGGGGCGCGCTGCTCAACGGCGGGCGCGTGGTCTGCTACCCGGAGCGCGTCCCCACTGCCGCGGGGCTGCGGAAGATCATCGCGGAGCAGCGGGTCGGGATCATCTGGCTCACCGTGGCGCTCTTCAACGCGCTGATCGACGAGGACGCCGCCTGCCTCACTGGCGCCCGCCACGTGCTCACCGGCGGCGAGGCCGTCTCCGCCGCCCACCTGCGCCGCGCGCAGCGCGCGCTCCCGGGCACCGCGTTCACCAACGCGTACGGCCCCACGGAGACCACCACCTTCGCCACGGCCTACCCCATCCCCAACCCGCTGCCGGAGAGCGTGCGCTCGGTGCCCATCGGCCGGCCGATCCGCGAGACCCGGCTCTACGTGCTGGACGAGCAGCAGAAGCCCGTGCGCATCGGCGCCGAGGGGGAGCTCTACATCGGCGGCGAGGGCGTGGCGCGCGGTTACCTGGGCCGGCCGGAGCTCACGAAGGAGCGCTTCCTCCAAGATCCCTTCGTCCCCGGCGGACGGATGTACCGGACCGGAGATCTCGTCCGCTACCTCCCGGACGGGAACGTGGACTTCGTGGGGCGCGCGGACAAGCAGGTGAAGATCCGCGGCTTCCGGATCGAGCTCGGCGAGATCGAGGCCGCGCTGCTGGGTCACCCCTCCCTGCGCAGCTGCGCGGTGATCGCCCGCGAGGATCAGCCGGGGGTGAAGCGCCTGGTGGCGTACCTGGTGCCACACGCGTCCGCGCCCAAGGTCTCCCCGCCCGAGCTGCGCGCGCAGCTGCTGCGCTCGCTGCCCGAGTACATGGTGCCCACCGCGTGGGTCTGGCTCGAGGCCCTGCCGATCACCGGCAACGGCAAGCTGGACGTGCGCGCCCTGCCCTCGCCGGACAAGCACCGCCCGGAGCTGAGCGTCTCGTTCCTGGAGCCGAGCACCGAGACCGAGCGCAAGGTCTGCGAGTCCTGGGCGGGCTTGCTGGATCTGGACCGGGTGGGCGTGGAGGACAACTTCTTCGAGCTGGGCGGCACCTCGCTGTTGGCGGTGAAGGCCGCCGCGGAGCTCGGCACCCGGCTGGGCGCTTCGCTGCCGGCCGTGCAGCTGTTCCAGAGCCCCACCCCGCGCGGCGTGGCCGCCTGGTTCGATCAGGCCAAGGCGGGGCCCGCGCCGCTCGCCGGCGGAGACGCCCAGGCCCGCGCCAAGGTGGCGTTCGGCGGCCAGGGCGGCGGCCGGCTGCCGGACATCGCGATCATCGGCATGGCGGGGCGCTTCCCCGGCGCGCCGGACGTGGACGCGCTCTGGAAGAACCTGCTGTCTGGCGTGGAGTCGGTCACCTACTTCCGCGAGGACGAGATCGACCCGCTGGTCCCGGCGGAGCTGCGCGCAGATCCGCAGTACGTCCGCGCCCGCGCGGTGATTGACGGCGTGGAGCAGTTCGACGCCGCCTTCTTCGGGGTGAACCCCAAGGAGGCGGAGCTGATGGATCCGCAGCAGCGGCTCTTCCTGGAGACCTGCTGGGAGGGGCTGGAGCGCGCGGGCTACTCGCCGGACACCGCGGGCGGCCTCGTCGGTGTCTTCGGCGGCGTCTACAACAACGGCTACTACGCCAACCACGTGCAGCGGCGGCCGGACCTCGTGGATCGCGTGGGCGCGTTCCAGGTGATGACGGCCAACGAGAAGGACTACGTGGCCACCCGAGTGGCGCACCGGCTGAATCTCCAAGGGCCGGCGCTCTCCATCCACTCCGCCTGCTCCACCTCGCTGGTCGCCACCTGCGAGGCGGTGAAGAGCCTCCAGCTGGGCGAGTGCGACGTGGCGCTGGCCGGCGGCGCGTCCGTCTACGTGCCCTTCAAGGCGGGCTACCTGTATCAAGAGGGCGGCATGCTCTCCCGGGACGGCCACTGCCGCCCGTTCGACGAGCAGGCCACCGGCACCACGTTCTCGGACGGCGTGGGGGTGGTGGTCCTCAAGCGCCTCTCGGACGCGCAGCGGGACGGAGATCACATCCACGCGGTGATCCGCGGCTCGGCCGTGAACAACGACGGCGGCAACAAGGCCTCGTTCACCGCCCCGTCCGTGGAAGGGCAGGCTGCGGTGGTGGCGCTGGCGCAGGCCCGCGCGCAGGTGAGCCCGCGGGAGATCTCCTACGTGGAGGCGCACGGCACCGCAACGCCGCTGGGAGATCCAATCGAGGTCGCCGGCCTCACCCGCGCGTTCCGCCAGGGGACCCAGGACAACGGCTTCTGCCTGCTCGGCTCGGTGAAGAGCAACTTCGGCCACCTGGTGATCGCCGCGGGGGTGACCGGGTTGATCAAGACGGCGCTCTCGCTGGAGCACGAGCAGCTCCCCGCCACGCTCCACTACGAGAAGCCGAACCCGAAGATCGACTTCGCCAGCAGCCCCTTCGTGGTGGCTTCGAAGCGCCAGGCCTGGCCGCGGGGCGCCCAGCCGCGCTTCGCCGGGGTGAGCTCCTTCGGCGTGGGCGGGACCAACGCGCACGTGGTGCTGCAGGAGCCGCCGCCGGTGCAGCCCTCCTCCGCCTCGCGGCCGCGGCAGGTGCTGCTGCTCTCGGCGAAGACGGCCACCGCGCTGGACGCGCAGGCGCAGCGGCTCGCGGCCTACTTGAAGGCGCACCCCGAAGTTCCGCTGGCGGACGTGGCCTTCACCCTGCAGACCGGCCGCAGCGCGTTCACACACCGCCGGGCCGTGGTCTGCGCCACGCACGAGGACGCGGTGAAGGCGCTGGAGCAGGGCGAGCCGGCGCGCGTCTTCTCGCGCAAGGCGGAGAGCGCCGACCCGCCGGTGGCCTTCCTCTTCCCTGGGCAGGGCTCGCAGTACGTGGGCATGGGCAAGGCGCTGCACCAGCGCGAGCGCGTGTTCCGGGACGCGGTGGACGAGTGCGCGGCGCTGCTCAAGCCGCTGCTCGGCCGAGACTTGCGCGAGGTGATCTACGCGCCGGACTCGGACGCCGAGGCCGCGAGCGCCACGCTCAAGGACACCTCGATCACCCAGCCCGCCCTCTTCGTCACCAGCTACGCCATGGCGCGCTGGTGGATGAGCGTGGGCGTGACGCCCGCCGCGATGATGGGCCACAGCGTGGGCGAGTTCGTCGCCGCGTGCCTGGCCGGCGTCTTCTCGCTCGCGGACGCGGTGCGCCTCGTCGCGGTGCGCGGCAAGCTGATGGGCGCGCAGCCGCGCGGCAGCATGCTCTCGGTGCGCCTGCCGGCCTCCGAGCTGGAGGCCCGACTGAAGGACTTCCCGGGGCTGGAGATCGCCTCCGAGAACGCCCCCGGGCTGTGCGTGGCCGCCGGCCCCACGCCCCTGGTGGAGCAGCTGCACAAGGCGCTCGAGGCCAGCGGTGCGCAGGCGCGCCCGCTGCTCACCTCCCACGCCTTCCACACCGCGATGATGGACCCCGCGGTGGGGCCGTTCCTCGAGCAGCTCGCCTCGGTGAAGCTGGCCGCGCCATCCATCCCCATCGTCTCCACCGCCACCGGGACGTGGCTCACCCCCGAGCAGGCCACGGACCCCAAGTACTGGGCGCGCCACCTGCGCCTGCGCGTCCGCTTCGCCCAGGCCGCGGCGACGCTGCTGGAGAAGGGTCCGCTCGTGGGGCTCGAGGCGGGGCCGCGCGCCACCCTCTCCACGCTGGTGAAGCAGCAGGTGAAGGACAAGGCGCGCCAGCTCACCATCCCTTCGATGGCCGACACCGCCGGCGAAGGGCCCGAGTACGCGGCGCTGCTCGGTGCCGCCGGGCAGCTCTCGCTGGCGGGGGTGAAGCTGGACTGGCGCGCCTTCTACGCGGCGGAGCGCCGGCTGCGCGTGGCCCTGCCCACCTACCCGTTCGAGCGCCAGCGCTTCTGGGCGGAGGTGACGCCCGACTCACCGGTCCCGGCGGCCAAGCCCATCGTCAACGGCCACGCAGCCGCCGCCAACGGCAACGGCCACGCCAAGCCGCGCCCGGCCGCCAACCTCATCCAGGAGCAGCTGCGCGTCATGCAGCAGCAACTGGCCCTGATCGCTTCACGAAAATCCAACCCTAGAGGTCCCAAGTGAGTCGCAAGCAGCGCCTGATCGACGAGGTCCGCAAGACGTTCGAGGAGATGTCCGGGCTCGAGCTGGAGGGCGCCGATCCGGGCGCCACCTTCCTGGAGCTGGGCCTGGACTCGCTGGTGCTGACGCAGGCGGCGCTGGAGCTCAAGCGCAAGTTCGGCGTGCCGGTGGCGTTCCGGCAGCTGAGCGAGGACCTGTGCACGCTGGACTCGCTCGCCCAGCACCTGGACGGCGTGCTGCCGCCGGACGCGGCCGAGCCCTCCGCCGCCACCACCGCCCTGCAGAGCGCGGCGCAGGCGGCGGCCGCGCCCGCGCAGCTCCCTTCCGCAGTTCCCTCTCCCCTCTCCTTCACGCCCATGACGCTCCCCGCCGGTTCTGGAAGTGACGAGCTGCAGCAGTTGATCACCGCGCAGCTGCAGCTGATGCAGCAGCAGCTGATGCTCCTCGCCGGGGGCGCGCCGGTGGCCGTGGCCGCGCCCGCCGTCGCCGCGGCGGCCCAGGCCCAGCCGGCGCCCCAGCCGCAGCCGACCAACGGCGCCACGGCGAAAGCTGCACCCGCGCCGGCCGCTGCCGCTGCTGCCGCTCCCGCGGCCGAGGAAGGCGGGCCGCAGAAGTACGACGTGAAGAAGGCGTTCGGCGCGATCGCGCGCATCCACACCAACAAGAGCGACGAGCTCTCGCCGAAGGTGAAGTCGCGCCTGGAGGCGATCACCCGCCGCTACACGCAGAAGACGAAGGCGTCCAAGGCGTTCACCGCGGAGAACCGCGGCGTGATGGCGGACCCGCGCGTGGTGACGGGCTTCCGGCCGGTGATGAAGGAGCTGGTCTACCCGATCGTGATCAAGCGCTCGAAGGGCGCGCGGATGTGGGATCTGGACGGGAACGAGTACATCGACGCGCTCAACGGCTTCGGCTCCAACTTCTTCGGCTACACGCCGGACTTCATCCAGGAGGCGCTGCGCAAGCAGGTGGATGAGGGGATCGAGGTGGGCCCGCAGCACCCGCTCGCGGCGGAGGTCTCCAAGCTCGTCTGCGAGTTCACCGGCTTCGACCGCGTGGGGCTCTGCAACACCGGCTCCGAGGCGGTGATGGGCTGCGTGCGGATCGCCCGCACCGTGACCGGCCGGCGGCTGGTGGTGATCTTCACCGGCGCCTACCACGGGATCTTCGACGAGGTGATCGTCCGCGGCACCAAGACCGGCAAGGCGATCCCCGCGGCGCCCGGCATCATGCCCTCCACGTCCGAGAACGTGCTGGTGCTCGACTACGGCACGGACGCCACGCTGGAGATCTTGAAGAAGCGCGCCAACGAGCTGGCGGCGATCGTGGTGGAGCCGGTGCAGAGCCGGCGCCCGGACTTCCAGCCCAAGGAGTTCCTGCAGGAGCTGCGCAAGCTGACCGCCGCCTCGGGCACCGCGCTGGTGTTCGACGAGGTGATCACCGGCTTCCGCACCTGCCCCGGCGGCGCGCAGGAGTACTTCGGGATCAAGGCGGACCTCGCCTCGTACGGGAAGGTGGTGGGCGGCGGCGTCTCCATCGGCGTGATCGCGGGCAAGCGCGAGTGGATGGACGCGCTGGACGGCGGCGGCTGGCAGTTCGGGGATGACTCCATCCCCACCGTGGGCGTGACCTACTTCGCCGGCACCTTCGTCCGGCACCCGCTGGCGCTGGCCTCCGCCAAGGCCTCGCTGCTGGAGATGAAGAAGCAGGGGCCTGCCCTGCAGAAGAGGATGAACGAGCAGACCACCGCCATGGCGAACCACCTCAACGCCTGGTTCGAGGAGGTGGGCGCGCCAATCGTGATCAAGCACTTCTCCTCGCTCTGGAAGACGTTCTGGAAGGAGGAGGTGCAGTGGACGGACGTGCTCTTCGTGCTCCTGCGCGAGCGCGGCGTGCACATCCTGGACGGGTTCCCCTGCTTCCTCACCGCCTCGTACACCCAGGCGGAGATCGACTTCGTGATCGCCGCCTTCAAGGGCGCGGTCACCGAGATGCAGGAGTCCGGCTTCCTCGCCCCGCGCAAGCAGGCGCCGGCCGCGGCCGCGGCGCTGGATCCCGCCCAGCCGCCGGTGCCCGGCGCGCGCCTGGGCAGAGATCCCTCCGGCAACCCGGCCTGGTTCATCCCCAGCCCCACCGAGCCTGGGAAGTACGTCCAGCTCTCGTAGCCCCCGGTCACCCCGAGCGAAGTCGAGGGGCCCCCGCTCACCCCGAGCGAAGTCGAGGGGCCGCCCCCCGCTCACCCCGAGCGAAGTCGAGGGGCGCTCGGGGTCTCCACCCTCGAGGGTGAACGGAACTGCGGTGGCCACAAACCAGCGCCTCTGAGACAGTGACGCCGCCTTGCGCCCCTGGCTCCTGCTGATCCTCGTCGCCCTGCTCGCCTCCGGCGCCTGGATGGCGCTCAAGGCGCTTCGGGCGGAGAAGCTCGCCAAGCTGTTCCTGAAGGGGAAGCCCGAGCGCGTCCAGCCCCCAGCGGATCTCTCGCAGCTGGGCTTCCGGCCGGTCGCGTTCACCACGTCCGACGGGCTCAAGCTCCAGGGCTGGTACCTCCCGAGCCAGCGCGGCTCGGCGGTGCTGCTCGTCCACGGCTGGGGGCAGACGCGCGCGGCGCTCTGGCCGCAGGCGCAGCTGCTCGCCGCGCGCGGCCACGGGGTGCTGCTGTTCGACCTGCGCGCCCACGGCGAGAGCGAAGGCCCGGTGAGCACGCTGGGGGACAAGGAGCGCGCGGACGTCCGCGCGGCGCTCGCCTTCCTGGCCTCGCAGCCGGACGTGAGGGCCGGGCGGATCGGCGCGCTCGGGTTCTCCATCGGCGCCTCGGCGCTGGCGGTGGTGGCGGCGGAGGATCCGCGCCTCAAGGCGCTGGTGCTGGAGAGCCCCTACTCCACGCTGGAGGAGTCCGAGCGATCCGACTTCCACACCTTCGGCTTCGCCGGCGAGTGGTGGGGGCTGCGCACCTTCCGGCAGGCGGGGTTGGACCTCCCCGGCGTCCGCCCGATCGATGCGCTGCCGAAGCTCGCCGGCCGGCGGCTGCTCCTCATCTACGGCGAGCGCGAGACCGACCCGGACATGGTGCGGCGGATGCTGGCTGCGGCGCCCGCCGGCGCAGGCACGTGGACCGTGCCCGGCGCCACCCACGGCGCCTACCGGGAGACCGCCGGCGAGGCATATGGCCTCAAAGTGGTGGAGCTCTTCGAGCCGCTGTAACCCGCCGGAAGCGCTCCGCTCCTTCCCTTCTCCTTTTCTCGCGGGATGAGGAAACTTCGCGCGGAGCTTCTTCGAAAAGAATGAAGGAGCAGTTCGAAAAGAACGTGGGAGGGCGCATGGGCAACGAGCTGCGGGTGGAGTCCGGAGGCCAGCTGCAGGCCCCAGCCGCACCCAAGCTCGCGCCGACCCGCCCCACCACCTCCTTCGCGGAGCGCCTGGACGCGCAGCAGCCCGCCGCCGCGCAGCCCCCGGTCAGCGGCGGAGAGGTCGTCCGCAACGCGCGCTCCGGCGCCGTCGGCTCCATGGACGCGGAGCTCCTGCGCACGCAGGAGGAGAACCGCGAGCTGCTGAAGATCCAGATCCAGGAAGGGCGTCAGGACGAGGAGAAGATCTCCAACCTCCTCAAGGCGAAGCACGACACCCTGAAGAACTCGATCGCCAACATCCGGTAGCGGGTCCCTCCTTGGGGGCGCTTGATGCGCGGGATCGTCTAATAAGACTGCTCCGTGCGCTCCACTCACCCCACCATGCACAACGCATGGCTCTGCCTCTTTGCAGTCCTGGGCCTGATCGGCTGCAAGAAGGCCCAGCCACCCGCCCCCAGCCTCCCTCCGCCGCGGTTGAGCGGCGGGCACCTCGAGGTCGCGCTGGTGGGGCTCAAGAAGCCGCTGCCCGAGGCCACCGTCCGTGCGGCGCTCGAGCCGGTGGTGACGAAGGTGCCTGGGCGCTCGCTCGAGCTCGAAGTCGTGAAGCGTGAAGAGTACCCCGGGCTGAATGAGAGCTCGCTCCCGTACTCGGCGCACCTCTTGACGCCCGAAGACCGCGCGGCGCTCGAGAAGGCCGAGAGCGTGGTGAGAGCCCTGGTGGTGTGGCGGCGGGAGGATGCCCAGGCCCTCCGCGAGGTCTACGAGGCGCTCGCGACCCTGGGTTCCCAGCACGGCGCGCTGCTGAACGACCGCGAGACAGTGACGGTCTTCTCCGCGGCAGACTTTCGCACGAGGCGGATCAATCGCGGTTGGAAGGACGGCCTCATCGCGGGGCCGTTCCACTTCCAGGTGCACCTGGTCCCGGAGAAGAATGGGCTGATCATGATGGACACCGGCGGGCTGAGCCGGTTCGGTATCTCCGACTTCATCCTGCTCGACGTGAACCGATCTTCGGTGGATGCGGCGGGCGATCTGATGAACGCCGTGGCGCAGCGGCTAATCGAGGGCGGCCGGCCGGATGAGCGAGGGCGGCTCCTCGTTGCCTTCGAGGACCTGAAGGAGTCGGCGCTGCGCGAGGCGCTGATGAAGCGCGCGAGCCTCCCGGGCGCCCAGCGGAAGCTCACGGTGGGCTTCGCGATCAGCGAGTCACCCGAGGCCAGGCCCGGCGTGCCGGAGCTCACCTTCCCGGAGCTGACCTGCGAGGGGCGCGGCAAGTGCCTCGAGGGCGCGATGAGCGCGCTCTTCGGCACCGCAAAGGATCCGGCGGAGGCGTTCGTCCGCGATGAGAAGGTCCACGAGGCCCAGGCGCGCGCGAAGGAGGCGCTCCGCCGCTACCGCAGCAAGGTGAGGAAGGGACTCCCTCCGGAAGAAGGGCTGCTGGTGAAGGCGCCCTTCCCCTATGCCGACGGCACCGAGTGGATGTGGGTGGACGTCCACTCGTGGAAGGGAGACACGTTGCGCGGCCGGCTGGAGAACGAGCCGCAGTATGCGGACGTGGAGCCCGGCTCGGACGTCGAGGTCTCGTTCGAGGACGTGATGGACTACATGTACAAACTGAAGGACGGCAGCTTCTACGGCAACGAGACCGGGAAGCTGCTCTTCCCGGAGCGCTATGAAGACGCCGGGATGGGTCGCGTCCGGTCGGTCCCCAAGCCCTAGGCCCGAGGCTACGCGGAGCTGGCGCGCCCCACGATAGAGGCATTCGCGGCGAAGCCGGCGAGCCAGCTGCGAAGCCGGTCGATCAGCTCCTTGCGCTGCGCGAGCGTGGAGAAGAGGTGGTCGGACTCGGGCCAGAACTCGATGTCGACCTTCCCCTTCAAGTGGGGTGCGCCGAGCATCTCGAAGAACTGGTCCTTGTAGAAGTACTCGGTCCGGGCGCCGCCCGTGTAGATGTAGAGCAGCCGCACGCCGCGGGCGAGCATCCCCTCCACGTCCGTGCGCAGCTCCTCGGGCTTGGGATACGCGCGGGAGAAGACGGACGGCCGCTCCTTCACCTCCCGTGCGAACGCGCCGACCTTCTTGCGCACGAGCGCGAGCGCGTCCTTCGCCACGCGGCGCCACTGGTGGACTTCCAGCAGGCGCACCGAGTACCAGCGCAGGTAGTAGCCGCGCGTCTTGAAGCCGTAGCCGTCCAGCCAGACCGAGCCCACCACGCGCGGATCGCGCACGCTGATGGGGTGCACCGCGTCCACGCCCGAGCAGAGGCCGACCACGGCGAAGCGATCGATCTTCCGGGTGCGCTGCAGGAAATCGAGCGCGTCCTTCATGTCCAGCACGCCGCGCTCGAGATCCGACGCCGCGTCCCGGCGGACCTCGCTGTCGCCGCGGCCCGAGAGATCGAACCGGAAGGTGCGGTACCCCTCCTCGGCCAGCGCGCGCGCCATCTCCACGTTGAGCCGGTTGGGCCCCACGCGGTGGTTCATGCCGATGTTGGTGAGCACCAGCGCCGGCGCGCCCACGCGCTCCGCGGAGGCCTCCGGCTCGGTGAGCACGCCCACCAGCCCGTTCTCCGGGCCGAAGCTGAAGACGCGCTCTCTCATGCGGCCCTCGGCGCGAGCTGCGAGACGATCCCCTGGAGGATCACGCTGGAGAGCATGGCGGAGTCCACGTCTCCCCTGCCGCCGCCAGCCTCCTCCGGGACGTACAGGTAGGAGAGCTCCGCCCCCGCCTTGCGGTAGTGCTCGCGCAGCGCGGCGTACTCCGGCAGCTCCTCCGACACGGCGAGCACCGTCCGCTGGGTGGGCGGCGGCGGCGCGGCGAGGAGATCGAACGCGGCGATGGAGTCCCGCAGCGCAGGGGTGACCACCACCCCGAGCACCTCTGTGACGCCGGGCGTGGGGCGAGGCGGCGTCCGGCTGATCGCCTGCTTCTTCCGCTCCAGCTCCTCGAGCTCGGCCAGATGTGCTCGCCCGTTCGACACCGGCTCCCAGAGTACGAGCTCCCGCACCTTCAGCCCCTTCCGCACAGCCTCTGCCGCGAGCGTGGCGCCGAAGCGGAACCCCACCAGGGCCAGGTGCGTGGCGCCGCTCACGTCCAAGAGCTCCGCAGCGGCCGTCTGGATGTCCTGCACCCAGTCAGCCGCGGTGGCGGCGCCCAGGCTGCCCGCCGAGTCCCCCGTGCCGAAGTAGTCGAAGCGGAACGCGGAGAGCCCCTCCTTCGAGAGCAGATCCGCCAGCCGGCGAAAGGCCCAGTGCGCGCGCAGGTACTCCTGTGCCGCGGGGTAGCAGAGCAGCACCGCCAGATCGCGGGCTGCCTTCCCCCGCGCCTCATGGTGGATGCCCAGTAGTTGTCGTTCGGAGCGACCAAAGTAGGTGGCGTTCATGCCTCTGAGACCGAGCGGTGAAAGGTGCCGCCTGTGGTTTACTGCCCCGCGACGTTCCGAGTCTCACGACTCGCGCCCACCCCGTCAATTCCTCGACCGAAAGCGCCATGAGCCACGCCTCCGACCCGGTTGCCTTCGACCCGTTCGCCGGTCCCGCCATCCTCGCCACCGCCCCCTCCACCGAGCCGCAACGCGAGCTCTGGACCGGCTCGCGCATGAGCGACGAAGGCTCGCTCGCGTTCAATGAGTCCGTCACGCTCTGGTTCCAAGGTCCATTGGACGTGGAGGCGCTTCGTCAGGCGCTGGCGGACCTGGTCGCGCGCCACGAGGCCCTGCGCTCCACCTTCAGCGCGGACGGCCTGTCGCTGCTCGTGGGCCCTGCCGAGCCCATCCCGCTGCCGGTCCACGACTGGAGCGCGCTGGACGCCAGGGGCCAGGAGGAGGCGTGGGCGAAGCTGCTCGAGCGCGAGGTGGAGCAGACGTTCGATCTCCAGAAGGGGCCGCTCTTCCGCGCGCAGCTCGCACGCACCTCCCCCACCGCGCACCGGCTCACCCTCACCGCCCACCACATCGTCTGTGACGGCTGGTCCTCCGCCGTGGTGGTGAAGGAGCTGGGCGCGCTCTACACCGCGGCCGCCCGGCGCGCGGTGCCGGACCTCCCGCCGGCGGAGCCCTGGACGCAGTACGCCCGCACGCAGACGCAGGTGGAGAAGGCGCCCGAGCGCGCGGCGGACGAGGCCTACTGGACGCAGCTGTTCGCCAACGACATCCCGGTGCTCGAGCTGCCCTCGGACCGCCCGCGGCCGCCGGTGAAGACGTACGCGGCGCGGCGCGTGGACGTGCCGCTGGATCCCCAGCTCGTGGCCGCGCTGAAGAAGTCGGGCGCGAAGCTCAAGGCGAGCCTCTTCTCCACCCTGCTCGCGGGCTTCGAGGCGCTGATGATGCGCCTGGCTGGGCAGGAGGACGTGGTCGTCGGGATCCCTTCGGCCGGACAGTCGCTCGGAGATCACGCGCAGCTGGTGGGCCACTGCGTGAACACGCTGCCCATCCGGGCGCGCTCCGCGCACTCGGCGCCCTTCGCGCAGCTGCTGGACTCGGTGCGGGTGCGGATGCTCGAGGCGATGGAGCACCAGCAGCTCACCTACGGCGCGCTGCTCAAGAGCCTGCCCATCCCCCGGGACCCGAGCCGCCTGCCGCTCGTCTCCGTCTGCTTCAACCTGGACAAGGGGCTGCCCGCCTCCGCGCTCGCGTTCGAAGGGCTCAAGGTCGAGCTCACCACCAACCCGCGCCACTTCGAGACGTTCGACCTCTTCGTCAACGCGGTGGAACTGGACGGCGCGGTGAAGTTGGAGGTCCAGTTCAACACCGACCTCTTCGACGAGAGCACCGTGCGCCGCTGGCTGGGCGGCTACGAACTGCTCCTGCGCGGCGTGGCGGAGAACCCGCAGACGCCCGTGGGCAAGCTCACCATCCTCTCGCACGAGGACCGCGCGCAGCTCACCCGCTGGAACGAGGCCTCGCGAATCGAGGGGATCGACCGCGGCACCGTCCACGCGCTGATCGAGGCGCAGGCGAAGAAGACGCCGGACGCGGTGGCCGTGGAGTTCGAGGGGAAGAAGCTCACGTACAAGGAGCTGGACGCGCGGACCAACCAGCTGGCGCGCGCGCTGCGCGGCGCGGGCGTGGGGCGCGGCTCGCTCGTCGGCGTCTGCGTCGAGCGGTCGGTGGAGATGATCGTCGGCGTGGTGGGGATCCTGAAGGCCGGCGGCGCGTACATCCCGCTGGATCCCGGCTACCCCTCCGAGCGGCTGACGTACATGGTGAGCGACTCGCAGATGAAGGTCGTGGTCACGCAGGCCAAGCTCCAGGGCGAGCTCAAGCTGCCGGTGGAGAAGGCGCTGCTGGTGGATGACGCCGCCACCTTCGAAGGCCAGGACGGCGCGCCGCTGCCGCCCGGCCAAGAGAGCGCGGGCGAGGAGGACGTGGCGTACGTCATCTACACCTCCGGCTCCACCGGCAAGCCCAAGGGCGTGCTCGTCCCGCACCGCGCGGTGGCGAACCTGATCCAGAGCGTGCAGCGGACGCCGGGGCTCTCCAGCCGGGACACGGTGCTCGCGGTCACCACCCTCTCCTTCGACATCGCGGTCTCTGAGGTCCTGCTGCCGCTCACCGTCGGCGCGCGGATCGTGATCGCCAGCCGGGAGGTGGCCTCGGACGGCATGCGCCTGCTCTCCGCGCTCAAGGCGCACCAGGTCACCTTCCTGGACGCGACGCCGGCCACGTACCGGCTGCTGCTCGCGGCGGGCTGGGAGAAGACGCCGGGGCTGCGCGTGATCTGCACCGGCGAGGCGATGCCCAAGGATCTCGCGATCGAGCTGGTGCCGCGGGCGGATCAGGTCTGGAACGGCTACGGCCCCACCGAGACCACCGTCTGGTCCACCTTCTACGAGGTGAAGGCGCCGGTCTCGCGGATCCTCATCGGCCGCCCGGTGGCCAACACCCAGCTGTACGTGCTGGACGGGATGGGCAACGAGGTCCCGGTCGGCGTGAAGGGCGAGCTGTTCATCGGCGGCTCGGGCGTGACGCACGGCTACCTGAACCGGCCGGATCTCACCAAGGAGCGCTTCCTCCCGGACACCTTCGGCGGCGCCGCGGGCAAGACGCTCTACAAGACGGGCGACGTGGTCCGGTACCTGCCGGACGGGAACATGGAGTGCCTGGGGCGCAACGACTTCCAGGTGAAGCTGCGCGGCTTCCGGATCGAGCTCGGCGAGATTGAAGACGCGCTCACCCAGCACCCCGCGGTGCGGCAGGGCGCGGTGATCGTTCGAGAGGACCGGCCGGGCGACAAGCGGCTGGTGGCGTACGCCGTCACCTCGAGCGACGTCTCCGACGGCGACCTGCGCACGCACCTCAAGCGCACGCTGCCCGAGTACATGATCCCCTCCGGCTGGGTGCGGCTGCCGAAGATGCCGCTGACGCCGAGCGGGAAGATCGACCGGCGCGCCCTGCCCGCCCCGGCGGAGGGACAGGTCGCCAGCGGCGTGGAGTTCGTGGCCCCGCGCACCCCCACCGAGACGCTGGTGGTGGACCTGTTCCGCGAGGCGCTCGCGGTGGCGCGCGTCAGCGTGAACGACGACTTCTTCGCGCTCGGCGGCCACTCCCTGCTCGCCTCGCAGGTGCTGGCGCGGCTGCGCAGAGATCACGGCGTGGAGCTCTCCTTCCGGAAGATCTTCGAGGCCCCCACGCCGGCCCGCTTCGCGGAGCTGGTGGACGCGGCGAAGGCGAGCAGCGGCGGCGCCTCGGCCCCGCGCGCGCCGTCTGGCGTGACGAAGCGGCAGGGCGCGGGCCCGGCGGATGTCTCGCTCCTCCAGGAGCGGCTGTGGCTGATGGAGGATCTGGATCCCACCACCCGGCTGGTCCACAACCTCCCCGCGGCCTGGCGCCTGACCGGCGCGCTGGAGCCGGCGCACGTGGCCCGCGCGCTGGAGCTCCTGGTCCAGCGCCACGAGACCCTGCGCACCGTCTTCGCGATCGAGAACGGCAAGCGGGTGCAGAAGATCCTCCCCTCCGCCAAGGCGGAGCTGGAGCACGTGGATCTCTCCGCGCTCCCCACCGAGGAGCGGGAGGCGGAGCTGCGCAAGCAGATGGACGCCAAGACGCACGTCCTCTTCGATCTGGGCCAGCTGCCGCTCTTCCGCTCCACGCTCTTCAAGCTCGGGCCGCAGGAGCACGTCCTCTACTCGGTGCGCCACAACGCGATCTGGGACGGCTGGAGCTTCGACATCTTCCTGTCGGAGGTCTCCACCGCGTACAACGCGCTCGCCTCGGGGCAGGAGCCCAAGCTGCCCGAGCTGCCGGTCACCTACGCGGACTACGCCGCCTGGCACCGGACCTGGATCGACAGCCCGGCGCTCGACGGCCAGCGCCAGTACTGGAAGCAGCGGCTCGCCGGAGATCCGCCCCCGCTCGACCTGCCCACCGACTTCCCGCGCCCACGCGTCAACATGCACAAGGGCGGCAGCGAGAGCATCAAGCTGAGCAAGGCGGAGCTGGACGCGCTCACCGAGCTCGGCAAGGCCTCCGGCGGCACGCTCTACATGGTGCTCTTCGCCGGCTTCAACGCCGTGCTCCACCGCTGGAGCGGGCTGAATGATCTCGTCCTCGGCACGCCGGTGCGCGCCCGCTCCCAGCCTGAGCTGGAGGGGCTGGTCGGCCCGTTCATCAACATGGTGGTGCTGCGCACCCGCCTCAAGGACGGGATGACGTTCCGCCAGCTGATCGAGCAGGTGAAGGAGCTGGCCCTGGATGGCTTCTCGCACCAGGACCTGCCGCTGGAGAAGGTGGGCGCCAAGCCGCCGGTGGTGCGCGGCCTCTTCTCGCTGCAGGACGTCCGCAACCGGCCCCGCGGCCTGGGCGACGCGCAGGTGAGCCAGATCCACGTGGAGCCGCCCACCTGCTCGGACGACTTCCTGCTCTGGATGATGGAGGCCCGCGACGGGCTGCTCGGCGTCCTCAACTACAACTCCGGCCTCTTCGAGCGCGGCACCGCCCGCCGCTTCCTCGAGCAGCTGCGCCACCTGCTCGCCGAAGCGGTGAAGGATCCGAACCAGCCGGTGGCCCGGCTCCCGCTGCTCCCCGAGAGCGAGCGCGCGCGCCTGTCCGACTGGGGCCGCCCCACCGCCGCCTTCCCCGGTCCAGGCACCCTGCCTTCCCGCGTGGAGGCCCACGCCGCGCGCAGCCCGGACGCCCCGGCGATCCGGCTCGGAGAGCGCACCCTCACCTTCGCGGCGCTCAACGCGCAGGCGAACCGGCTGGCGCGGCTCTACCGCGAGCGCGCCGGCGGCGAGAGCGGCCCGGTGGCGCTGGTGCTCGAGCCCTCGCTCGAGCTGGGCGCCGCGCTCCTCGCGGGGCTCAAGTGCGGCCGCCCGGTGAGCGTGGTGGACGCGCGCGCGCCCAGGGCGCGGCTGACCGCCACGCTCGCGGCGCTTCGCCCCTCGGTGCTGGTGGGCCGCGCGGGCGTGCTGGATGAGCTGACGGGCGTCACCGCGCCAAAGCTGCGGCTGGACGCGGACGCGGCGGCGATCGAAGCGCAGGACGCCTCCAACGTGCCCCCCGTGACGTCGCAGGACCCGGGGCTCATCGCCTTCGAACGGGACGCCCAGGGCTCCTTCAAGGCGGTGATGCTCTCCCACCGAGTGCTGGACGCGCTCCCGCTCGGGCTGGCGGACCGGCTCTCCCTGTCCGCGCAGGGCGCGCTGGTGGCCGCGGGCTCGCTCGAGTCCTCCGTCACGCTCGCGGCGTGGCTGGTGGCGCTGGGCACCGGCGCCCGGCTGGAGCTGGCGGGCCAGGAAGGCGAGACCCGCGGGGACGGGCTGGCGGAGCTGCTGGCCCGCGCGCAGCCGGCGGCGGTGTTCGCCCCTGGCCGCTTCTTCGCGCTGCTGGTGGCCTCGACCTGGAAGGGCCAGGAGGGGCTGCGCGCCGTCTTCGCGGGAGAGCCGGCCGCTTCGCTCGTCACCGAGCTGAAGGCGCGCAAGGCGCGGATCTTCAGCCTCTGGGGCAGCGCGGAGACGGCGCTGGTCGCCTTCTCGCGCGAGCTCGTGGAAGGCGCGGGCGGCGCGCTCGGCCAGCCGCTGCCCAACGTGCACGTCCAGGTGCTGGAGGCCACCGGCGGCCCCTCGCCGATCGGCGTGCCCGGCGCGCTGGAGGTGAGCGCGTACGGCCTGCCCGCGGTGCGGCTGGCGGGGAAGGCGCGCTGGCGCGGGGACGGGACGCTGGAGCCGGTGACGCCGGACGGCGCCGCCGTGGTGGGCGGGCTGCGCGCCCACGCCGCGGAGCTGGAGCAGGCGCTGCGCGAGCACCCGAGCGTGGAGTCCGCCGCCGCGGTGGCCCACCCGGACCGGATGGGCGAGCGGCAGTGGGTGGCCTACGTGGTGGCCCGCGCGGACGCGTCGGTGACGCAGACCGAGCTGCGCGCCCACTTGCGCGAGCGCCTCCCGGAGCCGCTCTTGCCCAAGTCCGTCATCGAGCTGCCCGTGCTGCCGCGCACCGCCGAGGGGGCGGTGGATCTCGCCCAGCTCAAGTCGCCGTTCGCGGTGGAGGAGGAGCTGGTGGAGCCGCGCAGCGCCGGGGAGAAGCTGCTCGCCGAGGTCTGGCGCGAGCTGCTCGGCCCCCGGGCGATCGGAGTGCGGGACAACTTCTTCGAGCTGGGTGGGTACTCGCTGCTCTGCTTCCAACTGGTGGACAAGCTGGAGAAGCGGATCGGCCGCAAGCTCTCACCGCGGATCTTCCTGCTCAACACGCTCGAGCAGGCGGCGCAGGAGATGGGCTCCGTGGAGAGCGCCCCCGCCCCGGCGGCCACGCCCGCCGCGCCCACGCCCCCAGCTCAGGAGGAGGGCGGGGGCTGGCTGAAGAAGCTGTCCAAGGTGCTGCGCAGCTAAGTCCCAACGGACGCACGCGCTCGTGGTCCGCGCTTCGCCTAAAAGGCAAATCCGAAGGAGAGACGCAAGGTAGGGCGCGTCTCGAGCGGGCTGATGGCTGAGCTGCCCAGCGATATGGCTTCCAACCAGCAGAGCTGAGGAGAGCACGGGTTGGTGGCCTCTCCATTGAGCTTCTGCGCGTGAAGGGCATCCATGCCGATCGCCAGCGCCAGTTGGATTTGATTCCCGAAGAGCCAGGCCCAGCCTATCTGGGCGCCTCCGCCGAACCCCAGGACATCCGGAGCGGTCCGGTCCCGTCCCCACTTGTTGCGGTAGAGCAGCCCGTGGACGTCGAGGAAGAAGCCGCGCAGCGACTGCTCTGTGTAGAACCGCGCCCCCAGCTGCGCGCCCAGGTCCGGAGCGCCTCGGGTCATGCCCCAGCCGCCCACGTGACCGCCCAACGCGAGCGAGACTTGCGGCACGAGCACCCGCTCGAACTCGACGGCCAGGATGGCGCTCCCGATCGACGCAGGAGCGAAGGAGAGCAGGTTGGCCTTGCTCACCTCGGCGACCGGTGAGGACGCGGCCGGCAGGGCGGCCGCCTGCGCCAGCGTCGCATCCGCGGTGAAGAGCCCGAGCACCACTGCCAGCACTGTCTTCATTGCCTTCGCCTTCGAGCCACACGATCGCGCTACGGAACTCCGGCAGGTCAGCATCAGAAACTCCCTGAGTCCGGCTGATGACCCTGTGTTTCTCGGCGGACCCGCGCCAGGACGGTGTCGAGGCTCTGCCGAGTCGCCTCCGGGAGTTCCTCTCGTCTCGCCAGGGCCGTGCTTGCCTGCTCGGCTCCCTGTTCCGCCAAGCCTCTCGCCAGCCAAGCCTCCCTCGTAAGCTGCGCCAGGCGCGCCTCTGACTCCGGCGTCCGCGCGACCTTGCCGAGCTCGAGCGCCGCAGTGAAGTCGTCGAGGCGAGTTGCCGACGTCACCGCCCGGGCTTGGCTGCTCTCCGCGAACAGCACCCGCTTCGCCAGCGACTCGACGGTCGCGAGCTCGTACCTGCCCAACAGCCGGGCCTGGCTCTCCAACGCATCCAGGAGGGAATGGATCAACGGACGTACGGTCATGCGCGCACCTTCGGGGGAGCTTGTTTCTTGTTTGTCTCAAACGGCGCGCAACGGATTCGTCGCGCTCGCTGTCAGCAATGACAGACACCTCACCAGTACAGCCCCCATCGCAGGGGACCTGCGGCGGCGCGGTGGCGCCCCGGCCGAGTAATGGAAGGACCGCTCCGGACATATCGCGCGTGCGCCCAGCGGCGAGCGCGAGCGCCTGCCGCTCACGGTGAGGCGCGGCCGCGAGACTCCGCGGACGGCTACAGCTTGCTGTCCAAAGCGTGGGCCCTCGTCATCGCCGCGCTCGGCGCCGAGTCAGCGGAGACGGGACAGTGTAAGCCAGCGAACAGGGAGGCACAGCGGCTCGCCGAGCGCTGCGACGCTCACGGCGAGCTACGCATCCGTGCAGCGATGCGCTGGATCCTCCTCACAGTGGTGGTGATCGCAGCCGGCTTTGCCGGGCTGCGCTGGTGGGCGCTGCGCGACTGCGAGCAGCAGGCGCGGGCGCACGAGCAACCCGAGCGCCTGTGCCTCCACGTGCCTTGAGCGGGGGACGCTAGGGGACCGGCACGGGCGCGTTGCGCTGGGTCGTCGTCCCGTCGCCGAGCTGGCCGCTCCCGTTGTCGCCCCAGCCGTACCGGAGCCCTCCTTCGCGGCGCCCGAACACGTGGCCGAATCCCCCCACGCCCGCCTGGCCAGCGAAGACGCTGCGCCAGTCGCGCGCCGTCCCAATCCGCACGGGCATGAGGATGGGGCTCGTGGCCACGCCGATCCCCGCTTGGCCGCGCATGTTCTCTCCCCAGCACCAGAGCGCGCCGTTCACGCGCGTGGCGCAGCCGGTGTAGAGGCCCACCGAGACGGAGTACCAGTCGGTCGCGCTGTCCCACTGCAACGGGTACGAGAAGCTGTTTCCGGTGCCGCCGCTGCCCTGGGCCCCGTTTCCGTCACTGCCCCAGCACCAGCGAGCGCCTGCCGAGTCGACGGCGCAGTTGGTGTAGAAGCCCACGCCGAGCGCGGCCCAGTCGGTCTTGGTTCCGATCTTCACCGGGGCGTTGCGCTGCATCATCGTGGCGTCCCCCACCTGCCCGGAGCCGTTCCAGCCCCAGCACCAGAGCGTCCCGTCCGTGCGCAGCGCGCAGGTGTGGCCGTACCCGGTGCCGACGTAGCGGTACGAGGCGGAGCTGACCGGCACCGGGGAGGGGCGCTTGGTGGTGCTGCCATCGCCGATCTGGCCGGTGCTGTTGAAGCCCCAGCAGTAGAGGGTGCCCGGCCGGATCGCGCAGGTGTGCAGGTAGCCCGCGGAGACCATCTGCCAGTCCACCCCGGCTCCTATCTGCACGGGCGCGGGCCGCAGCGTGGACGTGCCATCGCCGAGCTCGCTCTGGATGTTCCGGCCCCAGCACCAGAGGGTCCCCGGGCTGCGGATGCCGCAGGTGTGGCTGGTGCCCGCCGAGATGCCGATCCAGTCGTTCGCGGTCCCCACCCGCACCGGCGTGGCGTGGGGGCTCGAGTCGGTGGCGCCGACCCCGAGCTGCCCGTAGAAGTTGGAGCCGGAGCACCACAGGCTGCCATCCGCGCGGATGGAGCAGCTGTGCATGTCATTTCCCTCCCGGCAGACGAGCAGGGGGCTGCGGCACGAGCCCGCGAGGCACCGATCCTCCGCCGTGCAGGGGTCCCCGTCGCGGCAGGCGCCTCCCTCGTTGAGGACTGCACCGCTGCAGACGCCCGTGGCGGGATCGCACGTGCCCGCGCTCCTGCAGGCCGTTGCTCCGCACATCACCGGGTCGCCTCCCACGCACGCGCCCGTCTGGCACTTGTCCGTCTGCGTGCAAGCGTTCGAGTCGTCGCACGCCGCGCCATCCGCCTTCAGCGGGTAGCTGCACGCCCCGGTGGAGGGGTTGCAGTTTCCGTTCAGGTGGCACGCATTGGGCGCCAGGCACGTCACCCCCGCGCAGAGCCCCCCGTCCGGCGCTCCTGCGTCCGGCGTCATTCCTGCGTCCGTTGTCATTCCTGCGTCCACTGTCATTCCCGCGTCCGCTGTCATTCCCGCGTCCGGTGTCATTCCCGCGTCCGGCGTCACTCCCGCGTCTGGCGTCATTCCCGCGTCCGCGGTCACGCCCGAGTCGACAGACACACCCGCGTCTTGAGCGGTTGCCGCGTCCGAGGCGCCGGCGTCTTTGTCCCCGCCCCCTCCGTCCTGCCCCCCTTCCGGCGGGTTACCGCCGCAGGCGGCGAGAAGCAGCAGGGCACCCAGGAGTGAACGCGCGCGCATCGAGACCCTCCGGCGACCCCGTTGGTACGGGCCTCCGGGCCATTCTCTTCATTGCAGCCGAGGAAGGTGCGCCAACTACACGGCGTGCGTGGTCTCGCGGATGGTCTGCAGCAGCCGCGCGGAGGTCCGCCGCGAGTCGAACTGCTCCACGGCCCGGGCCCGCGCCGCGGCGCCCAGCTTGGCGCGCAGGGCCGGATCTGCCAGCGCGGTGAAGGCCCGGGTGAGGCCGGCCACGTCCTCCTGCGCCACCAGGAAGCCCTCCTTCCCGTCCGTGAGCATGTCCGGCGTGCCTCCGATCAACGAGCAGACGATGGGCAGGCCGCTGGCCATCGCCTCCATCACCGCCACCGGGGAGGCCTCGCCCAGCCCCACGCTGGAGAGCACGAAGGCGTCCGCGGTGGCGAGCAGCTTGCGCACCTCCGCCTCGCCGAGCGGGCCGAGCATCTTCACGCGATCGCCCACGCCGAGCTCGTCGATGCTCTTGCGGATCTCCGCTTCCTCTGGCCCCGAGCCGCCCACCGACATCCGCACGTCCAGCCCCTGCTCCGCCGCGCGCTTGAGCGCCTCGAAGCTGTACTTGTGCCCCTTGCACAGCGCCAGGCGGCCCACGGTCACCAGGTGCAGCGAGCGCTCCTGAGTGTGTTGCCGCGCGGAGAACTGGTCCGTGTCCACGCCCATCCAGAGCGTCCGCGTGCGCGACTCGGGCAGGTGGACCTCGTCGATCAGCTGGCGCTGCATGGGGCGCGCGGCCGCGGCCACGAAGCTGGCGCCAGCGCTCTTGAGCGCGTGATCCGTCCCGTAGACGGGGAGGTCTCCGTGGAGGTGGAGGCTGTAGGTGGGGCCGCCCATCAGCCGCGCCATCGCCCCGATGTGCGCGGCGTCCGCGCAGGAGTGCACGTGGATGTGATCCAGCTGGTGCTTCCGGGCGTAGTCGAGCATGTCCGCCGCGCAGAGCACGTAGCCCAGCGCCTTGGCCTTCTCCTTCGGCGGCCGGCTCAGCCGCTGGAGGTACCCCAGCGCCTTGCCCCACCCGAGCGGCTGCCGGCGCGCGCTGGAGAGCACCGAGCGCGGCCGCGGCGGGTAGACGTAGTGGGTCTGGGAGCGCGCCACCTGGGCGAACGCATGGGGGCAGGCCACCGCGGGCGGGCGCGTGGAGAGGATGTGGACGTCCACGCCCATCCCGCGCAGCGCTTCGATCTCTCGCCAGAAGAAGACGTGGGTCTGGGTCGGGAACTCCGGGAGGAGCATTCCGAGTCGCATGAAGGCCCTGGTTCTAACACGCGCCCCTCGGGGCCGCTCATGCCTACGCGGACCCACCGGGCCGCTGCCCTTCGCTGGCGGCGAAGGAGAGCGCCAGCGCCAGGGCCATGGAGTACGGCGCCTGGTAGAGCGGATCGTGCGTGAGGGACAGCAGCAGGAAGTGGAGCAGCGCCACCAGCCCCACCGCCCGGACCGGCGTGACCGGGCGCAGGCGCAGCGCCAGCGCCGCCAGCGCCAACACGAAGAGCAACAGCCCAGGCAGGCCTGCCTCCGCGGCCACCGAGAGCAGCTGGTTGTGCGCTTTTCCGGTGTTCTCCAGCACGTACGCCGGGGCGCCCGGCCCCGCCCACTCGCGGATCCGGAAGCGCCCGGCCCCCACCCCGGTGAAGGGCGCCGCCCGCACCGCGTTGGCGCCGGCCTCGAGCAGGAACGCCCGGTCGCCACTGCCCTGCGCGCTGGCGCTGGTGAGGAAGCGCTCCCGCACGGACGGGCGCAGGGCGATCACCCCCACGCCGGCGAGCAGCACGAGCCCGCCCACCGCCAGCGCCTTGCGCCGCTGCCGCAGCGAGAGCGCCAGCGCCACCGGCAGGCACGCCAGCAGCGCGGCGGCGGCCGCCCGCGCGTAGGGGAAGACGAGCACGGAGATCGTCCCGACCGCGGCCAGCCCCAGCGCGGCGGCGCGGACGCGCCCCGTCGAGCGCAGGCCGAAGATCAAGGCCGCCAGCACCACCAGCCCGCCGGTGTGGGCGAATTTCAGCCGGTGCGCGAGCAGCCCGCCCGCCATGAAGCGCCCTGGCGCGCCCGGCACCGGCTCGTAGACGCGGTGGAAGGGAAACTTCGTCCAGGCGAGCGGCTCGAACAGCTCCGGCCGCGGCCACACGCCGAAGTGCTGGCAGCCCGCCACCACGCAGGAGAGCGCGAAGGTGGCGCCCAGGATCCACGCCAGCCGGCTGCGCGCCGCCGGCCCCAGCGCGGGCCACACGGACGCGGCGAGCGGGATCGCCAACCAGTCTGCCCAACGCGCCACGCCGGTGCCCGACGGCGGCCGCCCGCCACCGAGCCAGGGTCCCAGCAGCGCCCAGGCGACGAAGGCAAGCAGCGGCGCCCAGCTCCAGAGCCACGCGCGCGCCCCTCGACGAAGCCTGTCCCGGGCAGAGCCGAGGGGCTCGGGGTGAACGGGGGTTTCCCTTCGGTATTGGATGGAAAGCAGCGCCACCGCGCAGCAGATCACCAGCCCGGCGGAGGCCAGCGCCTCCACGCTGAGCACGCCCACGCCCCAGAGCGCGAAGCCCATGGTGAGCGCGCGCTCGCGCCAGAGGGCCGCCGTGGGCTCCAGCGGGGGCGCCAGCTGCGCGGGCGCCCTCACCGCGCTCGCCCCCAGCGCAGGCCGGTCTCCTGGCGCAGCAGCGCCGCCGCGGCGATCGCCCCCATCACCAAGACGGGCGCCCACGCCGCGAGCCACGGCGGCAGCTGGCCGGAGACCGCGAGCGCCCGGCACACCACCATGAAGCCCCAGAAGCCCACCGCCACGCCCAGCCCCTCCACCAGCGCCGCGGTGAGGTGGCCCTTGCGCGTGGCCCGGAGCGCCAGCGCGGCGGCGAGCAGGCACGCCGGCACCGCCGCCAGCGGATAGGCGAAGCGGTTGTGCAGCGCGAGCACGTGCAGCACCACGGTGAGCCCCGCCTCGCGGCGGATGGAGATCTGCTCGGCCAGCTCGGGCAGCCGCAGCTGCTCCGGACGCCCGGAGCGGATCCGGAACGCCACATCCGGCGCGCCGAGATCCAGGGTCAGCGCGTCGTGGTGCGCGAAGGTGCTCTCCGCCTCCCTCAGGAAGCCCCGCTCGGAGACGTCCGCGAGCTGCCAGCGCGTGCCGCCCTCGTAGCGCATCGAGGCCGCGTCCACCCGGCGCAGCAGCTCGAAGCCCGGGGAGAGCTGGAGCAGCGTCACGTCCGTGAAGCCCTCCGCCGCGCCGCCCGAGCGCAGGTAGAAGACCCACTCCCCCCGGCGGAACCACTGGCGCGGCGAGAAGAACGTCCCCCAGTCCCCCCAGCGCTTGAAGCGGAAGGTGGAGATCTCATCCACCCGGCGGCTCGCGCCGGAGACCACCCACTCGTCGAACGCCACCAGCCCGCCGCACAGGACCAGGGCACAGAGCGCCAGCGGCGCGCTGATCCGCAGCGGCCCAAAGCCCACCGAGCGCAGCGCCGTCAGCTCTCCGCGCTGGCGCAGCGTGGAGAGCGTGGCCCCCACCGCCAGGAGCATCGCCGCGGGCGCGAGCTGGTGCGCGGTGACCAGCGCCTTGAAGCCGTACAGCTCCGCGGTGTCCACCACCCAGTTGGGCCCCACGTAGGCCTTGGCCCGGTCCACGAAGTCCGCCACCAGGTAGATGCCCAGCACCGCCGCGAACACCGCCCCCAGGTAGAGCAGGAAGGTCCGCAAGAGGTAGCGCTCCAGCCGCCCCATCACCGCTGCGCCCCCTTGCGCTCCACCCAGACCAGCACCGCCAGCCCGAAGAGCACGAAGAGCGCGTTGGGCAGCTGCGCGGCGACCACGAAGGGCAGCTTGCCCTGCGCGCCCCAGTTCTCGAAGGCGCGCGCCACCACGTAGTACCCCACGTACGCGAGCAGCGTCAGCGCCAGCCCGCGCGCCCGGCGCCCCCGCCCGCCGGTGAGCGCCAGCGGCCCGGCGAGGAAGGCGAAGGCGAGCGGCGTGAACACCCGCCCCAACCGGCCGTGGTAGGCCATCTGGAAGGAGGTGCTCTCCTCGCCGCGGGCGGCCGCCTCCTCGCCGGCGCGGGCCAGCTCGGAAGGGGTCATCTCCTCGTTCGGGGAGCTGAAGCGGTTGCCCCGCCACAGCGTGTCCCCCAACCACACGGCGATCTCCCCGCGCTCGAAGCGGACGATGCTGTAGTCGCTGCGGGCGGCGGTGGCCCGGTGCACGTCCCCGTCTTCGAGCACCAGCCGCAGGTCCACGCCCTTGGCCTCGGGGTTCATCCGACCGCGCCGCGCCAGCACCAGCACCGGCGCCGCGGGGTCTTGATCGTCGTGGATGAGGACGTTCTCCCAGACGTGCGCCTTGGGATCCACGCGCTCCGCGTAGAGCGTGAAGTGGGTGAGGTCCTCCTTGAAGACGCCCGGCCGCACGTCCCCCACCACATTGCGCTTGATCACCTCGTTCACCACGTCCCGCAGCGCCTTCAGGCCCCACGGCTCGAGCGACCAGGTGAGCCCGAGCATCACCGCGCTCACCGCCACCGCCAGGAGCAGCGGCACGCGCAGCAGCTTGAGCGGCCCCACGCCTACCGCCTGCAGCGCGGTCAGCTCCCGGTCCTCGGCGAGCCGACCCAACCCCAGCAGCGTGCCCAGCAGGAGCGCCACCGGCAGCGCCATCACCAGGAAGTGCGGCGTCAGGTACGCGCACAACAGCCCCAGGTCCGCGGCGCGCACCCCGGAGCCCAGCAGCACGTCCGTGCCGCGCAGGAACTGCATCACCACCAGCAACAGGAAGAGGAAGCCCACCCAGACCGCGAGCGGGACGGCGATCTCCCGGAAGACGTAGCGGGAGAGGATCACCGCCGCAGCGCCCGCGCCCCGATGTCCCGCCGGTACTGCATCCCCTCGAACTGGACCTTCTCCACCTCCGCGTAGGCCTTCTCCCGCGCCTGCGCCAGCGAGCCGCCGCGCGCGCAGACGGTGAGCACCCGGCCGCCGGCGGTGACCAGCGCCCCGCCCTGCAGCTTCGTCCCCGCGTGGAAGACCGCCGCGTCCGGGCGGACCACCTCGCGCTGCCCCGGCGGCGGCAGGCCGCGCACGGCGTCCCCGGCCGCCGGCGTCCCCGGGTAACCCTTGGCCGCCATCACCACGCCGATCGCCGCGCCCTCCGCCCACTTCAGCGGCCGCGGCGCCAGCTGGCCGCGGGCACACGCGTCCAGGAGCGGCAGGAGATCTTCGTCCAGCTGCATCAGCTGCACCTGGGTCTCCGGATCTCCGAAGCGGCAGTTGAACTCCACCACCCGCACGCCGCGCGGGGTGAGCATCAGCCCCGCGTAGAGCGCGCCCTTGAACGGGTGGCCTCGCCGGGCCAGCTCGCGCAGCGTGGGGGCGATCACCGTCCGCCCCACCTCCTCCACGCCGGCGCGGTCCAGGAACGGCGTGGGGCAGTAGGCGCCCATCCCGCCAGTGTTCGGCCCCAGGTCTGCGTCGAAGATCCGCTTGTGATCCTGCGCCGGCGGCAGGAGCGCGAACCGCTCCCCGTCACAGAGGGCGATCACCGAGACCTCCTCGCCCTCCATCAGCTCCTCCAGCACCAACGTCTTCCCGGCCGCGCCGAGCCGCACCAGCGAGCGCACCCCCTCCACCGCCTCCTCCGCGTTGCGCGCCACCACCACGCCCTTGCCCGCCGCCAGGCCGTCCGCCTTCACGACGATCGCCCCCACCTCCCGCGCGTGGGCCTCCGCCGCGGCCGGATCCGTGAAGGTCCGGTACGCCGCCGTGGGGACGCCGGCCGCCGCCATCACCTCCTTGGCGAACGCCTTGCTGCCCTCCATCGCCGCCGCCGCCGCGGACGGGCCGAAGACGCGCAGCCCAGCCCGGGTGAGCGCATCCGCCACGCCCGCCACCAGCGGCGCCTCTGGTCCCACCACCACCAGGTCCACCGCCAGCTCCCGCGCCAGCGCCACCACCGCGGCGGGATCCAGGGGGTCCACCGGCCGGTTCTCCGCCAGCCCCGCCGTCCCGGGGTTGCCGGGGGCGCAGGTGAGCCCGCGCAGCGCGGGGCTCTGCGAGAGCTTCCAGGCCAGCGCATGCTCCCGGGCCCCGCTGCCGAGTACGAGCACCTTCACGTGGGAACGCCGCCTTTCGTGCCTTATGGCGCCAGCGCGTAGAGCGCCTTCTTCGCCGGGAGGTACGACGGATCCAGACCCACCACGCGCGTCAGCCGCTTGCGGGCCTCGTCCAGCCGCTTCGCCTTCACGTCCAGCTCCGCCAGCGCCACGTCCGCGGCCAGCAGCGTGGGGGCGAGCGCCTGCGCCTCGCCCAGCGCCTTGCCCGCGCCGTCCAGGTCGCCCGCCGCCAGCAGCGCCTGCCCCAGCGCGTACTGGGCCAGCGCGAGCTGCCGGTCCGCCTTTACCGCCCGGTCCGCCAGCGCCCGCGCCGAGCCGCGATCGTTGCGCGCCAGGGCGATCAACGCGCGCAGGGCCCGGGCCGCCGCGTTCCCGTCCTCCATCGCCAGCGCCTGCTTCAGCCAGCCGTCCGCCTCGGCCAGGTCCGCGCCATGGAACCGGATCAGCCCTTCGTAGAGCCGCGCCGAAGGCTCCTGCGGCGCCGCCAGCTTCGCCACCCGGTTCTCGATCCCGGAGAGCAGATCTTCGGACGTCACGTAGAGCCGCGCGTCGAACGGGAGCGGCCCGGTGGCGGACGGATCGCTTCCGAGCGCCTGCGCCAGCAAGCGGAAGGCCTCCTCCTTCTCCCCCGCCGAGGCGCTCGCCGCGCCTGCCCAGAGCAGCGCGTCCACCCGGCGCCCATCCGCGGCGTGGGCCTTCACGAAGAGCGTCACCGCGTCCGGGTAGCGCTCCTCCGCCACCGCCAGCCGGCCGCGCAGGAGCAGCTCCAGCGCCTCGTCCCCAAGCCGCCCGTGCAGCGGCGCCAGGTGCGGCTCCGCGGCCTGGGGCGCCTTGGCCTCCAGCGCCGCGAGGAAGGCCTGCAGGTGGGCCGGCGCCCAGCTCGGATCCAGCGCGAGCGCCTCCTGCGCAGCGGCCTGCGCCGCGTCCAGCTTGCCGGAGGCCCGGTGCGCCGCCGCCAGGTGCACCAGCGCGTCCCGGCGGACCTCGGACTCGAGCGCCGGGTCCTTGGCCACGCCCTTGAGGACTTCGATCGCCTGGGCCGGCTGCGCGAGCGCGCGGTAGCGCAGCGCCGCCAGCGCGACCTTGATCTGCGCCACCTTGGGGGCCTTCTCCTGCGCCTTCATGTACGCGTCCCGCGCCAGCGCCGGCTCCCCCACCTCCTCGTAGATCCGGGCGACCAGCGTGAGCGTCTCCAGGTGCGCGGGATCGATCGCCAGGCGCCGCTGCAGCTGCTCGAGCGCGGCGCGGTACTCGCCCAACGCGCGGTGGGCCATGGCCCGGTAGAAGTGGGCGCGCTTGGGGGCCTCGGGCAGCGTCAGCGCCTCCTCCAGCGCCTGGCTCGACCCCAGCGGCGAGCTGGCGAGCAGCACCCGCCCCTTCACCACCAGCGCCTCCGCCCGGTCCAGCCCCTTGGCGCGGGTGAGCGCCTCGTCGGCCAGGGCGCGCGCCTTCTCCGCCAGCTCCTTGCGGCTGCCCCGGGTGAGCAGGAGATTGGCGTGCGCGACGAGGGAGGAGGCGTCCCGCTTGGAGCGCCCCTCCGCCGCGCCGATCAGCGCCAGGGCCTCGTCGTAGGTGGTGGCGTCCAGCCCGTCCGTCCAGCCGAGCGCCAGGGACTGCACGTACCCGGCGATCGCCTCGTCGCTGCGCGGGTCCAGCATCAGCGCCTTCTGGAAGGCGCCGGCCGCGAGCGCGTAGCCCTGCGGCGTGTCCAGCGCCAGCTGCGAGCCGCCCTCCGCCAGGAACGCCGAGCTCTCGCCCTCCACGTCATCCAGGGTCAGCTTCCAGCGGCTGATCGCGTTCACCACCGCGGACGGGATGGCCACCCGCGCCCGCTCCGCGGCCTCCTTGCGCTGGTAGACGATCACCCCGAGCACGCCCACCACCAGCACCGCCGCGAAGATGAAGCCGGCGATCATCAGGCTGCGTTGGGAGAGGACGGGCGACTTGACGTCCGTGATCTCCCCGCGCGGCGCCGGCCCCATCGCGTGCTCGCCGGTGAAGCCGCCCTCGGGGATGGGGGCCTCCATCGTCGCCTCGGCCTCGATCGGGAAGCCCAGCGGCAGGGAGGTGATGAGCGGCGCCGGCTTGGAGGGCGCCGCCACGCCGGGAGACGAAGGCATGGGGTCGAACAGGGCGAGCGGGGGCGCCGGCGCGGGGGGAGGCGTGGGCACCGGCGGCGCCGTGGGCATGGGCACCACCACCGTGCGCTCGTTGGAGGAGAGGCCCGCGGTCGCGGTGACCTCCGTCACCTCGCCCCTGTCGTCGTCGTCGAGCGTCTTGACGCTGCAGCGGCCGCACACCCCCAGCGCGCGGTCGAAGGCGTCCTCCAGCCGCACGCCGCAGTTGCGGCACTTCTCCGCCGGTGCGCCCCGAGGGGTGAGGAGCCGATCGTCGATCTCCACCTCGGCGGAGCCGGTCACCACCGGCTCTACGTCGTCCGGGTCCCGCATCGAGAGCGCCGCGCCGCGGCGGCTCGCCGCCCCTGGGGCGGCGCGGGGCGGCACCACCCGGGGCATGGCGGGGACGGTGGCGGCGGCGGAGCTCGGCAGGGGCAGCGCGTCCTCGCGCCGCGCGCGCTGGATGTGGCGGCAGCGCGGACACTGCGCGCGCACGCCCTGCGAGGCCGCCAGCCGGTCGTCGATCGCGTACGCCGCCGCGCACTTTTGGCAGACGATCCGCATGCGAAGGGCTCGCTAGTGCCGGAAGTGCCGCACTCCGGTGAAGACCATGGCCAGGCCATGCTCGTTGGCGGCGGCGATCAGCTCTGCGTCCCGCACCGAGCCGCCGGGCTGGACCACGCAAGTGGCGCCCGCCTTGGCGGCCTCGTCCAGGCCGTCCCGGAACGGGAAGAACGCGTCCGAGGCCACCGCGCTCCCCTTGAGCGCCGCCCCGCCGCGCGCCGCGGCGATCTTCACCGAGTCCACGCGGCTGGTCTGTCCCCCGCCCGCGGCGAGCAGCCGCTCCGCGTTGGAGAAGACGATCGCGTTGCTCTTGACGTGCTTGCAGACCTTCCAGGCGAAGCGCAGCGCGGCGTCCTCCGCCGCGGTGGGGGCCCGGGTGGTGACCACCTTCCACTCGAGCGGCGGCTCCACCGCATCCCGGTCCATCAGGAGCAGGCCGCCGGAGATGCTGCGCGCCTCCAGCGCCGCGCGCGGCGGGCTGCCGGCGGCGAGCGCCGGCCCGGCCTCGAGCAGCCGCAGGTTCTTCTTGGCGGAGAGCAGCTGCATGGCCGCGGGCGAATAGGCGGGCGCGATCACCGCCTCGAGGAAGGTCTCCGCGAGCAGCCGCGCCGCGGCCTCGTCCACCTCGCGGTTGAGCGCCACGATCCCGCCGAAGGCGCTGACCTCGTCCACCGAGCGCGCCACGCGGTAGGCCTCGTCCAGCCGCTCGTGCACCGCCACGCCGCAGGGGGTGTTGTGCTTGATCACCACCGCGCAGGGGCGGTCCGGGAACTCGAGGACGAGCGCCAGCGCCGCGTCCAGGTCCAGCAGGTTGTTGTACGAGAGCTCCTTGCCCTGGAGCACGCGCGAGAACGCGACCGTGGGCTCCTTGGGCGCGGCGTACTCCCGGTAGAACGCGGAGCGCTGGTGCGGGTTCTCGCCGTATCTCAGCCCCTGCACCTTGCGGAAGGAGAGCGCGAGCTCCTCCGGGAAGGGCTCCTTCGCCTCGGCGGACAGCCACCCGGCGATGGACGCGTCATACGCGGCGGTGTGAGCGAACGCCTTGCGCATCAGCGCGCGCCGCGTGGGCTCGCTCACCGCCTTGTGCTCGCGCAGCTCCGCGAGCACGCCGTCGTAGTCCGCGGGGTCCACGATGATCGCCACGTGGCGGAAGTTCTTGGCGGAGGCGCGCACCATCGCCGGCCCGCCGATGTCGATCTGCTCGATCGCCTCTGCCTCCGAGGCGCCCTTCGCGAGCGTCTCCCGGAACGGGTAGAGGTTCACCACGACGATGGAGATGGGGTCGATCTTCTCGCGCGCGAGCTCAGCGCGGTCGGACTCGAGGTCTAGCCGCGCGAGGATGCCACCGTGAATCCGCGGGTGCAGCGTCTTCACCCGCCCACCGAGGATCTCCGGGCTCTGCGTGTGCTCGGAGACCTTCTTCACCTTCACGCCCGCCGCCGCGAGCGCCTCCATCGTTCCCCCCGTGGACAGGAGGGTGTAGCCGAGCTGGGCCAGCCCTTGTGCAAACGGGACCAGCCCGCGCTTATCGGAGACGCTGAGCAGAGCAAGCACAGCGGTCGCGAATAGCAACCACCCCCAACCCTGTCAACGCGCCGGGAGCTTGCTAGCCCTTCACCCAATTCTGGGGGGTCTCCTGGGGCGGGATCTCCGGCTCCGCCTCGGTCGCCTCGCGCAGCTTCATCAGCCCGCGGGTCTCCACCTGGCGGATCCGCTCGCGGGTGAGGTTCATGATCTCCCCCACCTCCTCCAGCGTGATCCCGCCCTTTTCCGCAACATCCAGGGCGCAGGTGTGCTCGAGCTCCCAGATCTCCTTGTCCGGAAAGTTGAGCTTGATGGAGCCCGTCTCCGGATTCACATCCAGATACAGGTTGTGCTTGCAGGAGACGAACATGCAGGGCCGCGGGCCATTGATGCACTCCGCCCGCGTCTTCGGCCGCTGGGATTCAATCACCCGCAGCAGCTCGCCCTCCTCTGGATCCACGTCGCCCGTGGCGCGGCGGCGGCGCAGATCCCGAGCCATCTCCTTGCGCGACATGGTCTTCGACCGCTTGCGCGAAGGCTCTTCGCTGCCTTCCTCTGGGTTCAGAGGAGGCACCTCATTCGCTTCACTCATCTTCCCCTCCCTCTCGCGCCAACGGCAGGCGCTAAACGACAGTGTAGTCCGACGAAGCCCCCTCGTGTCTCCCCGCCTGAGCAGTGACCGCGCTCCCCAAGCGAGCGACCTCCTGTAGGAGCGCCTGCGCCCTTTGGCGCACACCACTCAGCTCCTCCGACAGCGCGTCCCGGTGGTTTTGCCCGAACTGGCGCTCCGAGAGCTCCGCCTCGAAGCCGTCCAGCACCTCGGCGAGGCTGCGCTGCACCTGGTCGATGTGATTCTTGAAGAAGACGAATGAGCGGCGGATGTCCTCGAGCGTCATCCCCTCGGCCATCATCTTCTTGATCGCGTTGATCCGCCGGACCGACTCCACCGGGTAGAGCCCCTGGCTGCCCCGGTGCTTCCCCTTCCGCCCCACGCGGCGGCTGCGGGGAAGCAGCCCCGCCTGCACGTACTTGCGGAAGGTGGCCTCGGAGAGGCGCACCCCCTTGGGGCGGAAGATCTCGAGGATGGCGCGCGCGGGGATCCCCGCCCGGTAGTCGCGCTCGATCCGCTCGATCTCTTCCGGCCCAAGAATCTCCACTCAATGGACTCCTTTGAGTAGTCTCTACTGAGAGTTCTCTCATTAGTAGGGGATACTCAGTGGAGAGTCAACCCGCTCCCTTGCCAGACAAGGGAGCCGTGTGTGGGAGAGGACGTCGTGCGCTGAGAGCGGACGAAAGCCGCCCACTGACGGGGACGAGATCCGCCCACTAAGCGGGCTGGAGGCCGTCTGTGCTCGTCTCGATGCGGGATTGGGCGGATCTCGTCCGCTTCAGAGGGCAGGGAGGGACGAAGTGGGCTCAGGGTCCCGGGCCGCCTGAGCCCGAATGGCTTCCGCGGCGCGAGGCTCCCACCTCGGTGGAGTCTCAGCCGGTGCCGCGCTCAGAGGGAGCACGCCACCTGAGCGCCCGCGCCACAGGGTGGTGGCCAGACGCGACGGAGCTCGCCTCGGCTCCACGCGCGTTCCACGGCCAGCCGCGTGACGAGGCGGGGCAGTTCCAGCGCGGGCCGGCCGGGAAGAGGCCCGAGTTGGGAGGGACGGCTGGGCGCCCAACTTGAGCTCCCCTCCGGCAACGCGAGGACCACGCGGGTGTGACGTGCTCCCTCCGCCAGGATGCGGGCACGTGCCTTCACCGAGGTGGGAGCCTCGCCGCGGGAGCCATCTGCGCGCAGACGGACCGGGACCCCGAGCCCACTTCGTCCCTCCCTGCCCACTTAAGCGGACGAGATCCGCCCAGACGCGCATCGAGACGAGCACAGACGGCCTCCATCCCGCTCAGTGGGCGGATCTCGTCCATGTCAGTGGGCGGATTTCGTCCGACCGGGCTAGCGGGCCATCAGGTCGTACTCGGCCACAGTCTCAGCGCCGGGCTTGATCACGACCACTTCCTTGCGCTTCGCGGAGGGGTGCACCACGCGGAGCTGGTGCGGGCCGGCGGGCAGCTTGATCCGCCGGCTCCCGGCGATCTCTCCGCGGGACTCGCCGTCGATCAGCACGGTGGCCCACGGCCGAACGGTGATCACCAGCGTGCCGAGCTCCACCGCCGCGGGCCGGGCGGGCGCCGGCTCCTCCGCCGCGGGCTCGGGCCGAACCAGATCTGCGGCGGCGACCGGGACGTCGGGCTCGGGCTGCGCCACTGCCACCGCACCGGCGTCCACAGCCCCACCCTCCCCCAGCGCCTGCTCGCGTGCCACGCGCGCGCGGCCCGCCTGGACGGCGACGACCACTGCGGCCCCGGCGAGCAGCACGAACGCGGCCGTCCCGGCCATCAGCCCCCGCCGCATCCCCACCGACCGGCGCAGCACCGAGCGGTCCTCCCGCGCCAGCGCAGGCTCGGGCGTGGCGCGCGGAGGCGGGGTCGAAGGCGGCGCCGGCTCCGTGGTTCCTCCTCCGTTCACCCCGAGCGAAGTCGAGGGGCGCCCGTGCTCAGGGGACGCAAGCGGCGGCGTAGGCGCGCTGGGGGCGCTCTTGCGCGAGCGATCGATCACCAGCGTCCGGCCGTTCACGTCCTCGTCCGGGGACTGCGGGCTGGACGGGGTGGGCGCGGAGGGCTCGGGGGCGCTCCCGGCCCGCCGCATCACCGCGGTGGGCTCGCGCGGCGGCGCCGTGGCCGAGAGCTCGGGAGCCGAGGAGGGGCTGGGCTCGGTCTGGCTCGGCTCCCCGCGCGCGAGCTCCTCCTCGTAGAGCTGAGCGAGGTACAGGCTGACGTCCGTCTCCTCCGGGCGGCGGGCCTGGGACATCACCACCTGGCTGAGCGCCCGCTCCAGCTCCTGGGCGGTCTGGAAGCGGCCGGCCGGGTCTCGCGACAGCGCGCGCATCACCGCCGCGTCCAGCTCCGCGGGGACGTCCGGGTTGAGCCGGGCGGGAGGCGCGATCGCGCTCTGCTGCACCGCGCGCAGCACCGCCACGTCCGAGTCCCCATCGAACAGGCGGCCGCCGGTGAGCATCTCCCAGAGGACGATCCCCAGGGCGAAGAGGTCCGTCCGGCAGTCCACCTCCTCGCCGCGGGCCTGCTCCGGGGACATGTACGCGAACTTCCCCTTCAGCATCCCGGGCGAGGTGAGCTTGTTGCCCGCCTTGGCGATGCCGAAGTCGGTCAGCTTCACCGCGCCGTCGAAGGAGAGCAGCACGTTGTGGGGCGTGACGTCCCGGTGCACCAGGCCGAGCGGGACGCCGCGCTCGGTGAGCCGGTGCGCGTAGTGGAGCCCGCGCGCCACGGAGGCGCCGATCTGCGCCACCAGCGTAGGCGGCATGGGCACCATCCGCTCGCGCGCGCGGCGGCGCACGTCCCAGAGCGAGTGGCCGTGGACGTACTCCATGGCCAGGTAGAAGGTGTCCTGGTGCTTGTCGAAGTCGAAGATCTGCACGAGGTTGGGGTGGTTGAGCCGGGAGGCCACCCGCGCCTCAGCGATGAACATCTGGACGAAGGCGGGATCGCTGGCGAGGAACGCGCGCACCCGCTTGATCACCACCTCCTTCTCGAAGCCCTCCGGCCCCTGCACGTTGCAGAGGTAGATCTCCGCCATCCCGCCCTCGGCGAGCTTGCGGCGCACCACGTACTTTCCGATGGTGGTGCCGGCTGGGAGGGTCACGCGGCGTCGTTTAGCGCGTTTAGAACTTCACCGTCACCCGGCTCGTGAAGTTCGCGCGGACCTCCACCCGCTCCGTCCGCGTGCCGTGCTGGGGGTTGGTGAAGCGGCAGTCGTAGATCCCGACCGGCAGGTGCTGATCCGGGAAGGGGGTGGGGCCGAACTTGTACTCCCCGCAGGAGACCTCCGCCCACGGCGTGGCCACGAAGCGGACCGTGCCGAACGCCCTGCCCTGCCGGGGCTGCTCCACCGGCTTGGGCTCCGGCTCCTTCGTCACGCGCTCGGGCGGCCGCCGGTCCGGCGGGCGCTCCGCGGGGTGGTCCCCGGAGATCCGCTCCAGCTTGAGCATCGGCACCTGGTCCGGGTCCGCCGTCACCTTCTGCTGGCGCAGCAGCGAGTAGTAGCCGGGGTGATCCAGCTTGATCGCCAGCTCGTCGCCCGCGCGCGCTTCGATGGTGCGGGGCGTCTTCCCCACCACCGCGCCGTTCACGCTCAAGGTCGAGCCCGTGGGGTCGCTCTTGAAGGTGAGGGACACCTTGCGCGGCCCGGCCTCTGCTTCGGACTGGAGCCGGATCAGCGGGAAGTTGGGCTCGCCGAACTTCGGGATGGTGATCGTGGTCCGGTAGTCCAGGTACCCCGCCTTGCCCACCACCAGCACGTAGGTGCCGGCCTCGGTGGGCGGCAGCGTGCAGGGCGTGGGCTCGGGGACTGGCGCGCCGTTGAACAGCACGGTGGCGCCGGGCGGCTCGGAGACGATCTTCACCCGCGCGGGGAGATCCCTCACCGGGACCGGGGCCACCACCATGTCGTCCGCAGGCTTCCTGCGCCAGAGGTAGAGCCCGCCGAGCGCCACGCCGATCACCACCGCCGCCGCCAGGCCGAAGAGCGCGATCTGCGCCCGCCGTTGCGGCCCGATGCTGCGGGCGGTGGCGCCGCCGCCCTCGGTGTTGCTGAAGAACGGGGCGGAGAGATCGCTGGGCGGGGGCGGGTTGGTGACCCCGGCCACGGACCAGGCGGGCGGATCATGCGGCCGATCCGTGACGTCCGGGTCCACCGGCCCTTCGGTGACCGCCACCTCCGGATCCAGCGCCACCGCGGTGGCCCGCGCCGCCGCCGCCGCCGGCGTGGCCCCGCGCGCGAAGGGCGAGGCCGGCGTGCGCCCGGCGCTGGCGGCGCTGGACGAGCCCTGCCTGGAGGGCTCCGCCCGCGCCGGCCGCGCCGCGTCCTCGGGGTGCTCGGGGCGGACGGTGGCGTCCAGCAGCGCCGGATCCACCACGGGCGAGGCGAGCGAGCCCTTCTCCTTCACCGAGCCGGTCGCCTTGCTCTTGCTGCGCGGCATCTTGCCGTTGGGATCGTCGTCCCGGGCCTTGAGCGCGTCAGCGTCCTCGACGAGGACCTGCCCGGCCTTGCGCTCGGCGGCGAGCCGCTCCGCGTAGATCTCCTGCATGAAGGCCGCGAGATCCGAGGGGCTGGCGGGCAGCTTGTGCTTGCCCACCCACTTCTCCAGCGCCGCGCCGAGCTCGGCGGCCTCCTGGTAGCGGCCCTCGGGCGTCTTCGCCAGCGCCTTGAGCACCACCGCGTCCAGGTCCTGGGAGAGCGCCGGGTTCACGCTGGAGGGCGGATCCACTTCGCAGTCGGAGACCGCGTTGAGCGTCTGGATGTCGTTGGCGCGCTTGAACAGGCGCGAGCCCGTGAGCAGCTCCCAGAGCACCACGCCGAGCGCGAAGATGTCGCTGCGGCAGTCCAGGCGCTTGCCGGCGGCCTGCTCGGGGGACATGTACGAGTACTTGCCCTTGAGCACGCCGGACCGGGTCACCGTGGCCTGGTCCGCCGCCTTGGCGATCCCGAAGTCCACCACCTTCACGCCGCCTTCGAAGGTGACCAGGATGTTCTGCGGAGAGATGTCCCGGTGGACGATGTTGAGCGGCTTGCCCGAGGCGTCCGCCTTCTTGTGCGCGTAGTCCAGCCCGGCGCACGCATCCATGATCACCCGGCACACCAGCGGGACCGGCATCACCCGGCCGAGCTGATTGGAGCGCTTCCAGACGCGGCGCACGTCCTCGCCGTGGATGTACTCCATGGCGATGAAGTACGAGTCGTCCTGCGCGCCGAGGTTGAAGATCTGGACGATGTTGGGGTGGTTGAGCCGCGCGGCGATCCGCGCCTCGTCCAAGAACATCCGGACGAAGTCCACGTTCTCGCCCAGGTGCGGGAGGATCCGCTTCACCACCAGCAGCTTCTCGGCACCCTCCCCGCCCTGCCGCGCAAGGTAGATCTGGGCCATCCCGCCCGTTGCCAGGCGCTTGACCAGGTCGTAGCTGCCGTAGCGCTCCAAGGACACGTGCCCACACGTCGGGGGGGAGCCGGTCAGGCCACCGGGAAATCCCCCCGCAAATCCGCCCGGAAATCGGCGTGAATCGTAAGACCCCTGGACATGTGGGTCAAACGCGCAGATGAAAGAAAGGAGGCCGGGCGCGTCACCCGGCCCACGCAAGCCCTTGCGATCACGTCCGCGAAGGCTCAGCCGTTCTTAGCGGGCGGTCCGCAGGGCGCGCGTCTCGGCCATCAGGGCCTCGAGCTCGTCCAGCTCCCGCCGCAGCACCGGCATGAGCTCGGGCGTGGCGTCCACGCGGTCAAAGAGGCCGAGGATCTTGTTCACGTTGCGCTCGATCGCCTCGGCGCGCGCGGGAGAGATCCGCCGCAGCAGGAGATCCGCGCCCGCCTCCACCAGCACGCGCACCACCGCGTTGCGGTTGTCGAGCGGCTCGGTGGTCTTCTGGCCGCCACCTTGAATGACCCGCAGGCCACCGCGGGCGACCGGTGAAGCGGGCGCGGCAGGCGCGGGGGCGGGCTCGGGGCGCTTGGCTGGCGCGGCAGGCGCAGCGGCGACGACGACGGGCTTGGGTGCGTCGAACAGAAGCTCGAGCTGCTCGGGCCGGCGCTGCTGGGACTGACTCAAGCGGGGCGCTCCTTTGCGCTTACGGGGCCCGCTCAAAATACTCGCCGACATCTCGCCGCCAACTTTCTGGTCGTGCCACAAGCCGGGTGCATCCTGTAGCACCCGCGTCTGACAGAAACGCTCCGGAGCCGATTTTCCGGCCTCCGGAGCGTGTTTGGCAACCTCGCGATGCGTCGTCCCCGCTAGTGCGGGCAGATCCGCCGGTAGGTGATCTCCACCTTCGCCCCGGCCGCGGGGCGCGGGCTGAAGACGACCGCGTTGGAGGCCGAGTCGTAGGACCAGCCACCGGTCTGCGGCACCCCCGCCACCGTCACCGCGATGGACGAGCTGTCCGGCTGGGACGAGAGCGGGAAGCGGTCCTGCGGGCTGAACGCCTTGGCCGCCAGGCTCTGCAGCAGCGGCGCGTAGTCCGGCGCGCAGATGGAGAGCACGTCCCCGCCGGTCTTCGCCGCGGCCTGGCCGTAGCGGGTGCCGGTGCCGCCGGCGGTGGCGCAGGCGGCGGCGGTGGGGGCGATCGCGTACACGGTGGCGCGCCCCGGCTGCCCCGCGCCCTTCTTCGTCTGGAGGAACTTCACGTAGGTGTCCACGTCATCCGGCGAGTGGTCGTCCTCGTCGCCGATGAAGACCACCGCGAGCGCCGCCTCGTCCCGGAGGAAGCCGAGGTTGCCGTCCTTGGCCACGGGCGTACGCGGGTCGTCCGCGTTGTCCACCAGCGGCGAGGAGAGCGCGCGGCGCACCGCCTCGAAGCCCTTCTCCACGAAGGCGCACTGGCCGACCTTCACGTTCTCCTGCAGGGCGGCAGCGAGGTTCGGCGTGGCCTGCGTGAGCAGGCGCGGCTTGCTGCCGTCCACCGGGAAGAGGCGCCCGGCCTCGCCCCCTTCGGCGCCGCCAGGGCACGCGGCGGAGGCCGCTTCGATGCCCGTGGTGGTCACCGCCACGTGCAGGTCCACGTTGCGGGCGAGCGCCTCGTTGACGAACGCGGGCACCGCGGCGACCAGGCGCGGGTGCTCCTCGACCATGGAGGCGGTGTTGTCCACCACGAACAGGACGTCCACCTTGGCGCCGTCCTGCTGGACGAACTTGTCGGTCTGCTCCGCCTTGGAGCTGGACTCACCCACCAGCGGGACGAGCAGCGGCTGCGGCTCCCCGGAGACGCGGAAGTAGAGCGGAGAGAGGTTCATCCCGCGCACCGCCCCGGAGTAGGCCACCTCCACGCTCACGTTCTGGCCGGGGTTGAGCAGGTGCGGCATGGCGCCCGGCATGGAGAGGACGGTGAACTCGCCGTCCGTGGTGCCCGGGCCGATGGTGACCGCGTCCAGGGTGGTGGGCGCGCTGCAGACGTTCATCAGGCTCGTCTTGAGCGGCTGCGCCGGGCAGTCCGGGCGGGTGACGCCGAAGTCCAGGTACGGCGGCGCCGCCGCCAGGCAGCTCTTCGCCGAGTGCGCGGTCAGCGGGATCAGCACCACCGGGTTGGCCGGATCCGCCGGCTCCACGCTCACCGAGCCCACCGCGTCTCCGCCGGCGAGCGGCGGGTTGAAGGCCACCATGAAGCTGAAGAAGCTGCCCGGCTGGAGGATGAAGCCATCCAGCGCGCCGCCCGGGAGGCGGAAGAGGCCGCCCGCGCTCTCGGAGAGCTGGATGTTCTTCACCGCGCACAGGTCCATGCCGCGGTTCTCCACCTTGATCCCCAGCACCGCGCCGCGGCCGGGGAGCACGTTGCCGAAGTCCAGCGCGCCGGGCGTCACCGCCACCGAGCACGGGGCGTGGGTCTCCGCCGTCCCCGCCAGGCCCACCTTCATGCGCGCGGCCGCGTACGCGCTGGAGCGGATGTTGAGCGCCGCCGCGGCGCCGCCGGCCCGGATCGGCTCGAAGTAGGCCTTCACGGTCATCTTCTCACCCGCGGCCAGCGTCACCGGGACGGTGACGGGCGCGAGGTGGAATTGGTCTTCGCCGGGCAGCTGCGGTCCGGCGCCGCCCACCGTCAGCTCGGTGATCTGCAGCGGGTCCCCGTTGGAGCTGCCGCAGTTGCGGATGTCGAGCAGCACGGAGACCTTGGCCCCCACCGGCACCTTGCCGAAGTCGTAGTTGAGCGGCGTGATGCACAGCTCCGGCGAGCCGCCGAACGCGCGCAGCGCCACCGGGGTGGTGGGGTTGCGCTTGCTGCTCACCTTGAAGACCGTCTGGCCCTCGGCGAGCCCCATGTGCCCGGGGCTGTAGCGCACGGTCCACTCGCGCGCCTCGCCGCCGGCCAGCGTGGTGGGGAACGTGGCGTTGGCCGCGGTGAAGGACGGATCGGTGCTCTGCTCCAGCGTCATCGCCGTGAGCTCCATGGGCTCGGTGGAGAGGTTCTTGAGCCGCACCTTGCCCTCCGCCGTGCGGTCGATGGGGATCTGCCCCAGGTCCACCTCGGCGGGATCCGCCACGATCGCGCGGTCGAGCGCCTCGGCGCGCACGTTGAACACCTCATCCCCGCAGCCGCGGCAGGGAGAGATGGCGAAGGCCGCCACCTTCTTGCTCACCCGCATCGGGTTGAAGGTGAGCGCCAGCTCGCGCTTCTCGCCTGGAGCGAGCGTCACCGTCTGCACGTAGAACTCGTCCGCGTCCACGCCCAGCACGCGCGGCGCCACCTCCACCGGGATCACGCTGGGGTTCTCCGCGGTGAAGCGGATGGACTTGGTGGACTCGGCCTCGATCCGGCCGAAGTCGAAGTCGGAGGCGGTGATCCTGGCCTTCGCGTCAATCCCGCCGCCGCGCAGATCCACCCGAGACTGGGAGGTGGCGCGGTCGTCGGTGAGCACCACCAGCGAGCCCACGAGCGGGCCATCCGCCTTCGGAGTGAAGCGCACCTTCACCTGGACGCTCTCGCCGGTCTGCAGGCGGTGCTCGCCGGGCTCGGCGAAGGTGGCCTTGAACGTCCCCTCCGGACCTTCGGTCCAGATCTCCTGGAGGGTGAGCGGGCCACGCCCCTGGTTGACCAGGGTGAGCGTCTGCTCGTCCCAGTTGTGGATCGCCACCTGGCCGAAGGTCACCTCTCGGGGGCTCACTTCCAGGAGCCCATCCGCGATGAACTTGCGATCGCGATCCGCGCAGCCAGTCAACGACAGGAAACCCGTGAACAACAGGCCCACGAGGGCCAAGCCCCGTCTCATCGGTCCCATCCCCTCCTCCACCGTCCCCTACCGAGTTGAAAGCTGCCGGAAGCTAGGCACCCCCCCGGTCACGGGCAACCCTACCTGCCCGCTGCAGCGCGGCGCAGCGCGGAGGAGAGATCTCCGCGGCGCCCCACCACCACCCGCGGCAGCGAGAGCCAGCCCGCGAGCAGCCGGAGCTCCCCGGCCAGCGCCGCCGCCACCTTCGGCGTGGCCTGCCCCGGCTCCGCGTGCGCCGCCTGCACCAGCAGCCGCTGCGCCTTCCGGTCCGCCTTCAGATCCACGCGCGCCACCAGCGCGTCCCCCATCAAGAAGGGCAACACGTAGTACCCGTGCACCCGCTTGGGCGCGGGAGTGTAGAGCTCCAGACGGAGCCGGAAATCGAACATCCGCTCGGTGCGGGCGCGCTCCCAGACCAGCGAGTCGAACGGGGAGAGCAGCGCGTGCGCCTGCGCCTCGCCGGGCTCCTGGGCGTCCTTGTGGAGCCAGGCCGGGTGCTTCCAGCCCTCTACCTGGGCCGGCAGCAGCTCTCCCTCCTCCACCAGCCGCTCCAGGGCGATCCGGCCATCGAGCGCGGGGAGCCGGAAGTAGTCCCGGAGATCCTTGGCCGCCGCCACCCCGAGCGCGCGCGCGGAGATCCGCAGCAGCTCCGCCTGGGCGTCCTCGGGAGAGGGCGTCTTCGCGCGGACGATCTCAGGAGGCAGCACGCGCTCGGGCAGGTCATACCGCCGCTCGAAGCCCACGCGCTCGGCGCAGGTCACCTGCCCGCTCCAGAAGAGCCACTCCAGCGCGGTCTTGCCGTCGTGCCACTCCCACCAGGAGCCGGCGCGCTTGGGGCGCTCGTGGGAGAGCTCGCTGGCCGCCAGCGGCCCCTTCGCGCGCAGCTCCGCCAGCACCTCCGCCACGAAGCGCGGCTTCTCCTTCTGGATGCGGCGCATCCTGCCCCACGCGTCTTCGGCGGCGCGGGCCATCCGCCAGCGCAGCAGCGGCTGCAGCCGCACCGGCAGGAGCGAAGCCTCGTGCCCCCAGTACTCGAAGAGGGCGCGCGGCGCGGTGTACGCGGCGCGCTCGAGCAGCCCGCGGTCGTACGGGCCGAGCCGGGAGAAGAACGGGAGGAAGTGCGAGCGGACCAGGACATTGACCGAGTCCAGCTGCACCAGCCCCACGCGGTCGAAGACCTGGCGGAGGGCGCTGGGGCTCGCGCCGCGCTCCGCCCGGGGGCGCGTCAACCCCTGCGCGCCGAGGGCAATTCGCCTCGCCTGCGCGGCGGAGAGCTTCACTGGAGGACGTTTCATGCCTGCACTGCATCCTGGCAGATGGTTGCGCTGGACCGCAGACCGATGACGCCCCGGACGTGCGTGAGCAGGTTGGCGCGCACCTCAAACCAGGAGCGTCACATGCACCCCCTTCGCACCTCCCTGCTGCTCGGTACCTGTCTGGCGACGTCCGCTTTCGCCGCGCCCCCCACTGGCCCGCTGGGGAACATCGATCCCCCCAAGGATGAGAAGGCCTTCCTCGAGCGCGTCCACCACACCAACCAGATGGAGATCGAGCTCGGCCAGCTCGCCCAGCAGAACGCCAGCTCCCAGGAGGTGAAGGACTACGGCGCCAAGCTGGTGACCGAACACCAGGAGGCGGACGCGCAGCTGATGTCCTACGCCCGGCAGAACAAGCTGAACCTCTCCGAGCCCAAGGCGAGCAGCGACGTGGAGCGCAAGCTGATGGAGTCTCACAAGGCGGACGCGGCGGCGCTCAAGTCCCTCCAGGGCAAGCCGTTCGACACGATGTTCATGGCGAACATGGTGGCCGGCCACGACATGGCCATCTCCAAGATCCAGGCGGGGATCAGCCAGTTCAGCAAGACCTCCAGCCTGCTCCAGCCGGTGCTGCCCAAGCTGATGATGCACCGGGAGATGGCGTACAAGATCCTCGGCACGCTCAAGCCGGAGAGCGCCGGCGTCGGCGGCTCAGGCCACTCCATGGATTCCCAGCAGCCGCAGCAGACGCCGAAGAACCCCCACTGAGGTGGGGCCCCGCTCACCCCGAGCGAAGTCGAGGGGCAACCAGCGTCTCCACCGCCCCTCGACTTCGCTCGGGGTGAACGGGGAGTTTCGCTGGCGGCCCAAGGGCCATCCTCAGTGGCGCGCCCGTGAGCTCGCCCGGGCGCGCCCGCGGTGGCGCGAAAGCTTCCGGCGCGCGGAGGTGCAGGCGCTCTTGAGCGCCTTCGCCAGCCCTCCGGCGCGGCGGGCGGCGTAGGCCTTGGCAGCGGCGAGGATCCGCGCGCGCGCCGCCGCCTTCGCCCGGGCGGCGCGGCGGACGCGGGCGGCCGCGGCCTCCTTGGACTTGGTCTCGGCCTCGGCGCGCGAGCGCAGCGCGGCCGCGGCCTTGGCCCGGGCGTCCGCCTCGGCGCGGACCCGCTGCTCGGAGAGCTCCACCAGGTGCGCGCCCCACCGCGCCACGCTGACGTCCAGCCGGGCGGCGAGCAGCGCGGCGTGGCGGCGCAAGAGGGCGCTGGCCCGCTCCACCTCGCGATCGTCTTGGGCGGCGGCCACCGCGGCGCGCAGCGCGAGCTGGGTGAGGCGATCCAGGCGCCCCGTCCCGTCCAGCCGCGCGTCCCGCTGGAAGCTGGCGAGCGCCTGCGCCGTCTTGAGATCGAAGAGCGCCACGCTCTTGTCCAGCGGGTAGCCCGCCCGCACCAGCAGCGAGCGCAGCGCGAGCACCTGCGGCCCTTCCGCGCCGCGGGAGAGGACGAAGAGGCCACCCCGGGCGCGCCCGCCAGGCTCGCCACCGGCGGGCGACAGCCGCGTCCGGGCAGCGTGCGCCCGCCGCGTCGCGTCCATCATCGGCCACCTCCGGCCGAGATCTCGATGGCTTGGACCGTCACTGCCGACAGTTTGCCTGCGCGCGCGGTGCGTGTCAGCCCCATCGCTCGCCGCGGCGCGGATCCGGACTGACGGTTTGACGTCACACTCCGGTGCCGCAGGTAAGAGCGCCCGCTCGTCCGACCGGGCGCGCCGTGACTTAGTGCGCGCCCATGATCCCCCGCCCCCTGCTCGCTCTCGCCTGTTGCGCCGCGCTCGCCTGCGGCTGTCTGGGTCTCACGCCGCCGGACGACGCGGCGGACTCCGGCAGCGTGTCCGGCCCGGGCGAGGACGCCGGCGCGAACGGGCGCGACGCGGGCATGCGCGACGCGGGCACGCGCGAGGAGGACGCCGGGGGCGTGGCGCAGGACGCGGGCGAGGAAGAGCCGGATCCCGAGGCGGATGGCGGCGTGCTCCCGGACGGCGGCGCGCCACTGCCGATCTGCCCCTGCTACGAGGGCGAAGGGCCGTACTGCGGCGCGGGCGTGGCGGTGGAGAAGGCCAAGCGCGGCTGCCGGGTCAACGCGCTCGCCGGGCACGAGAAGGACATCCTCACCTGCACCGCCGGGCGGTGGAAGGTGACCGCCACCTGCGCGAACGGCTGCGAGGCGACCTCGCCCGGCGAAGGGGACGCCTGCTCCCTGCCGGTGTGCGCCTGCTTCGTGCAGACCGCCTGGTGCGGCAGCGGCGCCGCCAAGGAGGGGCTCACCAAGAACCCGCCCTGCCGGGTCCCGCTCGTCCCCGAGCACAACGACGACATCCTCGCCTGCAACGGGAACACGTGGATCGTGAAGCAGAGCTGCGCCAACGGCTGCTTCGAGGCCCCCGCCGGCGTCCCGGATGGCTGCAACATCCAGTCGCCCTACAAGCTCCCGTACGCGTGCAACTCCACCTTCACCTGCACGCAGGAGAACTTCGGCTCCAGCCACCAGGGCTCGCAGAAGTACGCCTGGGACTTCGGCATGCCCAAGGACACGCCCGTGCACGCGGCGCGCGCGGGCACCGTGAAGTACCTGGAGATCCGCTCACCGCCCGGCTCCGTCTGCTACGACCCGCCGGGCGTGCTCGAGGAGTGCCACAACAAGGGCAACTTCGTGGGCGTGCGCCACGCGGACGGCACCGTGGCGCTCTACCTCCACCTGCGCAGCGCGGCCGTGAAGGTCGGGGACGCGGTGAAGCAGGGGGACAAGCTCGGCATGTCCGGAAACAGCGGCTACACCTCCGGCCCCCACCTCCACTTCCAGGTCCAGACCGACTGCGGGATCTGGTTCTGCGACTCGGTCCCCTCGAGGTTCGCGGACGCGCCCACGCTCGCCAAGGGCGTGGCCGCGAAGTCCGCGAACAACTGTCCCTAGCTTCTGCCCCGTAGGCACCCACCGTTCTCCTCGAGCGTAGGGCCGTCAGGCCCGTAGTCGAGAGGCGGCACTGAGGTCGGCAGCTACGGCCGCTCGCCGAAGGTGTCGCAGGCGTCCGTGGTGCCGGCCTCCAGCCCGCGCTTGAACCAGCTCAGCCGCTGGGCCGAGCTGCCGTGGGTGAAGGACTCCGGGGCCACGTAGCCGCGCGAGCGGCGCTGCAGCCGGTCATCGCCGATGGAGGCGGCCGCCTGCAGCCCCTCCTCCACGTCACCGGGCTCGAGGATCTTCCGCTGCTGGGCGTGGTGCGCCCAGACGCCCGCGTAGCAGTCCGCCTGCAGCTCCACGCGCACGGACACCGCGTTGGCCTCCGCGCGGCTGCCGCGGCGCTCCAGCGCCTGCGCGCGCTCGGAGACACCGAGCAGGTTCTGCACGTGGTGGCCCACCTCGTGGGCGAGCACGTACGCCTGGGCGAAGTCTCCCGGCGCGCCCAGCCGCTCCAGATCGTGGAAGAAGCCCAGATCCAGGTACACCTTGGCGTCCCGCGGGCAGTAGAACGGCCCGACCGCGCTCTGCGCCATCCCGCACGCCGAGTCCACCGCGTCCGTGAAGAGGACCAGCTGCGGCGGCTGGTAGCGGACCCCTTCCACCCGCAGGACCTGGGGCCAGGTGTCCTCGGTGTCCGCCAGCACCACCGAGATGAAGTCCTTGGCCTGGTCATTTGCCTGCGCGCCGTAGCCCGCCGGGCCGCCGCCGCCCGTGCCCGGGTCCGGCGCCTGGCCTCCGCCGAGGTCCGAGGGCCCTCCGAGCAGCCACATCACCACGAGCGCGATGGTGGAGATGATCCCACCCCCGAACACCAGCGGCCGCCCCATCCCCCGGCGATCCTCGACGTTGTCGCTCCTGCGCCCTGATTGCCACCGCATGCGCGTGCCTCCCCGTTTGGCCTGCCCATCCCCTCCCCCCAAGGATTAGTCAGCGCGGGGCCTGGCGGCCAGGGGGCGGTGTCGGCCAGCGCGCACTCGGCCGCCGGGCTGGTTTGACTTACGGCATGGACTTGTTTACCGATCGGTAAACACCGTCACCCTCCGGAGCGCCTCCATGTCCGCCGCCAGCTTCTACGCCCCCGTCCCCGAGACCCCGCGCGAGGACCTCCTGCGCGCCTACCAGGGCTTCCTCGAGGAGCGGAACGGCGCCTGGCAGGCGGATGGGACCGCGGCGCGGCGCGAGGCCTGGCTGACGGCGGAGGCGGCAGACCCGGCGCGCCACGCGGCCGCGCTGGACGCGGAGCTCTTCGAGCGGCTGTACGTCCGCTTCGAAGGGGCGAACCACCCGCCCGCGCTCCTGGCGCTGCTCGCGTTCGTGAAGATGAACGCCGGGGAGGCGTACGGCGTGGAGGTGATCAGCCGGATCCGCCACGGCCGGCCGGAGACCGGCGAGCTGTTCGACACGGTGGAGCGGACGCTCGGGCGCGAGGAGCGCTACCACACGCGGATCCTCCTGGGCGCCACCGGCGCCTTCGGGCTGGCGCCGCCTCGCGGGGCCTGGCGCCCGCCCCTGCCGCTCAAGCTGCTCATCGCCACGCTCGCGTACACGCCGCGCCGGTTCTTCCACCCGGTGCTGCTGGGCGCTGAGATCGGCGGGGTGTTCATCCTCAACTGGCTGATCTGCCGCGTGGGGGAGATCTTCCGGCACGAGCCGGCGCTCCGGGACGCGCTGGAGCGGCGCCTGAGCGAGGTGCTGGTGGACGAGTTGGGGCACATCGCCTTCAACCGGCTGGCGGTGGGCCCCACGGGAGTGAAGGTGGCCCGGCGGTTCGCCCGGCTCGCGGCGATGGGGACCATCGCCGCCACGCCGGAGTTCCGGGCGCTCGGGTGGGGTCCGGGCGAGGGACCCGCGCTGGAGCGCTTCGACGTCACACAGGTGCCGCAGGAGGTTCGACGCCGGGCGTTCTTCGCCTAGGCTGCCGCGCCAGGATGCGAAAGCCCCGTACCGGCAAGAAGACCAAGGCCCCGCGCGCCAGCGCCGCCGCTCCCCGGCGCGCCGCCCGCGGGCCGGGCGGAGAGATCAAGCAGGAGATCTTGAGCGCGGCGATCCGCCGCTTCGCCAGGGACGGGTTCGCGGGGACCTCGCTGTCGGACGTGGCCGGCGAGGTCGGCGTGAGCAAGCAGGCGGTGCTCTACCACTACCCGTCGCGGGAGACGCTGCGGGACGCGGTGGTGGACCGGCTGATGCGCCTGGCCAACGAGAACCTGGTGGCGTGGATGTCCGCCCTCACCAGCAATGACTCAGACCGGATCCCGCAGGCGATCTCCCAGGTGGGCGCGCTCTTCGAGGCCGAGCCCGGCGCCGCGCGGGTGATCATGCGCTTCTTGCTGGACGACGATCCGGGCGTGGTGGACCGGATCCGCGCCGGCGCCGAGCCCTGGTTCCGGGTGGTGCAGGACGCCCTGCGCCACGCGCAGAAGGACGGGCGGATGCGGCCGGAGCTGGACCTGGAGGCGGCGGTGGTCCAGATGGGCCAGCTCGTCCTCTCCAACTTCGCCTTCCTCCCCATCCACGGCTTCACGGACAGCTCGCCCAAGGAGTGGCGCGAGCGGCGGCTGAAGGCGGCGATCAAGGCGATCGATCACCTGCTCTACCCGGACGCGCCGGCCGCGGCGCCGCAGAAGGAGCGGCGCAAGAGGTAGCCGTGCCGAGGGATGACCAACCGGTCGCCTCGAGCGTGGTGAGGCCGCCGCCCCTTGGGCGAATCAATCGAGGCAAGAACGTGAGGCCGCCCGGCGAGCTCTCCACCGGTCTCCCCGAGCGTAGTGAGGCCGCCGCCCGTTGGGTGGATCAATCAAGGCAAGAAACGTGAGGCCGTCCGCTCAGCCCGAGCGAAGTCGAGGGCCCCACGAGCGAGAGTCCCTACGATCGGCGGGCCCT
>JBGATB010000048.1:0-73373 GCA_044229415.1 Myxococcaceae bacterium | reverse complement strand
CTTGGGGCACCACGCTCCAATGCGCTACGGGGGTATGACTGCCGGGGCCACGCCTCCCCCTCCCAAGGCAGGAACGAGCGAGTTTCATTCCTGATTGATCCGCCCCCCGTCAGGGGGCGGCGGCTCCGCTACGCTCGGGGAGAACGGTGAAGAGCTCACCGGGCGGCAAGTTTCAGGTCAGGCCGCAGGCGAGCGCGGGGCCCTACTTCAGCGTCGTCGAGAACCGCTCGAACGTCTTGCTGGTGGCGGCGGTGACGCCGAGCGTGCCGTCCGGGAGCAGCGCCATGGCGCGGGGCAGGGACGCCTCGCCGAGCAGGGAGAGCTTCTGCTCGCCGAAGCGCCAGGTGGCCTCCAGCGCGCCGCTGGCCGGGTTTACCGCGAGCAGCCGGGCGTTGCCGTCGATGATCCACAGGAGCCCGTTGGCCAGCGCCACGCCGTCCGCGCTGCTGACGATCACCCCGTCCGGCAGCGGCACCTGGCCGTCCGCGGTGAAGGCGCTGCCGGTCCAGCGGTAGCGCAGCACGCGGGACCACGAAGGCACCCAGAGCTTGGCGCCGTCGAAGAAGACCTGGTGCGAGACCGCGGAGAAGTCCGGCGGCAGCTGCAGCGTCTGGCGCAGCGTGGCCGCCTCGTCGAACACCAGCAGCCGCTCGTTGCAGGTGTCGCTCACGATGATCCGCGGCCCGGCCACCGCCACGTAGCCGGCGAAGCAGACCGCGCTGCCCGCATAGGTGCCGTTCAGGGTGACCGTGCCGCCCGCGCCGAAGGAGGGGTCCGCCGCGCCCGAGGGGAGCAGCCGGGTGAGGGTGCCGGTGTTGTTGGCGACGAGGACGTAGAGCCGGCCGGAGGCGTCCACGGCGATCCGGTGGGCCGAAGGCACGCGCGGGTAGACGAACGGCGGCGTCGCGCTGCCGGCGGACTCGCTGCGCGCCACGCTGCCGTCGGACCAGAGCACGTACACCTTGCCGTCCGCGCCCACCGTGCCGTCCCACGGGTAGTCCGTGTCCGGGCCCACGGTGGGCAGCGTCCACGCGGAGAGCGGCGTCACCCGGTTCTTCACGCCGAAGGCGAGCGAGGCCACCTCGCGGTAGCCGCCCTGCGCCTCGAAGCGGAACTGCGCGGTGTGCGCGCCGTCCGTCAGCGGCAGCGTGCTGAAGGTGAGGTAGTCCTGCACGCCGAACGGCTGCCCATCCAGCCGGGTGCTCACGCGGAAGCGCGGCAGGTCCGTCTTGAAGTTGCCGCCCAGGGTGATGATCCCGGCGAGCGGCGCGGTCGGCTGGAAGTTGGGGGTGAAGACCGGCCGCACGTCGTGGTGGTGGTTCGCGCCTCCCTTGCTGTCCCAGGCATCCACGCCGCCGCTGCGCAGGCGCACCGCGAAGTCCACGCCGTCCGGCAGCGGGGCGGGCGTCCCGAGCCCGACCTCGAAGTGCCAATCCTGGCCGCGCACCCAGCCGGCGTCCGCGTCCGTCCAGGTCTTCCAGCCATTGGTGGTGTAGCGGACCTGCACCCGCTTCTCGAAGGCCACGTCCAGCACCCGGACGTCCCCGGAGAGCACCACGCCGCGCGCGCTCTCGTAGGTGAGCCCCGAGCGCAAGAGCCGCACCGGGCGGCTGGCGGTCACCGAGTCCCGGATGAAGTGGTTGTTGAACGGGTCCCAGGTCGTGGCGCCGTTCATCTTCACGTAGACCGCGTACTCGACCTCGGGCGCGCCGGACATGCCCTGGCCCAGGTCCACGTCCACGCCCCACTGCTCACGCCCGCCGGGCAGCGCGCGCTCGTACTTGGCCAGAGCGGTCTGCTGGCTGCGCCAGCCGTCCCGCGTCCAGACCACGCCCACCTCCTTGGTGAAGGCCTCGTTGGCGACCGTGAGGTCCACCCAGAAGCCCCACTGGTAGACGCAGATCCCGCTGCAGCCGAGGATCTTCGAGCTCGGCGCCGCGTCCAGCACGCCGATCCGCCCGAGCGCGAGCCCCTGGCCATCGGAGGTGGCGGGCTCGGGGGCCGGCTCGACCGCGGCGGAGGGCGGAGGGGCGCCCCCGCAGCCGGCGAGGAGGAGCAGCGCAGAGAGGGACGCGAGCAGGAGGCGGCGCATGGGGCGGTGCGCGTAGCACCGCCCCCGTCACGCCTCAAGCCCCTGGCGGGCCACCGTCACTTCGCCAACGCGACAGCCGTCACGCGAAGGGCTAGAACCCAGGCCAATCGTGAGGACGCTGTCAGCTCTCATCCTCGCCGCGCTGGGCGGCGCGGCGCACGCGGAGACCATCTCCGTGGCGGTGATGGACGCCAGCGCGCCGGAGGAGCTGCAGCGCGAGGTGGTCCGCTCCACCGAGCAGCTGCTCGGCGAGCTCTCCGGGCTGACGGTGCGGCCGCTGGCCAAGGTCCCGGCGCAGCGCAAGGGCTGCGCCGCGGACGCCGCCTGCCTCTCCACCACCGCGGCCTCCACCGGCAGCGACCACGTGGTGCTCCTGGCGCTCTCGCTCTCCGGAGAGCGGCTCTTCGTGGACGCGTTCCTGGTGGACGTGCGCGGCCGCAAGGCGGTCCACCGCCAGCTGCCGGAGGGGCGCCCGGAGGAGCCGGAGGTCTCGGTGCGCGCGCTGCTCGAGGCGCTGTTGCCCGGCTACGCGCGCAAGGGCTGGGGCGGGCTCACGATCAAGCTCGAGCCCAAGGCCCAGCTGAAGATCGACGGCGCCCGCTACGCCTTGAACCCGCAGGACCCGTTCGTGGCCCTCACCGCCGGGATGCACGAGGTGGACGTGGTGCTGCCTGGCGGCGCGGCGCTGCTGCAGAAGAAGCAGGTCCGCGAGGGCGAGCGGGACGTGTTGTCGGTGCCCTCGGCCGCCATGCTCCCCACGGGCGTGGAGACCTCCCGCGGCCGCAGCGATGCGCTGCTCGCCACCTCCTATGGCCTCTTCTCCGTGGGGGCGCTGGCCATCGCCGGGTCTTTCATCGTCGCGGGGATGGCCAGGCGGGTGGCGGGGGACGTGACGCTCTGCGGCGGGCCGGGCCCTTGCAGCACGGAACCCGCGGCCATGGCGGCCAAGGCCCGGGCGGAGAATCTCACCCGGAATGCGAATATCCTCCTCGGCAGCGGCGCGGTGTTGAGCACGGCGGGAGCCGGCGTCTTCGTGTTCGACCTCGTGCGCTCGAAGGAGTCGCGTTGAAGCGCAAGGTTGGCCTCCCCACGCTCGCTGGCGCGGCGCTGGCCGCGGCCGCGGTCGGGTTCGCGGCGGCGTGCTTCCAGGTGCCGCTGTTCCCGGGGCCGTATGCCTGCGGGGACGAGGGCGCCTGCACCGGCGAGGGCTTCGTGTGCAGCGACGGCGTCTGCTGCCAGCCGGAGGGCACGCCGTTCTGCCCCATCTACGTCTTCCCGGACGGCCACTGCGCGGACGGCGGCGTGGCGCAGACCTACTACGAGGACATGGACGGGGACGGGTACGGCAACGAGAACAACCCGAAGAAGTACTGCGGGACGCCGCGCTACGACAAGGTCTCCACGCGCACGGGCGACTGCAACGACAACCCCTCCGCCGGCGGCGAGCTGGTCTTCCCGGGCGCGGTGGAGCAGTGCGACGGGCGGGACAACAACTGCGATCCGCAGTTCCAGATCGACGAGGGCTTCCCGCAGAAGCCCTTCTACCGGGACCAGGACAGCGACGGGTACGGCGACAAGGCCCAGGTGGTGATGGCCTGCGCGGCGCCGGTGGGCTACGTGGACAACGCGCTCGACTGCCAGCCCACCCGTCCGGAGGCGCACCCCGGCGCCACGGAGATCTGCAACAAGATCGACGACGACTGTGACGGCCCGGTGGACGAGGACGTGCCCGGCGCCAACATGCCGTGCACCCACCCCACCGCGAAGGGGCTGTGCCAGGCGGGGAAGACGGCCTGCGTGAACGGGGCGATGACCTGCTCGCAGGTGGTGATGCCCACGCCGGACTACTGCGACTCTGAAGACAACGACTGCGACGGCAGCACGGACGACAAGCCGGACTGCGGCGGGCCCTCCACCGTCATCCCGGATGCGGGCAACCTGATCGGCGCGGTGGACCTCAACGCCAGCAAGAACGGGGATCCCGGCGATTGCGTCCGCAACCTCACGGGCACCTCGCCGGAGACCGTCACCCGCACCACCGTGAACTCCCAGCCGGTGATCCGCTGGACCGGCGCCGGGGGCTCCACCCACTCGTTCTTCTTCACCCCGCCCGCGAACCGCTTCTGGGATCTCACCAAGGCGGGCACCAAGCTCTCGATCGGCGTGGACTACGCGCTCAACAGCTCGCTCGCCTCGGGCTTCTGGTCGGCGCACAACCAACCGCTGGTGATGATCTGCGGCCCCAGCGGGTACCTGCGGCTGGTGAAGAACGCGCGCATCCTCGGACCCACCGAGACCGGCCGGCTGGATCTCCTCATCCCGGTGGACGGCACCCAGCTGGCCACCTACGGCTGGACGGCGCTGGCCTACCCCGCCGGCACCAAGGTGTCCGAGGTCCTCAAGAAGGTCTACCGGGTGGACATCCTCATCCAGCCGACCAACGCCGCCACCGCGAGCTTCACGCTGACCTTCAATCAGCTCGGCTTCCAGTAGGCCCGTTTCGACAAGCGCCGCTACAAACGGGCGGGAAACGCGGTGCCTCGGAGAGGCGACAACCCCTCATCGTGTTCGAGAAGCTCGCCGTCACCCTCCGTCACCTCCGCCAGAAGCACGGAATTCTGGGGGGTTGCGAGCGCCCGGAGCTGACCGCGTACGCGCCGTTGGAGGCCGCGCCGGCGCTGAGCCACCCGGTCTTGTTCGTCCCTGCGCTCGGCTCGCGGGCGAAGAGCTTCACCGAGATGGCGGAGCACTTCGCCTCCCAGCCCGCCAACGGCCCGGTGGGCCGGCTGACCTCGCGGGCCAGCGAGCCCCTGGCGCTGCACGGCGAGGGGAAGGTGGCGGCGACCAAGCTCTTCGCGCTCGACTACGTCGAGCCCAAGGTGGGCTCCACGCTGAAGGTGGATCAGGTGGCGGACGCGGTGGAGCGGATCACCGCGCTCACCGGCACGAAGCGGCTGACCTTCATCACCCACTCGGCGGGCGCGCACGACACGAGGCTGTTCCTGCAGACGCTGGCGCGGCGCTTCCCCGAGCACCGGTTCGACGTGATCGCCATCGGCCAGGGGCAGCACGGCCTGCACCTGGCGGACGTGGTGAAGCGCTTCTCCGAGAAGAACCGAGCGCACTACGACGAGGCAAGCCGGCGCACCTGGCACGAGCAGCAGGGGCGGACCGGGAGCTTCACGTTCATCGGCGTCACCGGGGCGCCCACGTACGTCGGGCGGGCGGCGAGGAAGGACCCTTCGCGCGGGGCGGTGAACGCCCTGGGGTTCTGCGATGGAGACGGCTACACGCCGGCGGCGGATCTCTTCGCGCCCGGAGCGGACACGCGCCTGCTGCGCGGCGCGGACTTCACGCCGAACGCGCACAAGAACGTGGTGCGCTACTCCGGGGTGATTGGAGAGGTGCAGCGGATCCTGGAGCGGGAGGGGGCGTAGCCCGCGCCGTGGCCGTCACCGGTGGCCCCGTCACCGGTGGCCCGTCACCGGTGGCCCGTCACCGGTGGCCCGTCACCGGTGGCCCGTCACCCGTGGCCCCGTCACCGGTGGCCCGTCACCGGTGGCCCGTCACTCGTGGCCCCGTCACCGGTGGCCCGTCACCGGTGGCCCGTCACCGGTGGCCCCGTCACCCGTGGCCCCGTCACCCGTGAGCCGTACCCGTACCCGTACCCGTAAACGAACCCGCACCCGAACCCGAACCCGACCGAGGCCAAGCACGAGCCGTCGCGGAGCTTGTTCGTGGCAAAAACCGGGTGCGGGTTCGGGTGCGGGTTCGTTTACAGGTACGGGTACGGGAACGGGGAACGGGGAACGGGGAACGGGGAACGGGAACGGGGAACGGGGAACGGGGAACAGGGAACGGGGAACGGGGAACGGGAACGGGGAACGGGGAACGGGGAACGGGGAACGGGGAACGGGGAACGGGGAACGGGAACGGGGAACGGGGAACGGGGAACGGGGAACGGGGAACGGGGAACGGGGAACGGGGAACGGGGAACGGGGAACGGATCCCGTTCCACGCCAGGGCCCACGGGTCTGACCTCCCTGTCGCGCCCGCCACCGAACCCCGCACCTATCTGCGGGTCCGCTCCGCGTAAAACCAGCGGAATCTCCTGGCACGCGTGGTGCTCGGGGCGCGGCACCATGCTCCGAACCCTCGCCTCCCTCTCCCTGGCCGCGCTCCTGCTCGCGGCCTGCGGCCCCGCCGTCTCCGTCAGCGTCGAGCCCGCGAGCGCCACGCTCGCCCCGGGCAAGACGCTCCAGCTCACCGCCAAGGTGGAGGGCAGCAGCAACACCGCGGTGAAGTGGACCGTGCAGGAGGGCGCCAGCGGCGGCGAGGTGAGCGCCGCGGGGCTCTACACCGCGCCCGCCACGCCGGGCACCTTCCACGTCATCGCCACGGCCGAAGCCGACGCCAGCAAGAGCGCCACCGTCACCCTCACCGTCAGCGCCGAGGCTGGCGTGAGGGTGACCCTCTCCCCGTCCACCGCCACCGTGGCCGCGGGCGAGACGAAGACCTTCACCGCCACCGTCACCGGCACCGCCGAGGCCAACGCCAACGTCACCTGGACCGTGCAGGAGGGCGCCGCGGGCGGGACGGTGAGCGCCTCGGGCGTCTACACCGCGCCCAGCGCCCCGGGCACCTTCCACGTCGTGGCCACCAGCGTGGCGGACCAGACCGCCAAGGCCACCGCCACCGTGACCGTCACCCCGCTGGTGGGCGTCCAGGTGCAGCCGGCCACCGCCACCGTGAAGGTCAACGAGAGCTTCACCTTCACCGCGGTCATCTCCGGCACCGGCAACCAGTCCGCCGAGTGGAGCGTGGAGGAGGGCGCCAGCGGCGGTGCCGTCACCCAGGGCGGCGTCTACACCGCGCCCGCCACGCCCGGCACCTTCCACGTGGTGGCCCGCAGCGCCGCGGACAACACCAAGCTCGCCAAGGCCACCGTCACCGTGGTGCCGGGGGTGGTGGTGGACATCTCCCCGAAGAACCCCACCGTGGGCACGCTCGCCACGCGCGCCTTCACCGCCACCGTCACCGGCAGCTCCAACACCGCGGTGACCTGGAGCGTGGTGGAGGCGGGCGGCGGCACCCTCTCCGCCGCTGGGCTCTACACCGCCCCCGCCACGCCGGGCAGCTACACCGTGAAGGCGGTGAGCGCGGCGGACGCCACCGCCGTCGCCACCACCACCGTCACCGTGGAGAAGAAGATCACCGTGACCATCAACCCCTCCACCGCGAGCGTGGAGGTGTTGGACCTCTTCAAGTTCTCCGCCACCGTGCTGGGGGCCACCAACCCGGCGCTGACCTGGACGGTGGACGAGGGCGCCACCGGCGGGCAGGTGGACAACACCGGCCTCTACCGCGCGCCCAGCGGCGTGGGCGTCTTCCACGTCACCGCGCGCAGCGTGGAGGACCCGGCCCAGAGCGACACCGCCACCATCACCGTCACCCCGCAGATGTTCGTGGAGGTGAACCCCTTCAACGTCAGCCTCGCCCAGGGCGCCACGCAGCAGTTCACCGCCACCGTGGTGGGCGTGGGCAACCCCGCGGTCACCTGGTCCGTCCAGGGCGGCGCCGCCAACGGCACCATCTCCGCCACCGGGCTCTACACCGCGCCCACCGTGAAGGGCTCGTACACCGTCATGGCCACCAGCGTGGGCGCGCCCGCCGTGAAGGGCTACGCCTACGTCACCGTGGTCTCCCCGGTGAAGGTGGTGGTGAGCCCCGCCACCGTCCAGCTCAGCCCGTCCCAGACGCAGCAGTTCACCGCCACCGTCACCGGCGCCCCCAACACCGCGGTGACCTGGACGGCCTCGGGCGGCACCGTCACGTCCGGCGGCCTCTTCACCGCGCCCGCCGCCACCGGCGCGTACACCGTCACCGCCACCAGTGTGGCGGATCCCTCGGTGAAGGCGAGCGCCACCGCCACCGTGCTCGGCGCGCCGGTCTCCGTCTCCGGCACCGTGGCCTACGCCGGCACCAAGACCGGGCGGATCTACCTGGCGCTCTCCGACACCAACGGCGACGTGCAGCTGGGCACCAGCCTCGCCGGCCCGGGCGCCTTCACCATCCGCGGCCTCCGCCAGCCCGGCGGGTACACCCTCAGCGCCTTCCGGGATGTGGTGGGCAGCGGCCACTTCGCCAACGGCGTGGACCCCGCCGGCTCGGTGGCGTTCAACTTCACCGGCGCCGCGGTGACCGGCCTCTCCGTCACCTTGACCGATCCGCCCGCGCCGTCCCTGGCCGCGCCGCAGGAACCGTTCGGCTTCGCGGGCGATGGGGTGGTGGCGCTGCTCTGGAACGGCTCTGAAGACGAGACGAGCGAGTACCGGATCTACTGGAACGACGACCCGGCCACGCCGCCGGGGCCCTCCAGCAAGCTCGGCTCGCTCACCGTGCGCGCCTCGCCCACGCCGCTGACCTTCATCTCGGGCCTCACCAACGGCGTGGCGGTGCGCTTCGCGGTGGCGGCGGTGGAGGGGGGCCAGGAGGGCGCCCCCTCGCAGCCGTCCATGCCCATCACCCCCACCGCCCCGGCCGGCGGCGGCGCGCTCTCCACCCAGGTGACCTTCACCGGGCTCGCCCCGGCGCCGATCTACGCGCTCGCCATCCCCAGCTCGCCCACCTCCTTCAACGACTACAAGGTGGTCCGGGTGGCCAACCCGGTGAGCCCGCAGACGGTGACCGTGGCCGGGCTCTCCCCCGGCCACTACTCCGCCTACGTCTTCTTCGACCGCGGCCGCCCCGGCGAGTTCGAGCCCACCGACCCCACCAACGTCTTCTCCCAGACCGGCCCGCTCAGCCTGGGGACCTCCGTCACCGGCACGGCCACCGTCGCCGGCCCGCCGGTCACCTTCAGCGCGGCGGACGGGCTCGCGCTCGCCCCCACCGAGGCCACGCGCGTGGCTGGCGCGGACAGCTACCGCGTGAACCTCCGGCTGGGCACCGGTGCCAAGCTGCCCTCGTCCGTGGCGCTGCTCTCCGGGCCGGGCGTGGCCGGGGTGATGGACCTCGCCTACGACGCCACCCGCTCCGGGGCGGAGCTCACCCTGCCGCGCGGCTCCGCCCCGGTGGCGGGGGACACCTACGCCTTCGCCGTCACCTACGCGGATGGCACCACCGCCAACCTCAACGCGGTGGTCTCCCGGGTGCTGCCGTTCCCCGCCAGCTTCGCTGGGACCGCGGCGGCCACCCCCACCTTCAGCTGGAGCTTCGCCGCCGCGCTGCCTACGGACGCGCGGCTCTTCGTGGACACGCAGGAAACCGGCTCTGGCTTCCCAGGCTGGGTCTCCACCTGGCTGCCCTCCACCGCCACGTCCATCGTGTACAACGCGGATGGGCTGGCGCCCACGGCCACGCTGATGTCCGGGACCCAGCTCACCTTCGGGCTCAACGTGCAGGACGCTGCGGGCAACCGCAGCCGCGCCGTGCAGAGCCTCACGGTGCCTTGAGCGACTAGCCGGCGCGCGCCTTGAGCTGCTCCAGCGCCAGCTGGAGCTCCATGGCGTGCTCCCGCTCCATCTGGGAGAGCAGCTCCACCTCGGCCTGGCGCTCCGCGGCGGCCCTCAGCTCGCGGTCCGCCCGGAGGCAGGCGAGGACGAGGAACGTGTCCTCGAAGAGCACCCAGAAGGCGTGCTCCAGGAAGCGCCACCACTCCGGGTTGACGCCGCCGTAGACGCTCTCCGGCCAGAGCAGCCCGCGCAGCAGGTGGTCGGCCACCACCACCCCCGTGGCGGTGGGGATGAGCTTCCAGTCCCGGTAGAAGGCGATGAAGGCCAGCGAGCCGAAGACGTGGAAGTGGGTCTCGATCCGGCCGCCCGTGAGGTGGATGAGCAGGGCGGACCAGAGCATCTGCCCCACCGCGATCACGTGGCGGGTGAGCGTGGCGGTGGGCCGGTAGATCGCCAGCGCGATCGGCAGGGCGGAGAGCAGCCCGCCCAGGAGCACCGCGGTGTAGACGTGGACGTGGGTGCTCTCCACCCGCCCGGCCCACGCGCGCGGCGACCAGAGCAGCGCCAGGGCGATCGCGAAGAGCCACTGGCCGGCGAAGAGCCAGGCGAACATCCGCGAGGCGCTCTTCCAGTTCTCCGCCTGCTGCTCCTGCCGCACCTGGGCGGCGCGCTCCCGCGCGCTGGCCAGCAGCGAGTCCTCGGGGATCATCGCGTTCATGGGTGCTTCTCCTCGGGGGAGGTGAGGGCGCAGCCGAAGGTGGGCGCGTCCGGGCGGTCCGGGCGCTCGCCGGAGAGCAGCGCCAGTATCCGCTGCCCGCCCAGGCTCATCCCCACGTGGCCTCGCGCAGAGGTGATGCCGCCGCCGAAGCGGAGCTGGCCCTTTTCGTCGTAGACGAGCACGTGGCCGGAGGTCTGCGCGCCCAGCTCGCGCGCCAGCGCGCCCTGCGGATCCACCCGCGGGGTGACGCCCTCTATCCGCGCCGCCTGCTCCCAGAGCTCGCCCTGCGCCCACGCCGCGTCCAGCCCGGCGGGCACGGTGAAGTAGACGAAGGCCTGCGCGCGCCCGGCCAACCGCTCCATGAGGCGCCGCAGCTCCTCGAGCGTGGCGCGGGTGCAGGTGCACCTGGGGTGCGCGAAGAGCAGCAGCGCGGCGCGCCCCTCCACCCGCGGCAGCTGCGAAGGCCAGAGGGCCGCGCCCGGCGCGCCGCCCGCCTCGCCCGGCGTGGCCTTGTAGCGGGCCAGGAGCGCCATGCCGCCGCCCACCCCGGCGAGCCAGAGCCCCACCGCGCCGCCGAGCAGGAGCGACTGGCGGGTCACGGCCCCACCTTCCTGCCGGCGGACTTCGAGGCGCGCAGGGTGCGCGCGTTGTGGAGCGCCTGGTTCACCGCGCGCAGCAGGCTCGCCGCCTGGATCGGCTTGATCGCCAGGAAGTAGGCGTCCCGGCTGAGCCGCGCGCCCTCCGCGTACGCCGCGTAGGTCGCCAGCAGCACGCGCCCCACGTCCCGCTGCTTGGCCACTTCGTTGAGGAAGTCCGCGCCGTTCTCCCGAGGCAGGGAGAGCTCCGCGAGCACCACGTCCACCTGCTCGCGCGAGAGCAGCGTGAGCGCGCTCGCGCCGCTGGTGGCGGCGATCACCTTGAATGCCGGGCTCAGCGCCTCGGAGAGCGCGCGCTGGTCCGCGAAGGAGTCCGTCACCGTGAGGATGCGAGGAAAGGCCTCGGCCGTCTCCGCCACGGCCACGCAGCGTACTGGCGGTGCGCGGGGGGCGGGCAGTCCTACACGTGGGGCGGGGACGCAGCCCGGCCCACGCCGCGGGCGGGCCGGCGGACCCCCAGCTGCGCCCACCACTGCGTGAGCCGGGCCGCCCAGAGGCCGAGCAGGTCGGTGAGCCAGCGCTGCAGCGGCGAGCGGCCGCACTGCGCCAGCGTCACCTCGCGCGAGAACGCGGCGCGGGACTCCATCCAGCGCTCGCCCACCACCACCGCCGGGTCGTCCTGGACCTCCACCAGCGCCTCCAGGTTCACCAGGGAGAGCGGGTCCAGGTTGAAGCTGCCCACGAGCAGCCGCTCGCCGTCCACCGCCGCCGCCTTGGCGTGCAGCACGGACTGCTCCCACTCGAAGATCTTCACCCCCGCGAGCAACAGCTGCCGGTACAGGCGCATGGTGGCGGCGCGGGCGAACGGCACGTCGCTGCGGCCGGCGAGCAGGAGGGTGACCGCCACCCCTCGCCGCGCGGCCCGGGTGAGGGCGCGGACGAAGGCGGCGTCCGGGAGGAAGTAGGCGTGCGCCAGGTACGCCCGCGCGCGGGCCCGCTTGAGCGCCTTCACGTACCGCTTGCGCAGCCGCCGGCCTCCACCCATGCCGGAGAGGTAGATCCGCACCGTCCCCCCGGACGGCGGGGCGGGGCGCTTGACCCCCCGCAGCCGCTCCGCCAGCGCGAGCACCGAAGGGCCGCGCACCTCCACGGCGAGGTCCGCCCACCCCTGCCGGCCGCCCTGCGTGGCGTACGGCTCGGCGATGTTGATCCCGCCCAGGTAGGCCACCTGCTCATCCACCACGAGGATCTTGCGGTGGTTGCGCAAGAGCTTGCCGCGGATCCACGCAGAGAGCGGGTTGTAGATGCGGACCGAGCAGCCCGCCTCGCGCAGGCGTGCGGCGATCTCCGCGCCGCTCTCCACCGACCCCCAGCCGTCCAGCACCACCCGGACCCGGACGTGGCGCCGGGCCGCCGCGGCGAGCGCGTTGACGAACTGGCGCCCCACGGCGTCCAGCGCCAGCGTGTAGACCTCGAGGTGGAGGGTCTCCTTCGCCGCGGCGATCGCCGCGAGCATGCGCGGGAAGAGGACCTCGCCGCCGGAGAGCAGCTCCACCGACTGGTTGCCTGGCACCACGCCCTGGGGACCCAATGACCCACCTTCGCAGCCCTTGGCCGCCTTGGAAATGACCCGTTAGCATGACTGTGCCGTGACGCCCCCAACCGACGCCGCGCTGCAGGTGCGCCTCGCCGCCCGGCGCAGCTACCTCGTCATCGCGCTGTTGATCATGTCCGGGCTGCCCCTGGATGGCCTGGGCAGCGGCGCGTTCTCCTGGTGGCCGGTGGTGGTGCGCGCCGCCTGGTCGGGGGTGGTGATCGCCCTGGCGTTCCTCACCGGGGCCGGCCGGGTGACCCGCGCCCAGGCGGCGTTCGGGAGCATGGTGGTCAGCATCTTCGGGATGACCTCGCTGGCCATGCTCACCGGGGGCGGGCAGTCGTACCTGCTCGCCGCGCTGCCGCTGTGCCCGCTGGTGGCCTTCGCGCTCTCACCGGACAGCCGCTTCGAGGTGTTCGCCACGCTGGGGCTCGCCTTCGTCGGACGGCTGGTGCTGCAGCTGCACGATGGCGCCTCGCGCTCGGAGCTGGGCTTCACCGCGCTGACGTTCCTCGCGCTGGCGATCATCTGTTGGTGGGGGCTGCAGTCGGTGCGGGCGTTGCACCAGCGCAACCGGCGCTCGGATCTCGAGCGCATTGGCGCGCTGGAGCAGCTGCACCAGCTGGAGCGCGAGCGCTTCGACACCGAGCGCCGCGCCGCCACCGAGCAGCGCCTGCTGGTGCTGGGGCGGCTGGCGGCCGGGGTGGCGCACGAGGTGAACAACCCGCTCGCCGCGCTTCACGCCAACCTCGCCACGCTCGGAGATCAAGCCAAGGACCTGCTGAGCTCGCAGCGCGAGCTCTCCGCCGCGGCGCAGAAGGTGCTCGCGGACCCGAACGCGGGCGAGGCGGCGCGCGCGCTCGCCGCCCGGGTGGACGGCCGGGGCCGCACGCTCGAGGAGCTGGAGGACCTGCTCGCCATGGCCGGCGAGATGACCGACTCCACGCGGCGGATTGCCGAGCTCTCCGGCGCCCTGGCGCAGCTCGCGGGCGGGCGCCAGGAGACGGCGCGGGTGCCGCTGGAGCTGCGGGGGGCGCTCGCGTCGTGGTTCCCTGCCGCCGGCACGACGTCCGGGCAGCGCACGCTCCACATCCATGACGGCGAGCCGCTCTGGGTCCGCTGCGCGGTGCCGGATCTGGGTGAAGGGCTCAAGGTGCTGCTCGCCTTCCTGCGCAAGCAGCCGCACCCGCTGCCGGTGGAGCTCTCGCTCTCGGCGAGCCGGGACGGGGTGGTGTTGGAGGTCTTCGACCCCGGCTTCCGGCTGCCCGCCGGCGCGGACAGCGAGCTGTTCTCCCCGCGGATTGAAGTGGACGCCCCATCCAAGCGGATGAAGACGGAGATGGCGCTGGTGCTCGCCCACGCCTACCTCACCCGGGCGGGCGCCGAGGCGCAGCTGCTGCCCCGGGGCGGCGGCGCCTGCGTCCGGGTGACCTTGCTGCGCGCCGAGCCGCTCGAGGCCCAGCCCCAGGACGCCCGCCGCCCGGCGTGAGGCGCGCTGAAGCGGCGATGAGGGGAACTTCTCGCCGCCGTCGCAAGGCCATTGCGCCCTCTGACCGCCGGTGCTAAGCCCCGCCCGTTTTTCGAAGGGCGTAGGCGTGGAAAGCCGTTGTTTTCCCGGGGCTTGGAGGTCCTTGTGCAGCACAAGGACGATGGATCGGAGCTGTCGCCCGCGGCGAAGCAGATGCGGGCCGCGGATCCGTACATCTCGGCGGTCTGGAAGCTGGTGGGCGGGGCGGTGGTGGGCGTGGGCGGCGGGTACTTCCTCGACAGGCAGTTCGGGACCACGCCGTGGCTCCTGATCGGCCTCTCGACGGTGGGGATCTCCGTCGGCTTCTACGCCTTCATCCGCGAGATGTTGCGGTTGGGGAAGAAGTGAGCGGGGAAGGGCCGGGCGCCAAGGGGCTCTCGGGGTACCTGGGGATGACGGCGGCGGTGGGGGTGGCGGGGCTGGTGCTGGCGTACCTGCTGCCGGGCGAGAACGCGGGGCGGCTGGCGGCGATGGTGGGGGTTGCGGCGGCGGTGGTGTCCGGGGCGGTGGCGCTCTTCCTCAAGCGCCGGGCGGTGAAGGTGTCGGTGACGGCGGCGCTCAAGGTGATGGGCGTGGTGTTCGGGGTGCGGCTGCTGATGGTGGCGGTGGGGTTGTTGTGGGTGATTCGCAGCGGCGTTCCACCCATCCCGTTCGTGATCGGGTTCTTCGGCGTCTACTTCGTGCAGCAGTGGATCGAGATCAGCTACGTGCTCGCCGAGCAGCAGCGCGGCGGAAGCGACCGGTGAGAGGGTGACGATGACGCGCAAGTGGCTTTCGACGGTGGCGCTGGTGGGGACGCTGGGGTTCGGCCTCGCCGCGTACGCCCAGCACGAGGAGCCCGCGGCGGCGGAGCCGGCGGCCGAGCACGCGGCGCCCGCGCAGGCGGAGCAGCCGGCGGCCGAGCACGCGGCGCCCGCGCAGGCGGAAGGGCACCCGGCCGAAGGCATGGCCCCGGCGGCGGCGCCCCACGGCGACGCGGCCGAGCACGGCGCGGCGGCGGAGCACGGTGCGGTGCCGGAGCACGGCGGCGCGGCGGAGCACGGCGGCGCGGCGGCGGAGCACGGCGGCGGCGCGGAGCACGGCGGCGGTCACGGTGACGACGTGGCGGGCTACATCTTCCACCACGTCTCGGACTCGGATGAGTACGAGCTGGAGGTCCCCGGTCCGCTCTACTCGGGCAACAACCCGAAGATCGACCTCGCGAAGACCTTCTCCTTCCTGCTGATCGAGACCAAGCCGGGCGCCTGCGCGGAGCCGGCGAAGGCGCACGCCACCAACAGCTTCGGCGCGCTGATGGGCGGCTGCGTGGACCTGCGGCCCACCAAGCACGTGCTGATGATGTGGCTGGCGGCGGTGCTCCTGGTCATCGCGCTGTTGCTCGGCAGCAACCGGAACAAGGGCCAGCTGGTCCCCAAGGGCGCCTCGCAGAACATCTTCGAGATGCTGGTGGTGTTCGTCCGGGACGAGCTGGCGATCAAGAACATCGGCGCGGAGGAGGGGCCCCGCTACACGCCCTTCCTGCTCACCGCCTTCTTCTTCATCCTGGCGATGAACCTCCTGGGGCTCTTCCCCTGGATGGCGGCGCCCACCGGCAACCTGGCCATCACCTGCGGCCTGGCGCTGTGCACCTTCTTCTTCACCCAGGTGGCGGGCATCCGCGCGGCGGGGCTCGGCGGTTACCTCAAGCACCTCACCGGCGGCGTCGCCTGGTGGCTGTGGCCGATCATGGTGCCGGTGGAGGTGCTGGGCCTGTTCACCAAGCCCTTCGCGCTCACCGTCCGGCTCTTCGCCAACATGCTGGCGGGCCACATCGTCATCTTCTTCCTGCTGGCGCTCATCTTCATCCTCGGGCCCGGGCTGGCGCCGGTCTCGGTGGCGATGTCCATGGGCATCTACCTGCTCGAGCTCTTCGTGGCCTTCGTGCAGGCCTACGTCTTCACCATGCTCTCCGCGCTCTTCATCGGCATGAGCGTGGCCATGGGTCACCACGCTCACGACGACGCCCACGGCCATGCCGAAGGGGCGCACGCACACGATCACGGCAAGGCGCACGCATAGGGCCTCCCGTAACAGGACCCGGGGATTCGAAAGGTCCCCGGAGGTAGCACCCGATGGGCTTCAACGACCCCCCCGAACAAGTGGGTCAAACGAAAGAAAGAAGAACAAGACCATGTCGCATCTCGCTCTCGCGTTCCTCGCCGCCGGCATTGGCGCCGGCCTCGCCGTCATCGGTGCCGCCTCCGGCATCGGCAAGCTCGCCGCCGCCGCCATGGACGGCACCGCCCGCCAGCCGGCCGCTGGTGGCGACATCCGCACCACCATGATCATCGCCGCGGCGCTCATCGAAGGCGCGACGCTGTTCGCGCTCGTGGTCTGCATCATCCTGGCGACCCTGAAGCCGGCCGCCGGTCTCTGATTCGAGCAGTAGGGGGGACGGCGGCGCTGCTTTGTTGAGTGCAACAGCGCCGCCGTTCTCACCGCGGCACCCTTGAAAGGAAAACCATGAGCACGCTTCTCATCGCCTCCGGCTTCACCGACATCCGCCCGGGCCTCATCTTCTGGACGCTGGTCACCTTCACCCTGGTGGCGATCGTCCTGCGCGCGAAGGCCTGGCGGCCGATCTTGGACCTGGTGTCCGAGCGCGAGAAGCAGATCCACCTGGCGATCGAGTCCGCCAAGCGGGAGCGCGCCGAGGCCGAGAAGCTCCTGGCCGAGCAGAAGGTCGCCATCGCCGAGGCGCGCCGCGAGGCCGCGGAGAGCCTGCAGAAGAGCAAGGCGGAGATGGACCGCTTCCGCGACGAGCTGATGGCCAAGAGCCGCAAGGAGGCCGAGGAGCTCAAGGCCAGCGCGGCCCGCGACATCGCCGCCGAGCGGCAGAAGGCGCTCTCCGAGATCAAGAGCCTGTCGGTGGATCTCGCCCTGCAGATCGCCGAGAAGCTGATCTCCGAGAAGCTGGACGATCACAAGCACCGCACCCTGGCCGAGCAGTTCATCGATCAGCTCCCCAAGGGCGGGGCTGACGTCCGGCCGATCGCCTAAAGGTTCACCGTGGGGCTCTCCATTGGCATCGTCGGCTTGCCCAACGTGGGCAAGTCCACCCTCTTCAACGCGCTGTCCAACGCGGGCGCCCAGGCGGCGAACTACCCGTTCTGCACCATCGAGCCGAACATCGGCGTGGTGCCGGTGCCGGATGACCGGCTGGAGCAGATCGCCGGGCTGGTGAAGCCGGAGAAGACCATCCCCACCTCCCTGGAGTTCGTGGACATCGCCGGCCTCGTCCGCGGCGCGTCCAAGGGCGAAGGGCTGGGGAACCAGTTCCTGGCCAACATCCGGCAGGTGGACGCGGTGCTCTACGTCCTGCGCTGCTTCGTGGACGACAACGTCACGCACGTGGAGGGGAGCGTGAACCCCGGCCGCGACAAGGACGTGGTCGACACCGAGCTGTGCCTCAAGGACATGGAGACGGTGGAGAAGAGCCGGGAGAAGTACCAGCGCTCGGCGAAGACGGCGGGGAAGGAGGGCGAGCTCGCCAAGGCCAAGCTGGCGGTCCTGGACAAGCTCAAGGTGGGGCTGGACGCCGGCACGCCGGTGCGCGCGCAGGGGCTCTCCGCGGACGAGCTGGAAGAGGTGCGCGAGCTGTTCCTGCTCACCGCCAAGCCGGTCCTCTACATCGCCAACATCTCCGAGGGGCAGCTGGGCAAGGAAGACAGCGACGCCTTCGTGAAGCAGGTGAAGGAGATCGCCGCGAAGGAGAAGGCCGAGGTGGTGACGTTGGCCGCCGCGATCGAGGCGGAGATCCAGCAGCTGCCGCCAGAGGAGCGCAAGAGCTTCCTCGACAGCGTGGGGCTGGAGGAGCCGGGGCTGCACAAGGTGGTGCGCGCCGGGTACCGGCTGCTCGGGCTGCAGACCTACTTCACCGTGGGCCCCAAGGAGTGCCGCGCCTGGACCTTCCACAAGGGCTGGAAGGCGCCGCAGGCGGCGGGGGTCATCCACAGCGACTTCGAGCGCGGCTTCATCAAGGCCGAGGTCCTCCGCTGGGAGGATTTGCTCAAGTTCGGCTCCGAGGCCGCAGTCCGGGACAAGGGCCTGCTGCGCGTGGAAGGCAAGGAGTACGTCGTCCAGGACGGCGACTGCATGCACTTCCGCTTCAACGTCTGAGCCGGGATCAATCAGGCAAGAACGTGAGGCCCGGGGGCGCGGCGCTTACTCCGGCAGCTGGGCGATGCCGAGCAGGTCCGCGGACGTGTTCATGTCGAACACGAGCGAGCCGGCCTTCTCGGGATCCGCCTCATCCTGCAGCGCCTTGAAGAGCTTCCCGAACGGCGTCTGCAGATCCGCCTCCGAAGGCTTGGCGGAGCTCCAGGTCGCGGGCACGGCCGGGAGCGAGTCCCCGGTCAGCAGCGCATACGCCGCGTCCAGGCGCTTGAAGCCGGCGGCGATCTTCGCCTCCTGGTCGCTCCCGCCGCTCTTCTCCAGCAGCCAGCCCTTGAACGCGGCGAAGGTCTCCTTGCCGCCCTCCACGTTGGCGCGCAGGTCGGCGAGCGTGTACTGCGCGTAGCGGGACTCCTCCTCGCCGGAGGCGGCCTTGGTGACCTTCTCCACCTGCTCGGCCATGGAGCCGATCACGCCGCGGTAGGCGGCGGCGGTGTCGAGCGCCAGCGGGGCGAAGTCCGCCTTCATCTTCTGCGTGTCGGAGACCAGGCGCGCGCAGAGCTTGGCCTTGAAGTCCTCGGCCTCGGCGGCGTTGGCGGGGAAGGCGGCGGCCTTGTAGCCGGGGATCTCCTTCTCGAAGGTGACCACGCTCGCGGGGATGGCGTCCGCCCAGAGCACCCGCTCGATCGCGTGGACCCCGGTGACGCCCTCACCGTCGAACAAGTTGGTGTCCGCGCCCAGCGCGAGGAAGCCGTCGTAGCGCTCGTCCGTGGAGACATCGAGGTCCGGGAAGAGCACGGCGATCGCGCCCTCCACCCGCTCGTAGGCCGTGCGCGCCTTCTTCCACTCCGCCCGCATGCTGGCCACCGCCGCCGCGTCCGCCGAGGCGCTCCAGCCGTCCGCGTCCGCCGCGGGCGCCGCCGTCTGCAGGGCCACCGCCGCCGCGTTGAGCGCGTCCAGGTTGGACTGCACGTACTGCTTCACGCCCTTGAGCGCGGCCTCCTGCTTCGTCTCCACCGGGCCGCAGCCCCACACCGCCAGCGCCGCCGCGGCCGCCGCCCACCGCTTCCACTCAATCGAAACCATGCTGTCGCTCTCCGAAGTGCTGATTTTGAGTTTCATTATCAAAATCAGCCCGCTGTTGTAGCCGACCCGGGCGAGGGCAGGCAAGCGCGGTGGAGGAGAAAGCGCGGCCGCCGGCGGTGCTTCGCGCGGCGGCCGCTACAAAGGCCCTACGCCTGGCCGTTGCCGGCCAGCAGCACCAGGGCGGCGGCGGCGAACTTGGCCGGGTCCTGCCAGCGCACGCGGTGCACCACGGCGCCGTCCTGGGCGGTGGCGGCGATCAGCACGCCCACCATGTGCAGCTCCTCGGTCTGGGCGGGGACCGTCACGTAGAGGTCCACCTGGGTGGCCGCGAGCGGAGCGGTGAGCAGGAACAGGGCGCCGCCCGCGGAGACGTTGCCGCGGACCTGGAGCCGCTTGCCTTGCGGGAGCCCGAGCTGGAAGGTCAGCGGGACGCGGCGCGCGGTGCGCCGCTCGGTGGCGTCCTCCACGCCCGGCGGGGGCGGCCAGCTCGGATTGGGGATGAGCCCCATCCGGACGCCGTAGGACGGTGAAAAAGAATCGCTCTTCGCCTTCGGCTTGAACCGACGGCGGTGGAGCAGCCCACTCGAGCCCCCGTAACCGCTTTCCATGTGTGTCCCCTTTGAAACAGCCGGGCGTCGAGTACCGCGCGGGTCCAGGCCGTGTCAATTCGGCCCCTTGCACGGGCTAGGCTGCGCCCCCCATGGGAAAGCCACTGGAGGGGAAGGTCGCCGTCGTCGCCGGTGCCACCCGCGGCGCGGGGCGGGGCATCGCCACCGCGCTCGGCGAGGCGGGCGCCACCGTCTACTGCACCGGCCGCAGCGTGGCCGGCAAGCCGGGGATGAAGAACCGCCCGGAGACCATCCACCAGACCGCGGACCTGGTGACCGCGCGCGGCGGCAAGGGCATTCCCGTCCGGGTGGACCACACCGTGCCGGCCGAGGTGGCCGCGCTCTTCGAGCAGACCGGCGAGATCGACATCCTCGTCAACGACATCTGGGGAGGGGACGACCTCGTCGAGTGGGGGAAGAAGCTCTGGGAGACCCAGCTCGAGGACGGGCTCACGTTGATCGACCGGGCGATCAAGACGCACATCATCACCAGCCACGCCGGGCTGCCGCGCGTGCGCAAGGGCGGGCTGGTGGTGGAGATCACCGACGGCGACGGGTACTTCTACCGGGGCCACTTCTTCTACGACTTGGTGAAGACCACCGTCATCCGCATGGCCTTCGGCCTCTCGCAGGAGCTGAGCGACCGGGGCGTCACCGCGCTGGCGGTCACGCCCGGCTTCCTGCGCTCGGAGTGGATGCTGGACCACTTCGGCGTGACCGAGGCCAACTGGCGGGAAGCGGCGAAGAAGGTGCCGGAGTTCATCTCTTCGGAGACCCCGCTCTTCGTCGGCCGCTGCGTGGCCGCGCTCGCCGCGGACCCGAAGGTGAACGCGCGCAACGGCCGGGTCTACGCGTCGTGGGACCTCGCCGAGGACTACGGCGTGCAGGACGCGGACGGCACCCGTCCGCACTTCCACCGCTGGCTCCTGGAGCACATGCCGAAGGTCGCCGCGGGCTGGAAGAAGCTGGACGACGCGTTCTACGCCTACTGGGGCCGGATGCCGTACGGGATGCCGGATGGCGGCGGCTGAGGCGTCAACCCAGAGGTGACGCGCCCTGGAACGCCAGCCGGTTGGGCCGCGCCTGCGCGGATAGATTGCTCACTCCGAAGCCTCCTCGTGTCACCAGGGCGTGACCGCTTGGTCGAAGGCGCGAGCCGCGAGCTGTCCCCAGGAGTCGCAGGTGGCGCAGGTCGGCACGAACAGCCTGGCGGGCCCGCAGCTTCGGAGCTTCCGGGCGCACGCGGCGACGTGTAGCCACTGCGCGCAGGTGCTGCGCGAGGCCGGGCTGAGCGTCTTCGGCCCGGTGCGGCGCGCTCCCACGCGGCGCCTGTGGCTCGCGGCGCTGATGGCGGCGCTGGCCGTGGCGCTGGTGCTCGGGTGGGTCCGTTGGCGCGGCGCGCCCGCAGCCGCGGCCGTGGCGCGCAGCCCAGCGTTCTCCTTCTGGATGGCGGCGGAGCGGGACGGCAAGCCGTTCCGCGTGCAGGCCTCCACGCCGCTGCGCACCGGGGACCGGCTCGCGTTCTTCTACACCGCCGCGCATGACGGCTACCTCGCCATGCTCTTCCTCGAGGAGAGCGGCGCCACCACCTGGCTCTTCCCCGCGCACGGCGAGCCTTCGGCGCGGGTGAAGGCGGACGCGGACCACCCACTGGCGGATGGGGCAGTGCTCACCGAGCACTCCGGCTGCGAGTGGGTGCTGGGCGCCTTCAGCGCCGAGCCGCTCTCCCACCCCGCGCTGCGCGCGCTGGCCGCGGACGCGCTCGTCCACCGCACCGGGTGCGAGCTGGACCTCGCGGGGCTCGCGCGTCCGGGCGCGGTGGAGCTCCAGGTGCACCGGCTGCGGCGCTGAGCCGACCAATCGTGAACGTGGAAGTGAGGGCGGAGCCGCCCTTTTTCGAGCGGCCCCGCCCTCAGCCCTTCAAGCGCGGACCTGGGTCACCACGCCGGCGCCGATCGTCTTTCCGCCCTCGCGCAACGCGAAGCGCATGCCGATCTCCAGCCCCACCGGCTGCCGGAGCGTGAAGCCCACGGTGACGCGGTCACCCGGGCTCACCTTCGCTTCGCCGCCCACCTCGAGCACCCCGGTGACGACACGAAGAGCATGGTGCGCCCGGACGCGCGGTCGCGCTGGGGCCTGACACCTACACGTGCGCGGGAACCGCCGCGGCCCGGCAGGCGTAGAAGCCCCCATGCACCGTCTCGCCGCGCTCCTCGCCGCCGCCGTGGTCGTCACCTCGGGCGCGCCCGCCCCCAGCGACCGCTTCTTCACGCCCTACCGCGACGCCCGCCGCGAGTCCTTCGAGAGCATCCGCGCGCGCACCATCAGCTTCTTTGGAGATCCGCGCGTCACCTACGTGCGCGGCCACAAGCACTCGGGGATCGACCTCAAGGGCAAGTTCGAGGAGCCGGTCTACGCGATCGGCAAGGGGAAGGTGGTGGACATCCACCTGGCCTTCCCGCACCTCACGGTGGTGGTGGAGCACCGGCTGCCGGACGGGAGCTCGGTCTGGTCCAGCTACAAGCACGTGGAGGCGCTCAAGGTGAAGGTGGGGGACGCGGTGGATCAGGAGACGGTGATCGGCCGCCTCTTCAACCGGGACGAGCACAAGCGCTCCGGCTTCCCCGAGCCGCACATGCACTTCGAGATCCGCCGCAGCATCGCCGACGGCGGCGCGGCGAGCTGGACGACGATGACCAAGGAGGCGCTCAACGACTGCTGCGTGGACCCCACGCTGTTCTTCAAGGAGCACCTCACGGCGCGTAGCGCAGCGCCGTCACGCTGAGCTCGGTGGCCCCGCGCGGCCGCTCCACGGTGACGCTCTCGCCGATCGCGCGGCCCAGCAGCGCGCGGCCGAGCGGCGAGTCCACGCTCACCCGCCCCTGCGCGGCGTCCACCTCGTCCGGCCCCACCAGCTGGTAGGTCCGCGTGGCGCCGTCCTCGTCCTCCACCTCCACGTAGGCGCCGAAGAAGGCGCGCTCCGCCGGCCCGTCCGGAGGATCCACCGGGCGGACGTGGCGCAGGCGGGTGGTCAGCGCCTTGACCTGGTGCTCTCGGTGGGCGCGGGCCGGCTCGGTCTCACCGGCGGGGGCCACCTGGGCCGCGCGCAGCGCCTCCTCCAGCGCGCGCAGGCCGCGGCGGGTGATCGGCGCCTCCGCCGTGGAGATGGGCCGCTGCGGGCCCGGCGCCGCGCTCGCTGCGTCCTCTTGGGTGAAGGCCTTGGACATGGCTCCAGGACTCGAATTGGCACAAATGGGGACAGGCTACTTTTCGCCCTGCGAAAAGTAGCCTGTCCCCATTTGTGCCAAGTTGCTCAGCCGTGCTCGACCACGACCACCGCAGAGTGGCCGGGCTCGGACTCGCGGACCAGCACGCGCAGGACCTTCTGCGCGCGGGTGAACACGCCGTCCTCCTCTGGGCGCGGGCTGGGGAGCCAGCCCTCCTTCCCGAGCGCGGCGCGCAGCTGCTCGCGGACCTGCTCGGGGCGGGCAGCCAGCTGGTACGAGAGGTAGCGCGCCCCCTCCTGCTGCACGGCCATCACCGCCGTGGCGCCGGCGAGCACCGCCGGGCCGCGCTGCCCCTGCGCCGCGCGCTGGGCGGCGCCCAGGTTGGCCTCGCCGAGGACGCAGGTGGTGGTGCCGTCCTCGTTCGGCTGCAGCACCACCGAGTGGGAGACGAGCGCGCGCACGTCCAGCGCAGTCAGGTGCGGCTGCGCCAGCCGGCGCTTCTGCTTCGGGTCGATGTAGAAGCCGGCGCGCTCGAAGGCCGTGGCGTAGATCTGCAGCAGCTCCCGCGCCGGGCGCTTGGAGCGCAGCACGTGCAGCCGCACCGGTACGCCGTTGGCTTCGGAGACGCCCGCGAGCGGGATGGACTCCACCGGATCCGGCATGGGCCAGGTGAACGGCGCCGCCGGGGAGTCCGGGGGCGCGCCGGCGAGCGCCACCGCCAGCGCGGCGGCTAGTAGCACGGCAGCCCCAGCCAGCAGTTGGTGCGCAGCGGGTTCTTGTAGTTGCCGGGCCGCTCCCACGGCGTGGTCTCCCAGAGGAGATCTCCGTGCGAGCTGACCAGCGACTCGCGGAAGGGGCCGAACGGGCCCTCGTGGCCGCGGAAGCTCATGTAGAAGAAGTCCTCGTCGATCGGCGAGGCGCCCGCCACCAGCGACGCCAGGTTCGACGCCGCGCCAGGGAACTGGAAGCCCTTCAGCGAGCGGTCGTAAACGGACTTCGCCATGTGGTAGTACGGCTGGTTGGCGCAGCCGGTGCCGCCGTTGTGGGCCAGCCCGCACTCCCGGGCCTCGGCCTGGCCGTTGAAGCCCCAGTCATCCAGCACCACGGAGAGCGCGCCCGGGCACTCCGCCCCGACCGCGCGGCCGGTGGCGCACACCCGCATCTGCTTGGGCACGAAGTGGCTGGCCTGGAACGGCTCCCCGTCCACGAAGCTCCGGGGCAGCTTCACGCCGGTGAGCTCGGCCTGCGCGCCGCAGACGGCGCCGCTCGCGCCAGAGGGGAACGCGTCCACTGCGAGCGGCGGCGGGGCGAGCGTCTTCACGTCATCCCCCGCCGCGAGCGGCCGGCACTCCACGCGCAAGCCGCTGGCGCGGGTGAAGACCTGGGTGAGCGTCTTGCTCCCGCTGCCGAGCGCGTCGAAGTCGCGGTGGAGGGCCTGGGCGCGCGCCTCCGCCGGACCCACGCCGGCCTTCCACAGGTTCCAGTTGGGGCCGCCGCCTGCGAACGTGTCGTGCATCCGGGCGCCGGTGGTGTCCCAGAGCGCGGTGTTGGCCGCCTCCTGCACCTTGAGGGAGAGGAAGCCCACCTCGGCGAAGTGGACGCCGAAGAGCAGCACGGTGACGAAGACGAGCGTGCCGATCGCCATCTCCACCAGGGACTGTCCGCGCGCCATCCTCATCGCGTCCCCTTGAAGCCCGCCGCGAGCAGGCCGGCGAGCGCGTCCCCCGCGTCCTTGAAGCCTGCCGCGCGCAGGCGGTCCGGCGCGTCCGCGTCCGGCGCGGCCAGGGTGGCGCGCCAGAAGGGGTTGTAGAGGTTGGGCGGCTCGTGGAACCCGCCCGCGTCTCCGCCCTGCCAGGGGCGGTGGTAGTAGACGAGCCCCGCGGAGAGCGCCCCCTGCTTGGAGAGGTCCACGCCGCCCGGCGTGGCGAGCGCGCCGTCCTTGCTGCCATTGTCGAAGGGGGAGGTGCCGCTCATCTTGAAGCGGAAGAAGAGCGCCCACGGGTCGTCCTTCACGCGCGCGCGGTAGTCGCGGGAGAGCAGGGCGTAGAGCTTGGGCTGGCCGAAGTCGTTGCCCGGCTCGAAGAGCTGGCTGGCGTTGTAGGTGAAGAAGCTGCCGAACACGCCGGGGCACCCGGGCCGGGTGAGCGGGCACGAGCCGAGCGTGTGGCGGACCTCGGGCTCCTCGGGGGGCCCGGCCTTGCCCAGCGGCCCGAGCGCGGCCTTCTCCTGGCCGCCGTTGTAGTGGTGGATGTCGTCCTTGATCTCCTTCGCCGAGGACATCACCCACGCCGCGTTCACCGCCACCGTCCGGACGCAGGCCCCGAGCGTGACGGTGACCGAGCCCGCGTGGTCCTCCGCCCAGGCGCTCTCGCCGGTCATCTCCTCAATCGTCTGCGAGTTCTCCCGCGGCAGCTTCTCCACCCGGCCGTAGTACGGGTCCCCGCCGAAGCCGGAGCCGCCGCCCTCGCCGCTGGCGGTCACGGCGACGCCGAGCGGGACGCCTGCGGCGGCCGCCTCTGCCTGCAGCGCGGCGGCGAGCACGGCGGTGGCGCCGGTGCGGGCGGTGGTGAAGGTCCAGCCGCGGCTGCCCATCACCGCGGAGAGCGCGCTCAGGTGGTCCCCCGAGCTGCAGGTGGCGCCGGTGGTGCAATCGGAGCTCAGCTCGGCCAGCGCCTTGGCGTCCCCGCCGGGGGCGGCGGTCAGCTCCGGGTTGGCGCGCTGGGCGATCGACTTCGCCAGCTTCTGTCCGGAGATCAGCTGGCCCAGGAGCGTGTCCTCGTGCAGCTCCGCGGCCTGGCCCTTGATCCCGCCGTTGCCCTGGTGCTCTCGGGCCTGCACGCCCGCCTGCGAGTCGTAGAGCTCCCACGCCTGCACGAAGTTGCTGGCGTCCAGCCGGGCGCGGATCCGCCGGGCGAGCAGCGCGCCGTCCGGGCAGCCCTCCACCGCCTCGAGCAGCCCGGCGCCGCCGCCGCGCATCTGCCCGGACCAGCTGATCAAGCTCTCGGTACCCAGCAGCGCCACGTAGTGCGCCATCGCCGCGCGGTTCATCACCGCGATGGTGTTGTAGGTGCGGGCAGTGACCACGGCCTGGCTGTACGCCGCGGCGTCCGCCACCATCTGCGCCTCCACCCGCTCGCGCGCGCGCATGCCGGTCTGCAGCGTCACCAGCACCATCAGGGTGAGCAGGAGCAGCGTCAGCGCGAACAGCAGGAGCGACTGACCTCGGGCGCGCGGGGAGCTCATGACAGGGGACACGCCTTTCCCCGGAGGAAGAGGTCCCTGCGCGGCGGCTGCATCATCCGCATGGTGGCGGTGACGCGGATGGGGAAGAGGTAGTGGCCCTGGCCCGCCCAGCGCAGCAGGTTCCCGGAGACGGATCCGCCCGGCCAAGCCTCGCTGAAGGCGCCGCCGGAGGGCGGGACCTCGCCCATCCAGCCGGCGTTGCGCTCCACCGGCATCAGGGGGTTGGTGGCGTTGAAGCTCTGCAGGCTGAAGTGGGCGAGGAACATCCGCCCCATCACCCAGTCCGCGAAGGGGATCTTCAGCCGGTACCAGTAGATCATCCGGATGGCGAGCTCGCGGCGCGGCGCGCCCGGCTGATCGAACTGGTTGTCCTCCACCTGCGGAGCCTCGAGCTCCGCGAGCTCGGGCGACTCGCGCACCAGCTCGACGATCTGCCCGTCGTGCACCGGCACGCCGTCCTTGTACTGGTTGCCCCGCCGCGCGCGGAACGCCGCCACCAGCGTGGCGGGCGAGTCCGTCCGGGCGATGGTGGGCAGCACCGCCACCAGCGCGGCGTGCGTCATCGCCGTGCAGTCCCCGTGCAGCAGCGCGCCCGCGTGCACCGCCTTGTAGGCGGCGTACTGGGCGAAGATCCGCGCCTGCAGCAGCATGAAGAGCTGCAGCGTCCCCAGCACCAGGAACACCAGCAGCGGCAGCGTCAGCGCTGCCTCCACGTTTGCCTGGCCGGAGTCTCGGGGGGTGAACATCCAGCCAAGAAGCGTGGAGACCGGGTGGACGTGCACCCCATCGGATCGCTGGCCGGATGGACCGGGGGGACGTGCGCGGGTGAAGCGAGGGGTGGGACGGCTCGCACCCGCGCGCGCGAAGGCTTTCGAGCTCTTCCGCGAAGGGCTAGGAAGACCGCCATCGAGGTGAGACACGGTGGGAGAGCGGCTGGTGACGCGGCTGCGCAGCGAAGGCTGGCTGCGCGCGGACTACGAGGACGACGAGACGCGCGCGGAAGGGCGGCCGGACGCGGAGCTGCTGCGCCTGTGCGAGGCGGGCGCGCTGCAGGGCGGGCTCTCGGTGGCGCTGGACGTGAGGCCGGACGAGCTGGTGGGTGCGCTCTGCGCGGCGATCGGCGGGGGTGCGCTGAAGCTTCGGGTGGTGGACGTGCGGGAGAAGCCGGCGTTCACGCTGGTCATCTCCTTCGCCGGCGTGGAAGAGAAGTGGGAGGTGGAGGACGCGCGCGCGCTCGCGCACAACCTCAATGACCTCTTCAAGGACGACCGCGCGGCCCGCGCGGTGGCCGTGCTCGGCGAGTGGGAGGACGCGCTGCAGCTGTGGTGCGTGCCCAAGGCGGCGCTCGCGCGCCTGCGCGCGGCGAGCTACTTCCGGCCGGAGAACGGGCGGGACCTGGGGCCGCTGGCCGGGTAATGCTCCGCTCATCCCGAGCGAAGTCGAGGGACCCTCGAGCGGGACGCGGGCGCTGGCTCGAGATCGCCCCTCGACTTCGCTCGGGGTGAGCGGAGGGGACTCGAGCCATGCCCCGCTCGCCTAGTGCAACTGCAGCAGCCGCACGGTGCACGCGTAGCGGACCTGCCGCACGTCCACCACCTGCACGTCGCCGGTGGTCTCCTCGAAGTTGCCGGTGAAGAGCGCGGCGGGGAGGGCGGCCACCAGGTACCAGCCGTCATCCTTCAAGTTCATGTCCTTCACGTGGCGCCGGTACTCCACGCGTCCCTCGAAGGCCCAGGTGGTGTGGACGTCCTCGCCGCGCCCCACCTTCGGCGAGGCCTCGCGCGGGGGCGGCGCCAGCGAGGCGAGCGCGGTGGGGGCCGTCTTCAGCACGTGGTCGTCGAAGCCCTTCTGCCCGGAGCTCTGGGAGATCTCGATGCGCCGCAGCGAGCCATCCGGCCCCTGGAAGAGCTCCACCACCGCCACCAGCGCGGGCTTCCGGTTCTCCCCCGCGGCCGCGCGCAGGGCGCCGCTCTGGGCCTGCAGCGTGGCGGTGGGGTCGACGAAGCCGCTGCGCTGCTGCGCCTGGCGCATGGCGCTCACCGCATCGTCTGGCCGGCCGTTGATCCCGGGGGCGCCGGCGAAGGGGTTGCCGGTGCGACCGAAGCTCTCCGCGCCCTGCAGGTAGTCGCTCACCAGGGACTGGCCCAGGTTGGGGGCCTTGAACGGCGGCGGGTCCTTCGAGGCCGCCTCCATGGCCTTGCGCAGCTCGGTGAAGTACGGGTGCAGGTTGCCATCGGCGATCTGGATCGCCGCGAGCGTCCCTTCGGCGATGCCCTGCACGCGGGCCCGGACCCGCGCGGCCTCCACCTCCGGCGAGTCCTTCTCGATCGGATCTCCCGGGTGGCGCGTGCGCCCCGGCGCGGCGCGGCTCGTCCGCCCGTCCGGCCCCTCCAGGGTGGGCAGCCCGAGCACCCAGCTCCCACGCGAGCTGGTCGCCGGCTCGCCTCCGCCCGTTGCGAGCGGGGCGTCGGCGCCAGGCGCCTTCGGCTCACCGCGTCCGCCGCCGCTCGGTTTGGGCGACGCTGCGGCTGGTGCGCCCGATCGCCGGCGCGCAGGCCCGCCAGGCGGGCTCGGTAGAGCGGGCACCGGCGCGGCGGGCGCGGCGGGTGGGTCGAGGTAGCTGATCTGCAGATCCACTGCCTGTGGCAGCGGCGGGGCCTGCGGCGGCGGCGCCGGGCGCGTGCTCAGCCAGAGCAGGACGGCCGCGTGGAGCGCGACCGAGACCAGCAGCGCGAGCGTGGGTCGCCGGAGCCTCATCGGACGTCTGAACACGGTGGGTGCAGCGGTGTTGACGCGCCGGCTCCTGAGGCAGGCGAGGGCCCCAGCGTACGCCGGCTTGTGGTGACCCGCTCACCCCGTTAACCATTCTCCCTTCAACGTTTCGTTGGGAGGCTCGCGTTGACCGAGACCGGGGTCGAGTTGCCGCGCAGGCGGGGGCTGCCCCTGCGGATGATCATCGGGGCGAGCATCCCGGTCTTCCTCGCGGGCTTGCTGCACTACTACATCGGCCGGCGGCTCTTCACGGACGCGGGCGTGCACGGCCCGCTCGCGGCGCTGGGCTTCGGCGCGCTCTTCGGGTTGCTCGCCAGCATCCCGCTCGGCGTCGGCTTCGCCCGGAGCGACCGGCGCCAGCTCGCGGTGGCCTTCGGGTGGATCTCCCATCTCTGGATCGGCGCCTTCGCGCTCTTCGTGGTCACCCTGCCGGCGCTGGATCTGCTGCGGCTCGTGGGCGGCTGGGTATGGCCCGAGCGCTTCGCGGATCGCCTCGTGGTGGGGCAGCTGCAGGCGGCGATCGCGGCCGGGCTGGTCTTCGCTGGGATGGCGCTGGGGCTGCTCTCCGCGCGCGGCAAGGCGAAGGTGGAGCGGGTGGAGGTCGCGCTGCCTGGGCTGCCGGCCGAGCTGGACGGCTACCGGATCGTCCAGGTGAGCGACATCCACATTGGCCAGACGCTCGGCCGGAGCTTCCTGAAGCGGATGGTGGCGCAGGTGAACGCGTTGGCCCCGGATGCGATCGCCGTCACCGGCGACTTGATCGACGGCCACGTGGACGCGCTGCGCGAGGAGGTCGCCCCGCTCGCGGAGCTCTCGGCGAAGGACGGCGCGTTCTTCGTCACCGGCAACCACGAGTACTACTACGACGGCTTCGCCTGGGAGGAGGCGGTGCGGCGGATGGGGCTGACCGTGCTCCACAACTCGCACCGGGTGGTGCGGCGCGGCGACGGAGAGCTCGTCATCGCCGGCATCCCGGACCACGACGGCGCCGGCTTCGGCGCGCCCACGCGATTGGACAAGACCTTCGCCGGGGCGCCGGACGGGGCGCCGCGGATCCTCCTCGCGCACCAGCCGCGCAGCGCGCGCCTGACGGATGGGCACGACGTGGCGCTCCAGCTCTCCGGCCACACCCACGGCGGGCAGTTCTTTCCGTGGATGTTCTTCGTGCGGCTGCAGCAGCCGGTGGTGAGCGGCCTGAGGAAGATCGGCAAGGGTTGGGTCTACACCTCGCGCGGGACGGGCTACTGGGGGCCTCCGATTCGGCTCGGCGCGCCGCCGGAGATCACCGAGCTGGTGCTGCGGCGGCCGTGAGACGTTCACTCCGAGCAGGGTTTTCAGGAACGTCTGAGAGGCGCTTTCGGCCTCGAGCAACCCCCCGGAACGAGGTGGGCGCTGCACGCGAAAATTCGCGAATCCGACGCTTCTGAAGAGGCCGTGGACCCTCCGACTCCGGAGGCGGGGCGCGCGCTGACGGCCAGGAGGGGACCGAGTGGGCTCAGGGGCGCGCTCCGCCGAGGCTCGCCCTCTCCCGCGGCGCGGCGCTCGAGGCCTCGGTGGAAGGCGTCAGCATCTGCGAACGACGAGGGAGCACGCCACGCTGGTGCACCGGGGCGCCGTGCTCCCCTACGCGACCAAGCCGAGCACCTCCACCGAGGTCCCGAGCGCCCCGGCGCGGGATGGGGCCAACCTCGGCGGCCCGCGCCCCCGAGCTCACTCGGTCCCCTCCCGGCCGCCGACCCACGAAGCCGGTGATGCGTCCGAGCACACAACGCGGACCCCGCCCAGGCGCGAGGGTCCACGGCCTCTTCAGAAGCGTCGGATTCGCGAATTTTCGGGTGGAGCGCCCACCTCGTTCCGGGGGGTTGCTCGAGGCCGACAGCGCCTTTCAGACGTTCCTGAAAGAACGGCGCGGCCCCGTCTCCGGAGTCCGCGCCGCGCGGTGAAGCGGTGCTGGGAGAGCGCGCCTCAGCTCTTCGGGCTGGTAGCAGACGTCGGCTGGCCGGCCTGCTTCCAGCCCATGAGCCCGTCCGGGAGGACGTTCACGTCCGTGTAGCCCGCGGTGACGGCCTTCTCGGCGGCGGCCTGCGACGCGCCGCAGTGGGTGTTGGCGCAGTAGAAGACGAGCTTGGAGGCCTTCTCCGAGGGCAGCTCCTTCGCCACGTCGTACTTCTTGAAGTTGGTGAGCAGGCGCGCGCCGGGGATGACGCCGTTCTTGGCGCGGAACTCGGTGCCGTTGGCGTCGAGGATGACGGCCTTGGACTCCTTGCTCCAGGAGGCGACCTCGGTCACGGTGACGTTCTTCACGGTGACCTTGGCCTGCTTCATGTCGTTGTCGCACGCGAGCGCGGCGGCGGGGACGAGCAGCGCCGCGGCGAGCGAGGCGAGGGCGAGCTTCTTCATGGGGTGTCTCCTGGGCTTGGGGCTTGGGTAAGGGGCGCATCCTACGCGCCCCTTCGTGGGATGTGACAGCCGGCGGGTGTTCGTTACTGGGACTCGCAGCAGACGGTCCCTCCGCTCCAGCGAACGGGCGGGAACGGCGCCCCGGCGGGCATATTCCCCGGCTCTTTAGCGCGCCAGCTGCGCGGCCTTGAGCAGGGCGTGGATCATCGGCTCGGGATCCGCGCGCCCCTTGCCGGCCAGGTCGTACGCCACGCCGTGATCCGGCGAGGTCCGCGGCACCGGCAGGCCCAGCGTCACGTTCACCGTGCGCACGAAGTCCAGCGTCTTGGTGGCCACCAGCCCCTGGTCGTGGAACATGGCGAGCACCGCGTCGAACTCGAACTGCGCGGCGTTGGCCGCCTTGGCGAAGAGCCCGTCCGCGGCGAACGGCCCGTGGCAGTCCACGCCGGCCGCGCGCGCCGCGGCGATGGCGGGGGCGATGACCCGCACCTCCTCGCGGCCGAGCAGCCCGCCCTCGCCCGCGTGCGGGTTGAGCCCGCAGACCGCCAGGCGCGGCTTCTTGCCGCGCACCCGCGCAAGCTCGTCCGAGAGCAGCCGCAGCTGGGCCACCAGCGTCTTCTTCCGCAGGAGCTTCGGCAACTGCGCGATGGGCACGTGGTTGGTGGCGAGCGCCACTTTCAGCCGCGGCCCGTCCATCAGCATCAGCACGTCGCAGCCGAACGCCTCGGCGAGCAGCTCGGTGTGGCCCATGAAGGGCACCCCGGCGCGGGAGATCTGCTCCTTGGAGACGGGCGCGGTGCACAGCGCCTGGACCGCGCCGCTGGCCGCCGCGCGGATCGCCTCCTGGACGTAGGCCAGCTGTGCAGCGCCGCCCGCGCGGCCCGGGCGCCCGGGGCGCCGCTGGGCCGCGGGCAGCGCGGTGACCGCGCAGAGGGTGGGGTGCAAAGGAGGCTCGCGCACGCCGCCGCGCACGCGCGCGAAGCCTGGCAGCCGGGGGCCGATGGAGGCGTCCCCGAACACCACGGGCAGCAGCGCGGCGCGGACGGCAGGCTCGCGCAGCGCCGCGGCCAGCACCTCCGGGCCGATCCCCGAAGGGTCCCCCATGGAGATGCCGACGATGGGCGGCGCCCGGCGGGACGTCAGATCTTCGTCTCCACCATCGCGCCGGCGCGCAGCTCCTGCACGTACTGCTCGGTGTAGCGCTCGAGCTGGTTCTTGAGCAGCGAGTCCTTGAGCTGCTCCTTCACGTCCTCGAAGCCCTTCACCGCCACGCTGCGCCGGTCCTCGACCTTGATCACGTGCCAGCCGAACTTGGTGCGGACCGGCTCGGAGACCTCACCCACCTTCATGTTGAAGGCGGTGCGCTCGAACTCGGGGATCATCACGCCGCGGCGGAAGTAGCCCAGGTCGCCGCCGTCCGGCGCGGAGGGGCCTTCGCTCTTCTTCTTCGCCAGCTCGGCGAACTCCACGCCCGGCTTGCGCGCCTCCACGGCCAGCGCGGCCGCCTTCAGCCGCGCCTTCTCCACCTCTTCCGGGCTCGCCTTGGCTTGCACCTGCACCACGATGTGGCGGGCGTGGACCTCCGGGTCGTCACCCTCCATGCGGCTGTACTTGGCGTACTCGGCCTTGAGCTCCTCGTCCGAGACCTTCACCTTGCTGCGGACCTTGAGGTTGATCAGCTTCAGCCGCGCCAGGTGCTTGCGCATGAAGTCCTTGTAGCTGGCCATGGTGTAGCCCTCCTGGCGCAGGAGCTGCTCGAACTGCTCCTGCTCCAGGTTGTTCTGCCGGCGCACGTCCTCCATGCCGGCCTCCACGTCTTGGTCGGTGACCTCGATGTTCAGCTCCTTGATCTGCGCCTCCAGGAGCTTCTCGCCGATCAGCACGTCCAGGGCGCGCTTCATCAGCTCCGCGCGCTGGGTGGCCCGCTTCTTCGGATCCCGCTCGGCGGCCACCTTGGCCAGCTCGGGGGCCGCGCGCTGCTCGACCTCGGAGAGCGCCACGACTTCGTTGTTCACCACCGCCGCCACGCGGTCCACCAGCTCCGCGCGCGCGGCCAGCGGCAGCGCCGCCACGCCGAGGAAGAACCAGCCCAGTCGCTTCATGCTTGCCCTCACCTAGAAACCCCTAGAACACCGCGGCCTCACGCCGCGTTCAACGTCACGGCTCCGCCACCCGCTGCCCACCCTGCGCCTTGCCGGACACCGCCTGCAGCGTCTGCTCGTTCACCGTCACGGACGCCTTCTCCCGGAGCGCCTTGAGGTACTCGGCCTCGGCCACGGTGCGCCGCTCCTTGATCAGCTTCTCCTCCACCAACTTGCGCACCTCCACCAGCTCCTTCTTCCGGCCGGCCTTGCGCTCGGTCACCCGGAAGAGGTGGAAGCCGTACTCCGTCTCCACGATCCCCGAGACCGCCCCCACCGCCAGCGAGAAGCAGACCTCGTCGAACTTGGCCGGCATCACCCCGCGGGCGAAGAAGCCCAGGTCCCCGCCCACCTTGGCGTCCGCGGACAGCGAGTACTTGCGCGCCAGCTCCGCGAACTTCTTCCCCGTCTGCAGCTGCGCCTGGATCCGCTTGGCGTCATCCAGCCCCTTCACCACGATCTGCGAGGCGCGGACCTCCTCCGGCTCCTGGAACTCCGGGGCGTGCTCCTCGAAGTAGCGGCGCAGCTCGTCCTCCGTCACCGCCACGCGCGGGTAGACGTGCTCCTGGAAGAGCTTCTCGATGGCGAGCATCACCTGGGTGCGCGCCTTCACCTCGGCCACCGAGAGCTGCCCCTGGGCGAGCGCCTGGTTGAAGCCCTCCGCCGGGTAGTCCGAGCTGATCCGCAGCAGGCCGCGGTCGATCTCCTCGGGGGAGACCGTGACGTTGTTCTTGCGGGCCTCCTGCATCAGCAGCATCCGGTCGGTGAGCGTCTGCACCAGCGCCCGCTTGAACGGCTCCACCTGCTCGGGGCTGTGCGGCTCCACCGGGTCAATCGACTTGAGCTCGCGCGCCAGCTCCTGCTCGAACTCCGCCCGCGCCAGCACCTCGCCGTTCACCATGGCGATGACGTTGGGGTCTTCCTTGTCCTTCTGCTGCTTGGGGCACGCCAAAAGCCCCACGGCGCACAGCGCGCACGCCAGGAGGTGGCGCATCGTCAGTGCTCGCCCGAGGCGGTGGTGGCGCCGGAGCCCGGCGCGGGCCCGGGGGGATTGGCCACCGGCGGCGGGATGAAGCCCACCGGCGGGCCCTTGGCGTCCGAGGTGGGCGTCTTGAGATCCACCTCCAGCTTGCCGAGCGCCGCCTCGTCCACCTTGTAGCCGGCCTTGCTCTTGAGCTGCTCGAGCAGCCGGGCGTAGTTCTGGTTCTTCCGCTCGAAGAGGATGTAGCCCTGGATCTGCGAGCGGACGTTGGCGTCCGCCAGCGTGAGGTTGAGCGCGTTGGTCCGCCCCTGCAGCTTGAGGACGTGGAAGCCGGCGGGCGTCTCCACCACCTTCGCGAAGACGTCTCCCACCGTGCGCATCACCTCGGCCGCGGCGGCCACCGGCGCGCCGTACTGGGCGGTGAGCTCCTCCATCGAGAGGAAGCGCATGTCGCCGTCCAGGGGCTTGGTCTTCGGCTCTTCCGAGAACTCCCGCGCCAGCTGCCCGAACGCGGCGAAGTCCAGCGGGTTGAGCGCCTTGGCGCGGGTGAGCAGCTCCTCGGCCTTGGTCTTCTTCTGGGCGCGCGCGGCGGCGTCGGCCTCGGGCGCGGCCAGGAAGATGTGGACCAGCCGCACCATCTCCGGCTTCACGTAGTCCGCCTTGTGCTTCTGGTACCAGGCCTCCACGTCCGAGTCCGGGACGGGGTTTGGCTTCTCCTCGTACTCCTGCTTGAGGAGCTTCTGGATCATCATCTGCTTCATCGTGTGGAGGACTTCCGGGTCGTTCGTCAGGCCACGGCGAGCGGCCTCGGCGGCGAGCAGCTCGAAGCGGGCCACGCCGTCCACGAACTCGCGCTTCTGCTCGAGCGTCTGGTAGCGGGCGCGGGCGTACGGGGTCATCTCCGCGAAGCGCGCCTTGAGCTCCTCGGCGGTGATCGAATCCTCGCCAAAGGTGGCGATCTTGGTCCCGCGCCCATCCTTGTTGTGGCGCAGGTCGACGGCGCTGCCCCCCTTGTCGCAAGAGGTGGCGAGGGCCGCGAGACTACAGAGCAAGAGCAGGCGGGTCATGGCCATGGCGGGGGCATTCCCTATCGCCTCGAGCCCCCAAACGCCAGCGCGCGGCGCTTGGCGGCCCAACGGGCTTTGGCCCGCCAAGAATCGCTCGCGCGGCGCGCCGCGGCTTGCTGGACTGTCCGCCCGTCGAGCTCCCGGCCTCGACCAAGGAGCGGACACGTGAAGACAGGCAGCTGGCTGGTGGGGCTTCTCGCCGGAATCTCCCTCACGGCGCTGGCGGAGGAGCCGGCGCTCTTCCGGGGCGATCTGCGACACTCCGGCGTCTACGCGGGCAAGGCGCCCACGTTGGGCAAGGTGAAGTGGAAGTTCCGCACCGAGGGGCCGGTGCTTTCCTCCCCGGTGGTCTCGGGAGGCGCGGTCTACTTCGGCAGCGGGGACCACTTCCTGTACTCGGTGGGTCTCACCGGGAAGCTGCGCTGGAAGCTGGAGACGGGCGGCGCGGTCCACGGCAGCCCGGCGGTGGTGGACGGCGCGGTCTACGTGGTGAGCCGGGACGGGGCGCTGCGCGCGGTGGACGCGGCGAGCGGGCAGCTGCGCTGGAGCTTCGCCACGGGCGGGGAGCGGCGCTTCACCGCGCCCGGCATCCACGGCCTGCAGCCGGCGGGCGAGCAGATGCCGGACCCCACCGACCTGCTGCTCTCCTCGCCCGCGGTCTCCGAGGGCGCCGTCTACTTCGGCAGCGGAGATGGCCACGTCTACGCGGTGGACGCGAAGACCGGCAAGCAGCGCTGGAAGCTCAAGACAGGGGACGTGGTCCACGCCTCGCCCGCGCTGGCCGGCGGCGTGCTCTTCATCGGCAGCTGGGACAGCTGGTTCTACGCGCTGGACGCGAAGAGCGGGAAGCCGGTGTGGAAGCTGAAGACGGGCGAGGACCCGAAGATCCACAACCAGGTGGGCATCCAGGGCTCGGCGGCGGTGGCGGACGGCGTGGTCTTCTTCGGCTGCCGGGACAACTTCCTCTACGCGGTGGACAGCAAGAGCGGCCGGCTGAAGTGGAAGTTCCCCAACAACGGCTCCTGGGTCATCGCCTCGCCGGCGGTCACCGGCGGCCGCGTCTTCTTCACCACGTCCGACAGCAAGAAGTTCCACGCGCTCGAGGCCGCCACCGGCAAGGTCGCCTTCTCGCTGGACACCGAGATGTTCAGCTTCTCCTCCCCGGCGGTGGTGGGGACCACCGCCTACTTCGGCACCTTCGCCGGGCAGCTCCATGCGGTGGACCTGGAAAAGGGGCAGTACGTGGGCGAGCTGCGCACGGACGCCGCCAAGGCCAACGGCGCCGCCGCGCCCGCGCCGGAGAAGAACCCCGCGCTCTTCGCCGGCCCCACGCTGGACGGGATGATTTTGAACCAGCGCCAGCGCTTCCAGCTCGGCGCCTTCGTCTCCAGCCCGTCCGTGGCGGACGGCGTCCTCTACGTGGGCAGCGCGGACGGCCACCTCTACGCCGTGGAGTAGCCCGCTCTCCAGGCAGGCGGGCGCGGGCGCACACAGGCGGAACGCCGGCCCTTCTTGTTAGGGTGCGGCGCGTCCGTGCGCATCTTCCGCCCCCTACGCGAGCGCGTGCTCGCGCTCCTCTTCGGCAGCCAGGTCCTCTCCTCCATTGGCGACGAGATGAACCGCGTGGCCACGGTCTGGCTCGCGGCCGGGCTGTGGGGCTCGCGGGCCGGCTTCGTCATGGCGCTGCACTCCGGCTGCGCGTTCGCCAGCAGCCTGCTCGGGGGCAAGCTGGCGGAGCGGCTGGACGCGCGGCGGACGATGATCGCCGCGGACCTCCTCCGCAGCGCCGCGGTGGCGGCCATCCCGCTCGGGCTCTGGCTGGGGCTGCCCTTGGCGGTCCTGCTCCTGCTCGCCACCGCGGTGTGCGCCAGCCTCCAGGCCTTCTTCGATCCCGCGCTGCGCGCCTCGCTCCCCACGCTGACCCGCTCCAAGGAGCTGCTCACCGCCACCAACGCCCTGATGGAGAGCTGCGCGCGCTTCGCCCGGGTGCTCGGCCCGGGGCTGGTGGCCTTCGCCGGCGCGCTCATCCCCACCGTGCACCTCTTCACGGTGGACGCCGTCACCTTCGCGGCGTCCGCGGTGGCCATCTCCTTCGTCGCGGCGCACCGCTTCGCCAAGGCGGCGCCAGCGGAGGAGCGGGCCGGCGGCGGCGGCCCGGTCGCGGTGTACCGGATGCTCTCCCGCGCGCCGGCCATCAAGTACGCGGTCGTCTCCGGGGCCTGGGTGTCCGCGGCGTGGACGTTCGTGCTGCCGCTGGGCATGGGGCTGCTCGTGCACGAGCGCGTCCCCGAGGACGTCACCGCGCTGGGCGCGGTCCTCACCGCCTACGGCATGGGCAACGTCTTCTCGAACGTGCTCCTGCCCAACCTCCCCATCCGGCCAGAGCGGATGATGTTCGGCGGGCGGCTGGTGGCGGGCGCGGGCTTCGTCGCCTTCGCGCTCGCGCCGAACACGCCGGTGCTCTGGCTCTCCGCCGCCGTGGCCGCCTCCGGCGGGCCGGCCGCGGACGTGGGCTTCCTGGGCATGCTCCAGGCGCGCTTCGAGCCCCGCGAGCTGGCGCGCGTCTACCGGCTCAACCTCGCCGCCTCGTACGGGGCCATGCTGCTCATGTTCTTCGTCTCGCCCTGGCTGGTGGACTGGCTGGGGCCGGCGCCGGTCATCCAGCTCTGCGGCGGGGTGCTGGTCGCCCTGGGCGCGCTGGGGCTGCTGCGCCACGGTGGCCGGCGCGAGGCGGAGGTGGTCTCCGCTCCGGTGCCGTAAAAGCGGCGTCAGCAGCCGATCCGCGCGCAGACCTGCTGCAGCTCCGCCAGGTCCTCCGGCGCCGCCCACTGGTTCTTCACCAGGACGCCGCTCAGCGCCCGGAAGGTGGCGGTGCGGTTGCTGAGCGCCTGGGTCATCCACTGGCGATCGAGCAGCTGGTTCCGCTCGAGGAAGGAGACGGTGTCCGCGCGCGCGTAGAAGCGGGCCAACACCGCGCCGAACTGGCGGTAGGCCTCCTCGTTCCCCTCCCGGTAGGTGGGATGGGGGAAGGCGTCGATGCGGGGCCAGTGGTAGTCGAGCGCCGTGCCCGCAGCGTCCGCCGCCGCGTTCCAGCGCGCGAGCAGGTCCTGCTCCACGTTGGGCGGTTCTTCAGGGATGTCCGTCAGCAGCTCTGACCTGCCGCAGGCGGCGAGCAGGAGCAGGGAGGTCAGCGCGATCAGCGTTCGTGGGTTCATGGGACCAAGGAGACGAATGAGCCCGGCCCGAGCGGCCAGGAGAATGCCCTGGCTGCCCGGCCGGCGGCGCGCGGGGCGGCCCGAGTGTCGCTACCCGGTTGCGCGGGCGCTTCCTGCGCCGTCCCTGTTCCAGGGACACGTGAGGGCTCGGGTCCTCCCGGCCGCGACCCTCTCCAGCGGGAATTTCCCTAGGCGGTTGGCGTACCTGGGCCTCGCACGGATGTTGCGGTGGAGCCTTCAGATGCGCGCCTATTGGCTGTTGCTCGTGCCGACATTGGGCTGCCTGGGATTGGCCGGCGGCGATGGGGAACCTCCTGGCCTGGTCGATGGCGGCGGTACGTTGCTCGACGGCGGAGCGCCGGCAGACAGCGGCGCCCCCGATGCGGGCCCACCGCCGGGTGACGCAGGCCCACCGCCGGTTGACGCGGGTGCCGCGATCGACGCAGGGAGCGACGGCGGCGTGGCGGCATGCGTCCGGCCCACGGCGGCGAGCACCGGCGTGCCGCCCGGCACCGTCCTCACGCCGCGGACCGGGGACATCGTGGTGACGACGCCAGGGCAGGTGCTCGAGAAGCTCGACCTGCGCGGCACCATCTGGGTCCGGGCGAGCAACGTCACCATCCGCCAGAGCCGCATCTGGGGCGGGCCCATCGACCCCAACGACTCGCCCATCCATGTCGACTCCACCACCACGGGGACGGTCATCGAGGACTGCGAGATCGGCCCGGACACCGGCGCCGACCCGCGGCGGGCGATCACCGGGGACGCGCACTTCACGGTGCGGCGGGTGAACATCCACAACCACCAGACCGCGGTGCGCGCCGCCTGGGACGTGCGCATCGAGAACTCCTACTTCCATCACCCGGGCGGCCCGGACTCCAGCGGCGTCTTCTCCTACCTGCCGCGCGGCCCCGGAGCCATCGCGCTGTACTGCAACGACATCGCCATGGGGGTCCCCGCGCCCGGCACGCCGCAGCAGGTGGGGAACGACGCCTACGAAGGCGTGGACCAGACCTCCACCAGCGTGCCGCTCGCGGACCTGGTCCTCGACCACAACTGGTTCGGAGGCGGCAGCTACGCCGTCTACATCAAGCACCTCTGGAAGTCCGCGACGGTGACGCACAACCGCTGGGACCGCCGCGCGGCGTACGGACCCATCGACTTCACCGCCACCACCAACGGCACCGCGCGCACGCCGCTGGTCTGGACGGACAACGCCTACGAGGACGGCCAGGTGATCAAGGAGCCCTGAGCCGCGGCCCAGCGGCAGGCTTCGAAATCCAGGCGGTTACGGCAGCAGGAAAGTTCGTGCGGGCCGGGAGTGAAGCAGGGGCAGCCCAAAGGGGAAGAACCGATGAGGTTCCGGACGCCAGGCAACGCGGAGGCTGCCGCCTCCGGCGGGCGGCGCGTGAAGGGCCGCTGGCGTCGAGGACCGGCTGGGCGCTCGCAGGGGCGTTCAGCCGTTCGTCGTTCTGCCAGGTGAAGGTTTCATGTTGTGATGCGCCACGCCGTGTTGGCCCCGTTCTTTCCTCTGCGACGCAGCTGCGCGGCCGCGGCGCTCGTCTTGGCGCTGGGCGCGGCGTGCACCGACCAGATCCACCACCAGCGCGAGGTGGACGGTGGCGTCCCGGCGCTGGCCTGCGGCGGTGCCCCGTTCCCGGACGGGGCGCTGACCGGACCGGGCGCGACTGCGCTGACCGCGTACCAGGGCCCCTCCCGGATCGTCTCCCCGGGGACGGTGATCGAGAGCGCGGAGCTCTCCGGGTGCCTGACCATCGCCGCGGCGAACGTGATCGTCCGGCGCTCGCGCATCCGCACCTCCCAGCGCTGCACCGGCGCGATGGTCTCCGTGGAGGCCGCGGGGGCGGGCGTGCTGCTCGAGGACGTGGAGCTCGATGGCCTGACGGGCGGAGGGCGCGGGATCGCCGGCTCCGGCTACACGGCCAGCCGGGTAGAGGTCCACTCGGTCAACAACGCGTTCAACGTGGATGGGAGCTCGCCCACCGTCATCGAGGCGAGCTGGGCGCATTCCTTGAGCGAGGGGGGAGGGACCTCGAGCGATGCCTTCATCACCAACGGCGGCTCGCACGTGGTGCTGCGCGGCAACAACCTGGAGAGCCAGTACGCCGTCGCCTCGGTGATCGCGCTGTATGGCGACTTCGCCCAGATAGACGACATCCTCATCGAACGGAACCTGCTCAACGGCGGCGGCTACGCGCTCTACGGCGGCTACCACCCGGGCAAGCCGTACCCCAACGCCACGGCGGTGCGGGTCGTGGACAACTGCTTCGGCCGCGCGCTCTTTCCCCGCTCGGGCTACTTCGGGCCGGTGTCCGCGTACGACGGGAGCGGGGCTGGGAACAGCTGGACGGGGAACCGGTGGCAGGACACGGGCGAGGCGGTCCAACCGTGAGGCTGCTTGGAGTGGTGCTCGCGTGGACGTGCGTGGCGCAGGCCGCCGGACCCACCACGCTCGCCGTGGATCTCACGCAGCTGGGCGAGCGGGACTTCGCCACGGTGGACGGGCTCGGCCTGGAGAACCGGGCCACGGTGCGGCTCGTCCAGGAGGGCTTCGCGGTGGTGAGCCTGCGCGCGGCGCCCCAGGTGGTCGTGCGCGTGGTGGGCGGAGCGCAGACGCTGGAGCTGAGCGCGGAGGGGCCCGGTGGAAGGGCAGTCCGCACCGTCCGGCGCGGCGGGCTCACGGTGTCCGAGCTGCACCTGGAGGTCTGTCAGAAGCTCGTGGAGCTCGCTCGCGCCGTCAGCGTTGCGCGCGAGGAGCCGCCGGCTCCGCCCGCGCCCACTCTCGAGCCCGCGCCCCAGCCCGCTCCGGAGATCGCCGCCGCGCGACCCAGCGGCGTCTCGCTGTCCGCGGGCGCCGGGGCGCTCATCCGGGTGGGCGGCGTGGACCCCTGGTTCACGGTGGGCGCGGTGTGGCGGCGCGAGCGCGTCCACCCCACGCTGCAGGCGGGCCTCTCCCTCTCCTCAGCCTCCGGCGTGGCGATCACCGAGGGAGCGCTGTTGATCGGCGTCACGCTGGCGTGGGCGCTGCTCCCAACGTTGGAGGGGCAGCTGGGGATGCTGGCGGGAGGAACGTTGCACGCCTACCGATCCACCAGCCCGTGGATCGCCGACAGCGGGCTGCGCGCGGATGCCCTGGCGGTGGTTCCGCTGGCGCTGGAGTGGAGGCCCGCCCGCGCGGTCGTGCTAACGCTTTGGGTGGCCCCAGGTGTGTCTTCTCGCCCACGGGAGCACCTCGAGCAGACGACGGTGCTCTGGAGTCGCGGGGCTGCGCGGTTGGAGACGGGCGTGAAGGTGGGTGTGTCGTTCGAGTAGCGCGTTCAGGAAAGATCGTGCCGTCTCGCGCGTGGTGAAGGAGTGCGCTGTTCATGTCCCATGCCGCTCTTCGAAAGCCGGACGCCGGGTCTCGGGACCTCCAGCGGCTCTACGAGCAGCACAAGGGGCAGGTCTACCGCTGGGCGCTGCAGTTCGGCGCGGGCGACAAGAGCTGGGCGGAGGACGTCACGCACGATGTCTTCCTGCGCGTGTTCCAGTCGTTCTCCGCGCTCTCCGCGCCAGAGGACCTGGGCGGGTACTTCTACCGGGTCACCGCCAACGTGGCGATGGGCCGGTTGCGAAGAGAGCGCCGCCTGATGACCCGCTTCCAGCTGTGGCTCAGGCAGGACGAAGTGGACCCGGGGCCGCACGAGCTCGTGCAGCTCGCGCAGGAGTCGAAGCGCGCGCTCGAGCAGCTCAAGGCGCTCCCGCCGGACGAGCGCGCGGTCCTCACCATGAAGCTGTTGGACGGGAAGAAGCAGCGGGAGATCGCCGAGGCGCTCTCGCTGTCCGAAGGCTACGTCTCGAAGCTGGTGAGCCGCGGCCTGCAGCGGATCCGCAAGGCCGGCTGGGAGGTGTCTGATGACGCCCCCTGACTTCAAGAAGGCCCTGGAGGGGGCCGCGCAGCAGCTGCGCCGGCAGGAGCTCTCCCGCGAGGCGGACGCCCGGCTCCAGCGCCGCCTGTTCGAAGGAGACGCCGCGCCGCCGCGCCCGGCGCGTTGGAGGCCAGTGGCCGCCTTCGCGGCGGTGGCGGCGGCCGTCATCGCCGTGGTGGCGGTGCGCGCGCTGGGCCCTCGGGCGGAGCAGCTGGGCGGCTTCGCGGTGGTGCAGCGCTCCGAGCCGATGAACGCCTCGGTCTCTGGAGCGGGGGTGCTGTCGGTGGAGCTGGGCGAGGTGACCCTGAAGGACGCGCTCGCGGGGATGACCTTCCAGGTTCGTGCGCCCGCGCAGGTGGCCCGAGAGGGAGACGGCGTCCGCGTGCTGCGCGGCTGGGCGGCCTTCTCCGTGGAGAAGCGGGCCCATGACGCGGTTCCGGCGCGGGTGCTCGTCTCTGGAGGCGTGATCGAGGTCTTCGGGACCCGCTTCACCGTGGAGGAGTCAGGTGAGAAGGGCAGCGTGACCCTGCACGAGGGCTCCATCGGCTTCCGTCCGTTGCGTGGCGAGCGGGTGATGCTGGCGCCGGGCGCAACGCTGGCGTGGCCGCTGCCAGAGCCGCAGGCCGCGGATGAGCCCGAGCCGCCGCCGCCGGAGCCGGAGAAGCCGCGGCCGCAGAGGCGCCCGCTGACGGTCAAGGAGGAGGCGTTGGAGACGGACGCGCTCGTCCGGGAGGTGGCGGCGCTGCGCACGCGAGGCCGCTACGCGGAGGCGGTGGGGGTGCTGGAGCGCGCGCTATCCGCACCGTGCCGCCCGCGGCGACGACGTCGTTCGCGAGCGCGCGGGTGACGGCGACGAAATCGATGATCGCCGTGTGCGGGGAATGAAGGGCCGCGCGCGGCCGCTTCACCCGCGAGGTGGAGGCGGCGCGCGCGCGCCTGGGGTGCCGTTGAGGCGCTACTGGATCCGGATCGTCCCGCGGTAGCCGGCGGCGTGCGAGCCCTACCAGGTCGCGGCGGTCATGCAGGTCACCGCGGCGGAGTACACGCCGAGCTCCATCCAGTAGGGCGCGGGGAGCTGCGCGAAGCGCCGCCGCGCCAGCAGCGCGTCTCCCAGGATGAAGAGGAGGCCTCCGGTGGCCCCGAGCGCGGCGGAGAGCGAGCCCACCTGCGGCAACAGCTCCACGCGGGCGAGCAGGCGCCACGCCACGCCGCAGAGCGCCGCGGCGTAGACGAGCACCGCTGGCAGGAGCTTGCCGGTACGCGAGAGCACCCGCCGCAGCCCGAGGTACGCGAGCGGGAGCACCGCCAGCAGCCACGGCAGCTGGTGCGCCCGCCAGGGGAGCTCGGAGCCGAAGCAGACGAGGAAGGCCACGTGCGCGAGCAGGAAGGCGGCGAGCCCGGCGACGAAGCCGCGCGGGTGCATCAGCGCCACGTCTCCCAGCCAGCAGAGCGCGAGCGCGGCGAGCAGCCAACCCTGCGCGCCCTGCGGGAGCCGGGAGGGGAGCAGGGCCGCGGCGGCGAAGAGCGGCGGGACGATCAGCGGCTTGAACGCGAGGTGAAGCCAAGGCGGACCGCGCGTCCTGCCCGCCACCGCGATCGCCGTGGCGAGGGCGGTGGCTGCAACGGCGAGCAGGGGGATGGGCACCGCGGCCTTATGGCACGGGCCCACAGGGCGTGCTGCCGAGCGGTGTCAGGTATCCGCGCAGGGTGGAGGCACTCCGCCCCAAGGTTCTTAAGGATTCTTCACGAGCCAGCGGTGCGGTCGCCGTGCGAAGGGGTTAGAGAGTCCCGCCCTTCAGGAGAGTCCGCATGTCACCCCCGCCGAGCGCCGGCGCCGCCAGCCGCTTCACCCCCGAGCAGGTCCGCGTGGTCGCGCTGCTGGGGGCGCTCCAGTTCACCGTCATCCTCGACTTCATGATCCTCTCCCCGTTGGGGGCGATCCTGATGCCGGCGCTGAAGATCGCCCCCTCGCAGTTCGGCCTGGTGGTCTCCGCCTACGCGTTCAGCGCCGGGCTCTCCGGGCTGCTCGCGGCCGGCTTCGCCGACAAGTTCGACCGGAAGAAGCTGCTGCTCTTCTTCTACGCGGGCTTCCTCGTCGGCACGCTGCTGTGCGGTTTGGCGCCGACCTACCCGCTGCTCCTGATGGCGCGGATCGTGACCGGGTTCTTCGGAGGGGTGATCGGCTCGATCAGCTTCGCGATTGCCACGGACCTGTTCCCGCTGTCCATGCGCGGGCGGGTGATGGGCGTGGTGCAGACCGCGTTCGGCGCCAGCCAGGTGATGGGGATCCCCGCCGGCCTCTACCTCTCCAATCACTGGGGCTGGCAGATGCCGTTCCGGGTGATCGTCGGGCTCGGGCTCCTCCTCGGGCTGGCCATCGTGCTCGTGCTGCCGCCCATCGACGCCCACCTCAAGCTGAACACGGGGCGAAACCCGTTCAGGCACCTGCTCGAGACCGTCACCAACGCGCGCTACCTGCAAGGCTTCGGGGCGATGGCGTTGCTGGCGACCGGAGGGTTCATGCTGATGCCCTTCGGCAGCGCGTTCAGCGTGAAGAACCTGGGCATCCCGGTGGAGAAGCTGCCGATCATCTACTTCGTCACCGGGCTCTTCGCGCTCGTGGCGGGGCCGCTCGCCGGGAAGCTCAGCGACACCTTCGGCAAGCTGAGGATCTTCATGGCGGGGTCCGTGCTCACGATGATCATGGTGATCATCTACACGCACCTGGGGGTCACGCCCATTCCGGCGGTGATCTTGGTGAGCGTGGTGATGTTCATGGCGGTGTCGGCGCGGATGGTCTCGTCGCAGGCGCTGATCTCCGCCATCCCCGAGCCCGCCAGCCGCGGCTCCTTCATGTCCGTGAACAGCTCCATCCAGCAGGTGTCCGGTGGCATCGCCGCGGCCGTGGCCGGGTGGATCATCGTCGACCCGTCCACCGGCCCGCTCCAGCACTTCGAGGTGATCGGCTACGTGGTCGTCGGCGCCACGCTCACCACCATGCTGATGATGTCCCTCATCGGCCGCGGGGTGCGCGCCAAGGTCTCCGCCGCGCAAGGGGTGGAGGTGGCCCCCTCGGAGGTCTAGCGCTCCGGACAGGGGGTGGCGTCGAACCAGCCTGAAGCCTTGCCGTTCTCGAACTGGAGCTCGAAGCGTCCACGAGCGGCCGGATGCGCGCCGAGCTCCAGTTGCTCGATGACGATCGAGCCGCTCGGCCGCTTCACGCCGGCGGACGTGTCGTAGAGGACGTACGCGCCGTCGCGCCCGGGCTCTGCCTGGAAGAGCGCGCGAGGAGTGAGCTCATACGTCCTGGCGCGCACCTGACCGCTGTCAACGATGGACAGGGTCAGGCTTGGGAACCAGAGCGGCTGTCGAGTCGCGCAGACCGTTTTCGCGGATGCCCCGGAGAGGAAGACGTTGAGTTCGTTCCGCAGGTCTCTCGACCAGAGGATCGCTGAGGCCACTGGGATGTTCTCGACCGAGCCCACAAAGGCCCCGGGACCGGGATCGCCGCCACAGCCGCACAGGAGAAGAAGGAGAAGGACGCCGCTTCGGATCATGCTGAACACCTCCGCGCGGAGGACAACCAGACCCGCGGCGGCGGACGCAAGAAGGCGCGGCGAAGTGACGGCTTCGCCAAGCGGTGCGTCGCTAGCGCCGGGCGTGGGCCTCGAGCCAGGAGACGATGTCCGCCAGCACCTGCGCGTGCGCAGGCTCGTGGAGCAGGTCGTGGGCGAAGCCGTCGTAGAGCTTCAGCGTCTTGTCGGGCGAGCGGGCCTCGGCGACCAGCTCCTTGCTCCCGTCCGGCGGGGTGACCACGTCCGTGGTGCCGTGCAGCGCCAGCAGCGGGAGGGTGAGCTCGCTCCGGTGGGCGGTGATCTCCTCCAGCGCCCCGAGCAGGCCTGCCGCGGTGCGCGCGGGCGCGGCGTCCTGGAAGATGTACGGGTCGGTCCGGTTCTGCTCGACGACCGCGGGGTCACGGGAGAACTGCGCGGGGTCCAGCGAGAAGGCGTCCAGGTGCGGGAAGAGCGCCGAGGCCAAGCGGGTGGAGCCGGCGAGGAAGCCGGAGACGTTCTTGCGCGTCAGCGCGCCGCCCAGCACCACCAGCCCGGCCACTGGCGGCTTCCGGGTGAGCGCGTCCAGGGTGACGATCCCACCGCCCATGCTGAAGCCGAGCAGGAAGACCGGCACACCGGGCTCCTCCTGGGCAACGAGCTTCACGAAGGCGTCCAGGTCATCCAGGTACTGCGTGAAGGGATCCACCCAGACGCGGACGCCCTCGGAGCGGCCGTGGCCGCGCAGGTCGAACGCGTGGACCGCCAGCCCGCGCGAGGCCAGCACCAGGCCGAGCTCGCCGTAGCGGGCGCTGTGGTCCCGCAGGCCGTGCACCACCACCACCGCCGCGCGGGGCGCGCCCGCCTCCGGCCGCCAGGAGCGGCGGAAGAGCTTCAGCCCATCCGGCGCGGTGAAGGCGCCTTCGACGTGCGAGACGCTCGCGCCGCCCGGTGCCTGTAGCCGGGTAGGGGGCGAGGGCGCTTCGAGCGCGCGGGTGGGACCGACGCAGGCGCTTGCGGAGAGGGCGAGGAGGAGCAGGGGGAGTCGAGCGTTCATGCCAGGCACCCTGGCAGCTCGCGCGGCGCGGGAGATCCGCCAGGTGGCCTATGCCACTCACGTCGGGTCCCGATCCTCCTCCACCGGTCTCCCTCCACCGGTCTCCCCGAGAGGCTGTGAACCTATCGGGCGCGTAGCTCCCTCCGTTCACCCCGAGAGGCTGTGAGCCTATCGAGGCCGTAGCTCCCCCGTTCACCCCGAGCGTAGCGCCGTAGGCGCGTAGTCGGTGTGCCCAGCATGGGCACGGTCAGGAGGTGCAAGTCCTCTGGGAAGCAGGTCGTAGCGAGGCGGCACCCACGCTCGGTCCACGGTGAGGTAATCCCGAGCGTGGTTGCCGCCTCTCGACTACGCGCCTGCGGCGCAGACCTGAAACTTGCCGCGCCCCGCTCAGCCCGAGCGAAGTCGAGGGCCCGCCGATCGTAGGGACTCTCGCTCGTGGGGCCCTCGACTTCGCTCGGGCTGAGCGGATGGCCTCACGTTTCTTTCCCTGGCGCTACACCAGCCCGTGCTGCACGGCATGGAGCGCCGCGGCGGCGCGGGTGGTGATCCCCAGCTTCCCGTAGATGTGCCCGGTGTGGTGCTGCACCGTCCGCGCGGAGAGCCCGAGCGTCGCGGCGATCTGCTTGTTGGTGGCGCCCCGCACCAGCTCGCGCAGCACGTCCACCTCGCGGTCCGTCAACCCGCTGGGCCACCCCACCGGCTTCGCGCGCGGCGCGTGGCCGGCCGCGGAGAGCACCGCCTCCGCCGCGGCGCGATCCAGCTTCCCCGCCCTGGCCGCCGCGTGCAGCGCGTCCGCCGCAGCCGCCGGGGAGAGCCGCTCGCGGTGCGGCCTGGGCTCCAGCCGCCCCTGGTACTCATCCGCGGCGGCGAGCACGCGCGCGGCGGGGGTGAGCCCCTCCGAGCGCACGCCGCGGTGGTACCCCGCGCCGTCCAGCCGCTCGTGGTGCGCGCTCGCCACCGGCGCCAGCGCGGCGAGCGCGGGCGAGCGCACCAGCACCCGCTCCGTGTAGTACGGGTGCAGCCGCACCCGCTCCCACTCCGAGACCGAGAGCGCGCCCGGCTTCTCCCAGACGTTCGTGGGCACGCTGGCGTGCCCCAGGTCATGCACCAGCGCGGCGCGGAACAACAGCTGCCCCTCGGGCTCCGGCAGCCGCAGCGCCGCGCCCGCCCGCGCGGCGAGCTGCGCCACCGCCCGCGAGTGGCCGAGCGCGTAGACCGACTTCAAGTCCACGAAGTCCGCGAAGGCGGTCAGCTGCTCCTCCAGGCTCACCTCCCGTCCTCCATGCAGCCCGGGCGGGCGCGCCTGCACCGCGGGCGTCCACGCCGAGCTCTCCCCCAGGCTGGCGAGCAGCTCCGGCGCGTTGGCGGCGAGCACCTTGGCCAGCCGCGGGTCCAGCTGCCGGCCGCGCCGCTCCTTCACCACCGCGAGCGCCGCCGCCGCGCCGCCCAGCCGGTGGTGCACCTCCGCGCAGACGGCCACGTGCATCACCCGCGCGGCGAGCGGCAGCTGCTCGCCCTTCTTGCGCGCCGGGGACCCCTTTCCGTCCCAGCGCTCGAAGGTGTCCGCCAGCGCCGCGAGGACTTGGGGGGCGAGGCCCAGCCGGTCCGCCAGCTGCACCGCCACCTCGCAGCTGGCGCGCGCCAACTCCCCCACCAGCGCCGGTCCGCGCAGCACCGCCCTGGCCGCGGCCCGCGCTCCCACCTTGGCCGCCGCGCGCACCGTCTGCATCCGGCGGGAGAGCTCCAGCGGCGCGAAGGCGCGCTTGGCTTCGATGTCGTCTCCCAGCAGCGCCGCCTCCTCGTGCGCGAAGGCGGTGCAGCCCAGGTAGCGCAGCAGCGCCGCGTCGTGGGCGTGGGCCACCTCGCGCTCGCTGGCGCCGGCCGCGCGCGCGAGCGCGGTGGCGAGCGCGCAGGTGCGCAGCGCGGTCTCCAGCGGGTTGCCGTTGGCGAGGTCCGTGGCGAGCGAGAGCGCGGCCAGCACCTCTGCCGAGGCGGGCGTCACACGCGGGTGGAGCTGGCGGCGAGGAAGCTCTCCACCACCGGGAAGACCTCGTCCGGCGCGCGCCGGCCGATGGTGAGGTCTCCGTGGCCGTAGTCGTCGCTGAAGCCGTGCGCCTTGCCGGCGATGACGAGCTTCACCGGCCCGCCCAGGTGCTCCTTCGCCCGGGCCACCGCGAGCGGCGGCGCCAGCAGATCTCTGGAGCCAGCCAGCAGCAGGAAGGGGATGCGGACGCCCGCGAGCCCCTTGCGGTAGTCGACCGTGCCGTCGTTCGAGTCGAAGCGGCCGGTCTCGATCCACCGGCAGAACTGGCGCCCCACGCCGCCGGGGATGTCCGCGGACATGTTGTACATGGCCTGCTTGGCCACCAGCGGCTCCACGTTCGCCGAGCGCATCAGGTAGCGGGCGATCGGCCCCGGCGGCGGCCCCAGCGCCGCGAGCGAGCGGATCTTCGAGGTGGGGATGAACTTCATCTTCAGCGCCGGCGACATCTTCTCGATGAACTTCCGCAGGCCCGGCTGCACCGCGAAGCTGAACGGGCTGCCCAGGGTCACCGCCGCGCGCACCGGCGCGGTGGGGTTGCGCGCCAGGTGCGCGTAGAGCAGCAGGCCGCCCTTGGAGTGGCCCACCCACGTCACCGCCTTGGCGCCGGTGGAGAGGATGGAGCGCAGCGCTGCGCTCACGTCGTGCTCGGCCTGGTCATCGAACGTGGCGTCCAGGGGCGGACCGGCGAGGCCGCGCCCGCGCAGCTCCACCACCCACGTCTCGTAGCCGCGCCGCGCGAGGTAGCGGGCCAGCGAGTAGCGCTCGCTGAAGTCGAGGTTGAAGCGGTTGGCGCCCAGCCCGTGGCAGAGCACCACCGGCTCCGCGAAGCGGCGCTCCCCGCGCGGGTGGTAGCGGCCCAGGGCGATCGCCGCGCCGTCCGTGGTGGGGACCCGGTAGAGCTCGTCCGGGCGGAACGGGAGCAGCAGACCGTCCGAGGTCAGCGCCCGGGCGCGGGCGAGCGAGCGGGAGAGAAAGCCAGCCCGCGCCGGCGGGGCCGCGGGGTCCAGCTCCTCGTTCAGTCGTCGCACGGCGATCACTCTACGATGTGTGCCGGGGCCGACAAGAACTTACCCGGAGTGAACCGTCACCTGGGCAGGTCAACCGGCCTTCCGGCGGGCGTGGGCGAGGTCGATCGGCTCCGCGGGCTCGGCGGCCTTCTCGCTCTTGCTGAAGGAGATGAGCAGCCGCGGCGAGGCGATGGCGACCAGCATGATCCCCATCGCGGCAAAGGCGAGCGGGGCAATCAGGGGCGGGGCGGAGCCGATGGCGCCTTCAATCGCCCCGCGGGTGAGCTCCTCATCCTTGAGGTCATCCAGCAGCGGCAGCACGTGGAAGACGCCGCCTGCCAGCCCCACGACGGTGGAGAGCAGCCCCACCCCGCGCAGCGTCCAGCGCACCGCGCCCGGGCTGAGCCGCAAGGCCTTCACGCCCAGAATCAGCAGCGCCACGCCGCCCACCGGACCGAAGAGGGCGGGGATCAGCTGCAGCTTGTTGTCGACGCCGCCCTTGCCGACGAAGTGCTCGATCGCCGAGTCCAGCGCCAGCACGAACAGGCCCGGCCCGAGCAGCACCGCGATGATCTGCTTGGCGGACAAGCTGCCCCGGTTTTGACCTTCGTGCATGTGACGTCTCCTCGGAAGCCAGAGGTTACCGAACGCCTGGGGAGGGTTTGCAAGCGACGCGCCCCGTCGAAAACCTACGAAGGTCCGCCAGGTGGAAGATCGCCCCCTTGGCTTCTGGAGCGCCCCTGCACCACTTCGCTGGTGACTGGGGAGGACACCTCACCGGATCTCAAGACGGGCGGCCTGGCTGACGCTCCGCCGCAGGGTGAGGTAGAGCAGCCCCTTCGGCTCGTCCTGCGTGGCCAGGTAGTCCGCGTCCGCGGCGAGCAGGCGACCCTCCAGCTCCACGATCGGCGCCCGGGCGGGGAAGCCGTGCACCACCAACACCGGCGTCTCCAGCGGCGCCGCTCCCGGCGTGAGCGTGGCCACGGTGCGCCCGCTGGCGTCCGCGGTCAGCTCCCACGTGGCCAGCACCGGGTTCCAGCCCGCGGGCTCGTAGGTGGCCGCGTCCGTCCGGCCCAGGCCCGCCGGCCCGGAGGTGACCACGCTGCCCACGCTCGCGGTGAGGGTGGCGCCCTGCACCGCCTCCACCGCGGCGACTTGGCCGAGCACCGCCTGGTCCGTGTGGCGGCCGAGCACCACGAAGACGGCGTAGCTCTGGTACGGGTAGCCGCTGAGCTTCTTCGCGTCTCCGTAGGCGTTGTACTGGCTCTGCCCCACCGCGCCGAAGTTCGCCCCCCACGCCAGCCGCTTCGAGGTGGTGACGAACGGCAGCTCGTACTGGTTGAGCTGGTAGGTCCAGTTGTAGTCCTCGGGCATGGGCCCGGAGTCCGAGCGCATCCCCCAGCGCGAGTAGGCCCAGTAGCCGCCCGCGTCGTGCTGTTTGTACGTCTGCGTCTGCACCGCGCCCATCTCCGCGTCCGCCGCGTTGGCCCACTCGAGCACGTAGGGCACGGTGTTGGGTGTGGCGTAGTCCCAGCCGGAGCTCATCGTCACCGGGCTGTTCAGCGAGACGAAGCGGTAGCGGTCCCCCCAGCCCACGCCATCCACGTTCGAGCCCAGGTTCCCGTCCCAGTTGAGCTCGCCGTACGGCGCCCGGGTGTCCGCGTTCACCGCGTTCGCCGGGGAAGGCGAGGCGTCGAACGTCACCGCCCAGACGGGGTTCGTGCGCCCGTTGGCGAAGAACCACTGCACGGTGGCGTCCACCAGGTTTCCGGTGTTGCTCATGGGCAGGCGCCACTTGTACACGTGCAGCGCGTGGTGCTTGCCGCCGAGCACGCGCTGGTAGGTGCCCAGCGTGCCGGTGGAGAGCGTGGCCGAGCCGCCCCAGTGGTTGACGGTGAAGCCCCACCCCGGGTGCGTGGAGGAGGTGCCCCCGGTGCAGACGCGCGTGGTGGTGCCCAGCTGGTAGGTGTACTCGCGCAGGTAGCCGCCGCGGCGGCCCGCCGGATCGCTCTTGTCGTTGTGCACCAGCAGCGCGGTGCGCAGGAGCCCCTTGGCGTCCCGCCAGGCGTACTTGTCTCCCACGTAGCCGTTGGCGTTGGCGTCCCGGTCGATGCCGAGCGGCGGGAGAGGATCCTTCGGCGGCTCCATCGTCCCGGCGTCCGAGGTCAGCCCGCCGTCCCCGGCTGGCAGCTCGCCACCGTCCGGCGTGGGCTCCGGCGTGACGGTGGGCAGGCAGGCCGTGGCCAGGGCGAGGGCGGTGAGCAGCGCGAGGCGCATCATCATCGAGAGGGTGACCTCCGGCGGGCGAGCCTCCCACAACTTCCGTCGCCGTGTCCGCGCGGGGAACCCGAGCCGGCGGTCGGGCGTGAGCGGCGCGGGCAGGACGCGCGCTACACTCCCGCCATGCCCGCACGCCGTCCCCCGCCCTGGTGGGTCTACATGCTCGCCTGCGGCGACGGCAGCCTCTACACGGGCGCCACCAACGATCTCCAGCGGCGGCTCGCGCGCCACCAGTCCGGCAAGGGCGCCGCCTACACCCGCTCGCGGCTGCCGGTGACGCTGGTCTTCCACGAGCGGGCGAAGGACAAGTCTGCGGCCCTGCGGCGCGAGTACGCGCTCAAGCAGCTGGCGCGGGCGCAGAAGCTCCAGCTGGTGGCGGACAGGAAGGGCAGGGCGGGCACTGCGGGCAGGCGGGCGGGCGCCAGGCGCGCCGCCGGAATCTCGCGCGCGGCCGGGCGTTGAAGGGCTTCGCACCATGCCCCCTCTCTCCCGCAGACAGCTCCTGCTCGCCGGCGCCGGGTTCCCGCTCGCCGCCGAGGCCAAGCCCGCCCCGTCCTGGCGCCAGTTCGCGCTCGAGTCCCGCACGCTGGTGGTGCCGGGGCTGCACCCGCTCCACCGCGGGCTGAAGGTGGCGCAGCTTTCGGACGTGCACGTGGGGGACGCCACCCCGGACTCGCGGATCTTGCGGGCGGTGGCGGACGTGCGCGCGGCCATGCCGGACCTGGTCGTCCTCACCGGCGACTACGTCACCACCAAGCGGGATCCGCTCGAGCGCGTGCCGGAGCTGTTGCGCGACTTCGGCGCCCCCACCTTCGCCGTGCTCGGCAACCACGACCACTGGTCGGACGCCGAGCACCTGCGGCGCGGCCTCACCCGGAACGGCTTCGAGGTGCTGCAGAACGCGCACTCGGTGCTGGAGCTCAAGGGCGCGCCGCTCACCGTCATCGGCGTGGACGACGGGGTGAGCAAGCACGCGGACGTCACCCGCGCGCTGGACGGCGTGCGCGCGGAGGGCAGCCGGCTCGTCCTCACCCACACCCCCAACACCGCCTCGCTGTTGCCGCAGGGCTTGGGCGCCGTCTTCGCCGGCCACACCCACGGCGGGCAGCTCTACTTCCCCGGCCTCACGCCGGCGCTCTGGAAGGTGGCGGGGATGCCGTTCGTCCGCGGGCACTACCAGGTGCGCGGCAACTCCCTGTACGTGAACCGGGGGCTCGGCTTCGGGCGGGACATCCGCTACGCGCGGATGAACTCCGAGCCGGAGGTGACGCTCTTCACGCTCGAGGCCGCGAGGCCGCCGCCCGTTGGGCGGATCAATCCGGGGGAGCTACGCGCTCGAAAGGTTCACAGCCTCTAGCTCAAGTTTCCGGTCAGGGGTGCTTCAGCGCTCCGCCGGCGCCGGCAGCACCAGCCGGAAGCAGCTGCCCTGGCCCGGCGTGCTGGTGACGGTGAGCTCTCCGCCGTGCGCCCGGACGATCCCGTGGCACAGGGAGAGCCCCAGCCCCATCCCCTTGCCGATCGGCTTGGTGGTGTAGAAGGGCTCGAAGATCCGCCGCTGCACCTCCGGCGTCATCCCGGCGCCGGTGTCCGCCACCTCGAGGAAGGCCCGGCCGTCCGGCAGCGCGCCGGTGCGCACGGAGATCTTGTTCTCGGCGGCGCTGCGCCCCGGCGGCATCGCCTGCGCCGCGTTGACGAGCAGGTTGATCACCACCTGGCCCAGCCGCGCTCCGCTGCCCACCGCGTGCGCGGGCGCCAGCTCGGTGTTCACGGTGATGCCCGTGCCAAGCGCCTGCTTGGAGAGGGTGAGCGCGCGCTTCACCACCGGCCCCAGCTCGATCGGGCTCATCGGCTCCTCCTCGGAGCGGACGAAGCTGTAGAGGTCCCGGATGATCAACCGCACCCGGTCCGCGCCCTCGCGCGCCTCGGCGATCGTCTCCAGCAGCTCCCGGGTGACGTCCGGCGCCAGCGCGGCGGCGCAGTCCTGGACCATCTCGTGGGCCGCGCGCAGGTTGGCGATCACGTAGGCGAGCGGGTTGTTCGCCTCGTGGGCCACGCCCGCCGCCAGCGTCCCCACCGAGGCGAGCCGGTCGTTCAATTCGGCGCGGGCCTTGAGCTGCTGCTGCTCGGTGACGTCCTGGCTGATGAAGCAGTAGCGCTGCTCGCCGTCCGGCGAGCCGGGGCCGAGCGTGCACGCGCTCACGGAGAAGACCCGCTGCTCGCGCGCGTGCTCGAACGTGAAGGTCCCGCCCCGCGCGTCCGACTGCTCGCACAGGCGCAGCACGTGGGAGATGACCTGCTGCGGGGTGCCGCTGCGCGTGGCCAGCCTGCCGGTGAGCTCCGCCGGCGTGCGTCCCAGCACCTGGGCCGCCCGGGGGTTGATCGCCACGTAGCGCAGGTCCTCGCCTTCGCGCTGGACCACCGAGATGGCGAAGGGCGCGGTGGCGAAGAAGTGGTGCAAGAGCTCGTTGCTGCGCTGCAGCTCCAGGGCCGCGAACTCGCGCTCGATGACGGCGGCCTCGCGCGCGGCGACTGCCTCGTTGAGCTCCTCGCGCAGGCGCTCCTGGCGGGCCAGCTCCTCGGAGCGGACGATCGCCGCGCCGATCATCCCGGCCATCAGGCGCAGGGTGTCCACGTGCTCCTCGTCAAAGCCGCGGGGGCGGCTGGCCATCACCTTGAGGACGCCGGCGGTGTGGCCGCGGAAGACGATGGGAACCACCACCATGGAGCGCACGCCGATCTCCCGGCACAGGGCGCGGTTCACGCGGGAATCCAGCTCGGTGTCGTCGCACGAGAGCACCTCGCCCTGGCGCACGCACAGGCCGGAGAGGCTGCTCTTCGCGGGGATCCTCGCCCCCAGGTGGGACGCGGCCGCGCCGGTGGCGGCCCGGTAGACGAGGTCCTCGCCGTCCACCAGCTCCACCGCCGCGCCGTCCGCGCCGGTCAGCCGCTGCGTCTTCGTGGCCACCAGCGCCAGCACCGCCGGCAGGGGCGCGGCCTGGGCCATCAGCTCGTTCTGGACGGCGATGATGGCCTCCAGCCGGCCGCGGGCGTCCAGCCGGGACGGGGGCGGCGTCCAGCGTTCTTCCAATTGCGGGGCGAGCGTCAGCGCGGGCATGCAGCACGGTCCCTGAGCAATTCGGCGACCAGCGCCAGGCCACGGTGGCTGGCGCGTTTGGCGGGGGGCGCGGTGGGTCATTCGCCGCCCGGGATGTTCACTGCACCCGGCCGAGAAGTTGCCCCGCCCCGCGCGCCCGGTAGCGTCCTTGCGCACCATGACCTACCTGCGCGCCTCCCTCGTCCTGCTCGCCGCGCTCGCCGCCTCCTGTGGCCAGGTCACCGCCGGCGCCGGCGGCGACTGCCTCACCGTCTCCATGGCGGAGGGGAAGCTGGTCACCGCGCCGCCCTCCAAGGTGTCCCTCTTCTTCACCGTGGACACCTGCGGCGGCCAGCCGGTCTCGGATCTCTCCACGGACAGCTTCCAGCTCACCGAGGACGACAAGCCGGTCTCCGCGTTCGAGAGCCACAAGACGGTGCAGGCCAAGGGGCAGCGCTTCCGCATGTACTCGCTGCTCTTGCTGGACATCTCCGGCAGCATCCTGGAGAGCGGCAGCTTCCCCGCGCTGGCGGACGCCGCGAAGCTGTACGTGGATCAGGTGCTCACCCGCGGCACGGACGGGCAGCGCGTGGCCGTCTACGCGTTCGATGGCCGCGCCTCGCTCATCCCGGTGGTGGAGTTCAGCGAGGACCCCAACGCGCTCAAGGCAGGGATTGACCGGCTCAAGGAGCGCCAGTGCCAGAGCAGCTTCGACTGCGCGGCCTTCGAGGACCACAAGAGCTGCAGCGGCTGGCTGTGCGTGGACGACTCCACCAACCTCAACGGCGCGGTGGTGAGCGGGATTGACCGGCTCGAGCGGGAGCTCCAAGTGGAGACCGGCATCCCCTACAAGGACAGCGCCCTGGTCGTCTTCACGGACGGGACGGACCAGGCCGCGCGCGTCTCGCGGGACGCGGCCCTGGCGAAGATCCGCTCCTCCCGCCCGCATCTGTTCACCATCGGGCTGGGCGGCGAGGTGGACGAGAACGCCATGCGCGACTTCGGCCGGGACGGCTACCAGAGCGCCGCCCAGGCCGAGCAGCTCGCGGACGCGTTCCGGGAGATCGCCACCCGCGTGGTGGGCATGGCCAGCCGCTTCTACCTGCTGGAGTACTGCTCGCCCAAGCGCGGCGGGACCCACACCCTGACCGTCACCGCCACCAGCTCCACCGGGGCGGTGGGCTCGCTGACGCGCAGCTTCGAGGCCACCGGCTTTGGCTCCGGCTGCGAGCTCACCTCGCTGCCGCCTGCCTCCTCCACGCACTGACGGGTCGAAAGTACCGCCGCGCGAGCGTCGCCGTTCGAACGTTCCGGAAAACTCTTCTGGGGCTGCTGTCCCGGGCGGGACACGGCCGGATGGGATTTCGCGCGTTTCGCCCCGCCGGCAGGGCTGGCACACCGTCTGCTCAAGCCCATCCCCGTGACGGGGTGGGGGAGCGCGGAGCTGGAGCGGCAGGGGGGCGAGGGCGAAGGGGGGCTGCTCCAGCAGCGCGCGGGGTAGGGGGAAGCAGGGGGCGGGAAGGGCGGCGTGGGGGTGGTGCGGCAGGGCTCGAGGAGGCGCGAGAGTGGGGGCTCTCGCGCCTCCTCGCCTTTTCAGGCGGCCGGCTGGCTGGGTGCCGGCGGCTTCTGCATCGACCGGTGCAGGACAATCCCCAGCACCAGGAAGGCCACCGCGCCCACCAGCGTGCCGACCAGTTGGTAGCGCACCAGCGAGCCGGTGGCGCTGCGCACCGTGTCCGCGCAGTTGCACATGGAGATGCCTTCGCGCGGGGAGAAGTCCCAGACCAGGTAGCGCGGCGCCACCAGCGAGGCCGCGAGGTTTCCCAGCGCACCTCCGCCGAGGAAGAAGAGCAGCAGCTTGCTGAACAGGGCCATGCGGCTAGTATGCGCCGCCCTCTGGAGCTTAGCCCCCCAAGAAAAGTCGGGAAGCAGACGGGCTGAGCTCCTGTTGCAGCTGCCACCGCCGATGATCTTCGCCTGGGTTGGACTCCTCTTCGGAGCCGTGAGCACCGCCTGCTGGGCGTTCATCATCCTGCACGCCTTCCGCCGCAGCGTGGGCACCGGGGTGATGGTGCTCTTCGTCCCCTGCTTCATTTTTTATTACGCGTTCGCCCAGTTCGAGCACCCCCGCAAGGGGCTCCTGGTGGCGGGCTTCATCGGCGGGATGGTGCTCTCCGTCACCCTGCCCATGCTCGGCTCGGGCGGCCCGGTGGGCTCCCTGCTCGGCGCCCCGCGCCCCAGCACCGTCCGGTCGTACTGATCCACCGCGGCCAAGAAGAGATCTCCTTTCAAGCCCTTGCGGCCACGGGGAGATCCGCGGTCGCGTGTGGGTGTCAGACACGCAACTTCTCACTCGCAGTCCGGGAAAACCGGGTACGAGGGGGAAACACGCAGCACTGACTCGTAGGAGGGGTTCGATGCATCCTTTGGTGGAGCAGACGATCCGTTCCATGGGGCGCGGTCCGCAGGGCGAGCCGGCGTTCAGCGACGCGGCGCTCTCCAGCATCCAGCACGGCCTGGCCAACTGCGTGGGCACTCCGGACTACGCGCCGGTGTTGGACGCGCTGATCAAGCTGGCCTACTCCATCCGCCTCTCCGCCGAGGCGGCCGCCCGCGCCCTGCTGCAGGCGCTCTCCGCGGTGGTGGAGATCTCCCACGCCCAGGGGCGCGCGCCGGACGCCGCGCTCGCGCAGGCGTGGCAGGCCGAGCTGCTCTAGACGCCGCGGGCGCTCGGCTCCCAGAGCACCTTGTGCAGCTGGAGCTGGAAGCGCACCGGCAGCTTGTCCGCGATCACCCACTGGGCCAGCTCGGTGGGTGAGAGCGCGCCGTGTACGGTGGAGAAGAGCAGCTCGTACGGACGCTCAGCCAGGCGGTGGGCGCGGATCATCTCCTTGGCCCAGAGGTAGTCCTCCTTCGAGCCCAGGACGAACTTGAGCTCGTCGTTGGCGTTCATGGAGGAGAGGACGCGCAGGTCGTTGCGGTCCGCCTCGCCGGAGGAGGGCGTCTTCAAGTCCACGATCTTGTGCACCGCCGGCGGCACCAGCCGCACGTCGATGGCGCCGGAGGTCTCCAGCAGCACCGTGAGGCCGCTCTCCAAGAGCCGCTCCATCAGCGGGTAGACGCCCGGCTGCAAGAGCGGCTCCCCGCCGGTCACCTCCACCCGCGGCGCCCCCAGCGCCTTCACCCGGGCGACGACCTCCTCCACCCCCAGCCGCTGGCCGCCCTTGAAGGAGAACTCGCTGTCGCACCAGCGGCAGCGCAGGTGGCAGCCGGTGAGCCGGACGAAGCTGCACAGCGTGCCGGCGTGCGAGGACTCCCCCTGCAGCGAGAGGTAGATCTCCTTCACCACGACGCTGTCCGCGCCAAGGACGCGGCGAGGCTCGATGTGGGGGCGCGCGGCGAGCATGGGCAAACGCCCTTTAGCGGCAACGGCCGGTGCGATCAATTCGGGGCGGGGCGTCGTATGCCTCGACAGCGTGACGGGGCCCGACTACGAGATGGGCTGCTAGGTTGTCGCCTCGGCCCCCTCGATGACGGTCCCCTCCAGCTCGCACGACGATCGCTCCCTGCGAACGCCGCTGGCGCGCGAGCTCTTCACGCTCAGCGCGATGAACGCCCTGCAGCTCGAGCGGGCGGCGGCCGCGCTCTCGCAGCAGGGCGGGCTGTTCGCCACCCGGCTGGTGGAGGCCGGGGTGGGCGCGGCGGAGGTGGTGACGGCGCTCTCCCGGGTGAGCGGCCTCACCCCGGCCCCGGTCGCCTCTCTGCGGGTGCCCGAGGCCGGCCTGGCCGAAGGGCTCATCCCCCGCCCGTGGCTGCGCCTGATGGCCGCCCCCTTCGCCAAGCGCGGGGAGACCCTGCTGGTCGCCTTCGCCAACCCGCTCGCCGCCAAGCTCCCGGAGGCCGCCGCCCTCCCGCCCCACGAGGCCTTCGTGGCGCTGGAGGTGGAGGTGCGCCGCTGCCTGGTCGCCCTCTTCGGCGTGGAGCCCATCGTCACCCCGCCGCAGCGGCCGCCCGCGCCGGCCGAGAGCCCGGCGGCGGCCCCCCCGCTGCTGCCGCCCGCGCCCACGCCGGAGCCGGCCACCGCCCGCCCGCCCTCCGAGCCGGAGCCCGCGCGCACCTCCAGCGGCGAGACCGCGGTGGACGAGCACCCCGGGTTCGCCGCCGCCAAGGCGCAGGCGGCCACCGCGCTGCACGCGGCCCCCAGCAACGACCTGGAGGCCACCCAGCCGCCCCGCACCACCAGCGGCGAGACCCAGGTGCACGAGCAGCCGCGCGAGGCGGAGCACTCGGACCCGGGGGTGAGCAGCGGTGAGACCGTCATCGGCAAGCCGGGCTGGGGCGGCCAGGAGGTCACCGACCCGGCGCGCGCGGCGCCCGCTTCCGCCGCCAGCCCCGCGATGGCGGACGCCTGGGGCGCGCCTTCGCAGCAGGTGACCGGCCAGCACCTCTCCCCGCCGGACCTGCTCCCCGGCCCCACGCCCCAGCCGCCGGGTGTGGCGGCGCCCACGCCCGCCGGCCCGGGCGGCTTCTCCGCGCTGGACGCGGCCACCTTCGAGCCCCCGCCCGCCGCCGCGGACGCGCCCAGCGAGGTGGGCGGCTACTCGCTGTTGCGGCCGCTCTTCGAGTCCTCGCTGGCGCAGGCCTTCCTGGCGAAGGACGGCTCGGGCCCCGAGGTGAGCTTCCACTGGGTGCGCCCCGAGCACGCGGCGGTGCCGGGCTTCGCGGTCCACCTGCGCAAGCTCTCCGAGCAGCTGCTCAACCTGCGCCACCCCAACATCGTGCGCCTGGTGGACTTCGGGGACGCCGGGTCCCGGCCCTACTTCGTGCACGAGCGCGGCGAGTCCGGCTCGGTGGTGGAGCTGACGCAGCGGATGGGGCGGCTGCCGGCGCCGCTCGCCGCGGAGCTCTTCGCGCAGCTGTTGGCGGCGCTCGGCTTCGCGCACGGCCACGGGCTGACCCACGGCGCGCTGGCGCCGGACCGGATGCTCCTCTCCGAGCAGGGGCAGCTGCGGGTGGCCGGCTTCGGTGAGGGTGAGCTGGCGGCGTTTTTGGGCGCCGCGCCCGGCCGCTACGCCAGCCCCGAGCAGCGCGGCAAGCGCCCGCTGGACGCGCGCAGCGACCTCTACGCCGCGGGGCTGGTGCTGCTCTTCTGGCTGACCGGGCAGGAGCCGGCGCGCGGGCGTCCGCCGCCCTTGCTCTTCGAGCTGGAGCCGGCGGTCCCCGCGCTGCTGGAGAGCGTGGTGGAGCGGCTGCTCGAGGAGAGCCCGGAGCGGCGCTTCGAGAGCGCCACCCAGGTGCTGGCGGAGCTGCGGCCGTACCTGGACGTGCAGCGCGAGCTCTACCCGCTGATGGTGACGGCCTGCCTGGGCAACCCGGAGCGGATGCAGCAGCAGATGCGCAAGGACCAGGCGAAGGCGTACCTCGCCGAGGCGCGGGCGATGCTGGACGGCGGCCCGGGGCGGCGCAGCCAGGTGGCGCTGACGTTGTACAAGGCCACGCTGATGGACCCTTCGGAGCCCGTGGCCCAGCAGGCGCTGACCGCCATCTGCCAGTCGGACCGGCTGTACTTCGGCAGCTCGGGGAACGCGAAGATCCTGGAGCTGGAGCGCGAGGTGGCCGAGCAGCCCGAGGCCACGGCGCCGCTGCAGCAGCTGGCGCAGCTCTACCGGACGGAGGGGAACCTCTTCCGCGCGCTGGTGAGCCTCAAGAAGTACGTGCGGCTGCGCCCCAAGGACGTGCAGGTGGCGGGGCAGCTGCAGCAGTTGCTGGATCCGCGCCCGGTGTCCCGCGCGGCCACCAGCCGCGAGTCCCGCGTGAGCGATCCGTCCACCTCGCCCACGCTCGTCACCGAGCGCCGCGAGCCGGTCACCCAGCGGCCGCCGCCGGAGAAGAAGGGCGGTGGCTGGTGGCTGGTGGTCGCCGCGGCGGTGGCAGCGGCGGCCGCGGCCGCGGCCGCGGTGGGCAAGCTCAAGGGCTGGTTCTAAGCCCGTTGACGGCTACCGCCGCACCATGCGCACCCAGAGCCTGGGCGCGTTCTGCGCGGACACGGCCACGTCCACGCTCTGGTAACCCTCCAACCGGAACACGGCGCGCACGGGCGGGGCGTTGCTGCCCACCGCGTACTCCAGCGGCGTGCGCCCCAGGCGGCGCCCGTCGATCAACACCTCGGCGCCGGGCGGCTCGGAGACCAGCGCCACGGTGACGCCGGCCACCTTGTTGTCGGGATCCGGGAACAGCTGCATCGCCCCCACCACGCCGACCACCGCGGCGAGCGCCACCACCGCCACGCCTACCAGCACGCGCACCAGCTGCCGGCGCCGCCTTGGGGTGCGGACCTGGAAGGCCTGGGTGACCTGGGGGGCCTCCTCGTCCCGCCGGCGCAGGTAGGTGCGGCGGCGCGGCGGCGCCTTGCGCTCCTCGGGCGGCGGGGTGGGCTTGCGCTCCGCGGGGAGCACGCTGCGCGAGGCCTCGGGCTCGGCGTCCAGCTCCGCGGGGCCCTGCAGCTGATCCAGCCCCTGCGCCCCCTGCACCAGCGCGGCGCGCTCGGGGAAGAGCATCCGCACCTGCGCTCCCAGCTCCGAGCGCGTCACCCTCAAGCCCTCCGAGTGGGCCAGCTCCTCCACCGCCTCCGCGAAGGCGCTGGCGTCCTGGAAGCGGCGCTCCGGCTCCCGCGCCAGCGCGCGCATCGCCACCTTCTCCAGCCCCGAAGGCACCGCCGGCACCAGCCGGGACGGCGGCGGCACCTGGCAGTCGCGCACCAGCTGCAGGCTCTGAAGGTCGTTGTCCCCCTTGAAGAGGCGCCGGCGGGTGAGCAGCTCCCAGAGGACGATCCCCAGGGAGAAGATGTCCGAGCGGAGATCCACCGGGTGGCCGTTGGCCTGCTCGGGGGACATGTACGGGTACTTCCCCTTCACGATCCCCGTCACCGTGGCCTCGCGCCCGGCGGCCTTGGCGATCCCGAAGTCCGTCACCCGCACCGCGCCGTCGAAGCCGACCAGCAGGTTCTGCGGTGAGACGTCCCGGTGGACGAGGTTGAGCAGCTCTCCCTGCTCGTCCCGCGTCTTGTGGGCCACGGAGAGCCCCGCGGCGGCGTCCGCGATGATCCGGCACGTCATGGCGAACGAGATGGGCTGTTGCTGCGACTGGGAGCGCTGCTGCAGCGCCCGCAGGTCGGTGCCCGCCACGTACTCCATGGCCAGGTAGTAGGACGGCGGCTGCCCCGCGGGGCCCTCCACCTGGCCGTGCTCGTAGAGGCGCACCAGCCGCGGGTGGCGCAGCCGCTCCACCAGCCGCGCCTCCTCCAGGAACATCTGCAGGAAGCCCTCGTCGTCCGCCAGCGCGGGCGAGAGCCGCTTCACCACGACGAGGCGGTTCGCGGCCGGCTCGAGGGCGAGGAACACCTGGCCCATGCCGCCGCGCGCGAGCCTCCTCAGCAGTTGGTACCGACCGAAGGCGACCGCCATGGCGAGAGGGCAGACACCCTAGCGTGAGCGCGGCGGGAATGCTTCAAGCGGCTTGTCAGGACTTGAGCTTGTAGCCAGAGCGCAGGGCCGCGTAGGCCACCGCGGTGGAGGCCAGCGCCAGCGCGAAGAGCAGCCCCATCCCCAGCGCGGGCGGGGTGACGCCGGCCCCGTTCATCCCGTACCGCAGCCCATCCACCATGTAGACCATGGGGTTGAACAGGCTCACCGTCCGCCACGGCTGGGGCAGCTGCTCCACCGAGTAGAAGGTGCCGGAGAGGAAGGTCAGCGGCAGCATCACGAAGGTGGGGAAGAAGTTGATCTGCTCGAACTTCTCCGCCCAGACGCCCGCCACCACCCCCAGCACGGAGAAGACGTAGGCCACCAGCAGGAGCGTGACGAGCGTGGCGGCCCCGTGCGCGAGCCCGAAGCCGGTGAACAGGCAGCACACCGTCCAGGTGAGCAGGCCCACGGCCAGGCCGCGCACCATCGCCCCGCCAATGAAGCCGCACAGGAGCTCCACCGGCCCCAGCGGCGCCACCAGCATGTCCACCACGGTGCCCTGGATCTTCGTGATGAAGAAGGAGGAGCTGGAGTTGAGGAAGGCGTTGTTGGCCATCCCCAGGAAGACCAGGCCGGGGACGATGAACACCAAGTACGGCTGGCCGTGGACCTCCTTGATCCGGCTCCCCACCGAGAAGACGACGAAATAGAGCGTGGTGGAGATGAGCGGCGAGAGCAGCGTCTGGCCGGGCACCCGGAGGAAGCGGCGCACCTCCTTACTCAGGAGGGCCTTGGCACCAATGGTGTTCATGTGTTTCCGGAGGTTTCCCCACCTGTCCTCGCCAGGGCAACACTGGAGTGCGGATAGCTCACGCGCGGAGACTCCAGTCCCCACACTGCGTTCAGGGGTGGGGGGTGGGCCTGGCCCGAAAGCCCAAGGGGTTACCCGCGCCCCCCCATGCGCACCGCCGCGGGCGCGGGGCTTGCTCTGCTCACCGTCATCCGAAGCCGGGGGAGTGGTGCGATGCAGACGGCGAAGGCGAGAGGTCGACCGGAGGGGAGAGCGAGCTCCCGTCGGCGGACCCGTCGCGGCGCCGGCGGCCGCCCCAATGGCGAGGCCATGGCGCTGCGCCAGGTGGAGGTCTCCGCGGAGGAGCTCGATCGGGCGCGCGCGCGCGCGGACGCCCAGGCGCGCGAGATTGATCGCGAGGTCCGCGCCGCGGTGACGGCGGCGTTCGCCCGCGCGGCGAAGGCAGGGCCGGCCAGCGTCTCGGTCCGGCTGGGGGGAGATCTCGAGCACCAGACGCTGGAGCGCGTGCGCCGCGACGCCAAGGGACGCGTGGTGCTGCACGAGTTCGCGCACCGCTCCGACGGCCGGCTGGAGTACGCGCGCACCGAGTGGCGCGAAGGCTCCGCGCACCGGCAGAACCTGGTCTCCGTGGTGGACGGCCTGCGGCTGCGGCGCGAGGAGCGCTGGCAGGAGCTGCCCACCCAGGCGGTCCCGGAGGAGGAGCCGTTCGGTCAGGCGCGGCGCCGCAGGGACGGCGCGGCGCTCGAGCACACCTATCTGCTGGAGGGGAGCGCCCGCGTCCACCGGCTCTACTCGCAGCAGCGGGACGCGCGGCTCTCCGTCACCGCCCGCTTTGACGTCGTGCACGGCGCGCTCCCGGCCCTGTTGATGGAGGAGGGCTTCGACCCGGCCCGCCCGGTCACCACGCTCACCCTGCACGAGCGCCGCCGCGCGGATGGCGCGCCCGAGCAGGAGCTGCGCACCTCGGTCTGGGCGCAGGGGCAGCGGCGGGTCACCCACACCGAGCAGGACGGACGAAAGGCGTGGCGCTGCGAGCAGCAGCTGCGCTCGCGCTACAAGTCCCGCGCCTTCACCGAAGGGGCCGGCGCGTACACCACGGTGGAGCGCACCGCCGCGGGCCGGCAGGTGGACGAGCTCACCACGCTCTGCTCGGGCGGCGAGAGGCTGCAGCAGCGGGCGGAGCTGGCGTTCGACGCCCGCGGCGCGCTCGAGCGCTGCGTGTGGACGCAGACCGAGGCCGGCGGGGCGCGGCTGGAGCAGCGCTACCGGCGGCTGGCGCGGCTGACCGAGCGGGGGCTGGAGATCTTCGAGAGCGAGCAGGCCACCCGCGCCGAGCCCAGCCCCACCGGCAAGCTGCCCACGCTCTGGCGCAGCAGCCGGCAGACGCACCACCTCCAGCGCGGCGCGCTGCAGCGCCTGTTGTCCCTGAGCGAGCAGATCGTCGACCCGCAGCAGAACCGGGTGCAGGCGGTGCTGGATGGGATGCACGCCTGGGTCGTCGTGAACGGCAGGACCCAGCCGCTCTCCGGAGACGAGGTCCGCTGGTTCCGCTCGCTGCCGGCGCGCGAGCGCGCGCTCGCCGTCCACGCGCTGCAGGACCTCACCCGCCACGTGAAGCTGCGCGCCGCGCACGGCGAGGACGGGCTGGCGCTGCTGCCCGCGCCCGGGGCCGGCCAGGCGCGCCTCTACAAGTGGGAGGAGCGGCTGGAGGAGCTCTCCACCAGCTCGCTGGTGCAGCTGGTGTTCCGCCACCCCTCGCTCAAGGCGGGCGGCGGGGAGTCGCTGGAGGGGCTGCGCGTGCTCTCCCAGGCGAGCGTGGCGCTCGCCGAGCGGCTGCACGCGCTCTTCGCGCCGCAGACGCTCGAGGTGCCGGCGGTCCCCCCCGTTCACCCCGAGCGTAGCGCCGCAGGCGCGTAGTCGAGGGGCGCGACAGGCGCTCCGTGTCCCGCTACTGGCAGGCCGGGTCCTTCACCCGCACGGACGTGCCGTACGCGTTGAACACGTAGAGCTCGTTCCCGGACGCGTGCAGCTTGCCGCGCGCGTAGCCGGGGTCTCCCCCCGGCGGCGCGAGATCCAGCGCCATGGGCGTCCACACGCCCACCGCCCCGCCCTCGGAAGGCGCGGTGAGCCGCAGGAGCCCAGTCGCGGTGAGCGCGTAGGACTGGCCGCAGAGCGTGGCGTACTGGAGCACCTTGCCTCCCGCGGGGAGCGCCTGGGCGAGCAGCGCGCGCGAAGGAAGCGAGAAGACGCGCCCATCGTCGAAGCCCACGCGGCCGTTGGCGCCGTCTGCCCAGACGTCCAGGGCAGAGCCGGTGGGCAGGCGGATCTCATCCGCGCGCCACTGCACCTCGTCCACCGCGGAGAAGCGGAAGAGGCGCCGCTGCGCGAGGAGGTAGCCGGCCAGCAGCTCCGGGCCGTTCGCGGGGACGGAGATGGGCGTCACCGCGGTGACGCGGGCGCGGGGCAGCGGCGCGACCTTGATCTCCAGCCGCACCGGCGCGACGCCGGCGTCCGCGACGCCCGCGTTGGGCGGGAGCTCGGCCGCCCAGAGGCTGTCCCCGCCCACGACGTAGAGCATGGTGCCGCCGTCGCCCAGCTTCCCGGTGGCCGCATGGATCCCGGGGGCGTCGGAGGTGGCCCAGCAGACGTTGCCCTCCAGCTGTTCGGTCTGGGAGAGGTACGCGATGGCCGGGGCTGCGCCGACCTGCGGGTAGTTGGCCGAATCGGCCGGGACGGCATCCTCGAGCCGCGCCACCTCCACGCGCGGAGCTCCCGGCTCCGCGCCACCGTCCATCTGGATGCCGACCACGGTGCGGGCGACCCAGCCGGGCGCGCCGGCCACCTGTCCGCACAGCTGCAGGTACGGGATGCTGTCGTAGAAGTAGGTCTGCACCTCATCGAGGCGGTGGGCGCCCAGCTCGAAGATCCGCGGGGGAAGCGAGACGGTCTCCCGCGAGAGGGCCACGAGCTTGTGCCCGGCGCCGCCCACCACCAGGCGCGGGACGTCCGTCAGCGAGTACGCCCTTCCGTAGTAGGTCCTCGGGTCGTAGTAGCCGAAGATCCGCCCCTGCTCATCGAGGCGGGCCGAGACCACCGGTGAGGGCGTCGCCGCGGTCCGCAGGTGGCCGATGCTCTCGACGGTGGAGTCGCTCTGGTAGGGGTCGTAATACAGCCCGCACGCGTTGGCGGCGTCCGTCCTGTCCCAGTACCAGCTGGTCTCGGTGGAGCCGCCGTCCTCGAGCGCGTGGCGGCAGCGCTGGAAGGTGGGGTAGTCCAGGTCGCCGTAGGCATGCAGCTCCACCAGCGTGTCGCCCGCGGGGCATGGCGCGCAGGGGCCGGCCGCCACCTTGAGCAGGGAGTCGCTGCAGGCCTGGACGGGGGCGTCGTAGTCGAAGTCGAAGGCGTAGAGGTCCCCCTGGCTCCCGCCGTCGGCGCTCTGCACCAGGGCGATCGGGTAGTAGTACTCGGCGAGGCTGTCCACCCGGAGCACCTGGCTGGGGCCGCTGACGCCACACGAGGGGCTGCCGAGCCCCGCGCGGATGGGCACCCAAGCGCCCTCCAGCCCGCCATCGGCCGAGTCGAAGCCCGTGGGCGTGCGTGACGCGGCGTAGAGGCCATCATCGGTGGCCGCGAAGAGGACGCGAGGGTCGTCTCCGTAGTACCGCTTCACGTCCGTCAACGCCCGGAGGGTCCGCACGCCGCCGTCGGCGCCCCTGAGGACGAGCGGTCCCGTGAGGCGATCCTCATCCGCGGTCCAGTAGGAGTAGCTCTGCGCTCCCAGGCCGAAGAGCACGGGCGAGTACATGCCCAGGTTCGTGTCGTGGCGCGGCAGCCCGACCAGCGTCTGGACCGGAGCGGGGAAGGGCAGGCGCCGGACTCCGGCGTCCACGCCGAGGGTGGACTGCAAGACGCCCTGGCCGTCGACGACGAAGGCGCTGCCCTCGAGCGCCTCGAGGCTGGTGGCGGGAGACGCCAGCGGCACCGTCACCTGCTCCAGCCGGGGGACGTCGTACTCCAGGCGCTCGAGCATCTGGGTGAGCCCCTGCGCGCTCACCTGGGCGAAGCTCCGGGTGTAGGCCCGGTACCCCGAGGAGTCGTAGGCCTGCTCGAAGAGCTCCGAGGCGGCGAAGAGCGTGGGGCTCCACGGCAGCCGCGGGCTCACCCGCTCTGAAGGTGGCGCCGCGGAGGAGAGCAGCCGCTCTGAGCTCGCGTCCACGCAGGCGCCGCGGACCGGGTCGCAGCGCCAGCCCTTCTCGCAGTGCTCATCGCCGGTGCACAGGTACGCAGCGGCGACCTGGGGGTCGTGGCAGACGCGCTCCAGGCCGCAGTGCCAGCCCTGCTCGCAGTCGCCGCTGCTGGCGCACAGGTACGCCGCCGCCACCGCCTTGTCGTGGCAGCGGTTGTCCAGGCCGCAGCGCCAGGTGGAGGCGCAGTCCTCGGCCACTTCGCAGGCGCGGTCCCCCGGCTCCTCGTTGGCGTGGCAGTAGCCGGAGAAGCCGCAGCGCCAGCCGTCCGGGCACTGGGTGGAGGCCGCGGAGTCCGCGCGGTCGCACTTGTACTTGCGCCCCGCATCCGGATCCAACCGGGACTTGCAGCCGGCGAGCCCGGCGACGAGCGCCAGCGCGGTCGCGGCGAGCAGGCGCGCGTTCAAGGCAGCACCCCCGCCAGCGCCACGCCGCTGCCGGAGGGCACCAGCGCCACGCGCGGCCCTTCGCCGGAGTCGGACGGGTTGATCAAGAAGCCCACGCCCAGCGCCACCGCGCCGGCCGCGATGGCGATCAGCGCCTCGGTCTTCTGCAGGCCGATCCGCTGGTGCTCCTGGTCGTAGTACGCGCGCGTCTTGAGGACGGACTCCTGGGTTTCGCCGATGGCGAGCTCGCGGACCAGCCCCTCCTCCTGGCCGAACGCCTGCAGGCCCCAGACGCCGCCGCCGAGGACGAGCCCGCCGCCCACCGCCATCAGCGTGTAGGGCAGCACCCGCGAGGGCGGCTTGGGCGGCGGCGTGGCGGTGGCCTCCGCCACCGCGTAGGGCAGGGCGCGCTGCAGCTCCTCGAGCCCCGCGGCGATCCGCGTGCTGCGCCCCAGCGGCGCGGCCTTCTGCGTGTCCAGCGTCTGCAGGGAGAGCTGGTAGGCCTCGCCCAGCCGCGTCACCTGGCCGCTCATCACGAAGCGCGCGCCCACCGCGCCGGCGAGCTCCTCCATGCACATGGCCGAGGTCTCGGTGCAGCCCACCATCTGCTTCTGCCGCTCCTGCGAGACGATGGTGCCGATGTCCGCCTGGGACATGACCACGAAGTAGCCCTTGCGGCCGATCTCCGCGCTCACCGCGTCCGTGAGGCCGGAGGCGACCGTGGGGTCCACGCCGCCGCCGGCCTGCAGCCCGAGCACCACCAGCCGCGGCAGGCTGCGCGAAGGCGGCGCCACCGACGAGGGCGGCGGCAGCGCCGCGGCAGGCACCTCCGCGGGCGCGGGGGTTGCCACCGCCGGCTCGGGCTTGGGCGCGGGGGCGGGGGGAGGAGGCATCGGGAGCGCGACCTCGGCGGCGGGCTCGGCGGGCTGCACCAGCGGCTCGAGCGGGGCGGGCTCAGCCGCCGGGCGCGGCTTGGCGGTCTTGGCGGCGTCCGGCTTGCGCGCCTTCTTCTTGGCGGCGAGCGCCTCGCCCAGAGGCGCCGCGCACAGACAAGCGAAGAGGAACAGCCCAGCTGCCCGGCTCGACAACACGCGCATGGTTGGGACCCCGCCTCGACGAGACGCGCGGAATTGTCGGGCGGGTGTTTCCGCGACTCAATCGAGGGTGAGCGGCGGCGAAGTGGGTGCGCCTGCTACGTCACTGGCAGCCGATGCGCTGGGTGTCGATCGCCACGTCGTCCACCCACATCTCGATTGGGATGGACGTCTGGTAGTGCTCCCAGCCCAGGCGGAGCGTGTCGAAGACGGGGAAGAGCCACTTCCCGCCCAGCCCGTTGTTGATGCAGCCCTGGCCCTGGCCGCTCACGGTCAGCGCGGGGATCTGGGTGCCGTTGAGCCACAGCTCCATCCGGTTCGCCGGGCCGTCGTAGTGCCACTCGTAGCAGCCCCAGCTGCCCGCCGGCATCTCCACCGCCGAGTGCTGCCAGCAGTCCGTGGAGACGTTGGAGGTGTCGTAGTTGGCCATGAGGTGCTTCATCGTCTGGCCGCCATAGCGGACGTTGGCGCGCACGTTGGTGCCCGCGTCAGGCACCGGGCCCTCGCCCTGGATGTTGGTCCAGTGGGTGGTCATCGGCGGGACGGCGGTGACGTAGATCCACGCACGCCCGTAGAAGGCGTTGCCCGGCACCGGGAAGGTGGGGCTGCCCACGCCGAAGAAGGCGCGCAGGTAGGCCGCGCTGGCGTTGGTGGTGACCTTCACCGCCTGCTGGCCCCAGTGCGCCCGCGAGCGGTCCACCACCACCGCGCCGCCGGCGTTCACCGAGACGGACCAGGGGCTCTTCGGCGGAGCGCCGGCGTCGAAGTTCTCGAAGCTGTCGCAGAGCCGGGAGGTGCAGGCAGGAGGGCTCCCCGCGTCCTGCCGGAGCCCGGAGTCGGCCACGCCTGCGTCCGAGCCGGTGCCCGAGTCCGAGGCAGCGGTTCCCGAGTCCGAGGCGGTGGTCCCCGCGTCGAGCGCGCCACCGCCGTCCGCGGTGGGGCTGGGGTCTGCTTCGAGACAGGCCGCGGCGAAGAGCAGGGGAAGCAGGAGCGCGCGTCGCATGGCCCGGGATGGTAGCCGGCGGGTTGACGTTTTTTTGACGCCGGATCTCTGGGCCTTACGATTTCGGCCGATGGGGCATGTCTCCGTACAGGATGTGATCGACCGGCTCGTGAAGGAGAGCAGCGTCATCTCCACGCGCGAGGTCGCCAGCAAGGCCGGCGTCTCCCGCCAGGCCGCTCACAAGCAGCTGCGTGCCCTGGTCGCGCAGGGGCTTCTCCGGGTGGAGGGGAAGGCGAGGGCGGCGCGGTACCTGTCCACCTCCGTTCACCCCGAGCGGAGTCGAGGGGCGCCCGCGCCCATGCCCTCCTCCGCTCACCCCGAGCGAAGTCGAGGGGCGCTCGCGCTCTGGTTGACGTTTCGATCGTCACCCCCCGCGCTTCCCGCTCGGCGCCACCTCCCCCATCGCGTTCGGATCGAGGCGCGCCGCTCGGCGCCCGTAGAGGTGGTGCGGTTGACGTTGCCCCAGGTGACGTTCGGGCCGGGCGCGCTGAACGGGCTGGCGACGCCTCCGACTCTGCGCGCTGAGCCGCGCCGCGAGCTGAGCACCTGGTCGATGGGTGACTTCCTGCGGAACTGGCTGGAGGCGGACCGGGACGCCGCACAGTTCCGCGCCCGAGCGGAGGTCGTCGTCGACGAACCGGCGCTGACGCCGATGACCAGCGCTGACCCGGTTGACGATGCGGAGGAGTGGCGGAACCCGGAGCCCGAGGAGGGTCGACCGGACGTCGAGCCGTACGACCAGGCGGGAGACCTCTGGCGTTGGCTGGACGAGGAGCCGCACGCCCCCGCACGGGTCGTGGTTGACGAAACCGCCTGGGCGGCGCCGGTTGACGATTCGGGCGAGGACGAGCCGCTCTACCCGGTGGCTCGGCGCCCGGCGCGGGTTGACGATTCCGTCCTGCCCGAGCGGGTTCACCTAGACGTCGCACCCGCCGGGTCCCTCTTCCGCCTCTCCGCCCGCTTCCTGTTGGCAGATGTGAATGCCCGCAGCGTGGTGCTCGACTTCAGCGGCGTGGAGGAGGTCGGCGATGAGTTCCTGGAGGAGCTCTTCCAGGTGCTGCCCCGCCGTCAGCCCGGGCTCCGCCTCGAGGCCGTGAACGTGCCGGTGCCCTTGCGGCGCCAGGTGCTCAGCTTCCGGCGCTGAAGGGCAGGGAGGGACCGAGTGAGCTCAAGGGCGCGCTCGCCCTGCTCACATGGCTCCCGCGGCGCGGCGCATGGACCTCGGTGGAGTTGGCGCCCTCCTGCTCGCAGAGGGAGCTCGCGCGTCAGCGGCGCAGTTGCACGCCGCTCGAGAGCGGCAGTGGCGGGGTCCACCGCTCGATCAACGCCACGTCGGACAGCGCGGCGAGGTTCGGCAGCGCCTCGGGCGGCACCTCGGCGACGACCGAGGCAGCGGTCAGCTGGTCCCTGCGGACCTTGCCCTTGCGGCTCTCGACCTCGGCGGCCACTCCGCGCGCCGCGTCCGGGTTCTGCTCCAAGAGCCGGATGTGCACCGGCATCCGCTCACCCAAGGCGCGCGGCAGCGCCACGCGGGCCAGGGCAGCAGCCTCGGTCGACGGCACCGGGCAGCTCAGGCCGAGCAAGCCGGGATCGATCTTGTGGACCGGCTCGATCGGCGCCAGCCAGTTCACGAACGCGAGCTTCGACACCACCTGGGCCTCGGGCGCCGTCATCCGCACCACCAGCGCGTTGCTCGGAACCTTCGGGTCCACCACCGTCACGCCGGTGCCGGTCAGTGTGTTCATCCACTCCGTGGAGGGCGGTCCCACCAGCTGCACCAACCAGGGCACGCGGTCCGCGGTGCCCAACCGCATCAACCAGGCGGGCGGCGGCGGCTGACCCTTCGGCGAGTCCATCCCCGCCGAGGTGATGAAGTACACGCCGTGGAAGACGACGATGTCGCCCGCTGGATCCGGCTCCGCGGCGATTCCCCGGCTCCGCAGCGCCGCCAGCTCCGCCTCGCTCGCGCGGATGACCAACGCGTTCGCGTACTGGGCCTTCACCTGAACGTTGAGCCGCGCCAGCTCCTGCAACAGCTTCGGGTCCCCGCCCTGGGCGATGAGCGCTCGCTGCGTCTCGAACGCCGGCAGCGGCGGAAGCGCCTGCGCCTGACACCAATCGGGGTTCCGCGGCAGCGGCGGCACCACCACCCGCTGCGGAGGCCGGCGATTCACCGTGGCGCCCCCACACCCCACCGCCAGCGCGGCCCCCAGCGCCATCCCCACGATGCCGGTTCTCATGCGCGAAAAGCTGGGGAGCCCCCGCGGTGATGGCCACCGCTCACCCGACCGCTGCGTTCACTACCCGCCGTTGCGCTTATCGGGTCAGGGAGCACTGAGCCGTCTCGCTCGCGGACGGGGAGTCCGTCTCTCGGGATGCCCGCCCCTGTTTTGGGCGGCGGAAAAAATGAACGAACGTTCGTTGTGCGCCAGGCAAAGCCTGGGTGAGGAGGAAGCGATGAGATAGCGGAAACCTCACTCGGACTTCTGCAGGTTCAAACCCTGCCCGGAAAAGGCCAGGCCCCACCCGGAAGCG
>JBGATB010000047.1:0-75538 GCA_044229415.1 Myxococcaceae bacterium | reverse complement strand
TCGGCGGGCCCTCGACTTCGCTCGGGCTGAGCGGGGCGCGGCAAGTTTCAGGTCAGCGCCGTACGCGCGCCCGAAGCGGCGCCTACGCTCGAGGTGACCGGGGGCGGCGCCGCCGGAAGGCCAGGATCGCCAGGAAGCAGAGCCCCGGGAGCAGCCCCACGGAGGTGGAGCACCCGCCCGCCTGCTGCTGCTCGTTCGTGCTGCCCGGCGTATTGGGGAGCTCGCCCGGCTTGGGGTTCAGCTCCGGCTTGGGCAGCGTTACCCCGTCCGGCACCAGCTGCACGGTGATCGCCAGCCGCGCGTCCGCGCCCACGGAGATCTGCTGGTGCGAGGTGATGAAGCCCCCGGCGGAGATGGAGAGCAGCAGGTCCGCCGGCACCTTCAGCAGGTCGATCCGGAACTTGCCCTCGCCGTCCGTCTTGGTGGTGGCGAGCAGCTCGCCGGTGGCGGGGATGCGCAGGTCCACCTGCGCGTCCGTCACCGCGACCATCGGATCCACCGCGGTGATCACCTGGCCGTTGATCCCCGCGTTGAAGCGCACCGTGCTGGTGCTCTTGGCGGTGTTGCCCGCCGCGTCGGTGGCGGAGACCTCCAGCGTGTTCGCGCCGGGACGCAGCTGGATGTCGCGAGCGAACTTGCCGCTCTGGACGGCAAGCTCGATCGCGGTCCCGCCGTTGAGGCGGAACGAAACCTTGGTCAGCGGGCCGGCGTTGTCGGTGGCCACGCCGGTCATCGTCATCACCGTGGTGTCCACGCTCGTCCCGTCCATCGGGAAGGTGATGTTCACCCCCGGCGCCATCTGGTCCGTGCCCCCGTTGTTGCAGCCGGAGACCGGGAAGCCCTCAGCGGGGGAGGCGGCCATCGCGCCATTGGAGGCGGGGCCCCAGATTCCATCCTCCACCAGCTTCCCGGTGGAGTGGTTCTTGTTCCACAGGCGCTGGAAGGCGAGCACGGAGCTGCGCGCGAGGTTGGCCGAGCCCGGGAAGTCGTAGTGGACGAGGTCGTCCGTGCCGTACCAGACCCAGCCCTGGCCGGTCAGGTAGGGGCGCCAGTACGAGTAGTACTCCACGTCGATCGCGCGGCCGCTCTGGTGGTTGCTGTCCCCCGGCGGCGCGGCGATCTGGATCCGGCAGCGCCCCTGCTGCCACCACTTGTAGAGCAAGTACTGCTGCGCCACCGAGCGGTAGGCGTCGTTGAGCGTGATGAAGTCGTTCGCCGCGGTGGTGGCCCGCTCGAGCGCCGCCGCCGCCATGGGGTTGAGGAAGGGGATCCCCGCCGCGCCCAGCCGCACGTCCGGCCCGCTCACGTCCACCATGGAGTTGGGCGCGATGCAGTTGAGCTCCGCCACCAGCTGCTTGGTGAGCGCGCTCACCACGCCCGTGTCGCAGCCGCCCGTGTCACCCAGCGTCAGCCCCGCGGTCAGCTCCACTGGGTCGTGATCCACGTACGCCGGCTCGGTGATCTCCAGCGTCCCCTCACCGCACCCGGCGGCGATCAGCGACAGGCAGCCCACCCACAACGCAGCGCGACACTTGAACAGGGAGGTGTTCATGGCCACCGCCCTCTCCAAGGACGGTGCCAAAAATGGGTCTGTCTCCCGAGAGTGACGAAAACGTCAAGAAGGTTTGCCCCGAACGGTTTACAGCTGCGCCCGGCTGCACCAGCGAAAGGGGGCGCTAGCCGGTGGCGCGCGCCGCGGCGAGCACCTGTGCCCGCAGCCACCGGTGTGCGGGATCCTCCTGCACCTTGGGGTGCCAGAGCTGTTGGATCCGCAGCGTGTCCGGGACGAAGTCGAGCGGCGCCACGCGCAGCGGAAACGCCTCGGCGAAGCGGCGCGCCACGCGCTCGGGGAGGGCGGCCACCAGGTCGGTGGAGGCGAGCACCCAGGGCGCGACCAGGTAGTGCGGCGCGAAGAGGACGATGTTGCGCCGCAGCCCCTTGCGTCCCATCCGCTGCTCGAAGACGCCGGAGGTGCCGCCGCGCGGAGAGATGTGCAGCTGCGGGAGGGCGAGCGCCTTCTCCAGGGACGCCGCCCCGCGCAGCGCCGGGTGCTCCTTGCGCGCCACCGCCACGAAGCGCTCCTCCACCAGGAGCTGCCGCTTGAGGCCGCGCGGCGCCCTGTCGCCCGGGGCCAGGTCGAACGCGCCAAGGACGAGGTCCACCTCGCCGGCCTCCAGCGCCTCGCTGGGGAAGTCCTTCGGCAAGGGCACCCCGCGCAGCCGCAGCCCCGGGCACGCGGCGAGCGTGAGCGCGAGCGGGGGGAAGATCAGGAGCTGGGCGTGGTCGCTCGCCGCGATCACGAACGTGCGCTCGCTGGTGGCGGGGTCGAACGGGCGCGGCGGCTCCAGCGCGTTCCGGAGCTGCGCCAGCGCGGCGGCCACGGGGGCCCGGAGCGCCAGCGCGCGCGGCGTCGCCGTCATCTCCTTGCTGCCGCGCACCAGCAGCGGATCTCCGAGCGCCGCGCGCAGCCGCGCCAGCGCGTTGCTGGTGGCGGGCTGGGAGAGCCCCAGGCGCACCGCCGCGCGGCTCACGCTGCGCTCGGCGAGCAGCGCGTCCAGCACCCGGAGGAGGTTCAAGTCGAGCGCGGCGAGATTCACGCGCTGAATATGGCTCAACCCGTAGGTCAGTCGCGGCGGATCTTCACCTTCACCTGGCCCACCACCGGCCGGTGATCCGAGCAGGCGCCCGTGCAGTCGTCCGGGATGGTCAGCGTGTTCGCCGCGTAGTCGCCGGCGACGATCCGGTTCTCCCGGGCGAAGAGGAAGTCGATCTTCCCGCCCGTGCCGCACGGACCGCCGCTGGTCCCGGGCGTGGAGTGCTCGCCGTAGCCGAGGCAGTTCAGCGGGTCCGCGTCGTCCAGTTCGTGGTAGCGGCCCTTGTTGTCCCGGTTGTTGGGGGTGTTCACCGCGGACGTGTAGAGGACGTCCAGGCCGGCGTGGTTGGCGGCGAGGTTCAAGTCTCCGGCGAGGAACACCGTGTCGCCCCGCTCGGTCCACCACTGCTCCATCCGGTCGCGCACGGTGCGGACCTGGCCGGACGCCTGTCCGTCCCCCACGCTCAGGTGCGCGCCGCAGAAGCGGACGTGGCGCTCCGAGGCCACCACGCCGCAGAGCAGATTGCGCGTCCCGTATTGGTCGGTGCCCAGCTGCAGCCGGCTCACCGAGCTCAACCCGAAGCGGGAGTAGATGCCGTTGCCGACGATCCGCCCCGTCCCATCGCCCACGTAGGCGGAGATCGCCGCGTTGGGGCCCAGGCCCCAGGCGCTGCGCAGGGCGTCCCGGATGGCCTCGTGCTGGCCCGGGCAGACCTCGTTGAGCCCGATGAAGTCCAGGTCCCGCTCCACGGCGAAGCGGCGCACCGCGCGCGCGATGAGATCCGTGCGGCAGTCGTTCTCCTTGCCGCCGGCGATGTTCCACTGCATCAGGCGGAAGGTCCGCTCCACCACCGTCACCTCGGGCGGCGCCGTCCCGCCGTCCCCCGGCGGCTCCGGCTCTTCCGGCGCGTCCGAGCCGGCGTCGTACGTCTCCACCCCGCCGTCGAAGTTGCCGTCCTCGTCCCCGTCGTCGATGGGCCCTGCGTCCTCCGGCTGCCCGGGCGGGAGGCCCGAGTCGACCGCCGGCCCCGCGTCCGAGCGCGGCCCCGGTTCGGGTGGCGGCGCTTCACACGCGAAGACGACGACGGAGAGGGAGACGACGCTGACGCCAAGAATGAGGAGAGCCCGCATGAGCCGGAAACCTACCGAGCCGGACAAGCCCCTCCTGATCGCCCTCGTCGCCGGTGGATCAGCCGGGTGACCGCTCTGGGATTTCAGCCAGCGGGCTGGCGGGGTTGAACGGCCCGCGGCCGTGGCGCGGGGTCAGCGCGCCTCGCAGCAGGCCAGCGGCTTCACCAGGTTGCAGAGGTTGCCGTTGTAATAGAAGCCGTTGGAGGTGATGAACGGGCCGGAGCGGAGGTTGGTCGCGTCCAGCCACGGCCCCTGGCTGTTGCTGGCGCACGCGCTTCCGCTCCTCATGCCCGACTCGTCCCGGTTGTAGTCCACCCAGGCCCCGGACGCCGGCGGGTACGCCTTCGCCTCGCTGCGGTAGAAATCGGACGACGTGCAGAAGCGCGAGCCGGGGTACTCCGCGTTGCACTTCTGGTTTGCGCCCGGGTGTCCGCCCAGGTTTCCGGTGAAGGTGGCGGTGGTGTACCCGCGGAAGACCAGGTGCGCAGGCACGCGGCAGCAGGCCAGCGGCTTCACGAGGTTGCAGAGGTTGCCGTTGTAATAGAAGCCGTTGGAGGTGATGAACGGGCCGGAGCGGAGATTGGTCCCGTCCAGCCACGGCCCCTGGCTGTTGGAGGCGCACGCGCCGCCGCTGCGGTTGCCCTGCGCGTCGCGGTTGTAGTCCACCCAGGCGCCCGACAGCGGCGGCGTCACCAGCGGCTCGCTGCGGTAGTAGTCCGAGGCGGTGCACAGGACCGAGCCGGGGAACTCGGCCTCGCACTTGAGGTTCGCGCCCACGTGGCCGCCGAGAGCTCCCGTGAAGGTCGCGACGGTGAAGCCGGCGAACTGCACCTGGTCGGTCGCGACACTTCCACCGTCCAGGTAGAGCGCTGGCCCCGGCGGGCCCGGGGGACCCTGTGGCCCCGCAGGACCCTGCGGTCCCGTCGCTCCCATTGCTCCGGCGGTGCCCGCAGGGCCCTGCAGCCCCATGGGGCCCTGCAACCCGGCGGCGCCCGCCGGGCCTGCCGGGCCTGCCGGTCCCTGCAGCCCCATCGCCCCCGCGGCGCCGTTGCACACGTTGGAGATGCCGCCATCCGACAGCTGGGTGAGGCGCAGGCCGCCCGCTGGGCAGATCGTCCCGCCCGGCGCGATGGGCGTCACCACCACGCTCGCGCCCGGAGGCCCGGTCACCACGCCGCCGTCGATCACGACCACCTGGCCAGCAGGGCCCTGCACACCCTGCGGACCGGCAGGGCCGCTCGGGCCCTGCGCCCCGGTAGGTCCCTGAGGCCCCTGGGGCCCCGCCGGACCTGCCGGCCCCTGCGGACCGGTGGCTCCCGGGTCTCCCTGAGGCCCCTGCGGGCCCGCGCCTCCTTCGCCGCGCGGGCAAGCAGTGAGGGCCATACACAGCAGGGCACAGAGCAGGAGGTTGCGGACCATGGACGCATGACCCGGGGCCGGTTCAGGAGGTGCAGCCAACTGCACCCTCCAGGTGGCGCCCCGCCCGGGTTGCTGCCAACAATGTGACGCATGCGCCGAAGCCTGCTTCTGATCTCCTGCGTCCTCTCCGCGGCGGCCTCCGCCGGAGAGCTCGAGTCGCTCCTCAAGGGGCCGCTCACCCAGGAGACGCTCAAGGACGTCATCCACGAGCACCACGCGGAGGTGCGCCGCTGCGCCTCGGAGCGGCCCGCGGACAGGCAGGCCGTGGAGGGCAAGGTCGTGGTCCACTTCGTCATCGGCCTGGACGGCAAGCTCGGTGACGTGAAGGTCGCCTCCAGCACGCTCTCCGAGCCGAAGCTGGAGGGGTGCCTGCTCGGCGCGGTGAAGCAGTGGCGCTTCCCCAAGCCGAAGCACGGCAAGGTGGAGGTGAACTTCCCCTTCAAGGTGGGGCCGCCCGGGAAGCCGCCGCGCGCGCGGCCACCGGCGGAGGACAAGGAGCCCACGGGCGAGGACGCGGAGCTGCTGAAGTAGGTAGGCTCCTCGAGGCCCCCTTCGTGAGGTGACCCCGATGCGCCCCCTCGCCCTGTTGCTGCTCCTCGGCTCAGCCGCCCTCTGCGCGGGCTGCGCGGCGCCCGTCCCCGAAGGGAAGCCGGACGCCAGCACCCCGCTCACCGGGCTCCCGGTCCTGCAGCAGACCTGCGCCGCGTCCACCGACCCGAACGCTTGCTACAAGTGCGAGGACGAGAAGTGCTGCCGGACTTACGCGGACTGCAAGGCCAGCCCGGAGTGCCAGGCCTTCAAGACGTGCCTGCAGGCCTGCCCCGCAGGTGAGTACTGCGAGGAGAGCTGCGCGAAGACGCACGGTGCGGGGCTCACCGCCTGGGCCCCGCGGTTGGTCTGCATGACCGTCCACTGCCCCCAGGCCTGCTCCTCCGCGCCCGTCCCGGACTGCGTCAGCTGCATCAACGCCAACTGCGCCAAGGAGTACGCGGAGCTGGAGTCCACGCCGGAGGGCTACCTGCTGCAGTCCTGCATTGCCGCCTGCACCACGCCGCTCGAGGCCTGCATCGACACGTGCAAGGGCAAGTACCGCGGCGCGGTGCCCGGCCTGAACGTGCTCGCGGCGTGCTCGAAGGAGAAGTGCACCGGGAAGTGCTGAGGGCCTCGTCGCCCCCGGCTGTTCCGCGGAGCTGACAGTCGCTGTGCCCGGAATGGGCCAGCGCCGCGTTGATGCGCGCTGTCAGCACAATTCATCTCACTCGCTGCCTGGCTGCGGGGTTTCGCGCGCAGAAGGTTCACGGCCGGCCAAAGGAACGAAAAGCGATGCGGATGGACATGTGGAAGTGGGGGACGCTGCTGCTGATCGCCACCGGATGCGGCTACTCCGAGCTGAACGCGGGCGGAGTGGCGCCCGACGAGGAGGGCGCTTCGACCAACCCGATTACGTGGGTGGATCAGTCGAAGGTGGAGCGGCAGTCCATCGGCAACTGCTGGCTCTACGCGACCGCCAGCTGGGCCGAGGCGCTCAACAAGGCGGCCACCGGCCGCGAGCTGAACACCTCCCAGTCGTACACGACCTACTGGCACTGGTTCGATCAGATCTCCCGCGGCTCCTCGAAGATCTCCACCGGCGGCACCTACGCCACCGCCGTGGACATCTACCGCCGCTACGGCCTGATGCTGCAGGCGGACTTCATCCCCGAGGAGGCCAGCGCGGAGATGTCCGCCCGCCAGGCGTCCGCGCTGGACCGGATCAACGCCGCGCTCGCCACCGGCGGCGCGCTCGGCACCTACGAGGCCCGCCGCAACCGCACGCTGGTCCGCGCGGAGCTCGACAAGGCCTGGGGCCTCTCGAGCGACGCGGTGGCCCTGCTGGACGCGGTCTTCACCAAGGGCGTGACGCGGACGCTGGACCGCGCCTTCGTCTCCGCTCCGCCCCCGAGCTGGACCCGGCTCAACGGCCAGGAGCTGCGCGTGCTGCGCCCCGCGGACCTGGCGGCGCGCGTGCACAACCGCACCACCGGCCGCTACGACGACGTCACGCTCGCGGACGCGATCGGCTCCGGCTGGTCCCGCACCGGCCCCTACGCCTGGGTGGAGGTGGACTACCCCTCCAGCGCCGCCAGCCGCCGCACCCTGCAGAAGCGCGTGCAGCGCGCGCTGCATGACCACCAGCCGGTGATCATCTCCTGGTTCGTGGACTTCAACGCGCTCGCGCGAAATGGCTCCTTCACGCTCGAGCAGCTGGCGGCCATGGGCGGTCCGGGCCGCCAGGGCGGCCACATGGTGGTGATGCACGACTACGAGGTCACCAACGTCCCCGGCTACGGCACGCTCGCCGCCGGCGTGAACGAGACGCGCCCCGAGGCGCTCCAGGCAGCGCTCTCCGACTCCGCGACGATCAAGTTCTGGCGGATCAAGAACTCGTGGGGCGCGTTCCGGCCGGACCGCTGGGACAACACGCCGATCCCCGGCTACCACGACCTGTACCAGACCTACATGAACGGTCCGGTGAAGCAGTGCTCGACCAACGCGGACGGCTCCACCAACACCGCCAGCTGCTGGTCGGCGCAGCCCTGGTGGGACCTGGTCCTGCCCGCGGGCTACTAGAGCGGCTACCGGCGCCGCCGGGCGCGCGAGCGCGCGAGCGCGCCCCACGCGGCGAGGCTCAAGGGAAGCAGCCCCCAGCCGGCCTCGCCGCAGGCGCAGCCCACGCGCAGCGCCAGCGGCGCAAAACCACCGCCGCCGCCGTCCACATCGGTCGCTCCCGCGTCCCCGGGGTCGGTGCCTCCATCGAAGCCAGGCGCGGTGAAGGTGACGGTGAGCCGCGGCCGGTTGGTCACGCTGGCCACCTCGCGATCATCGATGAGCAGCGCATCGGTCGGGGCCGCGTCGTCCACGGCGATCATCCCCCGGTTGGGCTTCACCCCGCGCACCCAGTCCTGCACCAGCTGCACCCCGGCGGCGGTGAGCGGCACGTCCAGCAAGCCGACTGCAGAGGGGGACACGGTCCCCAGCACGTTCGTCGCGGTCGGCCGTTCCTCCACCCCCCGTGCTCGCCCACGGCGTGGTCCCGTCATACGTCGTCCAGGTCGCGCCGGTCTCGGTCCACGGCCGCAGCGCCTCGTAGAGCGGAAAGCTCCCCGGCCCGGTGTTGGAGATCCGCAACGTCAGCGTCGCGGCGCTCACGGTGGCGTTGGAGGGGAGGGCGGAGAGGTCGAACGAGAGGAGGACATGGCCAGTCTGCGTCCCTCCGGCGAGCGCCAAGCCGCGCCCGTTGAGGTTTCCGCCGGTGCGGGGTCCCCACGCCAGGGTGGTGTCGCTTGCGCCGGCGTACGCGGCGGTCGGCGCGCTGCCCTGCCGGAACTCGGTGGTGACGCCGCCGTAGGTCACGCTGAGCGTGGGCCGGTTGGCGAGGACGGAGTCCTCACTGCTGCTGAACTCGAAGCCGTTCTCCTGGGTGTAGTCCCGGACGATGACGCCGTCGTTCGCCGCCGGGAGGTCGATCCACCGCTGTACCGCCGCCAGGCCCGCCGCGGTGAGCGGGAAGGTCCGGCTGCCCACGTCTCCGGTCATCGTTCCAAGCACGGGCGCCGCATGGTCGCTGCTCGCGCTGGCGCCGGCGGCGCCCCAGGGCGTCCCGGCCCTGCTCAGGAAGAACGTCGCCTCGGACGCCACCCACGGCCGGAGCAGCTCGTGGATCTCATAGGGGTTGTTGGACACGTTGGTGACGTTCACCTTGATGCTGGCCGCGGAGACGGTGGAGCCAGGGGTGAGGGCCGAGACGTCCCACCGGAGCAGGGCCACCTGCCGGCTGGCATAGCCGTCCACTGCACACTGCAGCGAGTCGTAGTTCGCGTTGGGGTCGAAGCGGGAGTCCGTGTCCGGCTCGATGAGGACGAGGTCCCGCGTCCCGGCGTAGGCCGGGGTGGGGGAGACGCCATCCTGGAAGCCCATCGTGGCCTGGGCGCGGGCGGCCGCCGAAAGGAGCAGCGGGAGCAGGAGCAGGAGTGACCGGGGCGCGGACACGCGGGGCTCAGGCGCTCGGCAGCGCGCGGCCGGGGGCCAGCGGGTTCTCCGGCGCGCGCTCCAGCCCGAAGACGGTGAGCGGCGCGTCCTTGCCCTTCACGCGCATGGGGTCGAGCTCGGCCAGGCCATCCTTCGAGTCCAGCAGCGCCGCCGTCGCGGCGGAGAGCACCACGGGGTGGTTGCACTCCTTGGTCAGCCCCTCCAGCCGCGAGGCGGTGTTGACGGTGTCCCCCACCACGGTGAATTCGATCCGCCGGCCCGGCGCGCCGATGTTCCCTGCCACCACGGGCCCGGTGTGGATGCCGATGCCCATCTTGAGCGGCGGCAGGTTGGCGCCCATCCGGGAGCGGTTGAGCTTCTCCAGGGCCTGGAGCATGTCGCGCGCGCAGGCGAGCGCGGCGGCGGCGCCCGAGTCCTTCTGCTTCACCGGCAGCACCCGCTCGAGCCCGAACACCACCAGCGTCCCGTCGCCAATGAACTTGTCCAGCATCCCGCCGTGGCGCTCGATCACCTCGAGCATCGCCCCGTGGTAGGCGTTGAGCTGCCGCACCACCTCGCCGGGCGCGAGCTTCTCGCTCATCGCGGTGAAGTTGCGCAGGTCCGCCGCGAGAATCGTGACGGTCAGGAGATCTCCGCCCAGCGCCAGCGCGGTGTCCGGGTTGTCGGTCAGCACGCGCTCCACCGCCGCGGTGGGGAGGTAGCGGCGCAGGAGCTGGAAGCGGGCGAAGCGGTCCAGCATCTCGCGCGCCCGGCCCGCGGCGCGGAAGCCGATCCACGAGGTCGCCAGGAAGATGCAGGCGGTGATCACCTGCTGGATCTGCAGCCCGTCGAAGGACACCGTCACGAAGAAGAAGACGGCGGAGCTCCACACCGCCCCCACCACGGCCGCGAGCCGGTTGGCGCGCAGCATGTTGATGAGCAGGAACGTGAACAGCGAGGCCGGCAACACGTAGGTGGGCCAGCGGATCTGATCCTGCTGGTCCACGTCCGGCGGCGAGAAGTGCCGGGCGATGAGGAACATGGCCCCCGCGGCGCTGAGGTCGATGATCAACCCGGCGAGGACGATGGACTGCCGCGCGCCGTACTTCTTGACCAGCTGCCGCAGCACCAGCCCGTAGAACGTGCACGCGAGCCAGACGAAGAAGGCGGAGTACTCGGTGGTCCCGGTGAGCACCGGCACCGCCAGGCCGAGCACCATGCCAACGCAGAAGATGAAGATCCGATAGCCGGAGATCTGCCGCTCGGTCTCGCTCCGGGACAGCTGCAGCAGCTCGTCGATTTGCGTGCTGGCGACCGCCTGACCGCTCACGTTCGGAACGTTAACGGAAGGCTGGCCTTTCGGCTCGGTCGGGAATGGGCCTGGCGGCCAGGCGTTCGGGGCGCTCGCGATGATCCCCTGGTTCGAGCTCCCCTCCCTCCCGTTCGGTATCCCCCTGCATGCCTTCGGTTTGTTCGTCGCGCTGGGGATCTACCTCGGCACCCGCCTCGCGGCGCGGGCGGCCCGCCAGCTCTCCCCGGGGGACGACGCCCTCATCCAGCGGCTCGCGCCCTGGGCGGTAGGTGGAGGTCTGCTCGGCGCCCACCTGCTGCACGTGCTCGGGTACCACCCGGAGCTGCTCACCCAGAAGGGGTGGTGGGCGGTGCTGGTGCCGCAGGGCATCTCCTCGATGGGCGGGGTGCTCGGCGCGCTGGCCGGTATTCTCCTCTTCTTCCGCCGCGAGGGGCTCCCCGCGCGCCGCTACCTGGACGCGCTGGCGCTGGGCACCGCGCCAGGCTGGGCGGTGGCGCGCATTGGCTGCTTTCTGGCGCACGACCACCCGGGCGTGCGGACCGACTTTCCGCTCGCGGTGCAGTACGCCGGCGGCGCCCGCCACGATCTCGGCCTCTACGACGTCTTCGTGCTCGCGGCCTTGAGCGCGCTGCTCTACGCGCTGGCGCGCAGGCCCCGTCCCCAGGGCTTCCTGATGGGCGTGCTGGCCGTGGGCTACTGCGTGCCCCGCTTCTTCCTCGACTTCCTCCGCGCGGACGACCTCGCCTTCGTGGACGGCCGGTACTTCGGCCTCACCCCCGCGCAGTACATCTGCGTGGCGCTCGCCGCCGTCGGCGCGTGGCTGCTGGCGCCCAGCGCGGCCTCGCTCTTCGCCTCCGCGCGCCCCGGCGGCCGGGTGCGGCGGCTGGCGGTGGTGGGCTCGGTGCTGCTGGCCACCGTTGGGTGCGACCAGGCCACCAAGCGCGTCGCCGAGACTTCGCTCCAGGAGGGCGTGGTCCACTCGCTCGGCGGGGACGTGCTCCGGGTGGGGCTGACCCACAACACTGGCGCGTTCCTGGCGCTCGGCCACGCGCTGCCGGAGTGGGGGAGACAGGCGCTGCTCATCGGCGCGGTGGGCGCCGGGCTCCTCGCGCTGCTCGCCTTCGCGCTCGTCCGGCGCGCGCTCTCCACCGCGGTGCTGCTGGGGCTGACGCTGCTGATTGGCGGCGGCCTGGGCAACTGGCTGGACCGCGTCTTCCGCGGCGGCGCGGTGGTGGACTTCCTCAACCTGGGCGTGGGGCGGTTGAGGACCGGCATCTTCAATGTCGCGGACCTGGCCATCGTCGCCGGCGCGCTGCTGCTCGCGTTCGGCTCACGGCGCAGACCCTCTGGGGGGGAACCCGGTCAGGCTGAAACCCGTTCGGGGTGAACGGGCAGGAGCACGGGCGCCCCTCGACTTCGCTCGGGGTGAACGGGCGGGGGGCGCCCGCTCCAAGCTGACGCTCACAGCGCGCCGAAGGCGGTGACGCGCACCGTGACCCGCGGCTGCGCCTGGGGTCCGCACGCGATCGCCCCGTCCACCGCCGGCAGCGCCTTCGCCGCGTCGAGCAGCGGCTGGGCAGCGCAGAGGGGCCGCGCGAAGCCCACCCCTTCGGCGCCCTTCACCAGCTTCGAGGTGTTCACCCCCAGCCACCTCCCGCGCGCGTCCACCAGCGGCCCGCCGGAGTGGCCGCCGGAGAGCGGCGCGTCGTGCTGGATCGCCCCGTGCCTCCGCGCGCTCACCCGGCCCGAGGTGGCGGACCAGGCCGTCTCCCCCGGGTGGCCGAGCGCGAACACGGCCTCCCCCACGCGGCTCTCCTCGGGGCCGGGCACCAAGCGCGGGCAGCGGCGGGTGTCGGCCCGGGCCTGAAGCAGGACGAGGTCCTGCTCGGCGTCCGCCCGCGCCACCGATGCCCCCACCAGCGCGCCGGGGTTCTCGTCCAGGAGCCGCCGCAGCCCACCGTCCATGGGCGTGTAGCTGACCCGCGCCGCGTCGTGGAAGAGGACGCCGACCCGCGTGGCCCCCTCCACCACGTGGAGGCTCCCGAGGATCGCCCCCGGGCCCTCCACCACCACGCCCGCGCCGTAGCGCAGCTTCCCGCCTGGCCCCTCCGCCACCACCAGCACCACCGCGTCCAGCGCCTGCTCGAGCGCGCGGGTGGGGTCGGCCACCTCGCCTCCGCCCGCGGCCCGTGACGGCGGCAGCGCCACCCCCGCTGCGGCCACGGCGGCGAACAGTCCCACGAAGGTCAGCAGGCGCTGCCTGGCTGGCCGGTCTTCGTCGCGGTGTGACCCCATGAGGCACCTAACCTTCAAAATGCAGTTTTGATGGTTGAAAGATGCGCCCGTGCGTATAACCTGTCAAGCGTGGTTTGATGGTTAGTGGAGGTTGGCACATGGAAGCGCACCAGTTCGAGCTGGACGGCGGCAGGGTGTGCCTGGACTTCGTCAACACCGTGGGTGGGACGAAGGACCAGCTGCCCAGGGATCGCCTGGGGTCGTACGCGGACCTGGTGGCCTTCGCCGCTCAGAGCAAGGTGGTCACGGCGCAGGAGGCGAAGGCGCTCCTGGCGACCGCCGCCGAGCGGCCCCAGCACGCGAGCCGGGCGCTGGGGGCTGCCCGCCAGCTGCGGGACGCGCTGTTCGAGATCTTCAGCGCGGTGGTCGAGCGCCGGGCGCCCCCGGAGGACGCGGTGGCCACGCTCAACGGGTGGATCCCCCGCACCATGAAGAGGCTGGAGATCTCCCCCGCCGGCGAGGGGTGGCGCTGGCGGCTCGTGGGGGACTGCGACACCCTGGACGGGATGCTCTTCCCCATCGTCCGATCAGCGAGCGACCTGCTCACCTCGGACGAGGAGCTGGCGGACGTGCGCGCCTGCGAGTCCCCCACCTGCGTCTGGTACTTCCTCGACGAGACCAAGAACCGCAGCCGCCGCTGGTGCAGCATGAGCTCCTGCGGAAACCGGGAGAAGGCGCGGAGGTTCCACGCCCGCCACAAGCAGCGCAGCGCCTAAAAGGCGCGCAACCTTCTGTGGCCTGGCGGGTTCCCCCGCGCAACGTTTCGGGCAGGGCCCGTCAGAGGGATGAATGGAACGCCTTTCGATGCTGGGTTGGTTGTTGCTCGTGGGTTGCAGCGCCGCCCCCGGCGCAAGCGATGCGTCGTCGGACGGAGCGCCGGACGCCTCGGTGGAGGTCGCGGACGCGGCCACGGTGACGCCACCGCCCGACGGCGGGCTCGCCGCCGACGCCGGCAGCTGCGTCCCTCCGTCAGCCCCTGAGGCCGACGTGGTGATGACGGGCGCCGGGGCGGTGCGGGGCGTCCGCGTGGAGGGCGTCTGGGAGTACAAGGGGATCCCCTATGCGGCGCCGCCGGTGGGCGCGCTGCGCTTCCGGCCGCCCGAGCCCGCCGCCTGCTGGTCGGGCGTGAGAGACGCCTCGCGGTTCGGCAGCGCCTGCATGCAGCGCCAGGGCGCCGGCGTCGTCGGCAGCGAGGATTGCCTCACCGTCAACGTCTGGCGGCCGGAGGGCGCCGGCGCGACGCCGCTCCCGGTGATGGTCTTCCTCCACGGCGGCTCGAACGTGGCGGGGACCTCCTCGTCGAACGTGTTGGGGGTGGACCTCTATTCGGGCGGCGCGCTCGCGGCGCGCGGGCCCGTGGTGGTGGTGACGCTCAACTACCGGCTCGGCTCGCTCGGCTTCCTCACCCACCTGGCGCTCGGCGCGGAGAGCCCGCGCGGCGTCTCCGGCAACTACGGGCTCCTGGACCAGCTCGCCGCGCTGCGCTGGGTGCAGCAGAACATCCGCGCCTTCGGCGGTGACCCGGCGCAGGTCACGCTCTTTGGCCACTCCGCGGGGGCGATCGACACCTGCGCGCTCGTCTCCTCGCCGCTGGCGGCCGGGCTCTTCTCACGGGCGATGGTCCTCTCCGGCACCTGCGGCAGCTTCAACCGGCAGACCGCCGAGAAGGGCGGCCGCAGCGTGGTGCAGGCGCTCGGCTGCGCGAACGCGCCGGACGTCCCCGCCTGCCTGCGCAGCGCCAGCGCCACCGCGGTGACGCTCGCGCCCGCCGCGTTCGGCCCCACCGAGGACGACAGCGGCTTCAACGGCCACTGGGTGGACGGCTGGGTGCTGCCGGAGCCGCCGCTCGCCGCCATCCGCGCCGGGCGGCACAACCACGTCCCCATCCTCCTCTCCACCACGGAAGACGAGTTCCGCACGCTGCTGGGGAACTACGGCCTGGGACCCGTGGCCGACGAGGCGGGCTTCCGCGCCGCGCTCGCCGCCCGCTTCGGCGCGGCGGCCGTGGACCCCATCGCCGCGCGCTATCCGCTCGGGAGCTACGCCACGCCGAACGACGCCTGGGTGGCGGTGCTCTCGGACTCCTGGTTCATCTGCCCCACCCGCGCCGCGGCGCGGGCCTTCTCCGCAGGGCAGAGCGAGCCGGTGTGGCGCGCCCACTTCACGCGCGGCTTCGCCGGCGGCCCGCTCAAGCCGTACCGCGCGGGCCACGGCATGGACCTCTGGTTCGGCTTCCACCGCTTGCCATTCCCCGCCTACGCCCCCACCGCCGAGGAGCTCTCGCTTCAGGAGACGCTCTCCAGCCTCTGGCTGCGCTTTGCCACCACCGGCAAGGTGGAGGCGTCCGGTTTTCCCACCTGGCCGCCGTTCACCGCCGACAACGACGTGCACCTCATCGAGGACGTGCCGCTGGTGCTGGGCACCGGGCTCCACCGAAACGCGTGCGATCTCTGGGCGCCCTGACGCTCGTGAATGCGGCCCCACCCGCGTACGTTGGGGAGCCGGTGGCGCCCTTTCGCGAGGAGAGGCTTGTGGACCCGTTCCGCCGCGTCGTCGTTCCCCTGCTGCTCGGGCTGCTGAGCGGCTGCATCACCGTGAAGGCGCCTTCGGTCACCGAGGAGCTCCGCGCCCGGCGCGAGGCCAAGCTGCAGCAGCAGGCCGAGGCGCCGCTGGTGCCGTCCCTGCGCTTCCGCACCAACGAGCCCAAGACGGCGTCCGAGCGGGCCACCTCGGCGCTGCGCGAGCGCTGCGGCGAGCTCGACCCCGCCGCCTCCAGCGCGGGGACGCTCGCCACCGTGTGGCAGCGGACGGACTACCGGAGCGACCTGCACCGCTACTTCCTGCGCTGCTCGGTGTCGCTGGTCCCCAACCCCGAGGACGACTCGGCGGACGTCAACGTCACCTTCGAGCTGGCGCGCTGCCCGCGGCTCAAGCTCGCGGACGAAGGCGTGGTGCGCGCTGGCATCACCGCGGACCAGGTGGAGCAGCAGTGCGCGAAGGCGCCCCGGGCGCAGTCGCTGGCGATGGCAGAAGACCTCGCTGGCCGCGCCCAGGGGATGCAGCAGACCATCTTCCGCAGGTGAGGCCCTTCAGGACCAAAATCGCTCCAGGGCCGGTAAATCGGCCCCGGATGCGTTTTTCGGTCGCAGGGGGCGATGTGTGGAATCTCCAATCTTTTAAAGGGTTTACCTGGTCGTGCCCTCCGGCATACAGTGCCCCGCGGGTGAAAAGGGGACAGCCCGCTACAGCGCTGTAGTGTGGGTCCGGAGGGGTTGAAAGAAATTGAGCGAAGAGCGTCCGGAAGCGCTCCTGAAGAGCGCGCTCGAGAAGATCGTGTACTTCGAGGCGCGCTCGGAGCAGCTGCAGAACGACCTCTTTGGCTCGCGCTCCGAGAGTGACCGGCTCAAGCAGGAGCTCGCGGCGGCGGCGCAGCGGGAGATCGAGCTGCGCCGGCAGGTGGCGGAGCTGGAGGTCCGGATCAGCCGCTCGCAGCAGCAGAACGGCGAGCTGGCGCGGGTGAACGACGCCCTGCGCACCGAGCGCACCGCGCTGCTCGAAAAGATCATCGACGCCTCCCGCATCGACGCCGCCGGCCGCGAGGACGCGGAGATGTTCGACCTCGCGGGCTTCATCGCGCAGCTGCGCAGCGAGGTCATGCACGGCTCGGAGCAGGCCGCCAAGGCCGCAGCGCCTGGAGCCAAGGCCGCCGCCAACGCCACCGTCGCCGCTCCCGCGGCCGCGCCGGCCGCCGTGGCCAAGCCCTCCGCGCCGCGGCATGTCCCGCCCGCCGCCCCGCCGTCCCGCCCCGTTCCGGCGCCCTCTCCCGCGCTCGCGGTGGCGCTGGCGGGGGCCAACGCCGGGTCCGGCTCGCACACCGCGGCCGCGGTGGCCGCCCACGCCGAGCGCTTCTTGGCGCAGGGCCGCCTGCACGTCTCCGAGGCGCAGATGATGGCGCTCTCCACGCGCTCTGGGCCAGTCTCGCGCTCGGAGGAGACGCTCTTCGGCTTCTCGGTGCGCGAGCTCTCCGCGCCGGACGCCGCCGCCCGCATCCGCGCGGCGGAGCGGCTCAAGTCGCTCAAGAACGCCGCCGCGGCGCCGGCGCTGGCCACCGCCATCCACGTGGAGCAGGAGGCCGAGGTCCAGGTGGCCCTGCTCAACGCCTTCATCGCGGTGGCCCAGAGCGAGGGCGCGGCGATCGTCCTGCCGCTGCTCGGCTCGCCGATGCCGGACGTGCGGATAACCGCGCTCAAGGCGCTGCTCTCGCTGGACGCCTCGCAGGCCGGCCCGCACCTCTCCGCGGCGATGAAGGATCCAGACCGCGCGGTGCGGCGGCGCGCCTCGCTGCTGGCGCTGGCGCTCTCTGGGGATGATGCGCTCCGGCTCGGCGAAGAGGCGATCCGCGACAGCGACGCGGACGTGCGCGGCCTGGCGGCGCTGGTGCTCGGCGCGGGGAGCGGCGAGCGCGCCCGGTCGCTCCTGATGGAGGCGGTGCGGGACAAGGAGCTCAAGGTCCGGCAGTCCGCCGCGCGCAGCCTCTCCCGCATGCTCGGCGTGGACGTGTCCAATGTCGTGCGCCTGGACGACGCCCAGCGGCGGCGCGAGGTGCGCCGGCTGGCCACCCTCCCACTGCGCCCGGTGCTGGCGGACGTCAACGCCCTGCGCGCCCCGCCGCCGAAGGCGCCCGAGCCGGCGCCGGTGGCGCGGCGCCCGGAGCCGGTGCGCGAGCGCCAGGACTACGAGGAGTACGAGCACTCCGCGCGCGAAGAGGAGCCCGCTCCGGCGCGCGAGGAGTACGAGCCCAGCGCGCGCTACGAGGCGTACGCGCCTGCTGAGCGGTACGAGGAGCCCGCGCCGGCGCGTGAGGAGTACGACCACTCCGCGCGCGAAGAGGAGCCCGCGCCGGCGCGCCGCGAGGTGGACCCCTACGCGCTGTTCGGCCCGCCGCCCGCGCCCGTTCCGGCGCCGCCCGCGCCGGTGGTCGAGCCGGCGCCGCGCCAGGATGACGAGGCGCTCTGCGAGGCGGTGGTGCTCGAGGTGCGCTGCGCCATCCGGGGCCGGACGTTGCCGGAGCTCGCTTCGCTGTTGAAGCGCCCGCAGGGCGTAGTGGAAGGTGCGTGCGACCTGCTGGTCGCCCGCGGACAGCTGATTCGCAGAGGTTTGAAGTACTTCTTCGCTTAAGCCCAGGAGTGACGGATGGAACTGCCTACTTACTCGCTCTCGAAGGCCGCTGAGCACCTGGGGATACCGGCGAAGCAGCTCGGCTCGCTGCAGAAGCAGGACGTCTACACGTCCGTGGACCTCTGGGACATCCGGACCAAGTTCAACCTGATGCCGGCGCCGTTCGGCCGCCGCCGCCAGCTCTTCCTCAACTTCAAGGGCGGGACGGGGAAGACCTCGCTCTCCACCTCGTACGCGTTCCGGCTCGCCGAGCGCGGCAACCGGGTCCTCATCATCGACCTCGACTCCCAGGGCCACGCCACCAAGTGCCTGGGCTACGAAGGCGAGGACTTCAAGGAGACGCTGCTGGACGTGCTGGTGCGGAAGATCCCCATCAGCCAGGTGGTGCAGAAGACGTCCATGCCCAACCTCCAGTTCGTGCCGTCCAACCTGTCGATGAGCACGGTGGACCTCTCGCTGATGCCGATGGCGGGGCGCGAGTTCAAGCTCAAGCAGGCGCTCAAGGAGGTGGAGGGGCAGTATGACCTCATCGTCTTCGACGCGCCGCCGTCCTTCGGCCTGCTCAACCTCAACGCGCTCATCGCCGCGGACGACCTCTTCGTCCCGGTGCTGCCGGACTTCCTCTCCTTCCACGGGCTCAAGCTGCTCTTCGAGACCGTGCAGAGCCTGGAGGAGGACTTGAACCACGTGCTCGACCACGTCTTCATCGTGGTGAACGCCTACAACGCCACCTTCAAGCTGGCGAAGGAGGCGGTGGAGGCGCTGCGCGAGCACTACCCGGAGTACCTGCTGCCCCAGCTGGTCCGCCAGTGCACCAAGTTCGCCCAAGCCTCGAGCGAGGGCGTGCCGGTGTTCATCGCGGATCCGAACTGCAAGGGCGCGGTGGACATCCAGTCGATGATCGACGAAGTGATGCGTCGGCTGGCGGCGACGCGTCAGGCGACGGCGCAGATGCAGCCGCCGGCGATGCAGGCGAGCTGAAGTCGCGGCAGGGGAGGGGAGCATGAAGAAGGCGTTCGACCAGAACGTGTCACGCACGAAGCCGCGGCTGCGGCTGGGCGCGCTCGCGGATGGCGCGCTCGACCCCGCCGCGGCCGAGCCTCCCGCCGAGCCGGCCCCCGAGCCCACCGCGGAGCTCTCCGCCGAGGTGAAGGCCCGCGTCGAGGCCGCCCGCCAGCCCCGCCCCGTCGCCGCCGAGGCGCTGCAGCAGGCGCTCCAGGAGCCGGCGCCCGCCGAGGCCCCGGTGGCGGAGACGCGGCCGTCGAAGATGGTGGACGTCCGGCCGGTGATGACGCCCATGCAGCGCCCCAGCGCGCAGCGCGCGGAGCCGGTGCCGCCCGCGCCGCGGCCGGAGGAGCCGCGCGCCGCCGCGCCGCAGGCTCGGCAGGAGGAGCCGCGCCGCCGCGAGGAGCCGCGCCGCGCCCAGCAGGAGGAGCCGCGCGCCGCCGCGCCGCGCCCGGTCGAGGCCGCGCGCGTTCAGGAAGATCCGCCGCGGGCCGTGACGCCACGCCCCGTAGAGGAGCCGCGCCGCCGCGAGGAGCCGCGCGCCGCTGCTCCGCGCGTGCAGGAAGAGCCGCCGCGCGCCGTGACTGCGCGCCCGGAGGAGCCGCGCCGCCGCGAGGAGCCGCGCGCCGCCGCGCCGCGACAGGTCGAGGCGGCCCCGCGCGCCGCTGCGCCTCGGCACGTGGAGGAGCCGCCGCGCGCCGCCCCGCCGCGCCAGGTGGAAGAAGCTCCGCGCGCCCGTTACGAGGAGCCGCGCGCTGCCGCGCCTCGCCAGGTGGAGGAGGCGCCGCGCGCTCGCTACGAAGAGGCCCCCCGAGCCCGCTACGAGGAGCCGCGCGCCGTGGCGCCTCGCCAGGTGGAGGAGGCGCCGCGCGCCCGCTACGAGGAGCCGCGCGCCGCTGCTCCGCGCTACGTCGAAGACGCCCCGCGCGCCCGCTACGAGGAGCCGCGCGCCGCGGCGCCCCGCTACGCCGAGGAGCCGCCGCGCCCCGCGCCCGCGCGCCCGGTCGCGCGCGTGGAGGCGCCGCCGGAGCTGGAGGAGATCCAGGCCCCCGAGCTGCCGGACCCGAACGAGGGGCTGAGCCCAGACGTCCGCCGCGAGCGGCTGAAGGAGCGGCTCAAGGCGGTGCGGGAGAATCCGCGCCCCGAGCCCCTGCCAGAGACGGTCGCCGAGGCGGGCGTGCTGGCGGTGGAGCGGATCGCCACGCTCCAGCTGGAGCTGTCGAAGGTGAAGGCGCTGAACCTCACGCTGACCCAAGACCTGGAGAGCGCCCGGCGCCAGGCGGAGCGGGCCACCGAGGAGGCGCGGATCCGGATGGACGAGGCGCGCCGGCTCTCCGAGCAAATGGAGCAGCGGGCCAAGCTGCTCACCGAGCTGGAGCGCGAGCTGGCCACGCTCGAAGGTGAGCGGGACGAGGCGCTGCTCTCGCTGCAGGAGACGCGGCAGGCGCTCACCGCCACCGACTCGGAGAAGGACGCCCTGCGCGCGGAGATCGCCAAGCGGGACACGGCGCTGGTGGAGAGCCTCTCCGAGGAGGAGCGGCTGGCCGGGGAGCTGGAGGCGGCGCACGACGACGCCGCCGCGCTGCGCCGCACGGTGGACACGCTCAACGCCGAGCGCGACACCCTGGCCCGCCAGGTGACCAGCCTCACCGCGGAGCGCGCTGAGCTGCTCGAGGCCCGCAAGGCGCTCGAGGCCGTGCACAAAGCGCTCAGCCACGCCGCGGCGCGGTAGGCCGCCCCTCCCGCTCACCCCGAGCGAAGTCGAGGGGCGCCCATCACCGCTCACCCCGAGCGAAGTCGAGGGGCGCCCATCACCGCTCACCCCGAGCGAAGTCGAGGGGCGCCCATCACCGCTCACCCCGAGCGAAGTCGAGGGGCGCTCATGCCCCTCCACCGCGTTGGGGCTCCGTAGATCCTTTCCGGCGCCCGCGCGTTTGGGCCTCCCACGGCCATGTTCCCGGCCCGGAAAGGTCTCCCACATGAAGCTCAAGTCCCTGGTCCGTCTGGCGGTCGCTGGAGGCGTCGTCACCACCTCTGCGCTCGGAGGGCTCGGCTGCACCAGGCCGAACGCCTACAGCGCGGCGCGGCCGCCTGACCCGGTCGCCACCACGCCCACGGAACAGCCGCTCATCGCGAACGTCGACGCCCGCGCGGAGGCCGCGCCGGAGCCCGTGGCGGGGGAGAAGCTGGACGTGGCGATGAAGCGGAAGGCGGAGGAGAAGGTGGCCCAGGCGCCCTCGCCCGCGAAGCCGGCGCCCATCGAAGGCCGGATGGGTGGCGCCTACCGCATGCCGCTGGCCCCACCGCCGCCTTCCGGTGGGGACATGGCGTTCGACGCGAAGCTGGGCGGCAACCGCTTCGAAGCGGAGTCACCCAACCCCTTCGTCAGCGCGGCCGAGGATCGCCTCTCCACCTTCGCGGTGGACGTGGACACCGCCTCGTACTCGGTGGCGCGCCGCTACCTGAACCAGGGGCAGCTCCCGCCCGCGGGCGCGGTCCGGGTCGAGGAGTTCGTGAACTACTTCAAGTACGCCTACGCGCCGCCGAGCGAGGGTGCCTTCACCGTGCACATGGAGGGCGCGCCCTCGCCGTTCTCGCGTGGGCGGCACCTGCTGCGGGTGGCGCTCAAGGGCAAGGTGGTGAGCCGCTCCGAGCGGCGGCCGGCGAACCTGGTCTTCCTCGTCGACACCAGCGGCTCCATGTCCAGCTCGGACAAGCTCCCGCTGGCGAAGGAGGCGATCAAGATCGCGGTGAAGAACCTCAACGAGAACGACCTCGTCTCGATCGTCACCTACGCGGGGGGGACGCGGGACGTGCTGCCGCCCACCCCGGCCACCGAGCGGGCGAAGATTGACGCGGCGGTGGACTCGCTGAGCTCCGGCGGCGGCACCGCGATGGGCTCCGGGATGGAGCTGGCCTACCGGCACGCGGTGCAGAAGGCCTCGGCGAACGTGATCTCGCGCGTCATCGTCCTCACCGACGGCGACACCAACATCGGCCCGAACCTCTCCGCGGACAGCATCCTCTCCAGCGTCCAGAAGTACGTGAAGGAGGGCGTCACCCTCTCCACCATCGGCTTCGGCATGGGCAACTACCGCGACGACCTGATGGAGCGGCTGGCCGACAAGGGCAACGGCAACTGCTTCTACATCGACAGCCACAAGGAGGCGCGCAAGGTCTTCGAGGAGAAGCTCACCGGCACCATCGAGGTGATCGCCAAGGACGTGAAGGTGCAGGTGGAGTTCGACCCGCGGGTGGTGAAGACGTACCGCCTGGTCGGCTACGAGAACCGCGCCATCGCCGACAAGGACTTCCGGGACGACAAGGTGGACGCCGGGGAGATCGGCGCCGGCCACTCGGTGACGGCGCTCTACGAGGTCCAGCTCAACCCCGCCGCCGAGGGCGACCTCGCCACCGTGCGCATCCGCGCGAAGGAGCCCTCTGGCACCGAGGCGCGCGAGCAGCGCTTCACCTTCGCCCGCGCGCAGCTCAAGGGCTCGCTCGAGGCGGCCTCCGCGGACTTCCGCTTCGCCACCGCCGTGGCCGGCACGGCGGACATCCTGCGCCACAGCCCCGCCGCTGAGGGCTGGAGCCTCGCCGTCGCGCAGAAGCTCGCCGAGGGCGCCGCGGAGGGCCAGGCGGATCGCGCCGAGTTCATCTCGCTGGTGAGCAAGGCGGCCTCGCTCTGGGCCGCGTCCAACCGCGTGGCCGCGGGGCGCTGACAACGCTCGCTTCGGAGTCAGCCGCCCACCGGGCCCCCGAGAGGCTGTGAGCCTTTCGGGCCCGTAGTCCCCCCGTTCACCCCGAGTGGACGGATGCTCCTCCGCTCACCCCGAGCGAAGTCGAGGGGCGATCGAGAGTCGACGTCCGAGCTGCCCCTCGACTTCGCTCGGGGGGAACGGGGGCCAGGACCTGCGCCTAGGCCTCGAACTTCACCTCTCCCGTGTCCAGGGAGTACACGCCTGGCACCGCGGCGATCTCACCCTTCTCGAGCTTCTCCTTGAGCAGGGGCGACTTCTCGGCGAGCTCCATCACCACGCTGTGGGCGTTCGCTTCCACGGCCTTGTGCGCGGTGGGGTCCTTCTTGTCCGCCTCGGAGAGCTCGGTGCCCTGGAGTCCTTCGCGGACCTCGGCCACCAGCTTGTCCAGGTTCGGCGAGCCGGCGGACTTCCCCTCCGGCGTCTCCAGCGCGGCCTTCACGGCGCCGCAGGAGTCGTGGCCCACCACGGCGATCAGGTTCGAGCCGAGGTGCTCGACCGCGTACTCCATGCTCGCCAGCTCCTCCTCGGTGACGGTGTTCCCGGCGCCGCGGATGACGAAGAGCTCGCCCAGGCCTTGATCGAAGAGGTGCTCCGGCGAGACGCGCGAGTCGCTGCAGGTGAGGACGATCGCGCTGGGGGCCTGTCCGTCCTTGAGCGCCTCGCGGGACGCCGGATCCGCGCCGGCCTGCAGCGCGGTCCCCTCGCGGAAGCGCTTGTTCCCCTCGAGGAGCTTCTCGAACGTCTGCTCGGGGGTGCCCTTGAAGGCGTCCTTCACGTCATGCCCGGTGGCCGCCGGGACAGCTTCCGCTGCCGGCGCGGGCGCCGGGGTGGAGTCAGCGCGAACGGTGGGGAGGGACGAGGAGAGCGCGGCGACCTGGGGCATGAAACCTCCGGGGTATTCCTCCCCAATGGTCGGCCGTTGACGCCAAAAGTTGTGGGGTTAAAAGGATTTACGGCCCGTGCTAGGAAGGCCACCGGCATGCCTTTCGAGAAGGACTTCGGCTACCTGAGGCCGTTCCTGCAGCGGTTGGAGTCCGCGGCGGCACAGCTCCCAGACCCCGCCGCCCGGGCGGAGCTGCAGGCGCTGGTGCGCGGGGAACAGGAGCGCTTTGCGCGGATCGAGGCCCTGCTCGGGGGCGCCGCGGCTGGCGCCAGGCCTGCCCCCACAGCGAGGCCTGCCGAGGCGCCCGGGGAGCCGCGCGGCTTCGCGCTCACGGTGGGCAGCCTGCGCGGCGCGCGCTGAACCGGCGTCTTGCGCGCTGGAGCCGCGCCGGTTAGCTCGTCCTACCCGTGGCCCATCCGCACGCAGCAGCTCCCGGCGCACCGCCGGTCAGGTCCCTCTCTGATCGGCTGAAGAACGCGGCCTCCGTCTTCCGGCAGGTCCCGGGCACCTTCCGGCTCGTCTGGCAGGCGGACAAGCGCGGCACGGTGGTGTTGGCGCTGCTCACCGCGGCGGCGGCGCTGCTGCCCGCGGCGATCGCCTACGTGGGCAAGCTGATCGTGGACGGGGTGGTGCTCTCGGCGCGCACGGGGCTGCCCGCGGACCGCGCCCGGGTCTACACGCTGGTGCTCGTCGAGCTGGGGCTGATGCTCTTCTCCGCCACGCTCTCCCGCGGGCTGGGGCTGTTGCGCGAGCTGATGCGGGCGAACCTGGGCAACCTGGTCAACGTGCGGATCTTGGAGAAGGCGCTCGCGCTGGAGTTGCGCCACTTCGAGGACTCGGAGATCTACGACAAGATGCAGAACGCGCGGCGCGAGGCCTCCAGCCGCCCGCTCTCGCTGGTGCTGCAGGCGTTCGGGATCGTCCAGAACCTGATCACCCTGGGCGCGTACTCGGCGCTGCTGGTCCGGCTCTCGCCGTGGAGCGTCCTGGTGATCGTGGCGGCGTCCATCCCCGCCTTCGTCGCGGAGGCGCGGCTCGCCTCGGAGTCGTTCCGCATCAACTCCTGGCGGGCGCCCGAAGGCCGCAAGCTCAACTACCTGGAGTGGATCCTCACGCGGGACAGCCACGTGAAGGAGGTGAAGCTGTTCGACCTGGGCGAGCTGATCCTCGGCCGCTACAAGGCCCTCTTCTCCAAGTTCTTCGCCGAAGACCGCAAGCTGGCGGTGCGGCGGCTGCTCTGGGGGCTGGGGCTGGGCATCCTCTCGCTGGGCGCCTTCTACGGCTGCTACGCGCTGGTGGCAGGGCGGGCCGCGCGCGCGGAGATCTCCCTGGGGGACATGACGCTGTACCTCGCCGTGTTCCGGCAGGGCCAGGGCGCGTTCCAGGCCATCCTCTCCTCGGTGGGGTCGATGTACGAGGACTCGCTCTTCATGTCGAACCTGTTCCTGTACTTCGACATCGGCACCGGCGGAGAGCAGCCGCGGGCCAACCCGCCGCTCTCGCCGCCGCGCGGCCCGGTCAACGCGATCGAGCTGCGCAACGTCTCCTTCCGCTACCCGGGCAAGCAGGAGTGGGCGCTGCAGGGGGTGAACCTGACGCTGCTCCCCGGCGAGAAGCTGGGGCTGGTGGGGGAGAACGGCGCGGGCAAGAGCACGCTGGTGAAGCTGCTCTTGCGCCTCTACGACCCCACGGAGGGCCAGGTCCTCTACGGCGGCGTGGACGTGCGGGACATGGACCCCAGGGACCTCCGCAGCCGGATCGGCGCGGTGTACCAGGACTTCGTCCGCTACCAGTTCAGCGCCGCGGAGAACATCGGGCTGGGCGAGGTGAAGCACCTGGAGGACCGCGCCCGCATCGAGCAGGCGGCCGCGCAGGGCGGCGCCTCCGCGGTGATCGACGGGCTCCCGCAGAAGTACGACACCGTGCTCGGCGGCTGGTTCGAGAAGGGGCAGGAGCTCTCCGCCGGTCAGTGGCAGAAGCTGGCCGTCGCGCGCGCGTTCATGCGGGACGCGGAGGTGCTCATTCTGGACGAGCCCACCGCCAGCATCGACGCCGAGGCCGAGCACGAGCTGTTCGGCCGCTTCAAGGCGCTGGCGGCGGACCGCACCGCCATCATCATCTCCCACCGCTTCTCCACGGTGCGGATCGCCGACCGGATCGCCGTGTTGCGGAACGGGCGGATAGAAGAGCTCGGCTCTCACCACGAGCTGCTCGCCAAGCAGGGGCGCTACGCGCACCTCTTCAATCTCCAGGCGCAGGGCTACCTGAGCTGACCTCCAGCGCCAGCGCGGTGGAGGCCTTCGCCCAGGCCTTCTTGCGCGCCTGGGCGTACTCGCGTTGGGCGGCGGTCACAGCCTGCTCCAACCCCTTGCTGTGCGGCGTGCAGCCCTTTTCGTGCGCGGCCTGGGAGCGCTCCCGCACCTTCTCCAGCTTGCGCCACACCGACTCCGCGACCAGGCCGCGGGCGATCAGATCCTCGTGCAGGGTCTCCAGCGGCGCGGCCTCCTTGTCGAACCGCTCGGTCAGCTGCTGGTGGCACCGCCTCACCGCCTCGGCGCGGCGGGGGATCTCCCCCAGCGTCCGCTCGGAGATGTCCCCGAAGCCCTGCGCGAAGTCCTCGTAGACGGGGAAGAGGTGCTGCAGCGGCTTGAAGCGCAGCCGCTCGCCCGCGGCGACGCGGGTGGCCCCGACGAAGGCCTTGCCCTCCCGCGTGTAGGTCTTCGCGGCGTAGCGGGCGCCGTCCGGCGTCACCGCGATGAAGCTCTCGCCATCCTCGGTCATCGCCCAGGCCAGCAGCGGCGTCCCCATCGGGAGCTCCGTCTGCGCCAGGGGTTCCAAGTCCACGCGGACCGGCCAGCTCTCACCGCGCTCGAAGCGCCAGTGGTAGCTCGCGGCAGGCATCTTCTCCACGCGGCGCGCGTCGGCCCGGGCGGTGTTGGGCGTGAACCGGAACCAGGGCCAGGGGAGCTCCGGCTTCGCGTTGATCGCCACCGCGAGCAGGTGCTCCTTGCCCAGCGCGGCGAAGGCCTCGGCGATCTTGCTGGGGGAGCGCGCGTCCTCCGCCGTGAAGGGGCCGTGCTTCACCACCAGGTGCTCCGCCACCGGCCGGATCGCCACGAAGCGCTGCCGGTCTTCGTCCAGCGCGGCGTCCCAGCCAGAGAGCGCCGGGCGCACGAGCTGGATCAGCTGGTCCGCCGGGTAGCGCGCCGCGAAGCCCTCCAGTTGCTGGTGCAGCGCGCCCAGCTCCGAACGGAGGCGGTCGTAGGCCTCGTCGTCCGAGGCGATCAACCGGGTGGGGCGGGGCGGCTGGTTGAGGGTGTAGCGCCCCGCCGGCTCCGTCAGCCTGGCCTTGAGGTCGGCGAAGCGGCGCGAGAGCGCCTCGCGGTCCGCCTTCTGCGTCGCCTGGGACTCGGTGGCCGCGCGCTGCAGCGCCGCGAGGTGGAGCTTCGCGGCGTTGAGCGCCTCGAGCGCGCGGCCATGGAGCGGCTCGCCCTCGCAGTACTTCCCGGCGGAGGCGAGGTACTTCTCGTCCGACTCGAAGCGGGCGTGGCACTCCCCGGCGCGCTGGACCACCGCGCACCGCTCGTAGCCCTCCGCCAGGCTGCTGAGCTGGTACTTCATCCGGTTGTCGCAGGGGGCCTCGCCGGCGTTGGCCTGGGAGGCGAGCGCCGCGAGCGCCAAGAGCGCGATTCGACTGAGGGGGTTGGGTAGGGTCATCTTCCCAAGAACGACACCGCTCGCCGTCCGCCGAAGCGCATTTTGTCAGGAGAGGTGGGGCGCCGGTCCGCGCAAACCGACTCTTCACACTTTCACGCGTTTCCTGGGCTCGGGCGCTCGCGGTCTGATTCGTCGCGCAGTCGTCAAACGGGGGCCTCAATGAGCGTGGCGAAGTGGGTGCCGGGGCGCGAGCAGTCCGCGCGGCCGGAGCTTTCGAACGTCGAGCAGGCCCTCGCGCGGGCGCAGCGCGTGCTCTGGCAGACGCAGCGGCCGGACGGCTCCTGGGATGGCGCCTGCAACCTGGGGCCGATCACCACCGCGCAGGTGGCGGTGGTGCTCTCGCAGCTGAAGCGGCTCACGCTCGAGGACGCCGGGCAGACCGCCAAGTGGCTGCGCGGCAAGCAGCGCAAGGACGGCTCCTTCGTCCTCTACCCGTCCGCGCACGTGGGGCACCTGGGCGCCACCGCCTCCGCGTGGGCCGCCATGGAGATGACCGCGCCCCGAGAGAGCGCCGAGGCGATCGCCAAGGCGCGCGCCTGGGTGGAGAAGCAGGGCGGCATCGACGCGGTGCTGTCGCTGATCGAGCTGGGCGACTTCTCTCCCGTCTTCATGGCCATCGCCGGGTTGGTGGACCCCAAGCGCATCCCGTGTCCCTCGGTCGCCTTCCTCGTCGTGCCGCCGGTGGTGAAGCTGCTGCAGACGCGCTTCCACTCCGGCGTCCTGATGACCGCGTTCCAGCTCTGGGGCGTGGTGCGCCACCTGCGCGGTGAGCTGGGCTTGCCGGGCACCGAGATCGGCCTGATGGACTCGCTCATCTGCCGCGCGGGCATCGACCTCTTGCGCACCTTCCAGAACGACAACGGCAGCTGGAACAACAGCGTGGTCTTGAGCACCCTGGCGCTGGCGGTGCTGCCCGCCTCGGGCATGCCGCTGACGGACCCGATGGCGGCCCGCGCGCTGAAGTGGATGGAGGCGCAGGGCGTGCGAGACGCCTCTGGCCTCCACTTTGACGGCTTCGGCTCGGAGGTCTGGGCCACCGGCTTCGACGTCCGCGCCCTGCTCTCCAGCGGCGTGAACGCGAGCGATTCGCGCGTCACCCGCGCCCTCTCCTGGCTGGTGGACGCGCAGCTCACCCGGCCCATGCCGGAGGTGGATCAGCGCGTGAACGGCGCCCCGCTCACCGGCGGCTGGGCCTTCCAGCACGACAACCACACCATGCCGGACTGCGACGATGCGGGCGTCGTCTTGAGCGCGCTCGGGCAGGCGCTGCGCGGCGGGGTGGCGGCCGCGGACCCCGCGCTGGGCACGCGCCTTCGCGCCTCGGTGGAGAAGGGGCACGCCTGGCTCAAGGGGATGCAGAACCCGGACGGCGGCTGGTCCGCCTACGTGCATGGCCTGCCCGGCAAGAAGCCGGGGCCGATGCTCCAGAAGACGCCGCGCGTCCGCATGGATGACCCGCTGGCAATGGCGCGCCTGCTGGTGGATCCGCCGGCCCCGCTCGGAGATCCCTCCACCGAGGACGTCACCGCGCGCGTGCTCCACGGCCTGGGGATGACCGGCCTCACCGTGGAGGCGCCCGAGGTGCAGCGGGCGATCGGCTTTCTGCAGAAGCAGCAGTGCGAGAGCGGCGCGTTCTGGGGCCGCTGGGTGCTCAACTACCTCTCCTGCACCGCGTTCGTCCTGATGGGGCTGCGGCAGGTGGGAGCGGACTTGAAGGCGCCGTGGATCCGTCGCGCGGTGCGCTGGGTGCTCTCCAAGCAGAACGCGGACGGCGGCTGGGGCGAAGGGCCGGACTCCTACCGCGTCCCCGCGCTCGCCGGCACCGGCCCGTCCATGCCGCCGCTCACCGGCCTGGTCCTCACCGGGTTGCTCGACGCGGGCGAGGGCGGCTCGGAGGAAGTGGCGCGCGGCGTGGCCTACCTGCTCTCCACCCAGCGCACGGACGGGACGTGGCCCAACCGCAACTACCTGCACGTCAACATCCCGCCTGACACGTTCTTCATCTACAACGAGGCCACGCGGTTCTACCCGCCGGCGGCGCTCGGGAAGTACGCGGACGAGCTGCGCGCGGGTGGCGCCCCGGTGGCGCCGCGCCGCTACGGCAACATGCAGCTGGACGCCGCCCGCGGGCAGGGAGACCCGGCGGCGGACGCGATCATCCGGCAGCTCTACCAGCGCGGCTCGGCCGGGCTGGTGGGAGACCTGATGTCCAAGGTGTTCAAGAGCGATGACCCCATCCCGGACGGGCTCCCCGAGGAGGCGCGCCGCTACTTCGAGGAGACCGACAAGCTGCCGGACTTCGCGGATCCGGTGAAGCTCGCGCTGGCGCAGCAGCTCTTCGTCCGGGCGGGCTGGCAGGTGGCGATGACGCTCTTCTGCTCTTCGCTGCCGCAGGCGTACGCGGCGGCCAAGGGCTCCAACGTTCTCACCCAGACGCAGGGGATGACCCGCCACGTGCGGCAGCGGATCTTCGAGACGGCGCAGTTCGTCTTCGACGTGGCGGACGAAGGCGCGCTCTTGCCCTCCGGACGCGGCATCCGCGCCGCGCAGAAGGTGCGGCTGATGCACGCGGGCGTGCGGCAGATGCTGCTCGGGCGCGCCTCGCCGGCGTGGGACACGCAGAAGGAGGGCGTGCCGGTCAACCAGGAGGACCTCGCCGGGACGCTGATGACGTTCTCGGTGGTGGTGGTGGACGGGCTGCTCCGGCTCGGCGTGGCGGTCTCCCCGCAGGAGCAGGAGGCCTGGCTCCACCTCTGGAAGGTGGTGGGCCACGTGATGGGGCTGGACCCGTCCCTCATGCCGAAGGATGTCGCGGAGGGGCACGAGCTGATGGACGTGATCCGCGACCGGCAGTGGCGGCCGTCCCCGGCCGGGAAGGCGTTGATCAAGCCGCTGATCGAGATGATGCAGGAGTACTTCCCCGGCGAGTGGATGGACGGCCTGCCGGTGGCGCTGGTGCGGCACCTGGCCGGCGACGCGTGCGCGGACCTCCTGGGGCTGCCGGGCACCGATTGGACCGGGCTGCTCCTGGCCGCGGGCGAGCGGGTGGAGTCACTGCTCTCGGAGGGCTCCGAGCGGGCGCTGGCACGGGTGGCCGCGGACGCCACCCACAAGCTGATGGCGGCGGTGGTCTACGTGGAGCGGGAGGGCAAACAGGCGAAGTTCCGCCTCCCCACGGCGCTCCGGCGCACGGTGGACCCCCGGGACTGACCGGTCGTCAGGCAGGTAGGTTTCAGGGGTATGCTCGGGTTCCGGTCCTACCCACGGGCCGGAATCCGTGAAGAACGCGCTCCCCGCAGACGAGGCTGTCCCGCTCTCCCCCGAGGCGCTGATCGCGCTGCTGGAGCAGCTGGAGATCCCGGTCCTGCGGGTGGACCCGGTCACGCTCGACGTCCGGCCGTGTGGGCCGCGCGCCCAGGCGCTGCTCGGCTGCCCCGCAGAGGTGTCAGGGCGCGAGCTGTGGGGCGCACGCGTCCCGGGTGAAGAGCAGGACCGGGTGGTGGCCACGTTCCGGAGCGTCGCGGCGGACGGGCTGCCGCGCTCGGTGCAGCACCGGCTCGTCTTCGAGCGCGGAGAGCGCCACTTCCGCACCGCGGTGCGCCGGGTGGAGCTGGACGGGCGCGCGCAGCTGCTCGTCGCGCTGCAGGACACCACCGCGCCGCACCACAACGAGCAGCAGTGGCGCGAGGTCCAGGCGTGGCTGGTGACGCTGGGGCAGACGCTCCCGTTCGACTTCTGGATCTGCGACCGCGAGGGGCGCTGCGTGCTCCAGAACCCGGTCTCCGAGCGGCACGTGGGAAACCTCCTCGGCCGGCCGCTGGAGGAGGCGATGGAGCCCGCCTCGCGGGAGCAGTGGCGGCGCGGGTTCCAGTCCGCGCTCCAGGGCTTCAGCGTCCGCGAGGAGCTGAACGTAGAGGGCAAGACCTTCTCCCGGGTGGTGGCCCCGGTGCGGGAGGCCGGGGAGATCAGCGGCGTGCTCGGGCTGGACATCGACATCACCGAGCTCAAGAGCACCGAGGCGCAGCTGCGCAGCTCGCTGGGAGAGCTCTCCCGCGCCCAGGATTCCCTGGTGCGCCGCAGCCAGCTCGCCGCGCTGGGCGAGATGGCGGCGGTGGTGGCCCACGAGGTGCGCAACCCGCTCGGCTCCATCTCCAACGCGCTGGCGCTGCTGCGGCGCACCCTCCAGGGCGTGGAGGTGGGCCACCCGATGTGGCAGGTGCTGGAGGACGAGGTGCAGCGGCTGGACGCGCTGGTCGTCAACCTGCTCGACTTCGTGCGCCCGATGAGCGCGGTGCTCACCCCGCAGTGCATTGGCGTGGTGCTCGAGGAGTCGCTCACCCAGACGCTGCGGCAGGGCGGGGCGGTGGAGCGGATCCGCGTGCTGCGGCACGAGGAGCCGGGCCTGAGGCCGGTGCTGATGGACGTGCGGCTGATGGCGATGGCGCTCGCCAACCTCTTCCGCAACGCGGTGCAGGCGATGCCCGGGGGCGGGGAGATCCACGTTCGGATCGAAGCGCAGCTGCGCGAAGGCAGGCCGGACATGGCCCGCGTCACCATCCGCGACAGCGGCCCCGGCATCCCCGAGGAGGTGCGCAGCCGGATCTTCGAGCCCTTCGTCACCACCCGCCCCACCGGCAACGGCCTGGGGCTCTCGATCGTCCGGCGGGTGATTGAAGAGCACCACGGCGAGCTGGAGCTCTTCAGCGAGCCCGGCCGGGGCACCACCTGCCTCATCTGCCTGCCCATGGTGGACCGCGCCTGATGGGCTCGTTCACCATGGACGCCTCGCAGTGGCCGCTGGTCATCCACACCGTGGAGGGGACTCTCGACGAGGCCCAGCTGGACGACTACGTGAACCAGGGCACCGCGTTCCTGCTGCGGCGCGAGCCGCACGTGGTGGTGATCGACCTCACCGGGATGACCGAGTTCTCCGCCTACGCCCGCTCGCGCAGCGCCGCGTGGCAGAAGGAGTACCGCGAGGAGCTCAAGCAGTACTGCCGCGGCACCGTGTACGTCATCCGCTCGCCGCTGCTGCGCTTCGCCGCGATGACCGTGCTGCTCACCGGCCGCCTCCCCACGCCCTACCGCGTCTGCGAGACGCGCGAGGAGGCGCTGGTGTGGGCGCGCGAGCGGGTCGCGAGCTTCATGTGAGGCGACTGCTTTGTCTCCTGCTCTGCGCCGTCGCGCCCGGGGCCCTGGCAGAGGAGGCGTCGGAGCGCTACCGGTTCTCGCTCGAACTCTGGGTCGCGCCGGTGCTGCTGGCGCCCATCGCCTGGGCGCCCGCGGTGACTCCGGTGGCGCGGGTGGTGCCAGGGGTGGAGGGGCTGATCGGCTTCAGCCGCAGCGAGAACCTCTCGGTGGGGCTGCACGTGGCCGGCTATCCCAACCGGGGATGGGAGGATCGGCGCCGCCCTGCGGATCCGGGGATCGTCTCGCTCCCGTTTGCATTCGGCGCGTTCGGGGAGCTGCGGCTGCCCCTGCTCAGGGACGCCTCGCGTGGTCCCGTGGACGAGGTGCTCTCGGCCGGCCTCTTCCTGCGCGCCGGCTTCCCCTACGTTCGCTCCGGCTTGCTGCTTCGAGCCTCGCCCTTTCCGAATTGGCTGGTCGGTGTGGACGTGGCCTACGAGTACATCTTCCTGTACGGCGGCGCACAGGAGCACAGCCTGGGGGCGACGTTGCTGGCGGGGCGCCGGATCGACTTCTGAGCGCGGCTGCGGAGACTCGGCTAGAAGCGGCCGAGCATGCACCCGAAGACGGACACCGAGTTGGCCCGCGCCGCGCAGCTGCGCTTCTGGGTGGGCGCGAAGAACGCCCGCTCGCAGTCGTGGAAGCGGGTGGCGGAGGCAGTGGACTTGGACGACGCCTTTTCTTGCGCCCGGGACGTCACCACCGCGGAGGTCGCCATCTTCGTCGTCGGCCCGCAGGGGGACCTGCGCTACTGGTCCTCTCGCAAGCCGGACACGTACGACTCCGAGCTGTTGCGCGGCCTCACCGTTCGCTGACGAGGGATTCCGTTCTAGCCGCGCGGAGCCCCCCTCCGTTCACCCCGAGCGAAGTCGAGGGGCGCGCGAGTTCCTCCCGCTGCTTCGAGGTGAGCGCGGACCTGCGCGCCGCCACCATCTGCAGGCCGTAGCGCGGGCGCAGCGTCACCACCGGCTCCAGCTCCACCGGGTGGCTGGAGACCAGCTCCAGCCGCCAGCGGCGCACCACGGAGGCCAGAATCAACGCCGCCTCCATCAAGGCGAACTCGTTGCCAATGCAGATGCGCGGGCCGCCGCCGAAGGGGAGGTAGCTGAAGCGGGCGCGCGCCTTCATCGCTTCCGGCGTGAAGCGATCCGGGTCGAAGCCCTCCGGGTTCTCCCAGTGCTTGGCGTTGCGGTGGAGCAGGAACGGCGAAATCAGCACCAGCGAGCCCTTGGGGACGCGGTAGCCGGCCACCACGTCGTCCTGCAGGGGCTCGCGGTGCACCAGCCACGCCGGCGGGTAGAGGCGCATACCCTCCTGCACCACTTGCCGGGTGTAGGCGAGCTTCATCACGTCCGCGCCGGTGAGCGCGCGGTCGCCGGTCACCTGCGCCACCTCTTCGGCCACCTTGCGGGCCACGGCCGGGAAGCGCGAAAGCAACAGGAAGGTCCAGCTGAGCGCGTTGGCGGTGGTCTCGTGTCCGGCCAGCAGCAGGGTGGTGGCCTCGTCGCGCAGCTGGGCGTCGGACATGGCCCGCCCGTCCTCGTCCCGCGCCGCGAGCAGCATCGCCAACAGGTCGTCCCCCTCCGGGGCGCCGCGCCGCCGGGCGATGATCTCATCCACCACCGCCGCCAGCGCCGCCGTGCCCTTCTCGAAGCGGCGCTGCGCCGGGGTGGGGATGAAGCGCGGCAGCTTGAGGAAGGAGCGCGCGCGGCGGCTCGCGTGGCGCATCACGGCGATCAGCGAAGCGCCGATGTTGCCCGCCTCGCCCGTGAGCGAGACGGAGAAGAGCGTCTGGCCCACGATCTCCAGCGTCAGCGCGCTCATCACCTCGCAGACATCGAACGGGAGGCCGGACGCGGCGCGCGCCTCCCAGCGCGGCTCCTCCTGCGCGATGCAGGCGAGCATGGTGTCCGCCAGCCCGGAGATCCGCGCGTGGTTGAAGGCCGGCTGCGCCAGCCGACGCTGCCGGAGCCAGAAGTCCCCCTCGCTGGTGAGCAGCCCGTTGCCCACCACCGGCCGCAGCTCCTCCAGCTTGTGCCCCTTCACGTAGCCGCGCGCGTTCTCCAGGAGCACGTGGCGCGCCGCCTCCGGGTCGTTGAGCAGGAAGGCGTCCACGCGCGGGAGCTTGAAGCGGACCACGTCTCCGTGCGCCGCGGTGGCCCGCATCAGCTCCGGGAGGAGCGCGTGCCCGCGCGTCAGGTTGATCGCGGTCTTGATCAGCTCGGCGCCGGAGGGACCAGGAGGAAAGGGAGCGGACATGGGCGAGAACCCCTTGCGGTTGAACGTGAGGACTACCTCACGTTGAACCGTTTATGAGGTCTGCCTCATGTTCGTCAAGCGGCGCCGCGGCGGTCGCTACGCCCGGGCCCGGCGCGAGGCCAGGGGCCTTCCCTGGAGCGCGCGCTCGGCGATCGCCAGGAAGTCCGTCTCGGTCACGATCCCCACCAGCTGGTCCTCTGCATCCAGCACCAGGACCGAGCCGATCTTCTTCGAGCGCATGAACCGCGCGGCGTCGGACGCCGGCGCGTCCACGCGGACCGTCTGCATCCGGGTGGTCATGATCGCGTTGACCGCGATCGACTTCCCCACCGGCCCGTCGCCAATTGCCCGGACCAGGTCTCGGCTGGAGACCACCCCCACCAGCGTCCCGCCCTTGTCGAGCACCGGGAAGTGGCGGATGCCCGCGAGCTTCATCTCCATCTGGGCCCGGCCGATGGACGCGTTGTCCCGCAAGACCAGCAGCCGCTTCGACATCACATCCCTGACGCGAATCATTTGACCTCCGATGCGCCCGCCTTGGCGCGGAACACGGCGTGGCAGGTGGCGCAGGTGTCGAGCAGCGCGCCGTAGGCCGCCGCGGTGGCCTTGGGGTCATGGCGCCCAGCCGCCGCGTCCAGCTCGTTGGCGCGGGTGCGCAGCTGGTCCTGCAGGTCGAAGAAGGCGGGGGTGAGCTCGGCGGCGCCCTCCTTGCCCCCGGCGTTTCGGTCCACCCGCGGCTGCGCGGAGATCTCCTGCGCGTGCTTGCGCGCCGCGTCCCACTCCAGCAGCGCCACGTCCAGCGCCAGCTGCCGCGCGTCCGCGCCGTGGTTCTTCATCTTCCGCTTCAGGTAGTCCCGCGTGCGCTGCGAGACCTTCTGCGGCGAGAGCTGCTCCGCGTTGCGCTTGTCGTTGGCGGAAGGGAAGACCGACTCCTGCGCCAGGCCCGTGGACGACAGCGCCAGCAGGGCGAGGGCGGCGGCGACGACGCGCTTCCGGAAGTTCACGACAGGGTTCATCGGTGGCGGCTCCAGGCGGGTGGAAGGAAGGAGGACGCCTGCCACCTGTGCAGGCCCGGTGCCACACCCCCCGGCGGGGTGGCCGGGCGAGCGCCGCTGCAGAATCTGCGCGGGGTGATGAGGTGACGCACCGGCTGCGCCCCGGCGAGTACCTCGCCACACTGGCTTTGATCGATCGCCCGTACCCCGCTCAGGCCGAGCGAAGTCGAGGCCCGTTGCCTGGGCGCCCCTCGACTTCGCTCGGGGTGAGCGGGGGCGGATCGCCCGGTCAGATCACCGTGTCCCGGTACTAGGAGGCCGTTGCCGCTCTCCTGCGGGGCAGCCGGACCCGGAAGGTGGTCCCTTCCTCAGCGGTGGAGCGGACCTCCACGCTTCCCCCGTGCGCCTTGACCAGCTCGGCGACGATGTAGAGCCCCAGGCCGAGGCTCACCTTCACCGTCTCCGCGGATTGCGCTCCGCGCCGGAAGGGCTCGAAGAGGAGGGCGATCTGGTCGGTGGGGATCTGCGCCCCGAAGTTGTGCACCTCCAGCACCACCTCGTCCTCGACGCCGGCGACGTGGACGCGGATCGGCCTGGCGAGGTCCCCGTACTTGGCCGCGTTGTCCACCAGGTTGACCATCACCTGCATGAGCCGCTCGGGATCCCACTCCCCCCGCGTGTCCCCCGAGCTGGTCGCTTCGAGCTGCAGCGCCGGGTGCACCGGCTGGAGCTCCTCCACCACGCGAGCGGGGAGCTCCTTGAGGTCCATGGGCACCGGGTCCACGCGGATGCCACCGCCGATCCGCGCCTGGGCGAAGTCGATCAGCACCTTCACGATCCCTTCGATCCGGGCGCCGCTCCGGGAGATCCGCTCGATCGCCGCCGCCTGCTTCGGGGTCAGCTCGCCCATGTTCAGGAGCATCCGCGCGGTCGCGAGCAGCGCGGAGAGCGGGCTGCGGATGTCGTGCCCGATGATCCCCACCAGCATCTGCTGGAACTGGTAGGCGCGCTCGATCTCCGCCTCCACCCGCTTGCGCTCGGAGATCTCCAGCGCCTGCTGCTTGATGAACTCGCCCCGTTGGTAGAGGTCCACGAAGACCGTCACCTTGGCCCGCAGGATGTCCGGGTCGATCGGCTTGAGCAGGTAGTCCACGCCCCCGGAGGAGTAGCCCTTCACCACGAAGTGGATCTCCCGGCTGAGCGCGGTGACGAAGATGATCGGGATGTGGCGGGACTTCTCGCGCCCCTTGATCAACGCCGCCGTCTCCAGCCCATCCAACCCCGGCATCTGCACGTCCATCAGGATGACCGCGAAGTCCTCCACCAGCAGGTGCCGCAGGGCCTCCTCTCCGGAGAGCGCCTCCACCAGCTCCTGCCCGAGCGGCTCGAGGATGGCCTTGAGCGCCAGGAGGTTCGCCGGGCTGTCGTCAACGAGGAGGATCTTGCTGCGGCCGCGAAGCTCCATGCGCGTGCAACGAACGTGCAGTCCCGATTGATGCCCCGGGTCCGCTGCGCCTGGCGGCTCTTCAGGCAGACGAACGTGCCCGTTGAAGAGGTGAGGAAAGCCTCGTATTGCTCTGCCTCGTGCCTTCCAAGCGCCCGCTCGAGCCGCGCCGCCAGCCCGCCCAGGCCCGGGGCCGGGAGCGCGTGGCGAAGATCCTCGACGCCGCCGACGCGGTCTTCTTCGAGCTCGGCTACGAGGGCGCCACCACGGACGCCATCGCGGCGCGCGCCGGCGCGTCCATCGGCAGCGTGTACCAGTTCTTCCCCAACAAGGCGGCGCTCTTCCGGGCGTTGGCGCTGCGCTACCTGGAGCAGATCCGCGGCGTGTACCTGAAGCTCGCCGAAGAGGACGGCTTCCTGCTCCCGTTGGACGAGCTGATCGAGCGGGTGCTCACCGAGTTCGCCGCGTTCCACCGCAAGCACCCCGCGCTGCGGCAGCTGTTGCTCACCTCGCTCGCGCTGCCGGAGCTGCTCGCCGCCACCGAGGAGATGCACCGGGACTTCGAGCACGGGGTGCAGGCGGCGCTGCAGCTGCGCGCCCCCAAGCTGCCGCCCGAGCGGCTCGCGGTGGTGGCCGCGGTGAGCGTGGGGGTCTTCTCCTCCCTCATCTGGACCGCCACCCGCGCGGACTCCGGCTTCGAGCGGCGGGTGATCAACGAAGGCAAGCAGCTCTTCGCCGCGTACCTCTCCGCCCAGCTCGAGCCCAAGCCGAAGGGCAAGGCGAAACGCTGACCATGCACCGCTACGACGCGCAGACCGCCTTCATCGACTCCGCCGACGGGACCCGCATCGCCTACCACCGCCACGAGCGGCCGGGCGCCAAGGACCGGCCGCTGCTCCTGCTCACCAACGGCATCGGCACCACGGAGAACTTCTGGCGCTTCGTGGTGGACGCGCTGTGCGCGGACTTCCGGATCATCCACTGGGACTACCGCGGCCACGGTCAGAGCGAGCAAGCGCGCAGCGGGGACTACCGGCTCGCCACCCAGGCGGAGGACCTGCTGGCGGTGACTGCCGCCGCCCGGGAGGCGGGCGAGCCCGCGCCCCTGCACGTGGCCTTCTCCATGGGCGTGGCGGTGCTGCTCGAGGCCTACCGCAAGGACCCCTCTTCCTTCTCCGCGCTGGTGCTGCTCTCGGGCGCGCCGGAGGCCCCGGGCGCGAAGAGCTTTCCCTTCCGGCTGCCCGGCGTGCTGCGCGCCTTCCGCGCCGCGCTGGACGCGGCCACCCCTGCGGTGCCGCTGGTGGGACCCGCGGTGCAGAGGCTGCTCACCAGCGGCGCGGCCTACCCGGTGGGGCGGGCGCTGGGCCTGCTTCGCAAGCGGGCGCCGCGCGAGGACATCGACCAGTTCATGGCCGGTTTGGCCGCGATGGACGCGCGCGCCTACTGGGACACGCTGAGGGCGCTGATGGCGGCGGACGCCTCGGACGTGCTGCCCACGCTGAAGGTCCCCACCCTGGTCATCTCCGCCGCCAACGACTGGCTGATGCCCAGGCGCCAGGTGGAGGCGCTGCGGGACGCGCTCCCCCACGCGCGCTACGTGGAGGTGGCGGACGCGGGGCACGCCGGCCTGATCGAGGCCGGCCCCCAGCTCGCGGCGGAGATAAGGGACTTCTTCCGCGGCGCTACTTCGCCGCGGCCAGCTCGTTCTTGAGCGGCACCGGCTTCCAGTCCTTGGAGCCCGGCTCGTAGGCCAGCTGGAAGCCGTCCCCCTTCTTGGAGACGTCCTTGAGGTGGGCGGTGAGCTTGGCGCGCCGCTCCTCGCTGCCCGGGTGGTTCTTGAAGGCGCCCCCGTCGCTGGGGATTTTGGCGAGGAACTGGATGAACTGGTTCGGGTCGTACCCGGCGCTCACGATGAGGTCGAGCGCGGTGTTGTCCGCGTCGAACTCGTCCTCGTGCGCGAAGCCCTGGGTGGTGATGCTCTCCACCACCTGGCTGGCGAACTTGCCGAGCACCTCGGAGCCCATCTTCCGGAAGTCCAGATAGCCGAACGTCCCGCCGGTGGCGTGGGAGAGGGCGTTGCCCAGCGTGGCGCTCTTGGCCGCGGAGTCGCCGATCACCTGGGTGACGCACTGGTTGGCCTTGATGTTGTTGTAGACCTCGAGCGCGTCCCGGTGGGTGATGTGGGCGATCTCGTGGGCGAGCACGCCCGCCAGCTGCGCCTCGTTGTCGATCTTCCGGAGCAGCCCGCGGGTGACGAAGACGTAGCCGCCCGGCGCGGAGTAGGCGTTGAACTCGTCCGAGTCCACCACGCCGAAGGTCCAGTCGATGGTGGGACGCTCGGACTGCGCGGCGAGGTTCTTCCCCACGCGGTTCAGGTAGCGGGAGAGCTCGTCGCCGCTGGGGTTGCCGTTCATCAGCCCCTTGCCGCGGCTGGCCCAGTTGAGCGCCACCGCGCCGCCGATCTCCGTCTCTTCGTCCACCGCGACCTTGGCGGTGCGCAGCGGGGCGCACTTCTCGTCCGCCTGCTGCTTGGTCTGCGCGACCTCCCCCGCGGCGCGCAGCGCATCCCCGGCCTGCAGGTTCCCGGGAACCGCGACGGGGCAGGGGCCGATCAGCGCGGCCAGCCCGAAGGTGGAGAGGAACAACAGGCGCGTGCTCACTTGCCACCTCCCACGACCTGGAAGATGCCGGCCTTCTTGGCGTGGTCCGCCACCTCGGCGGGCGTGACCGACTTGGAGAGCTTCTCCAAAGCCTGCAGCTTGGCCACCGCCTCCTTCATGTTCCCCTTCTCGCCGTACTCCTTGGCCGTCTCACCGAGCGCCTTGGTGGCCGCGCCGGAGGAGGCGAACGCCTTGGGGTCCAGCTCCTTGCCGCCCTGGCTGGCCACCAGCTCGGTGCTGGGGGGCTTGGTGGCGAGGTTGGACTGGAAGACCACGCCCTTCTTGGCGCCGTACTCCACCTTGTGGAACTGCTTGTTGGCCGGGTCCGCGCCCTGCCACTTCACCTGCTCGCCGGGCTGCAGCAGCGCCACCACGTCCGCGGTGGGCGAGGCGCTGGCGAGCAGCTTGGTGTTGCGCGCCTTCACGTACAGCGTCCCGCCCGCGCTCACCGCGAGCGCGGTGGCGCTCCCAAAGGCGAGCACGGCCAGCGGCCAGAGTCTGCGCATGGTCCCTCCTCCTCGAGTGTCGTGATGAAGCCTGAAGCTTGCTCCAACTACTTCTCCAGGTCGACCACGCCGTCGAATGGATGAACGGGCGGGTGCACCAGGAGCTTGTTGCAACGCGCGAGCAGCGCCTTGGACGGGCCGTCCGCCGGGTGCTTGGCCAAGAGCGCCTCCAGCACGGAGATGGCCTCGGCGAGCTTGAGCTCGCGGAACAGGCCGAGCGCCTTGCCGTGCTCGCGGCGCAGCTCCAGCTGCGCGGGGGTGAGCGCGCCCTTCTCGCCGAGCAGCTCGAAGACGCGGGCGGGGTGGCGCTTGCCGGCCACGCGGACCAGGTCCAGCTCGCGCGCCTCCAGCTGCTCGTGGACCAGCGCGTAGGTGCCCTCGCCGATCATGATGGTGGTCTCGTAGGCCTTGTTGGCGCCTTCGAGCCGCGCGGCCAGGTTCATCCCGTCACCGATGGCGGTGTAGTCCAGCAGCTGCTCGCTGCCGATGTTGCCCACCAGCATCACCGCCGAGTTGAGGCCGATCCGCGTGTACACGTCCGGCCAACCCTTCGCCTTGAACTCCTCGCGCAGCTTGGCGACCTCCCGCTCCACCGCGAGCGCGGCGCGGCAGGCGCGCAGGGCGTGGTCGGGGTAGCGCACCGGCGCGCCGAAGAGGCAGACCACCGCGTCGCCGATGTACTTGTCGATGCAGGCGCCGTGCTCCACCAGCACGCCGGTCACGCGCGTGAGGTAGGTGTTCATCACCTTCACCAGCGTCTTCGGATCGTCCTTGAAGGTCTCGGAGAAGGTGGAGAAGCCGCGGATGTCGGAGAAGAAGGCGGTGACCTCCAGGTTCTCCCCCTCCAGCTTGGGCAGCTGCTTGCCCTCCACCATCTGGTCCACCAGGTCCTTCTCCATGTAGCGGCTGAAGGCCTGGCGCAGGTACTCGCGGTCCTTGCTGGCGAAGAGGTGGTTCACCGTCACCGCCACCACGCTGGCGAAGGAGCCCGCCATGCTCGGCATCGCGGAGAGCACGTGCACGTGCGTGCCCACGAGCAGCGCCCCGGTGACGGTGAAGAAGCCGAAGAAGAGCAGGAGCGGCCAGCCGATCTCCACCCAGGTGGACTTCACGGCCAGGATGATGGCCGCGGAGAAGAGCGCCACCAGGAAGGTCACCAGGAGCGAGACCCAGTACGGCGCGGAGACGATGAAGCGCCCGTCCAGGAAGTTCTGCAGCTCCGCGGCGATCTTCACCACGCCGGGCGTGGCGGAGGAGAACGGCGTGGCCTTCACGTCGTACGTGCCGGCGGCGAACCCGGCCACCAGCACCACCTTGTCCTTGAAGTAGCCCTCCGGAAGGCGGCGCTCCTTGCCCTGCTGCGCGAGCACCCAGTCGTCCAGCACGGAGATGAGCGAGACCTGCGGGAAGCGGTCTTCAATCGTCCCGCCGAAGGAGATCTCCGCGGTGCCGTCCGGGTTGATCTGGTACTCGCGCTCGCCCAGCTTGAGCTTGCCCGGAGAGAGCTCCAGCTGCTTGGCGCCGAAGAGGTCCGCGGCGATGGCGGTGGCCACCGTCACGTAGGTGTTGTCCCCGTCCGTGTAGGCGAAGCGGGTGCGGCGGATCTTCCCGTCCCCGTCCGCCTCGTGCTTCACCAGCCCGAAGCCGCTCACCACCGGGATGAGCGGCGCGATGGGCTTGTTGGGGACCTGGAGGCCGCCGGTGGGCTCCACCAGAGGCTCCAGCGGGAGCGCGGGATCGGGCTTCACCGGGAACGCCAGCGCCCTGGCCACCTCCTCGGGGGAGACCTGCGGGTAGCCGTCTCCCTTCTCCTTCGGGGCCTCCTCCTCCGGGAAGGACTCCTCCTCGGGGAAGGTCTCCTCACCGCCGGCGGCCACCTCGGCCATGCCGGCGTCCGCGGGGGCGGCGCGGGGCGCGGGGAGCCGGTTCTCGGCGGTGACGCGCGGGAGCCGGCGCTTCTCCGTCTCCTCCGGGGAGGACGCGGTGACGGAGAAGCCCATGTAGAAGGGCACCCCCGTCTGGCGGATGGCGTCCGCGATGGCGAGGTCGCCGCTGGCGTCGGTGTGGCGCTCGTCCATCACCATGTCGAAGGCGACCGCGCGGGCGCCCTCTTTCGAAAGGTGCTCGAGCACGCGCGCCCAGACGTTGCGGGAGTAGGGCCAGGTGCCGAAGGTGAGCGCGTAGCTGGGGTTGGCGCGGACGGCTTCGAAGGTGCGGTCGTCGATGGCGACGATGACCACGTCCTTCGACTTCGCCGGCGGGTCCGGGAAGAGCCAGGTCTTCAAGTCCCCGTAGGTGAAGAACTTCAGCCCCTGGTCGTAGGCGCCGGTCTCCGCGTCACCCGCGTTGAGCCAGTCCAGCTTCTGGCAGACCACGGCGGCGGCGGTGGCGCCCACGGCCACCAGCACGATGGTCCTCCACAGGCGCTGGATGCGGAGGCGGAGGACCTGCAGCTGGGAGGCCATAGGGTGCGCGCGGCGCACGCGAAGTCATAGCAGCCCGGCCTGGGCCCACAAGGTTCCGTCAGAGCCAGAGGCCGAGCCCCAGGTAGGCGCCGGCGCGGACGTGCTCGTCGAAGGAGAAGACGCGGCCGCCCAGGCGGATCACGGCGATGCCCGCGGGGATGGAGAGGCCGCCCTCCAGCCGGAAGTCCGGCCCGCGCGCGCCGATGAAGACCGCGGGGTGCAGGTCGATGGTGAGCGGCCGCACGCCCATGCGGGTGAGCACGTAGTGGTGGGGCAGGCCGACCTCGAAGCCGTCCCGCTGGGCGCCGCCGAACACCGCGCGCCGGTAGCCCACCGCCACCGCGCCTTCGATGTGCTTCTTGGGCGGCGGCCGCAGGCGCAGGTGCACGTCCAGGTTGCCGAACTCGGAGAGGTTGGCCGTGGACTCGTAGTTGGCGTCCACGCCGAGCGGCCCCATGGAGAAGGAGGTCCGCACGCCGCCCACCGGCGCGAAGCGGGATGGGTCACTGGGCAGGGAGACCGCGCCGCCCACCAGCGAGACGTCCACCTCCGGGCAGCGGTAGCGCAAGAGCACGTCCGCGTCCGGCTGCGAGTCCAGCGCGTAGACGACGATGGGCGCGGCGGCCACCGCCACCACGGCGAGCGCCAGCAGCGCCTCCCCGCTCACCTTGCCCAAGCCGGCGCCGGTGCCGCTCAGCGGGGAGTTGGCGGAGCTCTGCGCGCTGGTTGAACCGTACGGCAGCGGAGGCGCGGCCACGCGGGGCTCCACGTACATGCCCGGGTAATACCCCTGCATCCCGTAGTGCTGGTTGGTGGAGAGCTGCCAGCAGCTGGGGCGGGGCGCCTCCTGCAGCGCGGGCGGCTGGGCCACCGGCGCGTCCTCGGCGAGAGGGGGCTCCCCCGCGGCGACGAGGAGCGAGACCAGCAGTCCGGTGAGCGCCATGCGCGCGCGTCTTTGCAGCCCACGTTCCAGGAAGTCCCGTTCGGGGGTTGGCGCGCTGCGTGCGGGCGGGACCCTGACAGGAGGGTCGTGATTTCCGGGCTTCGGGCCGTGTCAGCCGGCCGCCTACCCGCGGGCGGCGATGCGGGCCACCAGGTCGTCCAGCGTCTCGTGCTGGCCGGCGGTCACCCATTGGCGGGGCCCGCCGCCGTTGCGCAGGAAGATGGTCACCCCGTCCCCGGTGAAGTGCGTCATCGAGACGCTGGTCCGGGCGCCGCGGGCGTGGAGCATCAGGTTGAGCAGCTCCGCGCCGGAGCCGGCGTTGGCCCAGCTCGCCGCACCGTTGAGGCCGGTGGCAAAGCCCTTGTCGCGCGAGCCGATCTGCCAGCCGGCCAGGCGCGTAAGCTGCGCCTCGGTGAGCGGCGGCGTGGGGCCGAACGGGCGGCAGCGGGAGGCGATCCGGTACGCGGTCTGGGCGAGCGTCATGGGCTGATGGGGTTGTCAGCGCTGGTGCGAACCGAGTTGTGTCAGGCCTCGTTGCACTCCAAAGGCTTTTAGCGCAGGGCGGTGGCGACGACCTCGGCCTGGAAGGCGCAGTCCTGGGGGTGCGCCTTGCGGATCTGCGCGACGAGCGCGACGAGCGTGGTCTCGGCGGCGGTCACCAGCTCATCCTCCTGCGCGAGCTTCTTGTCGCGGGAGGCGGTCTCGAACCCGCGGGAGAGCTCCTGGAAGCGGGAGGAGCCGGAGGCCACGGCGCCCGGCGCGTCCTGCTCGAAGCGGCGGGTGAGCGCGCCGAAGCGCTCGGTGAGCTTGTTCCAGCGGGAGAGCAGCACCTCGTGCCGGCGGGAGAGCTCCTGGGCGCGGAGCGCGTCGAACGCCGCCAGCAGCTCGGGGAGCTCACCGGCCTCCTGCTTGGGGATCGCCTCCAGCTCGCGCCGGGAGAGCTCGGGCTGGAGCGTGGCCGCGTGGACGGCCGCGGCGAGCCGGAGGAAGAGGGCGCCCTTTCGCTCGGACACGGGGACGCCGCGCAGGGCGGAGGCGGCGGTGGTCCAATCGTCCGAGCGCATCGCCGTGGCGGCCGAGCGGAGCAGGGCGGGTGGGCGGACCCCCTGCTTGGCGTAGGTCAGCTCCACGTCGTTGAGCGGCGAGGCGCAGCTGACGCAGACGGCGCCGAGCCGGGCGAGCGTCACGCCGAGGTCCGGGAAGGCGCGGGCGTGGAAGAGCGCGGGGGTGAACGCGTCGATCCGCACCTGCGTCTTGAGCGGGGGCTCGCCGGGGAGCACCGCCTGCAGCTCGTGCTCGCCGGGCGGCACGGGGCGGGGCGCGTCTACCGGCGTGTACACCGGCTGCCCGTCCAAGAGGAGCTTCACTTCTCCCTCGGCCACGAAGAGCACCGGGGGCGCGTCCGCGGAGACGTTGGGGCGCAGGGAGACCTCGGCGGGGACGTCACAGCCGGAGGGCGCAGCCCCCGCGTCGCCCGCCGCGGCCACGGGCTCCGGACCAACGGGCTCGCCGCCGCCCCGCAGCCGGGGGCCGAGCGCGACCGCGGCGATGATCACCAGCGCCGCCACGCAGCAGGTCGCGAGCCAGAGCAGCTGGGAGCGCATGGCCATGGGGTGTCCAGCTTCTAGCCGCTTCCCCGCGCGCTGTCTCGGCCACCGGGCCGCTCAGTCTCCGTGGGCCTCCTCGCGCAGGAGCAGCGCCGTCGCTGCCACCAGCGTCATCAGGGAGTAGCTGGCGTAGAGCCCGGTGAACTGCGTGTAGAGGCTCTTCTCCGGGAAGGCGCCATCCGGCTGCTGCTCGGAGAGCAGGTACTCCAGGGCGGCGCGGTACCCGCGGTCCGCGCGCGACTGGCCGGCGAAGCGCAGGATGTTCAGCGCGGAGGCGGTGGGGAGCACCGCGGAGGGCTCGCAGGGAGTGAACCGCCCCTCCCGGTCCGACCGGGGCGACTCGCCGAAGCCGCCGTCCCAGTTCTGCGCGCGCAGCACGGTGCGCGCCGCGTGGGCGGCCAGCTGCGGCAGCTCGGGCAGCGCGTAGGTGGAGAGCCCCTCCAGGACGAACGAGGTGCCGCTCAGGTAGCCGAGCGTCCACCGGGCGGACCAGAGCCCCGTTTGGGGGTCCCGCTCGGCGAGCAGGAAGTCCAGCGCGCCCCGGCGCACCTCGTCCAGCCGCGAGAGGCGCGCCTTGCCGAGCTGCCGGCAGAAGCGTGGATCCACCGCCCGCAGCTCGCGCACCTTCGCCAGCCCGTAGGCCACGCGCGCGGTGAGATCCGCGGTGGGGACGTCCAGGAAGATGGACGTCAGCTCCCCCACCGCGCCGGGCGGCTTGGAGAGCGCCGCCCGGTGCCAGGCGCCGTAGCCGCCGGAGGTGCCGGCGTTGGCCACGAGGAAGTCCAGCGCGCGCACCAGCGCAGGCCCCACCGCAGGCGCGGCCTGCGGCACCAGCCGGCGCTTCACCAGCTCCGCCAGCGCGCCGGTGACGAGCGCGGTGGAGTCCGAGTCCGGGAAGCGCGAGCCGCGTCCGAACGACCAGCCGCCGCTGGGGTGCTGGTGCTCGAGCAGGAACTTGGCGAGGTGGGCGAGGCTGGCGGCGTCGAACGCGGGGGCGCCCCCGGAGAGCGCGGCGGTGACCACCGCGGCGGTGTCCCAGACGTCCGAGCCGAGGAAGCGCGAGGCCACCCCGCGCTCGCCGTGCACCTCGGTCTCCACCACGTAGCGCTGCGCCCGCTCCACCGCGCCGCGGGCCTGCTCGCGCAGCGCGCCCTCCTCCTCCTCGGCGAGCACGCCCTTCATCCCGGCGATGAAGACCTGCGTGTAGAGGCTCGAGTAGTAGAAGCCGCCGGTCGAGTCCTGGTGATCCAGCACCCAGCGGGCCAGCCCCTGGAGCGCCTCGCGGTGCCGGCGGCCGTAGCTCAGCAGCGGGACGGCGCGCAGCCCCCGGTGCCAGGCGCGGCCGCTCAGGCTGCGCCGGAAGGCTGAGTCCGCGCACAGGCACAGCAGCGGGAAGGCCACCGTGAGGAACGGGAAGACGCGCCCGTCGAAGCGGCGCCACAGCCTGCTTCGCACCAGGGGGCCGGCGAGCAGCGGGGAGACCGGCGGCAGCGGCAGGCGGGGCAGCCAGCGCGGCACCGGCTCGGACTCGCGGTCGAAGCCCTTGAGCAAGAGCCAGAGCGCGAGCAGGTAGGGCGGCTCCCGGTGGGAGGGGCGCGTCTCGCGCAGGGCGCGCTCTCCCGCGTGGATCGCCTCGTCCAGCGCCGCGCGGGTGGCGCTCGCCGTGGCGGCGCGCAGCACCGCGTTGGAGGCGCGCACCCGCCTGGCGGCGAGCAGGGCCACGCGGGTCACCCAGCAGCTGAGCGGCCCGTCCGGGTAGGCCGCGAAGAGCCCGCTGGGGTGTTGCCCCGCCAGCAGGTGGCGCAGGAGCTCCAGCTCCCGCGCGTCCGCCTCTTGGGAGGAGGTGGAATAGATGAAGCGCTCGAGCACCACGTTGGCGGCGGTGAAGACCACCCCGCCGTCCATGTTCCCTTCGAAGACACCCTCCGGGTTGCGCTGGGCGCGCAGTTGCTCCAGCGCGCGCCGCAGGGCGCCGCGCACCTTCCGCTGGAGGGCAGAGCCGCCGCCGCCCTTCGCCAGCCGCAGCCTCAGCTTGGGGGTGGACCGGTGGGCGGCGCGGGGCGGGCGGAGCGCGGGGCGGATCATCTGGAGAGGGGGAGGTAGACGTGCACGCGGGTGCCGCGGCCCGGCTCGGAGCGGATGTCGATCTCGCCCTTGTGGGTCTCCACGATCCGCTTGACGATCGCCAGCCCCAGCCCGGTGCCCTTGGCCTTGGTGGTGAAGAACGGCTCGAACAGCCGCGCCACCGTGGCCTGCGGCATCCCCGCGCCGTCGTCCGACACCCGGAGCCGCAGGACGTCCCGGCCCCCGCGCGGGTCGAGCGCCGCGTCGACGGAGACCTTCCCGCTGGCCTCGGTCGCCTCCACCGCGTTGGCGAGCAGGTTCACCATCGCCTGGCGCAACAGGTGGGGATCCATGGGCACGGGCGGCAGCGAGGCCGCGGGCTTGAAGTCGATCCGCCCCTCACAGCCCGGCTGCAGCCGCGAGAGGACCTCGATCGCCCCCAGCACCACCGGCTCCACCGCGCCGGGCGCCAGCTCCACCGGGTAGGGCCGGGTGTAGTCCAGCAGATCGCCGACGATCCGGTTGAGCTGCTCCGCCTCCTCCGAGAGCATGTCCAGGTACTCGTGGAGGTGGGGCGCCAGCTGGGCGCGCTCCCGCCGCAGCGCGGTGAGCAGGTTGAAGATCACCCCCAGCGGGTTGCGGACTTCGTGGGCCACCGCCGCCGCCAGCTCCCCGAGCGCGGCGAGCCGCTCCTGCCGGACCGCGGCCTCCTGCAGCCGCGCGTGCTCCACCGCCACTCCGAGGATGGCGCGGGCGGTCTCCAGCAGCTCGCTCTCCGCGGCGGTGAAGGCGCCGCCATCCGCGAAGCGCACCGCGCAGGCCATCCCCACGGTGGCCTCCCGAGCGCGCAGGCGGGCCGCCGCCAGGTGGCGGAACTCGAGCGCGGCGCGGGGCGGGGGCGTCAGCGGGTGGGTGAGCGTGAGCGGCGCCGGGCCCTCGCTGGCCTGGCGCAGGGCCTCGCGCACCTGGTCGTGCTCGGCGATCGCCTGCGCGCGCGCCTCCGCGCCGGGGGCGTGGGCCAGCGCCACCAGCGCGCGTGGCTCCTGCTCGCCCAGCTGCAGCAGCACCACGTCCGCGGCGAGCGCGGCGCGGATCTGCTCGCTGGCGGTCTCCAGCAGGCGCGGCCGGCGCGTGGGCTCGGCGCCCAGCCGCGCCAGATCCACCAGCAGGGTCTGGTGGCGCACCCGGGTCCGTTCCTCCTCGTAGAGGCGGGCCTTCTCGATCTGCAGGGAGATCTGCTCGGCGAGCAGCTTGGCCAGCTCCAGGTCCTCGGGCGTGTACGGCCGCGGGGTGGTGCGCGAGAGGTTGAGCGAGCCGGAGAGCCGCCCGTGGCTGTGGAGCGAGACCACCGCGAACTCCACGAAGCCAGCCGCGAGGACCGCCGGCCGGTAGCGCTCGTCCGTGTCGTGCGCGGAAAACGCGGTGGCCCCGAGCGCCTTCACGGTCTCGCCGATCAAGCTGCCGTCCAGCGGCATCCGCACGTAGCGGCGGGCCAGCTCTCCCGAGTAGCCGAAGGGCGCAGTGGGGAGCACCAGCTCGTGGCGCTCCGGCTCGTGGAGGTAGAGCGCGCAGCGCTCGCTGCGCGTGGCCTGCGCGGCGATCGTCTGCATCTGGCTGCAGAGCGCGGCGAGGTCGTGCGGGGGGCCGGCTGTGGCCACCGCCTGGATTGCCTGGAGCTGCTCGTTGCGCCGCACCAACAGCGCCGTGGCCTGCGCGCGCGTGAGCGCCGTGCGCACCCGATCCGCGAGCGACCGCAGCAGCGGCTCGTCCCACGTCCCCTGCTGCGAGCGGAGCAGGAGCCAGCGCCGTGCCTGCAAGGGAAGCGCGAAGGGGGTCCCCGGCAGCGCGGGGCACGGACCGGGGCGAAGCGCCTCGGGGAGCGGGACCCCCTCCGTTGCGTCCGGCCAGAGCGTGACGCCCTGCTCGCTGGGCAGGACCGCCTGGAGCGAAACGCCCGCGCGCGCGCAGTGCGCACGCGCCGCCTCCAACACCGCCTGCTGGCTCTCACAGGAGAGCAGCGCGACCGTCAGCTCCTCGAGCGCCCCCGGCAGCGCCTGTTCGCGCGACATACCGCCTCGGTTTTACGGAGTTACCGTCTTCGCGGGGCTCCTTGGCACCCTTGCCCGCGCAGGTCAACCGCAAGCGCTCAGGTGGCGGCGGTGGGGAGTACCACCAGCCCGTCTTGATCCGCATAGAGGTAGTGCCCGGGCGTGAAGGTCACCCCGGCGAACTGCACCGCCCCGCCGGCGGTGCCCCAGCCCAGCTTGTCGCTCGCGAGCGGGACGTGGCCGAGCGCGAAGAGCCCCACCTGGCAGGTGGCCAGCCCGCGGAGGTCCCGGACGCAGCCGTTGAGGACCACGCCGGCCCAGCCGCTCTGGGCGGCGAGCGCGGCGACCTTGTCCCCCACCAGCGCCTTGCGCAGGCTGCCGCCCGCGTCCACGACGAGGACCTTGCCCGCGCCCGGCTTGGCGAGCAGCTCCTTGAGGATGACGTTGTCCTCGAAGCAGCGGGCGGTCTCGATCTGCCCGCTGAACGCTTCCTTGCCGCCGTAGGAGCGGAAGACGGGGAGGGCGACCTGGATGGAGGCGCGGAACTGATCGCAGAGGTCCACGGTGGCGAAGGGCATGGGTGGCTGTCCGTGTATCACCCACGCGGCCGCCGGTGTGCCCACGCGTGCGGCGCGCCGAAGGTCATTCGCCACCCCCCGCGTGCGACCCCACCCCTCCTGGCGCGGCGCAAGCGCTCGGAAGCAGACTTGAGGGACCTCGCACGGACAGTGCAGAGGTCCCCAGGTCATGGATTCGAACCCTCCCAAAGACGAAGCCCCGCAACCCCCCCGGGTCATGTCGCGCACGGTTTTGATCGTGGACGACGCCCCCACCATCCGCGCCCACCTGCGGGCGCTGCTGCTCGGCGAGTTCGAGTGCGTGAGCGCGGCGGACGGCGAGAGCGCGCTCTCCATCGCGCTCGCCCGGCCGCCGGACATCATCCTCTCCGACCTCGTCATGCCGGGGATGGACGGCTACGAGCTGTGCCGGCGCGTGCGCGCCGAACCTTCGCTGCGGGACATCCCGTTCATCCTGATGACCTCCAGCACGGACCCGGATGGCCGGGCCACCGGGCTCGAGGAGGGCGCGGACGACTACCTCCCCAAGCCGGTGCGCGAGCGCGAGCTGCTCGCGCGCGTGCGCTCGCTCCTGCGGCTGCGCGAGGCGCGCCAGGAGATCCTCCGCCAGAAGGAGTCCATCTCCACCGCGCATCAGGAGCTGCTCTCCGCGCAGCAGCAGCTGCTCGAGGCGGAGAAGCTGGCCATGGTGGGCATGCTCGCCTCCGGCGTGGCGCACGAGCTGAACAACCCGCTCGCCTTCGTCCTCTCCGGTAGCGAGCAGATCATCCGCGCCATGGAGGAGCTGGCGGGCACCACCGCCGGCGCCGCGCCGGTGCGCACCCAGGAAGAGCTGATGGCGGACGTGCGCGCCATCCGCAGCGAGGTCCGCGAGGGCACCGAGCGGATCCGCTCCCTGGTCAGAGACCTCACGCTGCTCGCCAGCGACCGCCACAGCGCCTCCGAGTGGGTGGAGGCGAGCGCGGAGATCGAGCGGGCGATCGTCATCTGCCGCGCGAATCTGGAGGGCGTGGAGATCACCCACCAGCTCTCGCACCCGCGGCGGCTGCACATCACCCCCGGCTACCTCACGCAGATCATCGTCACCCTGCTCACCAACGCGGCGGACGCGGTGGCCGGGCGCGAGCGGCCGAGCATCGCCGTGGAGACGGAGAAGGTGAGTGACGGGGTGGAGATCTCCATCACCGACAACGGCTGCGGCATCCCCGCGCCGCTGCTCCCGTACATCTTCGACCCGTTCTTCACGACGAAGAAGGCGGGACAGGGCGTTGGGCTGGGGCTGGCCATCTGCTTCAGCCTGGTCAAGAAGCTGGGCGGCGACATGCGCGCCTCCAGCGAAGAGGGCAAGGGCTCGCGCTTCACCGTGTGGATGCCCACCCGCACCCATGAGGTGGCGTACCGGTTCCAGCGCGCCCGGCTCGAGGCCTCGCGCCTGCGCGGCGGCCTGCCCCCTCCGCCGGAGCCGCAGCGCAGCTGAGAGTCCCCGCCCCCGTTCACCCCGAGCGAACTCGAGGGGCGAGCGTGTTCGCTGCGTCTCGGGGTGAAGGGTGGCGCCCGTCCGGGGTAGCGTCCCGCCCCGCCGTGGTCGAGGTCCTCTACTTCTCCGACAAGCAGGTCACCGCCAAGCTGCGGGAGCGGGCGCAAGCCTCGCCGCGGCTCCTGGTGGTGAGCGGCACGCGCCACGGCCCGGCGATGCGCCCGGTGGCGCAGCGCGAGCCGTTCGCCACGCTCCAGCGGACGCTGGGCGCTCGCGTGGACCAGGTCGTCTGCGCGGACGAAGGCACCGTGGAGGGCATGTGGCGCGACCCTTTGGGCACGCTGGCGGACGCGTTGTTCCCCACGGACTCCGCTTCGGCCTACCAGGCGGCCAGCGGCTACCTGGTGCTGCTGCGCGGGGTGGTGCAGGCGGTGGTGAAGAAGGGCGAGCGCCCCGAGGACGACGCCGAGGAGCTGTGGCGGGTGTTGGCGCGGCTGGACCCCACGCTGCCGCCCGCGCCGGAGCGCGCGGGCCCGCGCGAGCGCGCCCGCCGCCGCGCCTCTGGGCCGCAGCAGCCGGAGGCTCAGGCGCGCGGAGCGCTGAAGGACCCGTACCAGGTGCTCGGCGTTCCGCGCGGCACGCCCAAGGACCAGGTCCGCAAGGCCTTCCGCGCGCTGGTGGCGCAGTACCACCCGGACAAGGTGGCCCACCTCGCGGCGGAGTTCCGCGCGCTCGCGGAGGAGCGGACGCGAGAGCTCACCGCGGCGTGGCAGCAGATAGACGGGGGGTAGGGGCGATCCGTGACCACGGGGCGCCGCCCGGCCAGGGTACATTCCCGCCGTGCCGGCCAAGCCCAAGAAGCCCCGCGGCAAGCCGCCTCGCCCCGACCTGGAGCGCGGCCAGCAGGCCTACGCGAAGCGCGCCTGGGCGGACGCGTACGAGGCCCTGGCGAAGGCGGAGGCCGAAGCGCCGCTCGAGCCGGCCGACCTGAACCGGCTCGCCTGGTCGCTGGCGATGCTCGGGCGGGACCAGGAGTTCATCGCCGCGCTGGAGCGGCTCCACGCGCTCTGCGTGCGCCAGGGGGACGGGCCGCAGGCCGCGCACGCCGCGTTCTGGCTGGGCCTGCGGCTCTTGTCGCTCGGCGAGCCGGTGCGCGCCGGCGGCTGGTTTGGCACCGCGCAGCGGCTGCGCGGCCGCGACGACGAGGCGTTGGCGGGCTGGCTGAACGTCCCCGAGCTCTACCGCTGCCAGCACAGCGGCGCGTACGAGCAGGCCTGGGAGCTCGCTGAGCGCGTCGCCGCTGCAGGAGAGCGCGCAGGGGATGTCGACCTCACCGCGTTCGGCCGGGCGCACCAGGGGGCAACGCGCCTGCGCCAGGGCCGGGTGCGCGAGGCGCTCGCGCTGTTCGACGAGGCGATGCTGATCGCCACGCGCCGGCAGCTCAAGCCGCTGATCACCGGGCTCATCTACTGCACCGTGATTGCGGGCTGCAGGCGGGTGTACGCGCTCGAGCGCGCCAAGGAGTGGACGGGAGAGCTCGGCCGCTGGTGCGAGGCGCAGCCGCAGCTGGTCACCTTCACCGGCACCTGCCAGGTCCACCGCGCGGAGATCCTCGAGCTGGAGGGGGACTGGAGCGCCTCCTTCGAGCAGGCGCGCCGGGTGCCGCCCCGGGACGCCATGGCGATTGGCGCGGGGCACTACCAGGCGGGAGAGATCCACCGGCTGCGCGGCGAGCATGCCGCCGCGGAGGAGGCGTACGAGGCCGCCAGCCGCGCCGGGCGCGACCCCCAGCCCGGGCTGGCGCTGCTGCGCCTGGCCCAGGGGCGAACCGACGCGGCGGTGAAGGGGCTCGCGCGGGTGCTGCAGGGCACGCCGGAGCGGCTGATGCGCATCCGCTTCCTCCCGGCCCAGGTGGAGGTCCTGCTGGCGGCGGGGAGGCTCCCCGAGGCCGCCGAGGCAGCCGCCGAGCTGGAGAAGATCGCCGCGGTCGCCGAGTCGAGCGTGTTGGAGGCGATGGCCGCCCACGCCCGCGGCGCGGTGACGCTGGCTCAGCAGAAGCCGGCGCTGGCGCTGCCGCTGCTGCGGCGCGCGCTCACGGTGTGGCTGGACCTCGGCGCGCCGTACCTCGCGGCGCGCGTCCGGGTGCTGGTGGCGAAGGCCTGCCGCGCCCTGGGAGACGCGGACGGCGAGCGGCTGGAGCGCGAGGCCGCCGAGGCGGTCTTCAAGCAGCTCGGCGCGGTGAGCGACCTGCGCCAGCTCGCCCCGCCCGCGCGCGGCGGCGGCAAGCTGACCGGGCGCGAGCTGGAGGTCCTGAGGCTGGTGGCGAGCGGGCTCACCAACGGCGCGATCGCCGGCCGGCTTTCGCTGAGCGAGAAGACGGTGGATCGGCACGTGAGCAACATCTTCTCCAAGCTCGACGTCTCCACCCGCACCGCGGCCACCGCCCACGCCTTCCGCGAGGGGCTGGTCTAGCCACCGCCGCTCGGAGGAGGGGCATGGGTAGAACTCCCCATGCCCTTTTCGCAGCGGCATGGGGAGGTCTCCCGAAGCGGCGGGCTCCCCCCGGTTGCCATGGTGACTCCAGACAACGCAGTCCTGGAGGCACACCCGATGAACACGCTCTTGGTGGAAGAAGGCGCAGCGCTGCAGGTGCTGGAGCCCGGGCTCACGCTGCCGGAAGTGGAGCAGCTGGACGTGGTGGTGATCGGCGGCGGACAGGCGGGGCTCTCGGCGGGGTACCACCTCGTCCGGCGCGGCCTGACGTGCGTGATCCTGGAGGCGGCGCCGCGGGTGGGCGACGTGTGGCGCAAGCGGTGGGACTCGCTCAAGCTCTTCACGCCGGCCCGCTACGACGGGCTGGACGGCATGCCGTTCCCCGCGCACCCGGACGCCTTCCCCACCAAGGACGAGATGGCGGACTACCTGGAGGCGTACGCCGCGCGCTTCTCGCTGCCGGTGCGCACGGGGATGCGGGTGGACCGCGTCAGCCGCGAGGGCGATCGGTACCTCGTCCGCGCGGGCGCGCACCGCTGGCAGGCGCGCCACGTGATCATCGCCATGGGCACCTACCAGCGGCCGAAGGTGCCGGAGCTCGCCAAGGAGCTCGATCCCAAGACGGTGCAGCTCCACTCCTCGGCGTACCGGCGCCCCTCCCAGCTGGGCGCGGGGGACGTGCTGATCGTTGGGGCGGGGAACTCGGGGGCGGAGATCGCCAAGGACCTCGCCTCCACGGGGCGGCGGCTCTGGGTCTCCGGACGGCCGGTGGGAGAGGTGCCGTTCGACGTGCAGAGCTGGCTGGGGCGCAAGCTGCTCTCCCGGCTGGTGCTCGGCTTCGCCTTCAACCACGTGCTCACCGTGGGGACGCCCCCTGGGCGCAAGGCGCGGGAGGGGGTGCTCTCCAAGGGCGGGGTGCTGATCCGGGTGCGGGAGAGCGACCTCGTTCGGCTCGGCGCCGAGCGCGTGGGCCGGCTCACCGGCGTGGAGCGGGGGCAGCCGGTGGTGGAAGGTGGGGGCCGGATCGAGGTTGGCAACGTCATCTGGTGCACCGGCTTCCACGGCGGCTACCAGTGGATCGACCTGCCGATCTTCGACGAGCGCGGCGAGCCGAAGCACGAGCGCGGCGTGGTGGAGGGGGAGCCGGGCCTCTACTTCCTCGGCGTGCACTTCCAGTACGCCATGTCCTCCGGGATGATCCAGGGCGTGGGGCGGGACGCGCGCTATGTCGTGGAGCGCATCCGCTCCCGCACCGCCGCCGCGCCGGCAGCGGCGGCCGCAGCCGGGGCGCGCTGAGCCGCCCGCTTCAGGCGCGCTTCTTCTTCGGCGGCTCCCCTTGCGCCAGCGCGAAGATCCGGGCGTGCACCTCCGCCGGGCTGCGGGCCTCCGAGTCCGCGACCTCGCAGCAGACGAAGGCCAGATCCGCCAGCGCCCGGAGCGCCCGGGCGCGCTCCTCCGGCTTGCTGGAGCCCAGGTGCTTGGCGCTGCGCTCCACGAAGCTCGCCGCGAGCGGGGCGAAGAGGTAAACGCGGTTCTCGATCGTGTCGGCCATGGCGCTTGTGACTGCCACAGCGCCGGCCCACGCGAAAGGAGTCGACGGTGCAACGCGAGAACCTGGACATTGCCCGGCGCTGGCTGGACGCCTTCAACGCGCATGACGTGGAGCGGCTGGTCGCGCTCTACGCCGAGGACGCCACCCACGTCTCACCGAAGATCCGCGTCCTTCACCCCCAGACCGGGGGCAAGCTGGTGGGGCGCGCGGCGCTCTCGCGCTGGTGGGCGGACGCGATCGCCCGGCTGCCGGGGCTGCGCTACGAGCCCACGCTGCTGACCGCGGACGATGAGCGCGTCTTCATGGAGTACTGGCGCCACGCGCCCAACGAGCCGCCGATGCCGGTGGCCGAGGTGCTGGAGATCCGCGCCGGGAAGATCAGCGCCTCGCGCGTCTACCACGGCTAGCCGCGAGGCGAGTCGAGCAGCGCTACTTCTTCACCAGCGCCTTCCGCTGGCCCACGCACTGCTCGACCAGCTCGGCCACGGTCATCGAGCTCCCGGCCACCGAGTACTTGCCCTGCTTGAGCTCGGGATACTTGTACTGCGCGTACGCGCCGGACGAGATGCACTCCTCGAACTGCTTGAGCGCCTCGGCGCTCTTTCCCTGCGCGAGGAGGGCCTTTCCGGACTCGAAGCCCTTCTTCGGGCCGTCCTCGTAGGCGAGCAGCGCCTGCACGTGGACGCGCGTCTGTTCGACCGCCTTGCTCTGCTCTCCGCAGAGCCGGATCGCGTCGTCCGCGTTGCTCGGGTTGCCGTCCACCAGCACCACCGCCTTGGCGAGCACCGGGTTCTGGCTCAGCTGCTCCGGGCCGTCCCTCACGCAGCTGCCGAAGAGCCCGAGCGCCTTCTTGTAGAGCTCATCCTTCCTGCGCAGCTCCGCGAGCCCCTCCGCCTCCTTGACCGCCGCCACCCCCGCCGCCAGCGCCTCACCGGTTTCGCGCCGCAGCGTCCGCGTCGCCGTTGCCAGCTCCAGGGCCTCGGTCTGGCGCTGCAGCTCGCCCCGCGCCTTCTCCGCGTTCGCGGCGTAGCTTGCGTCCTGCTTCTCGACCGCGGCGTTGGCTTCGATCGCCTCGGTCAGCGCCTTCACGGCCTTGGCGGCGGCCGCCACGTCCGCGTCCGTGGACTCGGGCCGCTTCGCGGCGTCCAGCTTCGCCCGCCCCTCCGCGGTGGTCTCGTTGAGCCGCGCCTTCCCGTTGGAGGCCGCGAGGAAGATCTTCCGGCTGGCGATGCGGTCCGCGAGGATCGCCAGCCGCTCCTTCTGCTCCTTGTCGAACTGCTTGTAGTCGCCGTACAGCTTGATCAGCGGCGCGCCTTCCTCGAGCAGCGCGCGCACGCCCTTGACCGCCTCGTCGGCCGGCGGGAACGACTCGGCCGCGAGGCTCGGCTGCTGCAGCTCCTTGACCGCTGCCTCCGCCAGCTGCATGGCCTCCTTCACCTTGCGCCGCTGGCGCTCCACGTCCACCTCGATGCGCCGGCGGCTCAGGGTCGCCCTCGCCTCGGCGATCTGCTTCTTCGCGTCGTAGAGGCGCGCCGCGATGGTGGGCTCCTTCTTGTGGACGTCCTCCATCGTCTTCTCCATCACGGTGATCGCGGTGTTCAGCTCGGCGAACTGGTCGTCCGTCGCGTCGCGCCGCTCGAGGTTCTTCACCGCCTGAGCGATCTCTCCGCGCGCCGAGTCCAGCGCGCGCTGCTGGAGGTTCACCTCCACCTCCATCAGCTTCGCGGTCACGTCCGCCACGTACTTTCCGAACGCCTCGCTGCGCGCGGCTTGTGGCTGGAACTTCTCCACCAGCTTGCGGACGACGAACGCCGCGGTCTTCGCCTCCGCGAGCTGCTCCTCGGTCGGCTTCTTCGCCCGGAGCGCCTTGGCCGCGTTCGCCAGGTCCTGCCGCGCCGGATCGATCTGCGACGTCAGCCGCGCCAACCCGGAGCCGCTGATCAGCTCCTCCAGCTTCTTCTTCGCCTGCGTCAGCTCCGCGCGCGCCTTCTCCGCCACCCCGCGGTAGGTCTTGTCGCGGGGCTCGAAGGCCGCTCCCTCGTCGATCAGCTTCGACAGGCTGGCCGCCGCGCGGTCGGCCTCCTCGAACTGCGCGTCCGTCGCCGCGGTGGTGAGCCCCGCCATCGACTTGGAGAGCCCCTGCCGGCGCTCCTCGAGGACGGCGCGGTGCTTGTCCACCGCCAGGAGCGTCCAGCGGTCATCCAGCGCCTTCTCCTTCTGGCTGACCGACTCCTCCGTCTGGGCGAGGTAGCTGGCGAACGTGGGGTCGTCCTTCGCGAACGGCCTGGCCTCCTTGAGCAGCTTCTTCACCGCGGCCACGCTGGCGCGAGCGTCCTCGATGTCCTTGGGCGCCGCGCCCTTCGCCTCCGCCTGCTTGAAGCGCTCCGCCAGGGCGGGGAGCGCGGCGTCGATGGTGCGGCGGTGCTCGTGGATGTGCACGTTCGCCCGCCGCTGGTCCACGTACTCGCGCTGCGTCCGCAGCTCCTTGCGCGCCGCCAGCGCGGCCCGCGCATAGTCGAGATCCGCCGCTTCGTTCTGGGCGCCAAAGTCGATGGCGTCCTTGAGCGCGCCCACCGCCGCGTGCGCCGCGTCCAGGTCCGCGGTGGCCGGCGGATCCACCTGGATGCGCGCCACGGCGGCCTTCAGCTGCTCTCGGGCGGCGTCCAGCCGCTTCATCGCCTGGGCGACGGAGACGGGCGAACCCCCATCCGGTGACTGGGCAGACGCGGCGGTGGAGACGACCAGGCCAGCGAGCGCGTAACTCCAAGCGAGGTGCATGGCCCGGATGCTACCAGCGCGCCGCTGCGTCCCCTCCGATTTGGCCGCGGCAGATCCTGCCGAGCGCACCCACTCCACCGCCAGGATGACCACCGCCGAACGGGGGCTCTTCGGCCCTACGGTGGTGCGCCCGCTCCGCTGCCAGGGAGCAGCAGCGGCTGCCCGTCTTCCTCGGCTGTCGCCACCGGGCTGGGTGGGGCGCTGAGCACCTCGAGCGAGAAGCTTTTACCGGCGAGCGCCGCGCCCGGCGCGAGGTCCCGCACCCGCAGGCGGTACTCGCCCGGCTCCAGGCGGCGGGTGAGCTTGGCGGGGCCGGTGGCGCCGCGCTCGAGCACCACGTTGCCGCGGGGATCCACCAGCGCCACCACCGGCTCCAGGCTCGCCCCGGGCGGCGTGCTCACCCGCACCGCGTAGGTCCCCGCGCGCGCCACCTGCCACCGGAAGTCGGTGGCCTCGCCGGCGAGTTGCCCCACGCACGCGTTCACCGTGCCCTCTATCCGCGGCGGGCAGTGCGTGGCCGCCGCCTGCGCGGGGTGGAGCAGGAGCAGCGGCAGCGCCGCGGCCGCCGCGAGCGCGCCGCCCACGAGGCTGGGCCGGCTGCGCGCGAAGGCCTCACCCCACAGCTGCAGCCGCCCCCGGCGGGAGAGCATCAGCGGCTGCTTGTCCGAGGCCTGCAGGCGGCCGCGCTGCAGCTGCCCCAGCGCGTAGAGGCTCCCCTCGGCGGGGAGCATGCGTTCGATCAACAGGTAGGGCCCTTCGCCCGCCGGCAGCTGGAGGACGCCGCCGCCGAGCGTGAGCGGACCGCCGCCGTGCGGGCGCTCGGCGGTGATGTCCAGCTCGGACACCACCGCGCCGCGCCCCGCGTCCACCCGCAACCTGCCAGTCCCGTCATCCAGCCCGAAGAGGGTCCCTTCGCGCAGGACCTTCACCGGCGCGCCCCGCCGTCCGCCGGGTCCGGCGCGGCGGACCTCCAGCTCGTAGTACAAGCAGGCGCGGCGGGTGAGCGGGGAGAACAGCGTGCGGGTGGGACAGACGGTGCCCTCGGTGGAGATCCGCCCACGCCCGTCCGCCAGGGCGGGGTTGAGGGCGATCTCCCCGGTCCGCTTGAACGGCGCGGCGTAGCGCCTGCGCCAGAGCAGCTCCCGGATGGCGCCATAGGCCAGGACGGCCAGCGCGAGCAGGAGCATCATGCCGCCCAACATGGTGTCCTCCCTGCCTGCCGAGGTTTCCCTCGCAGGGAAGGACAAGCGCACGCGGGTTTGTCGCAGAAAACCTGGTGCGGCCTAGTCCTTGGAGTCCTTGAGGAAGCGGGCGAGGCTGACGTCGAGCTGGCTGCGCACCAGCCCCATCAGGCTCTCCAGCTCGTGGCGCTGCAGCCCCAGCCGCTTGGACAGAATCTTCTTGGTCTGGCGCAGCAGCGTCTCCCGCGCCTTGGCCATCCAGCGGTACACGGTGGACTTGTTGGCCTTGTACATGGCGCCGATCTGCTCGACGGACAGGCCGTCCAGCAAGTGGAGGCGCAGGACGGTGCGGTCCTGGCTGGAGAGCCCCTCGAGCGCCTCCTCGAAGGACGCCTTGAAGTCCTGCCGGTACTTCTGCTTGAGGAAGTCGACCTCGGGGTCTCCGCCGGGGAGCTCCAGCCCGCCGCCGTGGCCGTCCTCGAGCGGAACCTCGCGCTTGGCCGCGTGGTACATGTTGATCGCGCTGCGGACGGCGGCGGCGCGCACCCAGCTGCCGAGCGGACCGCGCCCCGAGTAGTCGCAGATGCGCGGCGCGGCGCGCCCGTCCGAGACCAGGAGCCGGTGGCGGAGGAACTGCTGCGCCTCCTCGAGGAACGAGGGGGACTTGTCCACCGTGGCCAGCGCGGCGGTGATCTTCGGGAGGAACGCCTCATCGAACGCGGCGATCGCCTCCGAGCGCCCCAGCCCGCAGGCGCAGGCGAGGAAGAGATCTCCGCTCTCCAGCCCCGCCAGCGCGTCCGGCAGCTGGGCGTCCGCGGGCAGCTTCTGCGCCACGTGCTGCGCGTAGGCCTTTGGCTCGAGCTTGACCATGGGCCACTGCGCCTGACCCTGCGCGTACATGCGCGAGAGCGCCTCGCCCACCTCCGCGCGCGCGGCGGCGGAGAGTGCCGCACCGCGGCGGGCCTGCTCGAATGCGTCGCTCAGGGCTGCCGGAGTCACCGCGCCATCTTGCAGGATCCTGCTCACGCTGTGGGAGACCGCGTCAGCGGCATTCAGGCGGTTGTGTCATCTCGTTTGCCAAGTCCTGCCTTTTTCCCAAAGTCCGAGGCGGCCGGAGCGCTCGAATTCAGTAATAATTTCAGAGACTCAGCGAGATCTGCAGGACGCGCAACCGCGTTTCTCGAACGCAGACAATCCGGGTGGTTGCCCGCGTTGCTGCGGGGCCCCCTCAACCGCGGCGGAGAAACGTGAGCATCGGCGAGATCAACGCAGCGGGACGACTGCCCGTCGCGGCCCCCAGCCAGGGTCGCGCCAGCGGGCCGGCACTCCCCGCGCCCGCGCAGAACGTCCCCGCCGCCGCTCCCGCGGATCTCTTCTCCTCGACTGCTGTAGCGCCGCCGCCCGAGCCCGCCCGGGCCTCGCCGCTGCACGCGCTCGGCGCCGGGGTGCTCGGCGAGGGTGCGCCGCAGATGCGCCAGCTCCTGCTCGCCGCCGAAGCGGCGCAGGGGAAGGCGGACGCGCTGCTGGCCCGCTTCCCGCCGTCCACCGGCCGGGTGAAGGCCGGCGCCGGCGAGCAGGACCTGGTCGGCCAGTGGACCACCGCCGCGAAGGCGCTGCGCGGCGGCGGTGACGCGAAGGTGCTGGGAGACTTCCTCGCGGACGGCAAGGACGCCCTGGCGTCGCTCGCGCGCGTGCTGCAGGGGCGCCCCGAGTCCGCCGAGGAGAAGGCGCTTTTGCCCGCGCTGAAGCAGGCGCAGGCGGATCACCCCAACGGCCGCGTGGAGCTGGTGGCGGTGCGCGAAGGCGCGCTCGAAGGAGCGGACGGCAAGCTGGCGATCCGGGTGTTCGAGCCCGGGCCGCTGCGGCTGGACGGCCAGCCGGCGCTGCACATCTCCTCCTATGGCCTGAAGGACGGGGGCCTCAAGGCGCTCAAGCTCAAGGCGGTGGACACGCTGGTGCGCGCGGACGCCAGCGCGCTGCTTAAGGGCAAGCGCGACGCCGCGGTGGACACCGAGGTCTGCATCGCCGGCGCGGAAGCGAAGGGGCTGCAGAAGGCCTACCGCTTCGTCGAGCAGCACGCGCAGGCGCTCTTCGCTCCCGCGTTCCTGCGCGCGGCGGCGCGCGGCAGCCGCGAGCTGCACGGGGCGGATCTCCAGAACGAGATCGGCTTCGCGCTCGGGCTCCCGCCCAACGCGCGCGCGCCCAAGGACGGCGTGGCCTTCGAGGGCAAGGCCCGCGAGCAGGTGGACGCGATCGCCGGCCCGCTGCGCAAGCTCCAGGGCGAGGTCGGCGAGCCCGCGAAGGTCTCGGTGCTCCCGGTCTTCGTCAACACCGAGAGCGACGGCCACGCCCAGCGGACGCTCTTCAAGGTGGAAGGCCCCAAGGGCGAGCGCTTCGCGGACGACGCGGGCCGCACCTACGAGAGCTTCGAGGACTGGCGGAAGAACAACCACCTGCCGCCGGGCCGGATGACGTTCGCCGAGGGCGGCAAGCTCGGCGCGGCGCCCAAGCTGCGCACCGAGAACACGCCGCTCACCGTCGACACCGCGTGGGAGAAGATCACCGGCGTGGTGGACAAGGGCGCCATGGTGGGCGGCTTCGCGCTGCTCGGCGCCACGCTGCTGCCGCTCTCCATTCCCACCGCGGTGCTCGCCGGCGCCGGCATGGCGCTGGGCGGCTGGGGCATGTACCGCTCTGGCGGCTCGCTGCTGGACCGCAAGGCCCACGGCGAGACCCTGAGCCCGATGAACCAGGAGGCGCGCCTCGACTGGCTCAACACCCTGGCCAGCGGCCTGGGCGTGGGCGCCATGGGCGCCTCGCTCTCCGGGGCGCGCGCGGCGGTCAGCGCCAAGGCGGGCGCGGGGCTGATCAACACCGTGGCCGGCGTCTCGGTCGCCTCGCAGGTGGCGGACCTCGCCGCCGGCAGCGACGGGCTGCGCTACCTGCTCGCCCACTGGAGCGAGCTGCCGCCCGAGCAGCGCTGGATGATGCTCGGCCAGTCCGCCTTCTACTTCGGCGCGCTCGGTGTCCAGGCCCGCCAGATGGGCGGCGTGAAGAACCTCTACGACTTCCGCGCGTACGAGCGGAACCTGAGCCTGGTTCAAGCCTCGGCCGCGCGGCGCAGCGCGCTCGGCTGGGAGGACGCCGCCGCGGCCTCGCAGGCCCGCGCGCGCCAGCCCATCTCCCGGGCCCGCTTCGAGATCAGTGAGAAGGGTGAGCAGCAGGTGCCGCTCGACGACGCGAAGATCGCCGCGCTGCTGAGCGACGTCTCTCGCTACGGCCACCGCGCGGGGGAGCTGGTCGGCGCGCAGGTGCTGGAGTCCCGCCGGCTGGACGTCCCCGAGGCGCCCGCCGAGCAGTTCGCGCTGGCCACGGTGAGGGCGCAGTACGCGGACGGCCACGAGTTCTTCACCCTGCCGGTGCGGGTGAGCAAGGACGGAAAGTACTCGGACCCGCTGCTGGACTACGCCGAGGCGCCGCTCTCGCAGGAGCAGCTGATGGGCGGCGGGGCCCTCACCCCGGAGCAGGGCTTCCACCGCGCGATGATGGCCGAGCACTTGGAGGGGCGGGACTTCCAGTCCCCGCTGCTCGCCGCGGCGCTGGACCGCGAGGCCGGGATCGCGGACGCGGCGGCGGGCGCCGTCCGCACGGACGGCCCCAACCGGCTGCAGCGCGCCCGCGCCGCGGTGGTGGATCGTCTGAAGCTGCGCGGCCCCACGGTGGAGCTGCCGGTCGGGAAGTGGGGGACGTACGACCCCGCGAAGACCGCCGCCGCCATCGAGGCCGCGGTGCGGGACGGCAAGCCGAACGAGTGGTCGTTCCTGCGCAAGAAGAACCCGGTCACCGGCGAGGCCTACCTCTCACCGCAGCGGCTCGACTGGATCCAGCAGCAGGCCCGGGTGATGAACCCGAAGTGGGCCAACGACTACGTCGTCGAGTACACGAAGCAGCGTGTCGCCACCCAGGAGGAGATGCCGGAGGCCACGCTGGCGCTCCAGCGCAAGTTCGCCGACCGCGGCTTCACCAACTACCTGGTGGCCTACGCGGACCAGTTCGCCGTCCCCGCGGGGAAGGCGCGCGCGGACTTCTACGATCAAGCCGAAGCCCTGGAGCTGGTCCACAAGCTGGGGATCGACGAGGTGGCGTGGCTGCCGCCGTACAAGAGCCCGGGCAAGGACGCGGGCTACGACATCAGCAACCACCGCGAGATCGCCCCGGAGCTGGGCGGCAACGAGGCCTTCGCCGCCTACATGGCCAAGGCGCGCGAGCTGGGGATCCGCGTGGGCATGGACGTGGTGGTCAACCACGGCTCCAACGAGCACCCGGTGGTGAAGGCGTTCCTCGCCGGTGACGAGCTGGCGGCGGATCAGCTGCGGATGATGGACGGCGCGGTGAAGGTCGGCGAGGTGAACCGCGACGGCCGCGTCTACAACGTGATGTTCCACACCCGCGGAGAGCTGGCCGGTCAGACCTCGGAGATGTGGAAGATCTTCCCGGACCAGAACCCGGACAATCTGATCCGCGCCACCGTCAACGGGCGGGAGCGGCGGATCCTCACCACCTTCAAGAACCCGGAGCAGGTGGACTGGAACAACCTCCACCCGGAGAAGTTCGCGGACCACCTGGAGACGGTGGGCCACTTCGCCAAGCTGGGCCAGCTCGCCTGGCGCCTGGACGCGATCATCCACGGCGCCTACCGCACCCGGACCAACAACATCGACCTGCCAGAGACGCGCGCCTACACGGCGATGATCAAGTCCTTCACCGAACAGGTGGCCCCAGGCAGCTTGATCCTCCCCGAGGCCAACGTCCCCAAGGAGGTCCTGCTCAACGAGTGGCTGGGGGCGACCAAGACGATCGACGGGCGCACCTCCAAGTCGCTGGCGGACCGCTTCATCGGCTTCGACACCAGCCGTGCCAACTGGCGCGCCCTGCTCACGCAGAGCAAGAAGCCCTGGATCTCCGATCTGAACAACACCCCGGAGTTCGCGCCGGGCGAATCGCAGGCGGCGTACCTCACGCTGCACGACGAGACCGCGCTGCTGGACGAGCCGCAGGACCGGCCGCTGCTGCAGGGCCTGGTTGCCGACGGGAAGGAGCCGTTTGCCGACCGCTCCGCCGCGGACTCGCCGCTGGAGTTGCTCGGCAACGACGTCAACCGGCTGGCCATGGCGATCATGCTCAACGCCAACCAGAAGGGGCACCAGGCGCACTACTACCGGACCATCCTCGGCGAGCCGAACGCGCGGGGCTTCGCGCTCGCGGAGACGCTCAAGTCGCTCGCCGCCAACGTGGACGGGACCCCGGCCGCCGCGAAGATCCCCGACCTCGCCGCCCAGATGCGGCGGATTGCCGGGGAGGCGGACATGGCCTCGCCGGAGCGCACCGAGCAGCTCTGGGACGATGCCTCGGCGCTGGTCCGCCAGGCCGGCCTGGACGAGCAATTCAAGGCCGCCTTCGACGGGCGCTACCTGGATCGTGGCCGCACCGAGCGCGAGGCCTTCGAGCGCGCGCTGGCGGAGGGGCGGCCCACCGCGCTGGCCACCGTCGCGGCGAACCTCCTCGCGCGCGAGCGGCCGTCCTTCCGCACCAACAAGGTCTACGAGGTCCCCAACCCGGACGAGGGGGTCATCTCCCTGGCTCGGCTGCCCCAGGAGGGCGAGGACGTCCCGCTGCTCTCCCTGGTCAACCTCACCGGTGAGCACAAGACGGTGCGGCTGTCGCTCGAGGACCTCAAGGCCAAGCTCGGCTGGGACCGCGTGGATCCGGCGAAGCTGCACGACATCGTCTCTCCGGTGATGCACGGCCAGGAGCGGCCGGTGCAGACGCGGGTGGAGGGTGGCGAGCTGGTGGTCGAGCTCGAGCCTTTCGCCTTCCCGCAGCTCGAGGCGCGCGCTTAAGCAGCCTGCCTGTCAGTCCCCGCGCCTACAGTCCGGCCCCCTCACGACGTGGGTGAGGGAGGGGTGATGGTGGGCGGGCGAGGGGGTGCGTATGCTGTGGCAGGACGTGGCGATGGATTTCCCGTACGACGAGCTGTTGCCGGTTCCGCGGTCCGCGCGGCTGCCGATCGAGCTGGAGCCGCCGGAGGGCTTCCAGCCGGACGAGCTGGCGACGTGGCCGAAGGTGGTCGGCCGGCTCGAGTTCGTCGACGGGAGGCTGCTCTACATGCCCCCGTGCGCTGAGGAGCAACAGCTCCTGGCCGTCCAGCTCACGCACCTGCTCCGGCGGTGGGCGGAGGGCCAGTCTGGCTTCGACGTGGGCGGCAACGAGGCGGGCATCCAGCTGGGCAAGGAGGTTCGAGGTGCCGACGCCGCGGTCTGGCCCAGGCCCTCGCCGCCTCGTCGCCGCAGCCGCAACTTCCGTCGTGAGGCGCCGCTGCTGGCCGCGGAGGTCGCGGGGCGCGAGGACGCCGAGGACGAGAGCGCGCTCCTGCGCAAAGCCAAGTGGTACCTCCGTCACGGCGTCAAAGCGGTGTGGCTGATCCTGCCGGAGACGCGCGAGGTGGTGGACGTCCGTCCGCGACGGACGCGGCGCTACGGCGAGGGACAGCGCTTCGAGGGGCCGCCGGAGCTCCCCGGGCTCTCCGTCTCCGTGGACGAGCTCTTTTCCGTCCTCTGAGCCCCTCGACTTCGCTCGAGATGACCGCGGCCGCTAAGCGAGCGTGAACCGCGCCTGCTCCCGGGCCTGCGCGAGCTCGGGGGCGTCCTTCGCGGCGGGCGCGGGGGGCAGCCACGCCGCCATGTCCTGCGCCTCCCAGGCGTAGGGCTCGCCGTTGAGCAGCACCTTCCCTTTGGCCACCGCGTGCGTGGCCTCGAGCAGGGGCAGGTGCGCGAGATCTCGCAGCAGCGCCTCGAAGCGCCCCTGCCGCGCGGGGTCGAGGAAGTGGAAGCGCTGCCGCGCGGTGTACGCCAGGTGGTACCAGGCCGGCCGGAACACCACCCCCGCCAGCCCCAGCCGGTGGCAGATCAACTCAAGCAGCTCGGCCGACTCGCGCGCCATCCCCAGCCCCGGCACGTCCTGGCCCGGCAGGGCGGGACGCGTGGGCGTGAACCCCGCCAGCGGGTTGCGCAGCGACAGCCAGTTCACGAACAGCGCGTCTTGGCCGTCCACCCGGCGCCGCTCGAGCGTGCAGTCCACCAGCGTGTGCTCCTTGCCCTGCGCGGTGCCGAGCAGGCAGAAGCGATCTCCGGTGCCGCCGCGGGTGAGCTCCACCCGCAGCGGCCGAAAGCCCAGCCGCTCCACCGCGTCCAAGAGCCCCAGCGCGTGCAGCGCGTACTCCACGCCCTGCCGGGTGTAGTAGCCGAGCAGCCGCACCTCGCCGCCGCCGCGCAGGTCCCCCTCCACGTCCTCCGCGGTCAGCTCCAATTCGCCCCGCAGCTTGGGCTCGCTCAGGTGGCGCGCCCGCCGCGAGAGCTGCGCGTGGAGCGGGTCGTACCGCTCGGGGATCTGCTTCTTCGGCGAGCCCGCCAGCACCAGCGCCGTCCCCGCCAGCGTGCGCCACGCGTCCGCCGCGTAGCCGCCCGCGGGGAGCCAGACCTGGGGCACGCCCTCCAGCGCCTGCGCCGCCTGGCGATCTCTCTGGCGCACGCCCTGCTCGCTGAGCGCGAGCGTGCCCAGCCGGTCCCCGGCGCGCACGTCCGCGCCCGCGAGGACGAAGGCGAGCGCCCCCTTCGGCATCCGCGCCAGGAGCGCGCCGAGCGCCTCGAGGTACGGCGCGTCTGAAGTGCCGGGCGAAAGCCGCACCTCGTCCACGCCGGGGAGCGCGCCCCAGTCGCTCCCGGAGAGCGAGCCCAGCCAGCAGCGCGGGTCGGTGGCCAGGCAGTCCGCGGTGCCATCCGGCGGGTGCGCGTCCAGGTCCAGCACCAGCGCGTGGCCCTGGAAGCCCTCCGCGCGCAGGGTGGCCACCGCCACCGCCACGTCGTTGAGCGCGCACAGCCCGCCGCCGCGGGCGCGCGCCGCGTGGTGGAAGCCGCCGAGCAGGTTGAGAAGGGGGCCGCCGCCTTCGAGCGCGCGCCGCGCGGCCAGCAGCGTCCCCCCGCACGCCAGCCGGGACATCTCCAGCAGGGCGTCCGCGGGCGCCTCGCCGGGCGGCAGGCCGTAGATGGCGGCGAGCGTCTCCGCGCGACCCAGGGACTCCAGGTACTCGGCGGTGTGGACGCGGCCCAGCTCCGCCCAGGTGATCGCCTCCGGGGTGAGGACGTCCTCCGGGCGCACCTGGCGCTCTGCGAGCAGGTACCCGGCGACGAAGTCCGCGCGCCGTGGATCCATCCCCGTGCCGGACTCCAGCCCAGAGAGCGGCACCCGGTAGCACGGGTGGTAGACGAGCCGCAGGCGCTCGCGGTCGAACCAGCTCATGCGCCCAGCGCCACCACCGCCTGCGCGGCGGCCAGCGCCGGCGCGAGCGACTCTCCCGCGCCTTCTCGCAGCTGCGCCCCGAGCGCGGCGAGCGCGGCGTCGAAGCGGGCCAGCGCGGCCCGCCGCACCCGCGCGGCCGCGCCCAACAGGCTCACGGAGGCGAGCAGCCCCCCGGCGATGGAGAGCACCGCGGCCAGCCCGGAGGCGTTGAGGAAGTAGTCCAGCCCCAGATACGGCGGGCCGAAGAGGTAGGAGCGCACCACGTTGTAGGCCACGTGGCAGAGCAGGGCGAAGAGCGGCAGGTTGATGAGCGGCAGGAGCAGGAAGCGGGACCAGCGCCACCAGCGGTGCACCACCGCGCCCACCGCCTCGCGCTCGGTGTACTCCCAGGCCGCGGCGCGCAGCTGCGTCAGCCGCTCCAGCAGCGCCTGCGCGCTGGGCAGCCCCAGCGTCTCCGGCGGCAGCCCGCGCTGGTGGGCGGCCGCGCGGGCGGAGGCCACCGCGGCGCTGGTGGCCTCGGCGAGCGCGGGGTCCTCGTCGGAGACGACGCGGCGGTCCGCGGAGACGGCCAGCGTCTTGTCCTTGAGCGCGTCCACCGCGGTGGAGACGGCGGCCACCGCCAGGCCGATGGGCAGGTTGCGCCGCGCCACCAGCGCCGCGCCGCCCAGGCCGCCGGCGCCGAGCGCGGAGAGGCGCATCCACCACGCGGCAGGCCCCCACCAGCGGCCGGCCGCGGCGCGGCGGACCTCGGTGCGCAGGTGGCCGCGCGAACGCTCGAGCCGGCCGGAGAAGTCCTCGCGCATGCTGGCCGCCGCCTGGCTCCAGCTCGCGGCCAGCGCGGCGAGCACCTCCGCGCGGGCCGCCTGGGTGCTGGCCACGGCGGGGGCGAGCGCGGAGCCGAGCTCGCGCAGCGCGCCCATGGCGTTGCTGCGGCGGACCTTCTCGATGTCCGCCTGCCGCCCGAGCGCGCGCAGCCCGGCGAGCAGGAGCGGCCACTCGCCGGAGGGGTCTTCCCCCTGGCGCGCCGCCTTCGCGCTCACCGCGTAGACGCGGGCCTCCTCCTTCGGCAGCCCCAGCTGCTGGAGGGCCACCTCGCGCACCTGCGCCTTGAGCTGCTCGCGCGAGCCTTCGGAGAGCTCGTCCGCGAAGTTGAGGACGAAGAGCAGGCGCCGCCGCCGGGCGAAGCCGCGCAAAAACTCCACCTGCGCCGCCTCCACCACCGCGCCCTTGTGCATCACCGCCAGCGCCACGTCCGCGCGCTCCAGGGCGGCGGTGGCCAGCTCGCGGTGGGCCTGCGCCACGCTGTTCAGGTCCGGCGTGTCCACGAAGACCTGGCCGCTCCAGGGGTCCACCGCGGACGCGCGGTAGCGCACCACCTCCGCGCCGGTCGCGGCGAGCGCCGCCACGTCCGCGTCCTGCGGCGCGTACACCACCGCGCGGGTGCTGGTGGGGCGGTCGGTCCCTTCGGTGGCGAGCGCCGCGCCGGCGAGCGCGTTGAGCAGGGTGGACTTGCCGGCACCGGTGGCGCCGACCAGGGCGATCACCAGCGCGCCCGCCCCGCTGCCATGGCCGCGCGCGTAGTCCTGGAGCAGCCGCTGCAGCAGCGCGCGCTTGGGCGCCAGCGCCGGCAGGGCCTGGGCGCGCGCCACCAGCGCCTCCAGCTCGGCGGGCTCGGGGAGCGCGTCCGTCATGGGGGAAGCTTCAGCCCCAGCGCCGCGTCCGTCCACCTTCATGACAGCCCCTCCGCCGCCTCGCGCAGCGCCCGCGCGGCGGCCGTTGCCTGCTCCACCTGCGCGTCCAGGGCCAAAAGCAGCGGCGCGAAGAGCGCGCGCTCCAGCGCCCCCGCGAGCGTGGCGCCGTGCTGGGTGACCCAGCGGCGGGTGACGTCGTCCCGGAGGTCCGCGCCCAAGAGGTCCACCAGCTTCTGCAGCACCGGCGTGGCCACGGCGGCGGAGATCCACACCGCCGCGTCCTGGCCCAGCCCGCCGGTGACGTAGCTGAGCGCGCCGGCCGCGGTGACGGGCAGGGCGTACACGAGCGTGGTGGCGGCCTGCAGCAGTTGCTCGCGCTCGTCCCCGGTGAGCTCCGCGGCCACCAGCTGGCGGCAGAAGGCGTAGAGCGCGTCCCGGTCCTTCGGCGTGGCGCCGCCGTCGTCCCCGTCGAGCAGGGGCGCGTCCGCCTGGGCGAGGCGGGCGAGCGCGGCGGGCCCGAGCGCCTCGGCCAGCTTCTCGCGGGTGGCCTCGTCGCCGCGCCAGGAGGCGACCTCGGGGGCGAGCGAGTCGATCGCCGCGCGCAGCCCCTCCCGCGCCGCCCGCTCCACCACCTCGCGCACCTGCTCCCGCGCCTTCGGCTCGCCGGTGAACGAGTCGCGCACCTTGCGCCCCATGAAGGCGAGCACGCCCACCACCCGCCGCACCCCGCGCCGCACCAGCCGGTTGAAGGCGCTGCGGGCGTCGAGCTCGTCCTGGAAGGCTTCAATCAGCACGTCCGCGGGGACGGACTTGCGCGAGGCCTGCTCGCCCACGCTGCGCAGCTCGTGGCGCAGCCGCCCGCGCAGGCGGTCCGGCTCCTGGGCCTGGCGCTGCAGCGCGTCTGCCACCGCCAAGAGCTCCGCCTTCGCGTCCTGGAGCGAGGCGGCCAGCGCCTGCGCCTTCACCCGCCCGCGCGAGCCTGGCTCCGCGAGCAGCGCGTGCAGCGGGGCGGCGCCATCGAGCGGGGCGGTGGCGAGCAGGGCGTCCCCGCGCTCGACCTCCGGCTGGTGCCCGGCCACGTAGCGCGCCAGCGGCGCCACCCCCAGGTCCGCCGCCAGCTTGGCCAGGTGCTCGCGCGCCACCTCTTCGCGGCTCGCCTCGTTGTAGACGAGGACGTAGGGGCGCCCGTGGCCCACCGCGTCCTTGAGAAACTGCACCAGCGCGGCGTTCTGGTAGGTCTGCCGGGAGACGACGAAGAGCAGCACGTCCACGGTCACCAGCAGCGCCTCGGAGGCGAGCCGGTTGCCGGTGTAGATGCTGTCGAAGTCCGGCGTGTCCATCAGCAGCACGCCCTCCGGCATGGAGGGGAGCAGCGCGAGATATAAACGCCCGGGCGGGCCGCTCTGCGTCACCGGCGGGTGCGCGCCTTCCGGGACCTGGACCACTTCGTAGCGCTGCTCCACCAGCGCGCGCAGCGGCCCCTCCCAGAGGGACGGGTTCGCCGCGGCGAGGCACTGCTTGGTGAGGCCGCCTTCGGGGCGCGCGGGGGAGAGCGGGCTGCCCACCAGCGCGTTGAAGAGGGAGGACTTGCCCACGTTGTTGGGCCCGGCGATGCCGGCCAGGAGCGTGGGCCCCTCCGCGGAGAGCCGCGGGAGGAGGTCCCGGGTGACGCGCTCCTTGAGCCGGCGCGCGCAGCGGGCGCCCTCTTCGTCCCGCAGCGCCTCTGGCGCGGGGAGCGCGGCGAGCGCGTCCGTGAGCCGCTGCCGCAGCGCGGGCGCCAAAGGGGCCGTGGCCGTCATCGCCCCGTCATAGAGGATCTGAGGCCGCTCTAGGTCAGCGATTGGAGGTACGCGTTCTCCACGCCCCGGAAGCGCACGCCGACCCGGCGCTTGCGCGTCTCGGGGGAGCTCTCGCCCACCCAGACCACGCTGCCGGTGAACGTGTAGCTCTGGCTGCCCACGCAGATGGAGCCGCGCACGTCGCTGCCGCGGCGGGGCAGGGTGCTCACCTCCGCCGCGAAGCCGCCGAGCGACACGTCCAGCGTGTAGCCGGACCACCCATCCACCTCCACCCGGTACCGCCGCGCCTGGCGCGGTACGTCCCTGCCTCGTCCGCTCTGGTTCATGACGGGGCGGAAGTTATGCAGCGGCGTCCAGGGGACAAGGGCCTTCTGTCGGCTTTGCTACGAGCCGTTCGCGCTGCTGGACTTCTTGGTGCCGTAGCCATCCGCGTACCAGCCGCCGCCCTTGAGGGCGAAGGAGGTGAGGGAGATCTGCCGCCGCACCGGCTCGCCGCAGGTGTGCCGGGTGAGGGGGGGCTCGGTGATGCGCTGCGAGAGCTCGAAGTGGCCGCAGCGCGGGCAGTCGTACTCGTACATGGGCATGTGTCGCACTCCGCCGGAACGGTTGCGGAAAGAGCTAACCCTTGCCCGGCACGTGTCAAGGCGGGTCCGGGCGGATCACCTTCTGGTCCTCGTCTCCCGGGCCGCCGTTCTCCGCCTTGCGCGCCGCCCGGGAGACGGCGTCCGCCAGGACCGCCAGGGGCCCCCGCTTGCGGCCAAAGTCGATGGGGAAGTCGTCCACCGCCACGCCGGTGCCGAAGGTCTGCTCGGCGAAGCGGCGGCGCTCGGCCAGCTTGCGCTCGAAGATCCGCCGGAAGTCCGAGCTGTCCCGGATGATGTAGGGGGTGAGGAAGACGAGCAGGTTGGTCTTCACGGTGGACTTGGTGGTGTCCCGGAAGAGCTGGCCCAGCAGCGGGATGTCCCCCAGCACCGGCACCTTGCTCACCTGCTCGTGGGCGTGCTCCTGGAGGATGCCGCCCAGCACCACCGTCTCCTGGTCGTGGGCGACGAGGGTGGTCTTCAGGCGCCGGGTGGAGGTGGTGGGCCCCAGCCCCTTGTCCGGCGAGGGGCTGAGCTCCTCGGCCTCCTGCACCACGCTCAGGCGGATGGCGCCGCCTTCGCTGATCTGCGGGCGCAGCAGGAGCTTGAGCTCCACCGGCGTGCGCTCCACCCGGTCCTGCGGCAGGTAGCCGGTGAGCGCGGTCTGCGCGGCGCTCTGCGCGGTGGAGACCGAGGTGCGGAAGGGGATCTTCTGGCCCACCGCCAGCTCCGACTCCTCGTTGTCGGTGGCGAGGATGTGCGGCGTGGAGATGACGTTCACGTCCGCGCTCTGCTGCAGGGCGTGCAGCACCACGCCGAAGTCTGGGATGCCCAGCTCCTTGAGCGCGGCGCTCACCGGCCCCTGCAGCCCGGCGAGGAAGCCGGAGAACGCCGCGAGGTTCTTCAGATCGAACGAGGGGAGCCCCAGGCTGTCCGAGTAGCGGGTGCCGAAGGCCCCCAGCACCGGGCCCACGGACGTCTGCGCGGCGGTGCCGCCGTGGAAGGTCACCCCGGTGGCGCTGCCGCGGTTGAGGCTCACCTCGAGGATGACCGCCTCCACGAACACCTGCTGCCGCGCCACGTCCAGCGACTCCACCACCTCCAGCACGCTGCGCCAGTCCGCCTGCGCGGCGACGACCACGAGCGAGTTGGTGGCCTTGTCCGCGGCGACCTTCACCTCGCCGGAGAAGAGCTCCCCGCCCTTGGGCGCGCCCGCGGGCCGGCCGCTCCCCTGGGTCACCGCCTGCAGCGTGGCGGCGAGCTCCTCGGCCTTGGCGTGCGTGAGGTGGAGCACGTGCAGGCGCCCGGACTGGGCGATGGGCACGTCCAGCTCCCGCAAGAGCGCCAAGATCCGCTCGAAGCCCTCCTGGCCGGAGAGGATGAGCAGCTTGTTGGTCCGCTCCTCGGCGAACAGCTGCGGCGTGGCGCCGGAGCGGCCGGCCGGCTTGCCGGCGCGCGGCTCCAGCAGCTTGCCCAGCTTCTCCGCCACCTCGGTGGCGAGCGCGTGGCGCAGCGGCACCACCCGCAGCTCGTCCGCGCCGCCGCGCACGTCCAGCTGCGCGAGCAGCTTCTCCAGCCGGTGCAGGTTGGCGCCGGTGTCGGTGAGGATGAGCGTGTCCGTGCCGAGCACCTGCAGGTCTGCGCCCTGGCCCATCAGCGAGCCGAGCACCGGGCGGATCCCGTCCGCGTCCACGAAGGAGAGGCGCGCCACCCGCGTCACCAGCTGCTCGTTCACGGTGTAGGGCTCGCCGCGCTCGGCGGCGGTGGGGATGGGCAGCCCCTTCGCGCGCTGCTTCTCCACCACCTTGAGGAACTGCCCCTGCGGGTAGACGGTGAGCCCGTTGGCCTCGAGCACGGAGAGGAAGGCGGCGTAGAGCTCGTCCGCGGTCAGCCGCGCCGGCTGCTCGGAGGGGCCGATGAGGGAGACCTTCCCGCTCAGGTTCGCCGGGAGGATGAACGTCTTGCAGGTGGCGTTGGAGACGGCCTGCGCCAGCGCCTCCAGCTCCACCTTCTCGTAGAAGGCGGCGTAGCGCTGGCCGGTCTGGCCGCGCGTGGCGCAGTCCGGGGTGACGGTCTTCTCCTTCGCGAGCGCGGAGAGGGAGAGGGAGAGGGCGAGAGCGAGGGCGAACGAGCTGGAGCGTGGGCGCATGCGTGCGCAGGCCGTTCAGCAACGGCGGTGCCACGCGCAAGCGGCCGTCAGGCCAGTGTCAGGGTGCGGCCTCGAAGGACAAAGCGTCACCCGCCGCGGCGCGCGCGTGGGCAGGATGGCAGCGCGCGTGGCAGACTGCGCCCTCTCGCGTGCGGCCGTACCCGGCGGCGCGCGCGCGGGCCAAGCGAGGAAGACATGAAGCGACGGTGGACGTGGGTGACCCTGCTGGCGGTGGTCTGCGCGGCGGGCGCCTGGGCACAGGACGGCGGCACCGCGCTGGACGCCGCCCTGGCGGCGAAGGACTGGGCGAAGGCGGAGCCCCTGGCGAAGGCGCTGACGCAGCAGGCGCCCAAGGAGTTTGGCAGCTGGCTGCGGCTGGCGTCCGCGCAGCACGGGCTGGCGCGCTACGACGAGGCGCTGGCCAGCCTGGACGCGGCGAAGAAGGCGGGCGCGCCGGTGGTGATGGTCTCCGTGCGCCGCGCGCGCAGCCTCTCCCGAGCGGGGAAGCTGGAGCCCGCGTTCGCGGAGCTGGAGAGCGCGATTGGCCAGGGCTGGGCGCAAATCCCCGTGCTGCAGACGGACCCGGACTTCGAGCCGCTGCGGGCCTCGCCGAAGTTTCCGCCGCTGCTCGCGAAGGCGGAGAAGGTGGCCAAGCCGTGCGAGGCGGAGCCGCTGGCGCGCCAGTTCGACTTCTGGATCGGCGAGTGGGACGTGAGCAGCGGCGGGGCGCAGGTGGGCAAGAGCCGGATCGAGCGGATTCTCAACGGCTGCGTGCTGCTGGAGAACTGGGAGAGCCCCAACTCGGTGGGCAAGAGCTTCAACATCTACGACCGCGGGACGAAGAAGTGGCGGCAGACCTGGGTGGACTCCAGCGGCACGCTCACCGACTTCACCGGCGGGCTCACCTCGGACGGGGCGATGCAGCTCTTCGGTCAGCAGCAGCTGCCGAAGAAGGCGAAGCTGCGGATGACCTTCACGCCCATGGGCAAGGACAAGGTGCGCCAGCTGATCGAGCAGAGCGAGGACGGGAAGACGTGGACCGTCTCGTTCGACGGGCTCTACCAGCGCCGCGGCACGCCGTGAGTGGTCTCCCGCCCGCTCTCCCCGAGCGTAGTGAGGCCGCCGCCCGTTGGGCGGATCAATCAGGGAAAGAAACGTGAGGCCGTCCGCTCAGCCCGAGCGAAGTCGAGGGCCCCACGAGCGAGAGTCCCTACGATCGGCGGGCCCTCGACTTCGCTCGGGCTGAGCGGGGCGCGGCAAGTTTCAGGTCAGCGCCTTGAGGCGCGGAGTCGGTGTGCCCAGCATGGGCACGGTCAGGAGGTGCAAGTCCTCTGGGAAGCAGGTCGTAGCGACCCAAGCAACTCGCAAGGTTTGTCGGCCGCGAGGCCGGGACTGAAAGAAGCGATAGCGAAGCCACGGCTCGA
>JBGATB010000098.1:0-11058 GCA_044229415.1 Myxococcaceae bacterium | reverse complement strand
TCTCCCTGTTCTTCCTCGGCTCGCGCGTTCTACGCACGGACACGCCGTTGCCGGCAGCCGGCATCCACGCTGCGCTCACGAGCCTTATGCGCATCGCAGCGGGACCCTTCAGGACGAGCTGAAATGCGGGGATCCCTCAGTTTTAAAACGAGTGCCACCGCGCATGACCTCCATCTTGTCGCGCCCGTACATGCGTTCGGCGCTCAAGAGGTTGTGGGCAGCGCAGCGGAGGGCCAGGCGTTCCTGCTCGTGGACGCCGGTGCGAGCGAAGCCGTCGAGGTGCTCCACCTGAAGAAAAGCGCGCTCTCCGCAGCGACGGCCATCCGCCGAGACGAAGCCGCAGGTGAGGCCCTCCCGCTCGACGACGGCCCGCACCGTGTCGACGGGGACGTGGCGGGTGACCTTGCGAGCGGGCCGCGCGGCAGTCTTCTTCTTCGGCTTGGCGCCGATGCCGAAGCGCTCCTTCTTCACGGCGGCGAGCTCGTGGGTGAGGGCCTGCTTGATGATGGAGCCGAAGTCGCGCTTGTCCTTGCGGTGGCTGAGGAGGGCCTGGAGCTCCTTCAGCAGCTCGTAGGTCTCCTTGTCGGCGGTGAAGCGGATGCCGTAGGCGTCGGGGGCGAGGGGCTTTGCCTCGACCTTGAGCTCAGGCGCAGGCGGGGCCGAGGGCGGGCGGGTCGGCTCGGGCGCAATGGCGACGGGTGCCGAGGGAGGAGGCGGGGCGGCGACGACGGGCGAGGGAGGCGAAGCGAGGGGCAGCTCGAGGGGAGGAGGCGGCGGAGACGCCGGTGGCGAGGGCAGCTTGCGAGCGGAGTCCGGGAGGAGGGGCTTGGGGTCGAGCGCGACCGCGAGCTCGGCGACGTCCTCGGTGCTGAGGCCGAAGGCCTGCGCGGCGATCTCCTCAGCGCGAGCGGCGGAGCAGTCCTCCTTGGAGAGGACGCACGAGAGGATTCTCAGGGAGGTGAGGTTGAGCCTGCCGGCGGCGAGGTGCCGAAGGAGCGAGGGGTGGCGGCGGCCGAGGCGGGCGACGCAGATGCGGTCGAAGGCGGCGTACTTGCTGAAGCCCTCTGCGTAGAGGCGCCGTCTGTCGACTTCGCCGAGGTGGAGGAGCAGGTCCACCTCGGTGGTGTTGGAGATGGCGACGAGGGAGTTGGTGGCAGCGAGCAGCGCTTCGTTATCAAGTGCAGCGAGAGTTGTATTCATGCCTCAGGTGGTACCACGGCGATTTTCGACGGCCGGAGAGGGGCATGGCGCTGCGGCGAGGGGCGAATCGCGCCGCCGAGGGCCCCGGCGTCGGAGGGCGCGCCGGAGGCCCGCCGAGAGCGTAGGAGAGGGCGCGCCGAGGGAGGGTCCGACCGGCGCCGAAATGCAGTCCAAAAACATGTCAACAGGAAAATGAATGCAATTGTCGACAACGCGCGAGGTGGCGAGCGGACGGGTGTGAGCGGGGGGGTGAGCGCGAGCGGGCGAGGGGCCTGCGCGCAGGAGGCAGCGGTGCGAGCTCCCGCGTGGCGCGAGCGGGGCAGGGACCCAACCGAGGTGTGCGCCGCCACCGCGGAACCCATGCGAGCGCAAAGGAGCGAACCCCCGAGAATCCCGAGTCCCTAAGAGCCCTCAGCGCCGCGCGGTCTCCGCTGCGCTGGGCATCGCGGCGGAGCCCGTTCCAGTCGTCTATCCTCCGTGGGCAGCCCTGGTCTTCGAGAACGAGGTCAGCCGTGTCACTGGCGGAGGAGTACGCGCGGCAGGAGCGATGGAGGCGCTGGGACGAGGTCCTGGCGGGGGTCCCCGTCGAGGCGGGGCAGCGGGTGCTGGAGCTCGGGTGTGGGGCGGGGGCGGTAGCAGCGAGACTGGTGGAGCGCGGCGCCGTGGTGTGTGGCGTCGACCTGGACGAGGCGCTGCTCGTGGCGGCGCGAGCGCGAGCGCCGACTGCGCGGTTCGAGTTGGCAGACATCCGCGGGCTCTCGCCGGCGACCCACGGGAAGGTCGACGGCATCTTCTCCAGCTTCGCCGTGGCCTACCTCCCGGACCTGGACGACTCACTGTCGCGCTGGCGTGAGTGCCTGATGCCGGGTGGGTGGATGACGGTGGTGGAGGTGGACAGCCTCCTGACGCACTCTCCGATGGCGCCGGGGCAGGTGGCGGAGTTGGAGCGCTTCTACGCGGCCTCGCGCGCGGGTAGGGGCTACGACTTCCAGTGCGCGAGGCGGCTTGCGGAGGCGGCGGAGCGGTCAGGCTTCCGGCTCGTCTCCGAAAAAGATCTCCACGACGAGGAGCTCAGCTTCGACGGTCCCGCCACCCCGGAGGTGCTCGAGGCGTGGCAGGCCCGCCTGGCGCGGATGGTGGGCCTCAAGCGCCACTTCGGCGAGCGGGCGCCGGAGATCGAGCGGGCGGTGCTGTCGGCGCTGTCCTCCGACCAGCACCGCTCGGGAGCCCGGGTCATCCGGCTGGTTTGTCGCTGCTGACGGGGGCCCCGTCGGCCCCATCGCGTCGGCGGAAGAGCGCGGCGCGGAGCAAGAAGATGGTGGTGACCGGAGCGGTCATGGCGATGAAGAGCGGAATGAGCAGGGCGTGAAGGAAGGGCTGCCCGCGGTTGAAGGAGACCACGGTGACGGTGGCGAGCGTGAAGCCCCAGGTCCCGAGCGTGGCGACGAGGCTGGTGGCGTGGGCGCGCTGAAAGAAGCTCCGCAGGCGCAGGAGCCCGAAGGAGCCGATCAGCGCGGCGAGCCCGCCGGTGACCACGAGCAGGGCGGCAATCGCCTCCACCCAGAGCGGCATGGATCCGTTCACTCGATGATCTCCCCTCGAAGCAGGAACTTGGACATCGCGGTGGAGGAGACGAACCCGAACAGCGCGATCAGCAGAGCAGCCTCGAAGTAAGACCCGCTGCGGTAGACGAGCCCGAGCGCGAGGATCACCAGCATGGTGTTCAGGTAGAGGCAGTCGAACGCGAGGATCCGGTCCTCCGCGCGGGGGCCGAGGATCAACCGCGAGAGCGAGAGCATCATCGCCAGGGCGAGGCAGCCGAGCGCGAAGGTGAGGGTCCAGGAGAGCAGGGGGCTCATTCGAAGATCTCCATCAGAGGCCGCTCGTAGCGGCGCTTGATCCGCTCCGCCAGCGCCGCCTCGTCCTCGAGCATCAGCACGTGCAGGAGCAGGACGCGCTCGTCGCCGGAGAGCTTGGCCCAGACCGTCCCGGGGGTGAAGGTGACGATGGCCGCGAGCACCGCGAGCCCGTTGGGGCTGCGCAGCTCGAGCGGGATGGAGGCGAACCCGGAGGGGAGGGAGGCCGAGCGCCGGGTGAGCAGGGCCCAAGCGACCTCGGCGTTGGAGCGCAGCATGTCCAGCAGAACGCGGGCGAGCAGGACGGCCATCACCCGTGGCCTGCGGATCCGCACCGGCGTGGGGCGGAGCGCGCCGGTCACGGCGGGCCAGAACAGCGCCAGCGCCACACCGAGCACCAGGTTCCCAGCGCTCACCGATTGCGTGAGCAGAATCCACAGCACCAGCAGCGCCGCGGAGAGGAGGGGAGAGGGCAGCAGCCGCTTCATCGCCGGGCCTCGGGCGGGGTGGGCGAAGGCTTCACCGGGGCACCGAGGACCGCGTCGATGTAGCGCTGCCGGTCGTAGAGCGAGCGCGCGGCGGCGGCGGCCACGTCCATCACCGGGCCGGCGGCGAGCGTCAGCGCGGCGCAGGCGCAGAGCAGCGCCACCACCGGGAGCCCTTCCGCCGCGCGGACCCGGGGGGGCTGGCGCTGCAGGGAAGACCAGAAGGTCCGGATGCCGGTCCTCGTCAGGGCCAGCAGGGAGATCAAGCTGGTGCTCAGCAGCACCGCGGTGAAGAGCCAGCTTCGGGCGGAGACCTCGCCATCCGCCCGGAGCCTGAGCGCCGCTGAGAGCATCCCGAGCTTCCCGAGGAAGGTGGAGAGCGGAGGAAGGCCGCAGACGAGCAGCGCGCAGCCGAGGAACGCGAACCCGAGCAGGGCGGTGGAGGCGGGGAACGGCAGCGCGACCAGGGGCTCCTGCTCGTCGTCCAGGTTCACGTCCTCATCTTCGAGGGTCGGCCCGAGGAACGGCGCTTCGTCCACCACGGTGGCGCCGGCGCGCCAGCGCTCGATCAGATCCACCAGCAAGAACAGCACCGAGGAGCCGAGCGCGGAGCCGAGCAGATAGAAGAGCGCGTTGCCGAGCACGGCCTCCTCGCCCAGCCCGAGCGCGGCGAGCAGGGTGCCGGCGGAGACCACGATCCCGGCCGCGGCCTGGTGGGCGAGCCGCTGTGTGGCGAGCATCCCGAGCGCCGCCAGCACCGCGGTGACGAGCCCGAACCCGAGCAGCCCATCCGCGCCGAAGCCAGCGAGCGGCCCCCCGGCGAACATCAGGGTCCAGAGCCGGACCAGGGCGTAGACGCCCACCTTGGTGAGCACCGCGAAGATCGCGGCGGCTGGGGGCGTGCTCGAGGCGTACGCGGGCACCAGCCAGAAGTTGAGCGGCCAGGCGCCGGCCTTCATCAGGAAGGCCACGGCGAGGATCGCCGCTCCGCCGTCGATCAAGCCGCGGTTGGCCACGGCGCCCTCGGCCAGGCGCGCGGAGAGCTCCGCCATGTTGAGGGTCCCGGTCACCCCGTAGATCATCGACGCGCCGATGAGGAACAGCGCCGAGGCGAGCAGGTTCATCGCCACGTAGTGCACGCTGGCGCTCACCCGCGGCCGCCCGGAACCGTGGAGCAAGAGGCCATACGACGCGGCGAGGAGGATCTCGAAGAAGACGAACAGGTTGAACACGTCCCCGGTGATGAAGGCCCCGGAGAGCCCCATCAGCTCCAGCTGCAGCAGCGGGTGGAAGTGGACGCCGGCGCGGTGCCAGCGGGCAGAGGCAAAGGTCAGCGCGCCAAGCCCGAGGCTCCAGGTGAGCACCAGCATCCCCGCCGAGAGCCGGTCCACCGCCAGGGCGATCCCGAACGGCGCGGGCCAGTTCGCGGGCAGGTAGGCGACCACCCCGTGCCGGTGGACCCACGCGAAGAGCGCGATGGACGTCCCCAGCCCGAGCAGCCCCGAGCCGAGCGCGAGGGCGACCTTGAGCGGCCGCCGCCCCTCGCCGAGCAGCAGCATCAGCGCCGCGGTGAGCATGGGCACCACCAGGGGCCCCACCACCAGGTGCGGCATCAGGGTCTCGAGCAGGGCGTTCACGGCTCGGTCCCGTCCACGTGGTCCGTCCCGGTCATCCCGCGGGAGGCCAGGATGACGACGAGCAGCAGCGCGGTCATCGCGAAGCTGATCACGATGGCGGTGAGCACCAGCGCCTGGGGGACCGGGTCGGTGTAGTGGGAGAGGTCCGGCGGGACGCCGTCCACGAGGATCGGCTCCCGGTCGATCGCCAGCCCGCCGATGCTGAAGATGAAGAGGTTCACCGCGTAGGAGAGCAGCGTCAGCCCCACCACCAGCTGGAACGTGCGCGGCCGCAGGAGCAGCCAGACGCCGGAGCCGGTGAGCACGCCGATCGCCACCGCCAGCACGGCCTCCATGTCACTCCCCTCCCGCGGCGCGGTGGGCGCGGATGGACTGGTGCGCGAGCGCCACCAGGATGAGCAGGGTGGCCCCGAGCACCAGCGAGAACACGCCGATGTCGAAGAAGAGCGCGCTGGCCAGGTGCACCTCGCCGATCAGCGGCAGGTGGAGGTGCAGCGTGTGCGAGGTGAGCAGCGGGTAGCCCACGGCGAACGCCCCGGCGGCGGTGCCGAGCACGAAGAGCAGCCCAGCGCCGATCAGCGCCCTGGGGGCCAGCTGCACGCGCTCCTCCACCCACTCGGTGCCGGAGACCAGGTACTGCAGCAACAGCCCCATGGACATCACCAGCCCGGCCACGAAGCCGCCGCCGGGCGCGTTGTGCCCGCGCAGGAAGAAGAACACGCTCACCACGCCACAGACCGGCAGGAGCAGCCGCACCACCACCGCGGGGACCATCAGGTACCCCACGGCGGTGTCCTTCGCGTGGCGCGGATCGACCAGGTCCGTCTGCAGGTCCGAGGGCAGGGAGAGCTGCTGGGGTGGGCGCGCCATTACCTCCGAGGCGGGGCGGAACCGGCGCAGCAGCGCGTAGACGGTGAGGGCCACCAGGGCGAGCACCACGCCTTCGCCGAACGTGTCGAACCCGCGGAAGTCCACCAGCATCACGTTCACCACGTTCCGGCCGCCGCCGTCCGTGAGCGCGTGCTCGAGGAAGTAGGAGGTCCGCTCGGGGAAGTCGCGGGTCATCACCGCGTAGGCGAGCGCGGCCATCCCGCAGCCGGCGGCGATCGCCAGCACGAGGTCCCGAGCGCGGCGGGCGGTGGCCACCTTCAGCGTGTGCGCGTCATACACGCCGCGGGCGGGCTCGCGGGGGGGCAGCCAGCGCAGCCCGAGGAGGATCAGCAGCGTCGTCACCCCCTCCACGATCAGCTGCGTGAGCGCCAGGTCTGGGGCGGAGAACCAGATGAAGGTGACGCAGCTCACCGCGCCGGCGCTCCCGGCGAGCATCAGCGCGGCGAGCCGGTGGAACTTCGCCTGCCAGGCAGCGCCGAGCGCGGCCGCCCCGCCGATCCCCCAGAGCGCGGCGAACGTGGGGGAGAGCGGCACCAGCGGCCGGTCCCCCCTGCCGATCCCGCCCCAGAGCGCCCAGGCGCCCACCCCCAGCGTCACCACCACCACCAGCAGCACCTGCCGCTGTAGCCCGGCGGTGAGCAGCCAGCGGCGCGTCCAGCGGGCGAGGCCGGTCAACCCGGCCAGCAGCGTCGCGAAGACCTTCGCGCCATCCAGGCGGCGCCGCTGCGTTCCCGCCCGCGCCTGAACCCGGCGCACCGCCAGGTAGAGCAGGGCCCCACCGCCGAGCGCCACCGCGCTCATCGCCAGAGGGAGGTTGAAGCCGTGCCACAGCTTCAGGCTGAACTCGGGGAGCGACCCGCCCACCACGGGGCGGGAGGCGGCCCGCAGGAGCGGCTCCACGAAGGTGGCCGGCGCAATCCCCACCAGCAGGCACACCCCCACCAGCACCTCCACCGGCACGCGCATCCAGCCGGGCGGCTCCTCGGGGACGCGGGGCGTGTCGCGGGCGCTCTGAGGGCCGAAGAAGACCTCCACCGCGAAGCGGAGCGAGTAGGCCACGCTGCCCATCCCGGCGAGCGTGGCGGCGATGGGCAGGCCCCACTCCACGGCGGGGATGGCGTCCACGAAGAGCGCCTCGGAGAAGAACATCTCCTTGGACAGAAAGCCGTTGAGCAGCGGCACGCCGGCCATCGCCGCGGTGGCGACGAGCGCGAGCGTGCTGGTGATCGGCATCAGCCGGAAGAGCCCGGAGAGCCGGCGGATGTCCCGGGTGCCGGTCTCGTGGTCGATGATCCCCACCGCCATGAAGAGGGACGCCTTGAACGTGGCGTGGTTCATCAGGTGGAAGACGGCGGCCACGGCGGCGAGCGGGCTGTTGAGCCCGAGCAGGAGGACGATCAACCCCAGGTGGGAGAGCGTGGAGTACGCGAGCAGGCCTTTGAGGTCCCGCTGGAAGAGCGCGGCCCAGGCGCCGAAGAGGAGCGTGGCGAGCCCGGCGGAGCCCACGGCCCAGAACCAGAGCTGCGTCCCGGAGAGCGCGGGCCAGAGCCGGGCGAGCAGGAACACCCCCAGCTTCACCAGCGTGGCGGAGTGCAGGTACGCGGAGACCGGCGTGGGGGCCGCCATCGCGTTGGGGAGCCAGAAGTGGAAGGGGAGCTGGGCGCTCTTGGTGAAGGCGCCGGCGAGGATGAGGCAGAGCACCACCGGGTAGAGCCGGTGGGCCTGGAGGGCCTGGGCGTTGCGGAAGATCTCCCGCAGCTCGTAGCTGCCGGCCACGTGCCCGAGCACCAGCACGCCCGCGAGCAGGCACAGGCCGCCCAGCCCGGTCACGCCGAGTGAGATCCGCGCGCCGCGCTGCGCGTCCCGGCGGTGGCTCCAGTAGCCGATGAGCAGGAAGGAGAAGAGCGAGGTCAGCTCCCAGAAGAAGGCGAGCTGCAGCACGTTCCCGGAGAGCGCCACGCCGAGCATCGAGGCCATGAAGGCCAGCAGGAAGGCGTAGAACCTGGGCACTGGATCCGAAGGCGACAGGTAGTAGCGCGCGTAGAGCATCACCAGCGCGCCGATCCCCAGCACCAGCACGCACATCACCCAGGAGAGCCCGTCCAGCTGGAGGACGAGATCCAGCCCCAGGGTGGGGACCCAGCGCAGCCGCTGGAGCACCACCCCTCCGTCGCGCAGCTCCGGGAAGCGCAAGGCCACGCCCACGAGCCCGGCCACGGCGGTCAGCCCGGCGAGGCCCGCGGCGCGGTTGCGCGCGGACGCCGGCAGCAGCGCGGCCGCGAGCGCGGCGAGGGACGGGAGCAGGAGCAGCGCGACGAGCGACATGGGGCGCCGGAGTATGCGTTGCCAGCGCGGCGGCGCGGTGCAGCTTTTCCAGAAGTATCGACTTTCCCGCCCGAGCGGCCCGGGCTCAGGCGCCGGGCAGCCGGTAGAACATCCCGAGGATCATCCCGAACGCCACGTGCGCGAGCAGCACCGCGGCGGGGGTCTGGTAGCCGTAGTTGAGGGCGAGGATGCCGGGCGGCTCGAGCTGGCGGACCACGGTGGGCCCTTGCTGCTCGCTGGCCATGCGCGGGTGGAGCCCGGGGAGGAACCTCATCCCGAACGTCAGCACGAAGGCCGCGTGCACCAGGCCGATCAGCGCCCCCAGCCAGGCGTTGGCGTGGCGCCACGAGTGGAACGCCGCCACGTAGACGAGCGAGAAGAGCCAGCCGTCCAGCAGGTGCACCGCGAAGCCAACGAGCTTCGCGCGGTCCCGGTGGGGCGTGAACATGGAGCCCACCAGGTAGGGCAGGCTCATCCGCGTCAGCCGGAGCCCCTGGCTGCCGGCCATGAGCGTGGTCAGCACCACGGTGGCCACGAAGCCCCAGAGCAGCCAGCTGCCCACGTTCATGGGTGGGCCTCCTCGCGGCGGCGCAGCCGGGGAGCCACCCTGCGCACCAGCGGCTCGTGGCCCTGGAGGCGGCGGCGCACGGTGAGCGCCGCGTTGATCAACCCCACGTGCGTGAACGCCTGGGGGAAGTTCCCCAGCCCCTGGCCGGTGAGCGGGTCCAGCTCCTCGGCGTAGAGCCCCACGTCGTTGCGCAGCCGCAGCAGCGCCTCGACGCGGGCGATGGCGGCGTGGGTCTGGCCGCGCAGCGCCAGGTACTCGGCGCCCCAGAAGCTGCAGATGCCGAAGGCGCCTTCGCCGGGGGAGAGGGACGAGCGGTACCGGTAGAGCAGCCCGTTGCCCGCGTCCAGCTCGCGCTGCACGCGCGCCCACGTCCCGCGCATCCGGGGCGAGTGGGCGTCGGCGAAGCGGTACCAAGGCATCAGGAGCAGCGCGGCGTCCACCTCCTCTCCGCCGAAGGTGGCGGTGTAGCTCTGGAGCGCGTCGCTCCAGCCGTGCAGCTCGATGTCCTCGCGGATGAGCGCGCGCGTCCGCACCAGCTCGTCGATGCGGGGGGCGCGCAGGTGGCGCTTGTGGTGCAGCTCGATCAGCCGGTCCAGCGCCACCCAGCAGAGCATCCGCGAGTGCGTGTGGTGGGCTCGCGCCACCCGGGGCTCCCAGATTCCATCGTCTGGCTTGAACCAACTGCGGCAGACGTACTCCCCGAAGCCGCAGAGCATCCGCTGCGTCTCGCGGTCCAGCTGGCCGCCCTCGCGAACGAAGAGCGTGGTGGCGTCCACCACCTCCCCGTAGATGTCCAGCTGCAGCTGGTTCACGGCGCCGTTGCCGATGCGCACCGGCCGCGAGCCCTGGTAACCCGCGAGGCTCGCCAGCTCGCGCTCTGGTCCGGGGAGCTTGCCGTAGACGTCGTACAGCACCTTCAGCTCCGGGCGGGTGAGCTGCGTGGTGTGGAGCAACCAGCTCAAGAACGCCTCCGCTTCGGGTGCGTAGCCCAGCCCGAGCAGCGCGCGGACGGTGAGGGACGCGTCGCGCAGCCAGCAGAAGCGGTAGTCCCAGTTCAGGTCTCCGCCCACGCGCTCCGGGAGCGAGGTCGTGGCCGCCGCCACCACCGCGCCGGAGGGTGCGAAGGCGAGCAGCTTGAGCGCGAGCGCGCTGCGCACCACCGCCTCGCGCCAGGGACCGTCGTACGTCAGCAGCGCGCTCCACGCCCGCCACCAGGCGAGGGACCGCTGCACCGCGGTGAGGGACCAGAGGCCCAGCGGCGGGAGCACCGCCGGCCACTCCTGCGTGTAGGTGAGCGAGGCGCAGCGCACGTCCCCGGCGCGCAGCCGTGCCCGCGCCCGCGCCTCCTCTCCGTGGAGCGTGAGGGGGAGGTCGGTGCGCAGCGTGAGCAGCCCCTCTCGCGTCTCCACCCGGAGCCCGAGCTTGCCGGCATCGCGCAGGCGGACCCGGCCGCGGCCGTAGCTCGGCCGCGGCGCGAAGGTCATCGCCACGTCCACTTCGCCCTGCTCGCACTCCACCACGCGGAGCAGCTCGTGCTCCGGCACCAGCAGCGCCGCCTTCTCCTCCTCGGAGGCGACCGGCATCAGGTCGGTGACGCGGAGCACGCCGCCGCCCGTGGTGAAGCGCGTGCTCAGGACGTTGGTGTCGGGCTCGTAGTGTCGGGTGACCTCGAAGTCGTTGGCCGGGGCGAGCCTCCAGCGCCCGGCGCGCTCATCGAGCAGCGCGCCGAAGAGGGAAGGGCTGTCGAAGCGCGGCCAGCAGAGCCAGTCCACCGAGCCCGCACGGGACACGAGCGCCGCGGAGCGACAGTCGCCGATCACCGCGTAGTCGTGAATGTCGGCCATGCTTGCCAGGGAAGGTGCGCACGCGAGGAGCGCGCCGGCAGGCCGAGCCCGCTCGGCTGGTCTGCGGGCTTCGCAGTCAGACCGGCAGCAGTTCACCCCCAACCGTTCACCCCGAGCGTAGGCCGCCAGGCCGTAGTCGGTGTGCCCAGCATGGGCACGGTCAGGAGGTGCAAGTCCTCTGGGAAGCAGGTCGTAGCGACCCAAGCAACTCGCAAGGTTTGTCGGCCGCGAGGCCGGGACTGAAAGAAGCGA
>JBGATB010000046.1:0-78890 GCA_044229415.1 Myxococcaceae bacterium | reverse complement strand
ACCCGGCACTTTCCACGCTGCAGGTCTCATGAGGGCTCTCGAGGAGCGAGCACGCCCGGCAGTCGTGGAAAGGGCACGGCGAAGTCACGGCGAGCGGAAGCTACGTCGTGACTTGGACCGGGAGGTACACCAGTGAGCACGAAGCTGGAGGAGGCCAGGGCCTACGCGGCGCAGGCGCACGCCGCCTTCACCTACGGTGACGGCGTGCCCTACACCGTCCACCTCGCCGGGGTGGAGCAGGTGCTGCGGCGCTTTGGCGTCACGGAGGCGGCCGAGCCCGAGCTGCTGATCGCCGCCTGGCTCCATGACGTGGTGGAGGACACCGGCCGCTCGGTGGACGAGGTGCGCGAGCGGTTCGGCGCGCGGGTGGCGGAGCTCGTCTGGGCGGTCACCAACGAGCCGGGGCCGAACCGGAAGGAGCGCCACCTCAAGACGTATCCGAAGACGCTGGCCACGCCCGGCGCCGTCAGGCTCAAGCTGGCGGACCGGATCTCCAACGTGGAGGCGTCCCTGAAGGCGCGGAAGGATCTCCTCTCGATGTACCGGCGCGAGTACCCGGGCTTCCGCCAGGCGCTGCACCGCCCCGGTGAGGCCGATCCGATGTGGGCCCACCTCGACGACCTGTTCTCCCGCGGGTAGTGTCGGAAGCGCCGATGACCCAGCGCCGGACGTTCGCCGCAGCCCTGCTGGTGGTCCTCGGCTGCGGCTGTGCGCCCAGGCTCGACTTCATCGGCAAGCGCTGCGACGACGGCGTCTGCCCCCAGGGCCTGCTCTGCGACGCGGCCGGCGTCTGCGTCCTCACCGAATGCGACGCGCCGCACGGGCTGGGCGCGGCCTGCGCGGTGGGGACGGGGCCGTGCCGGCGCGCGGGCGAGCAGATCTGCGAGGACCGCCGCCTGGTCTGCTCCGCGCAGGCCGGCGAGCCGGGCCTGGAGCAGTGCAACGGCGTGGACGACGACTGTGACGGCGTGGTGGACGATCTGCCCGGCTGCGTCACCACGCTCGCCGGCTCGGGCCCGCCCGGCTTCGTGGACGGGCCGCCGGACGCGGGCCAGTACGCCCGCCCCCTCTTCATCAAGCTCTCGCCGGACGGCGGCGCGCTCTACGTGGCGGACAGCTTCAACCACGCGATCCGCCGCGTGGAGCCGAGCGGGCGCGTCTCCACGGTGGCGGGGCTGGGCCGCTGCGGCTTCCAGGACGGGCCGGTGGACGCGGCGCTCTTCTGCGAGCCGTACGACGTGGAGCCCGGCCGCAATGACGTGCTGTACGTGGCGGATCGGCTCAACCACCGGATCCGGAAGATCGAGAACGGGGTGGTGACCACGCTCGCCGGCGGCGGCACCGCCGGCTTCGCGGACGGCTACGGGACCGCCGCGCTGTTCAACCGGCCGCAGGGGCTGGAGCTGCTCGCCAACGGAGATCTGCTGATCGCGGACGCTCAGAACGACCGGATCCGCCGCTGGGTGGCCAGCACCGGGTGGGTCCGCACCGAGGCCGGCCCGGCGTTCCTCTTTCCGCTCGATGCGGGCTTGCCGGACGGGGGGACGGCGGACGCCGGCTTCCTGGACGTCCCGGAGCTGCAGGAGCCGGCGGACGTGCGCGAGTGCTGCGGCGGCGGGCGGGTGCTCGTCTCCGAGGCCAGCGGGAACCGGATCCGCTCCATCCCGCTGGATGGCGGCGTGCCGCTGGTGCTGGCGGGAGATCCGGACGGCGGCCGCGGCAACAGCACCGGCGCCGGAGTGCCCACCAACGCGCGGCTGGACCGCCCGCTCCAGCTGGAGCTCTCCGGGAGCACCGTCTACATCGCCGACAGCCGCAACCACCGGGTGGCCCAGTTCGCCGTGCAGTCGGGTGGGGTGGCGTCCACGGGGTTCGGGATCACCGCCGGCAGCGGCGTCCGCGGCTTCGAGATCGGCTTCTCCACCGCCGCCCGCTTCGACACGCCGGTGGGGCTCTCGCGCTTCCTGGATCAGCTGATCGTGTCGGACCAGAACCACCGGCTGCGCGCCATCCCCATCTTCGACAGCCAGCGCACGGTGAACGACTTCTCCGGTGGGCCGCACGCCGAGCGGCTGGGCGTGGAGGGGGACCTGGTCCGCCTGCGGGGGCCGCGCGCGCCGTTCGCGCTCTCGGAGGACCGCGTCGCCTGGATCGAGCCGGAGCTCAACCTCGCGCGCAGCTACTCGCCGGACGGCGGCATGCGGGGGCTGGTGGGCGATCTCTCGCTGTTCACCCAGCCGCCGATCGACGGGACCCTTTCTTCCGCGCGCCTGTTCGCGCCGGAGGACGCCGTGCCTGGCCCGGACGGGCGGCTGTACCTCGCGGACCTCTCGAGCCACTCGGTGCGCGCCGTGGACCTGGACGCCGGCACCGTCTCCACCTTCGCGGGGGACATCCTCAAGCTCGGCTTCTGCTGTGACGGGGGGACGCTCCCCAGCTCGCAGCTGAACAGCCCGGCGGGGGTGGCGTTCGGCCAGAGCGACGCCGGCTTCCCCGTTCTCTACATCAGCGACCGCGGGAACTTCGCGATCCGCAAGGTGCTGTTCAGCACGCTGCGGATCTACTTCTACGCGGGCGGCCAGCGCGGCACGGATGACGGGGCGCCCGGCAAGTTCACCGAGGTGGGGCCGATCACCGTGGCCGAGGACGGGCGCGTCTACGTGGCGGACCTGGTGAACGGCGCCTCGCGGATCCGGCGGATCACCGAGCTGCCGAACGGCAGCGGCACCGTGTCCACGCCGTTCGCGTTGCCCTTCGCGGTGACAGGCTTGGCGGCGTCCGGGCCCGGCAAGCTGATCGCCGTGGGCGGGCCGCGGATCCTTGAGCTCTCCACCCAGGACGGCGGCGTGCGCACGCTCTACGACGGCACGGCGAACCCCGGCATCCGGGACGGGACGTTCGACACGGCGCAGTTCTGGGACGTGGCCGGGGTGCGGGTGCTGCCGGACGCGCTGATCTTCAGCGACCGCGGAGCCCAGCGGATCCGCCGCCTGTGGACCGGCCCCGAGCGCTGAAAATGGGGACAGGCTACATTTCGGAGCGGAAATGGGGACAGGCTACATTTCGGAGCGGAAATGGGGACAGGCTGCTTTTTTCCCTCGTGACCGAGCGGCGCCCGGACGGTGAGGACGAGCCCGCATCCGTCTCGAAGCTCCAAGAGAACCAACGGCCATCGGCTATCCGCCTGTAAGGACAGGCGCCGTCTTGCGAGGTTCGGCGAAAAGCAGCCTGTCCCCATTTCCGGACCAAAAAGCAGCCTGTCCCCATTTCCGGACCAAAAAGCAGCCTGTCCCCATTTCGGCCTCAGACGAGGCCGTGCTTCTTCAGCAGCCGGTAGAGGTGGCCGCGGGCCACGCCGGCGTTGCGCGCGGCGCGGCTGACGTTGCGCTCGTTCTTGGCGAGCAGGTTGAGCAGGTACTCGCGCTCGAAGCGGGCGAGCATGGTCTCGCGGGCCTGGCGGTAGTCGATCGGCAGCTCGGGCTCTTCCCGCCGGCGCTCGGGCGCTGCCGTGGGGGCCTCCGCCGGGGCGCTGCTGCCGCCGGAGGAGGGGTGGGCGATCTCCGGCGTGGTCTCCAGGGTGGCCGCGCGCATCAGCACGTTGCGCAGCTCCCGCACGTTCCCCGGCCACGCGTAGGAGCGCAGCGTGGCGAGCGCGGCCTCGGACAGCTCCAGCGAGAGCCCGGCGTCCGCCAGGAGCTTCTCCGCCAGGAGAGGGATGTCGTCCAGCCGCTCGCGCAAAGGCGGGACCGGCACCGTCACCACCGCCAAGCGGAAGAGCAGATCCTGTCGGAAGCGCCCGGCTGAGACCTCCGCGCCGAGATCTCGGTTGGTGGCGGCCACCACGCGCACGTCCACCGCGCGCGCCTTGTCCCCGCCCACCGGCTTGACCTCCTTGCTCTCCAGGAGTCGCAGCAGCGAGGGCTGCAGCGAGAGATCCAGCTCGCCGATCTCGTCCAGGAACAAGGTGCCGCCGTTGGCCTGCTCCACCGCGCCCACCCGCGTGGCGCTGGCGTCGGTGAACGCGCCCTTCACGTGGCCGAAGAGCTCGCTGGCGATCACCCCGGCAGACGCGGCGCCGCAGTCGAACACCACCAGCGGCCCCTTGCGGTTGCTGGCGGAGTGGACGGCGCGCGCGGCCACCTCCTTGCCCGAGCCGGTCTCCCCCTGGAGCAGGATGGTGGCGTCCGTCCGCGCCGCCTTCTCCAGCGTGGAGATCATCTCCCGCATCACCGAGCTCTGGCCGTAGAGGCCGAACAGCTCGGTGCGCGAGCCCGGCTGGGGCCGCTCGAACCCGAGCGCGTCTATCCGAAGCTCGGACTCGCCCACGCGCAGCACCGCGCCCACCGGGACGTTGGCTTCCTTGATCCGCGCGCCGTTGAAGAACACGCCGTTGCGGCTGTTGAGATCCACCGCCTGCAGCCCGTCCGGCTTGAGCACCAGGCGCAGGTGCTGACGGGACACCGTGCCGTCGCTCAGCTTGAGATCGCAGCCCTCCTGAGTGCCGATGACCGCCGTCCCCTGGCGCAGCTCCAGCCGCGCGCCGCGGTCCGGGCCTGACACCACCAGCACCGACACGGGGCGGGGGGCGGGGGTTGCGGAACCTCTGGCGGTGCGGGTCTGGGAAGGGGCCATCACGGAAGGCGGACGAGTAGGTTTATATAGGTGCTGGATGGACCCACGCGGGTTCCAGATTGCGAACTATCGCATCGTTTCACGCCTCGGGGCCGGAGGCATGGGCGAGGTGTGGCTCGCGCAGGGGGACACCGGGGCGGCGGTGGTGAAGACCATCCTCCCCGAGCTGGCCGAGGACCGCCGGTTCGTGGAGATGTTCCTGCGTGAGGCGAAGATCGCCTCGCTGGTGCAGAGCCCCCACGTGGTCGCCGTGCGCGAGGTGGGGCGCGCGGAGAACACCTACTTCCTGGCCCTGGAGTACGTGGAGGGGCTCTCCCTGCACCGGCTGCTCTCGCTCTATGGCGGGCCGCTGCCCCCCAAGCTCGCGGCGCTGGTGGCCGCGCAGGCCGCGCAGGGGCTGCACCACATCCACCAGCAGCGCTCGCTCGAAGACGCGCCGCTGGGGATCGTCCACCGGGACGTGAGCCCGGGGAACCTCCTGATCTCCGTGGAGGGCTGCGTCAAGCTCACGGACTTCGGGATCGCGGTGACCAAGGACCGCAGCCTCTTCACGCACACCACGATCGGCAGCGTGCGCGGGAAGATCCCCTATATGTCCCCGGAGCAGTCCAAGGGGCTGACCGTGGATCACCGCACCGACGTCTTCGGGCTCGGCGTGGTGCTCTACGAGATGCTCTCCGGCGAGCTGCCGTACCCCGGCCAGATGCCGGACCTCCAGTTGATGCAGGCGGTTGCGACCGGGCAGCGCCGGCGGCTCGACGAGGTGGATCCCCATATCCCCCGGCCGCTCCTGCACATCGTGGACCGTGCGCTGCAAACCGTGGCCTCGGAGCGCTACGCGAGCGCGGAGGCGATGGCGGCGGAGCTCAATGGCTTCCTCGGCGCGGAGGCGCCGGCCGTCCGCGAGGAGCTCGCGGCGCTCGTCAAAGATCTCGGCCCTGGCCGGGCGAAGGCCACCAGCGCGGCCGCGCCCCCCGCGCCGATGCACACGCGGGATCTCCCCGTCCCGGCACCGGCGGCAGCGCCTGCTGCGCGCGCGCGCCCCTGGGCGCTGCTGGGCGTGGGCGCGGCCCTGGTGGTGGCGCTCGGCGTGGGGCTCTGGCGGCCGTGGGAGTCGCGCGCGCCCGCCGCGCCGAAGCCCGCCCCGGCGCCGGTGCCCGCTCCGAGCGCGGCGGAGGTGCAGGCCCGCGCGGAGCCGCTCAACCGCGCGCCGGATCCGGAGCCGGAACCGGAGCTCGCGGCCGCGGTCACCCCCCCCGAGCGCGAGGAGCCCCCGCCCCGCCGGGAGAGCGCGCTGGATCGCTACCGCAGGAAGCTCTCGCGGAAGGTGCGGATCGAGAGCACGCCCGCCTGCGACGTCTGGGTGAACGGCCGGAACCTCGGGCGCTCGCCGATCACCACGAGCGTGCTGCCGCGCAACGGCCGGGTCCGGCTGATCTCCCGCGAGAACGGGATCAACTACGAGGTGGCGCTCGCGCCCGGCCAGGCCGAGCAGAGCATCACCGTGCCGCGCGGCACCCTGCACATCCGGATTGATCCCTACTCGGAGGTGACGATCGACGGGCGCCCGCTCGGCGAGGGCCCCTACGAGGTGCTCAACATCTTCGCCGGGCGGCACGAGCTGCTCGTCGTCAACCGCGAGCTCAAGGTGAAGCGGCGCGTCTACGCCACGGTCGCGCCGAATGAGGAGCGCGTGTTCCGGCTCAAGCTGCCGTAGGGTCAGCCCTGGACCCTGCCGCCCCTCGACTACGCGCCTACGGCGCTGACCTGAAACTTGCCGCCCGGCGAGCTCCACCGGTTCTCCCCGAGCGTAGTGAGGCCGCCGCCCGTTGGGCGGATCAGTCAGGGCAAGAAACGTGAGGCCGTCCGCTCAGCCCGAGCGAAGTCGAGGGCCCCACGAGCGAGACTACGATCGGCGGGCCCTCGACTTCGCTCGGGCTGAGCGGGGCGCGGCAAGTTTCAGGTCAGCGCCTGCGGCGCTACGCTCGAGGTGAACGGGGTGGGCTCAGCTCAGAAGCTGCCCGTCACCACCGCCGCCGCGCCACCGCCGGGCGTGGGCGTGACGGTCCAGGCGATCACCGCGCCCGCCGCCAGCCCCACGGAGACTCCGGCGCAGGCCTCGGCGGCGTACCAGAGCACCTCCGAGCGCTGCTGCAGCTGCTGGCTCTCGCGGAAGCTCTCGGCCGCCTGGCCCTGGGCGTAGACCGAGCGCCACGTCAGGAAGAGCGCGCCAGAGGCGATCGCCGTGGCCACCGCGCCGCCCGCGAGCGCCAGGGTAAGGCGGGTCCGGCGGGGTGGGGGAGGGAGCTGGGCCTTCACCTCCTCGCTCGCGCGCAAGAGCTGCTCGCGCCGCCTCTGCTCTGCCTGGCGCGCGGAGAGGACCTCGTCGAAGACCGCGCGCACCTTGCGGGAGACCCACGCGGGGACGGACGCGGCGGGGTCCAGCTCCAGCGCGAGGTCGAACTGCGCCTTGGCCGCCGCGTCCTGCGCCAGGTTGAGCTGGGCGATCCCGGAGTAGATGAAGGCGGTGGCGCGCAGCCGGGGCGGGAGCGTGACGTCCTTCGTCAGCGGCTCCAGCACCGCCAACGCCTCCTCCTCGCGGAGGTCCCGGATCAACACCCGGCCCTGCTCCACCTCGGCCGTCCGGTCCACTGCCACGGCCTCGCCAGGGGCGGCCGCGCAGAGCAGCGGGAGCAGGAGGGTGAGCACGGGGCGGCACCTTACCAGCCGTTCCCCCTGGCACCGCGGGTGTCTCCTGGGCGCGGCGCTGTCTCCTTTTTGCGGCACCCATTTGGAGCAGGTGTGCGCTAGCGCCGCCAGAACGGGCGCCGGACGGGCCTTGGGAGATGGCACCCCGGCTGCAACCCGACCGCGGCCGATGCGCCGATCTGCCTCGCTGGTCCTGCTGCTCGTGCTCGCGCCGACCGCGGCCTTGGCGCACGGCGGCGGCGTGGCGGGCTACTCGGGCGCCCAGGGCTTCACCTGCGTGCAGTGCCACGCGGCGACCACCGGCACCGCGCCCACGGTGACTTTCGAAGGGCCGCGCACCGTGGTGGCGGGCAGCACCAGCGCCTACCGCTTCAAGATCCAGGGTGGGCCGGGCGTCCGCGCGGGCCTGAACGTCAGCGCCAACAACGCCGCGGTGGTGTTCGGCGAGGTCGCCGGCTCCACACAGGTGAAGAGCCTGGAGATCACCCAGCTGGCGCCCACCCCGTTCGTGGCCGGCGTGGCGGCGTTCGACTTCACGGTGAAGGCGCCGCCCACGGCCGGCACGTACAAGCTCTTCGGCGCGGGCAACTCCTGCAACGGCGCGGACGGCAACGCCAACGACCGCGAGGCCTTCACCAACATCGAGATCACGGTCACCCCCGCCAACCTGCCGCCCACCGTGGCCACGGCCGCCGCGGCGACGCCGGCCGCGGTGGCGGGGACGAGCACCCAGCTCTCCGTGCTGGGGGCGGACGACGGTGGCGAGGCCGCGCTCAAGTACACCTGGTCCTCCGCGGGCCCGGCGGCGGTCACCTTCGCGCCCAACGGCTCGCACGAGGCTCGCGCGAGCACCGCCACCTTCACCCGCGCCGGCAGCTACACGCTCACCGCCAGCATCCAGGACGCGGCGGGGCTCAAGGTCACCAGCGCGGTGACGGTCGTCGTGAGCCCCACGCTCTCCGCGGTGCGGGTGCTGCCGGACAAGCCGACGGTCGCGCTGGGCGCCTCGCAGCAGTTCTCCGCCTCGGCGAGGGATCAGTTTGGCCAGCCCATGGCCGGGACCTTCACCTACGCCTGGACCGTCACCGGCGGCGGGACCCTCTCCGCCACCGGGCTCTTCACGGCCGGCGTCACGGTGGGCAGCTTCGCCGTCTCCGCCACCACCGGCGGCAAGACGGGGAGCACCGCGATCACGCTCGCCGCCGGCCAGCCGCCCACGGTGGCGCTGCCGGCGAGCGCGAGCGCGCTCACGTCCCGCACGGTGGCGCTCAAGGTGCTGGGCGCGGACGACGGCGGCGAGGCGAAGCTCAAGTACACCTGGAGCGCCACGGGTCCGGACGCGGTGACGTTCACCCCCAACGGCGCCAACGGCGCGAAGAACGCGGTGGCCACGCTCAAGCGCGCCGGCGCCTACACCTTCACGGCCACCCTCACCGACGTGGCCGGGCTCACCCAGACCAGCGCCGTGGCGCTCGCCGTCCCGGCGCAGGGCACCAGCCTCTCGCTCACGCCCGCCGCCGCCACGGTGGCGCCGGGGCGGACGCTGCAGTTCACCGCGCGCGCGCTGGACCAGTTCGGCCTCGCGCTCGCGCCGCAGCCGGCGTTCGGCTGGACGGCCAGCGGCGGCGGGACGCTCTCCGCCACCGGGTTGTTTACGGCCGGCCCGGAGCTCGGCGGGCCGTTCGAGGTGAAGGCCACCGCCGGCGCCCTGAGCGCCACCGCCACGCTCTCGGTCCGCAATGGCGCGGGGCCCGTCCTCACCGTGCCGCCGCAGGCCACGCCGGCCACGGTGCGCGGGCTCTCCACCGCGCTGCGGGCGACGGCGGAGGACGACGCGGGCCCGCTGGCGCTCACCTACCGCTGGAGCACGGTGGAGGGGCCGCAAGACGCCACCTTCAGCGAGAACGGCTCGGGCGCGGCGCGCGCCACGGTGGCCACCTTCCGCCAGGCGGGGCAGTACACGCTGGCGGTGGTGGCGCAGAACCCGAGCGGCCTCTCGGTGACGGGCGAGGTGGACGTGCTGGTGGCGCCCACGCTCTCGGTGGTGGAGGTGAGCCCCGCGGACGCGGTGCTGCAACCGCAAGGGACGGGCGTCTTCCTGGCGCAGGGCTTGGACCAATTCGGCCTGGCGTTTCCGGAGGCCCTGGACGTGGAGTGGTACTCCGGCGCGGCCGGGAGCTTCGAGCTGCCCGGCGTGCTGCGGGCGCGCGCGGAGCCGGGCGGCCCCTTCACGCTCAACGCGGTGGCGCGCGGCGTGCGAGGCACCGCCACCTTCCGGGTGGACGCCACCGCCCCCACGGTGCGGTTCACGGCGGGCACGCCGCTGGGCCAGTCGGACGTGGTGGAGTTCTCGGCCGAGGCGCAGGACGACATCGGGCTCGCGGAGGTCGCCTTCCTGGTGGACGGCGAGGTGGTGGCGAGCGCGGCCCAGGCGCCATGGCTGGCGACTTGGGATCTCCCCGCGGGGCTGCAGGGGCTGCACACCGTCACCGCCCGGGCCACGGACCGCGCGGGCAACATCGCCACCGCTGACGCCGTGCAGCTCAAAGTCCAGTTTGGCCAGGCGCACCCGGTGGGGGAGCTGGCGGACGTGAGCGGCTGCGCGTCCGCGGCCGGGCCGGCGTCGCGGTGGCTCTGGCTGCTCGCGCTCCTCTTGACTGTCTCTTCGCTGCGACGGGGCCCAAGAGACAGGTGGTGAGGCGGCGCTCCGCTTCCGAGCGGATCCGCCTCTGAAAAGGCCGTGGCACGCCGGGTGCTGACGGGCGGTGCGCGGTCACGGATTGAAAGGTGCCTTCATGAGACGAGGGTCTGGAACGGTGCTCGGGCTGTGCGTCCTGCTGCTGGGCAGCGCGGCGCTGGCGCAGGCGACGCCGGAGTCCCGGAAGCGGTGCGCCACGCGGCTCTCCATCAACATGATGGGCGTGACCCCGAGCGCGGCGTTGATCGCCGCGGCGGATCCGCAGACCCAGGTGGACGCGATCCTCGCGGATCAGCGCTTCATCGACGCGTTCGCCAACTTCATCAACGCCAAGTTCAACCCCACGCGCGGGCTCACCCCGTCCGAGGACGCCACCTACTGGATGGCGCGGAAGATCCTCATGGAGGGGCTGCCCTGGAAGCAGATGTTCATCGGCAACTACTCGGTCAAGCCGATCGACCCGGCGGTGCCGGGGAGCGCCGCGGACATCCAGGCGGACCCGAACGGCATCGGCTACTTCACCAGCCCGCAGTGGATGTCCCGCTACGCCGGCAACGAGAAAGAGGGGTACCGGATCGTCACCGCGTACCAGATCATCAACAACGTGCTCGGCGTGGAGCTGGTGGCCGCGCTCAACACGGACGGCACCACCGCCACGGACCGCGCCCAGCAGCCCTGCGCGCAGTGCCACTTCGACAACGTGTTCGGCCTGGATCTCATCTCCCGCCTGCTGCCCCGCAAGGGGCCGGGGGCGATCCAGGCGCCGCAGGTGCTGCTCGGCGGGCAGTCCATCGCCAGTGAGCGGGACCTGATCACCAAGATGGTCAACTCGGTGGACTTCAACTTCCAGAGCTGCCGCCTCGCCACGGAGTTCCTCTACGGGCGTGGCGAGTACCAGTGCGAAGGCCCGGTCTTCGACGCCTGCATGGCCGCCTTCGCCTCCACCGGGAAGATGCAGTCCGCCCTGGCGGCGATCGCCAAGCACTCCACCTACTGCCAGTGAGGACGAACTCCATGAACCGCCTCTCGTCCTACGCCTTGCTCGCGGCGAGCCTGAGCCTGCTGGCCTGCAACCGCACCCAGCCTCCTTCCGGTGAGGAGCCGGGTCCCGGCGCGGACGGCGGGGACGACCCCGTCGTGGTGGTGCCGCCCGGCCCCGCGCAGCTCAAGCTCAGCGCCTGGGCCGAGCCGGAGATCGCCAGCGTGGGCCAGCAGCTGTTGCTCAAGCTCCAGGTCCAGAACACGGGCCAGACGCGCGCCTCCACGGTGGCGCCGCTGACCCCGGAGCAGCTGGGCGCCGGCCACCTGGCGCTGATGGTCGCGCCGAGCCCCGCGGTGCTGGACGTGGAGCCGGGCGCCACGGTCAGCTTCACCTACGTCTACGAGGCCACCGACCCCGGCGCGCTCGAGCTCAAGGTCGCCGTGGACGGCGAGGACGCGCTCACCCACGAGGCGCTCTCCGCTGGTCCGCTCCCGGTGAACGTGAGCGTCCAGGGCGCCGCCCTCCTCGAGGTGGACGAGGTGCGCGTGCCCGCCACGGCGAACGTGGGCGCGGCGTTCCCCGTCCAGGTGGTGATCACCAACGGGGGCCAGAGCGTGGCCAACGAGGTCACCCCGGTGGACGTCTCCTTCGCGGGCAGCGCCGGCGCGGCGCGGCTCTCCGGCGCGGTGCCGGCCTCCGCCACGCTGCAGCCGGGCGCCTCCGCCACCTTCGAGCTCACCTACCGCGCCACCTCTCCGGGCGCGCTCGTCTTCTCCGCCTCCGCGGCGGGGAAGGACGCCCGCAGCGGCGCGCCGCTCACCTCGGAGCCCACCCGCTCGCTCGCGGTGGACGTGGACACGCCGGCGGCGCTCTCCGCCACGCTCTCGGTCCCCGCCATGTCCTCCACGGGCCAGACGGTGGTGGCCACCCTGGTGGTGAAGAACACCGGCAGCGCGCTCGCCCGGGGTGTGCGGCCGGATCCGGCGCTCCCGGTGGTGACCACCGCCAGCGGCACGGCGTCCGCCACCTCCACGTCGGCCCCGGCGCCGGTGGATCTCCCCGGGGGCGCCAGCGCCGCCTTCACGTTCAGCTACACGGTGAGCGGGACCGGCAGCTTCACGCTCACCGGGGGCGCCAAGGGGACGGACGCCAACAGCGGCGCGGAGCTCACCATCGCCGGCGTGAAGTCCAACGTGGCGCAGGTGCTCGCCCCGTCCGCGCTCGAGGTGACCGAGGCCAGCCTCCCCGCTACGCTCAACCCGGGCCAGTCCTTCACCCTCACCCTCAAGGTGCGCAACAACGGCGGCGTGGCGGTGCTGGGCGTGCTGCCGGATCCGTACCCGCCCACGCTCAACGCCACGGACGGCGCGAGCGCCACCACCGCCTCCGCGCCCGCGCCGCAGGACGTGGCGCCCGGCGCCACGGTGACCTTCAGCTACGCGTACACCGAGAGCGGGACCGGCCCCGGCAACCTCACCTTCCTGGCTGGCGCGCGCGGCGTCAGCGCGGTGGGGGGGGCGACGATCGCCGCCAACCCCACCGAGTCCAACCTGGCGCGCGTGGTGGGGGCGGCCGCGCTGGCGGTCACCTCCGTCTCTCTGCCGGCGAAGCTCTCCCGCGGGCAGAGCTTCGACGTGGCGGTGGCCGTGAAGAACACCGGCGGCTCGGCCCTGACCGGCGTGCTCCCGGCGCTGACGCCGACCGGCAGCGCCGGCGCGGCCGCCACGGTGGTGACCTCGCCCGCCGCCGCGCCGCTCGCGGCCGGGGCGAGCGCCACCTTCACCTTTTCGCTCAAGGAGTCCGGCACGGCGCCCGGCACGCTCACGGTCTCCGCCAAGGCGACCGGGACCAACCCGGTGGGCGGCGGGGCGGTGGCCTCCGCGCCGGTGGCGTCGCTCGCCGCGCAGGTGCAGGCCCCGGCCGCGCTGGCGATCACCACCTTCACGCTACCGGCCACGCTCAACCGCGGCGCGGTGGTGAGCCTCTCCATGACGGTGACCAACAGCGGCCAGGCGGCGGCGAAGAGCGTGCTGCCGGTGCCGCTGCGCCCCACCGTCGTCGCCACCGGCGGCGTGGCCGCCACCAGCTCCAGCGCCCCAACGGCGGTCACCATCCTGGGCGGCACCAGCCAGACCTTCACCTGGATCTTCAACGAGAACGGCGCCTCGGGCGGGACGTTGGCCTTCACCGGCGCCGCGAGCGGGCAGGACGTGAACAGCCTGACCACCGTGGCGGCCGCGGCGCGGACCACGAACGCCTCGTCCGTCTCCGCCGCCATGGGCTGCAATGGGGCCGCCGTCTACACCGGCTTCGGCGGCCGGCCGCTCTCCGCCACGCGCGTCAACGTGCCCGCCGGGAACGACCGGCTCCGCTTCAAGCCGTACAAGGCGCTGGTCACCGAGTACGCCCGCGTGCTCGGGGTGACGCCGTCGCAGATCAGCGGGCAGGGCGCCACGTTCGACGATCCCCCGGCGTTCTGGTTCGTCGAGCCGGAGCTGAGCGCGGTCAGCCTCTACCGGGCGCTCACCGCCGCGGCGCAGGGGTGCGACGCGTATTTGGGCAGCAACGCCAAGTACACGGTGGCGCCGGCCACCGACACCGCCCAGGTGGAGTGCAAGGCCTTCCAGACCGCGTTCTGGAGCCGCATCCCCTCGCCGGCGGAGACCACCGCCTGCGTCTCCTTCGCGACCTCCGCGGAGAACGCCGGCACCCCGAAGGCGCGCTGGGCCGCCACCTGCGCCTCGGTGCTCGTCTCGCTGGGCTTCCTCACCGAGTAGCGCCAAGGACCTTCGACCCATGAAGAACTTCTCTCGACGTGAGCTGCTCAAGGGCGCCGGCGCCGCCGCGGGTGCGGCCGCCCTCGCCGGTCCTGGCCGTTTTGGCTCCACCGCGCTGGCGCAGGCTGCGGACAAGAGCGCGGTGGTGATCGTCTTCCTCAACGGCGGGTACAACGCCCTCTTCGGCAGCCCGAAGTCCTTCTCCCCGGCGGGGACGTTCTCCTGCTCGGACGGGAACATCCTCTCGCTCGGCAACAACCTCTACGTGGACAAGCCCACCTTCGGCACGCTGCCGGCGGTGGCGCTGCAGAACATGGCGCAGATCGGCGTCAACCACGGGATCTCCAGCCACAGCCCCGCGAAGCTGGCGAGCTGGACCACCGCCAACAGCCGCAACTTCGCGCTGGTGCTCGCCAACGCCATGGGAGGTTCGGGCTCCAGGCTGGCCTGCGCCGCGCTCGGGGCGACCCTGCCCCCGGGCCCCAGGCCGGAGGAGGGTGGGATCTCCCTGCAGCGGATCAGCGATCTCTCGCCCACGCTGGAGCTGTTCGGCGCGCGCGCCAGCGCCGGTCTCTCCCGGGGCCAGGCGAAGGCCGCGCTCACCGCCGCCCGCACCATGTCCGGCTACGAGCTGGCGCAGAACGCGCTCTCCATGCAGCCCGGAAAGGAGGCGTACGACACCGCGATCAACGTGCTCGGGCAGACCAGCTCCCCGCTGGACACCGGGCCGATCGCCACCGCCTACGGGCTGGCCGCCACCGCCACCGCGGTCAACGCCTTCGCCACGCAGATGTACGCGGCGGAGGTGATGATCAAGCTCGGCACCAAGGTGGTGATCGCCTTCGACAACAGCGGCTGGGACACCCACACCGACTCGTCCGGCGCGGTGGCCCGGCAGCGGATGACGGATCGAATCCTCCCCGCGCTCTCGACCTTCCTGCAGCGCAACCTCGCGCTCGCTGGCTACAACATCACCACGGCGATCATCGGCGACTTCGCGCGCAGCCTCCCCAACTCTGACCACGCGGCGTGCATCAGCGCCACCGTCTTCGGCAAGCACGTGAAGACCGGGTCCACCGGGAACGTGGACGCCAACGTCCGCATGCCCACGGGCACGCCGAAGGCGCCAGGCTTCTGGGCCTACCTGGCGGCCGCGGCAGGCGTCACCACCCAGCCGTTCGGCGCGAACCCGCACGCGCTCTTGAAGTAGCGACTACCGGATGATGCCCCGAAGCAACCGCGAGGCGGGGATGGTGGGCCCTTCGCCGGGCTCGCTGCGGGGGTGCTCGCGCAGCACCTCGCCGAAGAGCTGCTGACCCCACTGGCTGATCAGCTGATTGGTGGGGAGGGCGGGACGGGCGCGCGGCGCCTTGCGCTCGAGCGCCTCCCGGGCGAGCCGCTCCGCCTGCTCGCGCAGGAGCCGCTCGTACTCCTCCGCGCGCAGCACTCGCGGCAGCACGGGCCGCCCCCCCAAACCCCCCCATGGCCCACTCCCTCCCCAAGCCCCGCGAGTCGTGTGAGCGCGAAATAGCGACGCTGGAGAGAGACGGCAACTTGGCGGCGCCGCCGAGCGGGCGCGCTTTCGTCGCGGATCGAACGAGGTGTGCCGCGGGTCGAACTTACGGCGCGCCGTCGTCGTCGATGGCGGGCTCGTCGTCCGCGGGGGCCTCGCCGGCCTCACCCGATCCGCCGGTGCCCTCCTCGGGCTCCGGGGCCTTCATCGCCGAGTGCAGCGCGTCCACGAAGGCGTTGCCGGAGGAGGGCTCGGCCGCCTTCTTGGCGGCGGCCGGCTTCTTCGCCACGGCCGGCTTCTCGGCCGCCGGCGCCTGGGCCAGGGGCGGCGCGCTCGGCGCGGGCTCGGCCTTCGCGTTCGCCGCGGCGTAGCCGGACCACTCCTCGGGGCTGCTCGCGGGCTCCAGCCCCACGTACTCGGAGCCGTCCCTCACCACGTGGTGCGCGGGGAAGCACCCCGCCGTGCACAGCAACGCCACCGTCCACAGAGCTCGTCGCAGCATCCCGCCTCCCGTCCCCGCCCCAAAAGCGACCGGGACCAAGGTGGGCGCGCCCCGCCGGGGCGACAAGGGGCGGGGCAGGATGCTTTCACAAGCGGACGGAACGCCGCCTCAGACCAACGGGCCGCTGTGGCGGGCTCGTTGCCCTCAACAGCCTTTAGGACACCAACGGCGCGAGTGTCCGCCCCGGCGCGTGCCCTGCGCCCTAATCCGCCTTGATCGCCAGCACCGGGTCCACCCGCGCCGCGCGGCGCGCCGGCAGGTAGCAGGCCACGAGCGCCACCGCCGCGAGCACCGCGGGGACGACGGCGAGCGTGGCGGGATCTCTCACGCTGACGGAGAAGAGCAGGCTCTCGATCAAGCGCCCCAGCGCCAGGGCGCCCGCGAGCCCCAGGGCGATCCCCAGCGCCGCCAGCCGTCCGCCCTCCTTCATCACCATCCGGATCACATCCGTGGCTTGCGCGCCGAGCGCCATCCGCACGCCGATCTCCTGGGTGCGCTGGGCCACGAGGTAGGCCAGCACGCCGTACAGCCCCGCCGCCGAGAGCAGCAGGGCGATGGCGGCGAAGCTCCCGAGCAGGATCAAATTGAGCCGCCGGTTCGAGGTGGAGCGGACGATCACCTCCTCGAGCGTGAGCACGTCATACAGCGGCTGCTGCGGATCCACGCTGGCCACCGCCTCGCGCAGGCTGGGCGCGAGCGACAGGGGCGGCAGCGGCGTCTTCACCACCAGCGTCATGTCCGTGGTCCACGCCGCCACCTCCTTCCAGCGGTAGGGCACGTGGATCTCCGGCATCGGCGCGCGATCCAGGCCTGCCTGGCGGACGTCACCGACGACACCGAGGATCGGGATCGGCGTCCCGTCCAGCAGCAGCCGCTTGCCCACCGCGCTCTCGCCGTGGAAGGCCTCCTTCTCCAGCGCGCGGTTGACGAGGATCCCCAGCGAGCCCTCCTCGCCGTCCTGCTCGGTGAACTCCCGTCCGGCGAGCAGGGGGATCCCCAGCGCCTTGAACACGCCCGGGGTGCTGACGCGGTACTCGGCCTGGGGCTCCTTCCCGGGCTCGGGCTTGGGGGCGCCCTCCAGCGCGTAGTCGCCGTTCACCCACGCCGCCTGGATCGGCAGCAGGGAGATGGCGCCGGCGTGCGTGACGCCCGGCAGGGCGCGGGCGCGCTCGAGCGAAGGAAAGAGCAGCTCGGAGGAGATCGGCCGCTCCGCGAACTTCGCGGGTGGGACGGAGAGCCGCGCGGTGAGGACGCCGGAGGGCTCCATCCCCGAAGGGGTGGCGATCAGCTCCGAGAAGCCGCGCAGGAGCAGCCCGGCGCCCACCAGCAGGACCAGGGAGAGGGCCAGCTCGCTCACCACCAGCGCGCTGCGGAACCTGCGGGCGGAGCCGCTGCCGGTGGCGCGCGTTGCCTCGCTCATCCCAGCCCGCAGATCCAGCCGCGTGGCCTGGAGCGCGGGCACCCAGCCGAAGAGCACCGCGCTGATCAGCGAGATGCCGGCGAGGAAGGCGAGCACGCGCAGATCCAGCGACAGGGTCTCCACCATGGGCAGCGCGCGCTGCGCCAACGGCTTGAGCGCGGCGAGCCCCCACTGGGCGATCAGCACGCCCAGCGCGGCGCCGCCCAGCGCGAGGATCAGGCTCTCCACCAACAGCTGCCCCACGATCCGCGCCCGGCTGGCGCCCAGCGCGAGCCGCAGCGCCACCTCCTGCCGGCGCGCGGCGCCGCGGGCGAGCAGCAGGTTGGCCACGTTCGCGCAGGCGATGAGCAGGACCAGCGCCACCGCGCCCAGCAGCAGCAGCAGGGCAGGGCGGAAGAAGCCCACCAGGACCTCGGTGAAGGAGGCCACGGAGGCGCTGCGGCCGCCCTGCTGCTGCGGGTAGGCCTCCGCCAGCCGCGCGGCGATCTGCTTCAGCTCCGCGTTGGCGCTCTCGAGCGTGGCGCCCGCCCCGAGCTGGCCCAGCACGAAGAGGTAGTGCGATCCCCGGGCGGTCTCCTGGCGCGGCTGCGGGACGTAGGGCGCGAAGAGGTCCGAGCGATCTCCCTGCGGCGGGAAGCGGAAGGCGTCCGCCGCCACGCCCACGATCTCGTATGGGCTCCCGTCCAGGGTCAGCGTCTTGCCGAGCACCGCGGGGTTGCGCCCAAAGCGCTCCTCCCAGGCGCGCTCGGAGAGGATGGCCACGTGCTCCTTGCCGCGGACGTGCTCCTCGGGCGTGAAGGGGCGTCCCAGGAGCAACCGCGGGCGCAGCGCCTCGAAGAACCCCTCGGTGGCGAAGCTGGCGCGGACGCGCTGGGACGGGCCCGCTTGTCCGCTCAGGTTCATCCCCGCCACCTGATAGGCCACCAGGTGCTCGAAGGACTTCGCCTGCTCGCGGAAGTCCACGAAGTTGGGCCAGGAGACCGAGCCGGTCCAGTTGGGGCCGCGGGCGGGCTGGGTCTCGAAGACGCGGACCAGCCGCTCCGGCTGGGCGTAGGGCAGGGGGCGCAGCAGCACCGCGTTGAGGACGCTGAAGAGCGCCGCGTTGGCGCCGATCCCCAGGCTCAAGCAGAGCACCGCCACCACCACGAACCCGGGGCTCTTGCGCAGCGTGCGCAGCGCGAAGCGGACGTCCCGCGCCACGTCATCCAGCGCGGTGAGGCCGCGCGCGTCCCGCACCTCGTCCTTGAAGCGCTCCACCCCGCCGAAGTCCGCGCGCGCCCGGGCGCGGGCCGCGGCTTCGTCCATGCCCTTCTTCATGTTCCGCTCCGTCTCCAGCTCCAGGTGCAGCTGGAGCTCCTGGTCGAGCTCCGCCTCGAACGCGCGGCGGCGCAGCAGCTTTCGCAAGAAGGACAGGGCCATAAGTCACCCCCCCTGCAGGACGAGCTGCACCGCGGCCGAGAACTGCCCCCAGGACGCCGCCTCGCGGCCGAGCTGCTTCTTGCCGGTGGCGGTGAGCCGGTAGAACTTCGCCTTCCGGTTGTTGTCCGAGACGCCCCAGTCCGAGGCGATGAAGCCCTGCTCCTCGAGCCGGTGGAGGGCGGGGTAGAGCGAGCCCTGGTTCACCTCCAGCACGTTCCGCGAGCGGTCCTGGATCCGCTGCGCCACGCCCCAGCCGTGCTCCGGGCCGGCGGCGAGCGTCTTCAAGATCAGCAGATCCAGCGTCCCCTGCAGCAGCTCCTGCTTCGATGAGCCCATGGCTTCCTCTCGACAGTCGACAGGAGCGGAGCCTGCGCCGCGCTCTTGTCGGATGTCAACAAGAGGCGGTCAGGGCTGGAGCAGCGCCTCGAACGCGGCGATGTCCGCCGGCGGGGGCGAAGGAAGGTCGCTGACGGGGATCGCCTCCCCGCGGGCGTAGCGCCAGTGGCCCTCCGAGCGCTCGAACTCGGAGAGCTCCATGAAGGACCGGTCCTTGCCCTTGTCGAAGAGCTCGGCGCAAAAGAGCACCCGCGCCACGCCGTGCGCGTCCGGGCCGTCCGAGCCGAGGACCTGGAGCCGCACGTAGCGGTAGCGCTGCGCGGAGGCGCGCAGCTCCAGCAGCACCTCCGCCGGCGAGCGGCGCGCGTCCGGGTGGGAGGGGTGCAGGGTGCGCAGCAGGAAGTCGAGCTCCTTGCGGTCGAACGCGGCGAAGCGGGCCCTCATCAGGCTGGGCGCGTCCTGCGGCTCGCGCTCGCCGCGGTGGAGCGGGGCGCAGCAGGTGCGGTAGCGCGCCTGGGAGCCGCACGGGCAGAGATCGGTGGGCATGGTGGCTCTCCCCGATGATTCTCGAGACAGGGTCCCTACCCTACAGCCCGGGAGGGGATCATGAGACGAATCCTGGGAATCATCTGTGTTGTGGGGCTGGCGGTGCCGGGCGCGTTCGCCAAGCCGCGGGACGACGCGGGCGCTGGCGAGCAGGAGGGGGAGCGGACGGGGCGCTACCAGGGGACGGGTGGCGCCAACCAGATCAACTCGGGGCTGCGCTCTGACACCGAGGCGGACTGGGCCAGAGCCCGGAACATCTCGACGATCTCTCAGCTGACGGGGCCGGTGGTGCAGCGCAAGGCGCGGACGCTCTACGTGCAGGGGGAAGATCTGGCGGTGATCCCCTTCGACACCAGCGAGCTGCGCTTCGTCCGCCACGCGCCCCTGCGCGAGGGCACGGTGGTGCGGGTGAGCTTCGCCCAGGAGGGGACGCGGAACGTTGCCACGGGGGTGGAGCGGCTCGTGGTGAGTCCCGCTCAGGGCGCCGCGGGCTCGCCCTCTCCCTCGCGCTGACCTTCGAGCAGCGCCTTGGCGGCGCGGATCGCTTCATGGGTCCCGGCGAGCGCCAGCACGTCATCCGGCTGCAGGGTCTCCTGGGCGGTGGGGACGAGCACGCCCTGGTCCTTGCGGCGCAGCGCCAGCACGGTGGCGCCGGTGAGGCCGCGGAGGTTCAGCTCGGCGAGCGTCTTGCCCACCCCCGGGCTCGCCCGGGGCACGCGGAAGGACACCGGCTCGCCGATGCCGGGCAGCACCGCGTGCAGCTCCGCCAGCCCGTCCTCCTGACCCTGGGGGCCGGAGCGGGTCTGGGCGGAGAGCGCCTCCACGATCGCCTGGGCGCCCGCCCGGACATGGCCCTGGAGGTTGGTGGCGCTGCGCCAGAACCCCAGCCCCAGCGCGGCGAGCAGCGCGGCGAGCAGGAGCGCGCCTTGAAAACCCGGCAGGAAGGGCTGGGTCACCGCCACCATGGGCACGCCCACGATCAGCACGCAGCCCAGCTGGAGCGTCACCACCAGCGCGCGCCGGGGCGCGGCCGCCAGATCCACCTTCCCGTTCGGGCTGGCCGGCAGCGCCTGCTCGGCGAGCGCCACCCCCAGCTGGCGCGCCAGGGAGATGATCCCCACGCAGAAGGGCACCGCCAGCGCCAGCGCGGCGCCCACGATCAGCGCCCGGGCCAGCGTCTCGCTGATCCCCAGTCGCTCCTCGAGCGGCACCACCGCCTTGCGGAAGGCGATGGAGGCCCCGATGAAGACGGCCACCAGGAGGGCCGCGTCCCCCACCAGCAGGCGCACCATCCGGCGGATGCTCGCCCCCGGCGTCTTGAGGCGCTGCGGGCTGCGCAGGTTCTCAATCCAGCTGCCGTAGAGCGTCACGAACGTCTGCAGCGGGCGCGGCAGCTTGCGGTCGACGAAGCTGGCCACCGGCCCGGAGGCGCGGATCAGCCAGGGCGTGGTGAGGGTGGTGACCGCCGAGACGGCCACCGCGACCGGGTAGAGGAAGGGGCGGGAGGCGCCGAGCGACAGGCCGAGCCCGGCGATGATGAAGGAGAACTCGCCGATCTGCGCCAGGCTCATCCCGGTCTGGACCGAGGTGCGGGTCCCGTTGCCGGTGAGAAAGGCGCCGAGCGAGACGCCCACCACCTTGCCGAGGATCACCACCACGGTCAGCACCGCGATCGCCACCCAGTTCTCCAGCACGAGCGCGGGATCGATCAGCATCCCCACCGAGACGAAGAAGATGGCCGCGAAGACGTCCCGCACCGGCTCGACGACGTGCTCCACCTCCTTGGCCTCGCCGGACTCCGCCACCAGCGAGCCGGCGAGGAAGGCGCCGAGCGCCACCGAGTAGCCGAACTCCAGCGCGAGCAGGGACACCGCGAAGCAGATCCCCACGCTGGCCACCAGCGTCGTCTCCTTGCGCTTGAGCCGGACGATGTAGCGCACCATGCGCGGGATCAGCAGCAGGCCGAAGACCACCAGGCCGAGCAGGAAGCCCGCCAGCTTGCCCAGCGTGAGGGCGAGCGCGCCCGCGGAGAGCCCCGCGCCCGTGGAGATGGCGGTGAGCGCCGCCATCAGGAGGATCGCGATCAGGTCCTCGACGATCAGCACGCCCACCACCACCTCGCGCAGGCGGCCGCGGACCTTCTGCTCGTCGAACGCCTTGGCGATGATGGTGGTGCTGGAGATGGCGATCAGCGCGCCGCAGAAGACGCTCTCCAGCGAGGTCCAGCCGAACGCGCGCCCCACCACGAAGCCGAGCCAGAGCATGAGGCCGCACTGGATGATCGCCGTCACCCCCGCCGTGGGGCCGAGCTGGATCAGCTTGCGCAGGCTGAACTCCAGCCCCAGCGAGAACATCAGCAGGATCACGCCGACCTCTGAGAGCGTCTGGACGACGGCCGTGTTGGCCACGAGCGGGATGGGGACGTGCGGGCCGATGATCAGCCCGGCCAGGATGTAGCCGAGCACCACGGGCTGGCGCAGCCGCTGGAACACCACCGTGGTGACCGCGGCCACGCAGAGCACCACGGCCAGGGCCTGCAAGAAGTCGTGCGCGCCGTGCATGGGCTTCCCAACCCTAGGCCAAGAATGTTCGGCCGCGGCCAAAGGCTTTGTTATTGAGCCTCCCATGAACGTGCAGGGCGCACAGCGGCGGACGCTGGTGGAGGGAGCGGACGGCGCCTCGGTCGAGGTGATCGACCAGCGCAGGCTCCCCCACGAGCTGGTCACCGCCACCCTGCGCACTTGCGAAGAGGCCGCCGTCGCCATCCGGGAGATGTGGGTCCGCGGCGCGCCGCTGATCGGCGTCACCGGGGCCTACGGGCTGGCCCTGGCGCTCAAGGCGGATGGCTCGGATGGGGCCCTGGAGCGCGCCTTCCACCAGCTCGCCGGTACCCGGCCCACCGCCGTCAACCTCCGCTGGGCGCTGGAGGAGGTGATGGGGGAGGTGCGGCCGCTGCCCCGCGCGGACCGCGCCGCCGCGGCCTGGAAGAAGGCGGGCCTGCTCGCCGAGGCGGACGTGAGCCAGTGTCGCGCCATCGGCGCGCACGGGGCCTCGCTCATCCAGGCGGTGCACGCGCGCGCGGGCCGCCCGGTGAACGTGCTCACCCACTGCAACGCCGGCTGGCTGGCGACGATCGACTGGGGCACCGCGCTGGCGCCCATCTACGTGGCGCACCGGGCGGGGGTGCCGCTCCACGTCTGGGTGGACGAGACGCGGCCGCGCAACCAGGGCTCGGCGCTCACCGCCTGGGAGCTGCAGCAGGAGGGGGTCCCCTTCACGGTGATCGCGGACAACGCCGGGGGACACCTGCTGCAGCGCGGGCAGGTGGACCTGTGCATCGTCGGCAGCGACCGCACCACCCGCATCGGCGATGTCTGCAACAAGATCGGCACGTACCTGAAGGCGCTCGCCGCGCGCGCCAACGACGTGCCGTTCTACGTGGCGCTGCCGTCCTCCTCCATCGACTGGAGCGTCCGGGACGGGGTGAAGGAGATCCCCATCGAGGAGCGGGATCCGGCGGAGGTGACGCACGTCTCCGGCTGGAGCAGCGGGCGCTGGGCCACGGTGCGGCTCACCCCGGAGGGCGCGCAGGCGGCGAACCCCGCGTTCGACGTCACGCCAGCGGCCTACGTGAGCAAGCTCGTCACGGAGCGCGGCGTCTGCGACGCCAATGAAGTGGGGCTGCTCCGTCTCTTCCCGGAGCGCGCGTGAGGTTCTGGGCCGAGCGGCGCGAGCTGCTGGAGGTGGCGCAGCGGCTCAACCCGCTGGGGCTGAACCAGGGGACCAGCGGCAACGTCAGCGTCCGCGCCGAGGACCGCTTCCTCATCACCCCCACCGGGCTGCCCTACGAAGGCATGCGCATTGACGACCTGGTGGAGGTCCGGATGGACGGCACCGCGGCCGGGCAGCAGCGGGCGCCCTCCTCGGAGTGGCGGATCCACCGGGACCTGTACCAGACGCGCGAGGACGTGGCGGCGGTGGTCCACGTGCACTCCCGCTTCGCGACCTCGCTGGCGTGCGCGCGGCGGGAGATCCCCGCCGTCCACTACATGGTGGCGAAGGCCGGCGGCAGCACCATCCGCTGCGCCCGCTACGCCACCTTCGGGACCGAGGAGCTCTCCGCGAGCGCCCTGGAGGCCCTGAAGGACCGGACCGCGTGTCTGCTCGCCAACCACGGCATGCTGGCCGTGGGCGGCAGCCTGGCTTCGGCGCTGGCGCTGGCGATCGAGGTGGAGGCGCTGTCCGAGCAGTACTGGCGCGCGCTCCAGGTGGGGCCTGTGCACGTGCTGGACGAGCAGGAGATGGCACGGGTGCTGGAGAAGTTCAGGACCTACGGGCAGCAGCCGCGCGCCCGCCGCGGCGCCTAGCCACGCAAAATCCCGGGTCTTCCTTTCGTCTGCACAGCAGAGGCTGGGGTCGTGTCACACCTACAGCGGCCACTCCCGCGCCGCCCAAACACCCCAAATCGGAGTTCTCCATGGGTTTCATCGTTCTCCTGCTTGGCCTGGCCGGGCTGGGCGTCGGTCTGTTTCAACACCTCAAGGCCAAGCGGATCCTCGCGGCCCCCTTCAAGAAGACGGGCGAGCTGAAGCAGGACCCCACGTCCTCGGATCCCAAGGGGCTGATCTCCACCGAGGGCAACGTGGTGGCGCCTGCGCCGCTGCTCTCTCCCTGCTCGCAGACGCCCTGCCTCTATTACGAGGTGGAGGTGATCCGGCACGGCGAGAAGACCGAGCTGACCCAGGACGGGACGAAGACGGAGAAGAAGAAGGAGACCGTGGAGACCCTGAAGAAGGGGCTGGTCTTCAGCCTGGACGACGGCAGCGGGGCGATCCCCGTGGACGCCAGCCAGGGCGGTGACTTCGACAACCTGAAGAAGAAGTTCGAGGAGAAGGTGAAGCTCGGGCTCACGCTCCCTGGCGAGCTGAAGTTCGGCGAGCTGCGCCTGCGCACGCCGCGGCTGCCCAGCGGCGAGAGCACCGTGGCGTTCGAGGCGATCGAGAAGATCGTCCCGGTGGAGGGGAAGCTCTTCGCGCTCGGGAAGATCGACAAGGGCGTGATCGGCAAGCCGGGGTGGCGCTCGATGATGTTCTCGTCCAAGGGGCGGGATGGGCTGCTCGCCGCCACCGCGAAGACCCGGAAGATCGGCTTCATCGCCGGCGGCGTGGCGACCCTGGCCGCCATCCCGCTGATGATCTTCGGCCCATCCATCAGCACCAAGGGCGGTCTGGCCAGCTGCCCCTCCACTGTCTCCGGCGCCGTGGCCACCTGCCAGGATAACGTGGGCGGCGGCAGCACCAACCGGTACAAGTGGACCGTGACCACCGCGGGTGAGTACGAGCTCACCGCCACCCCGCCCGCGGGGAAGAAGTTCCCGCTCGATCCGGAGCTCACGCTCGAGGACTCGGCCGGCAATGAGGTGGCTCACGCCGAGGGCGGCTCCGGCCGCGCAGCCAGCGTCCGCCGCAAGCTCGAGCCCGGCGCGTACACGGTGTCCGTCAAGGACAGCACCGGGTTCAAGGTGAAGGGCGGGTTCGATTACACCTTCGCGATCGCGCAGACGGATGCGCCCGCCGCGGCGGTCGCCGCCGGTGAGGCCCCCGCCAAGCCCCCGGCCAACCCGGCCGTCTGCGGGGACGGGGAGACCATCTCCGATGCCCGCACCTGCAAGGTGGCGATCGCCGAGGATGGCGCGCACTTCGACTGGAACGTCTCCGCGGCCGGGCAGTACACGCTCACGCTGCTGCCCTTCGGCGCGAAGTCGCTCAAGGAGCCGGTGCTGCAGATTGACGGCGAGGAGCTCAAGGGCGCGCGCGGGAGCGTGACGATCACCCGGACGTTCACCGCGGGCGTCCACACCGTGACGCTGCTCGACTACGGCGCGCCGCAGGAGAGCTTCCCGCTCGATGCGACGCTGGCGATCATCGCCACGCCCGCGCCGGGGAAGCGCGTGGCCGGCGGCAACGTGGTGCCTGCCGGCGGCAAGCGGAAGAAGCACTGAGCGCCTCGGGCGGTCAGCTCGAGGGGCGCTCGTGCTCGCGCCCCTCGTTCACCCCGAGAGGCTGTGAACCTTTGGGGCGCGTAGCTCCCCCGTTCACCCCGAGCGTAGGGTCGTAGGCCCGTAGTCGAGGGGCGGCACCGAGCTCGGCTGGCCGAGTCGCCGTCGCCGTCGCCGTCCACGTCCCACGTTCACGTTCACGTCAACGACCACGTCAACGTCAACGTCAACGTCAACGGAGTGGTTGGGCGTGGTGCTCGGCAGTCGTGGCGCAGAGCAGCCGCAGGGCGGCGAGGGGATCTGCCACCTCCAACGCGCGGAGTGAGGCCTCCACCTCCGCGCGCAGCGTTTCGCCCTCGGTGCCGCCGATTACCACGCCGCGGTGCCAGCGCGCGGCCAGCGCGTAGCAGGCGAGGCCCTGGGCGGTGAAGCCCTCCTCGGCGGCCTGCCACCCGGCGCGCGCCGCCTCCGGCTGGTCCTCCAGCTCCCGCTGCGCCGCCGTCAGCGCGTGGGCCGCTGCGCCGGCAAAGGGCACCTTGCAGCGCGCCACGTGCTTCGCATCCGCCCGCGCCCCCCGCAGCAGCGCCCCGCGCCGGGAGGAGGGGAGGGCGGCCGCCACCGAGAGGCGGGCCCGGGCGCGCTGTTCGTGCATCATGAAGGAGATCATCGGGATCCGGAGCAGGAAGCTCCGCTGCAGCGCCTTCCACCGCGACTCGAGCAGCTCCAACGCTCGCCCGGGCGCCCCGGTGAACAGGAAGATCTGCGAGCGCGCGAACAGCTCGTAGAAGTGGGCCACCACGAAGTGGGTGGCCGGGTAGCGGACCATCTGCGCGTCCAGCCGCTCCAGCGCGCCCTGGGCGTCCCCGCGCAGGAGCCAGGCCGAGCTCTGCGTCCCCGTGCTGAGGTTGAGGGCGGCGAAGAAGTCCTCCCGCTCCAGCGCGTCCCGGTACTGCGCGAAGACGCGCGGCGGATGCTCCTTCCACCGGCCCATGAACCAGAGCGCGGCGTTGGTGAAGTGGCGGGCCCCGGAGAGCTCGTCGGTGTAGCCGGTCCGCGCCGTCTCCAGCGCCTGCTCGGCCGACAGCGACAGCGGCAGCGAGTCCTGCAGGCGCCCGCGCACGAAGAGCGAGGCCGAGCGCGAGTTGACCACCAGCGCTGCGAGGTGCGCGCTCTTCTGCTCGTCTGCGATCTGCTGGGCCCAGTCGATCAGCCGCTTGACCGCGGGGGGCTCGCCGCCGGCCATCCCGCTGGAGATCGCGTACTCGTTGCACAGCGCCCGCCCCAGGCGCAGGGAGTCCCCGAGCTCCAGGGCGGCGCGCAGCTGCAGGGCGCCGAAGCTGGCGGAGCTCAACGTGTCCGTCAGCCCCAGCGCGTTGGTGGCGGTGGCGAGCGTGTCCACGCGCTCGGCCAGCTTCGGATCCAGCGCGTCCGCGGCGCGCGGCCGGAACCTCATCCCCCGGAGCGCCAAGCGGGCCCGCTGCGCGATGGCTGCGGCCACCGCCCGGCCGCGGCTCCTGGGGATGGCGAGCTCGAAGTCCGCCAGGGTCTCTCCCAGCAGCTGCACCCCGCGCTCGAAGTGGCCGGCGAACAGCATCTTCTCCGCCGCCAGCCGCTTCAGCGCGCGGGCGCGCACCGTGTCCGCCAGCTCCGCCGCGCTGAGGAAGTGGTTGGCGGCCTCGGAGGTCCGCCCCAGGCGCGACACGGCCGTGGCCAGGCGCTCGTAGACCGCCAGGCGCTGCTCGCGGCGGTCCGCGGGGAGCAGCTCCAGGTGGAGCTTGTGCAGGCGCACCGCGCGCTCGAAGGCGAAGGCGGCGTCCGCCTCGGCGGCGGCGCGCTGCACGTACTCGAGCGCGCGCTCCGGCCGGCCGGCGCCCTGCCAGTGCATGCCCAAGAGCTCGGGATCCGCGCTGCGCGTGGCCTCGAGCGCGAGCGCGAGCCGCTCGTGGGTGCTGCTCCGCTCGGGGGAGGGGAGGCGCGCCAGCACGGTCTCGCGGATCCGGTCGTGGAAGGGCTCGAGCGCGTCCGCGCGGCGGCGCCCGTGGGTGCGGATCAGCCGGTCCGCCTCCAGGGTTGCCACCGCCTTCGCGTACGCGTCCGGCCCCAGCGCGCTGGCGAGGCGAAGCGTGTCGTTGGGCAGCGGCGTGCCGGCGGCGCAGACCAGCTGCAGCAGCCTGCGCGAGGAGCCGTCCAGCCGCTCCGAGCGCCGGTGGAGGGCCTCGTCGAGATCCCCGCCCACCGCCGCGGCGTCCTCCGCGCGGGACTGGAAGAGCAGCTCCTGGATGAAGAGCGGGTGGCCGCCGGCGCCGCGGGCGATCGCGTCCACCTGCGCGCCGGGGAGCCCCAGCTGCTCGCACAGCCCCTTGGCCAGGGCCTGCGCGTCCTGCTCGGGCAGCGGCGCGAGCAGCGTGTGCAGCACGGTCTGCCCCAGCGCGTCCGCCAGCGCGAGCGGGGGCGTCCAGGGGGCGCTCACCGGCCCGCGCACCGTGGCCACCAGGAGCAGCGGCGGAGCGGGGGCGCGCAGCACCTCGCGCAGCAGGGAGAGCGAGTCCGGATCCGACCACTGGAGGTCATCCACGGAGAGGATGAGGGGCCGCTCCTGGGCCAGCCGCTCGAAGAGGCCGCGCAGGAGCTGGAACAGGGCCCGCCGCTGCGCCTTGGCGTCCACGCCCGCCAGGGGCGCCGGCGCTGCGCGCTGCAGCGCCGGGAGGTCCTTGAGCACCGGGAAGAGCTGGACCAGGTGGGCGGCGCCGGGTGGGAGCAGCGGGAGGACCTTCTCGGCGTCCAGCCCGGAGAGCTCGCGGACCAGCTCGTCGATCATCCCGTCCAGCGCCTTGTAGGGGACGGTCTCCCGGTCATGGCAGCGGCCGGAGAGGATGCGCGGGGGCGTGGGCGCGGTGGCCAGGCTCTCCAGGAAGGCCCGCGCGAGCGCGGTCTTCCCCACGCCGGATTCTCCCTGGATGATCGCGCACAGCTGCTCCCCGCGGAGCGAGCGCGCCCAGGCGTCCTGAAGGCCCTTGAGCTCCGCCTGGCGGCCCACGAAGAGCTCCGCGCTCCCCGCTGCGCCGCGGGGGCGGCCGCGGCGGGCCTCGCCCGGCGTGACGCCCAAACGCGCGAGCACGTCCTTGCCGCCCGGCCGCAGGGCGGGATCCGGGTGGAGCAGGGACAGGCACAGGCCGTTCAAGTCCCCCGGGACGCCCTTCACCGCGTGATCCGGGGCGGCCACCACGCCCAGCCGCTTCTGGATGCCCATCTCGCCCGGGCTGCCCCGCCACGGCAGCTTCCCCACCAGCGCGCGGTAGAGCACCACGCCCACGCTGTACCAGTCCGACGCCGGCTCCACCGGCACCCCCACCAGGAGCTCGGGCGCCATGTACGCGGGCGTGCCGGAGACGGTGCGCGCGAGCGCCTTGGCCGCGCCGAGCTCGGACTCGGTGACCAGGCCGAAGTCGGAGATCACCAGCCGCCCCGAGGCGTCCACCAGCAGGTTGGCCGGCTTGATGTCCCGGTGGACCTTCCCGGCCTCGTGCAGGGCATGCAACCCCTCCGCGAGCTGAGCGAGCGCCGAGCGCAGCCGGACCTCGTCGAACGTGGCGTCCAGCATCGGCTGGGGCTCGGCGGCTGAAGAAGACCGAGCGCTGAAGGACGCCAGCTCCGACTGGTCCAGCGTGGGTTCGGGCGAGGTGGGACGGCGGGTGCCGCTGAGGGTGGTGGTGGTCTCCTGGGCGGCCTTGTCGCTCGGGCGGACGAAGCCGAGGAAGTCCGTCCCCTCCACCAGCTCCATGGTGAAGAACCACTGGCCGTTCTGCTCGATCAGCTCGTGCAGGGCCACCAGGTTGGGGTGGCGGACGTCGCGCAGCGAGCGGAACTCGGCCTTGAGGCGCAGCAGCGCCGCCCCGTCCGTCTGGTGCAGCTGCTTGAGGGCAACGCTGACGCCCTGCTCCTTGTCGAGCGCGGCGAACACCACGCCCATGCCGCCGGCGCCCAGATAGCGGAGGATCTCGAACCGCTCCGTGCCCGCGAACGTCTGCACGGGGGGCAGCGTAGCCGCATTCGGGTGTGGGCCTGCCAGAGGCTGGCCTTCCGGCCGCCTGCTGGGTCTACTGCGCCACATGGCCATGTCAGACACGGACCGCTTCAACCTGGAAGTGCTGAAGCTGCTGCTGCAGATCGCCTGGGGGGATGGTCAGGTGGATCCGGCGGAGGCGCGGATGATCCTCGGGCTGGGCCGCAGCTGGTCCGTGCCGGAGGCAGAGCTGGTGGAGCTGGAGCACCGGCTGCAGACCGGCAAGGGGCTGCCTCCGCCGAGCCTCTCGGTGCTGCGCTCGCGCAAGCAGGACGTGCTCGAGGCCGCCCGCGCGCTCGCGAACACGGACGGCCACCTGGGCGATGACGAGAAGACGCTGCTCGAGGAGGTCGAAGCGCTGCTCGCCTGACGCTTATTTTGACGCGCTCCCAAGGCCCCCTTTAATGCGAAGGACGAGGAGGTAGTCACATGTCCGAGTCCGCCCCCGCCGCCGCCGCCCCCGAGGTCCCCAGCCCCGCGCACGCCGAGGAGCCGCCCGCCGCGCCGCTCGCGGACATGAAGGCGGACTGGCACGCCCTGGCCTGGCGTCCCGCGGGGTCCAAGTCGCTCGCCGAGAGCTGGCTGTCCGCTGGCGCGCCGTTCCGGGGGAAGCGGCGCCGCCGCTGAGCCGTGAGCGCGGGTGGCAAGAGCGGTAAGGGCAAGAAGCTCGGGGAGATCCTCCTCGAGCTGGGGGTGATCGACGCCCTTCAGCTCCAGGCCGCGCTCGGCCACCACCAGCAGTGGGGCAACAAGCTCGGGCAGGCCCTGCTCGAGAAGAAGCTGTGCACCGAGGCCGACATCCTGCGCGCGCTGGCGATCCAGGCCGGCCTGCCCGCGATCGACCTGGACCACGAGCCGCTCGATCCGCGGCTGGTCTTCAACCTCCCGGTGAAGAGCGCGGAGCGGCTGGCCGCGGTGCCGCTGCGGCTGGACGGGAAGCGGCACGAGATCCTGGTCGTCGCCACCGCGCCGCCGGTGGACCTGGCGAAGGTGGACGCGCTGCTGTCCGTCTCCGGGAAGCAGAAGGTCACCACGCTGCTCGCGAGCGACTCCGCGGTGGCGCGGGCGATCGGCCACCTCTACTACGGCAAGTCGCGCGCGCTGCCGCCGCCGCCGGTGCAGCACGCGCCGCCGGCCGCCCCCACCGGAGAGGTGGAGCTGGAGCTGGAGGAGGGCACGAGCGAGCCCCAGGCCGCCCCGGCCGCGCCGCCTCCTGCGCCCGCGGCGCACGCCGAAGCGCCCGCCGTGCTGCTCTACGGCTGGAGCGAGGCGGCGGGCCAGTCGCTGGCGGCGAGCCTCACCCGCGCCGGCCTGCGCTCCCGGGTGATCTTCGACGCGGAGCTGGAGGTCCTCACCCCGGACGCGGTGGTGGTGACCTCGGTGCTGGCGCTGCAGTCGGTGCTCCCGGCCGGCGTGCGCGCGCCCGGCCAGCCGATCATCTGCGGGCTGCCGCATGACGTGGACGCGGTGGACGCGCGGGCGATCGGCGCGCGGATCTACCTGCGGCCGCCGTTCAGCGCCGAACAGCTGAAGGCCGCGGTCGCCAAGTGTCACGCCGCTCGCCCGCCCGGTCACTGAGCGTGGCGGCGAGCCGCTGGCGCGCCCGCGTCCGCGTGCACACCGTCAGGGTCAGATCCCTCCCTTCGAAAGAGAGCGCCTCCGTGTCCAGGTACGTTCTGCCCGAGCTCCGCTACGACTACTCCGCGCTGGAGCCGCACGTCTCCGCCAAGGTGATGCAGCTGCACCACGACAAGCACCACCGGACCTACGTGGAGAAGGCGAACGAGCTGATCGAGAAGCTGATGGAGGCGCGCCAGAACGAGGCGTTCGAGTCCATCTCGGGGCTGGAGCGCGCGCTCGCGTTCAATGTCTCCGGCCACGTCCTGCACAGCATCTTCTGGCAGAACCTGGGCCCGGACGGCGGCGGTGAGCCCCGCGGCGAGCTCAAGGACGCGATCGCCCGGGACTTCGGCAGCTTCGAGCACTTCAAGAAGCAGCTGGTGAGCGTGGCCACCGGGATCATGGGCTCCGGCTGGGCGGCGCTGGTCTGGGACCCGGTGGTGAAGCGCCTGGGCACCACGCAGATCCACGACCACCAGTCCGAGCTCACCGTGGGCGGCGTCCCCCTGCTGGTGCTCGATGCGTGGGAGCACGCGTACTACCTGCAGTACCAGAACGAGAAGGCGAAGTTCTTCGAGGCGGTGTGGAACCTCTGGAACTGGGAGGACGTCTCGCGCCGCCTGGACGCCGCGCGCAAGCTGGACCTGCGGATAGAGGAGACGGCGCGGGATCTGGTGGAGCCCGCGCCCCTGACGCACTAGCGCCGGCCCCCGCTCACCCCGAGCGAAGTCGAGGGGCGCCCGTCCCGTTACCGCCGCTGGGTCGCCAGGTCCGCGTGCTTCTCCAGGAACTCGTTGAAGGGACCGTTGAAGTCGACGATCTCCTTGCCCTCCTTGAGCGCCCAGATCCGGGTGGCCACCTCGCTGATCAGCTCCTGATCGTGCGTGACCACCAGCGCGGTCCCCTCGAACCGCTTGATCCCCTCGGCGAGCGCGCTGATCGACTCGAGGTCCAGGTGGTTGGTGGGCTCGTCGAGCAGGAGCACGTTGTCCTTGGTCATCATCAGCTTGGAGAGCAGGAGCCGGACGGTCTCGCCACCGGAGAGCGTGTCGGTGGGCTTCATCCGCTCCTCGCCTGAGAAGAGCATCCGGCCGAGCAGCCCGGAGATCTCCTCGTTGCCCAGCTTGTTCTCCAGCTGCCGCAGCCAATTGAACGCCGTGGTCCCCTTGGGGATGGTGCCGTGGTGGTCCTGCGGCAGGTAGCCCACGGAGGCCTGGTGGCCCCAGCGGATCGCGCCTGCGTCCGGCGTCTCCTCTCCGGCGATGATCTTGAGCAGGGTGGACTTGCCCACGCCGTTCTTGCCGATGATGCAGATCTTCTCGCCCTTGGTGACGAGCGCGCTGAACGGCCGCACCACCGGCCGGTCGTAGGTCTTGGAGATCCCCTCCACCATCAGCGTCTGCTTCCCGCTGGCGTTCTTCTGTTCGAACTTGATGAACGGCCGGGCGATGTTGGAGCGCTTCAGATCCTCCAGCTTCAGCTTCTCGATCGACTTGGCGCGGCTCTGCACCTGCGAGGCGCGGGTGCCGGCGTGGAAGCGGGCGATGAAGTCCTGCAGCTGGGCGATCTTCTTCTGCTTCTCGGCGTTCTCGGACTCCACCCGTGACCGGACCTGGCTCTTCTGGATCACCATGTCGTCGTAGCCGCCGGTGTACGTGATGATCGTCTCGTAATCGATGTCCGCGATGTGCGTGCAGATCGCGTTCAGGAAGTGCCGGTCGTGCGAGATGGTGATCAGCGCGCCTTCGTACTCGTGGAGGAAGCTCTCCAGCCAGCGGATGGAGTCCAGGTCCAGGTTGTTGGTGGGCTCGTCGAGCAGCAGCCCCTGCGGCTTGCCGAACAGCGCCTGCGCGAGGAGCACCCGCAGCTTGTAGCCGCCGGCGAGCGCCTTCATCGGCCCTTCGTGGAACTTCTGGTCGATCCCCAGGCCCTGGAGCAGCTCCGCGGCGGCGGACTCGGCCACGTAGCCGTCCTCCTCGCCGATGGTGATCTCCAGCTCGCCCAGCCGGTTCCCGTCCTCGTCGGAGATGTCGCTCTTGGCCAGCAGCGCCTCCTTCTCCTTCATGACCGCCCAGAGCGCCGTGTTGCCCATCAGGACGACGTCCAGCACGCGATCCTCCTCGTGCTTGAAGTGATCCTGCCGGAGGATCCCCAGCTTCTTCGGGCGGGAGACATTGCCGGTGTCCGGCCACTCGTCCCCGGAGAGGATCTTCATGAAGGTGGACTTGCCGGCGCCGTTGGGGCCGGTGAGGCCGTAGCGCCGGCCAGGCGAGAAGGCGACGTTGACCTCCTCGAAGAGCTTCTTGGGGCCGTAGGCCTTGGAGACGTTCGTGACGGTGAACATGGGGCGCGCGTTCTAGCTTGAGCGAGGTGCCCTCGGCCACCTACACAGAGCGTGGACCTTCCTTGACTCCCCCCTTCCAGCCGACCGAGCCCTTCACCCCCGCCCGCGGCCTGCGCTCCGCGCACGCCCAGACGGTCTTCGCCTCGCTCGCGCGCTCGGCCAAGGTCCCGCCCCTGCGGCGGGAGCGCTGGGAGACGCCGGACGGCGACTTCGTGGACGTGGACGTGCTCACCGGGCAGCCCGCCGCGCCCGCGCTGCTGGTGCTCCACGGCCTGGAGGGGAGCTCCCGGTCCGGCTACGTGGCGGCGGTGCTGCGCGGCGTCGCGGCGCGGGGGTGGAGCGCCTTCGCCATGAACTTCCGCTCTTGCAGCGGGGAGCCCAACCGCCTGCCGCGCTCCTACCACTCCGGCGCCACGGAGGACCCGGCCTGGGCGCTGCGGCGGCTGAAGGAGCGGCACGGGGGCCCGCTGCACGCGGTGGGCTTCTCTCTCGGGGGCAACGTGCTCCTGCGCCTGCTCGCGGAGGAGGGCGAGGCCTGCCTCCTCTCCCGCGCGGTGGCCGTGAGCGTCCCGTTCGACCTCTCCCGCTGCGCCTCCGAGCTGGACCGGCCAGGAGATCCCTGGGCGCTGCTCTACCGCGCGCGCTTCTTGCGGACGCTCAAGCGCAAGGCGCTGGAGAAGGCCGAGCGCCACGCGGGGGCGCTCTCCGTGGAGCGGATCCGCGCCGCGCGGGGCCTGCGCGACTTCGACGATGCGGTCACCGCGCCGCTGCACGGCTACCAGAGTGCGGCGGAGTACTACGCGCGCTGCTCCAGCGCGCCGGTGCTGGACCGGATCCGCCGTCCCACGCTGTTGATCAGCGCCCTGGACGATCCGTTCTGTCCCTTCGAGGTCCCGGCCTCTGCCCGGGCCAACCCGCGGGTGCAGGTGCTCTCCACCCGGCATGGCGGGCACGTGGGCTTCGTGGCAGGCAGCCTCTGGCGGCCGCGCTTCTGGGCGGAGGCCCAGGCGCTGGCGTTCCTGGAGCAATAGGAGGTGCGTGGGGTGGCGCTTCAGCTCAAGCACTTCGTGGCGGAAGAGCGGGCCTGCTCCTACCTGCCGGAGGCCCGCGCCGCCCTGGAGTACCGGCTCCTGGTGGGGTTGCAGCCGGCGGAGCTGGAGTGGCTCCTGGCGCACGGGTGGAGGCGCTTCGGCGCCAGCGTCTTCCGCCCTGCCTGTGCCGCGTGCGGCGAGTGCGTGTCCCTGCGGATCCCCGTGGAGGGCTTCGTCCCCACGCGCAGCCAGCGCAAGGCGCACAACCGCTGCGCGGACCTCGAGGTTTCGGTTGGCCCGCCCCGGGTGGACGACGAGCGGCTGGCGCTCTACGCGAAGTGGCACGCGGCGCGAGAGCAGGTGCACGGCTGGGAGCCGTCACCCCTGGAAGCGGCGGACTACGCGCAGCAGTTCGCCTTCGAGGACGCCTCCGCCCGCGAGGTGATCTACCGGGACGGCGGCCAGCTGGTGGGCGTGGGGATCTGCGACGAGACGGACGCCGCCTTCAGCGCCGTCTACTTCTTCCACGATCCGGACCGCGCGCGCCTCTCCCTGGGGGTGAACCACATCCTCACGCTGATCGATCTGGCGAGGCAGCGGGGCAAGCGGCACGTGTACCTGGGGTACAGGGTCCTGGGCTGCGCGGCCATGCGCTACAAGGCCGGCTTCCACCCGCATGAGCTCCTGGAGGGGCGTCCAGCGCTCTCCGAGTCCCCCCGCTGGCGGCGCGTGGAGCGGGGCTGAAGATGGCGCGCGCCCGGTTGCTCGCGCTGTGGGCCCTGCTGCTTGGCTGCGGCTGTGGCGCGGGCAAGCCCGCAGGCAAGCCGGTGCGGATCGGCCGCGTCCGGCTGCCGACCATGGCGCTGCTCTACGTGGCCGAGCAGCGGCAGCTCTTCGCCGAGGAGGGCGTCGCCGTCGAGCTCACGGACTTCGCCGCTGGGAAGGACGCACTGGACGCGGTGATCCGCGGGGATCTGGACCTGGCCACCGTCTACGAGACGCCGCTGGTGCTCCGGCGGCTGGAGGGGAGCTCGGTCAGCGCGCTCACCACGCTGCACCGGGCCTCCCGGCTGGCGGGGGTGGCGGGGTACCCGTCCCGCGGAATCCACACCGCGGCGGACCTCAAGGGCAGGAAGGTGGGGGTGACCGCGCGCACCAACGTGGACTTCTTCCTGGACGTCACGCTCGCCGAGGCGGGCGTGGCGCGCCGGGAGCTCACGCTCGTCTCCGCCTCGCAGCAGGAGCTGCTGCGCGCCTTCCTCGCCGGCGAGCTGGACGCGGCTGCGCTGTGGACCCCCAACCTCCAGGTGGCGCGGCTCAAGGCCACGGAGCCGATCGTCGAGCTCAAGAGCGACGTGTACCTGGAGCTCAGCACCCTGGTGGGGCGGCCGGATCGGGTCAGCAGCCGCGAGCACGACGTGATCCGCGTGCTGCGGGCGCTGCACCGCGCGGAGCAGCTGATCAGCAATGGGGAGGTGGATCTGGCGGCGCTGTTGGCCCCGCTCTGGCCGGAGCTGGATCGCGCGGCGATCCAGGACGTGCTCAAGGAGGCCTGCTTCGAAGTCGGGCTCTCCAACCTCCTGCTCACCGTGCTGCGGCAGCAGGCGGCGTGGCTGGAGCGGGAGGGGCTGGCGCCGCAGCGGGACGTGAGCTGGCGGGCGGTGCTCGCCACCGGCCCGCTGGAGCGCGCCGCCCCGGAGACGGTGACGCTGCTCTCGGGCCCGCCCGGCTCGGAGGAGCCATGAAGGGCGGCCTGGCGCGGAAGCTGATCGGCCCGCAACTGGGGCTCTTGGTGCTGATCTCCGCGCTGAGCGCCATCCAGCTCATCTATCTGACCGGCGAGCGGCGGACGCTGGCGGACGCGGCCTCCCGCCTCCAGCGGGCGAGCGGCCAGCTCCAGCTGCTCAACCAGGACTTCGCAGACGCCGAGCGGGATCTCCTCTCCTACCGGATCCGCCGCGACCGGGCGCTGGCGCGCCACGCCCAGGTCGCGGTGGCGGAGACCGAGGACGTGCTCCAGTCGCTCTCGCTCGGGGAGTGGTCGCCGCGCGGCCGGAACCTGCTGCGCGAGCTGGGCGAGACCTACCGGCTGATGGTGGGGCTGCAGGCCGAGCTGATCGACACGCTCTCCCGGGGCGACGAGCCGGCCATCCAGCGCGCCTACGTCCGCTGGTGGCTGGTGGCGGAGAAGGCCAACGCCATGCTGGCGGATCTCTCCGCGTACAACGTGCGGCGGCTGGACACCGCCCTGGCGGATCTCCACCGCAGCCAGCTCGTCTTCCAGTGGGCCAGCGCCGCGCTCACCGCGATCGCGGCCGCCGCCGCGCTGCTCTTCTGGCTCTACGTGGGCCGGCGGGTGGTGACCCCGCTGCTGCGCCTGTCGCGCGCGGCGGAGCGCGTGGGCAATGGCTCGGGAGGCGAGCTGCCGGATCTGAGCGGCCAACGGGACGAGATCGGCGCGCTGGCCGGCGCGTTCGCGGAGATGACGCGCCGGCTCACCGCCTCCAACGAGCAGCTGGTCCAGGCCCTGGCCTCGCGCGAGCAGTTCATCTCCATCGCCGCGCACGAGCTGAAGACGCCGATCACCTCGCTGCAGCTGCAGCTGCAGCTCTTCCAGCGCCGGCTCTCGGAGAAAGGGGAACCGGAGCTGTTGCGCCAGCTGATGGAGCGCGTCACCGAGCAGGCCGAGCGGCAGGTCCGCCGCCTCACCAGCCTGGTGGACGAGCTGTTGGACGCGTCCCGGATCCAGGCCGGGAAGCTGGAGCTTCACCCGGAGCCGGTGAACGTGACCGCGCTGTCCCGCGCGGTGTTCGAACGCTTCGCGGCGCTCTTCGAGCGCGGGGGCAACGCCGCCAGCGCGGAGATCTCCGAAGGGCTCTGGTGCCGGTGCGATGCCCCGCGGCTGGATCAAGTGCTCGTGAACCTGCTCTCCAACGCGGTGAAGTACGCCCCCGCCGCGCCCATCACCCTACGGGCCGCCGCGGCGGGCTCCACGCTGCGCCTGACCGTGGAGGACGGCGGTCCGGGGGTGCCCGAGGCGATGCGGGAGGAGATCTTCGGCCGCTACGTGCGCGCCAGCAGCGAGGGCAGCGGCCTGGGGCTGGGGCTCTTCATCTGCCGCGAGATCGTCGCCGCCCACGGCGGCCGGCTCTGGGTGGAGCCGGGCACCGCGGGCGGCGCGCGCTTCGTGGTGGAGCTGACCGGGCTGATCCCACCGCGCTGACCAGAAGCTGAGCGCTCGACCGGTCTCCCCGAGCGTAGTGAGGCCGCCGCCCGTTGGGCGGATCAATCAGGGATGAAACTTCCCCCGTTCACCTCGAGCGTAGCGCCGCAGGCGCGTAGTCTAAGGGGCGGCACCCACGCTCGCTCCTCTCTTGGGTGCTTTCGAGCGTGACCTGAAACTTGCCGCGCCCCGCTCAGCCCGAGCGAAGTCGAGGGCCCGCCGATCGTAGGGCCTCTCGCTCGTGGGGCCCTCGACTTCGCTCGGGCTGAGCGGACGGCCTCACGTTTCTTGCCTTGATTGATCCGCCCAAGGGGCGGCGGCCTCACTACGCTCGAGGTGACCGCAGGGAGTCTTCATTCTGAATGATCGGCCCCGGCGTGCCGCCGCCGGCGCCGCAGCCGCACCAGCGCGATCAGTCCGAGCAGCGGCAGGCCGGGGACGCTGGCGCAGCCGCCCTGCTTCTGGGAGGTCTCCCCGCCGGTCTCCTCCGGGAGCTGCGCGCCGCTGCCCAGCCGCTTGACGGTGATGGAGGCGCGCAGCTCCTCACCGGCGGCGTTCACGGCCACCGCGGAGATCAGGTTCTCACCTTCGACCAGGGGGATCCGCGCGGTGAAGCGGCCGTCCTCGAGCAGCTGGGCCGCCACGTCGTTCACGCGGATCTCCGTGGGGACGAAGTCGAGCACCAGGCCGTTGACCTCCACCTCGGCGGCCTCCAGCTGCGCGCCGTCCTCGGGGTCCAGCAGCTGCAGGGCCGGCGCGCTCGCGGTGAGCTGCACGTCCACCGAGGCGCGCTCCTCGTCGGTCAGCGTCACGCTGTCCTCGTAGGTCACGAAGCCGGGCGCCGAGATGTGCAGGGTGTAGTCCCCGGGGACCTTCGTGGTGTCGAGCTTGTAGTTGCCCAGGGCGTCGCTGTTGGCGGCGACCACCACCGCGCCGGTGGCGACCTCGCGCAGCTCCACCTTGGCGTCCGCGATTGGCAGCGGCAGCTCGGCGGAGGTCTCGATCTTGCCGCTCAAGCCGGAGGCGAAGGTGGCCTTCACGGTCGCGGTGCCGCGGTTGCCTGCCGCGTCCACCGCGGAGAGCTGCAGGGTGTTCAAGCCGGGCGCGAGCTTGAGGTCCGAGGTGACCTTGCCGGCCATGACCGGTAGCTCCACCGCGGCGCCGCCGTTGACGGAGAGCGAGACCTTGGCGAGCGGGCCGGCGTTGTCGCTCGCGGTGGCCGCGAAGTCGAGCATGGCCAGGTCGAGCACGTCCCCGTCCCGGGGCGAGGTGATCGCCAGCGTGGGCGGCTGCTGGTCCGCGGTGCCGACGAGGCTCAGCCCCACCGAGCCCCAGACGTCCGCGTTCGCGGTCACCTGCCGGCTCACGGAGGCGGACTGGTAGCCGGCCTTGGAGACGGTGACGGTGTGGACGCCCGGCGCCAGCTTGAAGGTGAACAGGCCGTCCGCGCCGGTGGTCTGGCTCTGGCCGCTGACCGTGGCCACCGCGCCGGAGATCGCCTGGCTCAGGTCCGCCGGGTTGGCCGGGTTGTAGACGTAGGCCTTGCCCTTGAGCGTGCCTTGCGCCGCCACCGGGTTGATCTCCATCGAGCCCCAGATGGTCCCTCCCGCGGTGACCGCGCGGCTCACGGAGGCGGAGGAGTAGCCGCTCTTGCTCACGCTGGCGGTGTACGTGCCGGGCGCGAGCGTGAAGGTGTAGAGCCCATCCGCGCCGGTGGTGACGCTCTGACCGGCCACGGTGACCGTGGCGCCCGAGACGCGCGAGGCGGTGTTGCCGGCCTGGTAGATGGCGCCGGTCAGCTTGCCGGTCATCACGCAGCCGTGGACCGGGTAGCCGGTGGTGGGCGCGCCGGCCATCGCTCCGGCGCTGGCGGGGCCCCAGATCCCGTCCTCCACCAGCTTCCCGGTGGAGTGGTTCTTGTTGTACAGCCGCTGCCAGGCGCGGACCGAGCTCGAGCCGAGATCCTTGGCGCCGAAGTAGTCGAAGTGGACGCGGTCGCTGTTGCCCAGCCACTTCCAGCCCTTCGCCTGCAGCTTGGTGATCCACGAGTTGTAGGAGGGGACGTCGATCGCGCGGCCGCTCTGGTGGTTGCTGCTGCCCGGCTCCGCCGCGAGCTGGATGCCGCACTGGCCGGCCTTCCACCACTTGTAGAGCAGGTATTGGGCGGCCACCGAGCGGTAGGCCGAGCTGAGGCTGATGGACGAGGTGCCGATCGCCGAGCGCAGCGCCGAGGCCGCGCTGGGCGCCAGGTACGGCGAGCTCGCGCCGATCGAGATCCCCCCGCCGCTGATGTTCACCATCGAGTTGGGGGCGATGCAGTTGAGCTCCTCCACCAGCTGGCGGGTGAGCCCCACGACGATGGAGGTGTCGCACCCCCCGGCCTGACCCACGGTGAGCCCGGAGGTGATCTCTCCGAGGTCATGGTCGACGTAGGGGTCTTCGTGGGCGGGGCCGAAGTCGTTGGGCCCGCAGGCGAACGCGGTGACGAGGAAGAGGGCTGCGGCGAGCTGCACGCGAGGGCGGGGGAACATGGCCGCGCCCATGTCCAATAAGGGTGCCAGAACTGACGAGCGCACGGCCCGGCGGCGCAGCGCTCGGCAGCGCTCGACATGGGCGCAATAGAAGGGGAAATGCGCGAAACGCGCTCGACTCAGGGCGCGCCGCAGCCTTTTGCGTAAGGCCGCTTGCCGTGTGCGATGTCCGAGCGGAGAGCGGACCTGGGACGCGCAGTGACCTGTGAAACCTGGGCGCTACACCGTGGCTGGGGCAACGGCCTTGGCCGGATCCTCGCGCAGCACGCGCACCGCCACGCCGGAGAGGCCGAGCACGCCGATCAGGTTGGGGAAGACCTGCAGGCCGTTCATGAGGTCGCCCCAGGCCCAGATCGTCTCCACCCGGCCGGTGGCGCCGAAGTAGACGAGCCCGCAGTAGATGATCCGGTAGGGCAGGGCGGAGCGGCGGCCGAGGACGTACTCGAGGCACTGCTCGCCGTAGTACGCCCAGCCGGTGAGCGTGGTGTAGCCGAAGAGCAGCGCGCAGAAGGCGACGATCCAGCCGCCGAAGACGGGCATCACCGTGTCGAAGCCCTGCGCCACCAGCGCGGTGCTGGTCGCGCCGGAGCGCCAGACGCCGCTGGCGAGCACCACCAGCGCGCTGATGCTGGAGGTGACGAAGGAGACGATGAAGACCTCCATCACCGCGGCGAGGCCCTGCTTCACCGGGGCGTCGCTCTGCGCGGTGCCGTAGGCCACGGCGGCGGTCCCGTAGCCGGCCTCGTTGGCGTAGATCCCGCGCGCCAGGCCGTAGCGCATGGCGCGGAGCATGCCGATCCCGAGCGCGCCGCCGGTGACGGACTGGAGGGAGAAGGCCTCTCGGAAGATCAGCGCGAAGACGCCAGGCAGGTTGGCGGCGTGGGCGATGATCACCACCAGCCCGCCCGCGAGGTAGAGGCCGATCTTCAGGGGCGCCAGCTTCTCCGCGGCCCGGCCGATCGACTTCACGCCGCCCAGCACCACCAGCGCGGTGAGGATGGCCAGGCCCACCCCGGTGACCCGCGGCGGGATCTTGAGGACGCTCTCGAAGACCACGGCGATGGAGTTGGGCTGGGTGAAGGGCGTGGTGGTGAGCGCGGCGATCCCGGCGAGCAGCGCGTAGGTGAGCCCGAGCGCACGCGAGCCGATCCCCGCCTCCAGGTACCGCATGGGGCCGGCGAGCACCCGGTCCCCGAGCACCGTGCGGTAGCGGATGCCGAGCACCGCCTCGGTGAACTTGATGGCGGTGGCGAAGAAGCCGTACGCCCAGATCCAGAAGACGGCGCCCGGGCCGCCGCTCACCACCGCGGTGGCCACCCCGGCGATGTTCCCGGTGCCGATGGAGGCGCCCAGCGCGGTCATGAAGGCCTGGAACGGGGTGAGCGCGCCGGCCGCGGTGGAGCGGGCGGGGAGCATGGCGCGCAGTGCCTCGGGCAGCCGCCGCACTTGGACGAAGCGGAGCCGTACTGTAAGGAAGACGCCCGCGCCGAGCAGCAGCGCCAGCATCCACGGCCCCCACACCGCGTCGCTCGTCCAGCTGACGGCTCTTCGCAACAGGTCCAGGTTCATGAACCGCGCCTCTTACCACCACCTGACGCTCGCCATGCTCCTCGCTTCCGCCTCCTTCGCCGCCGCACCTCCGCCGCCCGCCGCGCCCTCCGCCGAGGAGGTGAACGCCTGGTTCGAGGCCGTCCACCTCGCCCAGCTGCCGGTGCCGCCGCTGCTGCGCCACGCGGATCTCACCCGCGAGCTGGCGCGGCTGCAGGCCGCGGCGCCGGAGCTCTTCACCGTGGAGGAGATCGGCGCCTCCGTGGAGGGCCGGGCGCTGCGCCACGTGATGATCGGCAAGGGGAGCCGCCACGTGCTGCTCTGGTCCCAGATGCACGGGGACGAGCCCACCGCCACCAGCGCGCTGCTGGACCTCTTCGAGCTCTTCCGCCAGAAGCGGGACGCGGCCGCGCCGGCGCGGATCCTCTCGGCGCTCACGCTGCACGTGGTGCCGATGCTCAACCCGGACGGCGCCGAGCGCTTCACCCGCCGCAACGCCCAGAACATCGACATCAACCGGGACGCGCTCGCGCAGCAGACGCCGGAGGGGCGCGCGCTCAAGTCGCTGCGGGACAAGCTTCAGCCGTTCATCGGCTTCAACCTCCACAACCAGAGCTGGCGCATGGCCGCGGGGAAGGGCGGGCGGCCCGCCACCATCTCCCTGCTCGCGGCCGCGTTCGATCCCGAGCGCAGCGACAACCCGGGCCGGGTGCTGGCGAAGAAGGTCTGCGCGGTGATCCGGGATGCGCTCGAGCCCACCATCCCCGGCCAGGTCGGCCGCTACGACGACGAATTCGAGGTCCGCGCCTTCGGCGACAACATGACCAAGTGGGGGACGCCCTCGGTGCTGATCGAGACCGGGCCGTATCCCTCCGTCAACCCGGACGCGGAGCTGATCCGGCTCAACTTCGTGGCCCTGGTGCAAGCGCTGGACGCGCTCGCCACGGGGCGGGCCGAGGCCGCGCAGGTCCAGCGCTACGAGTCCCTGCCGATGAATGACACCAGCGGGATGCTCTACCTGCTCCTGCGCGGGGCCACGGTCTTCGGCGCGGACGGCAAGCCGTTCACCGCCGACGTGGGCATCGCCGCCAACCGGGTGATCCGCGGCAAGCAGGTGGTCTTCTCCGGCAAGGTGGACGAGCTGGGAGATCTGCGCGTGTTCAACGCGCTCACCCAGCTGGACGCGAAAGGCCTCACCGTGGTGCCGCTGCCCAAGGGCGGCGCCAAGCCCGGCGCGGTGGTGAAGCTGGGCGATCTCAAGCGCCAGACGATCTCGCTCGGGGCGCCGGCGGATCTGATGGTGCTCACCGCGCTCGAGCGCGGCACGTACAAGGTGGAGCGGGTCTACCAGCTGGGGAAGTAAGGGGTCTCGCTGAGCAGCCGCCACCCTCACGGCGCTGACCTGAAACTTGCCGCGCCCCGCTCAGCCCGAGCGAAGTCGAGGGCCCCCGCTCGTAGGGAGCCTCGCCCGTGGGGCCCTCGACTTCGCTCGGGCTGAGCGGATCCGCGGAGGTTAGAGCAGCCCCGGCAGCGGGCCGTGGCAGAACGCCGGCAACCCGAAGGTCGTCTCCTCCACGCCCATCGCGTTGAGCACGGAGACCAGCAGGTCGTTGTGCGAGGCGTGGTCGTACTGGAGGAAGCGCCCAGTCCTCAGCCCGCCGGCGCGGCCGGCGAGGACGAACGGCATGTCCGTCTGCGAGTGGGTGTTGCCGACGGAGATCTCGGACGTCCAGAGCACGAGCGTGTTGTCCAACATGGTGCCCGCGCCCTCCTTGATCGCCTTCAGCTTCCCCAGCAGGTACGCGAGCTGGGACGCGGTCCAGCTGTCGCGGGAGATGATCTGCGGCTTCTGCGGATCGCTGTCGCCCAGGTGGGAGAGCGTGTGGCCATCCGTGCTGGAGCCCAGCCACGGGTAGGAGATCGCGTCGATCGCCCCGCAGAGCATCAGGCTGCCCACGCGGGTGAGATCGCAGGCGAGCGCCATCACCAGCAGATCGATCTGCAGCCGGGTGATCTCCGGCATGGTCGTGTCGCTGTCCGGCGCCAGCTCCGGCGGCTGCTCGGGGAGCGCGCAGGACTCGCCGGAGGTGGGGCCGCCCATCGCCCCGAGGCGGGACTCGAGATCCCGCACCAACGTCAGGTGCTGCTCCAGCTTCTGCCGGTCCGCGCCGGAGAGCTTCGGCGTCAGCGCGGCGAACTGGCCCTGCACCGCGTCGAGGATGGAGGCGCGGCGGCGGCGGATCTTCTCCAGCTCCGGGTTGTCGAGCTTGAAGTCGGAGAAGAGCTGGTTGAAGACCTGCCGCGGATCGTTCTGCGGCGGCAGCGGCTGGCCCGCGCCCGAGTACGAGAGGCGGGTCCGCACCTCGGCGGCGTTCACGCGGACGCCGAGCTGCAGGCTGCGCTCCTTCGTCTTCAGGCCGATCTTCTCGGCCACCACTTGATCCACCGAGGCGCCGCTGCCCCAGCCCGCGAGCGAGCCATCTCCGCCCACGAAGTTGCCGGTGAGCAGCTCGCGGCCGGTGAGCACGCCGCCCATCCCGCGCTGGTGCGGCTCGCCGGGCCCGCCCGCGCAGGACTTGAGATCCACGCCCTTGAGCAGCACCAGGTCGTTTTTGTAGGCGGCCAGCGGCTGGTGGATCTTGTTGAGCGTGAACTGGGTCTCGCCCAGCACGTCGGTGGGCCACCAGGCGCCCGGGAGCGTCCCGTTCGGGTGGTAGAAGATGACGAGCCGCCGCGGGAAGAGCGTGTCCTCCGCGCGCGCCGCGAGCGAGGGCAGCAGCGGCAGCGCCACCGAGAAGCCGCCGGCCGCTTTGAGCAGGGTTCTCCGGGAGAAGCTCACGGCGTCCCTCCCGCGGCCTTGAAGCGGAACGCCTGGGTCAAGGTGATCCCCACCAGCAGATCCTTCAGATCTCCGTTGGAGCGGGCGAAGCGCGCCTGCACCTCGCGGAGGCTGCAGACGTCGTGCGCCTGCTCCAGCCGGCCCATGGCGAAGCGGTACCACTGGCTGGCCACGCAGTCGCTCACCTGGGTGCTCTGCGCCAGGCGGTGGGAGAGCTCCACCGCGTCCTGGAAGGGCCCTTCGATCGCGGCCTCGCGCGTGACGGTGAGCTCGCCGCTCGAGTCCACGCGCTTGCCGTTCTCCTCTTCCCGGTAGCGCCCCAGACCGTCGTAGCGCTCGAAGCCGAAGCCCACGGGATCGATCATCCGGTGACAGCTGGCGCAGTAGGCGTTGGCGGTGTGCTCGGCGAAGCGCTCGCGGGTGGTGGCGGTGGGGAGCGGATCCGGCGGGATGATCGGGATGTTCGGCGGCGGGGGCGCCAGCACGTGGCAGAGGATCTTCTCCCGCGTGAAGACGCCGCGCTTGATCGGCGAGCCCTGGTTGGACGTGGAGAGCAGCGCCATCAGCGCGGGCTGGGTGAGCAGCCCCGAGCGCTGGCGCGGATCCGCGGCCACGGCGTGAAGCTCCCCCTGGGCCGGGCCGGGGAGCCCGAGGAGCGCCGCCAGGCGGTCATCCACGAAGAGGGTGGGCGAGGTGAAGAGCGCCCCGAGCGTGCCCTGGTTCCAGAAGGCATCCTCCAGGAACGCGTCCACGCTCTTGCGCCAGGACTCGCGCAGCGCCGGATCGTACTTCGGGTAGGCCTGCGCGCTCTTGGAGAGCGTGGTGAGGCCGTCCAGGTGCAGCCACTGCCGGTGGAAGCTGGCGACCGCGGCGTGGGCCTTCGGATCCGCGAGCATCCGCCGGGCCTGCGCCTCCACGCCGGCGGCGGTGGAGAGGGCGCCGCTCTCGGCGGCGAGCAGGAGTGCGTCGTCCGGCATGGACGCCCAGAGGAAGTAGGAGAGCCGCGAGGCCAGCTCCAGCCCGGTCAGCGGCACCACCGGCGCGCCGGGCGTGGGCTCGCCGAGATCCGTCCGGTAGAGGAACTGGGGCGACTGCAGCACGGCCTGGATCGTCCAGTTGACCGCGGTGGCAAAGCCCAGCTCCGCGCGGGTGGCCGCGAACAGCGTGCGCAGCGGCTCCAGCTCCTGCTGCGTGGCGGGCCGGCGGAAGGCGCGGCGGGTGAAGCCCGTGAGGAACTGCTGGGCGCAGGCGTCCGCGGTGGCGTCCGAGACCTTGCAGGGGACCAGCTCACGCAGGTGCTGTGTGACGGCGCGCTCGGCGATCTCCTCCGCGGCGGTGAGGTAGCTCTTCACCAGGAGCGGGTTCACCACGTGGGACTGGGCGTTGTTCTCGAAGTCCAGCGTCCGGTTCTCGGGCGGGAAGGCCTGGGCCGGGCGCGTGGTGTCGAAGAGCAGGTCGCGGACGGTGTTGTCGAACTCCTCGCGCGTGAGCAGCCGCGGGGGCGAGGGCTCGAGCGCGCTGGCGGGCGCCCCGGCGATACAGACGTCCGTGGGCATCGCGGGCGGATCCGCCAGAGGCGCGACCGGAGTGGGCGGCTCCTTGGAGCAGGCGAACGCCAGCAGCGCCGCGCAGCTCACCACCCGTCCTCGGCTCGCCCAGGAAGTCACCCGGCAGGCAGTTTTGCCTGGAAGTGCGCCCGGATGCCAATGGGGACGGTCACCTTTTCAGGCGGTAGAGCGAGGTGCGCTCGGCGGCCCGGGCGGCGTGCAGCGGATCCCCTTCGTCCCGGGCCTTCCCGTGGCGCGGCGCCGTGTGGGTGTGTGCGACCAGCGTCAGGTTCGCCTTCGCGAATTGCTCCTCGAGGTAGGTGGCGGGCCGCAGCCCCAGCCGCTCCGGGAGATCCGAGATCACCAGCCACACCTCGCCGCCCGGGTTCAGGTGCGCGCCGGCCTCCGCGAAGAAGCGCTCCAGCGTGGCGCCGCGCTCATCGTAGATGGCCCGGTCGATCGGCGAGCGGGGCCGCTCGGGGATCCACGGGGGGTTGAAGAGGATGAGGTCCGCCATCGCCCCCGGCGGGAAGAGATCCGCCTCCACCACCGTCACGCGGTCGGCGAGCCCCAGCCGCTGCGCGTTCTCCCGCGCGCAGGCCACGGCCCGCGGCTCCAGGTCCGTGGCGACCACGCTGCGTGCGCCGCGCTTGGCCATCAGCAGCGCCAGCACGCCCGTCCCCGTGCCCAGCTCGAGCACCTGCTTGCCTTCAGGCGCGGGCGCGGCGGCCACCAGGTCCACGTACTCGGAGCGGGTGGGGGAGAAGACGCCGTAATGTGGGTGGAGCGCGGCCCCCAGCGCCGCCACCTGGAGCCCCTTGCGCCGCCACTCCGCGGCGCCGAGCACCCCGAGCAGCTCGCGGAGCGAGACGAGCGTGGCCGCGCCTCCGCTCGGGCCCCACGCCTCCTCGCAGGCGGCGCGTACGTTCGGCGCGTGCGAGAGCTCCGCCGCGTACTCGGGGGTGAGCGCCACCAGCAGGCGCCCCAGGGTGGTGGCCTCGCGGTAGCGGGCGTCGCGCTCGGCGCGGAAGGCCTGCACGAGCGGGGCCCCGGCGCGCGCCCGGGGCGGCTCCAGCCTTCGTCCCAGCGCGGCCAACAGCTGCCGCGCGTTGCGCCAGTCGCCGCGGTAGAGCAGGTGCTCGCCCTTGGCGAGCCGCCGCAGCGCCACGTCCGCCCGCAGCCGATCGTCCACCACCGAGATCCGCTCCGGAGGCGGCGCGGCGTGCTCGGACTGCCAGCGCGCGCTGCGGGGCTGCCCTTCGGTCCAGGTGACGGTGTGGGACACGCGCCAGCCGTATACCCAAGTCACGCGGGAAATCACTCCTGGCGTGGGTCGGGCTACGCTCCGGAGCTGCATGCTGGACGACACGCCCCGGGCCCCGCTGACGGTCGCCGCCTTCGAGAGGCTCGCTGCCTCGGACGACTGGGAGGAGCGGGACCTCGCCGTCGCCCTCGCCTCGGAGCAGGGGACGCCGGAGCTGGACGCGGCGCTGCTGCGCCCATCCTCCACTCGTTCGCCGCCGAGGCGCTGGGATCGCTCGGCGACGACCGCGCGGTGCCGCCGCTGATGGAGCTCATGGAGCGCCTCCACCCGGAGGAGCGCCTGCCCGTCCGGCGTGCGATCGACCGCCTGCGCCGCACCTGAGGCCGGGCGCTGGTTAATGTCTCCGGGCGCATGAGCTTCCACCCCGCCGTCCGCGAGTGGTTCGCCAGCTCGCTGGGAGAGCCCACGCCCGTCCAGGCGTTGGCGTGGCCCGTCCTGCACCGCCGGGAGTCTGCGCTGCTGCTCGCGCCCACCGGCAGCGGCAAGACGCTGGCGGCGTTCCTCTCCTGTATTGATCGGCTGATGTTCGCGCCCGCGCCGGAGGGCGAGCGCTGCCGGGTGCTCTACGTCTCTCCGCTCAAGGCGCTGGCGGTGGATGTGGAGCGCAACCTGCGCGCGCCGCTCGCGGGGATCGCCCGCGTCGCCGCGGGCCGGGGCGATGCGCACCGGGTGCCCACCGCGGTCATCCGCACGGGAGACACGCCTTCAAAAGAGCGGGCCCGGTTCGCGAGAGATCCTTCGGACATCCTGATCACCACGCCCGAGTCGCTCTATCTGCTGCTCACGTCCAACGCGCGCGAGGCGCTCTCCGGGGTGGAGACGGTGATCGTGGACGAGATCCACGCGCTCGTCCCCACCAAGCGCGGCGCGCACCTGGCGCTCTCGCTCGAGCGGCTGGAGCGCTGGGTGAAGCGGCCGCTCCAGCGAATCGGCCTCTCCGCCACCCAGCGGCCGCTGGACGAGATCGCCCGTTTCCTCGGGGGCGCCACCGTGGTGCGGGAGCCCCCGGTCACCGCGAGCGAGGTCGAGGGGCGCGCGAATCCTTCCCCTCGGGAGGAGTTCGTCGCCCCCGGGAAGCCCATCTACCGCCCGGTGACGCTGGTGAACGCCGGCGCCCGCAAGGCGCTGGAGCTGAAGATCGAAGTCCCCGTCGAGGACATGGCGCTCCTGGGCAAGCCGATCGATCTCCCCAGCGGTCCCGCGGCGCAGGGGCCGGTGCGGGCGTCCATCTGGACGGCGATCCACCCCCGGCTCCTGGAGTTGGTGAAGGCGCACCGCTCCACGCTGATCTTCGTGAACAGCCGCCGCGTGGCGGAGCGGCTCGCCGCGGCGCTCAACGAGCTGGCGGGCGAGCTGCTGGTGCACGCGCACCACGGGTCCATCGCGCGGGCCCAGCGCAGCGAGATCGAAGACAAGCTCAAGCTCGGGCAGGTGCGCGGGCTGGTGGCCACCTCCTCGCTCGAGCTGGGGATCGACATGGGGGCGATCGATCTGGTCGTCCAGATCGAAGCGCCGCCCTCGGTGGCGAGCGGGATGCAGCGGATCGGCCGCGCTGGCCACCAGGTCAACGCGCCCTCGCGCGGCGTGGTCTTCCCCAAGTTCCGCTCGGACCTGGTGGCGTGCGCGGCGCTCACGCGGGCGATGATCGAAGGGGAGGTGGAGAGCACCCGCTACCCTCGCAACCCGCTGGACGTGCTCGCGCAGCAGATCGTGGCCATGGTGGCGCTGGAGAGCTGGCCGGTGGAGCAGCTCTACGACGCGGTCCGCGGCGCGGCGCCGTTCTGCGAGCTCTCGCGGGGGATCTTCGACGGGGTCCTGGACATGCTCGCCGGCCGCTACGACGCGGACGAGCTCTCGGACCTACGGCCGCGGGTGACGTGGGATCGCGTGGCGGGCACGGTGACCGCGCGCGAGGGCGCCCGGCGGATCGCGGTGATCAACGGCGGCACCATCCCGGACCGCGGCCTCTACGGCGTCTTCCTGCTCGGCGCGGACCGGCAGCGCGCGCGGGTGGGGGAGCTGGACGAGGAGATGGTCTTCGAGAGCCGGGTGGGGGAGACGTTCCTGCTCGGCGCCTCGAGCTGGCGGATCGAAGAGATCACCCACGACCGGGTCCTGGTCAGCCCCGCGCCCGGCGAGCCGGGGAAGATGCCGTTCTGGCACGGGGACTCGGCGGGGCGGCCGCTGGAGCTGGGGCGGAAGATCGGCGCGCTGGTGCGCGAGCTCTCCGCGCTCCCCCGCGCCGCCGCCCAGGAGCGGCTCACCCGGCTGCACCAGCTGGACGAGACCGCCGCGCAGAACCTGCTCCAGTACCTGGCGGATCAGCGGGCGGCCACCACCGCGCTCCCGGATGACCGGACGATCGTGATCGAGCGCTGCCGTGACGAGCTGGGGGACTGGCGGATCTGCGTTCTCTCGCCGCTCGGGGGGCAGGTCCACGCGCCCTGGGCGATGGCGGTGGCGGCAAAGGTGAAGGAGGAGACGGGGATAGACGCGGAGACGATGTGGACCAACGACGGCTTCGTGGTCCGCTTCCCGGACACCGAGGCCCCGCCGGACTCCAACCTGCTGCTCCCCGGGCCGGAAGAGGTGGAGGCGCTGGTGGTGCGGCAGCTGGGCGGCACCGCGCTCTTCGCCGCCAAGTTCCGCGAGGCCGCGGCCCGCGCGCTGCTGTTGCCCAAGCGCAGCCCCGCCCGCCGCGCGCCGCTCTGGCAGCAGCGCAAGCGCGCCGCGGACCTGCTCGCCGCCGCCTCTCGCCACGGCTCGTTCCCGATGATCCTCGAGGCCTACCGCGAGTGCCTCCGGGACGTGTTCGACATGCCGGCGCTCGTGGCGATCTTGCGGGACGTGGCCCGCCGCGAGCTGCGCGTGGTCACGGTGGACTCGCAGGTGCCCTCGCCGTTCGCCTCGTCGCTGCTGTTCGGCTTCGTCGCCAACTACATCTACGACGGGGACGCGCCGATGGCGGAGCGCCGCGCCCAGGCGCTGGCGATCGATCAGGCGCAGCTCCGGGAGCTGCTCGGCGAGGCGGAGCTGCGCGAGCTGCTGGACCCGGACGCCTTCTCCGAGCTCGAGGAGCAGCTCCAGCTGCGCTCGTCCAAGGTCCGCGCGCGCTCGGCAGACGGGATCCACGATCTGCTCCTGCGGCTGGGAGATCTCTCCGCGCAGGAGCTGGAGGCCCGGAGCGAGGAGGCCGCCTTCGCCCAGCTGGGCGCGCTGCTCAAGGCGCGCCGGGTGCTGGAGGTGCCCATCGGCGGGCGGCCGCGGCTGATCGCCGTGGAGCACGCCGCCCGCTACCGCGACGCGCTCGGCGTGCCGCTGCCGCCGGGGCTCCCCGAGGCGCTGCTCGCCTCGCCGAAGGACGCGCTCGGCGACCTGGTCCTGCGCTACGCGCGCACCCACCTGCCGTTCACCGCGGACGAGCTCGGCGAGCGGTACGGGCTGCCGCGCCGGACGCTCGAGCCGGTGCTGCAGCGGCTGGCGGCGGCGGAGAAGCTGGAGGAGGGCGCCTTCCGCCCAGGCGGCGCGCAGCGCGAGTGGACGGATCCAGAGGTGCTGCGCACCCTGCGCCGGCGCTCGCTGGCCAAGCTGCGGCGCGAGGTGGAGCCGGTGCCGCCCCGCGCGCTGGCGCGGCTCTTCACCGCCTGGCAGGGCGTCACGCGCCGCCGCCCCGGGCTGGACGCGCTGCTCGATGCGATCGAGCGGTTGCAGGGGCTGGCGCTGCCCGCCTCGCTGCTGGAGCAGGAGCTGCTGGCCGCGCGGGTGGAGGGCTACAGCCCCATGGACCTGGACGCGCTGCTCGCGGCCGGCGAGGTGGTCTGGTGCGGCGTGGAGCCCATGGGCGAGCGTGACGGCCGGGTGGCGCTCTACCTCACGGACGCGCTGCCGCGCCTGTGGCGCCCGCCGGTGCACGATCCGCTCAACGCCACCGAGCAGCGCCTGCTCGACACCCTGCGCGACAAGGGCGCCTGCTTCTTCGGGCCGCTGCTCCAGGCGCTCGGCGGCGGCTTCCCGCGAGATGCGCTGGACGCGCTCTGGGGGCTGGTCTGGAAGGGGCTGGTCACCAACGATGCCTTCCGCGCCGTGCGCGCGTACGTGCTGCCGGTGGCGGCGCGCCCTCGCCGGCTCTCCGCGGACGGCCGCGCCTTCCGCTCGCGCCGGGTGATCCCCGCCACCGCCGAGGGACGCTGGTCGCTGATCGAGGAGCGCGCCCAGCCCGGCGTGAGCGACACCGAGTGGAGCGTGGCGCTCGCCGAGCAGCTGCTCTCCCGCTACGGGGTGGTGACGCGCGAGGTCGGCGCTGCCGAGGCGCTGCGCGGCGGCTTCGGCGCCGTGTACGACGTGCTCAAGCGCTTCGAAGAGGCCGGCAAGGTCCGACGCGGCTACTTCGTTGCCGGCACCGGGGCCATGCAGTTCGCATCCCCGCCCGCGCTGGAGCTCTTGCGCACGCTCAAGGACGCGCCGGAGGTCCCGGAGGTGCTCCGCCTCTCCGCCGTGGATCCCGCCAACCCGTACGGCGTGATGCTGAGCTGGCCCGCCACCGCAGACGGTGGGGCGCAGAAGGCGCCCGCGCGCGCCGCCGGCGCCACGGTGATCCTCTACGACGGGGCCGCCGCGGCCTACCTGTCGCGTGGCGGGCGCTCGCTCTCGATCTGGCTGCCCGAGGACGAGCCGGACCGCGGCGCGGTGGCGAAGGCGGTGGCGGAGCAGCTCAAGGCGCTCGCGCTCAAGGTGGGTCCGGGCAAGGACGGGATGCTGATCTCCGAGATCAACGGCGGGCCGGCGGTGGAGCACCCCGCGGGGGCGGCGCTGATCTCCGCGGGCTTCACGCCGTCCGCGCACGGCTTCCACCTCGCGCGCGCCGGCCGCGAGGGCTCGGTGCCGGCGCTCGACCTGCGCGGGCGGCGGAGGCGCTGGTGAACGGAGGGGACTCCCGTGCCGGAGGGTGACACGATCTTCCGCGCCGCGCGGACGCTGCAGCGCGCGCTCGGCGGCGCCACGCTCACCCGCTTCGAGACCGTGCTCCCGAGGCTCTCGCGGGTGGACGAAGACGCGCCGCTCGCCGGGCGCACGGTGGAGGAGGTGCGCGCGGCGGGCAAACATCTGCTGGTGCGCCTCTCCGGCGGGCTCACGCTGCGCACGCACATGCGGATGAACGGCTCGTGGCACCTCTACCGCCCCGGCGAGCGGTGGCAGCTGCCGCGCGAGCAGATGCGGATCCTCCTCGAGACGGCGGACTTCGTGGCCGTGGCCTTCAACGTCCCGGTGGCGGAGCTGGAAGACGAGCGCCACCTCGCGCGCGCCACCGCCGCCCTGGGGCCGGACCTGCTCTCCGGCGACTTCCGCGCAGAGGACGCGGTGGCCAACCTGCGCGCGCGTCCGGAGCTCCCCATCGGCCAGGCGCTGCTCACGCAGAAGCTCGTGGCGGGCGCGGGCAACGTCTACAAGTCCGAGGTCCTCTTCCTCTGCCGCGTCCACCCGGAGCAGAGGGTGGCGGCGCTGAGCGACGAGGTGCTCACCCGGCTCGTGGAGAAGCTGCGCGCGCTGATGCGGGCGAACGTGGCGGACGGTGCGGAGGGCGGGATCGTCACGTACACCGGGCTGCGGCGGACCACCCGGCGCGCGGATCCCTCCGAGCGGCTCTGGGTCTACGGCCGCTCCGGCGCGCCGTGCCGGCGCTGCGGCGCGCCGATCAGCTTCGACAAGCAGGGGCTCGATGCGCGGGTCACCTACTGGTGCCCGCGCTGTCAGCCGGAGGCCGCCGCCCCTTGGGCGGATCAACCCAGGCAAGAAACGTGAGCCGTCCGCTCAGCCCGAGCGAAGTCGAGGGCCCCGCGAGCGAGAGTCCCTACGATCGGCGGGCCCACGACTTCGCTCGGGCTGAGCGGGGCGCGGCAAGTTTCAGGTCAGCGCGGCATAAGACCCGAGCAATCCCGGGGACCTGCACCCTCTCAGTTCAGTCCAGCGTGCCACGGAAGGTCAGTGGCTTGCGCCCAAGCCAGGGAGTGCGGCAGATCCACGTCCGCCCATGCGCCCGCGTCCAACCCTCCTGCTGCTGGCGCTCCTCGCCGGCGCGGCGTGCGTCCCCGCGCAGGACTGTCCGCCCGGCAAGACGGTGGCCTGCTACACCGGGCCTCAAGGCACGCAGGGCGTGGGCAGCTGCAAGGGCGGCACGGCGCTCTGTGACGCGAGCGGCAAGCTCGGCCCCTGCCGCGAGCAGGTGACCCCGGCGATCGAGCTGTGCGACGGGACGGACAACGACTGCGACGGCAAGGCGGACGAGGACGTCTCCAACGCCTGCGGCGGCTGCAGCGTGCTGGCGGTGGCGCCGGGCGACAAGTGTGGCGCCTGCGGGACGTGGGTCTGCCAGGACAAGGAGACCCTCTCCTGCAAGGACGCCGCGAAGAACAACTGCGGCGCCTGCAACGCGGCGGACGTGGTGGGGCTGGGCCAGCCCTGCAGCACCGCCCAGGGCTGCGCGGGCACGGTGGGCTGCGGCGAGGGCGGCGCGGTCGCCGCCTGCCTCGCCCCGCCGAAGAACAACTGCGGCGTCTGCGGCAAGCCGGACGTGGCGGAGCTCGAGGCGGCCTGCACCGCCACCAACGGCTGCGTGGGCAAGCGGGTGTGCGACGCGCAGGGCACCGGCTCCACCTGCCAGGCTCCGGCGCGCAACAACTGCAACGCCTGCGGCAAGCCGGCGGTGCCGGGCGTGGGCGGGCGCTGCACGCTCGCCGCCGGGTGCGGGGTGCTCATCTGCAACGCCACCGGGGATGGCACCGTGTGCCAGGCGGCCACGGACGACCCGGACGGGGACGGCGTGAAGGGCCCTTGTGACAACTGCCCGCAGAAGATGAACGTCAGCCAGGCGGACTCGGACGGGGACGGCGTGGGCGATGCCTGCGACAACTGCCCGTCCAAGCCGAACGCGAACCAGGCGGACGGGGATGGCGACGGGGTGGGTGACACCTGCGACAACTGCGCCGCCGCGTCCAACCCGGACCAGAAGAACGCGGACGGGGACGCGCAAGGTGACGTCTGCGACGCGGACGACGACAACGACGGCGTGGCGGACGCGGCGGACAACTGCCCGCTGGCGAGCAACGCCAGCCAGGCGGACGGCGACGGGGACGGCAAGGGAGACGTCTGCGACAACTGCGCGGCGGTGAGCAACGCCAGCCAGGCGGACGGGGACGGGGATGGCGCCGGAGACGTCTGCGACAACTGCAAGGGCGTGGCGAACCCCAGCCAGGCGGACTTCGACGGGGACGGCCGCGGGGACCTCTGCGACCTCGTGATCAGCGAGTTCGCCGCGGAGGGCCCGGGCGGCGCTGGGGACGAGTTCGTGGAGCTCTTCAACGGTGGCCCCACCCCGGTGGACGTCTCCGGCTGGAAGCTGCAGTACCGGTCCTCTGCTGGCGCCAGCTACGAGGCCCGGCTGACGCTCCCCGCCGGCGCCACCGTGCCGGCGCGCGGCTTCTACCTGGTGGGCTCCAGCGGCTACTCGGGGGCCACCGCGCTGGACGAGGTCCGCAAGACGGCCGCCGGGACGCCCACCACCTTCGACTTCGCCGCCGGGGCTGGGCACGTGCGGATCGGGCCTGCGGCGCTGAGCACCGCGCTGGTGGACGCCAACACGGTGGACACGCTTGGCTACGGCGCGGCCGCGGTGGGCGCGGAGGGCTCGCCCATGGCGCCCGCGGCGATGACGTTCTCCACCGGCAAGTCGCTCGAGCGGAAGGCGAATGCGGGCGCCAGCCCGGAGTCCATGGACACCGGCGCGGACGCCACCCGCGGCAACAACTACGACTCCAACAACAACGCGAACGACTTCGTGCTGAGGGCCGTAAGGCAGCCGCAGAACCGCGCCTCCGCGCCGGAGGCGCCGTAGCGAGCGGTCCCCCGAGGTTGTGACTCTTCTCGTCGAGGGGCGCTCAGGGGCAGGCAGCTCTTAGGGCTCCGAGTGGGTTCGGTTTCGTGCTCCGTCTGTGCACGCATGGTTCCCGCGTTGGCGCGCTCCAGCCGCGGCGGGTTGCACAGTCACGGCGGGCTTGGGTGGGCGCCCGGGGGGAACTGCGCTCGCGGTCTCGGTAGAGGTTCGCGCGCCGGTGCAGGCAGCGGGAGCACCACACCCTCTGCCCCGAGCAGGGGTCCCCGCGCCTCTTCAGAAGCGTCGGATTCGCCCTTTCCGACGAAGACCTGCTTCAGGATTTCAGTGGGTTGCGAGCAGGCAAAAGCGCCTTTCCGACGCTTCTGAAGAGGCGCTGCACCCCCCGCCCGCCGGGCCCGAGCGCCCGCTCCCGCACGCCGTGGCAGTGCTACCCACCGCGCGTGGAGCGCGGCACCGCGGGACCCATGCGAACGGGGACGAGCGCGACCCTTTTCGTTTCCCGGGCCCTAAGGGCCTTTCTGCGCAGGGGTCCTCCTGCGCGTTCACTTCGCCGGCGCGTCGAGCGTCCAGCTCTCCACGTTGAGCCACAGCGAGCCGGACTGCCCGGGGTCGAACCCGTGCAGCGCCTTGCCGTGCGCGGAGACCTGGGTGCCGAACGCGAGCGGCAACAGCGGCAGGCTCTGCGCGAACGAGCGCTGCAGCTGCTGGGAGAGCAGCCGCTGGCGCTCGGGGAAGAGCGAGCTCTCCAGCAGCGCGTAGGTCTCCACCAGCGGCGCGGGGAAGTGCGGGCGCGGGGTGCGCACGTCCAGCGTCGCCCCGGGCAGGGTGGGCAGGTTGAAGAAGCGCGCCTGGCGCCGGTCCTTGCGGAAGTAGAGCAAGAGCCCGCCGTGGCTGGCCTTGTTGTGGGCCTCGAGCGCCTTGTTGGTGGGCAGCACGGTGGGGCTCACCTTCACGCCCACCTCGGCCAACTCGCGCGTCACCGCGTCCGCCACCTGCGCGTAGCCGGAGCCGGCGGTGGTCTCCACCAGCGTCAGCGGCAGCTCCTTGGGCCCGCCGGCGGCGGCCAGCAGCTTGGCCGCCTCCTTCGGCGCGTACGGCGTCTGCTCCGCGTCCTTGGCGAACTCCGCGGCGTCGTCCGGGCGGTAGGTGAGCGCCGGCCGGGCGCCGGGGGCGTAGACGTGCGCCAGCGCCGGGCGGTCCAGCGCCATCAGCAGCGCGCGCCGCACCCGCGGGTCCGCCAGCTGCGGGACGTGGAGGTCCGGCTGGAGGTAGAGCAGCGCGTCGTCCGGGGTGGCCCGCACCACCGTCTGCGGCTGCGCGCGCAGCGGGTCGATCGCGGTGGTGGGGACCATGGGCAGGAAGTCCAGCTCCCCGCTGGCCAGCTGCGCCACCATCTGCTCCGGGCCGCGCACCACCACGCGGATGCGGGCGATCGCCGGGGGCGCGCCTGCGAAGTAGGGGTTGCGCTCGAAGAGCGCCTCCTTGCCCGGGGTGAACGCGGCCAGCCGGTAGGGGCCGTCCCCCGGCACCGGGGCCGTCTGGTTGCGCAGGCGGACCGCTTCAATCCCGCCGTCGTTGGAGATCGCCCGCGCCGCGTGCTCCGGGAAGATGGGGAAGTCGGTGAGCGCGTCCGCCAGGCGGCGCTCGTAGCGGATCTCCAGGGTGCGGGCGTCCACCGCCGTCACCGCGCTGCGGTCCGCGTTGGCCACCAGCCCGAGGCTGTAGACGAGGTCCCCCACGGTGAGCGGCGCCCCGTCGCTCCAGCGCAGCCCCTCCTTGAGCCGCCAGCGCACCAGCATGCCGCCGTCCGGCAGCAGGCGGACGCTCTCGTCCGTCATGGAGGGCACCGCCTCGGCGAGGTGCGGGCGCAGCGCGCCGTCCGGGCCCACCTCGGTGAGGCCGCGGCGCAAGAGCTGGTTGAGCGACTGGATGTTGAGCGTGTTCAGCCCCACCACCGCCACCCGAAGCTCGTCCCGCGCGGAGACCGCGGGCGCCGGCGCCGGGCGCGGCTCCGAAGGCGGCACCGGCGGCGGCCGGGGAAAGGCCACCGAGGCCCCCACGAGGATCGCCGCGAGCGGCAGCAGCGCCAGGCTGGCGCGATCCACCGCCACGCCGGCGCGCAGCCGCGCGTCTCCCAGCCGGAAGACGAGGACCGTCTCGAAGATGGAGGCCAGCACCAGCACGTACGAGGCGAGGAAGAGCCGGTCCGCGGCCACGAGGTACGGCACGTCCGGGAGGCTGCCGGACATGGCGAAGTGGAAGGCCACCACCGAAAGCAGCGAGGTGACGCCCATCGCCGAGCGCACCTCCAGCTCCGCCGCCGGGAGGACGAAGACGAGGAACGCCATGGCGAGGATGATCGCCAGCGGCAGCATGAACTTGAGGATGTTGGAGGTGCGCGGCCGGTGGAGGTCCACCACGAAGGCCACCGAGTCCAGCGTCCTCGCGCGCCCCTCGTTCTTGATGGAGCCCAAGTCCGAGGCCACGCGCTCGCGGCCGACCTCGCTGCGGAAGAAGGGCTCGTACTCCCAGCCGGTGATGGAGAACTGGCGCGCCATCCCGCTGCTGCCCAAGTCCGGGAGCAGGTGCACGTCCCCGTCCGCCGCGGCCAGCTGAATCCTCAGCGCCTGGCGGTCGAACGGGAAGGCCTGCAGCGGGAAGGTGCCGCGGAAGGTCCCCTGCACCCGCCAGCGCACGCTGTGCCAGTCCCCGTCCGACTGGCGCTCCAGCTCCTCCCTCTGGGAGAGCTCGCCGTTGACGAAGCGCAGCTGGGGTGGCTCCGTGCCGCCGCTCCACTTCACCCAGACGTCCAGGTCCGCCTGGAAGCGCCCTTCCCGGAGGTCGAACCCGGAGACGTCCGAGAGGAAGATGCCGGCGTAGAGGCGGGGGCGCTCCGGCGCCTTCGCCGGTGCTGCGGAGAGGAGGGAGAGGACCAGCCCAGCCGTCAGCGCGGTCATTGGTGGGAGGGACTGTAGCCCAAAGCTCACGGCCCTTCGGGCGGGCGCCTCGCGGGGAGGTGGACCTTGTAGCGGCGTGAGCCTACGTGGAGGACGAACCCCACCGCGGCGCCCACCAGCAGCGAGATGGGCCCGCTGGCGAACGGGCGCATCGCCAGCGCCGCCGCGCTCGCGCCCAACGCCGCCAGCGCGTAGAGCGGGCCGGGGACGAAGATGCGCGGCACGTCCCGGTTGAGCAGGTCCCGCAGCAGCCCGCCGCCCACCGCGGAGAGGACGCCCAGCATCAGCGCCGGCACGGTGGTGAGCCCCGCGTCCAGCGTGCGCTGCGTGCCCGCCACCGCGAAGGAGCCGAGCGTCAGCGCGTCCAGCCCAAGCAGCACCGGCGCGTGCGGTCCGGACTCGGCCACGTAGAACCACGCCACCAGCGAGCCGAGCAGCGCCACCAACAGATAGAGCGGCTGCACCAGCGCCAGCGGCGGCCCCGCCTGCAGCAGCGTGTCCCGCACCAGACCGCCGCCCACCCCGGAGACCATGCCGAGCACCATGAAGCCGACGAGGTCGAACCCGCGCCGGTTCCCGGTGGAGGCGCCCAGCCAGGCGCTGGCGAAGACGCCGATCAAGTCCGCCACCAGCGTGCTCAGGGAGATGACCTGGGCGTCGACCTGCGGGAGCGTCAGCTCGAAGGAGAGGGCCATGGACGCGCGCCATTCTAGGCGCCTATAGCGCCGCCATGGCCAAGCAGGACGAGTCGAACGGGGACATGACGCCGGCCCAGCTCACCGAGCACGTGGGGGAGGTGGCGCGCTGGCTGGCGCAGTACCAGGAGCGGGTGGAAGCGCTGCCGGTGCTCTCGCGCGCGGCGCCCGGGGAGATCCGCAGGCAGCTGCCGCCGCACCCGCCTCTGAAGGGCGAGCCCTTCCAGGCGATGTTGGCGGACGTGGAGAAGATCCTCCTGCCCGGCATCACCCACTGGCAGTCGCCGTCCTTCTTCGCCTACTTCCCGGCCAACACCTCGGGCCCGTCCATCTTGGGCGAGCTGCTCTCCGCCGGGCTGGGCGTGCAGGGGATGCTCTGGGCCACCAGCCCCGCCTGCACGGAGCTGGAGACGCACGTGGCGGACTGGCTGGTGGGGATGCTCGGGCTGCCGGACGCGTTCCTCTCCACCGGCCGCGGCGGCGGGGTGATTGAGGACTCGGCGTCCAGCGCGGCGCTCTGCGCGGTGCTCGCGGCCCGCGAGCGGGCCACCGCTGGCAAGAGCAACGCCTCCGGCTGCCGGGGCGAGCTCACCGCCTACACCACCGCGCACACCCACTCGTCCGTGGAGAAGGCGGTGAAGATCGCCGGGATGGGGCGCGAGTCGCTCCGGGTGGTGCCGGTGGACGCGAAGTTCGCGATGCGGCCGGACGCGCTGGCGCAGCTCATGGCCGAGGACCGCCGCGCGGGGAAGGTGCCGGCCTTCGTCTGCGCCACGGTGGGCACCACCTCCTCCAACGCCATGGACCCGCTCCGGCCGATCGGCCAGGCCTGCCGCGAGCACGGCGCCTGGCTCCACGTGGACGCGGCGATGTCCGGCTCCGCGGCGATCTGCCCGGAGCTGCGCGCGATGCACGACGGCGTGGAGCTGGCGGACAGCTACTGCTTCGATGCGCACAAGTGGCTGCTCACCAACTTCGACTGCTCTCTGCTCTACGTCGCGGACCGGCGCGCGCTCACCGACGCGCTCTCCATCGTCCCCGAGTACCTGCGGAACAACGCGAGCGACGCCGGCGCGGTGATCGACTACCGCGACTGGCAGGTGCCGCTGGGGCGCCGGTTCCGGGCGCTCAAGCTCTGGTTCGTGATCCGCCACTACGGGGTGGAGGGGCTGCAGGCGCTCGTGCGCACGCACGTCCGGCTGGCGCAGGACTTTGCCGCCTGGGTGGCGGCGGATGCCCGCTTCGAGCTGGCCGCCCCGGCGCCGCTCAACCTGGTCTGCTTCCGGCTCAAGGCCGGGGACGCGGCCAATCAGAAGCTCTTGAGCGCTCTCAACCAGAGCGGGCGCATGTACCTGAGCCACACCCGCCTGGACGACCGGTTCACCCTGCGCTTCTGCGTGGCGCAGACCCATACCGCGGAGCGCCACGTGAAGGCGGCCTGGGCGCAGATCCAGGAGGTGGCGGGCACCCTGTCGTAGCTGCTTGACCCCTGGCGCCCAGGCCCATAGAAGACCGCGGCTTCCCTGGAGGATTTCATGCACCGCTCCTGGCGCGGGTCGTTCGGCCCGCTCGCTCTTCTGGCTGTCCTTTCACTCGGCGTGGGTTGTGAGAAGAAGCAGCAGACGACGCCTCCGCCCGCGGGCGGCACCGGCCAGGGGACGGCCGCGGCGACGGACAAGCCCGCGCCCTCGGACGTGATCCTCCTCGGCGAGGTGGGCTCGCTCACCGGCTCCGAGGCCACCTTCGGGATCTCCACCCAGCAGGGCGTGCAGCTCGCGCTGGACGAGGTCAACGCCGCCGGCGGCGTGAAGGGCAAGAAGCTCGCGGTCCGCGTCTACGACGACCAGGGCAAGCCCGAGGAGGCCGCCAACGCGGTCACCCGCCTCATCAACCAGGACAAGGTGACGCTGATCCTGGGCGAGGTCTCCTCCACCAACTCGCTGGCGATGGCGCCCAAGGCCCAGGAGGCCAAGGTGCCGATGATCACCCCGTCCTCCACCAACCCCAAGGTCACCGCGGTGGGCGACTACATCTTCCGCGTCTGCTTCATCGACCCGTTCCAGGGCTACGTGATGGCGAAGTTCGCCCACGAGAACCTCAAGCTCGCCAAGGTGGCGGTGCTCAAGGACCAGAAGAGCGCGTACTCGGAGGGGCTGGCGGAGGTCTTCACCCGCAAGTTCGCCGAGATGGGCGGGAAGATCGTGGGCAGCGAGGCCTACTCCAAGGGCGACAGCGACTTCCGCGCCCAGCTGACCGCGCTCAAGAAGAACAAGCCGGACGGCATCTACATCCCCGGCTACTACACGGACGTGGGCGTCATCGCCCGGCAGGCGCGCGAGCTTGGCCTCAACGCCACGCTGATGGGCGGGGACGGCTGGGACTCGGCCACCCTCTTCGAGCTGGGCGGCAGCGCGCTGGAGAACAGCTACTTCTCCAACCACTACTCGGTGGATGACCCGGCGCCCAAGGTGCAGGAGTTCGTGGCCGCCTACAAGAAGGCCAACAAGGGCCAGGTGCCGGACGGGCTGGCGGCGCTCGGCTACGACGCGGCGAAGGTGGCCATCGAGGCCATGAGGCGCGCGCCGGATCTCTCCGGCCCGGCCATCCGGGACGCGCTGGCGGGCATCAAGGACTTCGCCGGCGTGGCGGGCACCATCTCCATGGACGCCAACCGGGACGCGGTGAAGCCGGCGGTGGTGCTGCAGGTCGCCGAGGGGAAGACGAAGTACGTCGCGACGATCAACCCGTGAGCGCCGACTTCCTTCAGCACATCATCAACGGGCTCGCCGCGGGCACCATCTACGCCCTCGTCGCGCTCGGCTACACCATGGTGTACGGCGTGCTGAAGCTCATCAACTTCGCCCACGGCGACGTGATGATGGTCGGCTGCTACATCGGCTACGCCACCGCCTTCCAGACCGGGAAGGAGGGCTGGATCGCCAAGACGCTCGGGGTGGAGCGGACCTCCTTCGTGGGCGTGCTGCTGGTCTTCTTCACCTCCATGGCGGCGTGCGCGGTGATCGGCTTCTTGATCGAGCGGTTCGCCTACCGGCCGCTGCGCGAGAAGCCCCGGCTGACCGCGCTGATCACCGCGATCGGCATCTCCTTCACGCTCTCCTACGGCTTCCAGCTGGACATCGGCTTCCTGCCCGGCGCGTCTTCGCGCGCGTTCCCGGAGATCATCGTCCCCAAGGCCTGGTTCACCCTGGGCGATGGGGACCTGATCATCTGGAACTGGCAGGTGATCTCCCTGGCGGTGGCGCTGGTGCTGATGGTGGGGCTGCAGCTGTTGGTCTTCCGCACCCGCTTCGGCCGGGCGATGCGCGCGGTCTCCTTCGACCACCGCGTGGCCGCGCTGATGGGCATCCCCACGGACAAGGTGATCGCCATCACCTTCATGCTCGGCTCGGCGCTGGCCGCCTGCGCGGGGCTGCTCTACGCGATCAAGGACACCGCGGTGCAGCCGCTGATGGGGCTCTACGTGGGCCTGAAGGCCTTCGTGGCCGCGGTCATCGGCGGCATCGGCCACGTGCCCGGCGCGGTGGTGGGCGCGCTCACGCTCGGGTTGGTGGAGGAGTTCATCGTCGGCTACACGTCCTCGAGCTGGCGGGACGCGGTGGCCTTCGGGTTCTTGATCCTCGTCTTGATCATCCGGCCTGAGGGCATCTTCGGCCGCGTCACCGCGGAGAAGGTGTGAGCATGTCCGTCGCAGTCGCGCCCCCCGCCACGGGCGTCCCGCTGTGGCTCAAGGGCTACATCCCGGTGCTCGCCGCGGTGGCGGTGCTCGCGCTGTTCCAGCTCGTCTCCGGGGAGCTGCCCTTCGCGGTGTACTTGGCCTCGCTGGTCGGCGTGAACGTGATCCTCGCCGTCTCGCTCAACATCGTGAACGGGATGACCGGGCAGTTCTCCATCGGCCACGCCGGCTTCATGGCGGTGGGCGCGTACATCGCCGGCAAGCTCTCGCTCTCCCTCCATGACGTGCAGCTCGCGGGCGGCGTGCCCCCGGTGGTCTCGGAGCAGCTCTTCTTCGTGCTGGCGCTGCTCGCGGGCGGGACGGCGGCCGGGCTCTGCGGCTTTTTGGTGGGGCTCCCTTCGCTGCGGCTGCGCGGGGACTATCTGGCGATCGTCACCCTGGGCTTCGGGGAGATCATCCGCGTCTTCGTGCAGAACACGGACTCGCTGGGGCGCTCGCTGGGGCTGCCCGGCGTGCCGCAGCACTCGTCGTTCTTCATGGTCTGGTTCTGGGTGTTCCTCGTGGTGCTGGTGGCGCGGCGGATCGCCGGCTCGTCGCACGGGCGCTCGCTCTGGGCCATCCGCGAGGACGAGATCGCCGCCGAGGCCATGGGCGTCAACACCACCGCCTACAAGGTCCGGGCGTTCGTCATCTCCTCGTTCTTCGCCGGCGTGGCGGGCGGGCTCTTCGCCCACTTCGTGCCGGTGATTACGCCTGGCTCCTTCACCTTCGTGAAGTCGATCGAGGTGGTGGTGATGATCGTCGCTGGCGGGCTGGGCTCCACCACCGGCTCCATCGTCGCGGCGGTGGTGCTCACGCTGCTGCCGGAGGCGCTCCGGTCGATCTTCACGCAGTTCGGCGGTGGGCCGAACCTGGCGCAGCGGGTGGATCAGCTGCGGATGCCCATCTACGGCATCCTTCTGGTGATCCTCATGCTGGCGCGGCCGCAGGGGCTGTTCGGCACCAAGGAGGTCTGGGAGGTGCTGCCCCGGTGGATGTCCCGCCGCAAGCCGGCGCCCGGGCCCGGGAGCATCGCGTGAGCGGCGCGGTCCTCCATGCGAAGGACGTCAGCATGGTCTTCGGCGGCCTGCGCGCGCTCTCCCGCTTCAACCTGGAGCTGCGCGCCGGGGATCTCAAGGGGCTGATCGGCCCCAACGGCGCCGGGAAGACCACCGCGTTCAACTCGCTCACCGGCGTCTATCCGCCGAGCGAGGGCGAGGTGCTGGTCTGCGGCGAGCGGGTGAACGGCCGCAAGCCGCACCAGATCAACCGCCGCGGGCTGGCCCGGACGTTCCAGAACATCCGGCTCTTCAAGTCGCTCACCGCGCTGGACAACGTGAAGGTGGCCTGCCTGGCGCAGACGCGCCCCATCTTCTCCAAGGAGCGGGTGCAGGGCGCGCCGCCCGCGGTGGCCTCGGCGCTGGAGGCGGTGAACAACTACTACGACTGGTGGCGGGCGCTCCTGCTCACGCCGGGCTTCCAGCGCGAGGAGGAGGAGCTCACCCACCGCGCCGAGGAGCTGCTCAAGGTGATGGGGCTGTTCCACCGCCGGGACGAAGAGGCGCGCAACCTGCCCTACGGCGAGCAGCGCCGCCTGGAGATCGCCCGCGCGCTGGGCACCCAGCCCAAGGTGCTGCTCCTGGACGAGCCCGCTGCCGGGATGAACACGCGGGAGAAGGCGGATCTCATGGTGCTGATCCGCAAGCTCCGGGATCAGTTTTCGCTGGGGATCCTGCTGATCGAGCACGACATGAAGCTGGTGATGGGGATCTGCGAGCAGATCACCGTGCTCGACCATGGCGAGACCATCGCCGTGGGGACGCCGGAGCAGGTGCGGCAGAGCCCGAAGGTGATCGAGGCCTACCTGGGGGACTCCTACCTCGAGTCCCACGGCATGGCGGTGCCGGCCGCCTCCGGGGAGGTACACCAGTGAGCGCGCCCGCGGCGGTCATTCCCACGCCGGTCACCGAGGTGAAGACGGTGGGCCAGCGCGCGCACCGCGAAGGGCTGCTCTCGGTGTACGGGCTGCACGTCTCCTACGGGGCGATCCAGGCGCTGCGCGGCGTCTCGCTCACGGTGGGCAAGGGTGAAGTGGTGGCGCTGATCGGCGCCAACGGCGCGGGGAAGACGAGCACCCTGCGGGCGGTGAGCGGCATGCTCAAGCCGGCGAAGGGGACCATCTCCCTGGCGGGCGCGGAGATCACCGGCCTCAAGGCGAACGTGCTGGTGCCGCGCGGCATGGCGCACGCGCCGGAGGGGCGGGGCATCTTCCTCAACCTCACCGTGCAGGAGAACCTCGAGCTGGGCGCGTACCTGCGCAAGGACGGCGCCGAGGTCCAGAAGGACGCGGACTGGTGCTTCTCGCTCTTCCCGGTGCTCAAGGAGCGGCGCAAGCAGCAGGCCGGCACGCTCTCCGGCGGTGAGCAGCAGATGCTCGCCATCTCCCGAGCGCTGATGAGCCGGCCGCGGCTGCTGCTGTTGGACGAGCCCTCGCTGGGGCTGGCGCCGCAGGTGGTGGAGAAGATCTTCAAGATCTTGCGCGAGGTGAACGAGAAGGGCGTCTCCATCCTGCTGGTGGAGCAGAACGCGCACCTGGCCCTCTCCATGGCCCACTACGGCTACGTGCTGGAGACCGGGGAAGTGGTGATGGCCGGCGAGGGCAAGGCGCTCCTCGCCAGCCCCGAGGTCCGCAAGGCCTACCTCGGCGAGTAGCCGCTCGCGTTGACGTTGACGTTGTCCCAGACGTTGACGTTGTCTGAGACGGCGACGGCGACGTGAACGTGGCCGTGCCGATCGGCCGCTGCGCTCGACCACGGCCACGTCGCCGTCGCCGTCGCCGTCCACGTCCACGTCCACGTCCACGTCGCACGTCCACGTCCACGTCGCACGTCAACGTCAACGTCAACGTCAACGTCAACGTCAACGGGGAGGTGGCTACCGCCGGCGGCGCCGCAGCGCCAGCAGCGCCAGGGCGGGCAGCAGCACCAGGCCCGGGACGCTGGAGCAGCCGCGGGCGGGTGGGTCGGTGAAGGGGTCGATCGTGGGATCAGGGTTGATCGGCTCGAGCACCTCCTCGCCGGCGTCCGGCTCGCCCAGCTCGTCCACCCCGGCGTCCTCCACCGTCTCGCCGCCGTCGCTCGGCTGCAGCCCCGCGTCCGCCGGCATCGTCCCGCCATCGGTCAGCTGGCACGCGTCTCCCACGCCGTCGTCGTCCGCGTCCGCCTGGCTCGGGTTCTTCACGCGCGGGCAGTTGTCGTCCTCGTCCGGGACCAGGTCCGCGTCGTCGTCGCCGTCGCACGCGTCGCCCGCGCCGTCCTTGTCCAGATCCACCTGAGTCGCGTTGGCCACGGTGGGGCAGTTGTCCTTCGCGTCCGGGACGCCATCCTTATCCGTGTCCAGGGTGACCGGCGCGCGGGTGAGGCCAATGCTGCCCCAGTAGACCTGCCCGGCCACCACGGTGCGGGTGATGGTCTGGGAGATGAACCCGGTCTTGCTCGCGGTGACCGAATACGTCCCCGCCGGCACGTTGAACTCGTACAGCCCGCGCGCATCCGAAGTGTCGGTGGAGATGGCGGCGAGCTTCACGGTGGCGCCGGCGATCACCTTCGTGGTGTCCGTGCCCTCGTAGATGATCCCCTTGAGGATGCCGAAGTTGGTGGACGCGGGCGCCATCACCGCCAGGTGGTTGGCGACCACGCGCTGGGCGCCGTCCGAAGGGTTGTTCACCACCCCCAGCTTGGCGATGTACATGGCGGTGGAGCCGCCGCCGTCCAAGCTGAGCGCCGAGTACGCGCCCACGCTCTTCATCAGGGCGCCCAGCTCGTTGCAGGTCATCCCGATCCGGGAGGGGGGCGCGCGCCCATCCACCACGGCCATGTAGAGGGTGCGCTTGTCCTGCGAGAGCCCCACCGCCGTGCGCGGGTGGCGGGCGGTGCAGTGCGTGCCATAGCCGCTGTTGTCGATCACGTTGCCGTTGAGGACGATGCCGGGCCGCCCACCCACCACGCCGCGCATCCAGGTCTTGTCGAACACGATGACCGGCGCCGGCTGGTAGAGCTCCACCTTGTTGATGGGCCCTGCGCTGAAGGCCAGGTTCCCGTAGCGGGTGTTGTCCGCGGTGCCGGCCCAGGCCGCGCCTTCACCCACCGCCAGGCTCTGGGTGCTGTAGTTGGAGTAGAGGAAGAAGTCCCCGTTGATGACCGCCTTTGCCCCCACCAGCTGGGCGAAGCTCGAAGGGGTGCGCTTGCGCTGCGCGGAGGTGGTGGCGCGCAGCGAAACGCCCGGGGTGTTGAGGTCCACCACCAGCACGTGGATGTCCTGATTGCTCAGCGTGCGGTGGAGCAGCTTTCCGCCCCCGAACGGGACGGTCCAGGTGTCCGCGGCGAGCGCGGCGGAGCTGGCGAGCAGACAGAGCGAGGCGAGGGCAAGCTTGAGCAGTCGGGCGAGCATGGCGCGGCACCCTAGCCGCGGCGCACCGGCCGCCCAGCCGGGGCCATGTAGGCCTGTCACCGGCCGGCGCCACGCCGTCCGTCAGTTAGCGCTGGGCCGCCAGCCCGGCCAGCGGCGCATGTTCCGGCCGCGCGCTTGCGGTGCGGGGGCGCGCGGTTAGCTAACTCCCCATGGCTCAGACAGAGATGAAGCCCGGCCAACAATCGGCGGAGTTCGTGGTGCCGCAGGGCTGCATCCTCTGCGGCGGAGAGATCGCCTTCAAGGTCAGCCCCAAGGGCGCCTACAGCTGCTGCATCCGCTGCCGGTGGCTCTCCCAGCCCGAGGTGGACGTGGGGCGGGGCGGCCTCCAGGTGGAGTACCGCTCGCTCGCCCGCGCCTAGGGAGAGCGCTTGCCCTCCAGCGACTCCAGCCGCGGGCGGAAGTAGGCGGCGGCGGTCTGGCCCATCAGCTGCTGCCCCTGCGCGGAGGGGTGGATCCCATCCGTGGCCAGCCCAGGCGGGAAGTCGTCCGGGCTCTCCGGGCTGCGCAGGGCGGCCTCGAAGTCGATCACCCCGCTCACCGGCGCCAGCGTCCGCAGCCAGGCGTTGTAGGCGGTGCGCCGGGCGCGGACCTGCGCCAGGTCCCCGCGGCTGGTCCGCTCCTTGGGCAGCAGCGTCCCCGCCCACACCCGGCAGCGCGGCGCCAGCGCGGCGTACAGCTCCAGCGTCCGCTGCGCCAGCTCGGGCAGCTCCATCCCGAACAGGTCGTTCGTCCCCAAGAGCACGATGCAGTCGGTGACCGGCGAGAGCGGCTCCACGTCCTCCGGCAGGTTCTTCAGCGCGTCCGCCAGCCCCTGCGAGGAGACCGCGGCCACTGCCACCGGCCGGCCCAGCGCGCGGGACATCACCTGCGGCCACGCCTGCCGCACGTCGTCGTCGGTGCCGGTCATGTAGCCCTCGGTGATGCTGTCGCCGATGGCGAGGAACGTGAGCTGCCGCGCCGGCGCCTCCACCGCCACCTCCGCCACGGCGACCAAGCGGTGCTCGGCCACGGCATTGGGCATGGCCTTTTCGCTCGCCGCGTAGCTGCCCGCGCGCGCCCAGCTGTCCGGGTAGCTCTCGATCCCGTTGGCCGCCGGCGTCCCGCTGCACTCGAAGGAGACGGCCAGCTCGTCCCCCGCCTGCACGGGGAAGGGCGCCCAGTCGCTCTCTCTCCGCTCGTGCGCGGGCACGGTGACCCCGGCGGCGCCGCCGAAGGTGAGCGTCATGATTGGGCCCGTGAGCGCGCCACCCGCGCCTGCCCGCGCCACGGTCGCCGCGCGCAGCGTCAGCGGGCCGTCCCCCGCGCGGAAGGCGACCTTGAGCCGCTGCCCCTCGCTGCGGAGGGGGACCTTCATCCGGAAGGTGACGCCGTTGGCGGAGCCGTAGCTGTGGCGCAGCGCCTGGGAGAAGGCGGTCCGCCGGAACGGCCCGGGCGTCAGCTCCGCCAGCGGGCGGCCCGCGGGCGTGGGGAGCGGCACCTCGCCGTCAGGGTTGGCGGGGGAGGGCTCGGCTGGCGCCCTGCTCGAGGGCTCAGCCGGTTGGGCCACGCCCCCGCCACACCCGGGGAGCAGCGCCAGCGGCAACAGCAGGGCCAGCAGCAGCGAAGCGGTGCGCGCGAAGGGTGAATGCACTTCGTCCTCCTCCCTGACCCAACGCTGCGCATCGCAGGGCCCGCGGCGGGAACTTGTCTGTTCAGTTTCGGGAGGGTGGCCCGGGGCGGTGGGCCGATGAGCGTCCTGCCAGGCAGGGCGCGCCGCGGGGGGGGATGACCGCGCGGCGCCCGGTGCTCGCGACCGTCCGTCAGGGCTGAGGCTGCGGCTGCTCCTGCTGCGCAGGCTGCTGCCCGCCGCTGGACCCCGGCGCCACGGCGATGGTCTGCGTCTCCAGCCGGGTGGCGTGCAGCGTCTGCCCGTTCACTTCATAGGCGGCGCGGATCTCCGAGCCGGGGGGCAGCTGCGCGGCGCTCGCCCGCTGGCCGTCCACCATCACTTGGGTGGCCTGGTCCACTTGCAGGGTCAGCTGCGGGTTCTCCGGCGTCTTGAGCACCACCTCGCTCTGCGAGGCGCGGACCAGCGAACCGCGGATCTGCGCGGTGCCTGGGACCGCAGAAGGCTGAGCCACCGGCGCGCTCGAGGGCGCTGGCGTCTGCTCGGCGTTCGCCTGTGCGTTGGCCTGCTCGCGCTCGGCCTGCTGCTGCTTCAGCTGGGACTCCTGCTGGAGCTGGCTGGCCTGCTGCTGCGCCTTCTCGGTGGCCTGGCTGGCCTGGCCGAACTGCGCGTTGGCCTGGGCCTGGGCGCGCTGGGCCTCGGCGCTCTTCTGCTCCGCCTCCTGCCGCGCCTTGGCGAGCGCGCCCTCCTTGTCGGCCACCTCGCTGCGGGCGCGCTGCGCCTGCTCCTGCTCGCTGCGCGCCTTCTCCTGCGCGCGCTTCGCGTCCGAGAGCGCCTTCTCCGACTGGCGCTGGGCCTCGGAGATCTGCTGCTCCGCGGAGGCCTGCCCGCTCGTGCGCTGGCTCTCCTTGCAGCCGAACACGCTCAGCGCGCCGGCCGCCAACACTCCCGTCCAAGCTCGTCCATTCATCGTTCTCTCTCCTGTCAGGGTGAGAGAAAGCTTGAAGCGGGCGGCCCTCCTGCCAAGGCGCTGCCGGCGGGCAGCCGGTCGCCGCTTCAGTCGACCCACCAGAGCCGGGGGGAGATGACGAACGCCAGCGCCTCGCGGAGCGTCCAGTAGAGCCGGTCCCGCCAGGGGAAGACGCCCGGGTCCCGCACGGCCGGGCTGACGTGCACGCGCAGGCGCTCCTTCCGGAAGTACCGGCTCGCGCGCAGCAGGTGGTAGCCGTCCGTGACGAGGAGGATCTCCTTCACCCCCCGCTCCCCGAGCAGGCGCGCGCTGAAGCGGGCGTTCTGCGCGGTGGTGAGGCTCTCGGTCTCCACCGCGCACGCCCCTTCGGGCACGCCCGCGGCGACCGCCAGGGCGCGGGAGACGAGCGCTTCAGCCGGGGGGCTGCCGCCCACGCCGCCGGAGAAGAGCAGCACCGGCGCCAGCCCCTGGCGGAACAGCTCCACGCCGTGCGCCACCCGCGCGCGCAGCGCCGAGGACGCCACGCCGCCCGGCAGCACCCGCGCGCCGAGCACGACGATCGCCCCGGCGCGGCGCCGCTCGTCCCTCTGCCCGAAGCGGTCCACCACCCACGCCAGCCCGAGCACGCCACCCGTGGCCAGACCCAGGAAGAGCGTGAGCGCGCGGCGCAGCACGGTCCTGGAGCCCTCCTACACCGCTCCGGCGAGGTCGAGCCGGCGCCGCTGCAGCCCGGCGGGCGCCTGCTTCTCCACCGCCAGCGCGCGCTCCGTCTCCGCCCACACCAGAGGCCCCAGCACCTGCCAGTGCGAGGGCGAGCGCACCTCCAGCTGCAGCAGCGCGGCGGTGAAGCCCACCTCGGGGCGCGGCCCCTCCGCCTCGCCTCCACGGGCGCGCAGCTGGCGATCCGCCTCCGCCTCCAGCTGCCCCACCGCCACCGCCAGCTCCGCGAGCGCGCGCTCGCGCAGCGCGGGGCTGACGGGCTGCTCGCAGAAGGGCGGGAAGAGCGCGGCGAACGCGTCCGTGTGCGTGCGCACCACCTTCGCGGTGGGGAAGAGCCGCTCGAGCGTGGCCACCACCGCGCGCAGCACCGCGTCCCCCACGTTGAAGCCGTAGCGCACGTTGAAGCGGATGAGCCGGTGCACATCCACCACCAGCGCCCCCAGCGTCCAGCCGGTGTGGCCGTGGAGCGAGTGGTCGTACTCCTTCTCCAACAGCGGCCCCTGCACCAGCGCGGCCCGCGCGAAGGCGCCGGTGCGCTGCTCGCGCTGCCCGCGCCGCTCCAGCTCGGCGCGCAGCAGGGTGTCCAGGGCGTCGCGCCAGGCGTCGCCCCCCTGCGCGTGGGGGAACAGCGAAGACAACAGCTGCTGCTGCGGAAGCTCGAGCTCGGCCAAGACGGTCCTCTTCTTCGGACGGGCGGCCTAACAGCCCCGGCGCGGTCGCCGCAAGAGCCGGGCGGCCAACAGCGCAGCCAGCAGGACGCCGGGCAGCGCGCCGGCGCCGCCGCAGCCGCAGCCGGTCCGCACGCCGTCCGGGGCCACGTCGAAGGTCACCTCGTCCGCGGCCAGCTCCACGCCGTCTCCGTCGTAGAGGCGGCCGCGCACCGTCTGGGCGTCCCCCTGCTGGAGCAGGCGCACCGGCAGCCGCAGGTGCTCGGGGCTCCCGGGGCTCAGCCCGCTCAAGGCCACCTTCAGCCCCTCCTGCTTCGCGCTCGCCTTCGCGCTCTCGGTGACGGCGCCGAGCAGCTCCGCCGGCCCCTCCAGCACCAGCGTGAGCGCGGTGAGGCGGGCGGTGGTGATCTCCGCCAGGAGCTCGGCCTGGCCGCCCACGGGGAGCGCCAGCGGGTCTCCCTGCAGCCGCAGCGAGGCGCTTTCTCCGCCGCCCATGGCGGCGAGGCACTCCTTGGAGGGCACCACCCCCGGCGCCACCTTGAGGGGCGCGGAGAGCGGCGTGGAGCGGCCGCCCACCCCCACGCGGGCCCAGTAGATGCCGGGTGCGAGCTCCGCGGGCACCCGCGCGGTGAGCCGGGCGTCCGCCCATTCCGTCAGCGGGAGGAGCTGCTCGTCCGAGGGCTCGGCGCTGCTGCGCAGGTAGAGCACCGGGGCCTGGGTGGAGGCGCTGCGGAAGTCGCCGGTGCCCGCCTCGCTGGCCGAGGCGAAGCCGCTGCCGCAGACGTAGAGCGGTCCGCCGGGGACGCCCGAGGAGGTGGCCGCGATGGTGGCGGCGGCGGGGAGCGGGCGGGGAAGGGCGAGCACGTCCACGTCCGCCACCTGCTCGCCGCCCTGAAAGCCGCCGAAGAAGGCGACGCGGCCATCGCGCAGGAGCGCGGCGGAGGAGTCCCAGCGGCCCAGCGTGAGCGCGGGCCCTGCCTCCCACCTGTCCAGCAGCGGATCGTAGAGGCTCGAGCGAGGGGTGGGCGTCCCGTTCGTGCTGCGCCCGCTCACGTACAGCGCGCGTCCGTCCAGGAGCCGCACCAGGGAGCCGTCGTACTGCTTCATGGGGAGCTTGGGGGTGGCCCGCCAGACGTTCTTCACCGGGTCGTAGACCTCCGCCGTCTCCGCCATGTCGGGCGTGGGGGAGATGAGCACCCGCCCGTCCCCGAGGAGGACCGCGAAGAGCTCCTGGTGGGACTCGAGCGTGGCGGCCGCGGGAGACCACGTGTTGGTGACCGGGTCGAACAGCTCGCAGGTCCGGGAGCTGAAGGGGCCGTAGCCGCCCACCACCAGCACCCGCCCGTCCCGCAGCCTCACCGCCGCGTGCTGCTGCCGCGCATCCCCCAGCGGCGGTCCGAAGCTCCAGGTGCGGGTGGCCGGGTCGAACAGCTCGGTCGTCTTCACCGGCGCGCTGTTGATGAACTCGCTGTCGGCGCCGCCCACGACGAGCAGCCGGCCGTCCTGCAGCAGCGTGGTGGTGTGGTCGGTCCGGGCGAAGCGAAGAGAGGGCTGCGCCTCCCACGCGCCGGTGGCGGGATCCCAGCGCTCCACGCTGGAGAGGACGGTGGTGGTCAGGGCAAAGCGCGCGTCCGTGCCGCCGATTGCCCACACGGTGCCGTCCGGCATGAGGGTGGCGGTGTGGTGCTGGCGCTTGCGCGCGAGCGCGCCGGTGGCGGTGAAGGTTCCGGCGGTGGGGTCGAACAGCTCGCAGTCGGGGATGGAGATCTCATCGCTGACGGCGCGGGTCTGGTTTCCGCCGGTGATCAACACCCGCCCGTCCAGGAGCGTCACCGCGGCGGCCCAGTCCCGCTTGGAGCGCATCGCCGGCGCCGGTTGCCAGGTGCCGATCGCCGGGGAGATCACCTCCGCGCTGGCGAGCGCGGCGCCGTTGAGGTCGAAGCCGCCCGCGAGCACCACGTGGCCGTCCGGGAGCTGGGTGGCGGTGTGCCAGTAGCGGGCGGTGGCGAGCGGGGGTTGGAGACCGGCCCCCGCCGCCGCATCCAGCACCACCACCGCGTTGCGCGCGTCGCCACCATTGAACGCGGCCGCGCCGCCGGTGAGCAGCACGGTGCCGTCCGGCAGCAGCGTGGCGGTGTGGCGGGAGAGCGGCGTGTTGAGGTTGGGGCCGGTGGTCCACGCGCCCGTCTTCGGCTCGAAGAGCTGGGAGTCGCTGCGGCTCGCGGCGCCGTCGTACCCGCCCACCACGAGGACGCGGCCATCCAGGAGCCGCGTGGCGGTGTGCCAGTAGCGCGCCCCCGGGAGCTTGGTGGAGAGGGCGCTCCACTTGTTGGTGGCGGGGTCGAACACCTCCGCCGAGTCCGTGGCGCCGCCGGAGAAGCCGCCGAGCACCAGCACCCGCCCGTCCTCGAGCAGCGTGGCGGTGTGCGTCTCGCGGGCCACCACCATGGGCCCGGTGGGCTGCCAGGTCTCGCTGGCGGGGTCGAACAGCTCGGCGGAGGGGGTGGCGGTGTTCCCGCCCGCCACCAGCACGCGGCCATCGCGCAGCAAGGTGGCGGTCTGGATCCCCCGCGCGGTGCCCATCGCCGGGCCGGCGCTCCAGGCGCGGGTGCGCGGGTCATAGAAGGCGGTGTCGGCGTGCGAGCCCGCCGCGTTGCGGCCGCCCACCGCGAGCACGCGCCCGTCCTTGAGCGGCACCAGCGAGAGCGCGGAGGCGGCGAGCGGGCCGGGCCGGGTGCCGGCCGGGCTCCACGCGCCGGCGTTCGGGTCCAGCTCCACCGCGCTGCTCAGGTAGCCGGTGAGCACGCCGCCCACCAGCAGCACCCGCCCGTTGGGCAGCAGCGCCGCCGCGTGGTAGCCGCGCCCCTCCGGGAAGGGCTGCAGCGCCGCGGGGACGCCCACCGCCTGCGCCAGCGTGGCCAGCTTTGGCGGAGCGACCTCCGCCGGCGCACAAGCGGCCAGCGCGCACAAGAACGGCGGCCAGAGACGAGCGGTGTGGGCCACGGTGCGGAGAGTCTACGCGCGCCGGGTGAAGACCGCCCCAACTGCGTCAGCCGGGTAGGGGCGACCCCAGCGCGCCGGCCTCGCGCCCCAGCGGGGCGGCGCAGTTGAACGAAGGCCGCACGATTGCACTCTGGGCGCCCCATGAGCGCGTCTGTCCTGGTGCTGGCCTTCCTCCTCTCCCATGCGAACCTGGGTGCTTCTCCCACCGCGCTCGACACCAGCGGCTGGGTGGCCCCGCCGCTGTTGGCCGCGGACGCGCCGGTGGCGGCGGCCCCGCCCGAGCCGGTGCTCGTCGCCCGCGCGGCGCCTTCTGCCGCCCCCGCGCCCGCCGCCGAGGTGGTGGGCGCCCCCGAGGCCGCGCCGGAGGCGAGCGACGACACCCACTTCGGCGTGTTGCTGGACGCGGGCGTCCCGGACGGCGCGGGCGTGTCCCTGGTGCTGCGCCCCTGGCGCTTCCTGCGCCTGCACGCGGGCGTCACCACCAACCTCTTCTCCGCGGGCGTCCGCGGCGGCGTCTCCCTGGTGCCCTTCCACTTCTGGGTGACGCCCACGCTGACGCTGGAGGGCGGCTACATCCCCGCGGGGGACGCCAACGGCCTGGCCCGCATCGCCACCGGCGACGAGACCTTCAACACGCCGGCGCTGGACAAGGTGTCCTACGGCTTCGCCAACGCGCAGCTCGGGCTGGAGGTGGGGCCGCCGCGGCGCTTCACCTTCTACCTGCGCGCGGGGCTCTCCTACCTGGACGGGAACCTGGGCGGGCTGGCGGGGGCGCTGAGCAGCGCGGACCCCACGGTGGAGTCCAAGGACCTGCACCTGCGGCTCACCATGCCCTCGGCCAAGCTCGGCTTCATCGTCTACTTCCTCTAACCCACCTGAAAGCGTCCATGCCCGTCCGTTCCCTGCTCCTGTCCGCCCTGCTCGCCGGCCTCACCGGCTGCGGCCCGCTGCTGTTCATCGAGGCGGAGGCAGACGAGCTCTGCAAGACGCTCCCGGACTTCACCGTGCCGTCGATGCCGGGCGGCCAGACCGTGAGCCTGGACACCGGCACCGCGATCGACCTCACCGAGCAGCTCTCCGGCCTGCCCACGGGCGAGCTGGACGGAGACCTGGAGCTGCTCTCCCTCAGCTTGCGCCCCACCAGCGGCGTGAGCGACCTCTCCTTCGTGGAGAAGGCCCAGGCCACCGTGGCGGGCTCCGCGGGCGAGGTGAGCCTGGTCACCTACGCGCGCGCCCCCGGCGCGGGCGCCGTCCCCGCGGTGGAGCTGGCCTCCTCGGCGCGGCCGGATCTCTTCCCCTACCTGCGGCAGGGCAAGGTGGAGCTGAAGGCCACGCTCACCGCCGCCTTCCCCCAGAAGGAGTGGACCCTCCAGGCGCGCGCCTGCTTCCACCTGCGGACGCGTGTCGACTACGCGACGGCGCTCGGTGGCGTGAAGACCCCCTAGTTGCCGCCGCGAGGGCGGTGCATACGTTCCGCCCGAACCGTTAGGGGAGGGTGGCGATGGATGGGGTGAGGGTGTCTCGGCGGGTGGAGGAGGCGGACGAGTACGACCGCCTCGAGGAGTACGAGAAGCTTGCGGACCTCTTCGACGCCGCGGAAGCGGACGACGAGGACGAAGAGGACGAAGACGAGGCGGACGAAGAGGAGGAGTGACTCACGCCTCTTTCGCGCTACGGTCCACAGCCCTCACGTTCGAATCCGGAGGGCTGATGGGACTGCAGATTGAAGACAAGAAGGTGGGCACTGGCCAGGAGGCCACGGCCGGCAAGACGGTGACCGTGCACTACGTGGGCACGCTCACCAACGGCTCGAAGTTCGACAGCTCGCGGGACCGCGGCGAAGGCTTCAGCTTCTCGCTCGGCGCCGGCGAGGTGATCCGCGGCTGGGACCAGGGCGTGGCGGGGATGAAGGTGGGCGGGCTGCGCAAGCTCACCGTCCCGCCCGAGCTGGGCTACGGCGCGCGCGGCTTCCCGCCGGTCATCCCCCCGAACGCCACGCTGGTGTTCGAGGTGGAGCTGCTGAGCGTTGGCTGACGGACGCTAGGGGAGCTGGAGCTCTCCGGTGAGGTAGGTGATCGCCTCGCCGGAGATCTTCACCCGCTCGCCGTCCACGGTGCAGCCAAGCTCGCCGCCGCGCGCGGAGAGCTGCCGCGCGCTCAGGTCCGCGCGCCCCAGCCGGTGCGCCCAGTAGGGCGCGAGCGTGCAGTGGGCGCTGCCGGTGACGGGATCCTCGTTGATCCCGTCCTTGGGCGAGAAGAAGCGGGAGACGAAGTCGCAGCCTTCGCCCTCGCCCGGGGCACTGGCGATGAGGCCGCTCTTGGGCAGCGCGGCGAGCCGTGCGAAGTCCGGGCGCAGCGCGCGGACCTCGGCGGCGGTGTCGAACACCACCAGGTAGTCGCGCGGGGCGGCGAGCAGCTCCGCCGGCCGCGCGCCCAGGGCGGCCACCACGTGCGCCTGGCCTTCGGTCAGCGGCAGCGCTGGACGGCTGGGGAAGGCGAGCTCCAGCCCCCGCGGCGTGAGCGCCACCGGCAGCGGTCCGCTCTGGGAGTGGAAGACCACCGCGGCGCGGCCGGGCTGCAGGTGGCGGAAGAGCACGTGGGCGGCGGCGAGCGTGGCGTGCCCGCAGAGGTCCACCTCCACCGTCGGCGTGAACCAGCGCAGCTCGAAGTCCCCACCCCGCGGGACGAAGAAGGCCGTCTCCGAGAGGTTGTTCTCCGCGGCGATCGCCTGGAGCACGCGCGCGTCCAGCCAGGCGGAGAGCGGGCAGACGGCCGCGGGGTTGCCCTGGAACAGGCGCGAGGCGAACGCGTCCACCTGGAACAGCGGGACCCGCATGGCTAGTAGCGGCCCTTGCGCTTGTGGCTGGCCTGCTGCTTCTTCTTCGCGGCGGCCGAGGCGGCCGCGCTCTTCTTGGAGGTGCCCGCGTCGTGCGGCTCCCCCTGCGCCAGCGCCGCATCGTCATCCTCCGCGCCGGCGTCCGGCGCCGCGGCCGCGGCGCTGTTCGCCAGCTCGCCCGCGTCCGGCACTTCCTCCCCGCGCGTGGGCGGCAGCGCGGCCTGCTCGGCGGGCGGAGCGGGGTGGGTCATCCCCAGCCGGCCGCGCGCCTTGTCCAGCAGCGAGCGGGCCAGGGCGGGCTGGAGGAACCAGAGGGCGGCGCAGGTGACGCCGGTCACGAAGACCAGCGCGCCCACGAAGCGCAGCGCCTTGCCGCCGGCCCCGGGGCCGGCGCGGGCGGAGGTGGAGGCGTCCTCGTCGCCCTCTGGCTCCCCGTCCAGACCGGCGGGCCCGGCGCCGGGGTTGCTCATGGGCGGCATGAGCAGGTCCTGGGTGATCTCCCGCTGCGGGCGGGCCTGCGCGGCCTCGCCGGAGAGCGCGCGCGGGCGGGTGGGCTGCTCGGGCACCAGGCCGGGCACGCCCAGCTGCGTGCTCTGGTCGTCGCTCGTCTCCATCACCTCGTCCGGGCGCGCGAGCCGCGGTTGCGTAGGGACGGCCTGGATGGAAGGCCCCTTCGGGGCGGTGACCTCGCTCTCCGCGACGACCTGGCGCTGCGCCGCGGGGGTGGGGGCGCGCGCGGGGGCGGACTTGAGCACCTGCGCCAGCGGCATCACCGCGGTGGAGGAGCCGGACTCGGCGTTCTCCACCTGCATGCGCGCCTGCTCGCGGCGGTCCGCGAAGAACTGCTGCACCAGGGCGCCGCACTGGTCGGGGGCCCAGAGCGCGGCTTGCGCCGCGTTCTGCAGCGCGGTGGCGAAGTCCTGGGCGGTGGAGTAGCGCTTGGCGGGGTCCGGGGAGAGGGCCAGCGTCACCACCCCGTCCACCTCCAGCGGCACCTCGGGGTTGCGGGCGGAGGGGGCGGGGAACTCCGCCGGCGAGGGCAGCCGGCGCGCGTCCGCGAGCACCTCGCCGTAGCGGTAGGAGAGGCCGGTGAGCAGCGAGTGGAGGACCGCGGCCAGGGAGAAGACGTCCGAGCGCGCGTCCGCGGCGCTGCCCTTGCGCTGCTCGGGCGAGGCGAACTTGGCGTCCTTGGCGGGCCGGGCGGCGCGCGGCAGCCCGAAGCCGAGCACCTTGGTGGCGCCGTCGTAGGTGGTGAGCACCCGCTCGTCCGCGACCTCGCCGTGGATGACGGGGAGCGAGCGCCCCAGCGGGTCCACGAAGGTGTGCGCGTAGTGGAGCGCCCACGCCGCGTCCACCACGGTGCGCAGGGTGAAGCCGATGGGCACCGAGTAACCCTGCGCCTGGCAGGCGGCGGCCATCTCCGCGAGCGTGGCGCCGGAGGAGAGCTCGCCCAGCACCACCAGCTGGTTGTTCTCCACGGCGATGGAGTGCAGCTGGGGGATGCCGGGGTGGGTGAAGGCGGCCACCCGCTTGAGCTCTTCGACGAAGCCTTCGTTCTGCTTGTCCGAGTGGGCGGCCACGTCCACCGTGTAGGCGATCATCAGCCGGCGGAAGCCGGCGAGGCCGCGCTGGAGGACGACCTGGCTCTTCACCTGGCCAACGCCGGGGAGCGGATAGACGACGTCGAATTTGCTGAGGTCGGCCACCTGGTGCGCCAGCCTAGCCTCTGAAGGGGCCGGCCCC
>JBGATB010000004.1:0-305417 GCA_044229415.1 Myxococcaceae bacterium | reverse complement strand
GCCCACCAAGGCTACGACGGGTAGCTGGTCTGAGAGGACGATCAGCCACACTGGAACTGAGACACGGTCCAGACTCCTACGGGAGGCAGCAGTGGGGAATTTTGCACAATGGGCGAAAGCCTGATGCAGCAACGCCGCGTGTGTGATGAAGGTCTTCGGATCGTAAAGCACTTTCGACTGGGACGAACACCTCTTGGCTAACATCCAAGGGCCTGACGGTACCAGGAGAAGAAGCACCGGCTAACTCTGTGCCAGCAGCCGCGGTAATACAGAGGGTGCAAGCGTTGTTCGGAATTATTGGGCGTAAAGCGCGTGTAGGCGGCTTTGCAAGTCGGGTGTGAAAGCCCTCAGCTCAACTGAGGAAGTGCGCCCGAAACTGCTTGGCTTGAGTACCGGAGAGGATGGCGGAATTCCCCAAGTAGAGGTGAAATTCGTAGATATGGGGAGGAACACCGGTGGCGAAGGCGGCCATCTGGACGGATACTGACGCTGAGACGCGAAAGCGTGGGTAGCAAACAGGATTAGATACCCTGGTAGTCCACGCCGTAAACGATGAGAACTAGGTGTCGTGGGTGTTGACCCCCGCGGTGCCGCAGCTAACGCATTAAGTTCTCCGCCTGGGAAGTACGGCCGCAAGGCTAAAACTCAAAGGAATTGACGGGGGCCCGCACAAGCGGTGGAGCATGTGGTTTAATTCGACGCAACGCGCAGAACCTTACCTGGTCTTGACATCCTCGGAACCTGCCAGAGATGGCGGGGTGCCCGCAAGGGAACCGAGAGACAGGTGCTGCATGGCTGTCGTCAGCTCGTGTCGTGAGATGTTGGGTTAAGTCCCGCAACGAGCGCAACCCTCGCCTTTAGTTGCCGCCCTAAAAAGCGGATCTCTAGAGGGACTGCCGGTGTTAAACCGGAGGAAGGTGGGGATGACGTCAAGTCCTCATGGCCTTTATGACCAGGGCTACACACGTGCTACAATGGCCGGTACAAAGCGCTGCTAACTCGCGAGAGGGAGCCAATCGCATAAAACCGGTCTCAGTTCGGATTGGAGTCTGCAACTCGACTCCATGAAGTCGGAATCGCTAGTAATCGCAGATCAGCACGCTGCGGTGAATACGTTCCCGGGCCTTGTACACACCGCCCGTCACACCATGGGAGTCAATTGCTCCAGAAGTCGATGTGCCAACCGCAAGGAGGCAGTCGCCCAAGGAGTGATTGGTAACTGGGGTGAAGTCGTAACAAGGTAGCCGTAGGGGAACCTGCGGCTGGATCACCTCCTTTCTAAGGAGACCCGGAGTGGGGTCGTTCTTCGGAACGGCAACGCCACTCCAGAGAGCTTCGGCTCTTGGTCGACTAGGTCAATGGTTCCGCAATTCGTATTGAGCTTGCTGTTTGGCTTTGAGGGAGCGAACAAGCGCGTCGCGCGGAGTTTGCGCGGCGCTGTTTTTTGTCCGCAGTTCCTTCGTTCTTTGAAATTCGGATGCTGTTTCGGGTGAAGTTTCCACGCCAGGCTCGCTTCGGGCCTTTAGCTCAGCTGGCTAGAGCGCACGCCTGATAAGCGTGAGGTCGGTGGTTCAAGTCCACCAAGGCCCACTGTCCGGTCCCAGGTCGCTTCAGGTGACTGACTGAGGGGGCCAGGACTTTGACAGGCGTCGTCGACCGTTCTTATCATCCCCGCCGTTTCGAGCAGCAGCTCGAGGCAGGGCACTTTCTGGGGCTGTAGCTCAGCTGGGAGAGCGCCAGCTTTGCAAGCTGGATGTCGTCGGTTCGATCCCGATCAGCTCCACATCGTTTTGTGGAAAGAGGCTTCGTGCCTCCGAAACAAGCGTTCTTTGACAACTGCATACGAAGGTAGAATCAATTTCTGCTGAGAGAGTTCGTGCTCGCGAAGTTGCCCGCCGAGAGGCGATGCGACAGCGAGCAGCGAAAGACTCTTTCGGGTCTGCGCGGCGAAGAGCTGGCGGACCTGGACCTTGATCTCGAGTTTCGAGGAGCCTTCTTCAGACAAGTTTTGCGCGTGAGCGCCGAGCTCGTCGACAAGGGGCCCAAAAGAGATTGAGGTAAGTAAGCTACTAAGGGCGTGTGGTGGATGCCTAGGCGTTGAGAGGCGATGAAGGACGTGGGTGGCTGCGAAAAGCTTCGGGGAGTTGCCAACCGAACGTTGATCCGGAGATTTCCGAATGGGGAAACCCACCGCGGCGAATAGCTGCGGTACCCCTGCCTGAATTCATAGGGCAGGAGGAGCGAACGAGGGGAAGTGAAACATCTCAGTACCCTCAGGAAAAGAGAACAATGAGTGATTCCCGTAGTAGTGGCGAGCGAAACGGGACGAGCCTAAACCGATATCACGCAAGTGCTATCGGGGTTGCGGGTCCGCGGTAGGACCATGGATTGTTAGCGGAAGCCGTTGGGAAACGGCACCAAAGAGAGTGACAGTCTCGTACGCGAAAACGATCTGTGGCCGAGCGGGGTACCCAAGTAAGACGGGACACGTGCAATCCTGTCTGAATCTGCCAGGACCATCTGGTAAGGCTAAATACTACTCGACGACCGATAGTGAACTAGTACCGCGAGGGAAAGGTGAAAAGAACCCCTGTTAGGGGAGTCAAAAGAACCTGAAACCACATGTCTACAAGCAGTTCGAGCACTACGGGGCAACCCAGTGCGAGAGCGTACCTTTTGCATCATGATTCGGCGACTTAATATACGTAGCGAGGCTAAGCCGTTAGGTGGAGCCGGAGCGAAAGCGAGTCCGAAATGGGCGATTAGTTGCGTGTATTATAACCCGAAGCGGGGTGATCTACACTTGGCCAGGATGAAGCGTGGGTAAAACCACGTGGAGGTCCGAACTCATGGAGGTTGAAAACTTCTGGGATGAGCTGAGTGTAGGGGTGAAAGGCCAATCAAACTCCGTGATAGCTGGTTCTCACCGAAAGATATTTAGGTATCGTCTCGAGTAATTCAGTGGCGGAGGTAGAGCACTGGAACGGCTAGGGGTCTCACCAGATTACCAAACCGTACCAAACTCCGAATGCCGCTAACTGTTATCTCGGGAAGCAGTCAGTGGGTGATAACGTCCATTGGCAAGAGGGGAATAACCCAGACCGACAGCTAAGGCCCCCAAATCTAGACTAAGTGAACACTAGAAAGGATGTGGCAGGTCATTGACAACCAGGAGGTTGGCTTAGAAGCAGCCATCCTTTAAAGAAAGCGTAATAGCTCACTGGTCAAGACAGGCCGCGCCGAAAATGTAACGGGGCTCAAGTCTAGTGCCGAAGCTTCGGGTCATGCATGTTTTGACATGCATGGCGGTAGGTGAGCGTCCCAACTGCAGCGAAGCTAGACCGTAAGGGCTGGTGGAGCGGTTGGAAGTGCTGATGCCGAAATGAGTAGCGATAAAGGGGGTGAGAAACCCCCTCGCCGTAAACCCAAGGTTTCCTGGGGCAGGTTAATCCTCCCAGGGTTAGCCGGATCCTAAGCTGAGGCCGAAAGGCGTAAGTGATGGGGAGCAGGTTAATATTCCTGCGCCATCTTGTAGACGTTGAACCAAGAGAGGACGGAGAAGGTTAGGCGAGCCGGGTGTTGGATGTCCCGGTCCAAAGCCGTAGGGGTGTCCCGTACGATCAAAAGGCGGGGCTTTAACTCCGAGAGCTGATGGCGAGCGCGTTAGCGCGAAGTCGTTGATACCACGCTTCCAAGAAAAGTCTCGTGGGGAGTCTGCAGGGTGTCCGTACCGCAAACCGACACAGGTGGGTGAGGAGAAAATCCTAAGGCGATTGAGAGAACTCTCTCCAAGGAACTCGGCAAATTGCCACCGTAACTTCGGAAGAAGGTGGGCCCTCGGTAGGTGTAGTCGTACAGACGAAGCCGATGAGGGTTGCAGAGAAATGGCGGTAGCGACTGTTTACCAAAAACACAGGACTCTGCGAAGACGACAAGTCGACGTATAGGGTCTGACTCCTGCCCGGTGCTGGAAGGTTAAGGGGATTCGTCAGCCGCAAGGCGAAGCGATGATCCGAAGCCCCAGTAAACGGCGGCCGTAACTATAACGGTCCTAAGGTAGCGAAATTCCTTGTCGGGTAAGTTCCGACCTGCACGAATGGAGTAACGACTTCCGCACTGTCTCGGAGAGGGACTCAGCGAAATTGAAATAGCTGTGCCGATGCAGTTTACCCGCAGCAAGACGGAAAGACCCCGTGAACCTTTACTACAACTTGACAGTGACACTAGGGATTGGCTGTGTAGAATAGGTGGGAGCCTTTGAAACCGGGCCGCTAGGTTCGGTGGAGGCAACAGTGAAATACCACCCTGCTGATTTCTGGTGTCTAACCATGTCCCGTAATCCGGGATTGGGACACTGTCTGGTGGGTAGTTTGACTGGGGCGGTCGCCTCCCAAAGCGTAACGGAGGCGCGCGATGGTTCCCTCAGCCTGATTGGAAACCAGGCGACGAGTGCAATGGCATAAGGGAGCTTAACTGCGAGACTGACAAGTCGAGCAGGTGCGAAAGCAGGTCATAGTGATCCGGTGGTTCTGAATGGAAGGGCCATCGCTCAACGGATAAAAGGTACTCCGGGGATAACAGGCTTATCTCCTCCAAGAGTTCACATCGACGAGGAGGTTTGGCACCTCGATGTCGGCTCATCGCATCCTGGGGCTGGAGCAGGTCCCAAGGGTTTGGCTGTTCGCCAATTAAAGCGGTACGCGAGCTGGGTTCAAAACGTCGTGAGACAGTTTGGTCCCTATCTGCTGTGGGCGTAGGATACTTGAGAGGATCTGTCCTTAGTACGAGAGGACCGGGATGGAGACACCTCTGGTGTACCAGTTGTCACGCCAGTGGCATCGCTGGGTAGCCATGTGTCGATTGGATAACCGCTGAAAGCATCTAAGCGGGAAACCGACCTCAAGAATAGGTATCCCGGGGGCAACCCCCTGAAGACCCGTCGAAGACTACGACGTTGATAGGCCGGGTGTGTAAGCGTGGCAACACGTTGAGCTAACCGGTACTAATTGGTCGTGCGGCTTACTTTCCTTTTTCTCTTGCAGGCTCCGAAGGGGGCGTAAGGGATTCGAGGTCAAGGTCGAGGTCCGCGTGGTTCGGCCCGGCCCACCATGAACGGTGGGTGCGGAGTGCGAACTCGGGACCCGAAAGAGTCACAGCTCTCACAGAATTTTGGTTCTACCTTCGTATGCAGATGTCTGGGTTCACCAACCCAGACACGTCTAAAAGTTTCCGGTGGCTATATCGGTGGGGTCACACCCGTTCCCATCCCGAACACGGAAGTTAAGCCCACCAGAGCCGATGGTACTCCGCGGGAAACCGCGTGGGAGAGTAGGTCGCTGCCGGATTTTTGAAGCCCCTGATTCCAGAAATGGAATCAGGGGCTTCGCCTTTTTGGGGCTCTGGAACCGCAGCGAGGGCGACGCGAAGCCGCCGCCGGTCACCGGAGCGTACCGCTTGTACCGCCGGGCGGCTCGCCCACCAGGCACAGCACGGTGGCCACCGCCGCGGCGGCGCCCACCCCCAGCGAGACGAACGCCCGGCGCTGCGCCCCTTCAAGCTCGTTCTTGAGGCGCAGCGCCTCCGAGCGGTGATCTCCCGCCTCGTCCTGCTCCGCGCCCTGATTCAGCAGCGACTGCTCTCCTTCTCCGCCGAGCCGTTGAGCTGTAACCGTCCGCTGATGGGCGTCTTGCGAGGGCAGAGCTCCGCCACGGCACTGCCGAAGCGAGCGGCGCGGCGTCTGGCTGGGAGCGCAGCTTCATCGGCGAGCCGGGGCAGCGGCTCGGCGGCCCCAGCCAGCCGCTGGCGAGCAAGAGCCCGGCAAAGAGCGCGGGCGACGGCCGCCGGGGGCGCACCGGCGCTCCCTGAGCAGGAGATAGGCGCGCACCCTCTGTCGCCCTGCTTGGCGGCCCGGCCGGCGAGGGCTTCCGGGTTTGACGGGGCGGGTGTGGGAGGTCTATTGTGCGACCCGGCCAGAAAACCTAATGGTTTGATATCCTTGGGTTTTTCCTGCCTCGCCCGATGAAGAAAGCCACCGTTTTCGGAAAATATCTGCTCCTCGAGCGGATCAACGTCGGCGGCATGGCTGAGGTCTTCATCGCGAAGGCCTTCGGGGTGGAGGGGTTCGAGCGGATCCTCGCCATCAAGAAGATCCTCCCCACCATGGCGGAGGATGAAGAGTTCATGACGATGTTCATCGACGAGGCGCGGATCAGCGTGCAGCTGAGCCACGCCAACGTGGTGCACATCCATGACTTCGGGAAGCAACCGCAGGGCTTCTACATCGCCATGGAGTACGTGGCGGGGCGGGATCTGCGGACGCTGCTCGAGTACTACCGGAAGCAGAAGGAGATCATGCCGACCGCGCAGGCGGTCTACGTGGCCTCCAAGGTGGCGGAGGGGCTGGACTACGCGCACCGGAAGAAGGACGCGCGGGGGCAGGAGCTGGGGATCATCCACCGGGACGTCTCCCCGCAGAACATCCTCATCTCGTACGAAGGCGAGGTGAAGATCATCGACTTCGGGATCGCCAAGGCGGCGAACCGGTCGCAGAAGACGCAGGCGGGGATCCTCAAGGGCAAGTTCGGGTACATGAGCCCCGAGCAGGTGCGCGGGCTGCCGATCGACCGGCGAAGCGACGTCTTCGCGCTCGGCGTCCTGCTCTACGAGATGTTGACGGGAGAGAAGCTCTTCCTCGGCGAGTCCGACTTCTCCACCCTGGAGAAGGTCCGCAACGCGGAGGTGGTGGCGCCCTCGCAGTTCAACCCGAACATCCCTCCCGGGCTGGAGAGCGTGGTCCTCAAGGCGCTCGCGCGGGAGCAGGAGGACCGCTACCAGTGGGCCTCGGACCTCCAGGAAGACCTGATGCGCTTCCTGCTGGCGGGCGATCAGATCTACTCCGCCAAGCACCTGGGCGGCTTCATGAAGCAGACCTTCGCGGAGGAGCTCCTGCGCGAAGAGGAGAAGATGCAGCGGTACGCGGCGATCTCCCAGCCGGAGGACATGGAGCTCTCCGGGCTGAACGGCCCTCAGCCCGGCCGGCCCGCGCCGGACGAGCACCCCTCCGATGCCGGGACCGCGCTGGAGATCCACCCGCCCACGGCCGAGGAGCTGGCGGCCATGGACGCAGCGGCGGACAAGACGATCGTCGGGGATCCGCCGCAGCTGTCGGCGGAGGGCAAGACGATCGTCTCGGGCGCACCGATGATGTCCGAGCCCTCGCAGTCCGGGCCTTCCCTGGACGGGACCGAGGACACGCGCGCCTCGCCCCGGGACCGCAACGTCAACCGCAACAAGGTCGTGATCGGCGAGGGGGGAGAGTACGCCGGGGCCACCGTGATCGGCCCGCAGCCCACCAGCCGCGGCCCGAAGGGGGGCAAGCCGCCATCGGAGACGGTGATGCTCCCGATGGACCGGGACGAGCCCTCCGCCTCCGTGCCGCCGCAGCGGGCCGGGCGGACCACCCCGCGCCCGCGGGTGCAGACGCCGGTGGTCTCCAAGGCGACCCCCAAGCCGCGCCGCAGCCGGATTGACGACTCGCTGTTCCGCAACGTGCAGGTGGGGCCGCTGGCGGGGCTCTCCACCAAGGCGCGCCAGTGGGTGCTGCTGGGAGTGGGGGCGGCGCTGACGCTCTGCCTGGCGGGGCTGGTCTGGGTGATCGCCCTTCGGAGCGGGTCGCGGAGCGCGCTGCTGATCTCGGTCACGCCGGCCACGGCGCAGGTGACGGTGAACGGCGTGGCGGTGGCGCCGGGTAAGGTGGTCGCGGTGACGCCCGGCATCTACGAGGTGCTGGCGGTGGCGCCAGGCTACCTGTCGCGCAAGCAGCGGGTGGCCGTGCCGGACTCGCCGGACCCGGTCCAGGTGACGGTGGAGCTGCCGCCCGAGCGGGATCGCGAGCCGCCGCGCAAGGTGGCGCCGGTGGCGGAGGCCCCGCGCCCGCCGAAGCCGCCGGAGCCCGCACCCGAGCCGGTCAAGGTGGCCGAGGCGAAGGCGAAGGAGCCGGAAGAGGTCAGGCCGAAGGAGCCGGCGCGGGCGGCGCCGAAGAGCTCGGGCGCGCTGTTCGTCACCGACCAGGACGGCGTGGAGATCTCCATCGACGGCAAGCGCGCGGGCACCACGCCCGGCGTGGCCCTGACGGACCTCAAGCCCGGCCGCAAGTACACCTACGCGGCCAAGCTCTCCGGCTACAAGCTGCTCACCGGCCAGTTCGAGGCGCCGGAGTCCGGCGAGATCAAGGTGCCGCTGAAGCTGGAGCGGGAGCAGCCGGAGCCGGTGCGGGTGAGCGCCCGTGAGCCGAAGAGCCCGCGCACCGAGCGGCGGGAGCCCGCGGAGGCGCCCACGCCGGTGGCGCCCCAGCCCGTGGAGGAGAAGCATGCCGCCAAGGTGGCAACGGGGATGATCGCCTGTGCGAGCGAGCCGGCGGGGGCGGAGGTGTGGGTGGATGGCAAGAAGACCGGCCGCACCACGCCGGTCTCCCGGGCGCAGCCGCTCGCGCTGCCGGTGGGGAAGCGGAAGATCTTCTTCAAGTTCAACGGCAAGCAGAGCCCCACGCAGACGGTCGAGGTCACCGAGGCGGAGACGCTGGTGGTGCGCGGCGCGATCGAGTGACGCTTCGAGAGCGCCCGAACACTCGGGGGCGTTGGCGTGTTGGCTTCGTAGGTGCCGAGCACCGAACGGGCTAATCTTCGCGCCGACATGCGACCTTCCCATCCCCATCCGGAGCACGCTCCGGCCGAGCAGCCCTTCCGGTACCCGCTGGAGCGGACGTTTGCCGAGCCTGACTGGAACCGCCTCCCTGGCTACCGCGGCGTCAGCGTGGCGGACTGGGAGAGCGCGCTCTGGCAACGGCGCCACACGGTGAAGAACCTGAAGGAGCTCGCGGAGGTGTTCGGGCCGCTGCTCCCGGAGGCGCTGCTGCAGTCCATGGAGCGGGATCAGCGCGAGCGGGCGACGATGTCCCTGCTGATCACCCCGCAGATGCTGAACACGATGAACGAGAAGGATCTCTGGGGAGATCCGCTGCGGCGCTACATGCTGCCGGCGTTCGACGACCGCCGCGCGGACTGGCCGAGCCACCCGCGCGCCTCGCGGGACAGCCTGCACGAGGCGGACATGTGGGTGGTGGAGGGGCTCACCCACCGCTACCCCACCAAGGTGCTGGCGGAGCTCTTGTCCACCTGCCCCCAGTACTGCGGCCACTGCACGCGGATGGATCTGGTGGGGAACGACGTGGAGCAGGTGAAGAAGCTCCGCTTCGGGGTGGAGCAGAAGGAGCGGCACGCGCAGATTTTGGAGTACCTGCGCAAGACGCCGCAGGTGCGGGACGTGGTGGTCTCGGGGGGAGACATCGCCAACGTGCCGATCGGCCAGCTCGAGGCCTTCGTCAGCGCGCTCTTGGACATCCCGAACATTCGGGACATCCGCCTGGCCAGCAAGGGGCTGATGGGGATCCCCCAGCACTTCCTCCAGGACGCGGTGCTGCAGGCGATGGCGCGGCTGGCGAAGAAGGCGTTCGAGCGGAACGTGGATCTCGCGCTGCACACGCACATCAACCACGCGAATCAAGCCACGCCGCTGGTGGGCCGGGCGGCGAAGAAGCTGCTCGAGCTCGGCTTCCGGGACGTGCGCAACCAGGGCGTGTTGCTGCGCGGGGTGAACGACAGCTCGAAGGCGCTGCTGGAGCTGTGCTTCACGCTCCAGGACCACCTGAAGATCCTCCCGTACTACTTCTACATGTGCGACATGATCCCCAACTCCGAGCACTGGCGGGTGGCGGTGTTCGAGGCGCAGAAGCTCCAGCACGACCTGATGGGCTACCTGCCGGGCTTCGCCACGCCGCGGATCGTCTGCGACGTGCCCTTCGTGGGGAAGCGCTGGGTCCACCAGATCGCCGACTACGACCGCGAGAAGGGCATCTCCTACTGGACGAAGAACTACCGGACGGGGATTGAGGCGGAGGATCCGGAGGCGCTCACCCGGCGCTACGAGTACTACGACCCGATCTACACGCTGCCGGAGTCCGGCCAGCGCTGGTGGCGGGACGTGGGTAGCAAGCAGCCGCCGCCCGAGCGCGTTCACGCGTAGCGCTTCAGCGCGGGGCCCTCACGGCCCTTCAGGGTGAGAGGGCGGCGCGGACCCACGTGGCGCAGGCGGCCGCGTCCGCCGCCCCGCCCAGCGCCGCGAGCGCCTGGCGGAGCGCGGCCGTGCTCGGGTAGCGCTCGGCGGGAGCGGCGCGCAGGCAGCGGCGCACCACGGCGGCGAGCTCCGGGCGCAGGCCGGGGAGCGGCGGCTCCACGGCGGCCCGGATCGACTCCATGGTCTGCAGCGGTCCGTCCGCGTCGAACGGGCGCGCGCCGGTGAGCAGCTCGTGCAGCAGCACGCCGAGCGAGAACTGATCCGCGGCGGCGGTGAGCGGCTTTCCGGCGAGCTGCTCGGGCGCCATGTACGCGTAGGTCCCCTTGCGGATGCGGGCCTGCGTGTCGTCCTTGAGGGCGGTGGCCTTGGCAAGCCCGAAGTCTCCGAGCTTCACCTCGCCTTCCCAGGAGAGCAGCACGTTGGAGGGGCTCACGTCCCGGTGGACGAGGCCGAGCGGGCGCCCCTGTGCGTCCGCGGCGCGGTGCACGTAGTCGAGCGCGGCGGCGAGCGCCTGGGCGAGGAAGAGCGCCAGCGGCTCACCCGGGGGGCCGCGCGTCAGGCAGCGCGCCAGGTCCGCGCCGTCCACGTACTCCATCCGGCAGAGGTAGGTCCCGTCGAAGAGGGAGAGCTCCTCCACGGAGATCAGGTGCTGGTGGCGCAGCCGGGCGCCCAGCTTGGCCTCCTCGAGGAACAGGCGCAGCCGCTCGGGCTGATCCGCCAGCTCGGGGCGCAGGAGCTTCACCGCCACCGTGCGCTCGAAGCCGCTGGCGCCGAAGGTGGTGGCGGCGAAGACCTCGGCCATGCCGCCGCGGCCAATGAGGCGGTCGAGCCGATACGGACCGAGCTGGCGAGGGAGATTCATGTCCGGACCGCGCGAGAGCCTACACTGGGGACAGGACGTCGAAGCTTCTCGGGGGCAGCTCGGTGAGCGAGACCAAGTGGATCACCCGCGCGGACGAGCCGATGGGGGAGGGGCGCGCGCAGGTGGTGGTGCTGGAGGGGGCGGACGCGGGGCGCGCGGCGGCGCTGGCGGACGAGGCGCTGGTGGTGGGCACCTCGGAGGGCTGCGGCCTGCGGCTGAGCGATCCACACGTCTCGGCGCGCCACCTGGAGGTGCGGCGGGAGGGCGGGCGCTTCGCGGTGAAAGATCTCGGCAGCACCAACGGGACGTTCTTCGAGGGCTCGCGGGTGGGGGAGGCGGAGGTCCCGCCGGGCGCCACGCTCAAGGTGGGGCACAGCTACCTGCGGCTGCTGGCGCCCTCGGGCGTGGAGCCGCTCGCGCCCAGCGCGTCCCGCCGCTTCGGCCCGCTGGTGGCGGAGAGCCTGGCGATGCGCGAGGTCTTCGCCCTGCTGGAGCTGGCGGCGAGCTCCGATTCCACGCTCCTGGTGCAGGGGGAGACCGGGACGGGCAAGGAGCTGGTGGCGAGGGCGGTCCACGACGCGAGCCGCCGCCGGGATGGCCCGTTCGTGGCGGTGGACTGCGGGGCGCTGCCGGAGGGGCTGGTGGAGAGCGAGCTGTTTGGCCACGTGAAGGGGGCGTTCACGGGCGCGGCGGCGGCGCGCGCGGGCGCCTTCGCGCGGGCGCACGGCGGGACGCTCTTCCTGGACGAGCTCACCGGCGTCCCCGCCCCGGTGCAGGCGCGGCTGCTCCGGGTGATCGAGGAGCGCAAGGTCCGGCCGGTGGGCGGAGACGAGGAGAAGGCGGTGGACGTGCGGCTCATCGCCGCGGCGCGCGGTGAGCTGTCGCTGGAGGTGGCGGATGGGCGCTTCCGCCCAGATCTCTTCTACCGGCTGTCCGTCCTCCAGGTGACGCTGCCCCCGCTGCGCGCGCGGCGCGAGGATCTCCCGGCGCTGGTGAAGGAGCTGCTGCGCCAGCGCGGCATCCCCCCGGGCGAGTTGCAGGGCCGAAACCTGGAGCTGCTGATGGGCCACGGCTGGCCGGGGAACGTGCGGGAGCTTCGCAACGTGCTGGAGCGGGCGGTGGCGCTCTCCCCCGGGGCGCGCGGCTTCGAGGCGCTGCGCCTGTCGGTGACGCCGGCCGCGGCCGAGCCGGAGCTGGCGGTGCGGACGGATCTGCCCTTCAAGGAAGCGAAGGAGGCGGTGGTGGAGGCCTTCGAGCGCAGCTACCTCCGGGAGCTGCTGCAACGCCACGGCGGGAACGTCTCCGCCACCGCGCGCACCGCGGAGCTGGACCGCAAGCACCTGCGGGCGCTGCTGGAGCGCCACCGGCTGCGCGGGGACGACGAGGGCTGACCCGCTCACGGCTGATACTCCGCCAGCACCACGGTGAGGTTGTCGGTGGAGCCTTCGGCGAAGGCGCGCTCCACCAGCGCCTGCGCCGCCCCCGCCAGGTCCGCTCCGGCCGCCAGGTCCGCGAGCGCGGGCGGCTCGAGCACGTCGTGCAGTCCGTCGCTGCAGAGCAGCAGCCGGTCTCCCGGCACGAGCTCCACGCGCGCCACGTCCGGCTCCGCCATCCCGGCCAACCCGAGCGCCCGAGTGATCTGGTTGCGGTAGGGGAAGTCCCGCCGGGCAACTCCGGTCAGCCCTTCCCCGTGCATCTGCTCGTAGAGCGAGTGGTCCCGGGTGAGCCGCTCGCACGCCCCGGCGCGCAGGAGATAGGCGCGGCTGTCGCCCACGTGCGCGAGCGCCGCGCGGCTGCCGCGCACGAGCAGCGCCACCAGGGTGGCCCCCATCTGCGCCAGCGGCCCCTGGCGCGCGGCGAGGATCCGCCGGTGGGAGCACTCGCTGGCGCAGCGCAGGAGGTTCTCCTCGTGACTGGCGCCGGGGGCAGGGGAGCGCGGCCAGGTCTTCTCCGGATCTCCGGCGTCCTCGCGCAAGAACTCCAGGAGCGCCTCCAGCGCGAGCCGGCTGGCCACCTCGCCGCCTTCATAGCCGCCCATCCCGTCCGAGACCGCGCACACGCCGTGGGCGGGGGCGAGCAGGTAGGCGTCCTCGTTCGTCTTGCGCCGCCCCACGTGGGTGGCGGCCGCCATCTTCAAAGCCATGACTTCCTCCGTGCGTATCGAAAGGGGCCTGTCGCAGGGGCCGGGCCAGCGCCAAGCGCCCGGGAGGACGGGCATGCCTGGGGTGGGCGGTCCCCAGTCACCTGGGGAGGCGGGGGGCGGGCCCCCAGGGGACACCCGGGGCCGTTCCGGACTAGGGTCCCGCGCCCGAAATGGTCCCCGTCTCGCTCGCACGCCCTCTAGATGCCGTCCCCCCGCGCCGCCGCTGGGAGCCGCCGGGCGCGCCGTGGCGGGAGCTCTACCCCGAGGCCACGGAGGCGGACTTCGGCGACTGGCGGTGGCAGCTGCGCCACTCGGTGCGCACGTTGGAGGCGCTGGAGGCGAAGATCCCGCTCACCGCGTCCGAGCGGGCGGGGGTGGAGAAGACCGCGTCCGTCTTCCGCTTGGGGATCTCCCCCTACTACCTGTCACTGATCGACCGGGCCGAGCCCTTCTGCCCGGTGCGGATGCAGGCGATCCCGGTGGAGGCGGAGGCGCGGGTGCGGCCGGGGGAGCTGGTGGATCCGCTCGGCGAGGACAAGACGCGGCCGGTGCCCTCCATCGTCCACAAGTACCCGGACCGGGTGCTCTTCCTCGCGCTGGACACCTGCTCGGTCTACTGCCGGCACTGCACGCGGCGGCGGATCACCCACGGCACCGAAGGCGAGCTGGACAAGGCGGCGCTGCGGGCGGGGCTGGACTACGTGCGCGCCCACCCGGAGGTTCGGGACGTGCTGATCTCGGGCGGAGATCCGCTGCTGCTCTCCGACGCCCGGCTGGAGGAGTTGCTCGCGCCGCTCTCGGAGATCCCGCATGTGGAGATGATCCGCATTGGCACGCGGATCCCCGTCTGCCTGCCGATGCGGGTGACGCCGGCGCTGGGGGCGCTGCTGCGCCGCTACGCCCCGGTCTACGTGGTGACGCACTTCAACCACCCCAAGGAGATCACCGCGGAGGCGAAGGCGGCCTGCGAGCTGTTGGTGGACAGCGGCGTGCCGGTGGAGAACCAGGCGGTGCTGATGCGCCGGCTGAACTCGGACGCGCGGATCATCCAGGAGCTCTCACACCTGTGCCTGCGCATGCGGGTGCGCCCCTACTACCTGCACCAGATGGACGTGGCCCAGGGGCTGGAGCACCTGCGCACGCCGATCGCCAAGGGGCTGGAGATCCTCTCCGCGATGCGCGGCCACACCACGGGCCTGGCGGTGCCGCACTTCGCCGTGGATCTCCCCGCGGGCGGCGGCAAGGTGACGCTGCAGCCGGACTACGTGCTCGAGCGCGGCGAGCGGGAGACGGCGCTGCGCAACTTCAAGGGCGAGCGCTACGTCTACCCGGAGCCGGAGGAGACCGACTGCAGCTGCCCCTACGAGGCGACCTGGCTCGCTCAGCGGTAGGGGCGCCTAGTCTTCGACGGAGAAGCCTTCTTCGACGATCGGATCCGCGCCGGGGAGCTCTTCGAGGACGGCGGGGTTCTGGTCGTTGATCCCGCGTTGAACCTGCACCGGGGGCGGGGGTGGCTTGGGCTCCTTCGCGGCCTCCTGCTCCTTCTGGTGCGCCTGCTGGTTGGCGACCTGGGCGGAGGCAGCGCGGGCGGCGCCGTCGCGCCCGAGCTTGGCGTTGGCGCGGGCGTAGTCCTTGGCGTCCACGCCGTGCTTCTGGAGGACGGCCGCCGAGGCGGCGGCCTGCTCGCGGATGAGCGCGTCCCGCTCCTCGCGGCTCATCTCGGAGGGCTTCTTGTTCCCGTGCGACTTGGCGACCTCGTCCACCGCGCGTTGCTCCTCGGCGCGCAGCTCCCCGAGCCGCTCGGGGGTGAGCTCCTGGCCGAGCGCGGCGGCGCACCACGAGAGCAGCGACAGCGTCAGGACGGCGCGCTTCACGGGCGAAATCCCCCTGCGCCCCGCCCGGTGAGGCGGACGCGCGGGGGCATGGTAGGCACGGCGGGCCGGCCGCCGCAAAAGGCGTGTCGGAAGGGCGCTTAGCGGCAGGGGGCGCAGCCGTCGTTGAAGCGGGCGCGCTCCTCCTGGGAGCTCACGCACTTCTGCTGCATGTCCGCCCGGTCTGCGTTCTTTGCCGACAGGTCGCACACGCGCTTGGAGAGATCGTTCACCTCGCCAGCGAGCGAGCACCAGTCCTTGCACTGGGGCTCCTGCGCCTGGACGCGGGCGCGCAGCTCCTCGAGCCGGGCGGAGAGCTGATCCATCTGCTCGTCGTCGCTCCCGGCGACGTTGGTGTCCACGCGCTTGGGGCAGCCAAGAACCAACAGGGCAACGGCGAAAAGGGGCAGGAAGGTCTTCATCGCGCGCGGTGGCTTATTGAGAAACGGGCTCAGCGTCCAGTCTTCGGTGGCGCCTGCGCGGGGCGGGGCTCGAAGCGGACTGGCTTCTTGGCCAATTCCTCGCGCGCGTAGAGCAGGGCGGTGAGGGCGAGCACCGCGGCCACCACCAGGCGGCGCAGCCACAGCTCCTGGCGGCCGCCGCCCTTGCCCTCCTGCTCCTTGCGGGCGGCCTCGGCCTCCAGCTCGCGCAGCGCCGGCGCGCGGTCGATGAGCTCCCGCACCGTGTCCCGCAGCGAGAGCAGGGTGGGCTCGGCCGGCACCGCGCGCCCCTCGAGCGCCTCGCGCAGCGCTCTGGCGCGCGCGGCCTCCTCGGGGAAGCGCCAGCGCGGCCCCTTGCGCCGCTTGCGGGGGGCGCCTGCGTCATGGTTCGGGAGCGCGGCGGCCAGCTCCTCGCTGGCGCGCAAGAGCATCAGCTCGAACGCGCTCTCGGAGATCCCGAAGACCGCGGCGCACTCGCGCAGGGGGCGGCCCTGGACCGCGAAGTACTGGAGCGCCTGCGCGGCGCGCGGGGAGAGCGACCTCAGCGTCTGCCGCAGCGCCTGGGCGCGCGCGTCGAGCACGGGAGCGGTCTTAACATGCTGGCGCGCGGTGGAATTCTTGAGGAACGCGCCCACCCACCTACAGTGCGCGCATGGGCCGCCTGTTGCTCCTTGTAGCGTGCCTCGCGCCCACGGCCGCACCGGCCGTGGAGACGATGCGCATCGCCATGAGCGAGGACGAGGGGCTCTCCTCGGTCACCCTGCGGGCAGAGCGGCTCGGCTTTGGCGAGGACTCGGAGGAGGCCACCTTCACGCCGGCGCGCGGGCGCTCGGTGGAGGTGCAGCGCGCGGACGGCAAGCTGCTGATCGACGGCGCGCCCTGGCCCGGGGGTGATGGCGAGTCCGTGCGCTTCCGAGCAGAAGGTGCGGGGGCGATCCGCGCGGGGCCGCACGAGGTGCGCGGTGACGTGGTGGTCCGCCTCTGGCGCGGCGGCCTGCAGCTGATCAACGTGATCCCGCTGGAGACGTACCTGGCGGCGGTGCTCGGCTCGGAGATGCCGCGCGCCTTCCCGCTCGAGGCGCTCAAGGCGCAGGCGGTGGCCGCGCGCACCTACGCGCTCTACAAGAAGCTCGAGGCCTACGGGCAGCCCTACCACCTGGGCAGCAGCGTGCTCAGCCAGGTCTACGGCGGCGTCGCCCAGGAGGATGAGCGGACCCACGCCGCGGTGGAGGCCACCCGGGGCGAGGTGCTCACCTTCGAGCTCGCGCCGATCGAGGCGTACTTCCATGCGTCGTGCGGCGGGCACACCGAGACCGGGCTGGACGCGCTGAACCGGGACCTCCCGTACCTGCGCTCGGTGGACTGCCCGTGCGGGAGACTGCCGGCGAGCAGCTGGAGCCTCTCCTTGGGGGCCCGGGAGCTTCGGCAGGTGGCGGGCGACGAGGCGCCCGACTTCCAGGTGATCTCCAGGACCGGCACCGGCAGGGCGCGCAGGGTGAAGCTCGCGCCCGGACGGAGCGTGGACGCGGTGGGGTTCCGGGCGAAGCTCGGCTACACGCGGGTGAAGAGCCTGGCCTTCGACGTGGAGCGGCTGCGGGATGGTGGCGTTCGTCTCACCGGCCGCGGCTACGGCCATGGCGCGGGGCTTTGCCAGTGGGGGGCGAAGGCGTTGGCGGACGATGGGAAGGGCTACCGGGAGATCCTGTCCCACTACTACCCGGGCGCGGAGCTGCAGCAGCTGTACTGAGGCGATCTCTCGACCGGGAACCCGACCTCGGGCGCCCCTCGACTTCGCTCGGGGTGAACGGAGCGCTCGACTTCGCTCAGGGTGACCGGAGGGACCGAAAAGGGCTAGAAGGCGCCGGCTTTCATGCGCCTCTCCGACTTCGACTTCGAGCTTCCGCCCGAGCAGATCGCCCAGGCCCCGGGCGAGCGCCGGGACGCGTCCCGCCTGCTGGTGGTGGACCGCGCCACCGGCGCACGCGCGCACCGGACCTTCCGCGAGCTGCCCGAGCTGTTGCGCGCGGGAGATCTGCTCGTGGTGAACGACGCGCGCGTGGTGCCGGCGCGGCTGCTGGGCCAGAAGGAAGGCACGGGCGGGAAGGTGGAGCTCCTGGTAGTGCGGCCCGCGGCCTCCATGGACGCGCGGGCCGCGTTCGAGGCGGACGCGTCAGCGCTGGAGTGGATCTGCCTGGGGCAGGCGAGCAAGGGGCTCAAGGAGGGGACGAAGGTGGCGATCTCCCCCGCGCTCGCCGCCACGGTGACGGCGTCCCACGGCGGCGGCGAGTACACGGTCCGCTTCACGGCCACCGAGCCGGGCAGCTTCACCCGCGCGCTGGAGGCGGCGGGGCGGCTGCCGTTGCCCCCGTACATCACCCGGCCGGCGGGCCCCCAGGACGCCGAGCGCTACCAGACGGTGTACGCGCGCGCGGTGGGCTCGGTGGCGGCGCCCACCGCGGGGCTGCACTTCACGCCGGAGCTCTTCGCGCGGCTGGCCGAGAAGGGCGTGGCGCGCGCGAGCGTGACGCTGGATGTGGGGCCGGGGACGTTCCTGCCCATCCGCGGCGAGGACGTGGCCAGCCACACCATGCACCCCGAGCGCTACACCGTGCCGGAGGAGACGGCGCAGGCCGTGGCGCGCGCGAAGGCGCAAGGGCGGCGGGTGGTGGCGGTGGGCACCACGGTGGTGCGCACGCTCGAGGCCGCCACGGACCCGGCCACCGGCCGGCTGCGCGCGGGGGAGGGGGAGACCTCGCTCTTCATCACGCCCGGCTTCACCTTCCGCCAGGTGGACGTGCTGCTCACCAACTTCCACCTGCCGCGCTCCACGCTGGTGATTTTGGTCAGCGCGCTGCTGGGGCAGGACCGCACGCTGGCGGCCTACCGGGAGGCGGTGGCGCAGGGCTACCGCTTCTTCAGCTACGGCGACGCGATGCTGATCCTCTGAGGAGCCATGAGCACGGACCCAGCCATGCGCGGAGATCTCCGCGTCCCGCCTTCCACGGTGCGCTTCGAGCTGTTGCACGTGGACGCGCAGACCGGCGCCCGGCGCGGGCGGCTGCACACGCCGCACGGGACGATCGAGACGCCCATCTTCATGCCGGTGGGGACCGCCGGGAGCGTGAAGGCGGTGGGGCCGGATGATCTGGTGGCGCTGGAGGCGCAGATCATCCTCGGGAACACCTACCACCTGATGCTGCGGCCGGGAGAGGCGCTGGTGGCGGAGCTGGGCGGGCTGCACCGCTTCATCTCCTGGGACCGGCCCATGCTGACCGACTCGGGCGGGTTCCAGGTCTTCAGCCTGTCGCAGAAGCGGAAGATCACCGAGGAGGGCGCCGCCTTCCAATCCCACATCGACGGCTCCAAGCACCTGCTCTCGCCGGAGCGCTCGATCGAGATCCAGGAGCTGCTCGGGGCGGACGTGATCATGGCGTTCGACGAGTGCCCGCCGGCGCTCTCCGAGCGGCCGTACTTCGAAGCGTCCCTGGCGAGGACCACCCGCTGGCTCGGGCGGTGCGTGAAGGCGTGGGGACGGCAGCGCTCGTCGCTCTTCGGGATCGTCCAGGGCGGGCTGCACGAGGACCTGCGCAAGCGCCACGCGGAGGAGGTCTGCGCGTTCGAGCTGCCCGGCTACGCGCTCGGGGGCTACTCGGTGGGTGAGGAGCCCAAGGCCATGCACGCCAGCGTGGCGACGTCCGCGCCGCTGTTGCCGAAGGACAAGCCGCGCTACCTGATGGGCGTGGGGACGCCGGTGGATCTGGTCACCTGCGTGGGGGCGGGGGTGGACATGTTCGACTGCGTCCTGCCCACGCGCTGCGCGCGCAACGGCCTGCTCTTCACCTCGCAGGGGCGGCTCACCATCAAGAACGCCGTCTACGCCAAGGACGCGCGCCCGCTGGACGAGAAGTGCCGCTGCTACACCTGCCGGACCTTCAGCCGGGCGTACCTGCGCCACCTCTTCGTCTCGCAGGAGATCCTGGCGATGCGGCTCAACACGCTCCACAACCTCCACCACTTCCTGCAGCTGATGCAGGGGGCGCGCGAGGCGATCGAGCAGGACCGCTACGCCGGCTACCTGCGGGACGTGGTGGCCGCGCAGGGGCGTCCGGCGGAGGGCTAGAAGCTGGCTGCCGGCGCTTGCCCCGCCCAGGTCACCCTGCTAAGACGCCGCGTCCTTTGAACGCCTTGGAATCCTTCGAAATCCAGGAGGTTCCGGGCGGTATCCAACAGAAAAAAAGAGGCGGTCGTGGCTCCTGACATTCTCGTGTTGGCCCAGCTGGGTGGCGGCGCAGGCAGCAGCCCGTACAGCACCCTGTTCTTCATCGGCGGCATCTTCCTGATCATGTACTTCCTCATGATCCGGCCGCAGCAGAAGCAGATGAAGGATCACCGCGCGCTGGTCTCCGCCCTGAAGAAGGGCGATGACGTGGTCACCCAGGGCGGCATGTTCGGGAAGATCCACGCGGTCACCGACAAGGTGGTCACGCTCGAGATCGCCAACGGCGTGCGCGTGCGCGTGCTCAAGAGCTCGATCCAGGGCAAGACCCAGCTGACCGAAGAGGCGCCCGTTGCGCCCAAGGCCGAAGAGAAGCGGGAGGAGAAGTAATGGATCGCGGATGGTGGTGGCGGCTGTCCCTGGTGTTGTTGGTGGCGCTCGGGTCCATCTGGTTCCTGATCCCCAGCTACTACTCGCTGGTGGTCCTGCCCCGGGACCAGCGGAACAACCTCAAGATGCTGCAGGAGCGGATGCCGAGCTGGGCGCCGCCGGCGCACTACCGGCTGAACCTCGGGCTGGACCTGCAGGGCGGCATCTACATGGTGATGCGCGTGGACACGCAGACCGCGCTGCAGAAGCGGGTCGAGCGGCGCGGCATCCAGATCTCCAACTACCTCCGGGACAAGAAGCTCGGTGAGGTCACCCCCGAGGCGAACCCGGAGAAGCTGGAGCTGACGCTCACCGCCAAGGACCCGGCCACCATGGACGCGATCGAGAAGGAGGTCCTCTCTTCGTTCGAGGACTTCTCCAAGATCTCCCGTCAGGGGCCGGTGCTGCTCCTGGGGCTGAACGAGGCCCAGGTCTCCTACTTCAAGGACCAGGCGGTGGATCAGGCGATGCTCGTGATCCGGCGCCGGATCGACAAGTGGGGCGTGGCCGAGGTCGACGTGCGCAAGCTCTCCTCGGAGGGCATCCAGATCTCGCTGCCGGGACAGCAGGATCCGGAGCAGGCGAAGGCGCTGATCGGCACCACCGCGCAGCTCGAGTTCCGGATGGTGGATGACGCCAACCCGCTCTTCACCACGCTCTACAGCACGGATCGGCCGCCGGAGAGCTCGCAGATCACGCTCGAGTCCGGGCACCTGGTGGGCAAGGACCGCGAGGCGCTGCTCGCCTACCTGAAGGGCAAGGCCCCGGCGGACCGGGAGATCCTGCTCGAGTGCGTGGCGAGCGCGCAGACCAAGAAGGGCTCCTGCGACAGCTACCGCACGTACCTGGTGGACAAGAAGGTCCCGCTGACCGGCGACTCGCTGGCCTCGGCGGACGCGCGGATGAACGAGCAGAACGAGCCAGAGGTGTCCTTCACGTTCGACGCGCAGGGTGGCCGGGACTTCGCCACGCTGACCGAGCAGAACGTGGGCCACCGGATGGCGATCGTGCTGGACGGCCAGGTGCACTCCGCGCCGAACATCGAGGAGAAGATCCCGGGCGGCAGCGGGCGGATCCGGATGGGCCGCTCGGGTGCCAAGTCGCTCGAGGAGTGGATGGAGGAGGCGAAGACGCTGGCGCTGGTGCTCAAGGCGGGCGCGCTGCCCGCGCCGGTGACGGCGGGCGAGATCCGGCAGGTGGGCGCCACGCTGGGCGACGACCTGATCAAGAAGGGGAGCCTGGCCGCCCTGGTGGGGCTGGCGCTGGTCGTCCTCTTCATGGGCATCTACTACAAGCTGACGGGCCTGATCGCGGACGTGGCGCTGGTGCTCAACGGCGCCTTGATCCTCGCCGGCCTGGCGCTCTTCAACGCTACGCTCACGCTGCCGGGCATCGCCGGCTTCGTGTTGACGCTAGGCATCGCGGTAGACGCCAACGTGCTGATCAACGAGCGCATCCGCGAGGAGCTGGCGAACGGCCGCAGCGCGCGGGCGGCGGTGGATCAGGGTTATGACCGCGCGTTCTGGACCATCTTCGACGCGCACGTGACCACGCTGATCGCCGGGTTCATCCTCTCCGCCACGGGCACCGGGCCGGTGAAGGGTTTCGCCACCGCGCTGATCATCGGAATCATCGCGTCCCTCTTCACCTCCATCGTGGTGACCCGCGTCTTCACCACCTACTTCGTGCACGGCCGCAACGCCGAGCGAGTGAGCGTCTGACATGCAGATCCTCAAGCACAAGACCCACATCGACTTCATCGGCAAGCGCCGGCCGGCGCTCTTCATCTCCACGATCCTGAACCTGGCGATCATCGTCGGCATCGCGATCTTCGGGTTCAACTTCGGCGTGGACTTCGCGGGCGGCACGCTGGTCGAGGTGAAGTTCCCGTACGACATCAAGGACACGGACGTGCGCGCGGCGGCCCTGAAGGGGGGGCTGCACGACCCCACCGTCCAGCAGATCGGCGCGGCCAACGAGAACACGTTCCTGCTGCGCATGGGCGGCACCACGCAGCTGACCCAGGAGCGCGCGGAGAAGGCCAAGGCGACCATCACCTCGCTCTACGAGCCCAAGTTCATCCACGTGGAGCTGGACACCGGCCTGATCAACTTCCGGTCCACGAAGAAGGCCACGCCGGACGAGGTCAAGAAGGCGGTCTCCGAGGGCGCGGCGATCGGCGTGAAGGAGGTCCGTGAGCTGGGCCACACCGACACCACGCACGACTTCCAGCTCGAGGCCTCGGGTATGGCGGAGCAGGTGACGGCGGCCCTCAAGGCGGCCCTGGACAACAAGGAGTTCGAGGTCCGCCGGATTGAGTACGTGGGTCCGCAGGTGGGCAAGCAGCTGCGGAACAAGGGCGTGATGGCCCTGCTCTACGCGATGGTGGCGATCCTCATCTACGTGGCGTTCCGGTTCGACTTCAAGTTCGGCCCCGGCGCCCTGATGGCGATGATCCACGACGTGGTGATGGTGGCCGGCTACTACCTGGTGAGCCGGCGCGAGTTCAACCTCACCTCGATCGCCGTGCTGCTCACCATCCTCGGCTATTCGATCAACGACACGATCGTGATCTACGACCGGATCCGCGAAGAGATGGTCCGCTTCAAAGGCAAGCCGCTCCCGGAGATCATCAACATCGCCGTGAACGACACGCTCTCCCGGACCATCCTCACCTCCGGCGTGACCGCGCTCTCCCTGGTGGGCCTGCTGATCTTCGGCGTGGGCGAGATCTTCGACTTCGCCGCGGCGATGTTGGTCGGCATCGTGGTCGGCACGTACTCGTCCGTGTACATCGCCAGCCCGCTCACCATCTGGCTGGATGAGCGGGCCGCGCAGAAGGGCAAGCGGTCGCACGGCGGGATGACCGGGGCGGCCGCGAGCCGCTGACGGACGTCTAGAACCGACCGCCGAGCGAGGCGGTCACGTCGATCAGCCCACCGTTGTTCGGGGCGCTCGTCGCGAAGCCTTCGTCGATCAGGAAGCGGTAGCCGCCGCGCACGCCGGCGGTCACCGAGCCGAGGTTGAACTCGACTCCGCCGAGCACCGGCACCTCCTCCATGAAGTCGCTGCGCACCGCGTTCGTCTCGCCGGTGGCGGAGACGTAGGTGGCGGTCATGCCGCCCGCGACGAACGGCTTCACCTTTTCGATGAAGGGCAGGCCGAGCTTGAGCAGCGCGGTCCCGCCGTTTCGCAGCACCGCGCTGGCCTCGTTGGCCACCACGTGGCGTGAGCCGTCATACCCCAGCTCCAGCCCCAGGATGTTCCACGGCTGCAGGTTGAGGGTCACGCCCCAGGCCGGGCCCGGCTTCGCCACCGAGCTCAAGTCGCCGGTGAAGCCGCCCATGCCGCCCTTGACGAAGACGTTCACGTCTCCGACTTCGTTCTGATCTCTCGCGAACGCCGCGCCCGAAACGGGCAGCGCGAGCGCGAGCACCCATGCCAGTCGCCTCATGCTCTCTCCTCCGGTTTGTCGGTGAGAAAGTGAGCACTCGCGGCGCGGGTGGTCACCGACGGCGGGCCGTTCCCTCGGCCGGCCGCTGCCCGCACGGGCTCGTCCCTGAAGGGAATTTCCGGCAGGGGTGGGTCGGGTGCACGATCAATTTGAGGACGCCTGGCGGGCTCGGGCAACATCTCGCTCGCCCTGGCGGGCGAAGCGGAAACCGTGACGGCGTCCGCCGGGCCGCGGCTTACCGCGTCGGGTGTCGCGGTGCGCCCGTTGGATCGCGGCGTGGAAGTCCATCGCTCCGGCGGTGCGGTAGGCGGCCCGGAGGTGCGCCATCCGTCTGGCGTTCTCAAACTGCCAGTGCTGACCGGCGCGCTTCATTCGGGTCTGCAGCACGTGACGATGCGCGCTCTCCACCGCGCCGCTGCCGATGGGAAACCCATGCTCCCGGAAGAGCTGGTACTTCATTCGGGTCGAGTTGTTGCGGTAGTAGCGAACCAGGTCGTCGAGGGCCTCGAGGGCCTCACGCCGGTCCTGGCGTCGCTGGCCGACTTCGGGAACACAGTCCATGAGCTCCCGAATTACGGCTTCGGGGTCTCCAGCTGCGAGCAGGGTTTCTGCCCGCTGCTGCCAGGTGGGCAGGTACGGACTCTCCTCTCCGAGAAGGACCTTCCCGCAGTCCACTGCGTGCTGAACTGCGTGGTACCAGTCGAGGATCTGGATGGCATCGGGTACCAGCTGATCCGCGAGAGTCCAATTGTGGGTGGCGCCGTCGCCCAACCAGATGACGGTTGATACGTCATCAAGCCACTCAGCGATAAGTGCTTCCTCAAGGACGGGAGCAAAGTTGGCGACCGTGCCGACGACGGCGCAGTAGCGCGCGGACTCGGGTTGGGGCTTCTTGAGCGCGGGGTCGTGCCGGTACACGACGCCGACCTTCGCCTCCTTCCACGGTTCGGCGCCGCGGATGGGCAACAGGCTGCCATCCATCTGGACGACGAGCACTTCCGCGGCATCCATGCTCGGCTTGAGTGCCTGTTGCAGGTGGCCCTGGTCAGCGGATTCGCACTGGGCGCCAACGCGCGCTGCGACGCGCCGCAGGAGGTTGTCTGAGATGGGCTGGCGATAGTGCACGTTCCAGCGTGCGGAGCCCTGGTTGAAGACGTCGTTGACCGCGAAGTCCAGGACGCGCTTCTCCATCTCGGTCGAGAGCTCGCCCTCTTCGGGTAGCTCGAGCAGGAGATCCAAAGGGTAGAAGCCGAGCTGGCAGTGCTCGCAGTGGTGATAGTTGCGCCTGAGCGTCACTCGTCCAGCCATGGTGCGGAGGGATCGCTCACGGTCCTTGGCCTTCACAGAGACGCGCTTGCCGCACTTCGGGCACAACTTGCCGGTGGGCTTCTCTAGGGGCATCCGGCCGAGCAGCGCGCTGAGAGCGCGCAACGCGGCCGGGTTTTCCATGCCACAGGCATCCCAGATCGCCAGCTCCATCTGGGACATCGTCATGCCGGCGCGGTAATGCTGATCCGCGAAGCGGGCGGCCATTTCGTACTGCAGGTCCTGCTCGGAGAAGTCCTTGATCGTCTTCTTGCGGGTCATGAACTGCGCAGAGATCACGCTCCGGCCGCGGTGTCGATCCTGCGAAAAAAGTACGGGCCGGGTTTGAGCCCGCGCGGATCAGAACGTCGCTCGAAGTCCGGACGGCAGCGGTCATCTTCGCAAGCGCCGGATCTACCGGCAGAAAAATTCCTCAATTTGGGCGTACCCCCGGGTGGGTCCAGTGTCAGCCCTGGTTGTTAGCTTGCGCACCTTTCTGGGGAGGGGACGACTTGCGCTGGATCCTGCCTGACGCGGCGGAAGAGGTCTGGTCGAAGCTGGCTGCCGAGCTGAACCTGCACCCTCTTGCCGCGCGGGTCTTGGCGAACCGCGGTCACGTCCAACCCGAGGCCGCCGAGCGGTTTCTTTCGGACAAGCTGGCGGACCTCCCGGATCCCCTCCTGATGAAGGGGATGCCCGCGGCGGTGGGGCGGATCTGCCTGGCGCTCAGGGAGAAGCAGAAGATCACCCTCTGGGGCGACTACGACGTGGACGGCGTCTGCTCCACCACGCTGCTCTCGCTGTTCCTGGAGGAGCTGGGGGCGGTGGTGGCCACGTACATCCCCCACCGCCTGGAGGAGGGCTACGGGCTCAACCGCGCGGCGGTGGAGCGGATCGCCGGGGATGGGACGCGGCTGCTGGTGACGTTGGACTGCGGGATCACCTCCCACGCGGAGATCGGCGTGGCCAACCAGCGCGGGCTGGAGGTGGTGGTGGTGGATCACCACCACGTGCCGGAGACGATGCCGCCCGCGCTCGCGGTGCTCAACCCGCTGCAGCCCGGCTGCGACTACCCCACCAAGCACCTGTGCGCGGCGGGGGTGGCCTTCAACCTCTGCATGGGCATCCGCCGGCAGCTGCGGCTGGATGGCTTCTTCGGCGCGCGCAAGGAGCCCAACCTCAAGTCGATGCTGGACCTGGTGGCGCTGGCCACGGTGGCGGACGTGGTGCCGCTCACGGGGGCCAACCGGATCCTCGTCCGCCACGGGCTGGCGGAGCTGACCGAGGCGCGGCGGGTGGGGGTGAAGGCGCTCAAGGAGGTCGCGGGGCTGTCACCCGGGACGCCCGTCACCTCCGGCCAGGTGGGGTTCCGGCTCGGGCCGCGGATCAACGCGGCGGGGCGGCTGGACGACGCGTCGGTGGGGATGCGGCTGCTCAAGGCGAAGACGCTGGAGGAGGCGCGGCCCCTGGCGCGCGAGCTGGACTCCGCCAACGCCGAGCGCCAGGCGATCGAGCAGGACATTCTGAACCAGGCGATCCTCCAGGCCGAGGAGCTCACCGGCGCCGGCGCGCGGGGGCTGGTGCTCTACGCGGACGGCTGGCACCCCGGGGTGATCGGGATCGTGGCCTCGCGGATCGTGGAGCGGTTCCACCGGCCCACGGTGATGGTGGGGGTGCGCGACGGGATGGGGCGCGGCTCGGCGCGGAGCATCGAGGTCTTCCACCTGCTCAACGCGCTCAAGGAGTGCGAAGGGCACCTGGCTCGGCTGGGCGGGCACAAGCACGCGGCCGGGCTCTCCGTCCTCCCCGAGCGGCTTCCGGAGTTCCGGGCGGCGTTCCAGGCGCTCTGCGGGCGGCAGCTCGCGGAGGAGGACCTGGTCGCCCGCTGCAGGGTGGATGCGCTGGTGGCGCCCCGCGAATTGGACGAGAAGGCGGTGCTCGCGGTGCAGCGGCTGGCGCCGTTCGGGAGCGGGAACCCCGAGCCGGTCTTCGCCTCGCGGCGCCTGGTGACGAGCCCTCGGCTGCTCAAGAACAAGCGGGAGGGCGGGGTGGATCACCTCAAGCTGACGCTGGAGGCCGCGCCGCGGCTGGACGTGATCGGGTTCTCGATGGCCGACCGGGTGGCCCACACTGAAGGGGTGGTGGATCTGGCCTACCAGGTGGGGATTGACGAGTGGCGCGGCGAGCAGCGGGTCAGCCTGAAGCTGAAAGACTTGCGGCCAGCGGCCTGAACTTCTTCCTCCTTCAGGCCAGGCCCCACCGCACCTTGGCGGGCGTGAAGAGCGCGCCCGCGCGCGCCAGCTCCTCCAGGCGGAAGCGCTCGGCCTTCGCCTCGAAGGCGTGCCGGCACCTGTCGGAGCAGAAGAAGTAGGTGCGCGCCTTGTACTCGCTGGTGACCTGCTGGCTCGCCTGCAGCTGCCTGCCGCAGACCGGATCGACTCTCGTCTCGCCCTTGCTCACGCCGCCCTCCCCGAGAACTGCCCGGGCTCTCTTCAAAGCAGGGGCTGTGCCACCTCTCCTGGTCCCCGCGGCGCGGCACCTCGCGGTCGGTTGAGACTCCCCGGCGCCAAGACTCTCCGTGCGCTTCTTCCCACGGTGGGAAAGGGTTTTCCCCATCGCCTGGAAACGCGGGGCGGTTTTGACCTGAGTTCGCGGGGTTGGAGGCGCAACTGGCGCCTGTCAGCGGCCGAGAATTCCCCTAGCCGATGAGCGAGTTCCGCCTCCGCCCAGCAGAGCCCCGCACCGCGAAGTCCGCGGAGGCGAGCGGCCGCGCGGAGGTGAGCGAGGCAGAGCGCCGCAAGCTGGAGGCCGCGCTCGAGGGGCTCAAGGCGCTGGTGAAGACGGAGCGGGACGGCTGGATCAACGCCTTCTCCAACAACGTGCTGGATCGGCTCTCCGCGCGCGGCGTGCACACGGAGCGGGATCTGAAGGCGGCCGAGCTCGGGCTCGAGCGCGCGCTGTCCGATGGCCAGCTCACGCAAGGCGAGGCGGCGATCGTCCGCCGGCTGCTCGCGGGCGCGCGCGAGGAGGTCCGCGGCTACGTGCACCTCAAAGAGACCGCTGGCGCAGTGGCGGGCACCACCGCGGCGGCGGTGGCCGCCTCCACCGGCGTGGGCCTCCCGGCGGCGATCGCCTACGGCGCGGCGGGCTCGGTGGTGGGCAACTTCGCCATGGAGGGCGGCGGCTACACGTTCAAGGACGGGATGCTCGACGCGGCCACCGGCGCGGTGGGGGCCGGGATGGGGCAGGCGGTGTCGGGGATGGGGCTGGGCGCGAAGGCCGCGGCGCGGGTGGCCGGCGTTCCAATCAACGGCGCGGTCCGGACCGTGGCCTCTCCGCTGGCGGATGGCGTGCGCTGGGGCGTGGACAGCGCGGCCACCGCCGCCGCCTGGTCGCTGCCGATCAACTCCATGGACCCGGCGACCTGGGATGCCGGGCTCGCCGAGGGCGTGAAGCGGGTGGCCGTGCACACCGGGCTGAGCGCTGGGCTCGGCGGCGTGCTGGGCGGCACTGCAGGTGCCACGGTGGGTAAGGCCCAGAAGATGCGGGAGGCGGCGGATCCGGTGATTGATGCGGCCCCCGCGGCGCCTGCGGCAACGGTGGCGGCCGTGAATGCGGGGCAGGACGAGTAGGCCCGCCGTAACCGTTCTCCCCGAGAGGCTGTGAGCCTCTTGATGCCCGAAGGCTCCATCGGTCACCCCGAGAGGCTGTGAACCTTTGGGGCGCGTAGCTCCCCCCGGTCACCCCGAGCGTAGGGCCGCAGGCCCGTAGTCGAGGGGCGGCAACCAAGCTCGAAATCAGCTCAGGGTGGCCAAGCGTGGGTGCCGGCTCTCGACTACGGCCTGACGGCCTGACCTGAAACTTGCCGCGCGCCCCGCTCAGCCCGAGCGAAGTCGAGGGCCCGCCGATCGTAGGGACTCTCGCTCGTGGGGCCCTCGACTTCGCTCGGGCTGAGCGGACGGCTCACGTTTTCTTGCCTTGATTGATCCGCCCAACGGGCGGCGGCCTCACTACGCTCGAGGTGAACGGGGGGAGTCTCACCCCTGATTGATCCGCCCAATGGGCGGCCAGTTCAGCGGCTCGCGAGCTGTGCGCCGGGGCTGAGCGCGTAGGAGCGGCCGCGCCAGGAGACCCTGCGCTTGAGCAGGCCCGAGGCGAAGGCCCACGCTCCCAGGAACGGGATGGAGAGCGAGAGCCAGAGGTGGCGCCGCGGCAGCGGCGCACCGCTGCTTCGGGACTGGAGCCGCCACACGCTGGCGGTGTACGCGCCGAGGGCGGCGGCGCTGGTGGCCAGGCCGGACCATGCGCCCGTGGCGAGCGCGGCGGCCGCGGCGCCCAACGAGAGGAAGATCCCCGCGCCGCGCAGCCACATGGGCGAGGTGAAGCGCAGCGGCAGCCCCGCGCGCGAGAAGATCAACCAGCGGCGGAAGGCCTGGGTGAACTCTGGAAAGGACATGCCGCCGATCACCACCGGCAGCGCGTGCGGCGCCAGGACGAGCGACTTGCCCGCCTCGAGCAGCCGCTGCCCCAGCAGCATGTCGTCCACCAGCGATCCGCGGGCGCAGTCGATCCCGCCGATGGCGGCCAGGCCCGCGCGCGTGAACACCATCAGCTGGCCCATCAGGAACGGCATCCGCCCGCGTCCTCGCGCGGCCGCGCCGGCGACGAGCGGGTGGTACCAGGCGTTGAGCAGCAGCGCGTAGCCGGCGTCCCCCGCGGTGTGCTCGGCGCCTCGGGCGATGATCGGCGCGAAGGCGGCGCCGGCGCCCCCGTCCGCCAGCAGCGCCTCCACGGTGGCGCGAAGCACCGTGCGGTCCGGGCGGGTGTCCGAGTCACCGAAGGCGATCAGCTCGCCGCGCGCCATCCGCGCGCCGACGCGCATCGCGTGCAGCTTGCCCGTCCAGCCGGTGGGCGGCTGGCCCACGACGCGAACCTCGGCGTGCCCCGGCTTGCCGGAGCGGGCGTGAGCGCTCACCACCTCGCGCGCGAGCGGGAGGCCGGGATCCGTCTCCTCGTCGAAGAGGAAGATCGTCTCCACCTCGCCGGGGTAGTCCATCTCCAGGGCGGCGGCGAAGTTCTCCCGCGCGTCCCTGTCCCGTCCGCGCACCGGCCGCAGCACGGTGATGGAGGGGTACGCGCTCGGCCGTTTGCTCCCCAGAGGCGAGGCGCGCCGAAGCCCCCGCTCGAGCCGGACGTGGCCGATGATCGCCTCCCCCAACGCCGCCAACCCCAGGAACGTCCAGGCAGCTCCCATCAGCGGAAGCTAGCCACGCCTGGACCCTCAGGCAGGCCGGCTGTTGAGCCGTGGACGGGCGCTCTAGGGTGTGCCGAGCGTGACGTCGCACGGCCCGCCGCAGACGCTCTCCGCGGTGGGCTTGAACGTGGGAGCGGGCTTGCTCGCGCTGCTGGCGATCGCGACCGAGCCGCCGATCGCCGCGCCGACGATGGCGGCCGCGCCTGCCCAGACGTACCAACGCTTGTACCAGACGGTGGGTCCGGTCTGCTTCTCGCGCTTGACGCTGCCGCCGGGGAGATCCGGATCCACGTAGTCCGGCTCGCTGCTGGGGGTGAGCGCCACGGTGGTGTCCGGCTGCTCGGCCTCGGCCTCGGGGCGATCCGTGGGGGCGGGCTTCACCTGCGCCTCGCCCACCACCCCCACGTCCACGAGCGGGGTGATGGCGTCGCCGGAGGGCTCGAGCTTCACCTCGAGGCGGCGGAGCTTGCCGGCCTCGATCCAGATCTTCTTGGAGAAGTCCGCGAAGCCCTCCTTCTTCACGTCCACCTTGTGGGTGCCTGGCTTGAGCGGGCGGGGCGGCGCGGGGAGCTCGCCGGCGTCCTCGCCGTCCACGTACAGGTGCGCACCCGTGGTGCCGGGGCCGAGGAGGATCTGCAGCCGGCCCTCCTTCGGTGCGTCGGCCTCTCCGGTGAGGTCCATGCCCCAGTCCTGCGCGAGGCTGCTGCCGGCCTGCAACACCACTGCGATCAGGAGCGCACGTTTCATCGGGCGACAGGTTAGCAAGCCGCGCGTACAATCGCGTGATGCGGCGGACGCTCTCGAGTGGTGTCGTCGTACTGGTGGCGATGTGCGCTTGCACCAAGGCTCCCGTTCAGGAGCCGGCGATCTCGGTCAGCATCGAGGTCGCCGCTGGGGCGAAGAGCACCTGCGTGAAGCTCTCGGCGACCGGAGACTCGGCGCAGGAGGTGGTCTCCGCCGGGCTGGTCCGCAAGGCGCGGATCGAAGCCGCCGTGTTCCCCAGCGAGGCGCTGACCGGAACGATCAAGCTGCAGGCGCGCGGCTACTTCGGCTCCAACGGCTGCGCCGAGCCGCTCACGCTCAACGAGGAGAGCTCAGTCGCCACCGAGACGTTCGCGCAGGGCGAGACGCGCAAGGTCACGCTGAAGCTGGATCCGCCCGCCGCCGCAGTGGACGCGGACGGGGACGGCTTCCGCTCCAGCGCCGCCGGCGGCCCGGACTGCGACGACACCGCGGCGGATCGCCGCCCGGACGCGCTGGAGCTCTGCAGCAACGGGCGCGATGACGACTGTGACCGCGCCGTGGACTGCGCGGACACCAGCTGCGCCAGTTTCTCCTGCGACGACAACAACAGCTGCACCACCAGCGAGATCTGCCAGGCGAACCGGACCTGCGGCGGCGGGATGAACATGGTCTGCACGCCCCCGGCCGGGACGTGCTTGATCGGCGGGACCTGCACGGCGGCCAGCGGGGGCTGCGTCTTCAACAAGCGCGACGCCGGGCTGAGCTGCGACGATCTCGACCCCTGCACGGTGACGGACCAGTGCCGCACCGACGGCGGCTGCGGCGGCGCGCCCAAGAGCTGCAGCGTGGCGCCCACGCAGTGCCACACCGCGGCCGGCGCCTGCGTTCCGGGCGATGGCGGCTGCGTCTATCCGGTGAACGTGGGCGGCAGCTGCTCGGACGGCGTGGCCTGCTCCTTCGCGGACAGCTGCCTCGCGGACGCCGGCTGCCAGGGGACCGCCTACACGTGTAACGCGCCGCCGGGCGAGTGCTTCGTCGACGCCGGGTCTTGCCTGGGCGACGGTGGCTGCTCGTACCCGGTGGATCCGGCGAAGCTCTTCATGGCGTGCACCGGCGGGGTCTGCCGCCAGGACGGCGGCTGCGCTCCGCCGGCGTTCTCCTTCGCGCCCTCCAACTTCGACCCCGCGCTGATCCTCCCCGCGGAGATCGCCCGGGACGTGAACCTGAATTGCGCCGCGGACTTCGATTCGACCGCCGGCGCGGGCACGCCCTTCGTGACCTGGTGCTCCACGCAGCCGACCATCAAGGTCTTCACGCAGGCGGGTGGACCGGACGTGGTGGTGCTGCCGATGTACCGGCTCACCATCCCGGATGCGGGCTCGCTGCGCGTGCGCGGCGATCGGCCGGTGATCCTCGCCGTCTACGACTCGGCGCTGATCGGCGGGCCCATCCTGGCGAATGCTCAGCTGGAGGTCCCGGGCGCGGGCGGCTCGCTCGCGGGGTGCGCGGGCGCGGGTGACGCCGGGACGGCGGACGGTGGCAAGGGCGGCGGGGGAGGTGGCGCTGGCTACAACACCGCGGGCGGCGCGGGCGGTGGTACCAACGGCCAGACGCAGCTCGCCGGCGGGCCGGGCGGCAGCTTCGGCACCGTGAACCTGGTTCCTTTGGTGGGAGGCTGCGCGGGTGGACGGGGTGTGGCGTCGACCGCCGCGGCGGGGGCGCTGGGCGGCGGTGGCGGCGGCGGAATCCAGCTGTCTGTCTCCGGGCCGCTGATCCTCAATGGGGTGATCACCACCTCCGGCGGCGGCGGCAGACCCGCCCCGGCTGGCGCGCCGACGAACGGCGGCGGCGGCGGTGGCGGCAGCGGCGGGAGCATCCTGGTGGAGGCGGCGAATCTGCTGATGACGAACGCCACGAGGCTCACCGCGAACGGCGGCAGCGGCGGCGAGGGCTCCAGCGGCAACACCATTGGCACCAGCGGCGCGAATGGCAGCACCACCGCCGCCACGGTCGCCACCGGTGGCCAGAACAACGCGGGGAACAACGCCGGCAACGGCGGGAACGGCGGGTTCGCCTCCACGGCGCCCACTGCTGGCCAGACCGCCTCCAACAGCGGCGGCGGCGGCGGCGGCGGCACGGGGCGCATCCGACTCGCGACGCCGGCGGGCCAGTGCACGGACCAGGGCGCGGTGGTGAGCCCTCCCGCGAGCAAGGTGAGCTGCCCCTGAGCGGTGCCTGCGCTCGCTGGCTGGCAGCGCGGCTGCGGAAGCGCAGCGGCCCTAGGGTGAGCTGCCCCTGAGCTGTGTCTGCGCTCGCTGGCTGGCGGCGCGGCTGCGGAAGCGGAGCGGCCCTGAGGGAGCCAGTGGGTTCAGGGTCGCGAGGGGCCATGCACGGATGGGTCCCGCGCAGGTGCGCTCCCACCGCGTCGGGCTGCACAGGCTCCTCCGCCGCACGGTGGGCGCCCTGCCGCTCAGTCATGGCGACTCGGCGCGGGACGCGTAACGTTTGGAGCGAGGAATGGCGAGCGGCCCGCGTTTACAGCCGTTGCGGCCATTCTTTGCTCCAAACGTATCGCTCCACGACCCGAGGCGCGTTATTCCGGTACGCGGCGGCTGCGCAGGCGAACGCTGGAGATCCGGTTGCGGAGGGTGACGCTGGGCACGCCGCCGCGCACGGGCAGCTCCTCGAGGTCCGTCTCCCGCGCGTCGCACAGGTGCGCCTGCTCCACGCAGTGGCCGGCGATGCGCAGCTCCACCGGGCCCTCCAGCGTGGCGTCGGAGTGGAGCCGGACGATGAAGCCGCGCCGGTCCGCGGCGACCTTCACCGCGCCCACGCGCACGCGCTCGTCGCTGCAGCGGATCCACGCGTCCTGGGTCACGGGGCGGGGCCCGACCGCGAGCGTGGCCTCGTGCACCTGCGGCGCGCTCACGCTCCCTCCGATGGGGTGCGCGAGCACCGGCAGCACGCCGAACGCGCGCTCCTTCGTCGCATGGCGGGCGACGATCCACTCGAAGTCTCCCGCCGCGCTCGCGCTGACGGCGGTGGGGGCATCCAAGCCGAGCCGGAGGTCTCCTGCCTCCACGTGGGAGAGCGCGGGCCAGAAGGTCGGCGCGTAGAGCTTCTCCGCGGGACGGGTGATCTCGCCCCCGGCGGCGTCCATCCGAAGCGTTCCCAACCCGGGTACCAGCTCCAACAGGCACGTCACGGTGCGGCGGGCGGGCGGGAGCCCCTCCACGCGGATGCGCAGGGCCGGCGAGTCCGCGCGGCACCAGACGACGCGGCGGAAGCGCTCGCCGTCCAGCCAGGTCGCGAGCTCCACGCGCAGGGCCCCGTCCTCCGCGCGCGTGGTCAGCTCGCCGCCCCGGTCGGAGGCCCGGTGGTGGCGCCGGAAGCTGCCGCCCGCGTACTCGTGCCCCAGCCGCCACAGGCCGCCGCTGTCCCGATAGAGGACCAGATCCAGCCCCAGGCCGCGCAGGAGCTCCCGGCCGCGCGCGTCCTGGAAGCTGACGAGGCAGCCGCCGCGCTCCTCGGAGAAGGTGAGGGCGCAGTGGGGCGTCTCTACGCGCAGGAGCTGCCCAGCGCGGACGCAGCGGGGCGCGGGAGGCTCGGCGCGGGTGACCGAGGCCGGCGTCGGGAGCAGCGCCTCTGCGCGGGCGAGCCAGGGCAGCTGCTCGCCGTCCACGACCCGGTCCGGCGAGGTCCCGGTGATGAAGTCGTGGTGGTTGCTGAGCGCGAGCAGCTCCCAGGCGTGCGCCAGCTCGTTGCGCGGGGCCATGGCGTGGGCGTCCTCGCGCTCGGCCGCGAGCAGGCGGCGGGCGGCCCGCGTGTGGCGCGTCTTGAGCTCCGGGCGGCTGGCGTAGAAGCCCATCCACGCCGGGTTGGGATCCACCTCCAGCACCGGCAGCGCGGCGCGGTGGCACTGCACCAGCGCGAAGTAGTCATCCAGGCCGGCGATCACCACGTGGGTGCCGGTCCGCGCCGAGCGCCGCGCGTTGTAGCGATCGACGAGCGCGGTGAGCCCTTCGATCGGCGGGTTGAAGTCGCAGCCAATGGGGCAGAACAGGTAGGGCGTGCGCGAGAGCGGCTGCAGCGCGCGCGTGAAGCGGTCCAGCTGGCGGGCCACGTGGCCCTCGTTGCGCCAGGGGATGCCGAAGAGGTTGCCGCTCCACCGGATGATCCCCAGGTGGCCCAGCATGTCGCCCTGGAAGTAGGTGAAGGCGTTCCAGTGGCAGAGCACCTCCGCGCCGGCCGCGTCTCTCCAGACGAAGTCCAGGGTCTTCAACTCGCGCTGCAGCAGGTGCGCGGTGGAGCCGGCGAGCGGAAACGCGCCGGGCAGCCGCCAGTCCGAGCCGACGAAGTGCATCCCGTCGATCCGGGTGACGCCCACGGCCTCGACACCGGCGGCGCGCATCAGCGTGGGCAGGGCAGGGGAGTGGCCGAAGTTGTCCGGGAAGTACGCCACGCGCGGGAAGACGTCACAGCCGATGGCGCGCAGCCACTCCTGGCCTAGCAGGTAGTCGCGCAGCACGGACTCGGGGTGGGGCAGCAGCGTGTCCGGCGTGGTGAGGGACGCGCCGATCAGCCGCAGTCGCCGCGAGTCCAGCAGCGCCTTGAGCTCTTCGCGCCGCTCGGGGTGGGCGTCCCAGTAGCGACGTAGGAAGAAGACGCTCTCCACGGCGAAGACGCGCGTCGGCTCGCTCGCGAGCTCGCGGAAGAGCGCCTCGAAGATGGGCTCGATCCGCTCCCGGAAGTACTCGTCGGACGTGCGCAGCCAGTTGGTGTCCCAGTGGCTGCTCTCCTGGAGCACCAACACGCGCTGCGCGTTCGCTGGGATGCCGAGCGCGGCTCTCAGCTCGAGCTCGCGAGAGGACAGGTCTGCCACGGCGCGGCTACTCCGGTCCCGCCGTGGCGCGCGGCGGTGGCGCGGGAGCACGGCTCGCGCGGGAGAGGATCACCTTGAGCCACTCCACGGCCCGGTCGCGAGAAGGCCCGCGCGCGAGGAAGGCGGGGATGGCACCGCCGGGCTCGGAGTAGACGATGTAGACGATCTCCGTGCCGCGGCCCGGCGAGGGGCGCACCTCCCAGGTTCCGCGGATGAGCGGGATCCGCACGAAGCCTGGCTGCGGCGGCGGACCGACCTCGTTCTGCGTATCGAAGGTGATCCGGCAGCCGCCGTCCGCCGCGTCCTCGCGGCGCAGGTGGATGGTGTAGTCGCGGTCACTCACCACGGGGGTGGCGACCTGCTCGTAGGTCCACCGCTCGGTGGGCGTCTCCTTCAGGAGTTGGCGCTTCTTGAAGCCCGCCTCGAGCACGCGGGTGTCCTTGCCCCAGACCGCCTCGCAGAGCGGGCCCGGCTGCGCGGGGGACCAGACGGTCGCCCGGACCTCTTCGAACGCAGAGCCGGGCACATCCCGCGTCTCCAGCCGCACGCCGTCCCGCTGGCCGCGCGAGGTCCACGGGGAGCCAGGTGAAGCGGCGCGCAGGGACTCGAGGAGCACGAGGAGGCGAATCACCCGAGCGCTTGTACCATTCCGCCCGTGTGGGTCTCCGGCGGGGCCGTACGGCCGACCGCTGGGCATCCGGGCATGCTTGGCAACCCTCGCCTGCGGTGGTCAGGCGCTTGCAGCGGAAGGCGCAGCGCGTCCCGTCAGGAGTTCGAGACTGAACAGGAGTAGGCGGGCGCGGCGTGCGGGCTCTCCTCGATAACTGGCAGGGTATTCGTCATGGCACCGGACATATATGCGCAGAGCTGATTTGCCTGCGTATACGGTCGTCGTCTCTCCGAGGTGTTGGCAGCGGCTGGAGAACGTCCCTGCGGATACCCTCACACGCATTGAGCACGGGTTGAGCGGGATCGCGAAGCAGCTGACGGAGGAGGCGCCCGCCGTGGCGCAGAGGCCGAGCGCCGCCTCTCTCTCCGTGGACGGCTACATCGCGGTCTACGACGTCGATGACGAGCGGAGGTGGGTCATCCTCTCCCTGGTCATGCGGGCTCCGGAGATCCTGAGCCCCTGACTCACTGTGCGCGCCCCACTTCACGGCAGCTTCTAGTGTGTCGATCTTTCAGGCTTCCGTAGATTCTTCCGGCGGCCGACCCCTACTCGAAGAGCCCGAGCAGGTCTTCGCGGGTGAGGGCGGTCCCCGCGGAGGCCTCGCCGAGCGCAGCCTCGAACAGGGCGCGCTTCTTCTCCTGCAGCCCGAGGATCTTCTCCTCCACCGTCCCCTGGGAGACGAGCCGGTAGACCATCACCGGCCGCTCCTGGCCGATCCGGTGGGCCCGGTCCGCGGCCTGCGCCTCCACCGCTGGGTTCCACCACGGGTCCACGAGGAAGACGTGATCCGCGGCGGTGAGGTTGACGCCGGTGCCGCCGGCCTTGAGGGAGATCAACATCACCGGCGCGCCGGAGGGGTCCTGGAAACGCGCGGTGACGCCGCCTCGGTCGGACGTGCTCCCGTCCAGCCGCTCGAAGGGGATCTCCGCCGCCTTGAGCTCGGGCTCGATCAAGTCGAGCAGGGAAGTCCACTGCGAGAAGACGAGCGCCTTGTGCCCATCCGCCACGGCGGTCTCCAGCGCCTCGCGCAGCGCCTGCAGCTTGGAGCTGGTGCGGGCCTGCTGTCCGGGGACGAGCGCGGTGTGGCACGCGGCTTGGCGCAGCCGCAGCAGCGCCTCGAGCGCCTTGAGCACCCCGCCGCCCTTGCCGTCCGGCCCGAGCAGCGCGACCAGCTCTGCGCGCGTGGCGGCGTGGACCGCGTCGTAGACGGCCCGCTCCCTCTCATCGAGCGTGACGTGCAGCACGGACTCGGTGCGCGGCGGCAGCTCCGGCGCCACGTCCCGCTTGAGCCGCCGCAAGATGAACGGGCGGATCTTCCGGCGCAGTCCCTGCGCGGCCTCGGGACGACCCTCGGCCACAGGCCGCGCCACCTTCTCGTCGAAGTCACGGCGCCCGCCGAGCAGGCCATGGTTGGTGAAGTGCATCAGGCTCCAGAGCTCCTCGAGCCGGTTCTCCAGCGGCGTGCCGGAGAGGGCGAGCCGGAAGCCGGCCTGCAGGGCGTACGCGGCGCGCGCCACCTGGCTGTCGGGGTTCTTGATCGCCTGGGCCTCGTCCAGCACCACCGCGCCCCAGGTCTTGGCCTGGAGCTGCGCCTGATCCAGGCGAAGCAGCGCGTAGGTGGTGAGGGTGACGTCCGCGTCCTCCTCCAGCGCGCGAGAGGGGCCGTGGTACACGCACACGCGCAGCGAAGGCCGGAAGCGCGCCAGCTCCGCGCGCCAGTTGGGGAGCACGCTGGTGGGACAGACCACCAAAGCCTTCCCCGGCAGCGCACAGATCGTCTGGAGCGTCTTGCCCAGGCCCATGTCATCCGCGAGCACGCCGCCGAGCCCCGCGCGCTGGAGGAACTGGAGCCAGGCCACGCCGTGCTGCTGGTAGGGGCGCAGCGTGGCGGTGAGGTCCGCGGGCAGGACGGCCGCGGGAAGCGTGTCGAACCCGTCCACCAGCGGGGCCAGCTTCTCCAGCCCCGGAGGGCGTGGAGTCTCCAGCGCGTCGCACAGCTCGGTGAGGACGGGCAGGGCATGGTTGGCCACCCGCCCTTGCGCCTCGCGCGCCGCGAGCAGCTCCGCCAGCTTCTGGCCGTGCTTGTCCAGCCAGGCGCGCGGCAGCGGCGCCCAGCCCCCGCCGTCCAGCGGGACCAGGCCCAGTCCCTCCTGCCAGGCGCGGACCACGGCCGCGGCGTCCACGGATCTCGGCTCCCCGGGCTTGCCGCCCTCCACCTGGAACTCGAGCGTGAAGCCGACTTCGGGGACGCCGGCCGCGGAGGCGCCGGAGGTGAGCTGCAACGAGGGGCGCAGCTTGAGATTTGGGCTGACCACTCCGGCGGCGTCGCCAGTGAGCGCGCCGCGCCAGGTCCGCAGCTTGTCCGCGAGCCGGACCGCCTCCGGGCCCTGGAGCACGCTGCGGCGCCCGGGGAGGAGGTTGAGCGAGTCGCGCAACTCCACCACCAGCCGCTGCTCGGCGGCCTCGTCGCGGAGCGGGACCGCGCCGCGCAGGTAGACCATCCTCCCGCCGTCCACGCGGACCTGCGGCGGCGCGCCGTAGACGAGCGTGGGCAGCACGGAGAGCCCGGCATCGAGCTGGGTGAGCTCGAGGACGATCCGCGGCTTGAGCTGGCGGTCGATCGGCGGCAGGCGCGTGCTCTTCACCTCGATGGGCAGCCGGCGCGCCAGCTCCGGCAGCACGGAGGCGGAGAGCTCACCCACCTGCTGCGCCGAGTACGTCTTCACGGTTGGCAGGTTCTGCAGCCAGGTCCCCGAGAGCGCGGTCTCCCCCAGCCGGCAGAGCGAGTCGCCGCAGATGCCAACGCCGGGGCTCACCACGTCTCCCAGGCGCGGGTCTCGCGCCAGCGTCACGGTCAGCTGCGGCCCCTGGTCTTCAACGATCACCCGCGGCAGGACCGGCTCGCCGGAGATCGCCACGGGCTTCCCGTCGAGCAGAACGTTCCGGGCGGGCTCGAGGATCTGCAGCAGCGCGTCCAGCTTGTCCGGGTGCATGGCGCCGCGGGTCTGCCGCTCCAGCAGCCGGTCCGCCTGGAGATCGCACTGCTCCACCTGTAGCTTCGCCGCCTGCGCCGGGTCGGCGAGCAGCGCGGCCAGGCTCGTCTCCAGCTTCGCTTCCGTGCCGTCCGGGTGGGCGATGAAGCGCGCGAGCGCCAGGCCGCCGTCCACGCGGGAGAAGCGATAGAGCACGCGGGAGAAGCGCGCCGCCGCGACCGGGACCGCCGCGCCTTGCGTGGTGGCCTGCTGCAGGGTGAGGACGGCCGCCACCACGTGCTCGCACGGATCCACCTTGGACGGGCAGTCACACTCCCAAGCCTCGTCCTTGGGGTAGAGCACCGAGGTCCACGGCACCGGCCGCCCCGCGGCGCGCACGCGCATCACGGTCTCCTCGGGGGTCTGGGACTCCAGCACGGCCTTGCCCGCGCGCGAGAGGTTCACGCCCGAGGACCAGATTCCAGGCTTGGCTTCCTTGCGGACGGCTTCCAGCAGCGCGGCGATGGCGGCGGACATGGCGGGGTGGCCTGTAGCCGCGCCGGGGCTGGGACGCAACCACGGGGCTGACCTGAGATCCAAGGTTCCGGATCTTCCGGTCTCCCCGAGCGTAGGGCCGCAGGCCCGTAGTCGAGGGGCGCCACTGCGCGCGTGGTCCCCTTTGCGCCGCTTCGAGCGCGGTGCCGCCTCTCGACTTGCCTGCCCCGAGCGTGAGCCGAGGGGCTCGAGGTGAACGGGGGGGCGGGCCGCCCGAGCTGATCGGCACGTTACGCCGGCTGGCGCAGCAGCAGCTCGAGCGCGCGGGCGATGCTCTCGGGCCCGCGCTCATCGCCTGGGGCGTGGGTGCCCAGGTAGACGAGCCGCTCGATCGGGCCGTTCGGGGTGGGGACCCGCACCTTGCGCAGGTGCTTCACGGCGGTGGCCTCGGTGCGCGAGAGCACCTCCCGCACCAGCTCCTGCTTCGCGCCGCCCACCACCACCGAGATCCCGGGGGCGGGGACGTCCAGCAGGAGCCCGGCGTCGTTCCCGCTGTCGCCCGCCGTGAGGACCTGCGTGCCCGGCCGGGCGCCGGCCAGATCCACGAGGGAGGTCTCCTTGGTGACGGGCAGGAAGTCCACGCAGAAGCGCTGCTGATCCGGCGCCTGGAAGTGGATGTCCTCGGCCACCACCACCTTGGCCCGGGTGCCCACGCGCTCCTGGAGCGCGCGCTGGTAGCTGCCGAGGTGCGCGCTCGCCCAGGCCCTGGGCGCGGTGACGTAATAGCTGAGCTTGTTGGTCTCCTCCGGGCCCAGGTTGCCCGGCTGGAGCTCCACCCGCAGGCCTGGCCGCTCGAGCGCGCGGCTTTCCGCGAGCAGCTTGCGCACCGGGTCCTTCTGGAAGCCTCGCGCGGCGATCTGCTGATCGAACCCGCGGTCCAGCTGCATCGCGCCGGCGCGCTGCAGGTAGCGCTGCGTCCCCACCGAGGAGGCGATCACGTCCGCAGCGGGCAGCCCATCCTCGCGCTGAAGCCCGCGCACGGCGGAGAAGCCGCGCCCGCTGACGTAGGCGAGCGGGATGGATTGTTTCTCCAGCTCTCGCTGCAGGGCCTGCGCGGTCTGCTCGTAGCCCTTCAGCCAGAAGGTGTGGTCGATGTCGCTGGCGACGACGATCCCCGTCCCGCCCCGCGCGAGCCGCGCGTCCAGCTTGGCGAGAAAGGACGTCCCCGCGAAGGCAGACGCTTCCAACCGGCTGGTGGCGGCCGTGCGAACCAACCGGGCGATCGCGCCGGCGTCCGTCACTGGTAGCCCGTCCAGTCGAACGGCGCGAGCCAGTCGCTCTTGGGCACCAGGTTGACCGGATCCGCCGCGGGGCGCGGCTGGGAGAGGAACTGGGCGCCGGTCAGCTCCGGCTGCCCGAAGGCCTCCACCTTGATCTGGGTCGGATCCAGGCCGCCAGTCTTGGCCTCGTTCAGGACGACGTCGTAGAGGCCACGCGAGCCGGGCTTGTAGTGGCCGGACTCGCCCTTGAGCTTCACGACCTTGAGATCCGGCTGCACGTAGATGAAGCCCGGGAGGCGGACCGGCCCACCGTTGGTGTGCGAGGTGTGCTGGACAGAGGTCCCGTCCGGCTTGGGCTCCTTGAAGCCCACGGAGAGGTTGTAGTCCGCGTCGTAGACGGCGAGCAGCCGGGAGATCTCCGTGGACTCCTGGATCCGGCGCATCCACTCCACGTCCGCGTCGGTGAGTGGGGTGAGCCGTCCCTTGCGCAGCATCGCGCGCGCCTGCTGCGCCTCCTCGGTGCCGCGCAGGTACGCGGTGTACTTGGCCCCGTCCACCGGTCCGGACAAGACGCGGTGCTCGGCGAGCCAGTCGAAGTAGCCCCGCTCCGGCTCGGTGCTGCGCCACTGCTGAAGCAGCGGCGCGTGCTGGGGCGCGCGCTGGTGGAGCGGATCCAGGTGCTCCACGTAGTACTCGCGGGCGAGCGGCACCAGCCCGGGGGTGAAGCCGTCCATCACGCCGGCAGGCGCCACGCCCGTGGCGGTGGGGATGTGGAAGGTGGGCCGCGCGGCGAGGTCCCGGGCACGGCCGGCCGCTTCCACGCCGTCCTTCATCCGTGCGAGACAGCCGAGGTAATCCTTCTCCAGCGCCTGGGCGTTGGCGAACGCGGTGGGCAAGTGCTTCACGTCGATGTGGGCGAGGAAGCCCAGCAGCACCCCACGCTCGACCGCCAGCGGGAGCTCCACCTTCAGCCGCTCGAAGATCTCCTGCACCTCCGCCGCCGGGCGGTTGGCGGAGAAGTAGCCCTGGAGGAAGTCCTCGCCCACCCGCTTCGCCTCGGCCGAGAGCGCGGTGGGGACGTTCCGGTCCTGGATGGAGCGGTCGAAGAAGCGGAACACCATCATCTGCGCCAGCGCGTGGGCGATGTCCGCCGCCGGGTGGTCGATCCGCAGATCGTCGAAGTCGATGATCTGGTTCGCCTTGGGCGAGCGGATGACGTTGCCGGGGTTGTAGTCCCCGTGGGTGGTGGTCCGCTTGAGCACCGGGTACGCGGCCTCGTCCAGCTGCAGCTGCGCTCGGTGCGCCTTCGACTTCGAGAGCAGGTCCGCGAACTGCCGCTGCAGCGCGGGGTCCGCGTTCAGCTCGTTGAAGCGGCTGCCCACCCAGGTGAAGAGCTCGTCCTGGATGTCGCCCGAGTTCTTGCGGAGCGCCAGCGCGGTCGGGCCGCGCTCCAGCTCCGGGTACCTCGCGCCGGCGCGGTGGAAGCGGTCCAGCAGGTGTCCGCCCACCACCGCCTGCGTCTTGTAGCTCGCGGCCAGCGGCGTGGACCCCTCCACGAAGCGCTGCACGTAGAGGAAGCGCGGCACGCCATCCGCGCCGGTGAGATCCTTCACGAAGGAGCCGGACTTGCCGCGCTCCGCCAGCGCCGGCGTGAGGCCGGTCTGGCTCAGCCAAGACTGGAACCGCGCGGACCACTCCGCGAAGGCGCCGGGGTCCTTCACGTAGAAGGGGATCTCCCGCAGCAGGTACTTGCCCGCGTTGGGGACGCCCTCCACGCTGATCGGCTCCTTGGGCGCCATCTGCCCGGTGGAGACCAGCTGGCGGGAGAGCGCGCTGAAGGTGGCGGCGGAGCCGAAGAAGTCCGCCACGGTGTCCTTGACCTCACCGCGGGTCAGGCCAAGGCGGAACTGCGCCTCCTCGGCCTGCCGCTCGCGCCCCGCCTCCAGGCTGCTCGCGCGCTCGGGCGCGGCGCCGTGGGCCGCGCGTTCGGTCACCGCCGCCATCGTCAGTGCTCTCCGGCCGGGCTCTGCCGGGTGGGCATGTCCCAGAGCACGCTGTGCTCGTTGGGCACGTTGTGCGGGAAGCCCGCGGTGGGGACCTCCACCATGCCCACCAGCTCGTGCGTCCCCTCGTCGTAGCCGGAGACGATCACCCGGTCCCCGGCGGGGAGGAAGGACGGCCCGTAGATCCGGTTGAGCGGGTAGGTGTCCTTGTTGATCTGCTGCTCCATGCCGCGCCACGCGCCGGGCGTGCTCATGGTCCGCAGGCCGCCCGTGGTGTCGAACGCCAGCAGGTACTGGTGGCGCGGGCCGAACTGCCGCAGCCCCTCCGCCGGGTCGTTGATCGCCACCGAGCCGTTGGAGACCGCCAGCGTGAGCACGTGCTTGTCGCCCACCTTGGTGACCGCGGGCAGCTCGAACTGGGTGGAGTTGGCCGGGAGCACGAACGGCTTCTGCAGCTCCCAGTCCTTCAGGTTGGTGGAGGTGGCGTAGCCGATGGTGGAGTTCACCTCGGGGTCGAACTCGATCTTCTTCTCCCCGGTGCGGGTGGAGTCCGCGGCGTGCTTGGCCTTCAGCTCGGGGGAGAGCTGGTCGTAGAACGCCTTGCTGTACCGGGCGGCGAAGAGCATGTGGTACTGGCCGTCCTCGAACCACATGAACGGATCGCGGAACGCCGAGATGCAGTGCTCCGAGTCCGTGGTGTCGTAGAACTTCAGCGCCTTGTCGTTCCGGCCGTCATACGGGTTGAGCACCACGCCGTGGTTGCGGAACTCCAGCTCCCCGGGCCGCTTGTAGGAGAGGGCGATGGTTTGCGGCCGGAACTGATCCTCGTAGCCCTTGGGCAGCTCCATCAGCGGGAAGGTGTACGGCATCAGGATCGCCGCGTCCTTGAACTCCTGGAGCGCCTGCGGATCGAACTTGGTGAGGTCCTCCGTCCGCTGCGCCACGCTCTGGGTGGACAGGCCGTCCAGGTCCCGCTCGCGGCCGATCGACTTGAGGTTGATCGCCGAGCCGCTCCAACTCGGCGCCCGCTCCGCCGCCTTGGCGAACCAGTCGTAGCCATTGCCGGCGCGGCTGGGCAGGTAGAAGCCGATGGTGGCGTTCCCGTGCCGGGTGAGCGGATCCGGATCCAGCGGGGCCTCGAGCGAGAAGCGCCCGAGCGTGCCGTCGCCCACCTCCACCGCCCAGTTGTCCCAGCGGAAGAGCGGCGGCGCGTCGTGGCTCACCAGCGTGTTGGGCACCATCCGCGCCTGCGTCAGCGCGGCGGCTCCAGCTCCGGCAGCGGCGCCGGCGGCGATGGCCGGCTCCATCCGATCCCGCCGCAGCAGCGCCTGCCAGGTCTCCGCCCGGGTCAGCCGCGAAGCCGCGCTCTTCACGCTCGAGCGGACGAAGCGGGTCAGCCCCTGCTCGCGCACGCCCTCCGCCACGCGGTCGCGCAGCCGCGCGGTCTCAGTCGTCCCTGCTCTCTCGATGCGCTCAGCCATGGCCTCTTCACGCTCCTCTTCGGTGCGGCACCACGTCGTTGATCACGTCCAGGTAGCGGTGCGCGGTGCTGTCCCAGGTGTAGAGCTGCTCCACCCGGTCCTGGGCGCGCTCGCTCAGCACGCGCTGCTGGCCGGGGTTGCCGACGAGGGCGGACAGCTTCGCCGCCAGCTCGTCCGGGTTGGTGGGATCGAAGAGCAGGCCGGCCTTGCCGCCGTCGAAGCTCTCACTCGGGCCGCCGTTCTTCGTGGCCACCACCGGCAGGCCGGCCGCCGCCGCCTCCAGCGGCATCAGGCCGAACGGCTCGATCAGCGCGGGGTGAACGAAGATCCCCTGCCCGCCGCGCGCCAGCTCCCGGTAGATGGCGGAGAGCTGCAGCTGGGTGTTCTCCAGCCCCGGCACCGCCACGCCGCCCGGGAGCATCTCCGCGTCCCGGAGGATCGTCCCCAGCTCCTGGGCGATCGCCTTTTCCGGGGCGCTCAGCTGCTCGCCCGCGAAGAGGTCCGCTCCGCCCTTGAGCAGCAGCAGGAGATTCGCCTTCTCGCGCAGCTCCGGGTTGCGGCGGAAGGCCTCCGCCACGACCTTGTAGTTCTTCTTTTCGTCCAGCCGGCCGGACAGCACGATGAAGGGGAGGCCGCGCCGATCGTGCGAGATGTCCCGCCGGATCGCCCCGCGCAGCGCGCGCACCGCCTCGGCATGCTCCGGGTGCGCGGCTCGCGGGCCGAAGACGGACCAGTTGACGCCCGGCGGGATGATCTCGAACCGGGTGTCCGGGCCCACCGCGCGGCCGTACTCGGGGTGGCCGTACTGCTCGTCCCGCTCCTGGCGGGTGGAGACCACCACCGCCCGCGCCCCGCCGATCGCCGCGCGCTCGGCGTCCAGCCGCTGGTCGAAGTTGTAGCCGCTCAGGTCCTTGCCCGCGGCCGCGAGCGCGTCCTGCTTCTGCGCGCCCAGGCTGTGGCCGGTGAAGGTGGCGAAGGGCGTGCCGAGCGCGGGCTCCAGCAGCACCCCGGCCAGGCCGCCGTCACCGTAGTGGGCGGTCAGCGCGGACGGCTGGGTGCCTTCATTCTGGAAGATCCGCGCGGTCTGCAGCGCCCACTCGGAGAGGTGCGGCCACAGCCGCTCCTTGGGGAGGAAGCCGCGCGGTCCCGCGGGCACCCGGAGGATCCGCACCGGGTTGCTCTGCCCCTCCGCGGTGACGGCGGGCAGCTGCCCCTCCGGCAGCGCGAACTGCGGCCACTCCTCGGCCTCGAACTGGCGCGTGACGATGTCCACCTTGGCCCCGGCGCGCGCCATCGCCTGCGCCGTCTCCGCGACGTAGACGAGCTGCCCGCCGAAGTCCGGGTGCGAGCCCAGCCCCGGGTTCCCCTCGGCGATCCCGCCCTGGGGGTTGAGGAAGAGGACGTGGTGCGAGGAGGCATCCCCGTAGCCGTCTGGAATCTGCGCGGGCTCGGGCCGGGTCAGCCCCCTGCGGAAGCGCTCGGCGCCAGAGGGCCGGGCCCTCGCCTCGAGCGTGCCCTCTCGCTCGCCGGCGCGGCGGAGCTCGGCTTCACCTGGGGTGCTGCGGCCTTCGCTGGAGATGGGGGTTGGCATCCATAGGACTTCTCGCCTAGCCCCGGAGGCCAGTTTCTGCTCCCGCCGGGTGAGAACCGCCGGCGGCGGAAGGTCCTAAGTCACCGCCGTCAAAGGGGCTCCACGCGCGCTGGGGGTGGCCCCGGCATGGAGCGCCCGCGTCCAGCTGCACCCAAGGGGTAGCAGCTGGCGCGCCTGTCAACGCGGATGACAATCCGCGTCGCGCCTTCAGCTCAGGGCGCCCAGGAGAACTTCCAGCCGCTGTTCGGGTCGATCCCGGGCGCGGTGCTGGAGTTGATGTTCACCTTCACCGCGGCGGCGCCGCTCGGCAGCTCGAGCCAGGAGGTGGCGCTGCTGCCCTTGGAGATGGTGGCGTTCAGCGACGCGGTCATCCCGGCGTAGTGGTACTCGACATTGCCGTTCGCGAAGAGCTTCACCTGGAAGTTCAGGCTGGAGGTCTCCGTGGTGGAGGCGGTCATCAGCCGCCAGTTCTCCCAGGAGACGATGGTGTACTCGTCGCCGTTGGCGGGGGTGCCGTCCGGATCTTTCTGGAGCATCAGCAGGCTGCCCTGGGTCCCGCCGGAGCCGGTGATGGCGGCGAGATCGTCCCAGAACGGGGCCACGAGGCCGAAGGGCTCGGAGCCCGGCACGGGCGTGGTGCGGTTGGTGCCGTAGCAGTTGGTGGCGGAGGCGCAGGTGATCGTCCTCGCCGCCAGCCAGCCGTTGCTGCCCACGGAGAGCGCGCTCACCGTGGCGCCGAACAGCTTCACCGGCGTCACCAGCGGGACGGCGGTGATCGCCTCGTTGGTGTTGGTGAGGGCGATGGGCACCGCGCCGGCCACGCCGGCGAGCGCCTCGAAGTTGCCGGCGGCGAGCTTGGCCACCGTGTACGGGATGCACTGGCTGTTGGCGGCCTTGGGCGTCCCGAGCTGGCCGTTGGTGCCGTAGGGCGTGGTGCCAGGGCAGGCGAAGGCGCCGGAGATCCCCGAGGCGTAGACCACGTCCGTCCGCAGCGGCTCGAAGGTGGTGGCCGCGCCGGGCACCGCGGCCGTAGGCCACGTGGACGAAGTGTACGAGGTGGTCCCCACCAGCATCTTCACCGTGCCGGTGGCGTCCGGCAGCTTGAGCGTGTTCGGGTAGACGTAGTCCACCGCGAGGCCGTCCCCGCCGGTGGCGGACTGGCCGAAGAGCACGCGCCCACCCGCGGGCAGCACCACGGAGCTGGCCACCACGTGCGTGTTGCCGGTGCCGCCGAAGTCGAGCACCCAGCCCTTGAGATCGATCGCCGCGGTGCTCTTGCTGGTGACCTCGAACCACTCGCCGTCCATCACGCCGGGGGCCGGCGCCACGTTGGCCTCGGTGATGCTGAACTGGTTCGCGGCGAGGATCTGCGAGGCGGCGGGGATGGCCACGTAGCCGTCCGTGCCCACGCCCACCAGGTAGATGTACGGCGTGGTGCTGGCCTTGATCGCCACCGGGAGCGGGGTGACGTCGAAGAGGGTGTACGTCACGCCCTCGGCGGGGGTCTGGTCCGTGGCGAGCTGGGTGTTGGCCTCGGTCACGTCCGTCACACCGAGCGCCGGGCTGGTGGTGGCGGTGGTCAGCCCCTGGAGCGTCTTGTAGGCGAAGACCACCTTGCCGCGCGCGTAGAGCTGCGCCTGGAAGGTGAGCTTGGAGCCGGGGACGGTGTCCCGCTCGAAGTCCTGCCACTGGACGATCACCCGCTGGGTGAGATCCGAGCCCTCGAGCTTCACGAACACCTTGGAGCCGGCCACCGCGCGCAGGTCTTCGTAGTACGGCGCCACGGAGAGCGGCTCGAGCGCGGTGCCGGGCAGCGTGCTGTCGTCCGTGCCGGTCTTCGCCACGTCGCTCACCACGAACCAACCGTTGGCGGAGATGGAGAGCTTGTAGCCGCTGACCAGGCCGCCGTAGACCACGCCGGTGAAGCGATCCGGCAGCGTGTAGACCTGCGCGCCGGTGTCCAGGTTGGCGGGCGCAAAGCCGATGTCCGTCCCGGTGGTGGAGATGTCCACGAAGGCGTCCCCGGCCACGTTCTTCTTCGCGTTGGGGAGGTTGAGCAGATTGCCGCCGCCGCTCACCGTATGGCCGGTCACGCTCACCACCGCGCCGCTGGGGGCGGGGTCCGGCGTGAGCACCACCTTCGCGGAGTTGGTGACGGTGACGGTGACGCTGGCGGGCTGGAGCGTGCTGCCCGCCAAGTTGTCCGCCACCAGCACGTACTCGGTGGTGACGTTCGGGTACACGGTCATGCTGCCGGTGCCCACGGTGGCGCCGGTGACCTCCTTGAGCGTGTAGGCGCCCTTCACGTCCAGCTTCAGATGCCGGCCGTTGGTCACCTCCCAGCTCAGCTTCACCGCCTCACCCGCGTTGACGATGGTCGTCTTGTCCGCGGTGAAGCTGACCAGGGTGACCGCGCCGATCGGCTCCACGTCCTTGGCCAGGGTGGCGCTGCCGCCCCGGGAGTTGGTGGCGATGAGCGTGATCTTCGCCTTGGCCGCCGGGGTGGGGAGCACCGCCTGGCCGTCCGCCACCGCGGCCGCCGTGGGCGCCTCGAAGAGGACCATCCCGTCCACCGCCACGCGCACGCTGTCCGCGTTCACCGTCTGCCAGGCCACCGTGAACATGCCGCCGGCCTGGGCGAGCGCGGGGACGTCGAAGCGGGTGATGGCCGGGGCCACGCCCACGTGGACCACCACGTTCGCGTGGAGCACGGTGCTGCCCTGGGTGAGCGCGAGATCGTAGTTGACCAGCGCGTTGTCCGGCAGGTCCGGCACGTTGTCGGTGAAGGAGCCCACCGCCATCTTCGCGGCGTTGGTCTCCGTGAGCAGCTCGCCGCGGCCGGGCGAGGAGACCACCAGCTTCTCGCCGCCGCCGGTGCGCCAGGAGAGGGTGACCGGGCTGCCGGCATCCGCCGCCGCGGAGCTGGACTTGAACTCGAAGATCGCCGCGCCCACGGTGACCGTGACCGTGACCTTGCGGCCGTCCGCGTCCAGCTCGTAGGTGGTGGTGCCCAGCGGCCGCAGGGTGAGCGAGCCGAACGGCTTGTTGCCGATGTCCACCGGCTGGCCGCCCGCGGTGAGCGTCACCGTGGTGGAGCGCGGCGCGTTCCAGACCAGCGTGGTGGACTCACCGGCGGTGATCTCCGTGGGGACCGCGGAGAAGATGACGCCCGGCTGCTCCCGCTTGATCGCCACGGCGACCGCCGCGCTGTCCGCGCCGCCCGCGCCGCCCGCGTTGATCAGGAAGACCGCGTCCTCGTCCAGGGTCACCTGCACCTGGCCGGAGAGCGCGTTGTCCACGCCCGCCAGCGCGCCCTTGCCCTGCTGGGTGATCGCCACGGAGGTGGCGTCCTCCACCTCCCAGCTCAGGGTCACCTTCTGGCCCGCGGCGACCTCCGGGGCGGAGGCGGTGAAGGACCTCACCGTGGCCGCCTTTGGCGGCGGCAGCGGCGGGTCCACCTTGTAGCAAGCCGCCACCGTCACCGCGGCGGCCAGCGCGAACAGCCCCAACTTCGTCTGGGTGGTCTTCATGTTCGGTCCGAAGGGGCTAGAGGGGCGTGAAGCGGTAGGCGGAGTTGGGGGCGATCAGCGGCTGCTCCACCGAGATCACCTTGGCGGTCTTCCCGGTCGGCTCCTCGAGCCAGACCGTGGCGTCCGCGCCGTTGGCGTAGGTGGCGATGGTGCTGGTCAGGGTGCCGTAGTGGATCTCCATCGCCCCGTCGTCGAACAGCTTCACCTGGAAGTTCAGGTTGTCCGTGCTGCTCGCGAAGTGGGTGGTCTTGTGCCACTGGATGATCCAGTGCGCCGCGGGCGTGACCGGGTCCGCGCCCGCCGCCATCCGCTTGGCGAAGATGTTGGCGCCCGGGTTGTCGTGATCCAGGTCCGTCCAGTACGGCGCGAGGATGCCGAACGGGTCGGTGGCCGAGTTGGGGACCACCTTGTTGCTGAAGTAGCAGAGCGTGCTGCTGGCGGGGCAGGCCTGCGTCTTGAACGAGATGAAGCCGTTGGTGGAGACGGAGAGGAGGTTCGTCGCCGCCCCGAAGGACGTGAAGGGAGCGCTGGTGATGTCCAGCGGGTACATGCCTTCATCTGTGTCCTGGCCGGCGGGGATCAGCGCGGTGCCGGTGGCGGAGATGTCCTTGTAGGCCACGGCGCGGGAGGAGAGCGCGTACTTGAAGCACGCGGAGCCCGTGCCGGGGCTGCCCAGCTGCTGCGGCGTCTGGGTGCCGAACGGGGTGATCGAGGTGCAGCTGAGCGGGTGGGGGAGCGCCGTGGAGGCATCTCCCTGGACCAGGTAGAGCCCCTGGTCCGCGCCCACCGAGGCGCCCGGGCCGCCCATCCCCGCGCCCCAGGTGCCGGTCATCGCGTAGCCGCCGAGCCGCACGTTCACCGCGCCCGCAGCGTCCGGCATCGCGAAGGTGGGGCCGTAGACGTACTGGACGCTCACCCCGTCGTTCTCCGCCGCCACGTTGCTTTGGCCGAGCAGCAGGTAGCCCTTCGCGGGGACGATGGTGGAGCCGCCCGCGGCGGCGAGCACGTGCGTGTTGCCGCCGCCGAAGTCCAGCGTCCAGCCGGCCAAGTCCACCGGGTTGGCGGTGTTGTTGAAGAGCTCCAGCCACTCACCGGTGGCGGCGATCGCCGCGGCCGGCTGCGCGAGCACCTCGCTGACGATGAGGTCTCCGCGCTTGATGTACGAGGTCGCGGTGAAGGAGAGCTTGAGGTAGTGGTCGCCGATCTTCACCCAGCCCACGTAGGGCCCCAGCTCCTGGAGGACGGGGCCGGTGGGTGAAGTCTTGGGGCCGAAGAAGGTGAGCCGGGTGCCGCTGGAGGGCACCGCGCCCGAGTAGGTGACGCCCTGGGTCTTCAGGGGGCCCTGCGCGCCGATCGTCACCGAAGGCGCGCTGCTGGTGGTGACCGTCTTGTATTCGTAGGTGACCACGCCCTGCTGGGAGATCTGCGCCTGGAAGGTGAGCGCGCTGGTGGCGTCTCCCTTGATCTTGAAGTCGTCCCACTGGACGACCAGCTTGCGCTCCGGGGCCTCGCCCACCACCTGCCAGTAGAGGGCGCCGGTGGGGCCGAGCTGCAGGTCATCCCAGAACGGTGCGAGGAACTGCGTGTCCGCGTTCACCGTGGGCAGGCTCTCGTTGAGCGGCCGGGAGGAGAAGAAGCTGCCGAAGGCCATGAAGCCGTTGGTGCCCACGGTCACCGTGCCGGTGGCGCGCGCGCCGAACAGCCAGGTCTCGAAGTCGGCGGTGGTGAGCGAGAACGAGGTGGTGGTGTCGTCCGAGGAGCCGAAGGTGACCTTGGTGCCAGTGGCCTTGATGTCGAGGAAGCCGGTGGAGCCGGTGGTGGTCACCACATCGAAGTGGGAGAGGCCGTAGATCGCCGCCGTCCCGCCGCCCACCGCGTAGGTCAGCGGGGCGGGGTTGCCCTGCAGCAGCGCGCCGGTGGGCGCGGTGAAGGTGGCGCGGTTGGTGACGTTGACGTTCTTCTTGCCCTGCACCACGTCGCCGATCGTGTTGTCGGCGTCCAGCGTGTATTCGGTGTTCTCGTTCGGGTAGACGGTGATGGTCCCCGTCTCCGCGCTGGGGCCGCGCGCGGTGAAGACCGTGTACTGGTTGGCCACGGAGATCTTCAGCCGCCGCGCGCCGGGCACCGTCCAGGAGAGCGTCACCGGCTCACCGCCGGCGGTGATCCCCGGCTGGGGGTTCGCATCGAACGCGGTGAGGGTGGTCTTCGCCACCGGGCCCACCGAGCGGTTCTGGGAGACGGCGCCGCCGCGCAGGTTGATCGCGGTGATCGTGTACTGGGTGGTCAGCGCCGGCGTCTTGATCGCCACGCTGCCGCTGAGGGCGGCCGCCTGGGAGGGGGACTCATAGAGGATGGTGTCCCCCGCGGAGATCCGCAGCACGTCCGTGTCGCGGGTCTGCCAGGTGGCCGTGAAGGTGCCGCCGGCCACGCCGTACTCGGGGACGGTGAGCGTGGTGATCTGCGGCGCGCCGGAGAGGAAGACGGAGAGGCTCTTCTGGTTGCGCTCGCCGCCGTCCACCTCCGCCAGCAGCGTGTAGGAGAAGACGTCCGCGGCGCTGGCGGTGGCGGGGATGGCGATGGAGGCCGAGCCGTCACTCACCTTGGCGGCGTCCGTCTCGGTGGCCACCACCTCGCCGGTGGAGGTCAACAGCGTCACCTTGGTGGCGCCGCGCGTCTTCCAGGAGATGACCAGCGGAGCGCCGGGGACCGCGGCGGTGGGGTTGGCGGCGAGGACGACGATGTTCGGCACCACGGTGAGCGTGACCTGGCGCTTCTCGGTGCCCACGGTCAGCTCGTAGGTGGTGGTGGTCTCCGGCGTCACCATCACCGTGCCGGAGGAGAGCTGGCCCTTGAGGTCCACCATCGTCCCGCCGGTGGTGGCCAGGCTCAGCTCGCGCGCGCCCGGGACGGACCAGGCGAGGATCGCGGCCTCGCCGGCGAGCACCGTGGCGGGCGTGCCCACGAAGGTGATCTCCTTGGGGCTTTTGGTCAGCCGGACCGGCACCGCGGCCGCGTCCAGCACCCCGCGCGCGTTGCGCGCCGCGAGCACGAAGAGCGCGTCCTCGGCCACGTCCACCTCCAGCGTGCCGGAGGCGCGGTCGTCCACGCCGGCGATCGGCGCGCCCGCGCCGTCCCGGATCTCCACCTTGGTGGCGTGCTGGGTCTCCCACGCGAGCGTCACCTTGCCCGGCTTGGCCAGGGTGGTGGGCGTGGCGGTGAAGGAGACGATCTTCGGGGCGTCCGGGAGCGGCTCCGGTTTGACGGTGGTGCAGCCGGCCGCGGCGAGCGTGGCGGCCACCCAGAGGGTCAGCTTGGCAGTCAGGGTTCGGGTCATGGCGGGTCCTCGCTCTTACGGGCGCGGGCTGAAGCGGAAGGCGGTGTAGGGGAGGACCGAGGCGGTGTTGATGGAGACCGGGAGCGCGGCGGTGCCGTCCGGCTTGTCCAGCCACACCGTGGCGGAGTTGCCGTTGGCGTAGTTGGAGGTGCTGCCGCTGGTCATCGCGTCGTAGTGGTACTCGATCACGCCGTCCTGGAAGATCTTCACCTCCATGTTGAGGCGGTCGTTCGCGATGTAGTGCGTGTACTGGTACCACTGCACGATCACGTGCGGCTTCGGGTTGGCCGGGTCTCCACCCTGGGCGAAGGCCTGGAAGTAGACGCCGCTGTTCGCCTCGCTGCTGGTGTTGAGGTCGTCCCAGAAGATGGCGGCCACGCCGGCCGGATCCGCGGTGGTGGGCTTCACCTTGTTGGAGTCGCTGTGGAGCGTCTGCCCGCCGAAGCCCACCCAGCCGTTGGTGCTGACCACGATGGTGTTCTTGGGCTGGCCGAAGAAGGGCACCGAGAAGGGCAGCTGCAGCGTGGCCACCGACTGGTCGCCCTTGCCCTCCGGGAAGACCCGCTGGCCGCTGGAGGAGATCTCCCGGTACGAGGGCGGCACCGGCTCCACCAGGTACTCGAAGCAGGTCTCGTTCACCTTGCCCGGCGTGCCGATGGAGCCGGTGCCCCCGTAGGTGATCTTGCGGGTGCAGGTGAGCGGGTTGCCGGCGGCGTCAATCGTCTTCTCCTTGGGCTGCACGGAGGTGCCGGCCACCGCGGCGGTCCAGGAGAGCGAGTCGATCGGCGTGCCGAGCGCGCTCAGGGTGAGCGCGTCCGCGGCGGTGAAGGGGAGATCCGTGTAGACGCGCTCCACCGGCGCGCCGCCGGTCTCCACCGGGTCCGTGGACTGCCCGAGCAGGAGCAGCCCGCGCGCGCCGATCCGGGTGCCAGCGGGGAACTTGTAGCCGGTGGTGGAGCCCGCGCTCTTGAGCTCCAGCCCGCTCAGGTCCAGCCGCTGGTCGGTGCCGTTGCGCAGCTCCAGCCAGGCGCCGGAGGTGGAGACGCTGGCGTGCGGCAGCGGCATGACTTCATTCACTGCCACGGACGAAGGCTGGAAGACGCGGACGGGAAGGCCGCCCACCAGGTACTTCCCGGCGGTGTTGCGGAAGAAGAGCGTGTAGACGGAGGTGTCGAACGTCCGCAGCGTATAGGTCCCGGTGAGCGAGGCCTGGCTGGAGGCGAAGAAGTCCAGCTCCTTGTCGCTGTCCAGCGTGGCGGAGTTGTAGACGGACTGGACGGTGTAGACGTCCCCGCGCAGCTGGAGGCCGACCGTGGCGGTGCCGCCCTTGGCCGGGCCGGCGTTGCCGTTGAGCGTCTTGTAGACGTAGCGGACCTCGCCGCTCTCCAGGAGCTGCACCTGGAAGGTGAGCTCGGTGGCCGGGTCTCCGGCGATGGAGACCTTGTTCCATTCGATGGTGAGGCGCCGCGGGAAGGCGCCACCGTCCACCGCGTAGCGGACCTGGCCCACGCCCAGCTCCAGGTCGTCCCAAAAGGGCGCGAGCAGCGCGGGGGCGGTGTTCGCCGTGTCGGCGATGTTGACGTTGTCCGGGAGCGCGCCGGCGTCATTGAAGGTGATCACGCCGTTGATGGAGACGAAGAAGGTGGAGATCGTCCGGCCCAGGAACGGGAAGGAGAAGCCCGCCGGCGCGGTGAGCTGCGCCACCGCGTCCGCCTTGGTGGCGAAGGCGAGCGTGGCGACGCCGGAGGCGCCGTCCAGGTTCACGTAGTTGGCCGCGGGGAGGGTGGTGGGCGGGGTGGTCTCCGGCGCGCCGTAGATGTCGGTGGCGCTGTAGCCGGTGAGGTCCCACGTCACCACCGCGCTGGTGGCGCCCACCGCGAGATCCGGGGTGGCCTTCACGTTCGCCGGGGTGGTGACCTCCACCGTCTTCTCCTGCGAGGCGGCGTCGCCCGCGGCGTTGAGCGCATCGATCTGGAAGGTGGTGGTGAGCAGCGGATAGAGCGCCACGCTCCCCGCGGCGACCTGGGCCGGGAGGCTGGCGGTGTGCACCGCCGCGCCGCCGCTGACGCGGATCCGCACCGCGACCGCGTCCTTGGTGGTCCAGGCGGCGTTGGCCGGGTCCCCGTAGGCGTTGATGTTCGCCGGCAGCGTGAAGGTGGAGAGGGTGGGCGGCTTCACCGCGAGCACCTTCTTCACGGCGGTCACGGTCAGGCCGTTGTAGCTGCGCGCGGTCAGCTCGAAGGTGGTGTCCTGCGTGGCCGACGGGAGCTGGAAGCGCCCCTGGCCCACCACGCCCGAGCCGTTCGCCGGCGAGAGCACCACCAGGCCGTTGGCCTTGAGGGTGATCCCGTACGCGTTCACCGTCTTCCACGCCACCGAGGCGCTCTTGCCGATCGTCACCGCGCCCGGAGCGTCGAACAGGGAGATCACCGGCCCATCGCCCACGTACCCCTGGACGGTGCGCACGTCGGTCACCACGGGCTCGGCGGACTTGAGGGTGAGCGTGAAGAGCAGCGGCAGGCCCACGGGCGTGGGCTGGCCGTTGGGGAGCGTCTTGGGGACCTTCCAGTCCAGCTTCCCCTCATCCAGCTCCGGCCCGTCCATGCGGGTGGCGAGGCTGCCGAAGGTGGCCTCGGTGAGGGTGAGCTCGGTGGCGCCGCTGCCGCTCCAGCGCAGGCTGATCGTCTCCTCCGGCTTCGCGGCCGGCGGCACCGCTTCGAAGGTGGAGATCACCGGCCGGACCTTCACGGTCGCGGCCAGGGTGAGGGACTTGCCGCCGCCGGAGGCGGAGAGCGTGTACTGGGTGGTCCGCGCGGGGGTCACGGTGACCACGCCGGTGGTGCCGGTGAGGGGGATCACCTGGTCCGCGTACTTGATGCTGGCGGAGGTGGCGGCGGGGGCCGCCCAGAGGAGCTCGGCGCTGCGGCCGCCGGCGACCTCGCCCGGGACCGGGAGGAGGGTGAGGTCGCTCAAGGCCTCGCCCACGGCCACCTGGATGAAGGCGGTGTCGCGGCCGCCGGCGCCCTTCACGCGCAGGACGTAGTAGCTGGTCTTGGTGGGCGCCACGGTGGCGGAGCCCGCGGTGGCGTCACCGGTAGTGGGGACGTCCACGCCGTTCTGATCCGAGACGGTGGCCTCGGTGGCGCGCTCGGCGGCCCAGCTGAGCGTGACGCTCTCGCCCGGGTTCACCTGCCGCTTGCTCGCGGTGAAGCTCGAGATGGCCGGTGGAGACTCCGGCGGCGGAGGGGGTTTGGGGGCCGGGCAGCCCAGGAGGACGGCGCCAACGCACAGCGACCAGGCCGCGAGCCTCTTCTCCATCGCTTCTCCTTCGGAACTCTTGGAGCGGTACGCGCAGGTGTGTCCTGTGCGCGACGTTGGAGGGCTTGTACGTTGCTGGGACGGAAAGTGTCAATGCGGCCAGATCACTTGCACTTTCGCTGGATCTGAGCCGCTTTCTGACGGGCCTTCAGAACCCGGCGCCGAGCGAGGCGCCGAAGTAGGTGTCGTCCATATACGAGCGCCGGAACCGGGTGAGCTCGATCCGGAAGACGATCCGCAACCCCGTGTCTTCGCTGGTCAACGGCCGGCCCCGCAAGCCCACTCCGTAGAGGAACGTGGGCTTCACCCCGGCCACCGTCGTGAGCTGCGCGTCGGACTCGAGCACGCCGTACTGGTACGTGATCCCACCGCCGATCTGCCCGTAGAGCGCGAGCGCGTTGCTGGGGCCGAAGGCGAAGCCGAACGCCGGCGCGAGCGTGAAGTAATGGTAGTTCGCGCCGACCGAGACCTGCGTGGTGCCGTCCCGCGCGGCGGTGTAGAGCCAGGACGCGTCCAGGAAGAGCCCGTCATGGATGCGGTCGTTGCGGAACAGCCGTCCCACCTCCCACGTCAGGCGCGCGCCCCAGCCGAAGCGCGGGGAGACGCCGCCGCCCTGAGAGGACTCGAGCAGCATCAGCGCGCCCAGCAGCTCCGCGGCGAAGCCGTAGCTGGGGTCGTCGTACCCCTCCAGCGTGAGGCGCTCCTCCGCGTCCGGCACGGTGCCGGTGGGCTCGCTGTTCTTCGGCCGGCGCGGGGCGTCCTCGTCATCCCCCAGCTCGGGGTAGGGGATGGGGTTGTCGTCCTGCGCGAGCGCAGGGGACGCGAACAGGCACAGCAGCGCGAGCGGGAGCGCGCGCCTCACGGGTTGATCCTCGGGCACTTGGTGCCGCCGGCCGCCGCGGGCGGGCAGTGCGGCATCGCGTCCTTGAGGATCTGCAGCCGGTCCTGGAACTCGTTGCACAGCGAGGTCTTCAGCCCGGGATCGGAGACGTGCTGCAGGACGATGTCCGCCACCGCGGCGATGGTGAAGGCCTCGGGCGTCTGCAGGTTGCTGGCGATCAGCTGGGCGATCCCGGGGGTGGCGGGCGAGGTGTCGTAATAGGACTGGAGCATCGCCTTCTGCATCACCTGGTGTTTTCCCTCGCGCGCGCCGGCCTGGTAGAGCGCCGCGGCGAAGATGTCGCCGACCTCGTACTCCTTGCCGCTGAAGGAGGCGAAGGTCTCGTTGTCGATCGAGTTGCGCAGCCCGAGCGTGAGGCAGAGATCCGCGCGGGAGATGTCCCGGCGCTTGGCCCCGGCGTCGTTGGGCGGGAACGAGCGGGCGAAGAACTGCGGATCGCAGCCGTAGGGCAAGAGGCACGTGGCGCCGAACGCGTGGTAGTCCGCCAGCCCCTCATCGAGCGACTTGATGAAGTTGATCTGCGGCTCCACGGTGCCCTGCCAGCGGTTGAGCGCCTCGGGCGACGCGGACTCGCCCAGCACCAGCAGGTTGAAGACGCGGTGCGAGTACTCGTGGGCGATCACGCCGAAGTTCATCACGAAGGGGACGTTCTGCAGGTCCTCGAACGGGAGGAGCGCGAACGAGTGGATGAGCGGGAAGAAGATGGCGTTGTCCCGCTGGGGCGTGAGCGACTCGGCGGGGACTTCAAAGTCCGCGAAGTAGTAGACGCGGGACGCGTTGGCGCCCTTGAGCCGCTCCATCGGCACCACGCCGGTCTGGGCGAAGTAGGCGAAGGCGTTCTCGAAGTTGTAGTAGGTGGAGACCATCCCCCAGGTGTGGAAGTCGAACGGCCAGAGCACGCCGTTCTTCTCCACGAAGCTGGCGCGCGGCGTGCCCCCGGGACCCTTCACCACGATCTCCCGGATCTGCTCGTCCGTGAGCCGGCCGCCGTTGACGCCCCAGAGCGGGTCCGAGAAGTCGAGCACCAGGCGGGCGTTGCCCACGAGCTCGGCCACGTCCCCCTTCATGGCCACCACGTCCGTGATGGTGGTGAGCTCCACCTGCTGCGCCTTGTACGTCCCGTCCGTGGCGAGCGTGAACGCCATCACCTTCACCGGCGGGGTGGTGGCGGGGCCCTGACAGGCGGCGAGGAGCAGGGCGAAGGTGAGCAGGGGAGCGGCGAGGGGGCGAAGAGCCATTGCCCTGGAGTTTCTACTACGGCTTTCAGAAGGAGTACTCGGTCCCCACGGTGAGCAGCCCGGAGGGAGCGGGCGGCCGAGGCTGCGCCTCCGCGTCCGGCGGCAGGACGTCCACCTGAAGGGCGAGCGCTGCCGCGAGCTTGAGCCGCTCCCCCACGCGGACTGTCCAGCGCGTGGACAAAAGGTGGGCGTGGCCCTGGCCCGGCACGTAGCGGTCGAAGGCGTAGGCGAGCTGGCCCCGCACGCGCGCGCCGAAGTGCCGGACCACGCCCGCGCGCAGCTCGAACCAGAGCGGCGCCGCCGGCAGGCCGGTGACCGCGCTCGCCTGGCCGAGCCGATCGCTGAAGAGGCTCAGGGCCGCCTGGATCTGCTCGTCCGTGAAGCGCAGCCGCTCCGCGCGGGCGGTGGCGGCGGCGATCAGCTGGTCCAGCTCTTCATCCGAGAGCGTGCCCGCCTGCACCGGGTCTTCCGAGTAGAGCCAGTAGCTGGCGCGCAGGGAGAGCTCGGTGTCCACATCCAGGATCGCGGTGGCGCCCACCGACGGGCGGAAGACGGTGACCGCGCTGCGCCGCCGCACGCGCCCGAAGCGCCCGTCCAGCTCGCGCGCCAGCCAGTGCGCGGTGACGCCCGCCGTGGCGTCCAGGGCGTACTCGAAGAAGTCCAGCCCGCCGGAGCCGTACGCGGCGCCCGCCGTGGCGCCGAGCGACGAGGTGATGGAGCGGTAGGTGAGCTCCTGGCTCAGCTGCACCGGCGTGGCGGAGGGCGGGCCGCCGCTCAAGGCCGCGGAGAGCAGCCAGTGATCTCCCGCCGCGTGCTCTATCCCCACGCCCGCCAGGTGCGCGAAGACGCTGTAGGGGGACGGCCGCGCCCCCGAGTACGTGAGCGTGAGGAAGGTCCGGTCCGCCACCAGCTCCAGCTCGCCGAACGCGTTGACGCCGAAGTAGCCCCGGCCCAGCGTGACGTCCGCCGCCGCCGAGTGCGCCAACGCAGGCGTGGCGCCCAGAGCGCCGAGGCCGAGCAGGAGCAAGGAAGTCAGCTTCATCCGTGGAGCCGAGTCTGGCACGCCTGAGGTTTCCTTGACGCGTTGCGGGGCGGGTCTTTAAGGTGCCGCCCCTTTTCAAGGTTTGGTTTTCGAGGACTCAATGGCCGCCAAGTTCATCACCGAGGTCAAGCGCACCCACACCTGCGGTCAGCTGACCAAGGACGACATCGGCAAGACCGTCGTCCTCTTCGGCTGGGTCAACAACCGCCGCGACCACGGCGGCGCCGTCTTCATCGACCTGCGCGACCGCGAGGGGCTCACCCAGGTGGTGTTCGAGCCGGACTTCGCCAAGGAGGCCCACGAGCTGGCGGGCTCCCTGCGGCTGGAGTTCGTGATCGGCATCCAGGGGAAGGTGGTCTCCCGCGGCAGCAACGTGAACCCGAAGATGAAGACCGGCGAGATCGAGGTGAAGGCCACCGATCTCACCATCTTCAATCGCTCCGAGCCCACGCCCTTCCAGATCGACGACAACATCGACACGTCCGAGGAGAAGCGGCTCGCCTACCGGTACCTGGACCTGCGCCGGGCGCCGCTGCAGAAGTCGCTGATCACCCGGTCCAAGATGCACGCGCTCACGCGCGAGTACATGGTGGGGCAGGGGTTCTTGGAGCTGGAGACGCCGTTCATGGGCAAGTACACGCCCGGCGGCGCGCGGAACTTCCTCGTCCCGTCCCGCCTGAACCCCGGCAAGTTCTACGCGCTGGCGGAGAGCCCGCAGCTCTACAAGCAGCTCTTCATGGTGGCGGGCTTCGAGCGCTACTTCCAGATCGTGAAGTGCTTCCGCGACGAGGACCTCCGCGTCGACCGGCAGCCCGAGTTCACCCAGATCGACGTGGAGATGAGCTTCGTCTCCCAGGATGACGTCTTCGGGATCATTGAAGGGCTGATCAAGAAGCTCTGGGCCGGCGTGCTGGGGATCGACATCCCCACGCCGTTCCCGCGCATGGACTTCTACGAGTCCATGGAGAAGTACGGCAACGACAAGCCGGACCTCCGCTTCGGGCTGCCGCACGTGGTCCTCACCGAGCTGATCAAGAAGCACGGCGCCGCCGGCGGCGTGCCGATGATGACGGACGCCGTGGAGCAGAAGGGGATCGTCAAGGCGATGGTGATCCCCGCGGAGAAGGCGCTCTCCCGGATGGAGAGCGACAAGCTCGAGGACTACGTCAAGGGCATGGGCGCCAAGGGGCTCGCGCGCGCCAAGGTGGGCGAGAGCGGCGAGTGGACCCAGTCGCCGCTGGCGAAGACCATCTCCCCGGAGCTGCGGCTGGCGATCAACGCCGCGGTCGGGGCCAAGGCTGGAGACCTGATCCTCTTCCAGTTCGGCCGCGAGTCGCTCGTCCACACGGTGATGGCGAACCTGCGCGTGCACGTGGCCAAGAAGCTCGGCTACATCCCGGAGTACGGCTCGGGCGGGAAGTGGAACTTCCTCTGGGTCGTGAACCCGCCCCTGTTCGAGTACGACGAGGACTCGAAGACCTGGGCCGCCGCGCACCACGCCTTCACCCGGCCGCACGACGAGGACGTCCCGTTCCTGGTCAGCGACCCTGGCCGGGTGAAGTGCCACCGCTACGACGTGGTGCTCAACGGCTTCGAGATCGGCGGCGGCTCCATCCGGCTCCATGACCCGAAGGTCCAGGCGGAGGTCTTCAAGGCCCTGGGCATCGGCGAGGAGGAGGCGCGTCAGAAGTTCGGCTTCCTGCTGGATGCGCTCAAGTACGGCGCGCCGCCGCACGGCGGGATCGCGCTGGGCATGGACCGGCTCTCCATGCTGCTCACCGGCGCGGAGTCCCTGCGGGACGTGATCCCGTTCCCGAAGACCCAGAAGGGCACGGACCTCATGACCGCCGCCCCGGGCGACGTGGACGAGCGGCAGCTCAAGGAGCTGCAGGTCAAGAGCACGTTCACCCCGCCCAGCAAGGGCTGAGGCGGTTGAGTCGTCACCCCCCGGGTCACCCCGAGCGTAGTGAGGCCGCCGCCCGTTGGGCGGATCAATCAAGGCAAGAAACGTGAGCCGTCCGCTCAGCCCGAGCGAAGTCGAGGGCCCCACGAGCGAGTGTCCCTACGATCGACGGGCCCTCGACTTTCGCTCGGGCTGAGCGGGGCGCGGCAAGTTTCAGGTCAGGGCCGCGGCCCGTAGTCGAGGGGCGGCTCAGCGCAGTGGTCCCGTCAGCGCCGTTTTCGAGCTCGCTGCCGCCTCTCGACTACGGCCTGACGGCCTACGCTCGAGGTGAACGGGGGGAGCGAGCGCGCGCATGCGCGTGAAGGGCGCGCTCAGTCCTTGTCGATCGCTTCCCAGGCCATCGCGGCGCCCAGGACGCCCGAGATGTACGGGTGGCGGACCACCGGGCCGATCAGGCCGTTCTGGAACTGGTGCGTCCGCTCCGCCAGCAGCTCGATGCCCTTCGCGGACACCGTGTCCACCGCGTACTGGGACCAGAGCGACTTCGGCCCAACCGTCACGCCGTTGAGCGGCACGGTCCCGAGCTGCTCGAGCGTGAGCACCTTGCCGTTCTTCTGGAACTGGCCGCCCAGGAGGGCGATCCCCTGGAGCTCCGACCGGTAGACCTGCTCGGTCACCGCGCGATCACCGGCCTTCAGCGCGAGCGCGCGCTCCTTGCCCGCTGCGCCGGAGACGATGTTCGCGAAGTTCTGCAGCTTGACGGGGAGGGACATGGCAACGGGTCCTTTGGAGAGTGCGCCTTGCCCGAATTATCGAGAGGCGCGAAGTCAGGTTGTTGAACATCGAAAGACGAGCCAGGTCAGCCCTTTGGCGGACCGGCCACAATCCTGGCCCCAAGAAACGAGAAGAGATCTGACACCTCCCCGCCGCGATGCTTCTCCTTGCCGCGGATCGGGGTGGGTGCCAGCATCCCCGCCCCTCATGGGGACGCGGCGGCACGGAGGGTGGGCTTGAGCGCGCTCGCTGCGGTGTCTGCCGCTGCGTTGCCGCCGCCGTCCGAGGCCGCGCGCGCGGCGGTGGAGCAGGTGCGGGGCGCGCTGCAGGGGCGCCTGTCCTTCGCCGAGCAGGATCGCCTCTGCTACTCGCGGGACATGTGGCCCAAGGCGCTGCTCTGGATCAGGGAAGGGAAGATCCCACCCCCGCCGGACGCGGTGGTCTGGCCCAAGGACGAGGCGGAGATCGTCGAGCTCGTGAAAGCGGCGCGCGCGCACAAGGTGGCGCTGATCCCCTACGGCGCGGGCTCGGGCGTGTGCGGCGGGACGCTGGCGGTGCACGGCGGGATCGCCGTGGACCTCAAGCGGATGGAGAAGGTGGGTCGGGTGGACAAGGACCGGCTCTGCGTGGACGTGGAGGCAGGGGCGATCGGCGAGGTGCTCGAGCGCAACCTCGCGGCGCAGGGCTTCACGCTCGGCCACTTCCCGTCCTCCATCTACATGTCCACGCTCGGCGGCTGGCTCGCGGCGCGCAGCGCCGGCCAGCTCTCCAACCGCTACGGGAAGATTGAAGACATGGCGCTCTCGGTCCGCGCGGTGACCGGCGCGGGCGAGGTGCTGCAGACGCCGGAGCGCCCCGTCGTGGGCACGCTGGACCTGGCGAGCCTGCTGATCGGCTCGGAGGGCACGCTCGGGACCTTCACCGGCGCGAGGCTGCGCGTGCACCCCAAGCCCGAGCAGAAGGTCTTCCGCGGGATCAAGTTCAAGTCGGTGGAGGACGGCGCCGAGGCCATCCGCCGGCTCTTCCACGCCGGGCTGCGCCCCGCCGTGGTGCGCCTCTACGATCCGTTCGACACCGCGCTGGTGGGGCGGGAGAAGCCGCACCACGGCCCGAAGACGCCGCCGTCCCTGCGCGGCGCGCTCAACGCGGATCTCTTCCCGGCGCTGCTGCGCGAGCTCTCCCCGAAGACGCTCGGCCACCCGTCGCTGCTCAACCGCGCCGCGGAGCTGCTGCGCCACTGCCTCTTGATCCTCATGTTCGAGGGCGAGGCCGCGCGCGCCACCTCCGAGGAGGCCGAGGCGCGGCGGATCTGCCTGCGCGCCGGCGGAGAAGATCAAGGCGAGCAGCCGGGGAAGAACTGGTACCGCAAGCGCTACGACGTCTCGTACAAGATGTCGAAGGTGGTCGACAACGGCGCCTTCGCGGACACCATGGAGGTCGCGGCGACGTGGGATCGGGTGCTGGAGGTCTACCACGCGGTCCGCGAGGCCACCGCCCCGGTGGCCTTCACGCTCTGCCACCTCTCCCACGCGTACCTGGAGGGGTGCTCGCTCTACTTCTCGTTCGTGGCCTCCGCGGACGCGGGGGAGGGGATCACCCAGCGCTATGACCGGCTCTGGGAGGTGGCGCTGCCCGCGGCGATGCGCGCCGGGGCGACGGTGAGCCATCACCACGGCGTAGGGCTGCTCAAGGCGCACGCGCTGCAGACGGAGCTCGGCACGGGCCGGCAGCTCCTGCGCGGGCTCAAGCGGGCGCTGGATCCAGACGGGATCATGAACCCGGGAAAGCTCGGCCTGTGAGCGACGCGCTGCTGCGCGCGGTGCGCAAGCTCCTGGGCCCCCGGGTCGGGGAGGGGGCGCGTCCGCGCGTGGAGGTGGGCTCCGAGCGGGAGTTGGCGCGGCTGCTGGAGCTGGTGGCGGAGCACGGGAGCTCGCTCGCGGCGTTCGAGCTCTCCCGCCGCCGGCTCAACCAGCTGGGCACCGTGGACACCCAGAGCAGCCTGATCGAGGCGGGCGCGGGCTGCCTGCTCTCGGAAGTGGAGGAGCGGCTCTCCTCCCTGGGGCTCTCTCTGGGGCCGCTCTCGCCGGGGATCTTGCGGCTCACGGTGGCGGAGTACCTGGAGGGGCCGCACGCCGGGCTGCGCGCCATCCGCGGCGGCCGGCTCGAGCCCTTGCCGATTGCGCTGTGCGCGCTGCTCGCGGATGGCAGCCTCTACCGCTCCTTCCCGGCGCCGCGCAGCGCCGCGGGGCCGGAGCTGGACGCGCTCTTCCTGGGCGCGGGCGGCCGCGCGGGCTTGGTCCTCTCCGCGCTCTTGCGCGTCTTCGCGCGTCCCTCCGCGGCCCGCGAGCTGCAACTCTCGGCGCCCGAACCCTCCTCGTTGGTCCGCGCGCTGCGCGTGGCGCTCTCGGACGGCGTCTGGCTCTCGCGGGCGCGGCTGTGGCTGCGCGGCGGGAGCACGCTGGCCGAGGTCCGCGTGGTGGGCTCGCCGGAGAGCGTGGACCGGGATCTCGAGACGCTCGCCGCCCGCATCGCCTCGGTGGGCGGGCGCGGCGAGCGCGCGCCCGGGAACGCGCCGCCCGCGGCGGCCGAGCCCCACGAGCGCGAGCTGCGCTGGGAGGCGCTCGCCCCCGAGCTGCGCGCCGGCGGGACGCTGACGCTGCACCGGCTGGCGATCGACACCGTGCTGGTGGAGTCGCCCGAGCCCGCGAGCGCGCCCGCCGCCGTCGCGGATGAGGTGAGCGCCCGCATCCTCCGCGCCGTTGATCCGGCCGGACTCTTCGGAGGTCCCCCTTGAGCTCGGAGCTGTCCACCCACCGGCAGGCCTACGCCTACTGTGCCTTCTGCCCGAAGGTCTGCCGCTTCGCGTGCCCGGTCTCGGAGAGCACCCACAGCGAGACCACCAGCACGTGGGGGAAGATGACTGAGGCGTTCCTCGCCACCACCGCGCAGCGGCCGCTCGAAGAGGGCGGCGCGAAGGCGCTCTACGCCTGCACCGGCTGCATGCGCTGCCGCAGCTTCTGCCACCACCAGAACGAGGTGGGCTACGCGCTCTTCTCCGCGCGGCAGCTGGCGGTGGACGCGGGGCTCGCGCCCAAGGGCGCGCTCAGCACGCTGCGCACCTTCGCCGAGCACGGGAACCCGTTCGGCAGGGATCTCTCCGCCGAGGTCTCCGGCTACCGCGCGGAGCGGCCGGTCCGCCACGCGCTCTTCCCCGGCTGCAGCTCGCTGGTGAAGCGCAAGGAGCTGGTGGAGGACGCGGTGGCGGTCTCGGACGCCTTCTCCGCGCCCATGGGCGTCAGCAAGGTCTCCTCGCGCTGCTGCGGCTACCCGCTCTACGCCGCCGGAGATCTCACCGCCTTCAAGGACCACGCGGAGCAGACGGCCCGCGCGCTGGGGGAGTACCCGGAGCTGGTGGTGCTGGATCCCGGCTGCGCGTACACGCTGCAGGTGGTCTACCCGCGCTTCGGCGTGGAGCTGCCCACGCGCGTGCAGACCGTCTACGAGGTGCTCGCCGCCAACGTGGAGCACGCCCCCGCCAAGCCGAAGCTCGCGGCGAAGGTCGCCTACCACGACGCGTGCCACCTCGGCCGCGGGCTCGGTCAGTACGAGCAGCCCCGCCGCCTGCTCACCGCCGCGGTGACGCGCTGGCGCGAGTCCAACGAGACGCGCGCCGAGGGCGGGTGCTCCGGCGGTGGTGGGCTCCTGCCGCGGACGCTGCCGGAGACGGCGGTGGACGTGGCGCGCCGTGAGGCGGCGCGGGTAGGGGACGATCAGGAGACGATCGTGACCGCCTGCCCCACCTCGCAGCGGATGTTCGAGCGCGCCGGCCGCAGCTCGCAGAGCCTCGTCTCGCTGCTTCGCAAGTGGCTGGCCCAGTAGCGTTCGGAGGACCCAAGCGCATGAAGACCTTCTTCGTGGTGAACCCGCAGAGCGCCAACGGCGAGACCGGCCGCCGGTGGCTCGAGCTCTCTTCCAAGATCTCCGCGGCGCTCGGCGAGTTCGGTCACTCCTTCACCCAGGGCCCCATGGAGGCGGCCTCCCACGCGCGCCGCGCGCTCGAAGAAGGGTACGAGTGCGTGGTGGCGGTGGGCGGGGACGGCACGGTGAACGAGGTCGTCAACGGCTTCTTCAAGGACGGCAAGGCGGTGAACCCCAAGGCGGCGCTCGGCGTGCTGCCCCGTGGCACCGGCGGCGACTTCAAGCGCACCTTCGGCTGGGACAACTCGCTGGAGGGCGCGGTGGCGCGGCTGCGCACCGACCGGACGGAGCCGTTCGACGTCGGCAAGCTCGAGTACCTCGGCCATGACGGCAAGCGGGCCACCCGGTACTTCGCCAACATCTGCTCGTTCGGCGCCAGCGGGCTGGTGGATCAAGAGGTCAACAAGTCCAGCAAGGCGCTCGGAGGAAAGCTCAGCTTCATGCTCGGCAGCGTGAAGGCGTTGATGAAGTACTCGGACCGGACGGTGCGCTTCTCGCTGGACGGCGGCCCGGAGCAGACGATGGCCGTCACCACCTTCTCCGTCGCCAACGGTCAGTACTTCGGCGGCGGGATGAAGGTGGCGCCGGGCGCCAGCACCTCGGACGGGCTGTTCGACATCACCGTGTGGACCGGCTACGGGCTGATGGACTTCGCGCTCAAGAGCAAGGCGATCTACGACGGGAGCCACACCCAGTTCCCCGGCACCAAGCAGTTCAAGTGCAAGACCGTCACGGCGCAGAGTGATGCGGAGGTCCTGCTCGACGTGGACGGCGAGCAGCCCGGGAAGCTCCCCTGCACCATGACCGTGCTGCCCGGGGCGATCCGGGTGAAGGTGTAGTTGAATTCAGAGAGAGCGGGCGGCATCACTGCGCTCGGGGAGACCGGGGGGCGGCATTCACTCGCGTTGGGGGTCCTCGACCAGCTGCTTGAGCCGGTCCAGGGACTGCGCGCAGTACAGCCCGTCCTCGATCCGCTCGTCGAACGAGTACTTCACCGAGCAGATGGTCCGGGGCACCGCCTCACCGCGCTCGTTGAACACCGCCACCTGCTTGCGGCGGCCGATCGTCGCGAAGAGCGGGATGTTCCCGTACTCGTAGAGGTGGTGGTACGCGGACTCCAGCTTCACGCTGCCCAGGTTGGCGATGAAGAGGCTGGCGTAGAGCGGGTCCGTCCGCATGAACGCGCCGGGCAGCAGGTTCCACGCGTCCAGCCAGCGCTGCAGCCGCAGGATCAACCGCAGGAGCGGGCTGGGCAGTCGCAGGAAGAACCCCAGCTCCTTGTCCACGTAGCTCTTCTTGTCCGAGCGCCCGGTAGAGAGGTCCTTCATCAGGAACTCGAGCAGCTCGGGCAGCGTGGCGGCGGGATCGAACCGCCGCTTGAGCACGACGATCGGCGCGTCGTCCGAGAGGGACTTCTTCGCCGAATAGGAGATCCAGATCCCCTCGCGCTGGTAGATGTGCGCGCCCGCCACGAAGCGGTTCAGGCGCGGCCGCTCGCTCAGCGCCTTCACCGCGGCCCAGAGGAAGACGTGGAAGAGGGTGAGCTTGTGGGGGCTCCCCGCGTTGAACCGCTCGATGAAGGGGAGCGTCTTGGTGAGGTCCAGCTCCTGCTCGAAGTAGACGGCGGACTCGTTCCGCGTCCGCATCAGGAACGGCATCATCCGCCGGAAGGGCGGGAGGTCCCGGGCCAGCGCGCCGTCGGCTCTGCGGAAGAGGGGCATCCGGCTCTACCGTATGGGCTTGAACGACCACTCCACGTTCGTCTTGGACCCATAGACGATCACCCCCGTGAGCGACTCCTCGAGCTCGCCGGTTCGCTTCGGGGTGAAGCTCCTTTCCTGCGGCGCTGGCCACCAGATCGCGTTGCCGTAGACGCTGATCGGTTGGGCGGCGCCGGTGCTGGTGCAGGTGGTGGTCCCCTTGAGCAATCCCAGCGTCCGGCCGGTGGCGAAATAGACCTTGTCCTGGAAGATGATCGCCCCGTCCGTGGCGCCGATTTCGCCCTCCAGCTTGGTGTGGATCTCACAGCCGGCGCCGCCGGGATTCAGCTGGTCATGAATCCCGGTGAAGATGCCGCGAGCGACCACGTATTGGTTCTGATCGTTGTCCCACGTGAAGAGCACGGCAGCGATGGTCGTGTAGATGTCGCCCGGGTCGCTGGTGTTGACCGCCCGGCTGGTGATCACCCCGTCGTAGGGCGGGTGCGCGTCAATCCAGATGGTGGCGGTGAGCAGAGTCTTGCGGCCGGCCTTGTTCGTCAGGCTGGCGCTCACCGTGACCGGGTTGGCGGCGGGCGCCTTGGCCGGCGCCAGGTACTGCGCGAGGCCGGAGACCACGCTGCCGGTGATCGTCCCCACCTCGCTGTTGCCGTTGCGGATGCCGTTGACCGCCCACTCCTGGACGGTGAAGAACTCCGGATCGGGGGCGCAGGTGTAGCGAAGGTTGGTGAGCTCGTCCGAGCCGGGGTCCGGCGCCGAGCAGATCATGACCGCCAGCGCGACGTACTGGCGCGGCGGCGTCGACGCCACCGAGGGCATGAGCTTCCAGCCCGGGTAGAGGGAGAAGTCCGTGAAGTGGGTGGTCTGCACGGAGACCGTTTGGGCCGCCTCGTCGCGCGAGACGGTCTTGAACGACTGCCAGCGCCCTTCCTTGTCCTGGTAGGCCACCCCCAGGGCCGCGGCCTCGCTGCCGTCCAGCTCATCGGCCGTGTACTTGAACGTGACCTTCACCGGCGCGGCGAAGGTCTGGCCGTCCGGCCCCAGGCGGTAGGCGTGCCCAACAGCCGAAGGACCCTTGTTCATGATCGGCTGAAGGCTCAGCGTCTGCGCGACGGCCAGCGCTCCCGCGGGGATCTCCACGGTGAGGCGCCCGTCCGCGCTGGTCAGCGTTCCCCCGGACGGCGGGATCGCCGCCTCCACCACCGCGCCGAGCGGGCTGCCCACCGGGGTGACTGCCAGCTTCGCGGGCTCCTCCGGGAGCTCTTCGGGAGGCGGAGGTGGGGGCTCGCCAAAGCCGTCCGGGCAGCCCACGCCACAGCCGGTGAGCGCGAGGGCGACCGCGCAGGACACGAACAGCGGATGGGGCTTCAAGGTGCGCCTCCAGACCGATGGCTGCCGCCGACTATAGCGGCAACCGGCGCCTCTCCCGCACCCGCGGTGGGTGCTCAGGAGAGCCAGACGTACGCGGAGGCGATCAGCGCGCGCCGGTCCACCACCTTCGCCTTCTGGGTGAGCGCGGCGTGGGTGCGATCCTTCTGCGAGTAGCGCGCGTCCTCGTCCGCGCGCAGGGCCGCCAGCTTCTTGCGGTACTCCCGCTCCAGCTTCTCCGCGCCAGCGCGGCCCTTCATGCGCTCGGCGGGGTCCGTCAGCCCGGAGAGCAGCCTCCGGGCCGCCTCCCAGTCGGCGCGCGCCTGATCCACGGCCGCGCGCGGGTGCATCAGGCAGTCCTCGGCGTAGCGGTCCGCGCGCTCCTTCGCCAGATCCAGCTCCAGCGCGTTGGTGCGCTCGGCGGCGCGCACCAGCTCGTCGCGCGCGGAGGTCCAGGCCTGCTCGTGGAAGAGCGTCACCGACTGGGGCGCCGGCCGGCGCGCGGTCTCCTCCACCGCGGGCAGCTTGGCGAAGAGGTCCGAGTCCGCCAGCGGCAGCGCGCGGAACCCATCTCCCTCCTTGAGCAGCACCAGGTGCACCAGCCGCTCGGAGGGCTTCAAGCCGGTCAGCTCCAGCTTGTAGACGAACCACCAGCCTTCGTTTCCGGCGTGGCGCGCCAAGCGGGCGGGGAGGGCGGAGGCATCCAGCTGGAGGTAGCTGACCGGATCGCTCACCCGGCCGCGGACCTCCACGGCCGCCTTCGCCACCTGCGCCCGCGAGGCCGCGCCCTTGCCGCCCAGCACCGCCCCGGTGAGCGCCTTCGCGCCCGCCTTGCGCCGCGCGACGATCTCCTTGGCCTGCTCGTCCGCCAGCCGCAGCCGGCGCCGCACGTCCCCGTCGAAGCGCTCGATCAGCAGCGAGCGCGCCTGGGTCATCCGCTTGTCGATCCGCTTCTCCAGATCCGAGCGGAGCGCGTCGAACGCCGCGTTGATCTCCTCGGGCAGGCGGCAGGACTGGTAGATGTCCAGCACCCGGCGCTCGAAGTCCACGCCGCTCTCCAGCGCGCCGAGGATCTCGTCGGACGCGCCGAAGACGCCGTCGAACAGGTTGAGCTTCTTCTCCAAGAGCTCGTAGAGCCGCGCGTCCGCCGCGTTCTGCCGGTTGAGGAAGTTGAGCACCAGCACGTCCCGCTGCTGGCCGTACCGGTGACAGCGGCCGATCCGCTGCTCCACGCGCTGCGGGTTCCAGGGCAGGTCGTAGTTGACCACCAGGTTGCAGAACTGGAGGTTGAGCCCCTCCGCCCCCGCCTCGGTGGAGAGGAGGATCTGCGTCTTGTTCCGGAACTCCTCCACCAGCGCGCGCCGCTCCTCGGGCGTGCCGGCATCTCCGGAGAGCACCGAGATGTTGCCCTTGTACCCGTAGTCCGAGAGCAGGTTGAACAGGTACTCCTGCGTGCGGCGGGACTCGGTGAAGACCACCGCCTTCTCCGGCCACTGGTGCGCGCGCGCCACCGTGAAGGTCCGGTCCAGGGCGCGCTTGAGCGCCTCGCCCTTGGCGTTCACCTTGATCGAGTCCGCCAGGTCCGCGTACTGCCGCAGCTCGAAGACCTCGTTCTGGAGCGAGCGGATGGAGGCGGGGCGGCCCGGATCGTCGTCCCACTCCTCGGCCTCCTCCGCGTACTCGCCCACCTCGTCGGGCACGAAGAGCAGCTTGTTGGCCTGCTCGGAGAGCTTGGCCTGCGCCAGCCGCTTCTCGAGCGAGTCCGACAGCTTTCGCAGCGTGGGGGCGATGGCGTAGGTCGAGGAGGCGAGCAGCTTCCGGTACACCAGCGTCAGCAGCGTCTTCTTGCCCGGCTCGATCGCCGCGGCCTCGGAGCGGCGCAGGTACTCGGAGACCTTCTCGTAGAGATCCTGCTCCGCCGCCGAAGGCGCGAAGTCCTCCACTACGCTGCGGCGGTTGGTGAAGCGGACGTACTCCTTCACCTGGCGCCGCAGGGTGCGGTGCACGGTGGCGCCCAGCCGCTCCTTGAGCTCGTTGGTGGCCGCCTCGCTCATCGCGCCCACGTCCGCGTCCACCTGGTAGCGCGCCCGGAACGCCGCCTCGGGGCCGAGGATCTGCTCGTCCAAAAGCGAGAGCAGGCCGAACAGCTCGAGCAGCTCGTTCTGCAGCGGCGTGGCGGTGAGCAGGAGCTTGGGGCGGTCCTTGAGCGCCGCTTTCAGGGCGCGCCCGGTCTTGTGCGACGCCTTGTGGGCGTTGCGCAGCCGGTGCGCCTCGTCGATCACCACCACCTCCCAGGGGATCTGCGCCACCAGCTCCGCGCGGTTGGCGCCGAAGGGGAGCGAGCAGATGACCGGGATGTCCTGATCGAACACGTTGCCCGTGGCGCGGATGCTGCGGCCGTCCACCACGATCGAGTCGAGGTCGAACTTCTCCTTCAGCTCGGATTGCCACTGCGCGCGCAGCGTGGCCGGGCAGAGGATGAGGACCTTGCCCTTGCCCTCCGCGCACAGCTGGGCCACCACGATCCCCGCTTCGATCGTCTTCCCCAGCCCCACCTCGTCCGCGAGCATGCAGCCGCCCCGCGAGAGCGAGTCCAGCGCGAACGCCGCCGCCTCCACCTGGTGCGGGTTGAGATCCACCCGCGCCTCGGAGAGCGCGGACGCCAGGCGCGACGCCCCGTCCCCGCTCTTGGCGGTCAGCTCCTCCGCCAGCAGCCGCTCGTGAAAGCGGGTGAGCGGACGGATGATCTCCACTTGCTGCTGCGCTGCCGGAACGGACTCCACCTCCGGCAGGTACCCCCGCGCGACCTCGGCCAAAATTGAACCCCTCCCAGCCCCAGGTGACGGTCTGAACGGCTCACCCGAAGCTCCGGCCGAGCATTTTGTGGATCGAGCGCTCCCTGTAAAGGGCCTCCTCTCCAGGGCCGGTAAATCGGCTCCGGCGCGATCGCGCCCTCGGGCCGCCAGCGACGAGATCCCCGCCCTGGAGGGGAAAGGTGGTCCGGTTTCGCACACTCCTAGGAAGTGACCGGCCGGGTGCGATGCTTCCTCGCACGCGGGGAAACCCGCGGTTAGCATGCGCGCATCGACGCCCGCTGCGACGAGTGCCAGGTCTATTACGTCGTGACCGACGCGGCGGACGCGCAGGCCCACGCCTGCCCCCGCTGCACCGGCGCGCTGCGCCCCGCCGCGCCCAGCTTCGACATCCCGGATCTGCCCGGCCACTGCAGCGTCTGCCGCGAGCCCGTGCTCGTCCCCGAGTACATCCGGGACGACGTGCCGTTCTGCTGCCTCAAGTGCGGCAGCCTGATCGCGCTGGACGGCCGACCGGACGGCACCCTGGAGGAGGGGAGCACCGAGTCGCTCGCGTCCATCCTCCCCGCGCCGGAGCCGGTCGTCCTCACGCCGCGCCCGCTCTCCTATGTCGCGCCGGCGCAAGGCTCCGAGCCTCCGCCGGGCATGAGGGCCCGCCCGCGAGAGCCCGAGCCCGAGCCCGCGCCGGTTCCACCGCCGCCTGCGACGCCGCCCGCGCCTGCAACGCCGCCGCTCTCCGAAGAGAACCTCTTTCCGGCCAGCGTGCCGGACACGCTCCCGCCCGTGCCGGAGCTCGAGCGCACCTCGCCGCCGGAGCCGGGGGCGCTGCCCGGGCAGCCGCGCAGCCGCGCGCCGGTGCTCATCGCGTTCGTCCTGGTCACCGCCGCGGCCGGGGCCCTCTTCATCGCCGGTGTGCCCCAGGCCCTGATGGATGCGCTCAAGGGCCCCGCGCCGGAGCCGGCCCCGCCGGTGATGACCCGGGTGACGCCGCCTCCCGCGCCCGAGCCCGCGGCCGCCGTGCCGGACGCGGGAGAGGCGCTGGCCGCCGCGCCGGACGCCGGGGCCATGGCCGAGGCGCCGCCAATCGAAGCGCCTCCCCAGGTGCCCACCCAGGTCTTCGGCTCCACGCGCCCGTGGGCGGCGCTCTACGCCCCCTCGGAGCCTGCGGCGCAGCCCGCCGCCGAGAAGCCGCACCCCGCCGCCGGGCGGGAGCGCGCGTCCGCCTCCGCCGAGCCGGCGCCCGCGCTGCGCAGCCCCAAGGCGCCCAGCCCGGCGGCGCTGGCCCAGGCCGCGCGCCTGCGGAAGGCCGGGGCGATCCAGCTGCAGCGCGGACAGCTCCCGGCGGCGCTGACCTCTCTGCGCCGCGCGGCGGCGCTGGAGCCCACGAACCCCGAGGCGTTCAAGCAGCTGGGCGCCGTCCACACGGCGCTCGGCAACTCCACGGACGCGGTGAAGGCGTACAACCGGTACCTGAGCCTCGCGCCGCACGCGAAGGACGCGGCGGAGGTCAAGGCGCTCATCCAGCAGCTCAAATAGCCACGCCATGACAAGCAGACTCTCGACCCTGGTCGTCGCCTGCCTCGCGTGTTCTGCCTCCGCCGCGCTCGCCGAGCCCGTTGAGGCGGTGAGCAACGTGCAGATGGAGCTGCGGATCCGCGGGGACTTCGTGGTCGCCACGCCGGGCGCTGGGCTCAAGTACAAGCTCACCGGTCCCGGGCGCCTGGTGCTGAACGTGGCGTTCGGCGCGCTCGGCGCCGCCGCCAGCGGCCCGCCCGAGGCCGTGGACGTGGAGCTGCTCGGCGGCGTGGAGAGCCTGGGCAAGCAGCACGTCACCGTGCAGCAGCTCTTGCCGCTGGTGGCCCGTGGCGCCAAGCCGGCGTTCTCGCCCGTGGGCTTCTCGAGGATCGCCTTCGAGCTGCCCGCGCGGGCGGCCATCTACGAGCTGAAGGTGAGCGCCCCGGTGGCGGTGGCTGCCTTCCGGCGCCCCAACGCGCCTTCAGAGGTGCGCGTCCCCGAGCTGCCGGTCAAGCCGGAGGGAAAGGCCAAGCCCTTCCCGGTGGCCTCCGCCGAGCGCTGGCACTGGGCCTCGGTCTGCGATCGCGTCAGCGTGCGGGTGCCCGGCTCGGGCGTGCTGAAGATCCTCGCGCGGACCCAGCTGGACGGCGCCGGTGAGCTGCCGCCCCCGTCCTTCCTGCGCGCGGTGGAGGCCGGCCACGTGCGGATGACCACGCCGATCACCGCCGCCGCCGAGCCCGGCTACGAGTTCGGCACCGGGCGCATCCGCTATGGCGCGGGCACCCAGCGCGAGCTGACGCTCCCCGTCCCGGCCGCCGGCGAGTACGACTTCGAGCTGGCCGCCTGGGGCTGCGTGAACGGGGTGGGGATGCAGTTCGACTTCACGCCAGGCCCGGTGCCGCCCTCCGCGGTGGCCACCGTCACGCCCGCGCCCGAGCCGGTGAAGGTGCCTCCCGCCACGCCGGTGAAGACCGCCGCCGCGACCGCGCCCGCCGCGCCCGCGCCCGCCGCGCCTACTCCTGCGCCCGAACCCGCCAAGCCGGCCAAGGACGAGCTCGCCCAGTGCATGCTGATGCTGGAGGATCTCTCCCGCGTCCGGGTGGCCGAGTACCTGGACACGATGATGGCCAGCGGGGTGATCCCCTCCTCGCGCCTGGTGCTGCAGGAGAAGAGCGAGCTGGGGAGCACGTTCGCCTTCCAGAGCGTCACCTACGTGCTGGACGGCCTGCCGCTCCACGAGCGCAGCGCGAACGCAGTGAGCACCGCCGTGGACCGCCAGGTGGTCCCCGGCCCACACACCTTGGAGGTTCGACTGACTTTGAAAGGGCAGGGGACGGGCAAGTTCCAGCGGCTGGCGGACACCACCTACCGCGTCTCGCGCAAGGACACGTTCGTGACCGAGGCCGGCAAGCGCTACGGCCTGCGGATCTCCTTCGAGGACCGCGGCGGCTTCGCCACGCCGATGAAGGAGCGCCCCGCCATCGGCTTCGCGCTGGTGCCTGACGCGGTGGCCCGGTGATGCCGCAGGCGGCGAAGCAGGAGAACGAAGGCTCGTTGGCCCCCACGCTGCCGCCGGATCCCGAGCTTCAGTGGCTGACCCAGGTCTACCAGCCCGGCGCGCGGCAGCTCACCGTGCGCGCGGTGATCGCCGGGATGCTGCTGGGCGCGGTGATGTGCATCTCGAACCTGTACATCATCCTGCGCACCGGCTGGAGCATCGGCGTGACGATGACCGCGTGCATCATGGCGTACGCGATCTTCGGCCTGCTGAAGAAGCTGCGCCTGACCCGCGAGGAGTTCACGCCGCTGGAGAACAACGCCATGGGCTCGGTGGCCTCCGCCGCCGGCTACATGACGGGCGGCGGCAACATGGCGGCCTTCCCCGCGCTGCTGATGGTCACCACCGCCCGCCCGGACGGCTGGGCGCTGGTGGCGTGGTTCGCGGTGATCGCCGCGCTCGGCGTCTGCGTGGCGGTGCCGATCAAGCGCACCCTGGTCAACGTGGAGCAGCTGCCGTTCCCCACCGGCACCGCCACCGCGGAGACGGTGCGCGGGCTCCACGCGGTGGGGGAGGGCGGCTCGCGCAAGGCCAAGCTGCTCGGCTGGGCGGGGCTGCTGAGCGCGGCCGTGCCGTGGCTCCAGGCGAAGCTGCCGTTCTGGTCGCTCCGGCTCCCGGACGCGCTCCCGATGCCGGTGCTGCTGCGCGGCCTCCCGCTCGAGAAGTGGTCGCTCGGGGTGCCGCTCAGCCCGGCGCTGATCGGCGCGGGCGCGCTGATGTCCTTCCGGATCGGCTGGTCGCTCCTGCTCGGCGCGGTGGTGGCCTTCGCCGTCCTCGCGCCCTGGATGCACGACCTGGGGGTGATCCCGGACGTGAGCTACTCGGCGATCGTCAAGTGGACGCTCTGGCCAGGCGTGGGCGTGCTGGTGTCCTCCGGGCTGCTGTCCTTTGCCTTCCAGTGGCGCTCGCTCGCCAAGTCGGTGCGGCAGCTGTTGGCGGTGTTCCGCCCGGCGCGCGGCGGGGCGGAGGATCCGCTGGACCAGGTCGAGGTGCCGATGAGCTGGTTCCTGATCGGCTTCCTGCTCCTCGGCCCGGTGGTGGTGATCCTGATGAAGGTGATGTTCGACATCCCGATCTGGGCCGGGCTGGTGGCGCTGCCGCTGTGCCTGGTGATGGGGGTGATCGCCGCCCGCGTCACCGGCGAGACGGACGTGACGCCCACCAAGGCGTTGGGGCCGCTGACGCAGCTGATCTACGGGGCGCTGCTCCCGGGGGCGCTGGGCACCAACATCATGAGCGCCAACGTCACCGGCGGCGCGGGGCTGCACGCGGCGGATCTGCTCACGGACCTCAAGTCCGGGTACCTGCTGGGCGCCAACCCGCGCAAGCAGTTCATCGCGCAGATGTTCGGCGTGGTCGCCGGCGCGGCGGTGGTGGTGCCGGTGTTCCATTTGATCGTCCCTTCGCCGGACATGCTGGGCACCGCCGCGCTGCCGGCGCCCTCCTCGCAAGTCTGGGCCGGCGTTTCCCAGATGGTGGTGAACGGGTTCGACTCGCTCACCCCGAGCGCGCGAGTGGCCGCGCTGATTGGCCTCGGCGTGGGGACGCTGCTCTCCCTGCTGGAGAAGGTGCTGCCGAAGAAGGCGCGGGCGTTCGTGCCGTCTCCTTCGGGCGTAGGCATCGGCATGGTGGTGCCGGGCTCCAGCTCGGTGGCGATGTTCCTCGGCGCCGCGTTCGCGGCGGTCATCCGCAGGAAGAAGGGCGCCGCCGCGGATGACACCACGCTGCCGATTGCTTCCGGCGCCATCGCCGGTGAGTCGCTCATGGGCGTGGTGGTGAAGATCGCCGTCGCGTTCGGGTGGCTGCCCAAGTAGCGCCCCCACCGGTCTCCCCGAGCGTAGTGAGGCCGCCGCCCCTTGGGCGGATCAATCAAGGCAAGAAACGTGAGGCCGTCCGCTCAGCCCGAGCGAAGTCGAGGGCCCCACGAGCGAGAGGCCCTACGATCGGCGGGCCCTCGACTTCGCTCGGGCTGAGCGGGGCGCGGCAAGTTTCAGGTCAGCGCCGTAGGCGCGTAGTCGAGGGGCGGCACCGAGCTCGAAGCGGCGCTGAGGGCTGAGGGCACGCGCTTGGGTGCCGCCCCTCGACTACGGCCTAGCGGCCTACGCTCGGGGTGAACGAGAGGGCGAACACGGGCGCCCCTCGACTTCGCTCGGGGTGAACGGCCTCTACAGCAGCCCGCGCGCCTTGATCCGCAGGTACTCGTTCACCGCCGCCGCGCCGAACCCGCTGGCCGGCGCGCGCAGCACCAGCGCGCCCGCGTTGCGCAGCCGCGAGACGGTGAGGCGGTGCTCGTCCACCAGCCGCGCGGCCATGTGGCGTGCATAGGCCTCGCGCGGCGAGTCCGGCAGCGCCTCGGCGGCGTCCTGCAGCTCGGGGTCCGCCAGGGAGATGACCAGCGGCAGGTGGCGCGGCCGCAGCGCGAGCGTCCGGCGGCAGAGCGCCTCGGAGGTCTCTGGATCCAGCAGGTCCGTGAAGAGCGCCACCAGCGCCCGCCGCGGGTGGCGCTTCAGCGCCGCCTCCAGCGCGGCGCCGTAGTCGCTCTCCTCCAGCGCCGCCTGCACCGTGTAGAGCGCCCGGGTGAGCCCCTGCAGCGCCTCCGCGCCGCGCGCGGGGGGCAGGTGCAGCCGCACCTCGCGCGCGAAGGCGAGCACGCCCACGCGGTCGCCTTTGTCCAGGCTGACCTTGGCCACGCGCAGCGCCGCGTCCACGGCGTGGTCCAGCTTGCGGCGCCCGTCCACCTCGCCGGTCATGTGGCGGCCGCAGTCCAGGAGCAGCAGCACGGTCTGGTTGCGCTCGGGCTGGTGGACCCGGACCATGGGCCGGGCGCGCCGCGCGGTGGCCTTCCAGTCGATGCTCCGGTAGTCGTCCCCCTCGCGGTAGTCCCGCAGGGAGTCGAACTCGCGCCCCTCGTCCGGGCGCCGCAGCGCGCGCCCCTCGCGCTCCTCGCCCAGCCGCGCCAGCGCGAGCGCGTCCTTCGTCAGCGCGGTGAGGTCCGGGTACACCTTCACCTGCTCGCCCGCGCTGGCGCGGCCCTGGCGCGCGCACAGCCCCAGCGGCCCCTCCAGCCGCACGTGCACGTCCCCGAACGCGAAGTCCCCGCGCGTGGCCGGCGTGACGAAGTAGGTGAGCCGCGCGAACGGCGCGCCGGCGGGCAGGGCGAAGCGCTGGGCGTAGCCCTGGCTCGGGAGCTCCTGGGCGGGCGTGTCCGCCAGCTCTCCGCGCACCGGCGCGGCCGCCTCCAGCTGGAGCTCCACCGCGTTCTTGATCCCCGCGGAGAGGATGGGCGAGACCACCCGCGCCACGAGGAGCGTCCCGGCGCGCGGCGCGAGCGCCCAGTCCGCCACGAGCAGCAGCGCCACCGCCACGTCCCACGCCAGCGCCGCCCAGAACAGCGCGGGCGCGCCGATCGCCAGCAGCCCCGGCACCAGCCCCGCGGCGAAGAGCCACACCGCCCGGCGGGTGGGCACCGGGCGCGCCCCTCGCGCCCGCACCGGCTCGCTCACCGGGGGACCTGCACCTGCTCGAGCGTCTGGCGGATCACGTCGTCCGCGGTCAGCCCCTCCACCTCGGACTCGGCCTTGAGCAGCAGCCGGTGGTTGAGCACGGCGCCGCAGACCGCCTTCACGTCATCCGGGGTGACGAAGCCGGCCCCGCCCAGCGCCGCGCGCGCCTTGGCCGCGGCGAGCAGCGCCTGGGCGGCGCGCGGGGAGGCCCCCAACCGGGTGCGCGCGCTCTGCCGGGTGTGGCGGATGATCCGCACCACGTAGTCCAGGATGGACGGATCGCAGCGCAGGCTGGCCGCGTCCCGCTGCAGCGCGGAGAGCTCCTCGGCGGAGAGCACGCGCGCGACCGCGGGCGCCGCCCCCTCCCGCTGGTGGAAGGCCTCGAGCATGGCCCGCTCGCCGGCCTCCGGTGGGTAGCCCACGCGGATCCGCATCAGGAAGCGATCCAGCTGCGCCTCGGGGAGCGGGTAGGTCCCCTCCAGCTCCAGCGGGTTCTGGGTGGCCACCACGAAGAAGCGCGGGTCCAGCGGGTGGGTCTCCCCGTCGAGCGTGATCTGCCGCTCCTCCATGGCCTCCAGCAGCGCCGCCTGCGTCTTCGGCGGGGTGCGGTTGACCTCGTCCGCGACGAGGACCTGGGTGAAGACCGGCCCCTTCACCAGCCGGAAGGCGTTCTCGTTTGGGCGGAAGACGCTCGTTCCCAGGATGTCCGCCGGCATCAGATCCGGTGTGAACTGCACCCGCGCGAAGGACAGCCCGAGCGCGGCGGCCACGCTCTTGGCGAGCAGCGTCTTGGCCACGCCAGGGACGCCCTCCAGCAGCACGTGGCCGCGCGCCAGCAGCGAGGTGAGCAGGTCCGCGATCGCCGCGTCCTGTCCGAGGACAACGGCATGCATCGCCTGCTGCAGGCGCGCCAGGGCTGGGGTCGTCATGGGCGCGCGGAAAGCTACGGGAGCGCGCCCTCGGAGATCCAGCGGTAGATCTTCTGCTGCTGATCCGCGGTGAGCGGGTTGAGGCCGCCATCCTGCTGCGGCGGCGGCATCACCGCGCCGCACTTGCGCGCGTCGCCCGAGACCTTGAGCCAGAGCATGCTCTCTCCCGCATCCCCCGGCGCCACCCGCAGGAACGTTCCGGCGTCCCTGCAGCCGCTGCCGGAGACCTCCACGTTCACCAGCGCGGTCCAGGAGTGGCCGGCGTCCAGCCGCAGGGAGCCCAGCGGGGCCGGCGAGGCGCGCAGGTGGCACGGCCCGCAGCGGGAGTCGAAGATCGGCTGGACCTCCTGCTCGTAGGCACTGCCCGCGTCCTGCCCCGCGTCCACGCCTGCGTCGTGCGCCGCGCCCGCGTCGCTCCCGGCGTCCTGCGCGACGCCGGAGTCCGAAGGCATCCCCGAGTCCGAAGGAGTGCCAGAATCCGGGGTGCCGCCTCCCGAGCTGCCGCAGCCCTGGGCCGCCGCCAGCGCCACCGCTCCCGCCACTCCCACCGCAAGCCACTGCCGCCGAAGCGCCCTCAAGGTGTCCCTCCCGAAGTAGACAGCGTCAGGGGAGACCTAGCCTCTTTTGCGGCCCCGCCTCAACTTCCTCACAGCCACCGTTCCACGGACGAACAGAGGCTCGAGACTTTCAGCGCGCCGGGCGTTCCCGCAGCCCCAGCAGGGTGCCGGCGAGCGCCACCAGCGAGAAGATCAGCGCGAGGAACACCCCGTAGGTGGGGTACGAGACCATCCGCTCGTAGTTCCCGGCGATCGCCATCATCCGCCGTCCGTCCCAGGACAGCCGGATGAAGAAGAGCTCCCAGAGCGTGCAGAAGCCGATGGACGCGAGCTGGACGAACCAGGGCACCAGCGGGCTCACCTTGAAGGTGTTGCCGCGGACCCGCATCACCACGGCCCCCATCGCCAAGAGCGCGCCCAAGAAGCAGGCGAACCCCAGCGAGAGGAAGCCGAGCACCTCGTCCTCCGCGCGGGTGTCCTTCCACGGCAGGAAGCAGGCCGCCACCACCGCGGCGGCGCCGCCGAACGCCAGCCGGTCCGAGAAGCTCAGGCTGCGGAAGAAGGCCTTGAGGTCGCTGAGCACGTCCTCCGGCGAGGCCAGCCCGGTGGGCACATCCGTGCCGTACGCCGAGGCGCGCCCGAGCGGGACGCGGCGCTCGGGCGGCGCCGCCCGCTCCGGCTGGGGCGGCGTGAGCTCCGGCTCGGGCGCGCTCACCCGCCGCGCGGTGGCGGGCGCGGCGCGGCGCGGGACGGTGCGGGGCGGCGCCTCTGGCATGGCGCGGCGGGGGGCGGGGGCGGTCTTGCCGGTGCGGCGCGTGCCCTCCTCGCCGTCCCAGGGGGATTGCTTCTTCACCTGGGTCTTGTCGTGCGCCTTCGGGGCGGGCCCCACCGGCGTGAACTCGGCGCCTTCGTCCTCGGGCTCGGGCTCCGCCTCCTGGGGCTCACCGCTGGAGAGGAACGAGTCGTCGATGATGTGGTCGCAGTGCGGGCAGATTGCGGTGCCATCCGCGACCTGCGCGTGGCAGCCCGGGCAGTCCATTCGCGTTGAGCCTATCCGCAAATTCGCCTAAACGCGCCGCTTCATGCGCGCTCCCTTTCGCCTGCTGGCGCTGCTCGCGGTCTGTCCTGCACTGCACGGCTGCGTCCCGCCGCCCCGGCCCCGGCCCGCCGCGCCGCCTCCGCTGCCGCCCAAGCTCGCCCAGCTGCTCGAGTGGGAGGACCGCCGCTCGCTGGGGGACGGCAAGCTCGAGGAGCTCGCGCTGACCGACCCGGAGCCGCAGGTGCGGGCGCGGGCGCTGCTCGCGCTCGGGCGGATTCAAGACGCCGCGGTGACGCCGTCGCTGATCAAGGCGATGCAGGATCCGGACGCCGGCGCGCGGGCCGCGGCCGCCTTCGCCGCCGGGCAGCTGGGGCTGGCCTGGGAGGGGCTGGCCGAGGAGCCCAAGGGCGCGCTCACCAACGCGCTCTTGGAGCTGGAGGGGAAGGAGCAGGACGGGGCGGTGCGCGCCGCGCAGCTGGAGGCGCTCTCCAAGTTGGCCTCGCCCGCCGCGCTGGAGCGGCTCTCCACGCGCCTGTTGGGGACCCCGCCGGAGGTGCAGGGACGGGCCGCGCTGGGGCTGGGCGTGGCGGTCCGGCGCGGCGCGGCGCTCTCGGCCAACGCGCTCACCGCGCTGGCGCCGCTGATCCGCAAGGACGCGCCGGTGCCCACCCGCTACGGCGCCGCGTATGCGCTGGCGATGTCCAAGTCGCTCGCGGCGCGTCCCTCCCTGCTCTTGTGCGCCGCGGACGACTCGAGCGACGTCCGGGCGCTCTGCGCGCGCGGGCTGGGGGACGCCGGCCTGGAGACGGACGCGGTGGCCCTGCGGCGCCTGCTGGACGATGGCGACTACCGCGTGGCGGTGGAGGCGACCAAGGCGCTCGCCAAGCTCTCCGAGCGCTGCCGTCCCGCGAGCTGTCCGGCGCTCGGCGCGCTGGGCGGGCTGGAGGCGCGGGTGGATCGGCTGGAGAAGGGGGACGTGGCGGCGGGCGCCCAGCCGCTGCTCGCGCTGGCGCAGGCGGGGCTGCCGCTCTCCGGCCGCAGCGTGCTCAGCTCGCTGCGCCAGCGGCTGGCGGCGTCCAGGGCCAAGGCGGCGCCCCAGCGCCAGGCGGACTTCGCGAACCTGGACTGCCGGTTCGCCGCCGCGCTGGACGGGCAGAAGGGGGCGGTGGAGGAGAGCAAGGGCTGCGGCTTCGGCGCGGTGGCCGAGCCGCGGCGGCTGGCGCAGGCGCTGCGGATGATCTCCCAGCTCTCGCCCAAGGACGCGCCAGGCCGGCTGGACGCGGTGGCCCCGCTGCTCGCCCACGCGGACCCCGGGGTGCGGATCGCCGCCACGGAGGTGCTCGCCAGCGGCGAGAACCCCAAGGCGGCGGAGAAGCTGCGGCCGCTGCTCGCGGACGCGGACCCGATCGTCGCGGTGAGCGCCGCGGACGCGCTCGGCAAGCTGAAGGACGCTGCCTCCACGCCGCAGATCCTCGCGCTCGCGGCGAAGGTGGCGGGGACGCCGGATCTGGCGGCGGGCGTGGCCTCCGCGCTGGAGGGGCTCAAGGCGAAGGAGGGGGAGGGGACGCTGCGCCCGTGGCTGGACTCACCGGAGCCCTCCGTGGCGCTCGCGGCCGCCAAGGCGCTGACCGCGATCACCGGGCAGAAGCCGGTCCTCAAGCGGGTGGAGCGTCCCACCGCCGCGCCGCTGGCGCTCGCGCCCTCCGGCGCGCAGGTGGAGCTGCGCACGGAGAAGGGGAGCCTCACCGTGGCGCTCTTCACCCAGGACGCGCCGCGCACGGCCGCCAACTTCTATGCGCTGGCCAGGAAGGGCTACTTCAAGAACCTCACGTTCCACCGGATCGTCCCGGACTTCGTGGTCCAGGGCGGGGACCCGCGCGGCGATGGCGAGGGCGGCCCCGGCTACCGGATCCGCTGCGAGGTGAACGCGCGCCCCTACGCGCGCCGCACGGTGGGGATGGCGCTCTCCGGGAAGGACACCGGTGGCAGCCAGTTCTTCGCCGCGCTGGCGCCGCAGCCGCACCTGGATGGGCGCTACACCGTGTTCGGCGAGGTGACGGTGGGCGAGGAGGTGCTCGACACCCTGCTCGAGGGGGACAAGATCCTCGAGGTCCAGGTCCGGCCCTAGTACCGGTCGGTCCGCCCCCCGCTCACCCCGAGCGAAGTCGAGGGGCGCCCAGGCAACGGGCCTCGACTTCGCTCGGCCTGAGCGGGGTACGGGCGATCGATCAAGACCCGTGTTTCTTAGCGCGCCGCCGAGGCCTGGGCGGGCGCCGCCGCCGGGGCGGCGGGCGGCTGGGCAGCGCGGGCGATGGAGGGCGGCCCACTGCCGAAGCGCTTCAAGTCCTCGGCGGCCATGCCCTCCACGGACTCGCGGATCCGCGCCCACTCCGAGTCCGGGATGGCGAGGTACGCCGCCACGACCTCCGGATCGAACTGGGTGCCGCTGCAGCGCTGGATCTCGTCCTTGGCGACCTGGAGCGGCCGCCCCTTGCGGTAGGGCCGGTCCGAGGTGATCGCGTCCATGGTGTCCGCGACGGAGAAGACGCGCGCGCCGATCACGATCTGCTTGCCCTTGAGGCCGCCCGGGTAGCCGTGCCCGTCGAAGCGCTCCTGGTGCTGCAGGACGATCATCGCCGGGTCGTGCAGGTAGGGCATCTTCTGCAGCATCCGGTAGCCGAACTCGGGGTGCAGCCGCATCTCCACCCACTCCTCGGGGGTGAGCGGCCCCGGCTTGAGGAGGATGGAGTCGCGCACGCCGATCTTCCCGATGTCGTGCAGCAGCGCGCCCTGCTCGATGATGTCCAGCTCGAGCGCGGTGAGCCCCAGCGCCTCGGCGATCCGCCGGGAGAAGAGCGCCACGCGGCGGGAGTGCCACTGGGTCTCGGTGTCGCGGTAGTCGAGCGCGGAGATCAACCCTTCGAGCAGGCCGTTGGTCCGCTCGAACACCAGCGACTCGAGGTTCTTGTTGATGCTCCGCAGCTCGTTGTTCCGGTGCGTGAGCTCCTGGGTGAGCCGCCCGTTCTCCTCGCGCAGCTCGTAGTGCTCCACCGCCTGGCGCACACAGGAGGTCAGCTCGCCCAGCGTCCACGGCTTGCCCAACAGCCGGAACACCTCACCCCGGTTCACCGCCTGCGAGGCAGTCTGGAAGTCGGCCGCGGCGGTCAGCATCAGCCGGATCGCCTTGGGGTTGGTCTGCTTGAGCTGGTTGAGCAGCTCGATGCCGTTGAGCTGCGGCATCATGAAGTCCGAAATGACGACGCAGAAGTTGGTCTCCTCCGCCGCCTTCAGGGGGTCCTGGTGGGTGACCACCTGGTAGCCCTCGGCGGTCAGGATGCGTGACAGCGCTTGCAGGATCAGCGCGTCGTCGTCGACGAGGAGGATGCGGTTCATAAGGGTGGAGGCTCCCGTCCCTGCGATGCCCGGGAAGCCTGTCACAGCAAGGCTGTGAAGCGAACCGCGAGTCGCACCCACGTCCTGGGTGAGTGTGAGTAAAATCCTCAAGTATCTCCGATGGTTGAAGCCTGTGTCCTGAACGGACACTCAACGGAAAGCTTGCCTGGCAGGAAGGTGTCGTCTATTGTCCGCGCGCAAATGCCGGCGGCTAACCCATTGATTTCCCCGGAGAACTGACGGATGCCCAAGGCCCCTGGAGGGCAGGTGCCCGTGGTGGTGATGGGTCTGGGCTTCATCGGCCAGGAGATCGCGCGGGCGGCACTGGCGTCTTCGGAGCTGGAAGTGATCGGCGCCGTGGACAAGAACCCGGCGCTGGCGGGGAAGAAGCTCTCGGACGTGGTGGGCGTTCCCGCGGCGAAGCTCCCCATCGTCAGTGACCTGACCAAAGCGGTGGGCAAGCGCAAGGGCGTGGTGCTGCTGCACGCCACGGGCTCCCACGTCCCCGAGGTCGCCGATCAGCTGATTGAAGCGGCGCGGCTGGGGCTCTCGGTGGTCTCCACCTGTGAGGAGCTCGCCTTCCCGTACTTCCGGCACCCGGATCTGGCGGAGAAGATCGACCGCGCCGCGCAGAAGGCGGGCGTGGCCATCCTCGGCACTGGGGTGAACCCGGGCTTCGTGCTGGACCGGCTGGTGGCCACCGCGGGGCAGGTCTGCATCAACGTGCGCCACGCGCGTGCGGCGCGGGTGGTGGACGCTCGCACGCGCCGCGAGGCGCTGCAGCGGAAGATCGGCGCCGGCCTCACCGAGGACGAGTTCCTCGGCCTGGTGGATCAGGAGCGGCTGGGCCACGTGGGGCTGGTGGAGTCCGCGGCGCTGGCGGCGCTCGGCCTGGGCCTGGACTGCGATGACTTCGAAGAGGAGATCGTCCCGGTCATCGCGGACGAGGAGATCACCGGCGGCGCCTTCCCGGTCCACAAGGGGAGGGTGGCGGGCATCTACCAGCAGGCGGTGGGGCTCGAGGACGGCCAGGAGAAGATCCGGCTGGAGCTGACCATCGCCGTGGGTGCCGAGGACGTGGGCGACCGCATCGAGATCGACGCGGACCCCAAGCTGGTCTTGGAGATCAACGGCGGCATCGCGGGGGACCGCGCCACCGCCAACGTGGTGGTCAACGCCGCGCCGCGCGTGAGCGCCGCCGAGGCGGGGCTGCTGACGGTGCTGGAGTTGCCCGCGGGAAGGTAGGAGGAGTCGTGCTCGACAAGAACGCGATCGGCCGGGCTTCCCCGCCGACCCTCAATGAGGTGGAGAAGGGCGCCATCCGGCGCTTCGCCGAGGCGCTGGGGGACTACAACCCCATCTACTACGACGAGGAGTACGCGCGCGCCTCGGGCTACCCCACCATCATCGCGCCGCCAACGTTCCCGGCCTCCTTCCACTCCACCGGAGATCTCCGCGAGCTGCTCGGGGTGGGGATCAAGAGCCTGCTCCACGCGGAGCAGTCGTTCGAGTACGAGCGGCCGATCATCGCGGGGGACCGGATCTACGTGGCCACGCGGGTAGCGGACGTGCTCGAGAAGAGCGGACCCGCCGGCAAGATGGACGTGGCGGTGATCGAGGACGAGGGGCGCGACGAGGAGGGAAACCTCGTCTTCCGCGCCCGCCGCACGCTGGTGGTCCGCGCTGCGAAGGAGACCCCGTAAATGCCAGCCAGGAAGCTCTACTTCGAGGGCGTCCGAGTCGGTGACGAGCTGCCGGCGCTCGCCAAGGCGCCGGTGGACCGCGTGCAGCTGGCCCGCTACGCGGGCGCCTCGGGTGACTTCAACCCGATCCACGTGGACGAGGTCTACGCGCGCGGGATCGGGATGCCGTCCGTCTACGCGCCCGGCATGTTGGTGATGGGCTTTCTGGGCCAGCTGGTCTCGGACTGGGCCCGCGGCGCGCAGCTGCGCAAGTACAACGTCCGCTTCATCAAGATGGTGTGGCCGGGCGACACCGTGGTCTGCAAGGGGCGGGTGACGGACCGCTTCGGCGACAACGGCCGCTACTTCGCGGATCTCGACCTCTGGGCGGAGAACCAGAAGGGCGAGCTGGTGATGAAGGGCCAGGCCTCCATCCAGCTCTTCTATTCGCTGGAAGACGAGAACCGGCAGCGGGCGGGGCAGACGCCGATCATCGTGAACGTCCCGCGCGAGAGCCTGGTGAGCCAGGTGGCCGCGCCGACCGAGCCCGAGCCCCGGCGCGAGGCCGCCAGCGCGAAGAAGGTGCCGGCCACCGGCGCGAAGAAGACGCAGTCCAAGCCCGCCGCGAAGAAGGCCAGCGCCCCCGCGCCGAAGAAGGCTGCGAAGCAGGCGAAAAAGAAGAAGTAGGGCGCGCCGCTGCCTCGTTGACGTTGACGTTGACGTTGACGTGAACGTGTGACGTGGACGTGGACGGCTGTTCGTGGGCCGTGCCGCCGCGTCCCAACCTCCGTCGCACGTCTCACGTCCACGTCGCACGTCAACGACCACGTCAACGTCAACGTCAACGTCAACGTCAACGACCACGACCACGGCTAGGGCCTACGGCTTGCTCTACCGTTCGCTCGGCGCCTGGGTCTGGGCAGCCCCGTCATTCCGCCCTCAACGCAAAGCGTCACATTGCGTTGACTGGCAAATCAGTCCGACCCCATTATCTCCCCACTTCCCTCTGTGAGGAGTTCTTCGATGACGGCAGGCGTGAATCGCTACAAGGCGGATCTTCGGGACGTGGAGTTCGTGCTCTTCGAGCAGTTCGGGCTCGGCGAGCTGTTGGGCAAGGCGCCGTTCGACGCCTGGGGCCCGGACGAGGTGAAGGCGGTCCTGGAGCAGACCTACCGGTTCGTCCGGGAGGTGCTCGGGCCGCTCAACTCCAACGCCGACAAGGAGGGCTGCCGCGTGGAGAACGGCGCGGTGAAGACCCCCAAGGGCTTCAAGGACGCCTGGAAGCAGCTCTACGAGGCGGGCTTCAAGAGCCTGGCCGTGGCCCCGGCGCACGGCGGGCAGGGCGCGCCCCACATGGTGCAGGGGATGGTGGAGGAGATGCTCTCCGGCGCCAACCCGGCGTTCGCCATGTACCCCGGGCTCGCCTTCGGCGCCTCCGAGCTGATCAGCGAGTGCGGCACCCCCGAGCAGATCTACAAGTACGTGGAGAAGATGTTCAACGGAACCTGGGGCGGCACCATGTGCCTGACCGAGCCGCACGCCGGCTCGGACGTGGGCAGCGCCAAGACGCAGGCGCGCAAGCAGCCGGACGGCAGCTACAAGATCCGCGGCACCAAGATCTTCATCTCCGGCGGCGACCACGATCTCGCGGAGAACATCATCCACCTGGTCCTGGCCCGCGTGGAGAACGCGCCCCCCGGCACCAAGGGGCTCTCGCTCTTCATCGTCCCCAAGCTCAAGGTGAACCCGGACGGCAGCTCCGGCGCGCCCAACGACGTCCAGGTGGCGTCCATCGAGCACAAGATGGGGATCAACGGCTCGGCCACCTGCGTCCTCAACTTCGGCGACGGGGACGCGTGCGTGGGCGAGCTGGTGGGGACGCTCGAGAACGTGGGCATGAGCCAGATGTTCAAGATGATGAACGGCGCCCGCATCGGCGTGGGCATCCAGGGGCTCTCGGTGGCCTCCACCGCCTACCTGAACGCGCTCGAGTACGCGAAGGAGCGCAAGCAGGGCGCCAACTTCAAGCAGTGGAAGGATCCGACCAAGCCTCGCGTGCCGATCATCGAGCACCCGGACGTGCGCCGGATGCTGCTGGACGGCAAGGCCCACGTGGAGGGGATCCGCGCGCTCCTGGTGAAGCTCACCATGCATCTGGACCGCGCCGCCGCGCTCGCCGGCACGGATGACGAGAAGGCCGCGTACCACCGCGGGCAGGTGGAGCTGCTCACGCCGCTGGTGAAGGGTTACTCCTCGGAGGAGGCCTTCCGCGTCTGCGGCGAGATGATCCAGGTCTACGGCGGCGCCGGCTACCTGCGCGATCACCCGGTGGAGCAGGCCTGCCGGGACTCGAAGATCTTCTCCATCTACGAGGGCACCACCCACATCCAGGCCATGGACCTGGTGGGACGCAAGCTCGGCCAGTCCGGCGGCGCCCACTTCCAGCAGTTCATGGGAGACATCACCACCTTCGTGGAGGCCCACCGAAACGACCCGGTCTACGGCAAGGCCGCGCAGCAGCTGGGCGCCTCCCAGGAGGCGGCCATGCAGACCGCGATGAGCTTCCTCTCCTGGTCCCAGGAGGACTCCAAGTTCCACCTGATCCCGCTCTCGGCCAACCGCTTCCTCAAGATGATGTCGCAGCTGGCGGTGGGCTGGCTCCTGCTGGAGCAGGCGGCGATCGCGGAGACCAAGCTGGCGGCGCTCTCGGCCACCTCGCCGGACCGCGCCTTCTACGAAGGCAAGCGCCACAGTGCGCTCTACTACGCGCGCAACGTGCTGCCCGAGGTGGAGCACGGCGCGAAGGTGCTCGCGCTCGAGGACACCGCCCCGTACGAGATCCCCGAGGCGGCGTTCGGGCAGTAGCCCTTCAAAGCGGCGCTGCGCGACTTTCGGCTACTTCGCCGAGTCGCGCACGCCGATGGCCAGCTGGGCCAGCCCGGCGCCCTTGGCCAGCTCCATCACCTCCACCACCTTGCCGTGCGCCACGCCTTCGTCGGCCTGGACGATCACCAGGGTGTTGGGGTTCTTCTCCTTGGCGTCCGCCAGGACCTTCTTCAGCTCCTCCTCGGTGACCACGTTGCCGCCGGCGAGGATCCGCCCGTCCGAGACGATGGCCACCGAGAGATCGCTGTCGCTGGGGACCACGTCCGCGGCGCCGCCCTTGGGGAGATTCACCTTGAGCCCGGCCTTCGCGCCGCCCTGGCCCTGGTTCACGATCACCGAGCTGGTCACCATGAAGATGATCAGCAGGACCAAGAAGATGTCCGTCAGCGGGGTGATGTTGATCTCGGAGAAGACGCCATCTCCGCCGTCCTCCTCCGTCCCCGGGACCTTGCCCATTCCCATGTGGCTTAGGCCCCCTCAGCCGGCGCGGCGCCCGCGGGCGCGCCGCCGCCTTCGAGCACCGGCGCGGAGGTGCTCACCGGCCCGCTGGGCCGCTCCTTGAGCAGCTCCACGAACTCCTCGGAGAGCAGCCGCAGCTCCACCGAGACGCGGGCCAGGCGGGCCTGGAAGTAGTTGTAGAGGACCACCGCCTCCACGGCGACGAGGATCCCTACCGCGGTGGCGATCAGCGCCTCGGAGATGCCGGTCATCACGGAGGCGCTGCCGCCGCTGCCGCCGGCCTGCACGTCCAGGCCGAGGTCCTTGAAGGACCGCATGATCCCCGCCACCGTGCCGAAGAGGCCCACGAACGGGGTGGTGGCGCCGATGGTGCCCAGGATCCACAAGTTGCGCTTGAGCCGCAGCAGCACCTGCGAGCGCTCGCGCTCCACCGCGCCCTCGAGCCCGGCGAGCCCCTTGGCGCCCCGGTCCAGCCGCGCGAACCCGGCCAGGTAGATGTCCGCGGCCACCGCGTTGCTGCGCTCGGCCGCGGAGCGCGCCGCCGCGGTGTCGCCGCGCAGCAGGTGCTTGGAGATGCTCTCTCCCAGGGCGCGCGCGGAGTCACCCACGCTCCACAGGGAGATGATCCGCTCGATGGCCACGCCGAGCGCGACCACGGAGGAGACCAGCAGCACCGCCATGGTGACGCCGCCGAGGCGGAGGTAGTGGGTCAGTTCGTCGAAGCTCATGTGCGTTGGAGCGAAGCATTAACGCCCTTCGCCGAAAAGAGCGAATACCGGCCGGGACAAGGCGTTTGTTCCCTCTCCCAGCAAGTCGCTGGCGTACTGTCCACCGCGCCCTCCATGAGCCTCCGCCCGCTTGCCCTGCTGGCTGCCGCCGCCCTCGCGCTGGTTGGGTCCGGCTGCCCCAAGCGGCTCGACTTTGGTCCCAGCGGACAGATCACCGATCCCGACACCCTGTTGAAGCTGGTGCTGGAGGCGGAGACGCGGGTGGTGAGCCTGCAGGGGGAGGCCAAGCTCGGCGTCCGCTCGCCCCAGGGCAACGGCTCCCTGGGGATGTACCTGGCCGTGGCGCGCCCCGCGCTGCTGCACCTGGAGACCCAGGACTTCTTCGGCCGGCCCCAGGGCGTGCTCACCAGCGACGGGGAGCGCTTCGGCCTCTATCAAGCGAGCGAGGCCACCTACTACGTGGGCCCCGCCAGCGCGCAGAACCTCTCCCGCTTCCTGCCGATCCTCCTCCCGCCGCGCGAGCTGACCCAGCTGCTGCTCGGCCAGGTGCCCCGGATCCCCTACGAGCGCGCCACGCTCGCGGTGGACGGGGAGGAGCTGGCGTACAAGGTCGTGCTGCACAGCGGAGAGGTGACCCAGACGCTCTGGGTGGATCCCGCCAGCCACCGCCCGCTGCGCAGCGAGGTGCGCGGGACGCGCGCCTATGATCTGCTGCTGGAAAATCCAGGAGAGGCCGGGGGCGTTCGCTACGCCCAGAAGATCACCCTCACCGCGGAGGCGGCGAAGACCGTGCTCGAGCTCCGGTACAAAGACGTGACCCTGAACCAGCCGCCGGAGGCCTCGCTCTTCGAGCTCACGGCGCCGCAGGACGTGCCAGTGGTGGAGCTGGACGAGGCCGGCAACAGGCTCGGGCAGCCGAGGAACGCGCCATGACCGCGCCCGGGACCCGGTGGTGGGTGGCGATGCTGGCGCTCCTCCTCGCGGCGGGCTGCAACAAGTCCTGCGCGGAGGGCGGGCAGAAGGGTGGGGCGGCGCAGAAGGGGCCGGTCCCCACGCGCGAGTGGCTGGAGGGCGTGCCTCCCGCCAGCATGTTCGAGGGGACGCCGCGCAAGGGCGGGACCCTGGTGATCCGGATCTCCTCCGAGCCGGCCGGGCTCAACCGCCTCCACGATCAGCAGCGCGACGGCAACATGGTCCGCTACACCACCGGCACGGTGCTGGAGACGCTCTTCGAGCTCGATCGCGAGACGGCGCCCCGCTACGAGCTCAAGCCGCTGCTCGCCGAGAGCTACACCGAGAGCGAGGACCACCTCACGCACACCTTCAAGCTGCGCAAGGGCGTGCACTTCCACGACGGGCAGCCCTTCACCGCCAAGGACGTGAAGGCGGTGATGGACGCGGTGATGAACCCGAAGAACCTCACCGTCCAGGCGCGCGCGCAGTTCGTGAACCTGGCGAAGTACGAGACCCCGGACGACTACACCGTGGTGCTGCGCTGGAAGGTTCCCGACTACCTGGGCTTCCGCTCCTTCTCCTCTTCAATGCCGATCGCGCCGGCCTCCGCGCTCAAGGGCGACTTCAGCACGCTGCCCTACAACCGCGCGCCGGTGGGGACCGGCCCGTTCAAGTTCGAGAGCTGGGAGACCGGCAAGTCGATCACCTTCGTCCGGAACGACGCCTACTGGGGAACGCCGGCGTACCTGGACAAGCTCCAGCTGAGAATCGTCAAGGACGAGACGGTGGCCGCGCAGCTGTGGGAGCGCGGCGAGTTCGACCTGATGACGAAGATCCTCCCGTCCATGTGGCGGGCGGTGGAGGCGCCGGAGCCGCAGAACGCGTGGGCGATCCAGGGCTACAACCGGCTGACGACCCCGCAGAACAACTTCTCGTTCATCGGCTACAACGAGGAGCGGCCGTTCTTCAAGGACAAGCGGGTCCGCAAGGCCATGGCCATGCTCTACCCGTACGAGCGCGTGGCGAAGAATCTGGAGATGGGGCTGGAGCCGCGCACCACCTGTCCCTTCCTCAAGGGGAGCGCCAACTGCGATCCGGAGGTGGAGGCGCACCCCATCACCTACGATCCCGCCGGGGCCAAGAAGCTCCTCGAGGAGGCCGGCTGGAAGGACACCAACGGCGACGGCGTGCTGGAGAAGGACGGCGTCCCTTTCCGCTTCACCTTCCTGGTCACCGCGCAGTCGGTGAAGGCGGCGCGCCTGGTGCCGCTCATCCAGGAGGAGCTGCGCAAGGCGGGGATCGACGTGGAGATCGAGAAGGTCGAGTGGGCCATCTACAGTGAGCGGCTGCTCAAGCATCAGTTCGACGTGGCGGTGCTGATCTGGGTCTCCCAGGACGTGGAGCAGGATCAGTTCCAGGTCTTCCACTCCAGCCAGACCCAGGGCTCCAACTACGTCTCCTTCAGCAACCCGGAGGTGGACCGGCTCACGCTGGCGGCGCGCGCCGAGTTCGACGCGGGCAAGCGGGCGGAGATCAACAAGCAGCTGCACCGGATCCTCTACGAGGAGCAGCCCTACACCTTCCTCACCACCCGCCCGGACTTCGACGCCGCGAAGGTGGACGTGCGCGGGCTGCGCCCGGCGCTGAACTTCTACGATCTGCGGAAGGTCTGGCTCGCGCGCGACGGCGCGCAACCTCCGCCCAAGTGAGCATGGGCCCCTACGTCCTGCGCAGGCTCCTGCTGATGATCCCCACCTTCGTGGGGATCACCTTCGTGACCTTCGCGGTGATGCGGCTGGCGCCCGGGGATCCCCTGGCCACGCTCGCCGAGCCCGGCTCCGCCGGCGTCACGGAGGAGGCCCGCGAGGCGCTGCGCCGCGAGCTGGGGTTGGACCGCCCCGTGCTCGAGCAGTACGTCCGCTGGATCGGCCACGTGGTGACGCTCGACTTCGGGCGCTCCAGCCAGGACGGCCGGCCCGTGCTGGAGAAGATCTCGGAGGCGCTGCCCAAGACGCTCCTGCTGAGCACGCTCGCGCTCCTGCTCGGGTACCTGGTGGCGATCCCGCTCGGCGTCTTCTCCGCGGTGAGGCGCGGCAGCCCGCTCGAGCGGGTGATCACCGTAGGCCTCTTCGCCGTCTACTCCCTGCCGTCCTTCTGGGTGGCGGTGCTGCTGCTCCTGCTTTTCGCGCGGCCGCAGACCCTGGACTGGTTTCCCATGCAGGGGCTGACCTCGGACGGCTTCGCGGCGATGGGGCCGTTGCAGAAGCTCGAGGACCTGCTCTGGCACCTGGTGCTGCCGGTGACCTGCCTCTGCTACGCCTCGGTGGCCACCGTCACCCGCTACATGCGCGCGGGGATGCTGGAGGTGATCCGCCAGGACTTCATCCGCACCGCCCGGGCCAAGGGGCTGCCGGAGCGGGCGGTGATCTTCCGGCATGCGCTGCGCAACTCGCTGTTGCCGGTGCTCACGCTGCTCGGGAGCTCGCTGCCGGCGCTGATCGGCGGCAGCGTGGTGGTGGAGCAGATCTTCGGGATCCACGGGATGGGGCTGTTGGGGATCCAGGCGATCTTGAGCCGCGACTACGCCATGGTGATGGGGATCACCACGCTGGTGGCGCTGCTCACCATGCTCTCGCTGCTGGCCTCGGACCTCCTGTACGCGGCCGCGGATCCCCGCATCCGCCACGCGGTGGCGCGGTGAGGCGCACGGCGCGCCAGCTGGCGCGGGGCCTGGCCAGACGCCCCCTGGTGCTCGTCGCCTGCTGCGCGCTCTTCGCGCTCGCGTTCGCCGCCGTCTTCGCGGACGAGCTCGCCTCGGACCGGCCGATCCTGCTGCGGCAGAAGGGCCGACTCTACGTGCTGCCCAACCGCTTCGATCCGCCGGCCCTGCGCAACGAGACCGTCCAGACGCTGCGCGCCGGCCTGCAGGACGGGGACTGGATGATCGGGCCGCTGCTCCCGTACGGGCCCAACCGCTCCTCGCAGGAGGACTTCCTCGCGCCACCGGGAGGCGAGCACCCGCTGGGGACGGACGAGGTCGGCCGGGACGTGCTCGCCCGGATCATCCACGGCGCCCGGGTCAGCCTCACCGTGGGCTTCGTGGCGGTGGCGTTCTACGTGCTGATCGGCGTGCTGGTGGGGGCGCTCGCTGGCTACTACGGCGGCACGATCGACCTGCTGCTGTCCCGCGCGGTGGAGACGATGATGACCTTCCCCGCGATGTTCCTCGTCCTGTGCGTGCTGGGGATGATGCGGGTGCGCACCCTCTACCCGATCATGGTGGTGATCGGCCTCACCCGCTGGATGGAGGTGGCCCGGCTGACCCGCGCGGAGGTGCTGCGGCTGCGCGAGCTGGACTTCGTCCAGGCGAGCCGGGCGCTGGGGGCCTCGGACGCGCGGGTGCTGTGGCGGCACGTGGTGCCCAACGCCATGGCCCCGGTGCTCGTCTCCGCGACCTTCGGGGTGGCGGGGGCGATCCTCCTGGAGAGCGGGCTCTCCTTCCTCGGGTTCGGCGCTCCTCCTCCCACCCCGAGCTGGGGGGAGCTGCTGACCCAGGCCCACGTCCACCTCGCCTACCTGCCAGGTGGAGGGGCGTTGGGCGCATGGTGGCTGGCGCTGTACCCGGGGCTCGCCATCTTCCTCGCCGTGTGCGCGTTCAACCTCGTGGCGGAGGCGCTGCGGGACGCGCTGGATCCTCGCCTGAAGGGGTAGGCGCACCCACCTTTCGACCCTTCGCGGGGTTCCGACCGCTCGATACTATTTGCGGGTCGCCCGTCGCTCCCGAGGGTTCGTCTTCGATGGCTTCCATCAAGCTGGGCGAGCTGCTCGTCAAGGCCAACGTCCTTCAAGAGAGCCAGCTGCGCGCCGCCCTGGCGGAGCAGAAGAAGTGGGGCGGACGGCTGGGTGAGATCCTGGTGCGGATGAGCCTGGTGACGGAGGATCTGCTCACGCGCGCGCTGTCCCGGCAGCTCAACGTCCAGGCGGTGAACGTGGACGCGGTCCGCGCGATCGCCCCCAACGTGAAGGACAAGATCCCCGCGCGGCTCGCGCGCTCGCTGGAGGCGGTGCCGCTGCAGCTGCGGGACGAGGGGCGCACCCTCGTCGTCGCCATGTCGGATCCGGGGAACCTCAACTCGGTGGACATGCTGCGGGCGCAGGCGGGCTGCCGGATCGTGGCGCAGCTGGCGTCCCCCTCGGCGATCTCCCGCGCGCTCAGCCGGTACTACGACGGCGCGGAGGTGGGGGAGGTCGAGAACTCGTTCAAGCTGGTGGACGCGCAGGGCGAGGTGAAGGACCTGCACGAGAGCAAGCCGGAGCTGCCGGAGATCCAGCTGTCCGCGCAGGACGAGGAGGCGGACCCGGAGCGGCTGCTGCAGCAGCTGGAGGCCTTGCAGCGGAAGGAGGCGGCGGCGCTGTCGGCCATGGTCGAGCTGCTGATCCAGAAGGGCGTCTTCACGCGGGCGGAGTACCTGGCGAAGGTCAAGCGGTAGTCGGGGATCTCGGATGAGGAAGAAACTCGGCGAGCTTCTGATCGCAGCCGGCGCGGCCACCGCCGAGCAGGTCAACGCCGCGCTCGCCGCGCAGCGCGGCCCCGCCAAGGGGAAGCGGATCGGCGAGATCCTCGTCGCGCAGGGCAGGGTGACCAGCGCCGCCGTGGCGCGCGCGCTCGCCGAGCAGCACGAGCTCCCGTTCGTGGACCTGCCCCACATCCCCGCCGCCGTGAGCGCGATCATCCCGGTGGACTTCCAGGAGCAGCACCGGATCGTGCCGTTCCGACTCGAGGTGGACGGCCGGATGCAGCGGCTCCACCTGGCGCTGGCGGATCCGGCCGTGATTGACGTGGTGGAGGATCTCCGCTTCCAGATCAACAAGCCGGTGAAGGTCTACCTCGCGTCCGCCGAGGACATCGACAGCGCGATCTCCGCGCTGCGCGGCGAGGCCGTGCTGGAGCCCGTGCTCGAGGATGAGGAGCCGGAGCCCGCGCCCGCGGCGGTCGCCAAGCCGGTGCCCGCGCCCGCTGCTGCTCCGGCGCCACCTGCGGCGGCCGCGAAGCCAGCGCCGGCCCCGCCTCCCGCCCCGGTCGCGGCACCGCCCGCCGTCGAGCTGCCCATGGAGTGGGACGTTCCCAGTGCGCCGCCGGCTGTCGGCGCGGCGGCGGATCTGGACCTCGCGGACATCCTCGGCCCTCCCGCGCCCCCCGCGCCGGCCCCGCCGCCGGCGCTCGCGCTGGTGCCGTCGCTCCAGTCGCAGGGGCTGGTCTCGGCCGGAGACGGGCGGCTCCACGCCACCGCCAGCGTCCCGGCCCCGGTCGCGATCCCCGCGATGAAGCCCCCGGCGCCCGCTCCCGTCGCCGCGCGGCCCGCCAGTGGCGCCACCGCCGCTGGCCCCGCCACTGCGGCGGTCCACGGCCGGCCGCCGCAGGGGGCCGTGCCGCTGGCGACGATCGCCCTGGTGCAGGTGCCGGCGTCGCGGGCGCTGCCCTCGCAGTCTCCTCAGACTCCGCCGGCCGCCCAGGCTCGCCCGCCCGCTGCCGCTCCGAACGGAGGGCCCGTGGCCGCGAAGGCGCCGGCTGCGCCCGCGGCTCAACCGGGCGGCGCGGCGCCGGTCGTTGCTCCACCGGCCGCTCCGTCGGTCTCGCCGACTCTGGCGAACGGCTCGGCGTCCGTCGTTCCTCAACCCGCTCCGCCGAGCACGGCGAACGGTTCCGCCAGCGCACCGCCCGCTCCCAGCACAGCGGCGAGCGCCTCCGCTCCCACGGCGCCCGCGAGCGCTTTGCTCGGCGGCGCCCAGCCCTCCGCGTCCTCGGCGGCGGGCAATGCCTCGAGCCCTGGAGCGGTGGTCGGCGCCCAGCCCGCCGCGCCTGCACCCGTGTCCGCTACGCTCGGCAGCGCTCCCGCGGGGACGTCGCCCGGCGCCGGGAAGGGAACCACCAGCAGCAGCGGGACGAGCGGGTCGCCGGAGAGCGCTCAAGCCTCGGGCGCGGGGAAGGGCAGCGCGCAGCCGGCGAACGGTGCCGCGGCGCCCGCTCCCGCGAGCGGCGCTGGATCGAGCGCTTCGCCGGCGAACGGTGCCGCGGTTTCGCCGAGCAACGGGACGAGCGCTTCGCCGGCAAGTGGCGCCGCGGTGCCCGCGAGCGCGTCCGCTCCCGCGAGCAGCGGCGGCGCGACCGGCTCGGCCGACAGCGCCCCCTCTGACACGGCTGCGAGCGCCAGCGGTGGCGCAGCGAGCGCATCGGCCGGCGCTGCTCAAGCCACCACGGCTGTGAGCGCTGGAGCGAGCGCGCCGGCCGGCAGCGCCCAACTCGCGGAGGCCGCGCCCAGCGGGCCACCCGTGGTCGAGGCTGACCCCTCGACTCCGCTCGGGGTGAACGGAGCCGCTCCGCCCGGGGTGAACGGAGCCACTCCGCTCGGAGTGAACGGAGCCACTCCGCTCGGGGTGCACGGAGCCACTCCGCTCGGGGTGAACGGAGCCACTCCGCTCGGGGTGAACGGAGACACCAAGCCGGCCACCGTCTTCGCGGTGCCGCTGCCCTCGAGCCGCCTGGCCGCGGCGGCGCCCGCGCTGACGCCCGAAGAAGAGGCGGCGGCCGCGGAGTGGGCCAAGGCGTTCGCCAGCGGCGAGGGGCTGGACACCAGCGCGGCCGAGTCCGAGCTGGATCGCCTCGGGGAGCCCTCGGAGCAGGAGGCGAGCGGAACGGACGACACGTCCCCGCCGCTCACCTCCCCGCCGATCAGCATCTCCGCCCGGGCCTTTCCCGGCGTCACGGTCGTCCGCACGGAGCCCGCGCGTGACGAGCGGCTGAGCGAGGAGGATCTGAAGATCCTCGACAGCCTGGAGCGGATGGCGGAAGGGCTCGAGCCGGTGACCGAGTCGCAGAAGGTGAAGCCGGCCCAGATGGTGGCCACGCTCATCCGCCTGCTGATCAAGAAGGGCGTGATCGGCGAGCTGGAGTTCCTCGACGAGCTCGGCCGGAAGTAGGGCTGCCCGCGGCGGTGTGGTAATCACTTCGCGTCCGTGAGCGAGCCGCTCCTCGAGATCTCCGGCCTCAAGACGCAGTTCTCCTCGGATGAGGGGGCGCTGCTCGCGGTCGACGACGTCTCCTTCTCCGTCGCGGAGGGGCGCACGGTCGCGCTGGTGGGCGAGTCCGGCTGCGGCAAGAGCGTGACCGCCCTCTCGGTGATGCGGCTGATCCCCGAGCCTCCCGGGCGGATCCTCTCCGGGCAGGTGCGCTTCAAGGGCGAGGATCTCCTGACGCTCCCGGACGGCCGCCTGCGCGAGCTGCGCGGCAACCAGCTCTCGATGATCTTCCAGGAGCCGATGACGTCCCTGAACCCGGTCTTCACGGTCGGGGATCAGATCGCGGAGGTGGTGCGGCTGCACCGCGGCGTCTCCCGCGCGGACGCCGAGCGGCGCGCGGTGGAGATGCTGCGCCAGGTGGGGATCGCCGATCCGGAGCGGCGCGCGCAGGACTACCCGCACCAGCTCTCCGGCGGCATGCGCCAGCGGGTGATGATCGGCATGGCGCTGGCGTGCGATCCCGCGCTGCTGATCGCGGACGAGCCCACCACGGCGCTGGACGTCACCATCCAGGCGCAGATCCTCGAGCTGCTCCAGCGGATGCAGCGCGAGCGCCGGATGGCGGTGCTGCTGATCACCCACGATCTCGGGATCGTCGCCGAGACCTGCGACGCGGTGGTGGTGATGTACGCGGGCAGGGTGGTGGAGCAGGCGGCGGTGCAGGCGCTCTTCGCCCGGCCCGCGCACCCGTACACCGCGGGGCTCTTGCGCTCCATCCCCTCGCTGGGCGCGGCCGGCGAGCGGCGGCGGTTGCCGGCCATCCCCGGCATGGTGCCGAGCCTGCGCGCGCTCCCGTCCGGCTGCCGCTTCCGGGATCGCTGCGACCGGGCGATCGCCCGCTGCGCGTCCGAAGACCCGCGCCTGGAGTTGCACCGCGACGGCCAGCTCGCCGCCTGCCACAACCCGGTGCCCGCGTGAGCGCGCCCCTGCTCGCGGTGGACGGGCTGACCAAGCACTTCCCGGTGCAGGGCGGCGTGCTCGGGCGCGCGGTGGCCACGCTCAAGGCGGTGGACGGCGTCAGCTTCGAGGTGCAGCGCGGCGAGACGCTCGGGCTGGTGGGCGAGAGCGGCTGCGGCAAGAGCACGCTCGGGCGGGCGATCCTGGGGCTGGTGCGCCCCACCGCCGGCTCGGTGCGCTTCGAAGGGCAGGAGCTGGTGGGGCTGAGCCAGCGGCAGCTGCGCCCGCTGCGCCGCCGGATGCAGCTGATCTTCCAGGACCCGTACGCGTCCTTGAACCCGCGGATGCGCGTGGAGGAGATCCTCTCCGAGCCGTACGCGATCCACGGCCTGGCCAAGGGCAAGGAACGGCGGGAGAAGGTGCTCGCGCTCCTCGACAAGCTCGGGCTGCCGCGAGACGCGCTCGGGCGCTACCCGCACGAGTTCTCCGGCGGGCAACGGCAGCGGATCGGCATCGCCCGCTCCCTGGCGGTGGAGCCGGAGCTGGTGATCGCGGACGAGCCGCTGAGCGCGCTGGACGTCTCCATTCAGGCGCAGATCGTCAATCTGCTGATGGACCTGCAGCGCGAGCTCTCGCTCACCTACGTCTTCATCGCGCACGACCTGAGGATCGTGGAGTACGTCTCCAGCCGGGTGGCGGTGATGTACCTGGGCAAGATCGTGGAGCTCGCCTCGGCGCGCGAGCTCTACGAGCGGCCGCGCCACCCCTACACGCAGGCGCTGCTCTCGGCGGTCCCCGTCCCCGATCCGGCCCGCAAGCGGGAGCGGATCGTCCTGCAGGGGGACGTGCCCTCGCCGATCCACCCGCCGCCCGGCTGCGCCTTCCACCCGCGCTGCCCGCATGCCTTCGAGCGCTGCCGCCTGGAGACGCCGCCGCTCTATCCCCTCGGCGCAGGACACGTCTCCGCCTGCTTCCTCAACGCGCCCGAGGCGAAGCCCGCCTGATGTCCTTCCTGCTCAGCCACCACTACCCGGAGGAGCACCACCGCACCGTGGTGCTGGGCGGCGTCCGGCTCTGCGCCCGCTGCCTCTTCACGTACCCCACGCTCTTGCTCGCCCTCACCGTGCAGCTTTCGCGCAGGGCGCCGCTGGAGTGGCGCTACGACGGGGTGTGGGCGGTGGCGCTGCTGCTTCCGGCGCTCGGCGACTGGGCGTTCGGCCGCTTCCGCCCCCGGGCGGGGAGCAACGCGTGGCGGGGCCTCACCGGGGTGCTGCTTGGCCTGGCCCTGGGGCGGGCCCTCTACGTTCACCTGCAGCGGCCCCTTCCGCTCTGGCTCCTCGTGCAGGGAGCCCTGGTGACAGGGGTAGCAGTGCCTGTCATTCTCGCGACTTATCGGGGGCGGAGGCCGCCATAGACCCGACCCGCTTCTGGGTCGTTAAACGGGAATAGCTCAGCAAGGGCTGCCCCGTACAAACGAGGGACAGTTGGCACCGGAGAGCACGGACGAGCAGTTGATGCTCGCCTTCAAGTCTGGCGACGCACGCGCCTTCGAGGTGCTGGTGCGCCGTCACCGTGCGGCGGTGTTCAACTTCATCCTTCGTTATACGGGCCAGAGGGCGCGGGCCGAGGACTTGTTGCAGGAGACGTGGCTGAAGGTGGTTCGCAGCTCCCAGGATTATGAGCCGAAGGCTCGCTTCACGACGTGGGTCTACACGATCGCCAGGAATCTCTGCGTGGACAGCGCCCGAAAAGAAAGCTACCGCCAAGCAGACTCGCTGGATGCCCCGGCGATGGCGGAGGAGGGCGAGGGCAGGGCGCTCGGCGAGTCGCTCCCGGACGGCGGCCAGCGGCCGGATCGCAGCGCCCACAACGTGCGCGTCCGCCCGCTCATCCAGCAGGCCCTGCTGGCCCTCCCCGAGGAGCAGCGGGAGGTCTTCGTCCTCCGTGAGTACAGCGGGGTTTCGTTCAAGGACATCGCGCAGGTGACGGGGGTTCCCGAGAACACCGTGAAGAGCCGCATGCGCTACGCGCTCGAAGGGCTGCGGAAGAAGCTGGACGCCCTGGGGATCGACGGCGACATGGCGGATGAGGACGGAAGGACGGTGGCGGGATGAAGCCCCAGGCGCATGGCCACGAGGACAAGCTCCTCGAGCTCGCCTACGGGGAGCTCCCAGAGGACGAGGCCCGCTCGCTCGAGGCCCACGTGCAGGGCTGCGCGCGCTGCACCGAGGCGCTCGACTCCATCCGAGGCGTGCGCCGCACCATGGCGCAGCTGCCGGCGGAGCCGCCTCCGGATGACGGGCTGGACTCCCTGCTCGCCTACGCGCAGCAGGCCGCGCGGCGCACCCAGGCCGGCCCCGCGCCCACGCCCCGCTGGTGGAACCGCTGGATCGTGGCCGTGGCCGGCGTGGCCGGGCTGGTGGTGGTCGGCTCGGTGGGCACCTACGTGGCGAATAGGTCCGAGGCGCCCACCGCGTCGTTCAAGGTGGCGGAGAAGAAGGCCGAGCAGGCCCCCGCGGTGGAGGCCCCCGTCGCCGCGGTGACGCCGCCGCCCCCGCCGGGCGCCGACAAGAACGGTCAGCCGGTGGACGCGCTCGCCAAGGAGCAGAAGGACGACGCGCTCCGCGCCGAGGCGCCCTACGCGGAGAAGCCGGCCCGGAAGCGCGGGCTGGGCGTCCGCAAGCTGGACGGCGTGGACCCGGCGCCCGCGCCTCCGGCGGAGGAGCAGTCCCAGGCCGCGAAGGACGTGGCCGCCTACGCTCAGAACTCCTACCGGGACACGCCCACCGAGCGGATCACCCAGCGCAGCACCCCCGCGTCCGAGGCCGAGCTCGACCAGCGCCTGGACACCAAGGCGCCGTCGAAGAAGAGCAAGGCTGCTGAGCCTGAGCCGCGCCAGGAGAAGCTCGAGGTCGCCGCGGCGAAGCCGGCCGCGCCGCCCGCGAAGACCTCCGTGGACGGAGAGTCGGGCTGGGATCGCAAGCAGCAGAAGGGGATTGGGTTGCTGGACACGCGCGGCGGGGGCAAGGGCAGCTACGCGCCCTCGGGGAGCGGCTCCGCCGGCGCGTCCTCTCAGGGTGACCTCGGTGCGTTTGGCGGGCGCGCGGCCGAGGCGCCGGCCTCGGTCGCTTCGGCGGCGACGGCTGCTGGCTCCATCGGCTCCGTCGGCTCCGGTACTTCGGGCCCGAGCGCACAGTCGCTTGCCAACGAGGCGGACGCCTACCGGAAGAAGGGAGACCGGTTCACCGAGATCTCCCTGCTGCGCCGGGCGCTGGCGCAGGGCGCCACCGGCACGCTGCTCTCCAACCTGCTCAGCCGCCTCTGCGACGCGGAGCTGTCGGTGGGGCGCGGCGTGGAGGCCTGCGAGCGGGTGGTGAACGAGTTCCCCGGCACCGGCGCCGCCCAGCTCGCCGCGCGGCGCATCAAGGCCGCCGCCCCAGGAACAGGGGACAGCTCCAAGGCCAAGGCCGCGCCTCTCGAGAAGTCGAGGGCGGCCGACACCGACAACGCCATGCATTGAGGCCACGCGGCTCATAGGAGCGGGAAACCGAAAGGGTCGCGCTCCGTCGTGCGCGCATGGTTCCCTCGGAGGCGCGCTCACACCGCGGTGGGTTGCCGTGCCTCCGCTCGACGGCAGCGGGCGCTCGGGCCGGGGGAGGAAGCGCCCCAATTGGTCGCCCAGCCGCCCATCGTGCGGATCGCGCCCCGGGACGCATGCAAGCCACCGGAAGAGCGGCGCTTTCTCGGAACAAGAGCCAGTGATCGCTGGCCGACCAGCGTGGGCGACCACTGGGCGACCACGTCGAGCTCGCCGACCTTTCCAATGAGCTCAGGTGGGCGACCACTGGTTGACCAGCGTGGGCGACCAGCGATTCTGCGAAGCATCAGCGCGCGAGTCCTGAAGTGACGGCCGCTTGCGAGCGGCAACCCGGCGCGCAGGAGCGTTGGGCGGCTGGGCGACCAATTGGGGCGCGCCCCTCCCAGACCCGAGCGCCCGCTGCCGGCGAGCGGAGGCAGGGCAACCCACCGCGGTGTGAGCGCGTCTCCGAGGGACTCATGCGCGCACGGCGGAGCGCGACCCTTTCGGTTTCTCGCTCCCATGGGCCAAGTGCGCCCGAGCCAGCGCGTTCATTTGCCCAGTCTCCCGCGGCCAGCTGTCCGAGTTCCCTTGCCCGTGTGGACGCAGGTAGGTTCCTCGGGCGATGCGTGTCTACGGCCGGGCGGGCGATGGGGAGCGGGGGCAGGTGGCGGTGGAGGCCGCGCTCGTCCTGCCGTTGATGGTGTTCCTGCTGCTGGGGCTGATCCAGCTCACCGCGATGCAGCAGGCGCGGCTGCTCACCGAGTACGCGGCCTACAGCGCGGCGCGCGCGGGGATCGTCTGGAACGGCAACAACGAGCGCATGCACGACGCCGCGCTGGTGGCGGTGCTGCCCACGTTGGGGCGCACGGACGGGGTGGACCGCTTCGGCGCCACCTGGACGCAGGCGGTGGCGCACGACGCGGCGGTGCAGGCGCTGCCCTGGGGCGGCACCCCGGTGCCAGAGACGATCAACGGCGTGGGGCTGCGCGGCGCGGTGCGGGTGGACACGGTGAGCCCGGCCAACTGGGCCGAGCTGGGCGCGCTCTGGAACGTCCGCGGCGGGCCGCAGTGGCAGGAGCTGGACTTCGACGCCCCGGACACGATCTCCGAGCTGGAGGGCATGCCGGCGCACCTGCCGTCCTTCTTCGACCGGGCGCTCGAAGATGAGTCCCAGACGCTCTACCGCAAGGCGACCGTGCTGCGCGTCCGCGTGCGCTACCTCTACGAGCTGAAGATCCCGTTCGCGAACTTCGTGATCTTCACCAGCTGGTTCGCCACCAACGCGGGGGAGCTGCTCTACGGCGCGATCGACCGCCCCACGCTGGAGGCCGGCGCGAACATGGTGAACGAGAAGTCCGATCTCTCCGCGCTCGAGGGCCGGGGAAGGGGGATCTCCCACCAGCGCGGCTTCTCCACCCTCTACCCGGACGAGATGCGCACGCTCTGGCGCCTCTCCACCGGGGCGCAGCCCCTGGCGACCTCGGCCGGCGGGGCGAAGCGCTTCTTCATCCCGCTCTCCGCCACGTACAGCATGCGGATGCAGTCCAACTTCCACCGCAAGTGGCTCGTCCACGACGCGCCGTCCTGGAGCCCCTGAGGATGTGGACGCGGCGGCTCCGGGAGGCGGCGAGGCACCAGGAGGGACAGGCCCTCGTCCTCGCGTGCGTGATGGTGCTGGTGCTGGCGATCGCCGTGCTCACCACCGTCAACCTCGGCCACACCGTGAGCGAGCGGATCCGCACCCAGAACAACGCGGACGCGGCGGCCTACACGATGGCGGCGATGGAGGCGCGGGCGTTCAACTTCTACGCGTTCGCCAACCGCACCCAGGTCTCGCACTACGTCTCGGCCATGGTGTGGCAGTCGATCGACTCGTTCCTCTACTTCGTGGAGGCCTTCCTCACCGACATCTACGGGGTGATGCGGACGCTCAACCCCTGCGTGGGAGGAGGGAAGGGCGTGCTCTGGAAGGCGGTCTGCCCCGTCCTGGAGAACATCCCGTACGTGGGGCCGGTCATCCAGGCGATCGACACGATCCTCGAGGTCTACCGGAAGCTGCTCAAGCTCTTCCAAGACGCGCTGCTGAATCTCCGGGCGGACGAGATCATCGGCCGGGGGATCATCCCCGCGCACCGGATGCTCAACGGCGTGATGGCGTCTGCCTCGCGCGCGGTGATGCAGGCCACGCTCAGCCAGGTGCAGCGCGCCTCGGATGACGTGGTCGCGGCCAACGATCCCAACGTCAACCTCTCCGCGCAGCTGCCCATGGGCGTGCTCTCCGCCTGCATGTTCGATCGCGCCCACTACGAAGAAGCCAACGGGCGGCCGTTCGCGCCGCGCAACCCGTTCGGGGCGATCGAGCCGTCCAGGGTGGAGGAGGCGGACCGCGAGGCGCGCGCCAAGCGCTCCATGGCGCAGATCGCCAACGCCACCCGCTTCGCGTGCGACGCGGACAGCGGTCAGGGCTGCCGGCCGGAGCTGGTGACCTCGCGCAAGGCGGATGATCTCCTCGCCCCGCCCAACTGGTTCGGGCCCATCCGCGGCTTCATCAGCAATCTGCCCAAGCTCGGCCAGACGCGGCTGCTCACCTTCGAGCACGCGCGCGGCAAGGGCGGCGGGCCGGTGGCGGAGGCGCGCGCCAACAACCTCCGGCAGTGGCGGCAGATCACCAATCACCCGATCGGCGCGCTCGCGCAGGGAGACGCGGTCGGCGCGGACGACACGTACCGGATCCAGCTCGGCCCGCCGACGATCCTGGGCCTGCGCAACCCGCTCGCCTGCGCCCCGGACTCCCCGCGCGAGCAGTGCTGGGGAGATCCGCGCACGGACCCGAACGACCGGCTGAAGACCAGCGTCTGGGCGATGAGCAAGCAGGACCTCGAGCAGGGCGGGATCCACTGGCGGCTGGTCCGCCCCGGCAACGCGCCCGCGACCGAGGACAACGAGGTGGGGATCAACCGGGTCCTCTGCCGCGACTGCGTGATCCCGGTGCCGCTCTACGTCGCCAACGTGAGGATCGACGATCGGGACGAGAACCACGCCTGGGAGGGGCTGCTGCCCTTCTCCCACTTCGAGCCTGGCCAGTACGAGAAGTCCTGCGGCCAGGACACGCTGGATCGCTTCGGCGCTCCGAGCCTCACCGCCGCCGCCGCGCGCTCGAGCGAGTTCAACCAGCCGTCCACCTGGTCCGTGCTCCACAAGGGGCCGGCGGAGCTTCGCAACCCGCTCGCGGATCCCTCCGCCACTCGCAACGGCCCGGCGCTGCTCAACGACGAGGGCGAGCTGCGGCTGGGCTTCACGCCGGCCGGGGCGCGCCTGGTGCTCGAGGACGAGCGCCAGTCGCTCGCGGGGCTGGCGCCCGGGATCACCGCCATGGCGCGCGCCCAGGTCTACTACCACCGCCCCGGCAACTGGGCCGAGCAGCCGAACTTCTTCAACCCGTACTGGCGCCCGCGGCTGGCGAGCGTCTACCAGGGCGCGTACACGCTGCCGTTGGTGCAGCAGCTCGCCGGTGCGCTCCCGGCCGCGCTGTCGAGCCAGCCGCAGAAGGTGATCACCCATTGAGCGCCCCCTCCGTCCACCCCGAGCGAAGTGAGGCCCCCGCCCTTCGGGCGGATCAATCAGGGCTGCGCTCGGTCCTCTCTTGGGTGATCCCGAGCGAGCGTGCCGCCCCTCGACTACGCGCCTACGGCGCTACGCTCGGGGAGACCGGTGGAGGCCGCCGCCTCAAGTTTCAGGTCAGTCGAGGGGCGGCCACGCTGGAGCTCGCCCTCAGCATCCCTCTCCTCGTCGTGATGCTCCTCTTCTCCATCTACCTGGTGGATCTCCTCCGCGCGCGGCTGCACCTCCAGGAGGCCACGCGCTACGCGGCCTTCGAGCTCACCAGCCACGTGCTCAGCGACTACGCCACCGGGACGCACGCCGGCGCCTTCGAGCGCGCCCGCGAGGTGACGCAGACGGACGCCACCGCGCGCTTCCGAGATCTCGAGTCCGTGGAGGACGTCCCCGCCGGCACGCTGGGCGTGGGCTACGGGCCGCTCGAGGTCTCGGTCACCAACGCGGACGCCGTCTTCGCGGACGTGCCGCTCAACAAGGAGGGCGGGGGAGGGAACCCGCTCGCGGCCATCGGCGGCGGCGCGCGCTGGATGACCGAGCGGCTGGGCTTCGACCCCTCCGGCAAGGTGACCGTCCGCGCGCGGATGACCGCCCAGAACCGGATCCTCCCCGCGCGCTACCTGGAGGGTGAGGACGGCTTCTTCACCGTCAGCCCCACCGGGGGCGTTGACCTGCGCAACGTGCCGCTGGAGAGCCGCTACACGCTGGTGGCCAACCCCTGGAACCTGCCGGACGGCGCGGACTCCACCGCCGGTCCCAAGCGCACCGGCCTGCGCCGCACCGGCGGCGAGACCGGGCTGCGGCTGCAGGTCTCGCGGATGAAGTTCTTCGGCGTGGGGCCCTTCCTCGGCCAGCTCGGCAACGTGGCCGGGCTGCGCAGCCTGATCGACTTCTCGCTGCCGGATCCGGACGGCACCTTCGTGGTCTCCCACAACTACGCCACCGACCCGGCGATCGACCGCGGCCTGGGAGACCGCGGCTGCGGGGGCGAGAACCACACCGCGAAGCTGGGGTTGAACAACCTCGCCACCTACCCCGGCCTGGACGACGACGCGCTCCGCTGCTTCGACACCGCGCCGTTCCGGGACACCCACGACTACGACGAGTCCCTCTACAAGCAGATGTTCGACGCGCGCGGCCCCCACTTCATGGGCTGCAAGCAGGCGATGGCGGATGACCCCTCCCGGCCCGGCAACCACTCGAGCGACGTGAACAACCAGAAGGTGGATTGCCAGTGAGGCCCCCCGTTCTCCTCGAGCGAAGTCGAGGGGCGTGCGGAGATTCTGTGGCCCCCCTCGACTTCGCTCGGGGTGAGCGGGGGTCGGCTACGCGGATCGCCACCTGGCTGGTGGCCCTTGCCGCCATCGCCCTCTGCTCCGCCGCGCGCGCCGAGCAGCCGCTGCCGGTCTACCCGGGCGCCGTGCACACCCGCATCGGCGGAGATCTGATCATCGCCGGCGAGGCCTACCGGATCGCCTACTTCGTCACGCCGGACGCGCCGCGAAAGGTCGGGGTCTACTTCGCCCAAAAGCTGCGCGCCGCCGGCTACCCGGTGACGGTGGACGGAGACTTCACCGAGCAGGGCGTGGTCTCCGCCTTCTACACGCGCGAGGGGCTGATCCGCTCCGTGGTGGTGCGCGCCTACGGCGACAAGACCGTGGGCTTCTGCGTGCTCAAGGACGCCTGGAGCCACGCGCCGCCGCCGCCCGCGCCGGTTGTGGAGGGCGCGCTGGTGAGCCAAGAGCTGCTGGCCCGGGGCGATGGCGCGGGCGGCCGCTCCCGCGCGCTGCTGGTGGAGCGGCCGCTGCCCGAGGTCCGCGACGCGCTCGCCCGCGCGCTGGTCCAAGACGGCTACGCGCTGGCGCGCGAGAGCGGCCAGAGAGAGTCCACGCGCGTGCTCGAGCACGCCAAGGGCCCCGAGCGGGTCCTCACCACGCTCGTGCAGATCGCCCCCGGGCTGACGGGCGTGCACCAGGCCTTCGCCCCGGCCGGAGGCAAGCGGTGATCTCCCTGCTCTGCGCCGTGCTCGCCGCCGCGCCGCTGCCCGCCGGCGCCCCCGCGCTGCTCGAGCAGCTCTCCGGCGGGCTCGCCCGCGCGCGCGTGGGGGAGTGGACGACCTACCAGCTCGACGGCGGCAGCACCGGCACCGCGTTCTGGCGGCTGGCGGTGGTGGGGGAGCAGACGGATCGGCTCGGGCGCCCCGCGCTCTGGCTGGAGATCGACGTGGGAGATCACCCGTCCCTCAACGCGCCGCTGCAGCAGCTGCGGCTGCTGGTCGCGAAGGGGGAGGGGCTGCGCCGCTCGGGGATCACCCGGCTCTTCGTGGGGATGGGGGTGGAGCGCCCCGCGGAGGTGGAGCAGGACGCGCTGGCCCGGGTGCTCTCCGGCCCGTCCGCGGCAACCCCGTCCGCGCCCGCGGAGCCGGCCCCCGGCGCCGGCACCCGGACCGGGCGGGTGACCGCCCTGCAGACCTACGCGGGGACGGTGCAGGCCACCCCCGTGGAGGTGATGCACCGTGGCACGGTGGTGAAGCGGATCTGGCTCTCCCCCCAGGTGCCTATCCTCCATCTGGCCCGACTGGAGATCCCGGGGATTGACTATCGGCTCGAGGTTCGAGACTACGGGTTGGACGCCAGGCCCCGCATGATCGCCCCTGCCCCGAGTTCGCCTAAAATCAGCCTCGAGCCTCGAGGAGAGCAGCCATGACCCCAGCCCGCCCCCTGCCCAGCCGCCGCGCGCAGCGAGGCCAGGCCATGCTCGAGTACTCGATCCTCAACTGGGTGCTGATCATCGCGCTGCTCCTGGGCACCACGGTGAAGATCTTCCCGAGCGGCGCCGGCACGAAGAACGTGATCGAGCTCTTCCTCGACGCGTACCAGACCTACTACGACTCGTTCTACTTCGTGCTGAACCTCCCGTTCCCGTGAGCGCGCAGCGGCGCGCCGGCGCCTCGCCCGCGCTGCGCGCCCTCCATTCCTTGGTCTTCCTCGGGCTGTGCGCCGCCGCCTTCGCCGGCTGCTGGCCGGAGTGGCTCCAGCTCTGGCGCTCCCAGCGCGCGCCCTTCCACTACGGCGAGCCGCCGCGCGCGCTCATGCTGCTGGCGAGCGCCGCCTGCGCGGTGGGCGCGGCGGGGATCCTCCTCCAGCTCGCGCGCCGGCGGCCGGTCCCGCTCCCGCTCTCCGGCGCGGTGCTCTTCGGGTTCGGCGCCGCGCTGGTGGGGCTCGCCCAACCGGCCCCGGAAGGGCGCAGCTGGGCGGCGGCAGATCTGGAGGTGCTGAAGGCGGCGCGCGCGCTCCACGCCCGGATGGTCACCGTCCTTCAGGACGCCGGGCAGGCGCCCGCGGAGCCGGCCGCCTGGGAGGCCGCGCTGGCGGAGCTCTCGCCCGGCCCTTCCCCCGCGCGCGACAAAACCCTGCAACGACGCCCCTACGCGATTGTCTGGCGGATGGGAGAGGCGCCGCCCGGGCCCCTCGTCCCCGGGCAGCTCCACGTGCGCGTGGCCGCGCAGGGAGCGTCCTTCGAGCTCCGGGCGGTGGGCTTCGATCCGGGAGGAGCCGTGGCGCTGCTGACCGACGACAAGGGCGTGGAGCTGGTGCTCAGGGGTGCGTATAACCCCGACAAGTCAGGTGCGAATGCGCAGAGGTAGTGCTTTGACACCTGTTGAAAACGAACGATAGCATCCGCGGACTTTCTTCAACCCGGCTGCACCACTAGACGGTGAGACCCAGGAGCACCCTGCGGGGTGCCTTGGAGGTACGAATCCATGCTCAAGGGTAAGACCCCGCTGTTCATTGCGCTCGGCCTCGGCCTGTTGGCCGCGGTCGCTGCCACCACCGCGTGGGAGCTGGCCAAGCGCAACGTCCGGCGAGGCTGGAACCTGGTGCCGGTGGCCGTGGCGTCCCGCGAGATCCCCGAGGGCACCATGGTGACGATCGAGATGATCGCCCAGCGCGCCGTGCCGGAGCAGTTCGTCACCTCCTCGGTGATCAAGCCCGAGGCCGCCTCGTACGTGGTCAACCAGCAGGTGCTCGTCCCGCTCCAGCCGGGCGATCCGCTGCTCTGGAGCCAGTTCGCCACCACCAAGGCGTCAGATCGGCTCTCCGCGAAGATCCAGAAGAAGACCCGCGCGATCACCATCGAGGCCGGCCGCACCCAGTCGGTGGGCGGCTGGGTCCGCCCCAACGATCACGTGGACGTGATCGGCACCTTCCGGGATCCGCAGACCAACGAGCAGGTGGCGGTGACGCTGATCCAGAACGTGACCGTGCTCGCCACCGGCAAGATCACCGGCACCACCAACGTCAACCTGATCCCCGAAGGCCAGCGGGACTACGCCAACGTCTCCCTTTTGGTGATTCCCGAGGAGGCCGAGGTCCTGGTGCTCGCGCAGCAGGAGGGCAAGCTGACCCTCTCCCTGCGCAACGAGGAGGACGTGGACCTGATCGAGGAGCGCGGCCGCGCCACCATCCACACGCTGCTCTCCGGCGAGCGGACCCGCGAGTACCAGAAGAAGCGCGCCGGCATCATCGACGTGATCCGCGGCAACGTGACCGAGAAGACGGGCGTGGGCACCTCCGCGCCGCAGTGACGAGAAGCTGCCTCCATGCTCACCAGCCTCATCTTCCTGCTGGTCACCGGGTCGGTCTTCTTCATGACCCTCGTCGTCTTCGGGGTGCTCTCGAAGGCGTTCGAGCAGTACCAGGAGCGCTACGTCGTCAAGTCGATGAACGACTTGAGCGACATGTTCCTGTTCATCGACCCGCGCCAGATGATGGTGCTCAACGTGGCGTCGATGTGCCTGCTCGGGTTGCTCGGCTTCATCGTCTTCAACCCGCTGGTCTGCGTGGGGCTGGTGATCTTCGGCTTCTTCCTGCCGATGCTCCTGGTGAAGCACTACCGCAAGCGCCGCATCAAGAAGTTCAACACGCAGCTGGTGGACGCCCTCCAGGCCATGGCCAACGCCTTCAAGGCCGGCCTCACCTTCCCGCAGGCGATCGAGCACGTGGCGCGTGAAGCCCAGCCGCCGCTGGCGCAGGAGTTCGGCCTCTTCGTGAAGGAAGTGAAGCTCGGCGTGCCGCTGGAGGAGGCGCTGCTCAACATGGCGCGGCGCGTGGGCTCGGATGACCTGGAGCTGGTGGTGACCTCCACCAACATCGCCCGGCAGCTCGGCGGCAACATGGCCGAGATGTTCGAGACCATCTCCGCCACCATCCGCGAGCGGTTCCGGCTCGAAGGCAAGATCGACGCGCTCACCTCCCAGGGCCGGCTGCAGGGCTGGATCGTCGCCTCCATGCCGCTCGTGCTCGGGATTGTCCTCAGCTACATGCGGCCGGATCTCATGGAGCCGATGCTCAACCACCTGTTCGGCTACGTGCTGGTGGGCGTGATCTGCGTCATGGAGATCCTCGGCGTCTTCCTCATTCGCCGCATCGTCAACATCGACGTCTGAGGCCTGAAGCATGATCTTCGAAGTCGTCACCTACACGCTGCTCGCCCTGATGTTCGTGGCCCTGATGGGGATGGTGGCGGTCAGCGTCCTCTGGGTGCACGACAAGGTCTTCGCCGGCTTCGTGGACGAAGTGCAGAACGAGGCGGGCGGCGGCATGCAGGGCGCCGGCTCGGTCTTCGTCCGCAAGCTGGGCGTGGTGAACCGCCGCTTCCTCTGGCCCGGCTACGAGGCGCGGCTGCGGCGCCAGCTGATCAAGGCCGGGGAGCCCAAGGCCTACCGCCCCGAGGACATCCTCGCGCTGCAGGAGGGCGGCTTCGTCCTCGGGCTCTTCGCCGGGCTGATCTTCTGCAACGGGCTCGGGGTGAACTTCCTCTGGGCGCTCGCCTTCGCCGCCGGCGGCGCCTGGTACCCGCTGATCTGGGTCTCGGATCAGGTGAAGAAGCGCCACCTGCAGATCTCCCGCGCGCTGCCCTACAACCTGGACCTCCTCACCCTCTCCGTCGAAGCGGGCCTGGACTTCACCGCCGCGCTCGCCAAGGTGGTGGAGAAGGGGAAGACGGGGCCGCTGCGGGACGAGCTGGCCCTGGTGCTCAAGCAGCTGAAGATGGGCAAGACGCGCGAAGAGGCGCTCAAGGCGATGATCGCCCGCGTGGATCTGCCCTCGCTCTCCACCTTCGTCACCGCGCTGATCCAGGCGGACCGGATGGGCACCAGCCTGGGCAAGGTGCTGCGGATCCAATCCACCCAGATGCGGATCGATCGCACCCAGCGCGCGGAGAAGCTCGCCAACGAGGCGCCGGTGAAGATGCTCTTCCCGCTGATCGCCTGCATCTTCCCCACGGTCTTCATGGTGCTCTTCGGGCCGATCGTGTTCGCGTTCATGTTCGGCAACGTCGGCGGCTAAGGAACGTTGGGCTTTCGGCTCGTCATCGCGCAGGGGCGGGAGCAGGGCCGGCAGTTCTCCTACGACGGCTCCAGCGCGGAGATCCGCGTGGGCCGGACCTCCGAGAACGACATCGTCCTCTACGACTCCGGCGTCTCCCGCGGCCACCTGCGCCTCTACCAGCGGGACGGGCGCTGCTTCGTGGAGGACCTGGGCAGCGCCAATGGGACCAAGGTCAACGGGCTGAAGATCAGCGGCCCCAGCGAGCTCACCTCCGGAGACACCATCACCGTGGGGACGGTGGTCTTCTCCTTCGCGCTCGTGGAAGGCGGCGGCGGCTCGGCCGGCGCCAGCACCGAGCTGTTGGACGCCAGCGCGCTCGCCAAGGCCTTCGTGGCCCTGGATGAGACGGCCTCGCAGCAGGAGCGCGAGCGGATGGAGCACGAGGCCACCGCCGCGCTGGACGACGCGGAGGGGCCGGAGCTGGAGGCCTGGCGCAACCGGCACCAGCAGCCCCCGGCCCAGGCGCTCTCGCCCGAGCTCGAGGACGCCAAGGCCCTGCTGCGCCAGGTGGCCGGCCCGCTCGCGCGCGCCCCGGCCGCGAACGCCCCGCCGCCGGAGCCGCCGGCGCCCTCGGCGCCCAACCCGGAGCTGGTGCCGACGCTGGCCCTGCGCCCGTCCCCCGAGCAGCTGGCCGCCCTGCGCGCCCCGCCTCCGCTCACCCCGAGCGAAGTCGAGGGGCGAGCGAAGGTGGACGTCCGTCGCGGCCCCTCGACTTCGCTCGGGGAGAACGGGGCCGACGACACGGCCCCCTCGCACGCGCCCCCGCCGCCCGCGCCGCCGCGGGACACGGACACCCAGCCCTCCCGCGAGCTCCCGCCGGTGGCCGAGCAAGAGACGCGGCTCCGCAACGCCGTGGCGCGGGCGCCTTCGGTCTCGGAGCTGGAGACGGTCCGGAAGCTGCCGGTGGTGGCCGCGTTCGACGAGACCTCTCCCCAGTCGCCCCGGGCCCTGGCCGTGGCCCCGGATCCGGACCGGCGCGACGCGGACGCCACCGCGCCGCAGCCGGCGCCGCCCTCGGTGGCGGAGCGCGCAAGGCGGCGGCGCAGCTTCGGGGACTCGCTCGGCGGCCAGCTGCGCTTCCTCTGGGCGGAGCTGCCGCCCAACGTCCGGCAGGCGCTCGTCTTCAGCGGGGCTGCGCTCTGCGTCGCCGCGCTCCTGCTGCTGCTCTGGCCCAGAGGGACGGGGGCGGCGGGCCCGGAGCCGGAGCTGCTTGCGCGCGCGCCGGTGGAGGCGAGCTTCGGGCTGGGGGAGGGCGTGACGTGGGAGCACCCGGACCACAAGACGTTCTTCGTGGACCTGGTGGCCCCCACGCGGGCGCTGGTGGTCGTCCACTACCGCGCGCGGGACATCTCCGACGGCGAGGTGGTGATCTGGCTCAACGGCGGGCAGGTGGGGCAGGTGCCGGCGGACACGGCGGAGCTCACCTCCCCGGAGCTGGAGCAGGTGCTCCCGCTCTCGCGCCTGCGCCGCAACGCGCGCAACGAGCTCGTCTTCGACAGCACCCACAACCCGCCGGAGTCGGAGAGCTGGCGGGTGGAGGGGCTCTGGGCGGAGGTGGTGCCCCTGCCCGAGCTGCCCACGGCGGAGCTGGACCGGACCGCGCGGGAGTACTTCCAGCGCGGTCAGGAGTTCGAGCGCCTGCACGAAGTGGGGCCGGACAACCTCTTCAAGGCCTGGCGCAGCTACCGGGACGCCTGGCTGTCCTTCGAGGCGCTGGAGACCAAGCCCGAGCTCTATTCGGTGGTGCAACTGAAGATGAACGATCTGCGCGTCCGCCTGGACGCCCTCTGCTCGCGGCTCATGCTGGACGCGGAGCGCGCCATGCGCTTGAAGAACCGGAAGAAGGCGCGCACCACGCTTGAAGATGTACCCAGGTACTTCCCTACACCCGAGCATCGCTGCCACAATCTCGCGCTCGAGAAACTGGCCCTGTACGGGCTATAGCTACATCTGACTACCCAAGGATTCTCTCCATGTCGGACCAACTTCCGCGAAGGCGCCCGCTGAGCGTCCCGGCCCCTGGGGAGCGCCCCCGGCGGACCGGCTCGGCCTCGCTCCCTCCGCGGGTGGTGGCGAGGCTCAGCTGCCAGGCCGGCCCCGCCGCTGGCCAGGAGTTCGAGCTGACCGGCGACGAGATGGTGCTGGGCCGCGCCAACGACGCGGACATCTCCATCCCGGACACCTCGGTCTCGCGCAAGCACGTGCGCTTCCGGCAGATGGCGGACGGCTGGGCGGTGCAGGATCTGGGCTCCGGGAACGGGACGCTGCTCAACGGCGAGCCGGTCCAGGAGGAGACGCCGCTGCGGCCGGGCGACTCGATCGTGGTGGGGGACACCGAGCTCAACTTCGTGGATCCGGAGCAGGGGACGGACCGGCGGTCGGTCCCGGTGCGGCGCCACTCCGGCGAGGTCCCGGTGCGGCGGCGGGGCAGCTCGCTCTCGCGCATGCGGGCGGTGGATCCGGAGGAGGCCGAGCGCCGCAAGAAGCGCAACAGCCGGCTGGTGATCCTCGCGCTGGCGGTGGCGGTGCTGGGGATCGGCGCCAAGGTCTGGCTGGAGGTGGTCAAGCGCCGGGACTCGGCGCGGCTGGCCACGGTGGAGGCGCAGCGCCAGAAGGTGGGGGTGACGCTGGAGAGCGTGAAGGGGCTGATCCTCGCCGGCAAGTACAAGGCGGCGAAGGCGAAGCTCGAGGAGATCCAGCCGGAGATCGCCCAGAGCCCGGAAGAGACCCAGGGCTTCGTGAAGATGTACCTGGAGAGCTGCGACCGCGAGCTGCCCAACGAGGCGCTGCGCGACGAGGCCCAGGCGGCGCTGGAGAAGAACCAGCCGGGCGCGGCGAAGGTCGCCCTCTCGAAGATCCCCAAGAACTCGCTGCAGATGAACCTGGTGGCGGACCTGGAGCGTCAGGTCCAGAAGAAGCTCTCGGCGCGGATGAACGACGCGCGCGAGGCGATGAACGCCTCCAAGTTCGACGAGGTGGTGGCGATCACCACGGACCTCCTGCTCGCGCAGCCGGACGACCGGGACGCCACCAAGCTGAGCGAGGACGCCAAGGCCGCGCTGGAGAAGCCGAACAAGCCGGTGGCGGTGAAGCAGCAGGAGGGCGGCTCCAAGCCGTGGGACTCGTCGCTCGAGCGCTACCGCGATGGAGATCTCTCCGGCGCGCTCGCGCTCGCCAACGAGTGCGCGGCCAAGAAGGTCGGCAAGTGCCGCGAGCTGGTGCGGGACATGTCCGAGCTCGGCGAGCTGAACAAGAAGGCCGAGTCGCTGGACGAGAAGAAGCTGCAGCGGCTCTCCCAGCTGGATCGGGAGATCAACGGCGGCAAGCCCAGCAAGGTCACCGCCGCCGCCAGCTCGCGCCTCTCCAACCTCCACTACAAGCGCGCCAGCGCCGCCAAGGCGGCTGGTGACTGGGGCAAGGCCTCCGAGTTCGCGAAGAAGGCGCTCCAGGCGGATCCGGATCACGGCCCGGCGCGCGCGATGATGAACGAGATGCGGGCCAAGGCGAAGGAGGTCTACATCCTCGCCTACACCCTCAAGGAGTCGGAGCCCGAGCAGGCCCTGGAGAAGCTGCACCAGGTGATCGACATGACCGCGTCCGACGACGAGTGGAACGTGAAGGCGAAGGCGCTGGTCGAGAAGATCTCCAGATGACCAAGAAGCCGGAGGGGGCGGGGGAGGCCAACGGCGCGCAGGGAGACCTCTTCTCCGCGCCACCGGCCCGCACCTCGCTCCCGCCGCGCCCCGCGCCGCCGTCCCGCTTCCCGGCAGGAGAGGCGCCCCCCGAGCGCTGGGACGTGGAGGAGGGCCAGGCTGCCCGCGGCTCCGGCTTCCCCGAGGCGCCCCGTAAGCCCCCGCCCCCCAAGGCGGAGCCCCCGGTCACCCCGAGCGGCCGTCCCCCGGTCACCCCGAGCGAAGTCGAGGGGCGCTCGAGCGCGCCGCCCCCGGTCACCCCGAGCGGCCGTCCCCCGGTCACCCCGAGCGGCCGTCCCCCGGTCACCCCGAGCGAAGTCGAGGGGCGCTCGAGCGCGCCGCCCCCGGTCACCCCGAGCGGCCGTCCCCCGGTCACCCCGAGCGAAGTCGAGGGGCGCTCGAAGGCTCCTCCCCCGTTCACCCCGAGCGGAGTCGAGGGGCGCCCGGTGGCCACCCGTTCCTTCCTGGTGGAGGGCCGCCCACCCGGCGCCTCACCGCTCGCGCCCGCGCAGAAGTCCTCGCTCGCGGGGAGCGCGCTGGGCCCGGCGACCAACCCTGGGGCCACGAGCAAGCCGGCCGGTAGGCAGGTCCTCTCCGTGGGGGATCTCACCCGGCAGATCAAGGGGACACTGGAGAAGAACTTCATCCGCGTCTGCGTGAAGGGCGAGGTCTCCGGCTTCCGCGGCGCCAACCCGCGCGGCCACCTCTACTTCAGCATCAAGGACAAGGAGGCGTGCCTGGACGTGAAGGTCTGGGCCACCACCGCGCAGCGGATGAAGTTCAAGCTGCGGGATGGGCTCTCGGTGGTGATCGAGGGCAGCATCGATCTCTACGAGCCGGCGGGCCGCTACAGCCTGATCGTCCAGCGAATCGACCCGGCGGGCGAGGGCGCCCTGGCGCTCGCGTTCCAGCAGCTCAAGGAGCGGCTCGCGGCCGAGGGCTTGATCGGCGACAAGCGGAAGCGGCCGCCGCGCCCGCTGCCCAAGCTCCCTCGCCGGATCGGGGTGATCACCTCCGTCACCGGCGCCGCGCTGCGCGACTTCCTGCGCGTGCTCCACCGGCGCCACCCGAAGATGCCGGTCTTGATCTGCGACGCCCGCGTGCAGGGTGACGGCGCGTCGTTCGAGATCGTCCGGGCGCTGAAGCGGCTCGCCCGGACGGACGTGGACGTGATCGTGATCACCCGCGGCGGCGGGTCGATCGAAGACCTCTGGGCCTTCAACGAGGAGCCGGTGGCCCGGGCCATCCACGCGTGCCCGGTCCCGGTGGTCTCGGCCATCGGCCACGAGGTGGACTTCACCATCGCGGACTTCGTGGCGGATCTGCGCGCCCCCACGCCGAGCGCCGCGGCCGAGCTGATCGTCCCGGTCCTCGCGGATCTCCAGCAGCAGCTGCGCACCAGCGCGCTGCGGCTGCGCAAGGCGGTGGAGCGGCAGCTGCTCGCGGACCGGCAGCGGCTGCACCGCAGCGCCTCGCGCCTCTCGGATCCCCGGCGGCTGCTCGGCCAGAAGCGGCTGCACCTCTCCGAGCAGGCGGAGCGGATGGTGCGCCGGCTGCGCGGCGGAGTCTCGGCCAGCCGGCAGAAGCTCAAGGGGCTGCAGGACCGGCTCGGCCGCCAGCGGCCAGAGGCTCGGCTGCAGCGCCGGCGCGCGGAGCTCAAGAAGCTGGAGGAGCGGCTGCGCGTGGCGGCCGCCGAAGGCGTGCGCCGGCGCGGGGCCGCCTTCGCCAAGCTCCGGATCGGCGTGGAGCGCGCCTCGCCCAAGGGGACGCTGGCGCGGGAGCACAAGCGGCTGGCGGCGCAGCTGGCGAAGGCGCAGGCGCTCCTGCGCGCCCAGGTCGGCACCGCGCGCACCCGCTTCCACGGCTTGGAAGGGCGCCTGGAGGCGATGAGCCCGCTCAAGGTGATGGCGCGCGGCTACTCGGTGACCTTCCGGTCCTCGGACGGCCACGTGGTGCGCAGCGCCGCGGATGTCGCCCCAGGGGACGCGGTCTCCATCCGGCTGGCCCGCCCGGACAGCGACACGCTCGAACGGTGCGACCTGATCCAGGCGACGGTGTCCGCGGTGAAGGCTGGCGACGAGCGCTGAGCGCGCGTAGATTGCCGCCGTGCCAAAGGAAGCCAAAGCCGCACCCACGGAAAAGTACGGGGAGGTGGTCCACCGCCTCGAGGACGTGGTGAAGCGCCTCGAGGGGGGCGAGCTGTCGCTCGAGGACTCGCTCAAGGCGTTCGAGGAGGGGATCCGGTTGGTGCGCACGGGGGAGAAGCTGCTCTCCCACGCGGAGAAGCGGATCGAGCAGCTGCTCTCCGAGGACGGCGAGGAGAAGGCTGCGCCCCTGGCGCTCGCTCCGGCAGGCGGCCAGGTGGCCGAGGCCCCGAAGGCGGACGAAGAGGACGATGACGTACCTTTCTAAGAGCCCGCCCAAGACCGACCGCAAGGAGAAGGTCATCATCGTGGATGACGACCGCGAGACGCGCGAGATGCTCGCGCTGGCGCTCGGGATGGAGGGCTTCGAGGTCACCCAGGCAGCCAACGGGCTGCGGCTGATCTCCACGCTGCACGTGGATCGCCCGGACGTGATCCTCCTGGACGTGAACATGTCCTGGATTGACGGCTTCGAGCTCTGCAAGGCCGTGCGCAAGAACGAGGAGTTCCAGGCCATCCCGGTCGTCTTTGTCTCCGCGCGCAGCTCCGCCGCGGACGTGAAGAAGGGCCTGGCGGCGGGGGCGTCCGACTACTTCACCAAGCCGGTGGAGATCCCCACGCTGATCGCGCGGATTCGCGAGCTGATCGCCGCGGCTCCAGTGTAAAGAGGTCCTCCTCAAGGAGAAGGACCGTGGCAGAGCCGGTGTTTTCCCTCGCGGAGTACCTCCGCGAACGCAAGGTGCGGGTGGAGGGGCTGCTCACGGAGCGCACCGCCCGGCTGCAGCAGGACGTCCCCCCGCGGCTGCTCGAGGCCATGCGCTACTCGCTCGCGGATGGGGGCAAGCGGCTGCGCCCCATCCTCACGCTCGCCTTCGCCGAGGCGGTGACCGGGGGCGGCCCCTCGACTTCGCTCGGGGTGAGCGGACGGGTGGCCGAGGACGCCGCCTGCGCGGTGGAGATGATCCACACCTATTCGCTCATCCACGACGACCTCCCGGCCATGGACGACGACGACCTGCGCCGGGGTCGCCCCACCAGCCACAAGAAGTTCGGCGAGGCGATGGCGATCCTCGCCGGGGACGCGCTGCTCACGGAGGCCTTCGCGCTGCTCGGCACGGGCGAGGAGCCCACCCGGGCCGCGCTGGTGGCGGACCTCTCGCGCGCCGCCGGCGCGGCCGGCATGGTCGGCGGCCAGGTGCTGGACATCGCCGAGGACCGCCCGGCGGAGGAGGCGTACCTGCTGCGGCTGCACCGGCTGAAGACGGGCGCGCTGATCCGCTCCGCCTGCCGGCTGGGGGCGATCGCCGCGCGGGCCACTCCGGAGCAGCTCCAGGCGGCCACCACCTACGGCGAGGCGGTGGGGCTGGCCTTCCAGATCGCGGACGACCTGCTGGACGTCACCAGCTCGCCCGAGGCGATGGGCAAGCCCACCGGCGCGGACGCCGCCGCGGGGCGCTTCACCTTCCCGGCGGTGATCGGCCTGGAGGAGTCCCGGCGCCGCGCGCACGCCACGGTGGAGCAGGCGATCTCCGCGGTCCGGCAGCTCGAGCCCTCGCCCGGGCCGCTCGCGGCGCTCGCGCGGTACACCGTCGAGCGGAAGGATTGAGCGGCGCGCTCTTGCCGAAGGTGCGCTCACCGGCGGACGTGCGCGCCCTTCCGGAAGCGGAGCTGCCCGCGCTCTGCGCCGAGCTGCGCGAGCAGATCATCCAGGTCTGCGGCCGCGTGGGCGGGCACCTCGGCGCCTCGCTCGGCGCGGTGGAGCTGATCGTCGCCCTCCACCGCGTCTTCAAGTCTCCCCGGGACAAGCTCGTCTTTGACGTGGGCCACCAGGCCTACGCCCACAAGCTGCTCACCGGCCGCGCGGAGCGGATGGCCACGCTGCGGCAGGCGGGCGGGGTGGCGCCGTTCCTGGACCGGACCGAGTCCCCGGACGACGCGTTCGGCGCCGGCCACGCCTGCACCGCGCTCTCCGCGGCGCTCGGCTTCAGCGAGGCCTTCGCGCAGCGCGGCGAGGACGCGCGGGCGGTGGCGATCCTCGGGGACGCGGCGCTCACCGGCGGGCTCACCTTCGAGGCGCTCAACCACCTCTCCACCGCCTCGCGGCCGGTGATCGCCGTGCTCAACGACAACGGCATGTCGATCTCCGCGAACGTGGGGGCGATCCCGGCCCTGCTCGAGCGGGGCAGCGCAGGGGCCTTCTTCGAGTCGCTCGGGCTGACGTACCTGGGGCCGGTGGATGGGCATGACCTGCGGGCGTTGATCTCCAGCCTCCAGGAGGCCCGCCGCTCCCGCCGCTCGGTGGTGCTGCACGTGCGCACCAAGAAGGGCAGGGGCTTCTCCTTCGCGGAGGCGGACGAGACCACGCGCGGCCACGCCATGGGCCCCTACGAGCTGCGGGACGGGAAGCTGGTCCGCTCGCGCGGCGGGCAGCGCACCTTCAGCGAGGCCTTCGCCGCCGCGCTCGAGGAGCGGATGGCGGAGGATCCGGCCGTGGTGGCGGTCACCCCGGCGATGCTGGAGGGCAGCGCGCTCACCGGCCTCAAGGCCCGCTTCCCCGAGCGCGTGCACGACGTGGGCATCGCCGAGCCGCACGCGGTCACCTTCGCCGCGGGGCTGGCGGCGGGCGGGCTCAAGCCGGTGGTCTGCATCTATTCGACCTTCCTCCAGCGCGCGTACGATCAAGTCCTCCACGACGTCTGCTTGCAGCGGCTGCGCGTGGTGCTGGCGATCGACCGTGCCGGGCTGGTGGGGGCGGACGGCGCGACCCACCAGGGCGCGTACGATCTCTCCTTCCTCCGCCCCATCCCCGGCCTGCGGCTCTGCGCGCCCGTGGCGGGAGAGGACGTGGCGCCGCTGCTGCAGACCGCGCTCGCGGCGGACGGCCCCACCGCGATCCGCTTCCCGCGCGGCACGCTCCCCGCGCTGCCGGAGGGCGTGACGCCAGGGCCGGTGCCTCTGTCAGGCGCGCGGTGGCTCCTACAGCGGAGCGCGCCCCGCGCGGCGATCCTCGCGCTGGGGCCGCTGGCGCTCGCCGCGCACGAGGCCGCCGCCGCGCGGCAGGACGTGGACGTACTGGACGTGCGCTTCCTCTCCCCGCTGGACGAGGCCGCGGTGGAGCGCGCCGCGCAGACCGGGCGGCTGATCACGGTGGAGGAGGGGAGCACCCGCGGTGGGCTCGGCAGCGCGGTGCTGGAGCTGTGCGCTCGCAGGGGGCTGACCCCGGCGGTGCGCGTGCTCGGGCTGCCGGACGAGTTCATCCGCCACGGCGATGCGCGCAAGCAGCGCGCGGAGCTGGGGCTGGACGCGGCTGGGATCTCCGCCGCGTTGGAGGTCATGCTTCGGCCTCCCCGTTCACCCCGAGCGTAGTCCGAAGGACGTAGTCGAGGGGCGGCACCCAGGCTCGTGATCTCTCGATGCCTCTACGAGCTCGGTGCCGCCCCTCGACTACGGCCTGGCGGCCTACGCTCGGGGAGACCGGAGGGGGCGCTCCGGTCTTCCACTCCCGCGTCTACGCCGCCGTCTTGGCCAGCGCCGACTCGATGTACTTCACGCCGTTGGGCGTGATCAGCCGGCCGGTCTTGGTGGCGCGGGCGTAGCCCACGTGCTCGCGCAGCGCCTTGGCGGCGTTGGACGCGAAGTAGGAGACGCCCTGCTTCTTCCAGAAGCGGGAGATCAGCCCGGAGTTGACCTCCACGTTGGCGATCCGGCCCAGGTAGAGCGGCACCAGCGAGCGCAGGAGCTGATCCTTCTGCGAGCCGGCGCGCACCAGGTCGGCGCGGCGGGGGTGGTTGGCCAGCGCGTCGTTGAGCGCGGCCAGGGAGGGATCGGTCTTGGAGGCCTTCGCCGCCTTCGTCGGCTTGACCTTCTTCGGCGCCTTGGCGCCGGCCTTCCCCTTGAGCGGCTTGAACTCCACCGGCTTCGCCGTCACCGCAGGCTTCGACGCGAGCGCGCCCTTGAGCTGCGACAGCTTCTTCTCCAGGTAAGACTCGAGGCCGAACAACTCGCCCTTCAACTTCCGCAGCTTGGACTCTGGCACTGGGGGCATCCCTCCGTTGGGTAGGTGAAACAGCGGGCGCACCCTACCGGGTGGGGGTGACATTCCCAGGCCGAAAACTCGGCTCCGGACGCGGGTTTAGCTGAACGGATGTTCCGCGGCGGAGGACTAATTCCCTCGAAGCTTGCGGTACTCCGAGAGCGGAAACGGCCGGACCAATTTCGGGCCGACGCGCAGCCAGAGGGCCCCGCCGTCGTCGATCGCGCCGGTGACGCTGCCTGAGGCGAGCTCCAGCCGGAAGACCGGATCCCGGGCCGGGTTGTCCATCGCCACCACCTCCAGCGGCAGCTGCGTAGGGACGCTGGGGGTCTGCGGGGCGGCGTGGAAGACGTAGAAGTCCTGGCAGGGCGTGGCGCCGCAGGAGGCCTCGGGGTTGGCGGCGCTGGCGGCGTTCCCCTTGCCCTCCAGCACCGAGTTCACCACCAGGGCGCCGACCGGGCTGAGCGCGGTGGCGTTGGGGTTGAGCGGCCGGCCGGTCATCGCATCCAGGAACCAGGTGAACTGGGGCGACGCGGCCACCAGCCGCTTGCCGCCCGCGAATGAAGAGACCAGCTGCACGGTGCCCACCAGCGCGGGGCTCACCCACTGCTGCGCGCTGGTGGCGCACGGCTGGGCGTTGGTGGCGCAGGAGCTGATGATGCTGGTGGTCTGCGAGCCCTGCTCCGGGATGTAGACCCAATCTCCGCCCGGGCTGAAGGCCGTGGGCGGGATCTGCGGCTTGTCCAGGAACCCGTAGGAGATCGTCTTGAGCTCGTAGCGCCCGAGCCGCGCGGCGGTGGCGTAGTCCACCACCTCCAGCGCCACCGTGCCCATGTTCGAGCCGATCAGGGAGATCCAGATCGGCAGCAGCGCGGTGGTGCCCTTCACGATCGGGTTGCCCGTGAGGATCCCCTGCGGCTGGAAGCCGGTGGCCCAGCCCTCGCCGCTGTCGTTGTGGCGGACGCGGTGGAGGGCCTCGAAGTTCGCCTCGCGGTCCCAGAGCAGCGCGTCCCCTTCCGGGCCCACGCCGATCGCGAAGAGCTTGCCCATCCGGAACGCGGTCACCTTGAGCGTGCTGTCGAACGCGTAGGCGCCCACGTCCGGCTCGAGCAGCCAGCGCTTGCCGCTGGTGGGGTTCTTGTCGGTGATGATCGCCCGCAGCGAGCAGGGGAACGGCGCGCCGGTCATCGTCCGCAGCACCTTGCCGGCGCGATCCACGCGGATCAGCGTGGGGGTGCCGCCGGTCACGCCCGAGCAGCCCACGAAGCTCACGCCCGGCCCCTGGCCTTCGGCGTAGAAGAGCTCGGGGACCACGTACTCGTCGTTGGGCAGGGAGATCACCTCCGCCGCCGGGAGGAAGCGCGCCGGCGCGGCCTGGGACTCGCCCTTGCGCCCGTCGTTGCAGGTGGCCTTGGCGGTGAGCACCAGCTCCGCGGCCAGCCCCGCGCTGAAGTTGAAGTCGGACGCCAGCACCTCGCTGGCGGTGGGCGTGGCGGAGTAGGGGATCTTCCGGAGCAGGCCGCCGTGGTCGAGGATCTCCAGATCGCTGACCTGCTCGCAGCCGGTCACCGAGACGGTGAAGTCCACCTTCGAGCCGATCACCACGCTCTCCGGGAGCGTCAGCTCCACGCGCGGCGGCGTGGGGGTGGGCGGCGGATCGGTCTTGCCGCCACAGGCGGCGGCAGCGAGGAGCGGGACGAGGAGCAGCGAGCGCACGGGGCGCATCCTACAAGGTAGGCGCCCCGTGAGGTGGCCTCGTGCCGAGCGCCAATGATCTCGCGGCTAATCAGCGCTCGATGATCAGGAACTCCACGCGGCGGTTCAGCTCGCGGCCCCGGGCGGTGAGGTTGGGGGCGACCGGGCGGCTGTCCCCGAACCCGGCGGTCTCCAGCCGCGCCTTGTCGATCCCGGACATGGACAGGTAGTCCGCCACGGACTTGGCGCGGTCTTCGGAGAGCTGCTGGTTCTTCGCCTTCTGGCCCTTGTTGTCGGTGTGGCCTTCAATCCGGACGCGCTTGAGATCGTTCTTCACGATCGCGTCCACCACCTGGGCGAGCAGCGGGAAGCTGTCCGCCAGGATGGTGGCCTTGCCGGTGGCGAAGTGCACCTGCTGGAGGATCTCGATCTTGTTGTCCTTCACGATCACCAGCGACTTCTTCGGCTCGGGCGTGAGGTCGAACGCCACGGCCATCTCCGCGCCTTCGGAGACCTGCACCTCGCGCGTCTGGGCGAGGTAGCCGGGGGCGATCACGTTGACCTCGTACTTGCCGGCGCTGCCTTCGATCTTGAAGGGATCCTTGTTGGCCTCGGTGAGGGCCACCTGCTGCGGCTGCGGCCCCTTGAACGTCACCGTGGCCACCACCGGCTTCTTCTTGGACGTCGCGCTGACCAGGAACGCGGCCTTGCGGACCTCCTGCTCCAGCGCCAGCTCCACGTTGGCGGTCTTCCCCGCCTCCAGCGTCACCTCGCGCTCCGAGGCCTTGTAGCCGTCCTTGCGCGCGGCGAGCTTCACCTTCCCGCTGGGCAGCTCGTGGGTGAGGAACTTCCCGGAGTCCGCGTCCGAGGCCACCGGCGGCAGCCCCGCGCCGACCATGGCGACGATCACCCCGGGGATCGGCTTGTGGGTCGCCGCGTCCACCACGGTGCCCTCCACCTTGCCCGTCTTCGGCTCCTCCTTGGTGGCCTTCGCCTCGCGCACCGTCTCCAGCACGCGCGTCTCGCCGCGCTGGAACGGATCCACGTTGAAGGCCGCGCTGAAGAGGAAGTTGAAGGGCGGGGTGGCCGGCACGCCCAGGCCCACGCGCCGGGTGAGGCCGAAGTCCATGGCCAGGCCCAACGTGAGGTCCTTGATCGCGGTGACCTTGAGCCCCAGCCCCAGCGTCTGCGGCATCGCCGCGGCCACCGTCACCGGCACGCCGTCCGGCCCATCCAGCTGCCCGCCCGGCACGCCGAGCGGCACCGCCAGGTTGTACTCGAGGTACGGCGTCACCGCGGGGAGCGGGACCTCGAGCCCCGCGCCGAAGGTGAAGCGGTGGAACTGGTTCACGCCCAGCGCGTACTCCTCCGCCGCCACCAGCTTGTGCGTGGAGACCAGCCCGCCGCTGCCGTCGAAGATCGCGCCGATGTTGCCGTGCAGCCGGGCGGGGATCTTCGGGAAGGGCTCGCGCAGATCGTACGTGGCGATCGCCCGCGGCGCGAAGCCCACGGCGTAGTTGCGCACGTCCTGGTTCCCCACGCCGGAGAAGGTCTGCAGCTTCAGCTCCAGCCCCGCGTAGAAGCCCTTGGCGAACTGCCGCGCGCCCTTCACGCCCAGCCCCACGTCACCCAGCGACTGGATCAGCCGCGGCGAGGAGTTGGTGTTGGTGTTGGCGGTGGCCGCGTAGGAGAGGAAGGCCTCCAGAAACTCCAGCGGCACGAAGGAGATCGCGAACGTCCCCGCCGAGCGCACGTTGCTGGCGGTGAGGACCGGGAAGTCCTTCTTGCTGAAGTACTCACCGGTGGCGGAGAAGCGCAGCACCCAGCGGGGCCCCAAGTCCGCGCTGGAGACGTGGAGCAGGCCGATGCTGCCACCCACGCCCGGAATCTGACGGAGGTTCCGCTTGGCGTTGTACGTGTTGGCCCAGGTGGACGGGCTGTGCGGCTCGGTGCCGGGCAGCAGCCGCTCCTGGGACGTCACCACGCTGCCGTCCTCCAGCCGCTGAGGGGCGGGCTGGGCCGCCGGCTGGGCGGGCACCTGGACCGGCGGCTGGCTCTTCAGACCGCGGGGCGCAGGGCTCACCGGCTGGGGCTGGGGGGCAGGCTGGCTCGGCGGGAAGGTGTTCCAATCCTCCTGGGCCATCGCCGCGCTGGAGAGGGCGATGGCGAGCAGGAACGAAAGGCGAGGGCGCATAGGGTTTTGTGCCTCTGGGGACTCGGCCTGTAAGGAACGCGGGCGAAGTATACGAGCCACTGTCGAGGCCACAACTCCGCGGAAAAGCGCGGTGGGGGTCTGGACCCTAGACCGGCCCCTGGAGTGGGCATGAGTATTCTCGCTGGTTTACCCGGCTCGCCAGGAGGCATAATTGGGTCTGGATGAACCGGTTCTGGCTTCCACCCCGGCGGACTGATCCCGCAGTCCTCGCGGCGCCTCCGCACTCCTGGTGCGCGCGGGCGCCCGCGGAGCGTCAGGCGTGAGCGAGGCGGGGCTGGAGCAGCTGCGAGGCAGAATCCTGGTCGTCGGCGGCAAGGAGCCGGCGCGCGAGATGTGCGAGCGGCTTTCGACCGGGGGCTATTTCTGCGCCGCCGCTGACAGCCCTGCTCAGCTCGGGTCCCTGGTCGATGAGCTGCGCCCCGAGGCCATCCTCCTGGCCGGAAACCCCACCAAGCTGCCGGAGTGGCTCAAGGCCATCCGCCAGCACGTGGCCTTGCGCGAGCTGCCGATCCTGGCGGACGTGGTGCAGGGCGGCAGCGAGGCCGTCCGCAAGGCCAACGTCGACGACTACATCCACTCCTACGACGAGCTCTCCCGTCGGCTGGAGGCGGCCGTCCGCGCCAAGCGGCTGCTCGAGCGGGACCACCAGTCCCGGGTGCGGATGGAGACGCTGCTGGAGATCACCCAGGCGGCCACCAGCTCCCTGGAGCTGGAGGAGATCCTCCGCATCGCGGTGGACAAGATCGGCAAGGTGATCAACGCCGACCGCTGCTCGGTGGTGCTGGTGGAGGGCACGCCGCGCAACGCCCGGGTGGTGGCCTCCCGCGAGCGGCCGGACTTCTCCCCGTTCCAGGTGGACATCCTGCGCTACCCGGAGATCCGCAAGGCGCTCTCCACCCGCGAGGCCGTCCACGTGGAGGACGCGGCCGCGGACCCCCTGATGGAGGACGTGCGGCGCCACATCCTGCCGCTGGGCGTGAAGAGCATCCTGGTCCAGCCGCTCGTCTCCCAGGATGACGTGATGGGCGCGCTCTTCCTGCGGGTGGCCAAGGGCGAGAGCCCGTTCGGGCGCGAGGAGCTGGAGTTCGCCCGCGCCGCCGCCGCCGCGCTCGCCAACTCGGTGCGCAACGCGCGGCTGCACACCGCGCTCAAGCGCAAGCGCGAGGATCTCGAGTCCGCCTACGTGGACCGCTACCGCGAGCTGTCGGACGCGAACAAGCGGCTCAAGGAGCTCAACCGGCTCAAGGACGAGATCATCGCCGTGGTCAGCCACGACCTGCGCGCGCCGCTGCAAGTCCTGCTCGGCCACGGGCGGCTCCTGGCGGACGCGGAGCTGCCGGCGCAGCAGCAGTCCTCGGCGGACGCGATCGTCCGGCAGGGGAAGAAGATCCTCGATCTGGTGGAGTCGCTGCTCGAGCGCGGCAAGGGCGATCAGGCCCGCCTCTCGCTGGACCCGCGGCTGATCGACGTCTCCGAGATGTGCAAGGAGCAGACGTCTGAGCTGGAGATCCTCGCCTCGCAGCGCGGCGTGGCGCTGCGCTCGGAGACGCCCGAGAGCCTGATGGTGATCGGCGACGAGGTGAAGCTGCGCCAGGTGCTGCAGAACCTGGTCACCAACGCGATCAGCCACGCCAAGGACGCCGGCGTCGTCGTGGTCCGGGTGCAGCGGCTCAAGCGCCCTGACGGCGAGGCGGTGAAGGTGCTGGTGGAGGACGACGGGCGAGGCATCCCCGCGGACCAGCTGCACCTGGTCTTCGACCGCTACCGGCACGGCCCGGGCGGCGTGGGGCTGGGGCTCGCCATCTGCAAGGAGTTCGTCGAGCTGCACGGCGGTGAGATCTGGGCGGAGGCGCCCCCGCAGGGCGGCACCGCGTTCGTCTTCACCCTGCCGCTCGCGCAGACGCCGGCCGCCGCGCAGGAGGCCGCCCCGTCCCCGCCTCGCGCGCTGGAGCCCACGCTGCAGCCGCGCGTGCTGGTGGTGGAGGACGAGCCGGAGGTCGCGGCGATCGTCTCGGAGATCTTGCGCTCCCGGTACCGGGTGGAGATCGCCCGGGACGGCTCGGAAGGCGTGGCCAAGGCGCGCGCCCTCCATCCGGACCTCGTGGTGATGGACGTCTTCCTGCCGAAGCTGGACGGCCTGGACGCCGCGGTGGCGCTCAAGTCCTCCTCGGACACCCAGGACATCCCGGTGATCCTCCTCTCCGCGCACCAGGGCGTGGCGGAGAAGGTGAGGGCGCTCAACCTGGGCGCGGTGGACTACATGGCCAAGCCGTTCCAGGCCGTGGAGCTGCTCTCGCGCAGCGAGCGGGCGATCAAGCTGCGCAGCACCGAGAAAGAGCTGGAGCGCAGCCTCAACATGCTCAAGCGCTCCGGCAGCGATCCGGAGACCGGCCTGTTCGACCGCGCCGGCTTGGTGAGCCGGATCGACCAGGAGCTGGCCCGGACGCGCCGCTACCACCGCCCGGTGAGCGTGGCGGTCCTGCGCCCGGACGAGCCCATCCCGGATCGGATCCGCACCTGCGCCTCGGCGCTGCGCCGGCGGATGCGCGCGCCGGACGTGCTCGGGCACCTCGGCAACGGCGTCTTCGGGGCGCTCCTGCCCGAGTGCTCCGCCCAGAACGCGCACGCCGTCTTCGCCCGCGTCCTCAAGGAGGTCCAGGAGGAGACCGGCGTGCTGTTCAAGGTCTCCGTCTCCAACGTGGCCGACACCGAGGCGCCCGTGGAGGCGGTGCTCGACCATCTGATCGCCGGAAAGAAGTGAGCTGATCTACTGTGCGCGCCCATGGCGTTCGCAATCTGCGTCAAGTGCGGCAGCCGTAAGCCCGAGTCGTTCGCCGTCTGCGGCGCGTGCAAGTTCGACCCCGCCAAGGCCTCCAAGGAGCTCCAGGCCAAGTCGCTCTTCCTCTCGGACGAGCAGCTCAAGCCGGAGGCGCTCGAGGCGATCGCCAAGCAGATCAAGTCCGGCAAGGCCCCCGCGCTCGATCAGGGCGGGATGGAGGGGATGATGCGGCAGCTGGTCACCCAGCGCGGCCTGCCGATCGTGCCCAAGAAGAGCTCGCCCACGCTGTGGATCGGCCTGGGCGTCGTGGTGGCGGTGGCCGCGGTCGTCGCGCTGCTGCTCTCGCGCTCGAGCTAGAGGTTGTTGGGGCCCACCCCCAGCCGTTCACCCCGAGCGAAGTCGAGGGGCAGCAGAGAGCTCGTAGCCACCAGCAGCCTTTAGGGACAGAGGGGCCAAGGGTCGCGCTGCGCCGTGCACGCATGGGTTCCTCGGTGCTGCGCTCCACCCGCGGTGGGTTGCACAGTCACGACCTGCGCTGTGGGCGCTCGCATTGCGGAGCGTTCGTGCCCCTGCAGGGCACTGTTTGCTCCACAATGAACCAGCCGGTGAGCGCCCGCTGCGCACGAGCGTGACTGTGCAACCCACCGCGGGTGGAGCGCACCACCGCGGGGTCCATGCGTGCAGTGCACAGCGCGACCCTTAGCCCCTCTGCTCCTAAGGGCTGCTGGTGGCCGCGTGCGCTCTGCCGCCCCTCGACTTCGCTCGGGGTGAACGGGAGAAGGGATTCCGAGAAGGAATCGCTACTGCGCCTTCGTCCCGCTCGGCGTGCCGGGCTCGGGCATGAACACCGCCGCGCGCGCCGTGTCCGAGCTGTAGACGAGCTTCCCGGTGCGCAGATCGTAGACGCGCGGCCAGGCGCCAATCCCATTCGCCGCGGCGAGCAGGTACGGTCCGCGGCGCAGCACGGCGATGAGATCTCCGCGCGTGAAGCCCAGCTCCGGGAGCAGGGCCGGCGCCTTGCCGGTGGGGCGGAAGACGAGCAGCCCGGTGGTGTAGGCAAACTCCCCGGTGGTGGTCCACCCGAACACGTCCCCCTGCGGCACGTGGAGCACGGACCAGCCATCCCCCTCTGCCGCGGGCTTGGGCGCGAACGGCGCCAGGGCAGTCTTGGCCGCGGCGTCCGGCTCATCCCCGAGCGCGTGGAAGTCGAGCAGGTCACCGGTCCTCGGTCCCAGCCCCTTCCACGCCGCTAAGCCGCGAGGGCCCATCGCGTAGTCCCAGCCCCACGTCGTGGGCGCGGTCTCCACGCGCTTCCAGGCCTGACCCTCCAGCCGGTAGGCGTGGGCCAGCGCCGGCATCCCATCGCTGATCTCCGGGAGGATGATCTTCTTCCCCTCCACGTCGATCTCGTCGCCGGACTTCGCGTCCGGCAGCTCCTCCACCGAGAACGCCACCACGCCCTCCGCGGAGACGCCCACCTCGTTGAGCGCGCCGCGCGGCTTGGGCTCGGGGAGCGGGGCGGCCCGAGGCGCGGTGTAGAGCCGGGGCGGGCCGTCCAGCGCGGGATCCTCCGGGTGGCCGGACTTCGGCACGCCCGGCGCGCCGTACGCCGTTGCCCTGAACGTGGGATCGAACCAGATGGCCGCCCGCGTCAGGTCCGGGCTCCAGGCCACGCGCGCCCCCACGCAGCTGCCCGGAAACCGGGCGATCGGCGTGACCGCCCCGGACGGGAGCGCCACCTTCTTCCACTCGCAGTCCTTACCGGCGGGCTCGAGCAGGGAGAGCTCGGCCTCGGCGGGGGTGGGGGAGAGCGCGGCGCTGCCGGCCGAGGCGCCGGTCACCGGCGCCGGGGCGGCCCCCTCGGGCTGGGGCTTCTTGCACCCGGCGGCAGCGAGGGCAGCCAGGCAGAGCAGGGCGGCGGCGGAGCGGCTTGGCACGGGAGGACCCCAAGGAAGTCGTGAAGCAGGCTTCCTACCCCAGCGGCGGGGCGGGGTTCCGCCCGGACTTTCAGTGTGGACGGCCGGGTGACAGTCCTTCCAGCGGGTTGGCGCCGGTGAGGGGGTGTGGGGTTCGGCTCGAAGGGCAGGGCCCGGCTAGACTTCCCCACCAGATGAATCGCCTCTCCTGTTTGCTGACCGGGTTCGGTGTTCTTCTCTTCGGCTGTGCGGCCGGCCCGCAACAGCGCCCCTCCGTAGATGAGTCGGCCATGCGCGAGGCGATGCTCGCGGGCTCGGACGAGGGCTTCGCGTCCTCCTCCGCGTACGCGCACTACCTGCGCGCCCGCATCGCCCACCATGACGGCGACCACCGCCGCGCCATGGACGAGCTGCTGCTCGCCATCGCCACGGACGGGGACAACGCCTTCCTGATGACCTCCCTGGCCGAGGAGTACGCGCGGCTCTCGGACATGGAGCGCGCCGAGCGCGAGCTCAAGAAGGTCATCGAGCGGCACCCTGGCTACCAGCCCGCGCAGCTCCTGATGGGGCGCGTCCTCTTCGAGACCCAGAAGTTCACCCGCGCCAAGGTGCACCTGCGCCGGGCGATCAAGCTCAAGCCGCAGGACCCGGATCCGTACCTCGTCCTCACCCAGCTGCACCTGGAGCTGAACCAGCCGGACGAGGCGGTGAAGATGGTGGAGGAGCTGGGCGAGGCGGTCCCCGGCGAGCCGGTGGGCTTCAAGCGGCTGGGCATGGCGCTGGCCGAGCGCAGCGATCACGCCCGCGCCGAGAAGCTCCTGCGCAAGGCGATCGACCGTGACCCCGGCGACTTCGACTCCTGGGTGGCCCTGGCGCAGCTGCTCGACACCACCCACCGCGAGGCGGACGCCGAGGAGGCCTTCTCCAAGGCGCTGGAGCTGGACCCGGACAACCGCGAGGTGCTGCTCGCCGCCGGGCGCCTGGCGCTCAAGCTCGGCTCGGCGATGCGCGCCCGCGCCTACTTCGACCGGCTGCTCTCGCTCTCGGATGACCCTGAGCTGGCGGTGAAGGTGGCGTTCTCCTACCTCGCCACCCGCGAGCTCTCCGCCGCGGCCGAGGTCCTGGACGCCGCCCGCCGCGGCCGCACCAAGGAGCCGCGGATCTCCTTCTACGCCGGGCTGGTGCACGAGAAGCTGCGCCGCTTCCCGCAGGCCGCGGACGCCTACGCCGAGGTCCCCCGCGAGAACGAGCTGTTCCACGAGGCTCGGCTCCACCGCGCCATGGCCTTCTCCCAGGCGGGGCAGCACGCGCGCGCCTTCGAGCTGTTCAAGCAGGGGCTGTCCGACCGGCCGGACTACGTGCAGCTCTACCCGGCCTACGCGCGGGCGCTCGAGCGCAGCGGCGCCGCCAAGGACGCGGAGAAGTTCCTCACCGCCTCCATCAAGGACCGCCCGGCCCCCGAGCTGTTCGAGGCGCTCGCCTCCACCTACCAGCGCCAGGGGCGGCTCGCCGAGGCGATCGCCCTGCTCACCAGCGCGCTCTCCAAGCGCCCGCGGGACGAGATGCTGATGTTCACGCTCGGCGCCGCCTACGAGCGCAAGGGCGAGGTCGACAAGTCCATTGCCCAGATGCGGCAGGTCCTGGAGGTGAACCCGGACAACGCCGCGGCGCTCAACTTCATCGGCTACACGCTGGCGGACAAGGGGCGGGACTTTGAAGAGGCGGAGAAGCTGCTCGTGCGCGCCCTGGAGCTCCGGCCGGACAGCGGCGCCTTCCTGGACTCTCTGGGCTGGGTCTACTTCCGCCGAGGCGAGTTCGCCCGCGCCCTGGAGACCCTGCAGCGCGCGGATCAGCTCGCCCCCAGCGAGCCCTTGATCATCGAGCACCTGGCGGACGCCTATCAGCGCTCCTCCAAGCGCGGCTTGGCGGCGGAGACCTACAGGCGCGCCTTGGAGGCCCTCAAGGAGTCCGAGCCGGACGAGGTGAAGGGCCGCCGCGAGCTGATCTTGCGCAAGCTGAAGATGCTGGGAGTCGACACCGCGGATCGCTAAGGTCGTGCGCCTATGGTGCGTCACGACGAAGGCTTCTTCAGCGCCAAGGACAACCTGCGGCTCTTCTGGGAGTCCACGGTCCCGGAGCCGGCCAAGGCCCACATCGCGCTGGTGCACGGCTACGGCGAGCACGTGGGCCGCTACAAGCAGACGATCGCCGCGCTGACCAAGGCCGGCTTCGCCGTCCACGCCTTCGACTACCGGGGCCACGGCCAGGCGGACGGCCGGCGCGGCTATGTGGAGCGCTTCGAGCAGTACATCGACGATCTGGACCTCTTCTGGGCCCGGGTGAAGGCCGCGGCGAAGGGGGACAAGACCTTCCTGCTCTCCCACAGCCACGGCGGCCTGATGTCCGCCCACTATCTGGCGAAGCGGAAGCCCAGCGGCGTGGCCGGGGCGATCTTCTCCTCCCCGTACTTCCAGCTGGCGATCGACCCGCCGGCCCTGAAGGTCTTCTCCGCCAAGCTGGTGGGCAAGGTCATCCCCTGGCTGCCCGTCTCCACCGGCATCCAGATGAGCCAGCTCTCCACGGACCCGGAGCTGCAGAAGGCCACTGCCAACGACCCGCTCTACAACCGGAACACCACCCCGCGCTGGTTCACCGAGTCCCAGGCCGCGCAGGCCCAGGTGCCGCAGCTCGCACCGACGATCACTTTGCCCGTGCTTGTGTTCTGCGGCTCCGGGGACACCATCGCGGCTCCCGCTGCCGCTCGAAAGTTCTTCGAACAGCTGGGCGCTTCGGACAAAAAATTCAAAGAGTACCCGGGCATGCTACACGAAGTGCTCAACGAGCTCGGGAAGGACGAGGTGGTTGCAGACATCGTCCGCTGGATCTCGGCACATCTCTGATTTACCGTTTTCCGACTCTCCGCCGCACCAGTCGCTGTGAGTTTCTCCGAGGGGAAGATCGCAATGGCGCAGGGCGAGCAGACCGGAATCATCGGCAAGGGCATCACCATCCGGGGAAACCTGACCGGCGGCGGTGACCTGGTGATCGAAGGAAGGGTGGAAGGGCAGATCGCCCTGAAGAACCACCTCACCATCGAAGGCACGGGCAAGGTCCAGGCGGACATCCGGGCCGAAGAGCTGACCATCAACGGCGAGGCGAGCGGCAACATCGACGCCTCGTCGAAGGTGGAGATCCACGCGTCCGCGAAGGTCGCCGGGGACATCAAGGCCCCTCGAGTGGTGATCGAGGACGGCGCGGTGTTCAACGGCTCGATCGAGATGGACGTGAAGCTGCCGGACGACATCTGAACCTTCGCGTCTTCGCGAAGGGACACGCAGTAGGCAGTCAGAGGGGATAAGGCGCACCCATGGCCAACACGGTGATTGGTTCGAGCATCGTCATCGACGGAGAGATCTCCGGCGACGAGGATCTCGTCATCCAGGGGACGGTGAAGGGCAAGATCTCGCTCAAGGAGAGCCTCTTCGTCGAGGGCTCCGGCGTGGTCGAGGCCGACATCGAAACCCAGAACGTCGAGATCGCCGGGAGGGTGACCGGGAACATCTCCGCGACGGACAAGGTCGAGCTCAAGAGCGACTGCCGCGTGGTGGGCGACATCAAGGCCCCGCGCATCCTCATCGCCGACGGCGCCAGCTTCAAAGGCAACGTCGACATGGACAACAAGGGACGCTAGCCCATGGCGACGAAGGAGCTGGCAAGTCCAGCCGGAGGGGACAACACCGTGATCGGGCAATCCATCCTGATCAGCGGCAAGCTCACCGGCGACGAGGACCTCACCGTCCGCGGGCGCGTGGAGGGTGAGCTCACCCTCAGCCGCACGCTGATCGTGGAGCCGTCCGGCGTGGTGAAGGCCAACGTGGCGGTGAAGAACGCCATCGTCAGCGGCGTGGTGGTGGGCAACATCAACGCCACCGAGAGCGTGGAGCTCACCCGGGAAGGCCGCATGGTCGGCGACATCCGGGCGCCCCGGGTGATCATCGTGGACGGCGCGTCCTTCCGCGGCCGCGTGGACATGGGCGAGGTCGAGCCTGGCCGCGTGCCCACCGGGGACCGCCCGCGCGCCATCGCCCGCGCTTCGGTCCGGGCCAGCGCCGCGCCGCCGCGCCCGCCGCCTCCGCCCGCCAAGGGCGAGGGCAAGAAGGCCGAGGGCCGGCCCGCGCCGCCGCCTCCGCCGTCCAAGCTCCCGGCCAAGGCGCCGGAGCCGCCCAACCTGGCGCTCGCCGCGAAGAAGAAGGTCGTGGTGAAGAAGAAGAAGTAACCGCCGTTCGCCGGGGGAGCATCTCTTCGCTCCCCCGCGCGCGAACTGGTGTAGGAAGGCACCCCGATGGACCTCGAAGACGAAGTCACCCCTTCTGGTCAGGAGGGCGGAGAGGACCGGCCTGTCGGTCGCCTCGCGCCCGAGACCTTGTCCCTCGACCTCGTGGACGAGGACACCACCTTCCGGATGCGCGAAGAGGGGGACCTCTCGGCGCTCGCCACGGACATCGCCCGGCTCGGGCAGCTCTTCCCGGTGGACGTCCGCCCCGCGGGTGAAGGGCGCTACCAGCTGGTCTGCGGCTTCCGCCGCGTGGCCGCGCTCAAGTTCCTCCAGCGCGAGCGCGTCCTGGCGCGCGTCCACGAGGAGCTCTCGGACGAGGACGCGCTGCTGATGTCGCTCGCCTCGGCGATCCACGCGCTCCCGCTCACGCCGGAGGCGCTCTTCGAGCTCAAGGTCACGCTCGAGCAGGCCGGCCGCCTCTTCCCCGCCGCGCAGGACATGCTGGACCGGGCGCTGCTCACCGAGGACCCGCTCGCGCCGGAGACGGTGAACGAGGATGGCTCCCCGGCCACCGAGCCCGAGGCCGAGGCCGAAGGAGACGACGAGGAGGAGGTCGACGCGGACGAGCTCGCGGACGACGTCACCTTGCGCCTGGGGGAGATCAACCAGGATCTGGCCCTGCTCGCGGACGTCTTCGCCTCGCTGGATGAGGCCAAGCGCTCGGAGCTGCTCACGCAGCTGCGCTACTCGTCTGAGTTGGTGGCCTTCCTGGAGGGGAAGTAGTGGCCGCGGAGGGGCGGGATCGCGCCCGGCTGCTCGAGCTGCTCACCCAGCTCTCCTTCGAGCGGCGGAAGGTGACCCTCTCCTCCGGCAAGGAGTCGGACTTCTACATCGACTGCAAGCGCACCGCGCTCACCGCGGAAGGGCACTTCCTGATCGGCCGGCTCTTCCTCGCCGCGATCCGGGAGAAGGCCCCGCAGGTCCGCGCCGTGGGCGGGCTGACGCTCGGGGCGGACCCGCTCGCCTCGGCGGTCAGCCTCACCAGCTACCTGGCCGGCCAGCCGCTGCACGCGTTCATCGTCCGCAAGGAGCCCAAGGGGCACGGGACGGGGCAGTGGATGGAAGGGCGCAGCGCGCTCGAGGCCGGCGCCCCCGTGGCGATCCTCGAGGACGTGGTCACCACCGGCGCCTCCACCCTCAAGGCGATCGAGCGCACCGAGGCCGAAGGGCTCAAGGTCGTCCACGCCTTCGCGCTGGTGGATCGCCTGGAGGGCGGCCGCGAGGCGGTCGAGGCCAAGGGGCACAAGATCTCCGCGCTGTTCACGCGCAAGGACTTCATCCCGTAGGTCTCTAGACCCAAGCCAGGGTTCCCCCCCCGTTCTCCCCGAGCGTAGTGAGGCCGCCGCCCCTTGGGCGGATCAGGGCCCCACGAGCGAGAGGCCCTACGATCGGCGGGCCCTCGACTTCGCTCGGGCTGAGCGGGGCGCGGCAGGTTTCAGGTCAGGGCCGTGGGCCCGTAGTCGAGGGGCGGCACCGAGCTCATGTTCTGGACTTCGTGCCCCGCCCGCAGTCCAGCCTGCTTCGCGCGCAATGAGTGCCCATCTCTCCCCGGTGCGCGCGCCCTGGCTCCTGCTGCTCTGCTCCTGCGCGCTGCCGCAGCTGGGCGGCTCGGCGCCGCGGGTGTCGAGCGCGGACGAGGAGCGCGCGTACCGGCGGGTCCTCGACCGCTACTCCGGGCACGGCACGGTCTACGGCGGGAAGAAGCACCGCTTCGACCTGGCGATGGAGCTCCGGGCGCTGGCCGCGGCCACCTTCGAGTCCGCGGAGCTGCGTGAGGCGCGCGCCCGGCGGCTGGCGGCGTTCCGCGCGGAGCCGCCGCCGGTGCTGGAGCGGCGCCTCGCCGAGGAGCGGGCAGCCGCTGCAGCGGGGCACGCGTTCATCCTCGGCGTCTTCGTCTCGGATCGCCGCTACGACGACTTCGATCACCCGGACTCCGTGTGGCGCCTGGCGATGGTCACCCTGGCTGGAGAGGCGGAACCCGTCTCGGTCCGGCGGCTCGGCCGTTCGACGCTGGCGCTGCGCGCGCTCTACCCGTACCTCGACGAGCGCTGGGTGGCGTACGAGGTGACGTTCCCGCGGACCCGGCCAGACGGCGCCCCGCTGCTGCAAAGCGAGCAGGAGCCGCTCATGCTGCGCGTCGCCTCCGCGCTGGGGACGGCCGAGCTGCGGGTGGAGCCGGACTGACCTTCACCGGTCTCCCCGAGAGGCTGTGAGCCTGTCGAGGCCGTGGTCCCCTTGGGCGGATCAATCAAGGCAAGAAACGTGAGGCCGTCCGCTCAGCCCGAGCGAAGTCGAGGGCCCCACGAGCGAGAGGCCCTACGATCGGCGTGCCCTCGACTCCGCTTGGGCTGAGCGGGGCGCGGCAAGCTTCAGGTCAGCGCCGTAGCAGGCTGACCGTGGTTGCCGCCTCTCGACTACGGCCTGACGGCCTACGCTCGAGGTGACCGGGGAGGGCGCTTGATTCCCGATTTATCCGCCCGACGGGAGTGTGCCCGGGAAGAGACGGTCGAGCACGGGGCGCTCAGCGTGCGTCGGGGGCGCCACTGCGTATAGGGTGCGCGCACTTTGTCCCGGTTCGAGCAACGCGAGTGGGTCCGCCGCCTGGCGCCCGCCGCGGTCTACCAGTTCGCGTTCGTCGCCAGCATCACCCTGCTCAAGAGCGCGGCGAACGCGGCGGTGCTGGGGCGGTTCCCGTCCGAGGTGCTCCCGTACCTCTACGTGGGCAGCGCGGCGCTGACGGCGGCGTTCACCGGCCTGGCCACGCGCGCGGGGCCGGGGGCGCGCGGCGGCCCGAGCGCGCTGGCGGTGATCGGCGCAGGCGCATCGGCGCTGCTGGCGGGGGCGCTCGGCCTGCGGCTGGGCCCCGCGCCGATCTTCCTCTACCTCTTCGCCGAGGGCTTCGCGACGTACGCGTCCATCGGCTTCTGGGCGCGGCTGGCGGAGGCGTTCGACCCGCGCGAGGCGCGCCGGGCCTTCACCGCGCTCTCGGGCATCGGCATCAGCGGGGCGATCGTCGGCGGCCTGTGCACCCAGCTGATCGCCCGGACGTTCGGCGCAAGCGGGCTGGCCGCGGGCGCGGGGGCGATGCTGCTCGTGGGGGCGGCGGCCTTCCGCGTCCACGTCCACCAGGTGAGCACGCTGGGCCCCAGATCGCGGCACCTGGGAGATCGCTGGGAGGTCTGGGGCTACGTGGCGGGACACCGCTACGGGCGCGGGCTGGCGGCGATCGTCCTCATGTTCGCGGTGCTCAACCCGCTGGCGGACTACCTGTTCCGGGCCCGCGCCGCGGCCTCGCTGGGCGAGAACGAGCTCGCCGCGCTCTTCGGTCAGGTGCAGCTCTGGATGGGCGTCTTCTGCGTGCTCTTCCAGCTGCTCGTCGCGGAGCGGCTGCTCAAGTCGCTGGGGATCTTGCGGTACCTGGGGCTGGTGCCGCTCTTGCTCGCGCCGCTGGGCGCCTGGGCGCTCTTCGACAGCCGCCTCTGGCCGGCGTACGCGGTGACGCTGCTGCAGTCCGCGGCCACGCTCTCCATCCTCCCGGTGGCGGCGCAGCTGCTCTACGCGCCCCTCCCGGACGCGATTCGCGACGGCATGCGCGGCGCGATGGACGGCCTGGTGAAGAAGGGCGGGGTGGCGCTGGGGGGCGTGCTCCTGATCGTCGCCGGCCGCTACGCCAGCGCGGAGATCGCCGCGCTGCTCCTGGTGCTGCTCTGCTCCGCGGTGCTGGCGGTGCTGCTGCGGATGCGCCGCTCGTACGTGAGCGCGCTGGCGGAGCAGGTGGACGGCGCGGGCGTGCGCGCGGAGGCACCGCTGGACGGCTCAACGGAGAGCCTCCTGGTGCAGGCGCTGGCCTCACCCAACCCCGAGCGCGTGCTGCGCGCGGTGAGCCTCATGGAGCAGGGCGCGCTGCCCTTGCGCTCGCACCTGCCGCTCTTGCTCGCGCACGGCAGCGAGCGCGTGGTGGAGCGGGCGGTGAACCTGAGCGTGGCGCTGGACGCCAAGGAGAACCTCCGGGCGATCGAGGATCTCGTCTCCAGCGGCGCGCGCCGGCCGCGCGCGGAGGCGGTGTGGGCGCTGGCGAAGCTGGCAGCCCCGCGGGCGCGGGCGCTCCTCCCGGCGCTGCTGGACGCGCGGGACGTGGGCTTACGCTGCGCCGCGATCGGCGCGCTCTCGGAGATCGGCCCGAAGGAGGCCGCGGACGCGGCGCTGCGCGAATTGGTGGACCGCGGCGAGCACGCCAGCGTGGTGGAGCGCCGCGAGGTGGCGCGGGTGCTGGGCCGGGTGAAGGACGCGCGCTGGGCGCGGGCGCTCTCGGCGTACCTCGAGGATCCGGATCCCACGGTGCGGCGCGTGGCGATCTCCGCGGTGGGGGAGGGGCGGTACTTGGGGCTGGCGCCGAAGATCCTCCCGTTCCTGACCTGGCGCGAGGAGCGGCAGAGCGCGCGCGCCACGCTCGCGGCGCTGGGGGACGAGGTGGTCCCGCAGCTGGAGAGCGCGCTCAACGACCGCAGCAAGGCCTCGGCGCTGCGCTACCAGCTCCCCCGCGTGCTCTGGCAGATCGGCACCGAGGCGGCGCTGGCGGCGCTGCTGTTCTCCAACATCGAGGACGACGCCTTCCTGCACTACCGGATCGGCGTGGCGCTCTCCCGTCTGCGCGAGGAGAAGCCCGAGCTGCCGGTGGACGCCACGCGGGTGCGCGAGGCGCTCGGCCGCAGGCGGGCCCAGTACCGCAAGCTGGTGGAGGCGTTCCGGGACCTGCGCGCCGGGTTGGGGGACTCCGCGCTGCTCACCCGGGTGGTGGGGGACCGGCTCGACCAAGCGTTCGAGATCTCCTTCTGGCTCCTGGGCTGTCTCTACCCGGCGCGGTCTCTGCGCCGGGTCCATCAGCACCTCGTGGGCCAGGACCCGCGGCGCCGCGCGTACGCGCTGGAGCTGCTGGAGAACCTGCTGCCCGAGCAGGATCTCGAGCTGGTGCTCGAGCAGACCGAGGCGCACCACCGCCAGCTCCCGCCCGGCGCTGCGGGGCGCTTGCCGGATCAGCTCGGGTTTCTCTGTCACAGCGATGACCGCGTGGTGCGCGCCTGTGCGCGCCAGCTCGCGCGGGGCCTACGGCTGTGGTCGCTGCCGCATCAGGAGGACGACATGAGCGAGAGCACGCTGAAGCGGCTCTTCTCGCTGGAGGACGTGGAGATCTTCGCCCAGACGGACGTGGACGATCTGGCCGCGATCGCCGCGCTGGCGAAGGAGCAGTCCTTCCGCAAGGGAGAGCGGATCTACGCAGAGGGCGACCCGGGCGACGCGCTCTACATCATCACCGAGGGCTCCGTGGACGCGATCAAGCACGGGGAGAAGGTGATGACCATGCGCGAGAAGGAGGTCTTCGGCGACGTCAGCCTGCTCGACGGGACCCCGCGGCCGACGGACATGGTCGCCGCCGCGGACGTGAAGGCGCTGGTGATCGAGCGCCGTGACTTCCTGGATCTGCTCTCAGATCGCCCGGAGCTGCTGCAGGGGATCTTCCGGGTGGTGAGCCGCCAGCTCAAGAGCGTGCTCGAGCTGCCCAGCCGCCGCACCGGTGAGACTGTCCTCCCGCCCGAGGACGAGGAGCAGACCGAGGTGGAGCCGCGGCCGAAGGAATAGCGAGCGGAGTTGTGGCCGTTCGGCTCGAGCGTAGTGAGGCCGCCGCCCCTTGGGCGGAGCAAGGCAAGAAACGTGAGCCCTCCGCTCAGCCCGAGCGAAGTCGAGGGCCCCACGAGCGAGAGTCGCTACGATCGGCGGGCCCTCGACTTCGCTCGGGCTGATCGGGGCGCGGCAAGTTTCAGGTCAGTCCGAAGGACTACGTGCCTACGGCACCACGCTCAAGCCAAACGGAGAAGCGGGCCCCGCTCACAGCGCCAGGCTGTACCCATCCAGCTGCACGGTCCCGAGCTCGAGCCGATCTCCGCGGGGATCCCGCACGTAGCCGCGGGACATATAGAGCCGGGCCACGCCGTCCACGCCCGCCCGGACATTGAGCGTGACGTGCCGCGCGCCGATCTCCCGGCACCAGGCCTCGGCCGCATCCAGGAGCTCCCGGGAGAGCCCCTTGCCGTGCAGCGCGCTTGCCGTCGCGAGCAGGCGCAGATCCACGGCGTCCGGCAGCCAGGTATGCGCCAGCGCCGAGCCGGGCGGGAACAGGGACACCGTCCCCACCAGCCGTCCCTCGAGCTCGGCCACCAGCACGTGCCCGTGCGCCCGCTTGTTCGCCACGTTGCGCAGGTCGGCCTTCCGGGGCTCGGTCACGGTGTGCGTGCCTGGCAGCTTGGCCCCGTAGGCGACCACGAATGCGTCCACCAGCAGCTCGCCCACGGCGTGATCGTCGGCGGCGGTGGCGGGGCGGATGGAGAGCGGCATCGGCGGGCGAGCTTGCCCAATCTCGCCGCGGCGGGCGAGTAGCCCGGCGCATGAGTCATATCAGCGGCCGCCGCTCGCGTCGGAAATGCGGTTTCGCTCCGCGTGTTGGTGGGTCTTCCACGCAGCTCAAGGAGGACCCCCACCTTGTCTCATGAACCCTTCCCGACGCCCCTCACAGGCCCGTTCGGCTTAGAGCGCGCGGTGGAGGAGCACCGGAATCTGTACTGCGCTCACTACGACCGCTGCCTGAACGAGGCGGTCCGCGCCGGCTGGCCCGGCTGGTCCTGCACGCACTGCACGCTCTTCGCTGATCGCTCGCGCGATCCGCAGGCGCGGCAGTTCGCCCACGACCGCCGGACGGACGCCTTCAACCGCTGAAGAGGCACGCTCGCCCGCTCGCAGCAGGGGCGGGCGGGCGCGGCTTCCTCAGGTCTCAGCGCGGGTGATCCACTTCGGCCCGGCCTCGGGGGGAGTCCAGGCGCGCATGGCCGTGAGCAGCTCGCTCGCCTCGGTGGCGACGTGCAGGGGCGAGCCATGCCCTTGCGAGATGAAGCCGCACGCCGTGCCGTGATCCACCAGCGCCCGCAGCGGGGCGAAGTAGCCATCCACGTCCAGCAGCCCCACCGGCTTGCGGTGGATGCCCAGCTGCGACCAGGTGATGATCTCGAACAGCTCCTCGAACGTGCCGAAGCCGCCCGGCAGCGCGATGAAGCCATCGCTCAGCCGCTCCATCAGGGCCTTGCGCTCGTGCATGCTGTCCACGAGGTGCAGCTTGGTCAGCCCCATGTGGGCGAGCTCCCGGTCGGTCATTGGCCGGGGCAGCACGCCCACCACCTCGCCGCCCGCTGCGAGCGCCGCGCTGGCGAGCGTGCCCATCAGCCCCACGCGGCAGCCGCCGTACACCAACCGGATGCCCTGCTGGGCGAGCAGCGTCCCCAGCGCCTTGGCGGCCTCGCCGTAGGCCGGGGCGCTGCCGTCGCGGGAACCGCAGAAGACGCAGAGGCTCTTGAGCTCGGAGGTCATGGCTCTCGGGAGACGACGGTGTCCTTGTTCCAGTTGTGATCGTCGCGGTTCGGGTAGTCCAGCGTGGTGTGCAGACCGCGGCTCTCCTTGCGGCGGGTGGCGCACTCCACGATCAGCAGCGCCACGTCCGCGATGTTCCGCAGCTCGATCACGTCCCGGGTGACCTTGAAGCGCCAGTAGTAGTCGCGGATCTCCTCGCGGAGCAGATCCAGCCGGCGGCGCGCGCGCATCAGCCGCTTCCCGGAGCGGACGATCCCCACGTAGTTCCACATCGAGCGGCGGATCTCGTCCCAGTTGTGGGTGACCACCACGCTCTCGTCCGAGTCCACCGCCGCGCCCGGATCCCACCCCGGCGGGTCATCTCGCGGCACCGGGGCGCTCGCCAGCTCGTTGGCGCCGGTGCGGGCCGCGCGGTGGCCGAAGACGAGCCCCTCCAGCAGCGAGTTGGACGCGAGCCGGTTGGCGCCGTGCAGCCCCGTGTGCGCCACCTCGCCGATCGCGAACAGGCCGGGGAGGGTGGTGCGGCCATTGAGGTCCGTCACCACGCCGCCGCACTGGTAGTGCGCCGCGGGGACGACGGGGATCGGCTGCACCGCCATGTCGATGTTGAAGGCCTTGCAGGTGGCGTAGATGTTCGGGAAGCGCTCCATCACGAACGCGCGGCCCAGGTGGGTCATGTCCAGGTACACGCACTCGTGGCCGGTGCGCTTCATCTCGGCGTCGATCGCGCGGGCCACGATGTCGCGCGGCGCCAGCTCGCCGAGCTTGTGGTAGCGCTCCATGAACTGCTCGCCGTTCTTGAGCCGCAGCCTCCCGCCCTCGCCGCGCAGCGCCTCGCTGATCAGGAAGTTCTTCGCCTCCGGGTGGTAGAGGCAGGTGGGGTGGAACTGGCAGAACTCCATGTTGGCGATCTGCGCGCCCGCCCGGTACGCCATGGCCACGCCATCGCCCGTGGCCACGTCCGGGTTCGTCGTGTACAGGTAGACCTTCCCCGAGCCGCCGGTGGCCAGCACCGTGAGCCGGCCGACGAAGGTCTCGATCTCCCCCGAGCGCATCAGCGCGTAGCAGCCGACCACGCGGCTGGGGCCCTGGCCGGCCTTCCGGTCCAGGATGAAGTCGATCGCCGTGGTGTCCGGGAAGAAGGTGATGTTGGCGCTGTCGTCGCACGCCGCCAGCAGGCAGCGCTCCACCTCGCGGCCGGTGATGTCGCTGGCGTGGATGATCCGCCGCTCGGAGTGGCCGCCTTCGCGGGTGAGGTCGAACTCGCCGGCGGGGTTGCGGTTGAACTGCGCGCCGAGCGCCACCAGCTCCTTCACGCGGTCAGGGCCCTCGCGGACCGTCACCTCCACCGCCTCGCGCTTGCAGATGCCGGCGCCGGCCACCAGCGTGTCCTCCACGTGCTGCTCGAAGGAGTCCTCGGGGGAGAGCACCGAGGCGATGCCGCCCTGCGCGTAGTACGTGTTCGACTCCTGCGGCGAGCGCTTGGTGAGCACCGCCACCGAGCCGTGCTGCGCGGCCTTGAGGGCGAAGGAGAGCCCCGCGACACCACCACCGAGGACCAAGAAGTCGAAGCGCTGCGGCATAGGGCGTCCCTCTACCACGAGACGCTCGACAGCGTCCCTGGAGCGAGGCACCTTCCGGTCCCCCATGACCGCGCCTCGCCTTGGCATCCCTGTCGACGCCTGCTACAGCCAGCCCGCCATGACGCGCCTCAATTTCCCGGACTCCGTGCCCCCCGCAGAAGGTCTCCGCCGCCTCAAGGAAGGCAACCAGCGCTTCGTCGCCAACGCCAGCGAGCTCGCCAGCGGCTGGCGCCCGGGACTCGGCGGCGGGCAGCGCCCCTTCGCCGTGGTCATCGGTTGCTCTGACTCCCGCGCTCCCGCGGAGCTCGTCTTCGATCAGGGGCTCGGCCAGCTCTTCGTCGTCCGCGTCGCCGGGAACGTGATCGCCCCCTCCGGCATCGGCTCGGTCGAGTTCGCCGCCGCGCAGTTCGGCACGCGGCTGGTCATCGTCATGGGCCACACCCAGTGCGGCGCGGTCACCGCCACCTGCGACAGCATCCGCAACGGCGACACCCCCAACTCGCGCAACCTGCGCAGCATCACCGAGCGGATCCGCCCCCACGTGGAGGACCTCGTTCGCTTGCAGGAGGAGGCGCAGGTGGCCCCCGACCTCGTCCTGCGCCACGCCACCCGCGCCAACGCGCGCAGCGGGGCGGATCAGCTCCGGCACGGCAGCGCGCTCATCGAGTCGCTCGTGGAGGAGGGCTGGCTGGCGGTCGTCCCCGCCGTCTACGATCTCACCAGCGGCGAGGTGGAGTTCTTCGACAAGGTCCCAGCGCTCTCCACCACCGCGATCGAAGGCGGCGGCTCGCTGGCGGGGCTCGGCAAGGCCTGACCGCGGCTCAGCTCCAGAGCGCGGTAGGCTCGGACTTCGCCGGATCCGCCGGGACGGGCGCCGCGGGCTCCTCGCGCTGGAGCAGGTGGTGGCCTCCCACGACCGCGGCGGTGCCCAGCCCTGCGGCGGCCGCGAGCTTGGCGTAGGGCTTCTTCCCGCTGCTCAGCGGAGCCACCGCGAGGGCGATCTTGTCGTCCGCCGCGCCGTAGAGCACGTAGGCGTCGCCCTTGTGGAAGGCCATCCCGCCCACGAAGATCACGTTCCCGACCTGGCCCTGCTTCTCCCAGTCCTGATCCACGCGGATCATGGGCCCGTCCGAGCGGCGGAGGACCTCGGTGGGGTTCTTGGTGGAGAAGACCAGCTCGCCCGCGGCGTAGCCGTGCGGCGGAGCGTCACCGTTGTAGACGAGATGGATGCCCTTCTTGTCCACCCACGCGGATCCTGGTTCCACCATGATCCCGTCCCAGAAGCCCGGCCGCGCCTTGACCACCGGCTCCGGGTCCACGGTCCAGTGCTCCAGATCCTTCGAGCGCGCGAGCCACATGCTCTTGTCGCCGAAGTACATCAGGTACTCGCCGTTCACCTTCTGCGGGACGATCGCGCCGGACTTGCTCCACTGCGGCTTCTCTTCCTCCGGGTTCCGCCACTTCGGGAGCATCAGCCCCTTCTTCTCCCAGTGGATGAGGTCGTCCGAGACGGCCCAGGCCAGCCGGGCCGTCTGATCCTCGTAGCGGTACCCGGTGTACGTGAGCAGGTACTTGTCGCCGATCTGGACCACGCGGGGATCCTCGAGGCCGCCGAGCGACTCGTACCACTCGGTGGGGCCGAGCACCGGCTGCTCGCGGATCTCCCAGGAGCCGTCCGCCGTCTTGCGCGCCAGGCCGATCCGGGAGGTGCCGAACCACTTGCCGTCGCCCGTCATGTCCTCGGCGCGGAAGAGCGTGTACAGCTGGCCGTCCTTCACGATCGGCGAGGCGTTGAAGGTGGAGCGGCTCATCCACGGGATGGAGGGGTCCGGGGAGATGATGGTTCCCTGCTTCACCAGCGGGCCGCCCATCCACTCGGGCTGGTCCAGGGGACGCAGCGGCGCATCCGGGTGGCCCGCGAACCGGACCGAGGGCTGGTTGCCGGGCACGCTGGCGAAGCCGTCCAGGACCGCCGCCTCGGACTTGGCGCGGATCCACCCGGGCGCAGGCGTGTGCTCAGCCGCCGGGGCGACCTTCGCCGCGCGCGCCCACTTCCCCAGCAAACCCTCTGTTCCGAGCCGAACCGGCGACCAAGCCATTCAGAAACCCCCGAATTCACCCATTGTCGCGGGTGACACATTCAGGTTGCGTCAAGCCGCGTTGCAGGGATGGGCCATTTCCGGGAGGGCCCTTCAGCGCCTGAAGACCCTTCGGCGGATGTAGCTGCGGGCCGCGGGGTGGACCAGCAGGCTCCCTGCGAACAGCGACACCCCGGTGAAGAAGGCCCCCGTGCTCCCGAACCGGAGGGTGAACTCTCTGGCGAGCAGCCCGACCGCGGTCGCCGCGAGCAGGCCCAACGCCTGACCCAGGTTGCCCCCGGCGTCTGTGGGCTGCGCCTGCAACGCGAGGGACTGCTTCTCGCTCGAACGCTCGAGGCTGGCCTGGTGCTTGTCGAGCTCCTGCTCGAGCTGACGCGTGCGCTCCTGCAGCGCCGTCTCTTCGTCGCGAACGCGCGCTCCGAGCGCCTCGTAGTCGAGCCCCCGGGCCACCTCCTCGCGAAGCTGCTTCACCTCGCTCTGGAGCTGCTCCAACGCGGACCGGAGCTCGTGGCCCGCGGTGCTCACTGGTGTACCTCCCGGTCCAAGTCACGACGTAGCTTCCGCTCGCCGTGACTTCGCCGTGCCCTTTCCACGACTGCCGGGCGTGCTCGCTCCTCGAGAGCCCTCATGAGACCTGCAGCGTGGAAAGTGCCGGGTGGTACCGACGGGCTACAGGAAGTAGCGCCAGGGCAGCTGAAGCCCGGAGCGCCGGTCAGTGAGCATCCCGCAGGTCCACCCAGCACGGTCGAGGTTAACCCGTCACCTGGAGGTTCTGCATGAAGCTGTTCGCTGGTCTGGACTGGGGTGGGTCCTCTCACGCTGTTTGCGTGATCGATGAGGCTGGGAAGGTCGTGGAGAGTTTCGAGGCGAAGCACGACGCGGACGGGCTCGCTGAGCTGAAGAGGCGTCTGGCCAGGCATGGCGCGTGCGGTGATCTCGCGATCGCCGTTGAGCGGCCTTCTGGACTCATCATCGACACGCTTATCGATGCCGGGCATCCGGTGGTTCCGATTCATCCCAATGTCGTCAAAGCGTGTCGGCCACGCTACCGCGCTGCAGGCGGCAAGTCGGATGCCGGTGACTCGTATCTCCTGGCGGACGTGTTGCGAACCGACGGCCATCGCTTCCGCAGGCTTGCGCCGCAGTCCGATGCGCTCAAGGCCTTGCGGGCGCTGGTGCGCACTCGCGATGATCTGGTGGCCGAGCGCATCTCGCTGGCCAATCAACTCCGATCCTTGCTCGAGAGCTTCTGGCCGGGCGCGGTCTCCATCTTCGCGGAGATCGACTCGGCGATCGCGCTCGACTTTATCCAGCGCTACCCGACTCCCGAGAGCGCCGAACGCCTCGGCGAGAAGCGGCTTGCGTCGTTCCTCGCCCAGCACCAGTACTGCGGTCGCCGACCTGCCGCTGACCTTCTCGTCCGACTTCGCGCCGCTCCCGTGGGACTCGCCGGCCCTCTGGAGTCCGAAGCGAAGGGAGAACTCGCCAAGAGCCTCGCGACGATCATCAAGCGGGTCGTCGTTCAGCTGGCGATTCTGAGCTCGCGCATCGAGCACGAGGTCGCGCAACTTCCTGAGGGAAAGATTGTCATGTCCTTCCCTCGAGCCGGCCGCATTAACGCTGCGCAGATCGTCGCCGAGCTGGGTGACGTTCGAGAGCGCTTCCTCTCTGAGGACCAACTCGCGGCCGAGGCCGGCATCTGTCCAGTCACCCACGAAAGCGGGAAGTCGCGCGGCGTCACCTTCCGCTGGGCGTGCAACCATCGTTTGCGCCATGCCATTTGTACCTGGGCCGACAACTCTCGGCACTCGTCGGCCTGGGCCGCTGACATCTACCGCCGAGCTCGCAGCCGTGGCTGCGATCATCCGCACGCGGTTCGCATCGTCGCTCGCGCCTGGGCGCGCGTTCTGTGGCGCGCCTGGACCAGCAACACTCCCTACGATCTCACCCGTCACGCCGGCGCCCAGAAGCTCGCAGCTTGACGCTGGGGTTGACACAGGAAGTCTCATGGGCCGTCCATGAGCAGGCTCAAAAGCAGGTACACCAGCCCGCCGAAGCCGAGGCCAAAGGCCAGGCTCTTCTGCAGGGCGATCCAGGCGGCGCCGCCAGAGCCTGCGCCGATGGCGAGCTCGAGCGCGCGCTGCTCGCTCATGGCTGCGTCCACCCGCGCGGTCACTACCTTCTTCGTCAGCGCGGCGACTGTCGCGTGCAGGGGGCCCACCGTGGCCCTCTCCAGCTCCTGCTCCTCGCGGCTGCGCAGCTCGAGCGCCTCGTTCAGCCGCGCGCGCTCGGCGAGGAGCTCCTGGATCGCAGACTTGAGCTGTGCAGTCTCATCCATCTGAGGTGCCGCCGAGCGGGCACCTCCATTCTCTCAGAGGCCAGTCCCCCGGTTGCAGCAGGGCCCCGCTCGAGGCGACAGCCGTGTCAGTGCTTGTACCGGATCTCCAATTCGGCGGTGTCGGGCAGTGCGGAGACGTCCTCTCCCGCCTGGGCGATCAGGAGCGTCACCGTGCTCCCGGACTGCCAGAGATCCGGATACGGGAACCCCAGCTGCGTGAAGCGGAACGTGGGGTGATCCGAGGTCGCGATGCTCAGGCCGAACGCGGACGCGCCGACCTTGCAGACGCTGCCGCCGAACGCGGGGTCGAGCAGGAAGGCGTTCCAGGTCGCCTTCGCCGAGGCGGTGATCGAGACCTCCACCGCGGCGACGAACCCGGAGCCGGGCAGGGGCGGCAGCGTGAAGCGCAGGCCGAACTCGCGCGAGTGTCTCCGGTAGTTCTCCTCCGAGTAGACGAGCTGCTCCGTGGCGGGGTTGGCCTGCCACATGCCGGGCTTTGCATCCACGAAGGTGGCCATCGTCGTCCCGGTCGCGGTCGCGCCTGAGACGGTCAGCGCGAACGGCTGCACGTCGCACGTCGTTGGGCACGCCGAGGGGCTGGTGAGCTGACAGCAGCCGAAGTCCTCTCCGTCCTTGTGTCCGTCCCCGTCGTCATCCAGCCCGTTCATGCAGGCGGCCTTGGTGGCCTCGAAGCCGGTGGGCTTGCGGGCCCCGCACGCGGTATTGGCGGGGCAGCTGCGCGCGCCGCAGCAGTCGTAGTCGTTGCAGTCGGCGAAGCGGTCGCCGTCATTCGAGCAGCCATCGCTGCATGCGGCTGTCGTGTTCTCAGGTCCGGCGGCGCAGACGCCCCCGTCCTCGCTCCTGACCACGCCCGCGTCCGTGACTCCGCCGTCCACGCTCACCGAGCCGTCTCGTGGCTCCTGTGCCCCGGAGTCGACGGGTGACGGCTCGACGCCCGAACAGCCGGCACAGATGATCAGCACTCCCACCCAACGCATGTCTCACCTCTCTGGAGAGGGAGAGTGGGGGGTGCGCGCGTGGATTATTAAAACCTAGGGCGCAGTCACCTGCTTGCGGGCCCGCTCCTGAAGAAGGAGGGCCGCCGCGTGGTCGAGGCCACCCGCCTCGGCGAGCTCATCAGGGTGGGCGCGCGCCAGTTGCTCCACGTTCTCGAAGCCATACTGGTAGAGCGCTTCGGCGAGCTTCGGCGTCATGCCCTTCAATGCGCTGAACGAGCGTTGGGCCGCCGTCTTCTTGGCAATCTCCTCGCTGACGCTGCGGATCACCAACTGCCACCCGGTCAGCTCCGCCGCGAGCCGGGCGTTGAGCCCTCGAGGCCCGAACGCGAGCTCTCGCTGGTCGTCGGCGACGATGAGCAGCATTTGGAACATCACATCGTCGACGACGATGCGCTGGACCTGGGCGGGCGCCAGCGCATTGCAGACGAACCTCGGCCCGTCCTCTTCCCAGGGCACGATGTCGATCCGCTCTCCGTGGAGGGCTTCGACGACCTTCCGGATTCGTGCCCCGTTCTCCCCCACGCAGGCTCGGATGGGGTCCAGCTCCGGGTCGTCCGCGGAGACGGCGATCTTCGTCCGACCCGGGTTCGAAGCCGTGTGCGGCTCCCGCGCGATGGCGCGGATGCGGACAGTCCCGGCGGCGATCTCGGGAACGTGTTGATGGAACAGTCGCTTCACGACCTCGGCGTCTGCAGCGGAAGTGCGCATAGGGGGTGTGCTGCCGCGGGCGACCCAGGCGGTCATCAGGACACAGGCGTAGATCCACGCGCGCACGAAGGCGCTAACCCGAGGCCGCCACGCAAGGTGCACGCAAGATAAGCTCACGCCGTCAGAAACGCCCCCGACTAGGCCAAGTGGCCGATGCGCCAGGGGGCGGCTCCCCCTCAGATGAAGGGAATGGCGCCCGTGAAGAGACGTTGGTTCGCCCTGAGCGCGGTGGCGTTGCTGGTCGGGGTTCCGTGGGTGGTGCTGGCTTCGGGGTGTCTCGTCGCGCCGCTGGCAAAGGGGAGTGGCGCGGAGGACACCTTCGCGGCGGCACCGCGGAGCGAGGTGAAGCTGACGGTGGAGGCGCTGCGCACCGCGAGCGCCTCCGCCCCTCGCTGCGCCGCCGCGGGCCAGGCGTCGTGCTTGGGGACGATCGAGGTCCGCCACGCGGCGTTCCTCGTCCGGCACCCGCGCGGCAACTTCCTGGTGGATGCCTCGTTCGCGTCGAACGCGGAGTCGCAGGTGGCCCGCTTTGGGTTCTTCGAGCGGCAGGCGTTGGCCTTCAAGCGCACCTCCAGCCTCCACGCCGCGCTGAAGGCCGCGCAGGAGCCGAAGATCGACTTCGTCCTGCTCACCCACGCGCACTGGGATCACACCAACGGCCTTCAAGAGTTGGATCACCCGCGCGTCGTCGTCGGCCCCGGCGAGCAGGAGCTGATCGCCTCCTACCCGCGGGAAGGCGCTCAGCCGATCGTCATGCCCGATCATCTCCGCGGCGCGAACGTAGAGAGCTTCAAGTGGGATGGCCCGGCCTATGAGAACTTCCCCGCGAGCCACGACTGGTTCGGCGACGGGAGCGTGGTGCTGGTCCCGCTGCCGGGCCACACCCCGGGGTCGATCGGCGTCTTCCTGCAGCAGGTCGCCGGGAAGCGCGTGCTGCTGGTGGGGGACGCGGCCTGGTCCATGGACGCGATCTCCCTGCCGAGCCACAAGCTCAAGCCGCTCAGCGCGCTGACGGACGCGGATCAGTCCGCGCTGGCGCAGACGCTCTGGCGGCTGCACCGGCTCCACGAGCGGGATCCCTCGCTGGTGATCATCCCGTCACACGACGGGGCGGCGATCGACGCGCTGCCGCGCTGAGCGGCGCTCAGGAGCTCGCGACCTCGACTACGGGCCTGCCGGCCCTGCCATGAAAGTGGACGGATGCTCCTCCGGGGTGAACGGGGGACTCCCGAGAAAAGGTCAATGCCTCTCGGGAAGATCTCCGCGCGGCCACGTTCCTTGCGGCGGGAGGAACCATGAACCGCTACCAGCTCGCCGTCTCGCTCGCCTTGCTCGCGCCGCTCGCGTGCATCACCGGTCCGCACAACGGGACCACCAACAACGCCTCTTCCGTCGTCAATCAGTCCTTCAAGTTCCAGGGGTACTACGCCAAGCCGAACATCCAGGTGCAGGTGCAGGTGCAGGTGCTGAAGACCCCCGGGGCGGACAAGGACCTCGCCTCCAGCTGGGCGCTCATCGGCACCGCCACCACCGAGAGCACGCCGACCTACGCCAACAGCGACGACCCGCTCTACTACTGGACGGTGGACGCGAAGCCGGTGGCGACCTCAGCGCAGGCTGGCCGTTGGCCGCAGGGTGGGCTCGCGCGGTTCCGGGCGGTCGCCAAGGATCCCGAGGAGGATCGCATTCTCACCACGTTCGACGACGTCACCTTCTCCGACTGCTTCAGCGAGCACTACACCGCGGGAGACCCGTGGAGCGTGATCGGCACCGAGTGCGCTGGCCTGGGGAAGCAGAGCTCCATGATCGTCTCGACCAAGCCGAGCCCGGTGGACTCGCCCGCCCTCCGCGACTACCTCGGCTTCAAGGGGGACATCTCGGTGGGCGAGACCGAGCTCTACTACCTGGTCACCGGCGCCCCGCTCACCCTGACCGACTTCAAGAACAAGTACGGCTTCCCGAGCGGTGAGGTCACGGCCACCTATTACAACGACGGCGATCTCGGCATCGGCCGGGAGATGCACTGCAAGCAGTACTTCGTGCCGACCGCGGCGCCGTTCATCGGCGTGGCCTGCTACGTGAAGAACTACAGCGCCACCCCGGGCGCGGCCGGCTTCGGCCAGAACCCCACCACGGTGCTGGCCAACGCGGTCGCCCACAACGGCCCCTTCGCCACCGTGGCAATGGTCTACGAGCCCCCGGCGAACACCGCCAACAGCGTGCGCTTCATCGTGTACGGGGCGAACGGCGTGCGCGCCCAGACTGCGGCGCTCGACAGCACCGGGAAGCACAAGTCCATCCCGAACAACTGCCTGAGCTGCCACGGCATCAAGGCCAACTACAGCACCTCCACGCACTCCGTCTCCGGCGCGGCGAAGTTCCTCCCGTTCGACGTCTTCAGCTTCAAGTACTCCACGGTGGCGGGCTTCAAGCAGGCGGATCAGGCGGACGAGCTGCGCCGGCTGAACGCGATGGTGAAGCTCACCAGCCCGACCACGGCGATCAGCGCGCTGATCGACGGCATGTACGCGCCGAAGGCGGTGACCGACTCCACGGCCGTTGCGAATGACAAGTACGTGCCCACCGGCTGGTCCCAGGCGAACGGCAGCCTGGACGGCACCGCGATGTACTCGGGGATCGTGAAGCCCGGCTGCCGCACCTGCCACATCTCCTCCACCAGCAGCTCGGACGACTTCCTCCAGTACGAGGACTTCCAGACGCACCGCACCGCGATCGAGAACTTCGTCTGCGACACCAAGGACATGCCGCACGCGGAGCACGTGCTGAAGAAGTTCTGGGCGAGCGGGGCGCGGGCGTACTTGATCACCGGGTTCGGCACGAACCTGACCGATCACCCGTGCACGCCGTGAGGTGAGTGAGGGGGGCCTCCGTTCACCCCGAGCGGCTGTGAACCCTTCAGGCCGCGTGGCTCGCCCCCCGTTCACCCCGAGCGAAGTCGAGGGGCGTGACGGCGGCTTCGCCTCCGCTCACCCCGAGCGAAGTCGAGGGGCGATCGAGAGTCGACGTCCGAGCTGCCCCTCGACTTCGCTCGGGGTGAACGGGGGACTGTCCTGAAGGGGGTGGGTCCCTCAGTAGGCCTGCCCCTCTCACGCCCCGTACTTCTCCGCGTTCTGCTTAGCCCGCGCCTTGACGATCTTCTTCACCAGCGCCGCGGGCAGCGGTTGATCCACCGGGAAGCGGATGGTCCCCTTCGAGGTCCCGTACTTCTTCAGCAGCGGCGCCAGCTCCTGCACCAGCGTGGCGTTCATGGGGAAGAAGCTGCAGTGCGCCTTGAAGGACGCGAAGGCGACAAGGTGGTGTCCATCCAGCTTGAAGGCGGGCATCCCGTAGCTGATGTGCTCGGTGGCGCCGGGGGCGGCGGCGTGGATCTGCCGGCGCAGCGTCTGCAGCGTGGAGCGGGCCGGCTCCTCGACCTTCTTCAAGTAGGCGTCGATCGTCGGTCCAGCTGACTTCATCCGGGCGGCGCGTCCGTTGGCGGGCATTGGGATGAGTCCTACGTCCTGCGCGCGCCGCTCGCAAGGTGACCGGCGTGGAGGTAGACCCGCGCAGGATGCCGGACGAGCCCCTCCCCAGCTCGCGCTGCCCGCCGCCAGAGGCGCTCGACGCGTTCGCCGCGAGCGGCGCTGGGACGCCGGAGCTGCGCGCGCACGTGGAGGGCTGCGCCTCCTGCCGCGACTACGTCCAGGCGCTGCAGCGGGCGGCGGACGCGCACCTGCGCGCGGACGCTCGAGCCGGGCAGGGAAGGCCGTCCGCGCTCGGGGGCCGGAGCATGTGGCTGCGGCTGATGCTGGTCGGCGCGGCAGTGGCGCTGGCGGTGGTCGTGGTGAAGGGGATGCCGAAGCTCGCCAAGCAGGAGGGGCTGACGGTCTACGTCGGCCGGGGGACGGGCCCGCAGCGGAAGGCGGTGAGCGGCTCGCCGGTCGCCACGGGGGATCTCCTCCGCTTCCAGTACGCCGCGCCGGCCGAGGGCTTCCTGATGATCCTCGGCGGGAGCGAAGGCCAGCCGCTGAACCTCTTCCACCCGCACGGGGTCACGGAGGCGGCGAAGGTGGCGGCGGGTCCTGGCCCGGCGCCCGTCCCGGAGACGGTCCTCCTCGACGCCGCCCCGGGCGCCAAGCGGATCGCCTCCATCTTCCGGCGGGAGCCGTTCACGCTGGAGCAGGCGCAGGGCTGGCTGGGGACGGGCCCAGGCACCGGCGCGCGGTGCGAGGACTGCCGGATCCAGTGGGTGATCCTCCAGCGCCCTTGAGCCCTCAGCGCGGGCGCCACTCCATCAGGTAATGGCCGATCCGGTCCGTGGATCCGGAGTTGCCGAGCACCACGGAGACCTCGAGCGGCATCAGCTCGTCGAGGAAGCTGAGCACGCCGGCCCAGGCGACGAGCGTGGATCTCGGCACGGGCGATCCGTTGTGGATCTCGATCTGCCAGGAGCTCGGCGCCAGCTCCTTCGCCTCGAAGCGGACGCCGCGGATGAAGCTCCGGCTGAGCAGGGGCAGCTCGCGGATCAGCCGCGGCGGTGACGCGTTGGCCACGGAGATCAGCGTGCGGAACACCGGCTTGAGGAACTCACCGATCGAGTCGCTCATCACCGTGCGCCCGAGCCGGCGCGCCTCGACGTCGGAGGCGTACTGGGCCACGCCGTCGATCAGCTCGATCACGCCCTTCGTCGCCCGCTCGCTCCACTCCCAGCGGTGCGGAGGGTCCGCCATCAAGTCGCGCGTCTGGGCGGAGATCAGCGGCCGAACGGCGTCCGCGTACCCGAGCGCGGTGACGGCCCGCAGATAGGACCGGAAATTCGCGCCGCTGTAGACCAGCGGGTTCTCGAGGGCCGAAGGGTCGCTCACTTCCGCGCGGGACTGTACCAAGCGCTAAGGGGTCAGCACCTCGGTCAGGTCCGAGTAGTCCTGGTTCGCCGTGCCACCGAACGTCCAGATCCGCCCGTCCGGCGCCGTGGCGACGGCGGGGCTCTGGCGAGGGGTGGGACCCGCGGCGGAGCTCCACTTGCCCGACGCGGGATGAAAGACGTCACAGGTGAGCGCCAGCGACTGTCCGAGGTAGCCCCCGAGCAGGTACGCGGTGCCGTCCGGACCCTTCGTCGCGGAGAACGCGTAGCGGTAGTCAGGCATCGCCGGCAGGCTGGACCAGAGCGGCGGGGCAGGTGACCAGACCTCGGCCCGGTTGGAGAGCTCGGCGAAGGAGGTGGAGCCCCCGAACGCCGCGAGGCGGCCATCGCCCAAGGCGAGCACCGCGTGGTCGAAGCGCGCGTTGAGCATCAGGCTCGGCAGCGTGGACCAGTGGCCCGCGTCGGGCGAGTACGCGGCCATCGAGTCGTAGATCCGGCCGTAGTCGATCTTCCAGTCGATCCCGCCGAGCACGACGATCCGCCCGTCAGGCAGCGCAGCGCTGCCGGCGTGCTCGCGGGGCTGGGGCAGGTTCTCCAGCCGCGTCCACTCGTGGGTCGTCAGGTCGAGCGCCTCCGCGGTGAGGGCCGAGCCTGCGTCCTGCGTCGTGGACGTTCCGCCGATCGCGTAGATCCGTCCATCTGCTCCCAGCACCGCGGAGAAGCCCGCGCGCCGGTCGAGCATGGACGGGCCCTTGCTCCAGGTGTCGGCCGTGGGCGAGTAGATCTCCACGGTGTTGGTAGGCCCGCCGGAGCGCGAGCCGCCCATCACGTAGATGAGGCCAGAGGGCACGGCGACCGCGACCGCGCCGGTCCGCGGCGTCGGCATCGGCGCGCGGGGGTGCCAGCGGCCCTGCATGCAGACGCCCGCGATGCAGGAGGCGGTCGACACGCAGTCCGGGGTCGCGCGGCAGGCCGCCGTGACCGCGCACGGCTTGCAGGAGCCGCCACAGTCGATGTCGCTCTCCTGCCCATCGCGCGCGCCGTTGCTGCACGAAGGGAGGCAGGCGCCGCAGTCGTAGGTGCCGCCGCAGCCGTCCGGGAACTGCCCGCACGCGTGCACCGCTTTGTCGCAGACGAGCGGGACGCAGCCGGCGTCCACCGCGACGGTCCCGCTGTCCGCCACCGGCTCGGGCTCGGGCGGGAAGCGGCCCACCTCGTTCGAGTAATGGCAGGCGAGGGGGAGGCAGAGCAGGGTGGCCAGACGGAGCTTCACGAAGGCGGCTCTACTCCGGAAGCAGGAGCGCTCTCAAGCCGCGGGGGCGCACGTGTCCCCTCCACCGGTCTCCCCGAGCGAAGTCGAGGGCCGCCCGCTGGGCGGATCAATCAGGGATGAAACTCCCTTCCGTTCACCTCGAGCGTAGCGCCGTAGGCGCGTAGTCGAGAGGCAGCACCCAAGCTTGTGGCCTCCTAAGCGCCGCTTCGAGCTCGGTGCCGCCTCTCGACTACGGCCTGACGGCCTACGCTCGAGGTGAACGGGGGGCCTCTGTTCCCCCGTCCTTGCCCTTCGCGGGCGGCATCGCCTCGGGCGTCGCGAGCAGCCGCTTCACCACCTCCAGCAGCTGCGTGCGCTCCCAAGGCTTGCTCAGCCACGTCGCGTCGTAGGTGGTGGCCAGCTCCCGGTTCTCGCCGTAGGCGCTGGTGATCAGCACCGGCACGCGCTTGGTCTGCTCGCTGCCGCGCAGCTCGCGCAGGAGCGTCAGCCCGGAGATGCGCGGCATCATCACGTCCAGGATGATCAGCGCCGGAGACTGCTCCTGCACGGCCGCGATCATCTGCCGCGGATCCATGAGCGTGATCACCCGGACGCCGAGCGGGGCGAGGGTGAGCCTGAGCGTCTCCAGCGCCACCGGCTCGTCGTCCACGGCCAGCACCACCGGGCCGGAGGCGGGCCCATCGGCGGCCTCGGGGAGCGGCGGCAGGGCCTCCTGGCCGGCCTCGATCGGCAGCCGGACGTTGAAGGTGGCGCCCTCGCCGAGCTTGCTCTCCACCCAGATCTCCCCGCCGTGCAGCAGCACCAGCTTCCGGGTGATCGCCAGGCCCAGCCCGGTACCGCCGTGCCGGCGCGTCTGGCTCCCGTCCACCTGCGAGAAGCTCTCGAAGATCAGCTGCTGATGCTCCGGGGCGATCCCGGGCCCGTGGTCGATCACCGAGATCACGCAGCTGGCCCCCTCGGCGCGGGCGCGGAGCTCCACCTGGCTGCCGTTGGGGGAGAACTTCATCGCGTTGCCGACGAGGTTGATCAGGATCTGCGACAGCTTCACCGGATCCGCCCTCACCATCAGCTCCGTCGCCCCGGCCTCGATGCGGACGCCGCGGCTCTCGCACATCGGCCGGAAGGTCTCGAGCACCTCGTCGAAGACGTTGCGAACCGCCAGCTCGCGCAGCTGGAGGTTGAGCTGTCCGGCCTCGAGCTTGCTGAAGTCGAGCACGTCGTTGATGACCGCGAGCAGGTGCCGGCCGGAGCGCTCCAGCGAGCGCAGGTGCCGGACGATGGGGTTCGGATTGCCGCGCAGCGCGTGGCCCTCGACCTCCTTGAGCGGCCCGGCGCCGCAGTCCGGGCAGGGCGTCTCGGGCGCCACCTTCTCGTCCTTCTCGAGCTGGAAGGCCGCCGAGCAGGCGGTGCACTCCGCCTGGAGGGCGGGGTGGAACTGCTCGAGGATCCCCGCGGGCAGGTTGATGATCGCGTTCAGCGGCGTGCGCAGCTCGTGGGAGATGTTGGCCACGAACTCGCTCTTCAGCTTCACCGCCTCGCGGGCGGCGCCGAGCGCCTGGGCCAGCTCCTGGTTGTGGCGCAAGAGCTCCACCTCCCGCCGCCGCACGTAGCGCAGGCGGGTGGAGTACCCCGCGCCGAGCAGCCCGAGCACGCCTGCCGCGCAGAGCAGCTGGAACCAGAGCGTCTGGTAGAGGAAGGGGAGCAGGGTGAAGGCCTGGGCCACGCCCTCCTCGTTCCAGACGCCGTCGTTGTTCGCGGCGATCACCCGGAAGCGGTAATCGCCGGGAGGGAGGTTCGTGTAGAAGGCCTCGCGCCGCCGGCCCGCCTCCACCCAGCCGCGGTCGAAGCCCTCCAGCCGGTACTTGAAGGTCACCTTCGCGGCGTCCACGAAGCTGGTCGCGTCGTAGCGGAAGAGCAGGTCCCGCGTCCCCGCCGGCAGCGCCAGCCCCTTGGCGAGCGCCTGGGGCTCGTGGTCCGCCTGCAGCTCCGCGAGGTGCACCGCCGGCACCACGGTGTTGAGCACGGAGCGCCGCGGATCGATCACCGCCGCGCCGCGCAGGGTGGGGAACCAGAGCCGCCCGTCCTTCGCCAGAAGCCCGGAGTGGGAGGAAGTGCCGTTGCACTCCACGCTGCGCAGGCCGTCCGACTCACCGAAGGAGCGCGCGCTCACCCGCGGACGCCGGCCCTGGAAGAACTCCTCCAGCTCGGCGCGGGGCACCCGGGCGATCCCCCGGTTGGAGGTGAACCAGAAGAACCCGTCGCGGTCCTCGAGCACGCGGAGCACCGTGTCGTCGAACAGCCCGTCGCGCGCGGTGATGGCCTTGAAGCGCTCCAGCTCGGGGAACCAGCGCGCCAGCCCTCCATCGGTGCAGACCCAGAGCACGCGCTGCGAGTCCTGGAAGAGGCACTTGGCGAACTCGCTGGGGAGCCCGTGTTGGGTGGTGAAGCGGGTCAGCTGACCGTCGCGCACCCGCTTCACGCCGTTCGCGGTCGCCAGCCAGACGTCCCCGTTCGCGCTCCGGGCGATGTCGCGCAGCGGGTTCAGGATGGGGCCGGGCGGGTCCGTGCGCAGGAAGCTCCAGGCCCCGCGCTCCCGGGTGTACAGCCCGGTGGAGGTGCCGATCCGCAGGACCCCGTCTTCCGACTCGTTCATCGAGTACACGAGCCCGGGCTTCACCCCGCCCAGCTCCTGCACCTCCTCGAACGCCCCGCCCGGGACCTTGCGCCCCAGCATCGAGCCGCCGCCGGCCCACAGTGTCCCTTCACGGTCTTCGAGCACCGCGTAGATCGCCCCGGTGAGCCCGGGCTCATGGGTGACGGTGCCGGTGGCCAGGTCCATCCGGTCCAGCCCGGAGGCGGTGCCGAGCCAGAGCGCGCCCTGCCTGTCTTGGAAGACCGCCCAGACCTTGGAGTCCGCCAGTCCCTCCGAGGCGCCGAAGACCGAGAACTTCGGCTCGCGAAGCTGGTTCAGTCCGCCGGCGACCGTGCCCGCGTAGACGTTCCCTTCCACGTCCTCGAGCACGCTGAGCACCACGTCGTCGCTCAGCCCCTGCGCCTTGGCGCGGACCTCGAGCTTTCCTTTGTAGAAGCGGCACAGCCCGCTCGCGTTGGTCGCCAGCCAGAGGGCGCCGTGGCGGTCGAAGAGCAGCCCGTGGACGCCGTCCAGCTTGTCCTGGATCGGGAGCTGGAACGACGTCCCGTCCCACACCATCACGCTGCCATCCCGGACGCTGAGCCAGATCTTCCCGGCGCTGTCCTCGGCGATGTCCGTGACCATCCGATACGGCAACCCTTCAGCGCGCGTCCAGGTTTGCCAAACGCCGCCCTGCAGCCGCGCCACGCCCTGGTCGAAGCCGGCCCAGACCGTGCCATCGCGCGCCTCGTACACGGCGCGGACCGTGTCCAGCTCGCGCAGCTTCTCGAACTTCCCGTTCCGCCAGCGCCAGACCGAGTCGTCGGTCCCCACGTACACCGCGCCCGAGGGGCCGCTGCGCACCGCGCGGATGCGCTGACTGGTGAGCCCCTCGGCCTCGCCCATCCGCTCGAAGGTGCCCTGGTGCAGCCGCGCCAGCCCAGCCGTCTGGGTGCCGAACCAGACGTCACCGTTGCCGTCCACGTGGACGGTGCGGATCCGGTTGGAGGGGATGGCGGGCGTGTTGGAGCGGTTGAAGACCTCGAAGTGCTCTCCGTTGAAGCGGACCAGCCCCTCCTCGGTGCCGAGCCAGAGGTAGCCGTCCTTCCCCTGGGCCATGCCGTAGACCGTGGCCTGGGGCAGCCCCTGCGCGTTGGCCCAGATCTGCTGGCCCAGCTGGGGCAGTGGGAGCTCCGGCGCGATCGCCAGGGACCGGCCCGGGAGCAGCAGCGCGCAGCAGAGCATCCAGCAGGCGAGCAAGCGCATTGCCCGCATCGTCGCAAGAAGCCTGGCGCCCACTCACGGGCCCGGTGTGGTCCCTCCGTTCACCCCGAGCGAAGTCGAGGGGCGCCCGTGCTAAACGCGCGCGCCATGTCCGCTGCCGCCGCACCCTCTGAAGAGACCGCCGAGCTCACGCTGGCCGTGGCACCGGACGGCCTACCGCGCTTCATCCCCGCGCCGGCAGGCCAGTCGGACGACGGCCAGCCACCGCTCGCTCGCGCCGTAGCGTCCCGGGTGCAGAAGGCGTTCGAGGCGGGCCCCGGCGCGGGCGTGCTGCACCTGGGCGCGGTGGAGGTCCAGGCCCAGCTCCCGCCCGGCCTGGCGTACTTCCGGGAGCTCGGCCACAGCTACATGACCGGCCTCTGCGCCCTGCCGGATCTCGAAGGCCAGCGGACGAGCTTCACCGTCCCCGTCCCCGAGGAGCAGCTCCAGGCCATGGCGCACGCCGCGCCACCGATCCTCGGCGCCGAGTACGTGAGCGTGGACGCCCTGCGCGCGCTCTGGGAGCAGCTGGAGGAGGCCTGCCGCGCGCAGCTGCGTGAGTACCCGGGCACGGCGGCGGAGTACCTCCACTCGAAGCATGAGGTCTGGAACCTCGTCGGCCGCGTCTACCTCCACCTGGCGGAGAACAAGGCCTCGGAGGAGACGCCGTTCGCCTTCCTCGCCACGTACACCACGCACGTCTCGAAGAAGGCCAAGGTCCAGCACGTGCCGCTGGCGCAGGCGCTGACCGAGTACGAGGGCCAGCCGAAGAAGCTGCTCTCCCTCTTCGAACCGCTGCAGCGCGCGTCGCAGCAGAGCGCGCTGGTGAAGCAGCTGCTCGACTCGAAGGAGCTCTTCCAGCCGCAGGCGTGGACGCCGGACGAGGCCTACGCCTTCCTCAAGGAGCTGCCGGTCCTCGAGTCCTCGGGCGTGATCGTCCGCGTCCCGGACTGGTGGAAGGCGAAGAGACCGCCGCGCCCGCAGGTGACGGTGAGCGTGGGGCAGAGCGCGAAGAGCAGACTCGGCACGGACGCGCTGCTGGACTTCAAGGTGGGGCTCACGGTGGAGGGCCAGGCGCTCACCGAGGCGGAGTGGAAGAAGCTCGCGGCGAGCTCCGCCTCGCTGGTGTTCGTGAAGGGCAAGTGGGTCGAGGTCGACCAGGCAAAGCTCCAGGAGGTCCTCGCCCACTGGAAGAAGGTGGAGCAGGCGACCGCGAACGGCGAGCTCTCCTTCGCGGAGGGGATGCGGCTGCTCTCGGGCGTGGCGCTGGGCGACGAGACGGTCCCCGAGGTCGAGCACGAGTGGTCCAAGGTCGTCGCCGGGCCGTGGTTGGCGAAGCTGCTCGAGGACCTCCGCCGCCCCGAGGCCAAGAAGCTCTCCGAGCTCTCCCCGAAGATGGCGACCGCGCTGCGCCCGTACCAGCGGGCGGGCGTGGAGTGGCTCTCGCTCGTCACCGGGCTGGGGCTGGGCGGGCTGCTCGCGGACGACATGGGCCTGGGCAAGTCGCTGCAGACGCTGGCGCTGCTCGCGCGGCACACCCGGCGCGGCGGCCTGCGCCCGTCGCTGCTCGTCGCGCCGGCGTCGCTGCTCGCGAACTGGCAGGCGGAGCTGGCGCGCTGGGCGCCGGAGCTCACGTTCCTCGTCGCGCACCCCTCGGCGATGCCCACGCCGGAGCTCCAGGCGCTCCCTGCCAGCGAGGTGGAGCAGAAGGACCTCATCATCACCACCTACGGCACGCTGAGCCGGGTAGGGTGGCTGCTCGAGCGCCCCTGGGGGCTCGCCGTGATCGACGAGGCGCAGGCGATCAAGAACCCCTCGTCCCAGCAGAGCCGCGCGGTGCGGAAGCTCAAGGCGAAGGCGCGCGTCGCGCTCACCGGGACCCCGGTGGAGAACCGACTGGGAGATCTCTGGTCGCTCTTCGACTTCCTCAACCCCGGCCTGCTCGGCAGCGCGAAGCAGTTCAGCCAGTTCACCAAGAAGTTGGCGAAGCGGCCGGAGAACCCGTACGGCCCGCTGCGCGAGCTCGTCCAGCCGTACCTCCTACGGCGGATGAAGACGGACAAGTCGATCATCGCGGACCTGCCGGAGAAGACGGAGCTGAGCGCGTACTGCTCGCTGTCCGCCACGCAGGCGAAGCTCTACGAGGAGGCGGTCGCGTCGCTGCGGTTGGAGCTGGCGGACAAGGAAGGCCAGCAGCGGCGCGGCCTGGTGCTGGCGTACCTGATGCGGTTCAAGCAGATCTGCAACCACCCCTCGCAGTGGCTGGGGGACGGCGAGTACGCGCCCGGGGCTTCCGGCAAGTTCGCCCGGCTGCGCGAGCTGTGCGAGGAGATCGCCGCGCGCCAGGAGAAGGTGCTCGTCTTCACCCAGTTCCGGGAGATGACCGATCCGCTGGCCGCGTTCCTCGCGCAGGTCTTCGGGAGGCCGGGGTTGGTGCTCCACGGCGAGACCAAGGTGAAGGAGCGCGGAGAGCTGGTGAAGCGCTTCGAGCAGGGGCCGGCGCCGTTCTTCGTGCTCTCCCTCAAGGCGGGCGGCACGGGGCTCAACCTCACGGCCGCCTCGCACGTCATCCACTTCGACCGGTGGTGGAACCCCGCGGTCGAGGACCAGGCGACCGACCGCGCCTTCCGCATCGGCCAGAAGCGGAACGTGCTGGTGCACAAGTTCGTCTGCAAGGGCACGCTCGAGGAGAAGATCGACGCGCTGATTCGAGACAAGCGCGGCATCTCCCAGGAGCTGCTGCAGGGTGGGGGAGAGATCGCCTTGACCGAGCTGCCGGACAGTGAGCTGTTGCGGCTCGTCTCGCTGGACCTGAGCGCGCGGCAGGAGGAGTGACGATGGCCTGGTACTACGACAGCCCGTATCCCGAGTACGTCTCTGCGGCGGAGCGGCGCGCCAACGCGAAGGCGATGATCGAGGAGCTGAAGCGCGAGGAGAACCTCACGCTCGATCCGGTGGAGCTGACCGGCAGCAAGATCGCCTCCACCTTCTGGGGCAAGGCGTGGTGCGAGAACCTCGTGTCCTACGGGGACTACGCGTCGCGGCTGCCGCGCGGGCGCAGCTACGTTCGCAACGGCGCCGTAATCGATCTCCAGATCTCCGCGGGAAAGCTCAACGCGCGCGTGCTGGGGACCGAGCTCTACGACGTGGAGATCGCCATCACCGCGCTGGATCCGAAGAAGTGGAAGGCGCTGGTTGGGCGGTGCCACGGGCAGATCGACTCGGTGGTGGAGCTGCTCAAGGGGAAGCTGCCCAAGGGGGTGCTGGAGGCCTTCACGGAGCAGGGCCAGGGGCTCTTCCCCGCGCCGCGGGAGATCAAGCTCAGCTGCTCGTGCCCGGACTCGGCGCGCATGTGCAAGCACGTGGCGGCCACGCTCTATGGCGTCGGCGCGCGGCTGGACACCCGGCCAGAGCTCTTCTTCACCCTGCGCCAGGTCAAGCAGGAGGACCTGATCAGCAAGCTCAGCGAGAGCACCGTTGCGGCCCCGAAGCCGAAGGCCAAGAAGGCACTGGCGGGGGCGGACCTCTCGGCGATCTTCGGGATCGAGCTGGCGGCGGAGCCGGCGAAGAAGAAGAAGACGGTCGTGGCCGCCCCCGCGGGCCGCCCCCCGCTCAGGCCGAGCGAAGTCGAGGCCCCGCGTCCGAAGCGCAAACCAGCGAGATCGCGGACTCGGCGCACACTGTGATCCCCCAGTCGGCGGGAGGATTTGCGAGGCCTCCCCTGTTCAACGCGCACACCTGCGCACGACCTGCTGTCTAAGTAGGCGTACCCAGGCCCGATTTGTTGAGCCTGGGAGAGCGTGGCGCTAGACTTTTCGCCTCGAAGCATGTCGCGACCGTTCCTGATCACCGCGTTCGTGGTGCTGCTCGGCCTGCGTGCCGAGGCGGGCAGCGTCTACACGTACGTCGAGAAGGACGGGACGATCGTCTACACGAACGTCCCGCCGCCACCGACGAAGGGGGCGAAGAAGCTCAAGACCATCTTCCACAGAGCGCCCTCGAAGGAGAACGGGGCGCAGAAGGCGGTCACGCGGTCCGAGTTCGACGAGTGGATTACGGCGGCGGCGGCGAAGTACCGGATCCCGGTGCACCTGGTGCGGGCGGTGATGCACGTCGAGTCGAACTTCGACACGGGAGCGATCTCGCCGAAGGGCGCGTCCGGGCTGATGCAGCTGATGCCGAAGACCGCGGAAGAGATGTACGTGAAGGACATCTTCGACGCGCGGGAGAACATCGAAGGAGGGACGCGGTACCTGCGGGTGCTGGCGAACCAGTTCGATGGAGACATGGTGAAGATGGTTGCGGCGTACAACGCGGGGCCGGACGCGGTGCGGAAGTACGGGGGGAAGGTGCCGCCGTACGACGAGACCCAGGACTACGTGAAGAAGGTCCTCGCGCTGTACTTCCAGTACAAGGAACAGGCGAAGGTCGCCCAGAACGAGGCGCGGTAGTTTATGGCCATCGCCACAGTGAAGAGGACGCCGACGGCTGAAGAGAACGAGGAGTTCCTCCAGCAGCTGTACAAGGGCGGCGAGCTCCTGGCGTCGGGGAAGGTGATCGAGGCGAAGGAGCACCTCGAGACCGCGCACAAGCTCCAGCCGAAGAACGAGAAGGGCCAGAACCTCCTCGGCCTCACGTACTTCAAGCTGGGCATGTTCGACCGGGCCTCGGAGATCTACGAGGCGCTGGTGCGGGAGAACCCGGCGGATCCGACCCTGCGGGTGAACCTTGGGCTCGTGTACCTCAAGGCCAACGCGCTCCAGCGGGCCGTGAGGGAGTTCGAGACCGCCACGGACTTGGCGCCGGAGCACAAGAAGGCGCAGAACTACCTGGGCCTCGCATTGGCGCAGGGCGGCGAGTACGGCCGCGCCCGAGAGCACTTCCTGCTCGCCGGCTCCGAGGCCATGGCCGAGAAGATGGCCCGGGCGATCGCGGGGGAGGGCTTCTCCACCCCGGTCCCGCCGCTGGCCACCGAGACCCGCCCGCCGCCGCGGGCCATCAATGGCTCGGGCAAGCACCTCCAGGAAGAAGCAGAGGCCCCACCCCCGCCGCTCACCCCGAGCGAAGTCGAGGGGCCCCCGAGCGAAGTCCAAGCAGCCGAGCCCCCGGAAGTCGAGGGGCGCGCCCCGCTCACCCCGAGCGAAGTCGAGGGGCCCCCGCCTCTAGGCAATACCGATCTCCCAGACACCAGCAGCATGCGGGCCGCAGCCGAGAGCGACGGCTGGTCCGACTCCGTGCAGGAGACACCGAGCAGCGAGATGCCGGTCTACGATCTCGCCACCGACGCTGAGATCCTCGAGAAAGAAGACGAGGGCATCCGGGCGGGCACGGGGATCGAAGCCTCGATGAACGGCGGCGCCGAGTACACCAACGGCGCGGCGTACGAGAACGGCGCGGCGTACGAGAACGGCGCAGAGCCTCCTCCGGCACCGCCGGAAGGCGAGTACGTCGACCCCTTCGCCGCAGCGGAGTCCGAGCCGGTCGCCGAGCCCTCCGAGGCGCCGACGCCGCCGCCGGACCCGGTGGCCGAGGCAGTCGCCGCAGAGCAGGCGGATTCAGTCCAGGCCGAGTCTCAGGTGGACCCCTCGCCGGCCGAGTGGGCGGAGCCGCCGGCGGCCGAGTCCGCCTCCGCTCACCCCGAGCGAAGTCGAGGGGTCGAGGAGGAGCCCTCCGCTCACCCCGAGCGAAGTCGAGGGGCCGCCGCCACCTCCGTTCACCCCGAGCGAAGTCGAGGGGCCGCCGCTGAAATCGACGCCCCGCCCACGCTGAACCAGCGTGCCCCGTACCGCCCGGTCCCGGGTGAGTCGTCGCGCCGCCAGCTGGACCTCAGCGCCACGGTGGACGCCGCCGAGCCAGAGGTCGACGCGGCCATCTTCGCGGAGGTGGCGGAGAAGGCGCGCCTCTTCTCGGGGGAGCTCGCCCGAGGCCCGTTCGACATCAAGGAGGACACCGTCTCGGTGATCGTCCGTGGGGAGATGCTGACCCGGGTGGCGGGGATGTTGGCGATGACGGGCTCGCTGGAGCTCGCGCCGGAGCACAAGCGCTTCCGAGGGCGGAGCACGGACAAGGCGTTCGGCGAGGGCGAGGATCAGATGATGCGGGCGCGCGGGCAGGGCGTGCTCGTGATCGAGGGGAAGCAGAAGCTCTTCTCCAAGAGCGACCTCAACGACGAGTCGGCGTACTTCCGCGAGGACGTCGTCTTCGCGTTCGAAGAGCCGGTGATGTTCGAGAACGGCAACGTCCCGTCGGAGGTGGCGCCGGACCTCCAGCTGATCCACTTGCGGGGGAAGGGCCAGGTGCTGCTGTGCCTGGACGGCCCGCTGCGGAGCCTGGATGTGAAGTTGGGGAGCCCGGTGACCGTGCCGTTGGGGCACCTGGTGGGGTGGTACGGCAACCTCTCGCCGAGGGTGGTCGCCCTGGTGTCGGACGGGAAGGGGAAGGCCCTGAAGGCGGGGGTGGAGCTGAGCGGGGAAGGCTTCGCTTTGCTGGCCGTGCCGGGCCGGTAGCGGTAGATACCTCCCCGTGGACAAGGCGACCCGGAAGCGGCTCAAGCGGGAAGAGCGGCAGCGCAGGCGCGCCAACCGGCCGCCGAGCGTGCTCCTGAAGGAGTTCTGGAACGCGCCGAACATGCTGACCCTGGCGCGGATCGCGGTGATCCCGGTCTTCGTGTGGTTCACGTACGACGCGGATCCGCTCTACTCCCTGTGGGCGGCGGTGCTGTTCGCGTTGGCGAGCATCACGGACGTCGTGGACGGGTGGCTGGCGAGGAAGCTCAACCTCATCACCGTGGTGGGGAAGTTCCTGGATCCCCTGGCGGACAAGCTGATCGTCATGGCGGCGTTGATCATGATGGTCAGGCTCGGGCGCTGCGCGGCGTGGGTCGTGATTGTGCTGATCGCCCGGGAGCTGATCGTGAGCGGGCTACGGACCATCGCAGCGACCGAGGGGATGGTCATCGCGGCAGGGCAGGAGGGGAAGTGGAAGACCTCCATGCAGCTGGTGGGGATCATCGCCCTGTGCGTCCACTACACCCATCCGGTGAACCTCATCTGGGCCACGTACCCCGTGGACTTCAACTGGATGGGGAAGGTGCTGGTGTACCTCTCCACGGTCTTCTCGGTGTGGAGCGCGGGGGTGTACTTCAAGGCGTTCCTCAACATGCTCGCCAAGAGGGATCGGGAGAGCACGCAGAGCGCTTGACGGGTGCAGGGAGCGTGGGTATATCGGCGCTCCCTTCGCGGTTGAGGGGACAGCTGAATACGCGGGAATAGCTCAGTGGTAGAGCATCGCCTTGCCAAGGCGGGGGTCGAGGGTTCAAATCCCTTTTCCCGCTCCAGATGAAAGAAAGCCCTCGGTGAAAACCGGGGGCTTTCGTCTTTTTGGGGGCACGGTGAAGTACGACGCGAGCAAGAGAGTGGACGACGAGTGGTGGCTGTCGCTGGAGGAGGACGAGCACAAGGCCCTCTGCGAGCAGCACCACAAGACGAAGCGCGAGCGGAAGCGCCACGAGGGCCTCGGCTCCCTCGAGCTCCATGTGGCCGTGCATGTTGTCGTCGAAAACCAGCTCGCTATGGGAGAGCCGCCCGAGGCACTTGCCGCGCTCGAGCGGCTCCTGGAGAGCGGACTGGATCGACACGACGCCATCCACGCCATTGGCTCGTGCGTTGCCCGCGTTCTCTTTCAGATGGGCAACGGAGAGCCGAAGACGAACGAGGACTACGTCGAGTCATTGCGTCGCTTGACCCGAGAGAGCTGGTACGCACAGGAAGACGACGAGGACGCCGAAGGGCTGGTGGAGTTCTCCGCGGCGGATCTGGCGGATCTGCCTGTCTTCGATCGCGTTCGACAAACCCTCCTGCGGAAGAACTCAAAAGCGCTCTCATCGGATGCGAGGGCAGCGATCCTTGAACTGGGGGCAGAGGCAGTGCCGGCCCTCCTCGCGCTCGCCCAGGATGCAAACCTGGTCGACGTTTGGGCTCCTCTTCATGCGATCGAGCTCTTGGGGGAGCTCAAAGCCACAGCGGCCATCCCTCTACTGCTGAAGCTCGTACTGGAGACGGCGCCGGAAGCTTACGACCTCAACGACGCGCTCGTCTTAGCACTTGCCAAGATGGGCGACGCGGTTGTGGAGCCCGCGCTCGACGTCTACGCGAGCGCAGAAGATTGGAAGCTCCGACACTCGATTGCCGACATCCTGGCGCACTCAGGAGTGCGAGACGAGCGCATCTTCCAGCTCTTCGTGAAGGGCCTCGATGAGGATCCCAGTCTTGGGCTCTACGCAGGCGGCTACGGCGACGAGCGGCTCATCGAGCATCTCGGGAGAACCTTGGACCGCCTAGAACCCACCCCTGAGAGCTCGGTCAACTTCGACATTCGAGTGATCGGCGAAAGCATCGAGGAGCTGGGCGGCGGGGATGTCCCAGGCGTAGTTGAAATTCGAAGTGGCGGCTCCCCCGAGTCATGGAGACTCGGGGTTGCGAGAAACAGGAGCCGCCATGCACAAGAGAAGCAGGAAGCAGCCCTCGAGGAAAGGGCAGCTTGAGGTTGCGTCGCCGCAGCGCACCGCCACCGTCGGCGAGGTCGCGGTCGATGTGGGCGCCGAGTTCAGAGAGGTGATGATCCGCGGGGGCCTGGCGCTGGTCGCTGCGCTCTTCAGCGAGGAGATGCTGAAGCTTTGCGGCCCTCGCTACGCGCGAGGAGGGCAGCTCGCGAGCCGGTGGGGCACTCAGCAGGGAGAGCTGGTGCTCGGGGGACGCAAGGTCAAGGTTGAGCGCCCGCGTGCCCGCATGAACGGAGAGGAGCTCGTCCCGCCACTCTACGCCGAGCTGCAGGCGGAGGATCCGCTGAGCGACCGTGCGCTCGAGCAGATGCTCGTTGGTGTGAGCACCCGGAAGTATGTGCGCTCGCTTGAACCCGTCATCCCGGACTTGAAGGAGTTCGCCACGAGCAAAAGCGCGGTCAGCCGCCGGTTCGTCGCCAGGACGACAGCGCAACTGGAGGCGGCGCTCAGCCGGCCACTGGGGGCACAGGAGTGGGCGGCGCTGATGATCGACGGCATCGAGTTCCACGAACACGTCATCGTCATCGCCCTGGGCATTGATGCGACCGGGAAGAAGCACGTCCTCTCGTTCCGGCAGGGCTCGACGGAGAACGGGACGCTCTGTAAGGAGATGCTGAGCGAGGTGGTGGCCCGGGGCGTACCTGCCGACCGCAGCATCCTCGTCGTCATCGACGGTGGGAAGGGGCTACGGAAGGCTGTCAATGAGGTGTTCGGCCAGTACGCGGTCGTCCAGCGTTGCCAGGTGCACAAGAAGCGGAACGTCCTCGACCAGCTCCCCGAAGAGATGCGTGCGCAGGTCCGGAGTGCGATGAGCCAGGCCTACGCCGCCTCGAGCTACGAGGTGGCGCTCAAGCAGCTCAAGAACCAGGTGCGCGTCCTGGCGAGGGACCACACGGGCGCGGCGGAGAGCCTGAAGGAGGGGCTCGAGGAGACGCTCGCTGTGAAGAAGCTGGGGCTCACCGGAGCGCTCGCCAAGACGCTCGAGACGACCAACCCCATCGAGAACGTGAACGGTGGCGTACGGCGCGTGGGCGGCCGCGTGAAGCGCTGCCGAGGCGGAGGCATGGCGCTGCGCTGGGTCGCAACAGGCGCTCTCGAGCACGCGACCAAGTTCCGCCGGCTGAAGGGGCACAAGGAGATGCCGAAGCTCCTCGCGGCCCTCCGCGCCCGCGACGCAGAACTGAAAAATGCGAACGTCAGATGCACAGGGTAGAAGTCACATCGTCGCCGCCGCCGAGAGTTTCAACTGCGTGCGGGACATCCTCTGGGCGGCGAGCTCACTCCGGAGCGGAAGGAGAAGTGGGAGGACGCAGTCGCCCTCGATCTGGAGCGGGACACGGAACCGGACCTGGACCTGGAGCGCAAGCCCGTCCGCCGGGGCGAGCGGCCGGGCCGCAACGACCTCTGCTGGTGCGGCAGCGGCGCGAAGTACAAGAAGTGCCATCTCGCCCAAGACGACGCATAGCAGCCCTCCTCATCCACACACTCGTGCGCATGTCCTGAGGTGGCCCACAACCCCGGGGGACTACGGTTCCAGCCGTCAAAGCCAGGCGCACCCTGACCTGACGCCGCTGCAGGACCTTCTAAGCGCGCGGCGGGTCGTGAAGCGCGAAAGGAGTGACTACCTCGTGAGACGCGTGACCCTCGTGACATCGTCGAGCAGCTTCACGAGGCACGCGAGATAGTCGTCGGCTAAGCCTTGAATTGACGCCTCGAAATACATGAGATCACTGTAGCCGATGTCGATGGCATACCCGTCTTGCGTAAAGGTCGTGCCGACGTACATCGCATGTTGGCACTCCACCAGTAAGCTGTGGTCGCGACCAGCGAACTCGGGAGCCGGCGGAAAGGAAGCGGGCACGACCTCCTGTCGTTCGCCGTCTCCCTCGCCTTCGATTTCCGCGGCATCGGGTTCCTTGGTGCCGGGATCATAGTTGAAGTGGATCGTCGGCAGCGGAAGCGCGGCAAGCCGTCGCTTGATGTCCTCGTCCTTCGAGAGATGGCGAAGTAGACCGTAGCCAAATCCTCCGAGGGGGACACTCTCCATGTCTCTCGTCACTCGGTCGAGGATGGATTCGCGATCGTCGGCCGCTTGCTCGAGGTTGACCAGGAAGGGATAGGTCGTCGCGAACCAGCCCACGGTTCGCGACAAATCGATGTCATCGAACGGATGGTTCCTGCCATTGACGATGAGATCGAGGAGGACGAGTCGCCGACCGCTCCAGTTTCCGACGGCCATTCCGAAGGCCGCGACCTGCAGCGCGGAACCCAGCGTCCCCTTGGCGGCCGCCGAAAACCGGCGCGTCTCGTCCGGCCCAAGCTTTGCCGAGACCCGGCGCCTCGATGAGCCAAGATGCTTTCCACCTGGCTTCTCGACGGGCAGCGGGAGCACCTTGTCCCGCGGCGACGCGGTCCAGTAGGACTGTTGCGCCACGATCTCGGGAGCGCCGGAATATTCGACCAGTCGCTCCGCCCACCGCTTGAACGACGTCGTCTTCCGCGGGAGCGTCACCGCCACGCCGCTAAGAACCTGCGTGTAGGCGGTCATCAGATCCTGCCTCAGTACCTCGGTCGAGATGTGGTCACTGACCATGTGATGAACGACGAAGAGGAGGCGCCCTTCGCTCTCCGGTCCTAGGTCGAAATACGCAAGCCGCATGCGCGACCCGTGGCCGGTGAAGCTGTGCTGTACGCGTTCGGCGTTCTGTTCGATGAACGCGCGAAGTGAATCCTGCCCAACACCGCGGCAGTCGATGTACTCGTAGGGCGAACCAGGGGAGACCTGCGGCAGCGTCCAGTAGTAATTGCCCTCTTCGTCGAGCAGATACTGGATCCGCAACCCATCGTGATGGGCGAGGAGCGCCTCGGCGGCCGTTCGCAGCGCGTCTGAACTCATCCCCGGAGGAACCTTGACGAAGTGGGTGAGGTTCCAGATGTGACCCTCGGGATCATGGGTCTTTGCGCCGACGTGTTGGTTCGGAGTGAACGGAACGGGGCCGTGCACCAACCCCTGTTCGTCGGGCGTGCGCGTTGCCCCACCTGCGCCTGCTAGATGGGCTGCCAATCTTGCGGGGGTGGGGTGATTCGAGATGTCACGCGGCGTGACCGTCAGGTTGGCCTTCTGGGTCTGCCAGACCACGCGAAGGGAGGAGAGCGAATCGCCTCCAAGCTGGAAGAAGTCGTCGTTGACACCGACCTTTGGCAAGGAGAGGACCGACGCCCATGCCGCGCACAGGGTCTTTTCGAGCGCCGTCGTGGGCGCCACGTACGCGGTGCTGGCGACCTTCACCGGCGCCGCGGCACGTACGGCGGCCTGCACTTCGGCTGCCGTAGGGCGCATCAAGGGGGCGTAATAGGCGCGGTGGCGAAGGCGCTCTTCATCGGAGACGTGCATGCGCCACGACAGTCCTCTCGTCGGCGTCTCGGCGATCGGTACATCGTCCGTCTGCGTGCGCATCGGAGCGGGCGATGGTGCGGCCGCCGCTTCCGGGAACGGCGCACGATCGTGGATGGCAACGTGATGACCACGATCGGAGAGCGCTTCGACGTCGATGGTGTAGCTCCGCGCCTGCGCGGTTTCGTCGACGAGGATCCATCCTGCGCTATCCAGCCACGCGCGCACGAGGCCGTTCTTCTCGGTCGGGACGTAGGAAGTCGTGACGTGCGTGATGGCGTTCACGCGGCAATAGCGGCCGATCGCCTCCATCACGGCGGTCTCCACTCCACGCCCGAGGACACGACACGAGAGCAGGAAGGTTTCCATGAACAAGGCACCGGCGCGGTGCTCCGCCATGACGAGGCCGCTCGTGCCGTAGCTACCGAATCGATCGCGAACGTCCACCGTCCAGCACCGGCGGTGCGGATCGGCGAGGAACCGCCGAACGTCATCTTCGTTTCTGCGGATCGTGCTGAGATTGAACTGGTTCGTTCGCTGGGTGAGCTGCGCCGCGCGCGGGATCTGCTCGTCCGAGAGGGGGCGAAACGTGAGATGAAGGTCGAGACCGGCGAGGAACGCCTGGTCCGTCGCGACACCGCGCGCTTCCTTCCGGGCACGTTCGGCGAGATACATTTCGTGACGCTGACGGTCCTCGCTAGTGACGCGGAGTTTGTCAAAGGCCCAAACGTGCTCGAGGAAGAGCGGGATCTCGGACTCCACCGCCGGCAGCTGCATTGTCAGTACTTCGGGCACGTTCGCCATTAGCTCGGCGCACTCCGCGCCGCTGTCGTCGATGATCGCGAAGCTGTCGAGCCCGACGTTGAGGTCGGTCGCCATCGCGCGGAGGTTCTCCGACTTCGGACGCCAGTTGATCCGGCTCGTCGTAAAATCCGAGCGCGCGAGGCCGAGGTGCTCGAACGCCGCCCAGACGTCGGCCTCCTCGTTCTTGCTGGCGAGCGCGAGGAGGACGCCCTCGTCCCGGCGCGCGCGGAGGAAGCGATGCAGCGACGCGCGCCCGGCGTCGATGACGACTCCACTCGGTCCATCCTCGCCGACGACGCCGCGCCAGAGCGTGTTGTCGCAGTCGACGACGAGAACCTTGAGAGGCGGCCGCCGGAGGGCAACGAGAGCGCGCGCAATGGCGGTGCCGAGCGCGGCGTAGAAGGCATCCGAGAAGGGCAGATGGGCGTCGCGGTCGGACACGGCATCGAAGACCGTCGGCACGGCGAAGGTCGTCGCGAGTCCGCGGAGGTCGAGCGCGTGGACGTGCGGGGTTGCCCGGGCAGCTTCGAGCCAGCGGTCGGTGAGCGCGCGGATGGCCTCACAAACGTTTGCCGAGAGATTTCCGCCGCCGGAGGGCAAGACCCCGACGAGGCACGGCGTGCCGGCGCGTCGGTCTCGGAGCGCACCAACGAGGTCGTCGAAGGATCGCGAGAGGTGTTCAATGCACTCTGCGTCGGCGAGCTCGCTGTCGCGAAGCCAGTCCTCGAAGCGCACGAGCACGACGTCGATGTCCGCGCCTTTTGTCGTGCGGAGCAAGGTCTGAAAGACCTGGTTGTAGGCGCCGACACGCACGTCGAGGTCGAGCGCGAAGGTGCTTGACCAGAATGCGACGACGGGCACGAGCGGATCTGCTGTGAACGTCGCGTGGAGAGCTACGCGCTCGGTCACGCGCGACTTGGTGACGCCCCTCTTCTCACGGAGCCGCGCGCGATCGTCGGGAGCAATGACGCTGAGAGTATCGAGGGGGCGCTGGGGGTCGGCGCTCACCTCACGTAGCGTCGCGACGAAGTGCTTGACCATCCGGTCGATGGAGTCGTCGTGATAGAGCCCGTCATTGAACTGCAAGACGCAGGTGAACGTCTCGTCGGAGTTCAGGACGACATCAAGCTTCATATCGAGCTTGGACGTTGCCTGTCCGAGTCTGTAGTGGTCGAAGACGAGATCGTCGATCTGGAATTTGGTGCTGGGATCGGATTCGTTGTGAAAGATCACCATCGAGTCGTAGAGCGGATTGCGGTCGCGTTCGATCCGCGTGCTCAGCTTCTCGACGAGGCGATCGAAAGGGTAGTCCTGGTGGTCGTAGGCCTCGAGCAGGCGACGTTGGGTCGTGGCGAGAAGGTCTGCGAAGCTGGCCTTCGGGTCGATGTGGTTGCGAACGGGGAGGAAGTTGGTGAACGTGCCGATGATCCCTTCGGTCTCCGGCTGACGGCGCCCCTCAACAAGCGATCCGAGGACGATGTCCGTCTGCTCGCTATAGAGATGGAGGAGCGTCAGTTGTAGCGCATAGAACACGGTGTTCAGCGTGACGCCGAGGTCCTTCGCGAGACGCCGGACCGCACGGCTTTCGACGATCGACAGCTTCTGGTCGATGGTCTTGCCTCCAAACTCCCGTTCTCGACCGCGCTCGCAGTCGAGTGGCATGGCAAGGCGCGGGATGTCGTCGAACATGCCGAGCCAGTACCGTTCCTGGGTACGCATCCAATCCGAGGCGAGCGACGCGGCCTGCCATTCGGCGAAATCCTTGTACTGGATCGCGAGGGGAGGAAGGCTCCTGCCTTCGTAGAGGGCGCAGAACTCCTTGACGAGAACGTTCAACGCCGTGGCGTCGGCGACGATGTTGTGCAGATCGAGAAGGAGGAGGTGACGCTCGTTCTCGATCCGGACGAGCGCGACGCGCAGGAGCGGGCCTTTGGCGACGTCGAAGGGGCGCACGAATGCGCACACGACGGCCTCGATGCCGGCGTCGTCGCTCGCGAAGTGCTCGATCGCGATCGGGGCGCTCGGATGAATGCGCTGGGTCGGCGCCTCGCCGGAGAAGTGAAACGTCGTGCGCAGCATCTCGTGGCGCTCGACCAGCGCGTGGAGGGCTGCCTCCATGCGGGCTTCGTCGATGCGCCCGCGCACCTCGAGGGCCGCCGTACTGTTGTAGGCGGTCTGCTGCCCCAGAATTCGCTGGAGTAAGTACATCCGCTGTTGCGATGACGAGACGGCGTACTCTGCCTTGATCGGACTTCGCACGAGCAGGGACGGCTGAGATTCGCGCGCACCGGTGTCAGCGCGTCGTCGTAGCTCGGCCGCGAGCCGACTCGGCGTAGGGAACGCGAAGACGTCACGCACCCGGATTGCTGCGCGTGACACGTTCTGCAGCTGCGATGCGAACCTCATCGCCTTGAGTGAGTCGCCGCCGCTCTCGAAGAAGTTGTCGTCGTCGGCCTCCGGCTCTTTGCCGAGGATCTTCGCCCAGGTTTCGCGCACGAGGATGTCGAGGTCCGCGATCGTCAACGTCTCTTCGCTGCTCGCATCCAGCACGAGGCGCACCGCGGGGCCGTCGGGCCAGTGGCGCTTTCGCTGAAAAGGATACGTCGGGAGCGAGACGCGACCGGGGAGCGCGCCCTTCGTGGCGAGAAAGCCTTTGGTCGCCAGCGCGCCGAAGCGGACCGCGGCGCCAGTTTCCCACGCCGCGCCGAGCGCGCGAAGGAGGTGCGTCCGCTCGTCGCTGTCAGGAATATCGGGCAAGAGCGAGCGGCCACCTTCACCGGCATCACCAGCGCCGACGAGGAGCGCGAACCCCAGGCGCGAGGCGAGCCGTTGTGCGGCTCCCGACGCGACGGGCTCGGAGAACCGGCGTCTCCACGCATTCCACTCCGACGTGGTCGTGATCGGGTCACCGGTCGCGCTGGAGATCCATCGGCGATGCGGGACCGCGAACGTCGCGTCTGCTCGCTCGGTGCCGGTCGTCAACATGTGTACGGCGTCCTCGAGCGAGACGGCGCCCGCGAGGCATGCGGCCGTGAGCTCCCCGGGGCCCTCGCCGACGACGACGTCGGGCACCACACCCCAAGCCTCGAGCATCGACGCGAGCGCGTGGAGGGTCGCGAAGGTGGCGACGCGGTCGTCGTCGTGGCCTCCGAGAATGGCGGTCGTCAGATCGGTGCGCCCGTGGCCGCTCGCAAGGGTAACGCAGGCCTCGATGGCCCTCCGGAACGCCGGCTCGCGCTCGTACAGCGCCTTCACCAGCGACGGCGAAGCGCTGGGCCTCGCAGGAAGGCAGAAGACCAGCGCCGAACGCTGGGGCGCCGTGCGCGCCGGGCTCTCGAGGAGCTGCACGGCCTCGTCGACGGAGCGACACGTGAACGCGCGTCGATGGGCGAAGGAAGCGCGACCGACCTGGAGCGTGTACGCGACGTCGGCGAGAGCGAGCGACGGTTCCGCGCGGAGCTGACGAGCGAGGCGCACCTCGGCTTCGCGAAGCGCGCTCTCCGTCTTCGCCGAGAGCAGCACGAGCTCGGCGCGACTATCCGTCGTTGCTCTCGACCGCGGAGCGGGCGCCTCCTCGAGGATCACGTGGGCGTTCATGCCGCCCAGCCCAAACGAACTGACCCCCGCGCGTCGCGGTTCCACGCCCGTGGGCCATTCGCGAAGTGAGGTCACGACCTCGAAAGGTGACGATGCAAAGTCGATCCTCGGGTTCGCGCTCGCGTAATGAAGAGTCGGCGGGATCTCGTGATGATGAAGTGCCAGCGCGGCCTTGATGAACCCCGCGACGCCCGCCGCTGCGTTGACGTGACCAATATTGGATTTGACGGAGCCAATACCGCAATACGCGCGTGCGTCCGCCCGATACGCCTCGGTAAGCGCCTCCACTTCGACCGCGTCGCCGCTCAGGGTACCGGCTCCGTGGGCCTCGACGTACGAGATGCTTTCCGAGGAGACGGCCGCCGCGTCGAGCGCGGCCCGGATGACGGCAGCCTGACCCTGGGGTGACGGCGCCGTGTAGCCGACCTTGCGGTGGCCGTCGTGGTTCGTCGCAGAGCCACGAATGACGGCATAAACGTGGTCGCGGTCGGCCAGCGCATCGCTGAGCCTCTTGAGCGCGACGACGCCGGCAGCGTCTCCGAAGACCGTGCCGGTTGCGGCGGCATCGAACGGCCGGCAGCGGCCGTCGGGGGAGTCGAGCGTGCCCCCTCGGCGGCAAGATCCGACCTTCGAGGGGAGCTGGACCGACACCCCCCCGGCGATCGCGATCGCGCATTGTCCGGCCCGGAGCGCCCGCACGGCTTGATGGATGGCAACGAGGCTCGTCGCGCACGCCGCCTGCACCGTGACGCTTGGTCCAGTGAGCCCGAGCTTCGACGAGACGAGCGTGCAGAGCTCGTCAGGCAGCGTGAGTGGCGCCATCTCCAGCGTCTCCGCTTCGCCCGCCATGCGCTCGGCGAACATGCGAAGCATCCACGACTCATTCAAGGCGGCGCCGGCGTAGAGGCCGACTGGTTGCTCGTGGGTCCCGGGGACGTAGCCGGCGTCCTCCAGCGCTTCCCACACGCACTCGTGGAGGAGGCGGAACTGGGGATCGAGAGAACGCGCCTCCCTGGCGGAGTACTCGAAGAACGCCGCGTCGAAGCCCTCGAGATCGGCCAACACGCCCCTCGCAGGGGGATGGGTCCCCGCTTCGCATTCGAGGTCCGCGCGCGGGAACCGGGAGATCGAATCGACGCCGGTCCGGAGATTTCTCCAGAATGACGCGACATCGGAGGCGCCGGGAAATCGCCCCGACATGCCGATCACCGCGATCTCCGAGGTCGCGTCGACGGAGGGCAGCCCCCACTTGGGGGCGGTCATCGTTCGCTGAGCGGGGAGCGACCCGAGGAGCTTCGTCTCGATGACGGAACGGACGTCCTCGAAGCGAGGCCCGAGGTAGGCGTGCCCTCCGCGGAATGCGTGGAATGAGCACGACCTGGAGGTGAAGCCCTCCCACCCAGGCAACGCATCGACTTGGACGAGAGAGTCGTCGTGGGCCGCGAGGATCGCGAGCGGGCATGAGAGGTGGTGCGAGCCCGGGCGCTGGAGGTACGCACGCACGAGGCCGAAGTCGCTCCTCAGGACGGGCAGGAACGTGGCCATGAAGGAGCTGTTCGCGCGAAGCTCGTCCGGGACCCCGCCCCAGCTTTGGACGAGGTCGCCGAGCTCCTTGTCGGAGAGCGTCGAGACGTCGAGCCACTGCTTTACGTTGGGCGGATTCCGCGCGGACATGAACGCGTGCGTCGTCTCGACGCCGTGTTTACGACGAAGCGTTTCGATGAGCTCGAACGCGACGAGCGCTCCCATGCTGTGACCGAAGAACGCGAGCGGCCGCGCGCGCAGATCGCCGAGCTTCATGACGGCGCGCTCGAGATCCTCGACGAGCTCGCGCATCGTCGTGCAGGTGGGCTCCCGGAGACGTCGGCCGCGGCCGGGCGGTTCGAGCGGGACGATCTCGATGGCACCTGCGAACGCGCGGCGCCAAGGCGCGTACATGAGCGCGCTCGAACCGGCGCCCGGGATGCACACGAGCCGCGGCAGGGGGCGCCCGGGCGTGGGCGAAGGTTGAAGAGCCAGCGGCTCACGCGTGGTCCGGGAAGCCATGAATCGTCTTTCCTATTCCGCGATCCGTTGGACGAGCTCGCGCTCGGCGCGGACAACGGCGCGCATCGAACTCTTGGCGTTCTCGAAGGAGCGCGCGACGTACCTGTGGGAGAACCCGTACTTCGCGACGATGGCGCGGATCGTCGTCCACGCGGCGAGGTGCTCTTCCGCGCTGCGAACGAGCTGTTCATCGGCCTCGACGCCTCGCAGTCTGAAGACCTCGATCCGCTTGGCGGCGATCACTTGGTTGAAGCCCGCGACGAGGGCATCTACGCGCGGGGCCAGGAGCTCCGGCTGATCGACGAGCTCGACGAAGGCGTCGGCGAAGCGCTCGAGGACGTCGAGGCCACCGAAGAGGCGCGCCCGCCCGGAGCGAACGTTCTCGAAGAACGTCGCGCGCATCTCGGCCTTCGAGAGCGGTCTCCATGACGGATCGCCGAGAAGCTCGAGGTAGGTGAGCTCGTCCTCGATGACGAAGGTTGGGCCGCGCTCGGATGCGAATCGCTCGACGAAGCCGCCGTAGGCGGCTTGGAGGTCGTCGAACGGCAGGTCCATCGGCGCGTACAGCGGACTGTCCCTGTGCGTGTGCTCGAGGATCCGGAACATCCTCTTCGTCTCGTCGACGCCATAGACGAGGATCGTGTGGGGATGGTGGATCTTCTGGAACGTGTCGGAGCGGATCGACTCGTGGAAGCAGTCGACCCGCACGAGCGCCGGCCGCCCCTCGCGGAGAGTGCCTTGCACGTCAGCGATGACGTCCGCCACGTGGACGCGCCCGCGCAGCTCGAGGCCCTGAAGATCGAGGACGCGCGCGATGGGCAGGACCGCCTCCAACGTCGCGGAGAGGGTGCCGGCCGTGGTCGAGTAGACCACGAGATCGTTGACCAAGAACGGGATGACGCTACGCCCTAGCTGCTCGACGACCGGGAAGACGGCGCTGTAGAAGCAGCTCTTGTAGATGAAGTGATTGAAAGGCTGGATCGCCGCTGTGACGGGGGCGACCGAGGCGACCGCCGTACCCGCGGCTACCGCGGCGATCTCTCGCCCCTCTAGCTTCGCGGCCCAAAGACGCGGAGTCGGGCACGTGTAGATCGTCTCGCCAGCACCGGCGAGCTCGGCTGTCTCGATGGCGACCTCCAGCTTGACGGCGAGGAGGGAGTTGCCGCCGGCCTCGAAGAAGTCTTCGTCGATTCCGCATCGTCCGACACCGAGAACGGAAGCCCAGAGCTCACAGAGGCGTGCCTCGATGGCCGTGGTCGGTGCGACGTAAGGCGCCTGGTTGACAACGGCTGCGGACGCGGCGGAGGTCGCATCCTCGAGCGCGGCGGGATCCGCGTCGCTCTCGAGGGCGAAGCGCGGCGCCGGCCCGTCGAGCCAGAAGCGAAGCCGCTCGAACGGATAGGTCGGGAGCGAGACGCGTCGGAGCGGCGCCTCCTCGCTCACGAGCGCGCTCGAGGCGATCGGCTCGCCGCCCTCCCACGCGGCTGCCTCCGCCTGGAGGCGCTCGAGGCGTTTGTCGATGGGGTCCGGAACGAAGTGGTCCACGCGTTGCGAGAGCCTCGCGATCGCGTCTTCGATCGATCGGCAGACGAGCGCGCGCCGGAAGGGAAACGCGGTGCGCCCGACTCGGAGCGTGTAGGCGACGTCCGCCAGTCGAAGCGTGGGATGTGCCTTCAGGTGGCGGGCGAGGCGTTGTTCGATCGCACGGAGCGCTCCCTCCGTTTTCGCCGAGAGGAGGAGGAGCGCCGGTCGATCGGGGGCGGGGCGCTTGGAAGGCGCCGGCGGCTCCTCCAGGATCACGTGGGCGTTCGTGCCGCCAATCCCGAACGAGCTCACGCCTGCGCGACGGGGAAGAGCATCGGTCGTCCAGTCACGGCGCTCGGTCACGACCGCGAACGGCGACGACCCGAGATCGAGCCGCGGATGCGGGGCTTCGTAGTGGAGCGTCGGTGGCAGCTCTCGGTGGCGCAGCGCCAGCGCCGTCTTGATGAATCCAGATACGCCGGCTGCGATATTCACGTTCCCGATATTCGACTTCACTGAGCCGAGCCAGCAAACACCCCGCGCGTCTGAATCGTAGGCGCTCGTCAGCGCCTCGACCTCCGCCGAATCGCTGGTTGGCGCCCCCGTTCCGTGGGCCTCGACGTACGAGATGCTCTCGGCGGGGACGTCGGCGACGGCCAGCGCCGCGCGGATCACGGCCGTCTGACCCTGCGCCAACGCGGCCGCGTCATTCACCTTGCAGTGACCGTCGTGGTTGACCGCCGAACCGCGAATCACGGCGTAGAGGTGATCGCCGTCGGCGACCGCCTCGTCGAGCCGCTTCAGGACGACGATGCCGACGCCGTCGCCCAGGACCGTCCCGGCCGCCCGCGCGTCGAACGGGCGACAGTGGCCGTCCGGGGAGTGGATCCTGCCTTCGCGATGGACGTCTCCCGCTTTCGACGGGAGGCTGATCGAGACGCCACCGGCGACGGCGATCGCGCATTCGCCTGCGCGGAGCGCCTCGACCGCCTGATGGATCGCCACGAGGCTCGTCGAGCCGGCCGTCTGCACCGTGGTGCTCGGCCCGGTGAGGCCGAGCTTGTACGAGACGAGCGAGCACAGGTGGTCGCGAAGCGTCAGCGGCGCGATGTCGAGCGTCGCCGCGTCGCCCGACAGCTGCCCGCCGAGCGCACGAAACATCCACCACTCGTTCAACGCTGCGCCAGCATACAAAGCGATCGAATGATCGTGACAGCCCGGGGCGTAGCCTGCGTCTTCGAGCGCCTCCCACACGCATTCGTGCAACAAGCGGAACTGGGGGTCGAGGTAGCGCGCCTCCTCGGGAGAATAGTCGAAGAAGGTCGCGTCGAAGCAGTCGACCCCGTCGAGGCGACCCTTGGCGGGCACGTAGTTCGAGGCACGGACACTGCTGGCGCCGTCGCCTTCGCGCTCGTCGACGGTGAATCGTTCGATCGACTCCACCCCGTTGCGGAGGTTCTGCCAGAACGTCTCGACGTCGGGGGCGCCGGGGAACCTGCCCGCGACCCCGATAACCGCGATATCTTGTTTCATTTCGAGTTTGCTCTGTGAAGCGGACGATGAAGAACACGCTCGCGCGCGTTCTTCATCGCGACGCAGCTCGGCCCAGGACGACGCGACCGTCAATCGATGAGCGGAACGTGAAGCGCGATTGTCGGCTCGAAGACCCCATTGAGCGGCGAGTATAAAGAGCGAGATCGTTCTGGCGCAACGAGCAGAGCCACCTTTTGCGATCGGAGACGTCTTCCGAGCCCGGAGCTTGAACGCGCGCACGAACCTCTCGCAGGCTGGTGAAGAAGCCGGCTTTGTAGCTCCGGGCGCGGTCAATTCCGTCATTGGGTGGTTTCAATTTTTCGGCCCGCCGGAAGCGGGCGCCCGCCCCGGCGGCTATGCGGCCTCGAGCTTCGCGATCCTCAGGAAGTTGTACGCGGCGCCCACCAGGTAAGCGGCGAGCTCCGTTCGCTCGCGTCCTTCGAAGCGTGTTCGGCGGAAGCCTCCCACGGTCTTCATCCACGGATCCGTTGTGGACTCGTGCGTGGTGTTGCTCCGTTTCTCCCCACGGAAGTTTCCGGACGGGTTCCCCTTGTCGTCGGGCGTGGTCTCGCCCTTTCCCTTCTCGTCCTTCGGACGGAACGACTTCAGCGACGTCCAGGCCTCAATGAGGCTGCCGTCGATGCTGAAGTGCTCCTTGCGCCACGGGCGCCGCCAGCCGCTCTTCCGACCAGTGCAGCGGAGCGGACACGGGATCGTCGACGCAGCGCTCCACACCTTCGACAGCGCGGCTACGCGTCGGCGCTGTCGGCTTCGTCATGAGGCGGCCTTTTTTTGAGCGCTTACACCGCGAACCGATGCCAAGCGTCTTAACGGCACCGCGACCTGGGCGAATTGGCATCTCCACGATGGATATGACATCGTGTACGGTTTTGTGCGGAGATCAGGCGAAATGGCGGCTATTTCGTGACAGGGCACGAACGAATCGCCAAGGGCGACGTGGAGGACATCTTCGAGCTGACCCCGACGCAGGAGGGCATTCTCTTTCACCATCTGAGGGACCCAAGCGGCTCGGACTATCAGGCTCAGCTCTCGGTCGAGCTCCAGGGACCGCTCGACTTCTCGCTCTTGGGGCGAGCGTGGAAGCTCGTGGTCGCGCAGAACCAGATGCTGCGGACCGTCTTCCGGTGGCACGGCCTGAATCGGCCTGTGCAGATGGTCCTGAAGCGCTACGTACCGTCGTTCGAGGTCGTCGATCTGCGGGAGGCGGCAGACAGCGACCAGGACGCTCGCTTCTGCGCGTGGAAGCGAGGCAGCCGCGCGCGTCGTCTGGATATCGCCGCCGCGCCCGTCCGGATCGCGATCGTCGAGCTCACCCCCGAACGGCGGCAGCTCGTCCTCACGCATCATCACATCGTCTACGACGGGTGGAGCGGTGGGATCGTGCTTGCGGAGCTGTTCGCGGCGTACGGGTCGCTCCGATTGCGCGGAACGGCCGACTCGCGGGCGAAGCCGCCGTTCAAGCACTTCGTGAAATGGCTGGCGAAACGGGATAGCAAAGCGGACGCCGAGTTCTGGCGGTCTTGTCTCGCGAAGGCGGCGTCCTGGCCGGCGGTGGAGCGCGAGGGCGCGACCGAGGCCCGTGACGCGCCGGCTGCCATCGAGCTGTCGGGCGAGCTGCGCGACAGACTATCGACGTTCTGCCGAGCTCACGAGGTGACGCTGGCGTCGGTGCTGTACGCGGCGCTGGGGATCGTCCTTCAGAGGTGGCGAGGCACACGCGACGTCGTCTTCGGGACGACAGTCTCCGGACGAGCGGCGGACGTCGACGACGTCGTTGGCATGGTGGGCCTCCTGATCAACACGCCGCCGCTCCGCGTGACGACGCGCGACGGTCAGGCCTGCCTCGACCTCGTGAGATCGGTGCAGGAGGCGCTCCGCCGCCGGATCCCCTTCGAAAGCACTCCGCTTGTCGACATCAAGCGGTGGGCCGGCGTCGATCCGGAGCGCGATCTGTTCGACACGATCATCGTGATCGAGAACTACCCAATCGACCGCGACGCGCTGTCTCGTTGTCCGGAGCTCACGCTGGCGAGCTACGAAGCGCACGAGCAGACCAGCTACCCGCTCACCGTCGTGGTGAACGCGCTCGTGGGAAAGCTTGAGGTCCGCTTCGCACCCCGGACGAAGGAGATGCGTTCGGCGGCTCCGTGGATGCGTCGGAGCTTCGTCGATGTCGTCGAGCGCATCGTCAAAGATCCGGCGCGACGCGTCGCCGACATGCCGATCATCTCGCAAGTCGATCGCGACAAGCTCCTCTCCGAGCTCAGCGCGACAGCGACGGTCGCCTCGGCGCATGCCAACATCGTCGAAGCGTTCCGTGCGCAAGTCGTCGCCGCTCCAGACCGCGTGGCCGTCTCCACGCGAGCGGGCTCGCTCACGTACCGCGCGCTCGACGAGCGCAGCGCCGCGCTGGCGCGCGTGCTCCTGTGTCGCGGTGTCGAGCAAGGTGCGATCGTCGGTGTCTGTGCGGAGCGGTCGATCGATCTGGTGATCGCCGTGCTCGGCGTCCTCCGCGCGGGCGCCGCGTACTTGCCGATACATCCTGAGCTGCCGCTCGCGCGCGTGCGCGCCATCCTTGATGGCAGCGGCTGTCGGTTCGTCCTTTCGCAAGGCGCGTTCGCGTCGGCATTCGCGGGCGGTCCGACCGTGATCGCCCTCGACGGCCCAGCGCAGCAAGCCGCGCCTGCGAGCGCCACGTCGATCGAGCTGCCGAGCATCCAGCCGATGTCGCTCGCGTACGTCCTCTACACCTCCGGCTCCACCGGAGTCCCCAAGGGCGTCATGGTCGAGCACGGCGCGCTTCTCAATCGGCTGGCGTGGGCGCAGCGCCGACATCCGCTCGGCCCGGACGACGTGCTCCTCCAAAAAACGAACATCATGTTCGACGTGTCCGTCTGGGAGCTCCTCGGATGGATCCTGGGCGGCGCCTCGCTGCACCTCTTACCGCCGGGCGCGGAGGGCGATCCTCGGGAGCTCGTCGATACGATTGACGCGCACAAGGTCACGGTCGTGCACTTCGTGCCGTCCATGCTCCAGGCGTTTTTCGATCACCTCGAAGCGCGCCCAGCAGGGCGGCGCCTCGACAGCCTCCGCAGGGTGCACGCGAGCGGCGAGGCGCTGCGCGTCGCGCAGGTCGCGCAGTTCCACCGGCTCGTCGCGAAGGGCCGCCCCGTCCAGCTCGTCAACCTCTATGGGCCGACCGAGGCCGCGGTCGACGTCTCGTTCCACGATTGCCCGGCGGAAGACGCGCATCGCGACGCGATCCCGATCGGGGCTCCCATCGACAACGTGCGCCTCTACGTCCTCGACGATGACAAGCACCTCCTGCCGATCGGCGCCCCGGGGCACCTTCATATCGGCGGCGTCGCCGTGGGGCGGGGCTACATTGGCGCGCCAACGCAGACCGCCGAGCGCTTCATTCCCGATCCGTTCTGCGCCGGCGCGCGTATGTACGCGACCGGCGATCTCGCGAGATGGGACGCCGACGGCGAGCTCGAGTACCTTGGCCGCATCGATTATCAGGTGAAGCTCCGCGGCTTTCGCGTCGAGCTGCTCGAGGTCGAGGCGGTGCTCCTTCGGCACGGCGCCATCAAGGAGGCGGTGGCGGTCGTTGCGCCCGACGGAGCGGGCGATCCTTGCTTGGTCGCGTACGTGGTGCCCGGCGGGTCGCAGGCACTCGACACGGGTGACGTGAAGGACTTCGTCGCCACGACATTGCCGCACTACATGGTTCCGGCGCACGTGATACCGATGGATGCGCTGCCCCTCGCTGCGACGGGAAAGGTGGATCGCGCGGCGCTCTCGCGAAAGCTGGTCGTGCAGAGCGGCGCGGCTGGCGAGGAGGCGCCGAGCGCGGGCGGCGGCTCGAAACTCGAGGTGCTCGTCGCGTCGGCATGGTCCGATGCGCTCGGCGTACCGTCGGTCGATCGAGACCAACGGTTCTTCGATCTGGGCGGCAACTCGCTGAAGGCGCTTCGCCTCTCGAGCCGCCTCTCGGGGGTTCTCGGGATCGAGCTGCCCGTGACGGCGGTATTCCAGCACCCGACGGTATCTCGCCTGGCGGAGCACCTGCGCGAGATGATGAAGACCGAGCAGCGCCGCAGGTTTCGAGACATTCCCGTCGCGACGCGCAAGCCGCATTACCCGCTGTCATCCGCGCAGAAGCGCATCTATGTCCTGCACGAAATCCATCCCGACAGCACCGCCTACAACGGCCCGGTGGCGTACCTGATCGACGGACCGCTGGATGTCGAGCGGGCCCGACGCGCGTTCGCTGAGATCGTCAGGCGGCACGAGAGCCTGCGGACGACCTTTGTGCGCGCGAACGGGGAGCCGGTGCAGAAAATCCAGCAGAACGTGGAGCCTTTGGTGGCCCACGGGCGCGTGGGAGCAGCCGGCATTCACGGGCTGGTCAAGGATTTCGTGCGCCCGTTCGACTTGACGATCGCGCCGCTGATGCGCGTGGGGCTCTACGAGATCGAGGAGCGGCAGCATGTGCTGCTGGTCGACATCCACCACATCGCGACGGACGGCGGGTCCTACGAGCGGCTTGTCCGTGACTTCATCGCGTTCTACCAAGGCGACGAGCTGCCCCCGCTCAGGCTCCAGTACAAAGACTACTCCGAGTGGCAGCACTCGCTCGAAGCGCAGGAGATGATGCGCGAGCAAGAGGCCTATTGGCTCGAGAAGATGGCCGATCGTCCGTCTCCAACCGAGTTCCCTCTGCAGTTCGAGCGCCCCGCCGTGCAGAGCTTCGTCGGTGACTCGCTGCGGTTCACGCTCGGGAAGCCGCTCGCAGCGCAGGTTGGCGCTTTCGTGAGCGCGCAGGGAACCACCTTGTTCGTGGCGCTGCTGGCCGTTTTCAAGATCTTGCTCCAGAGGTACTCGGGCCGTAATGACCTCATCATCGGCTCGCCGGTCGCCGGTAGGTTCCACCCCGATCTGGATCAGGCGGTCGGCATGTTCGTCAACATGCTCCCGATCCGAACGACCATCGATTCGTCGACGACCTTCGTGGAGCATCTGCGGCGAGTGCAAGAGGTCGCGCTCGAAGCGCTCGAGCACGAGAAGTATCAATACGAAGATTTGATCGTGAAACTCAAGGCACACGGACAGGCTGATCGCAATCCGCTCTTCAACATTGTCTTCGTCCTGCAGGGCAAAGACCCAACTGAGGAGCTGCGTGTCGGAGACCTGGTGGTTCGGTCTTACGACTTGAAGCTGCGGCGCGCGCTATTCGATTTGGTCCTGAGCGCCACGGAAATGGACGACGACGTCCTGCTCAACCTTGATTTCGCGACTGCGCTCTTCAAGCGCGAGGTGCTCGAAGCCGCGATGTCCGATTTTCGAACACTCCTCGCGGACGTGATCGCCGACCCGAGCGTGCGGATCAGCGACCTAGAGCTCGCCTCCGCGCTCAAGCCCGCCAAATTCGACGAGCGTGCGCTTGCTGACCGCGAGTTCGCTTTCGACTGAGACACCATGGACCGACCGCTCTCCGACAAGCTCCTGCTCGCTGGCAACCAACACCAGGCCGACCGGCTGTTCTGGCTGAACAAGTTCTCGGACGACTTCCATCGCGGGGTGATTCCGTATGATCGACCCCCGGCCAACGTCCCGCCATCGTTCCGTGTCGTCGCCGGTCTCACCGTACCGCCACGGGTGGCGACGTCGTGTCTGCGCCTGGCGAACGGCTCTCCCCACAACCTTTATGTCCTCCTCTCGTCCGGCGTCGCGCTTCTGGTCCACAAGTACACGGGCGAGCGCGAGATCGTGCTCGGGTGCCCTGTCACGGCGTCGGAGGCCGATCCGGACTCGCTCGTGAACACCGTCGTTCCGCTGCGCGTCGAGATCGACGGCGCGACCACGTTCATGGCCCTCCTCAAGCGGATGAAGACGGTCACCGTCGAGGCCATCAAGCATCAGAACTGGCCGATCGAGCTCTTGGTAGAGGCGTGCGGCGGTACGCGCGAGGGAGCTCATTTCCCGTTGTTCGACGTGGCGGCGCTGCAGAAAGGCTTGCACCTCGAACGGTTCTTCGAAGAGCGCGGGCCGAACCTTTACTTCGCCTTCGAAGAGCGCGGCGGCTCGATCCTCGTGGACGTCCACTACAACGAGCATCTCTACGATGCGGCCACTGTCGACGACGTGTTCCGGCATTTCTGCGCGCTGCTCGAGCAAGCGATGGATCACGTTGGGAGTCGACCGCTCGCCGACTACGTGACGGCGTCCCCCGACGAGCTCTCGCGTGTGCTGGAATTGTCGCGCCATGACGCGACGTACCCCGAGACGACGATCACGCGGCTGTTCGAGGAGAGCGCGGCTCGTTTCCCGACGCGGATCGCACTGCAGTTTGGCAGCGTTCGCGTCACATACGCGGAGCTGAATCGGCGCGCGAACCGCCTCGCGCGCGTGCTCCGTCGCGCGGGCGTTCGAACGGACCGCATCGTCGGCATCTACCTCGAGAGATCGATCGACGCGGTCGTCGCCGCCATCGCCGTGCTGAAGGCGGGCGGTGCGTATCTTCCGCTCGATCCCGAATACCCGTCCGCGCGGGTTCGCCACATGCTGGACGACAGCGGCGCCGTCGCGGTCGTCACTCGAACATCGCTCGCGCCCGCGCTGGGCGCGAGCGCCACGGTGATCGCGCTCGACGACGCTGCGAACCAGGGTAGTCGAGAGACATCCTCCGAGGACGACAACCTCGACCTCGAGCAGGCGCCTGGCGATTTGGCCTACGTCATCTACACCTCGGGCACGACCGGCCGCCCCAAGGGCGCCATGATCGAGCACCGCAACGTCGTGCGCCTCCTTCGAAACTCCGTGTTCCAGTTCGCGTTCGACGAGAACGACGTCTGGACCTTCTTCCACTCGTTCTGCTTCGATTTCTCCGTTTGGGAAATGTACGGCGCGCTCCTGAACGGCGGTAAGCTGATCGTCCTCCCGCGCGCCGTAACGATTGACGTCGCCGAGTTTCGGTCGCTTCTCGAAACCGAGCGCGTCACGGTATTGAACCAGACTCCGAGTGCCTTCTATCGCCTCCTCGACGAGGAGCGTAAACGGTCTGACCACGGGCTGGCGCTGCGATACGTGGTCTTCGGCGGCGAGGCGCTGCACCCGGCGCGGCTCGAGGGGTGGCGGCGAGTCTATCCCGAGATGAAGCTCGTCAACATGTATGGGATCACGGAGACCACCGTCCATGTCACGTACAAGGAAATAACGGACCGTGACATCGAACACCGAAGCAGCAACGTCGGGAGACCGATCCCGACGACATCGACGTATGTGCTCGACACGCGGCGTCGCCCTGTCGCGGTCGGGATGATCGGAGAGATGTTTGTCGCCGGCGCGGGGGTCGGGCGCGGATACGTGAACAATCCGGAGCTCACGGCGCAACGCTTCCTCGAGGACCCGTTCTCGAGTGGCGGGCGGCTTTACCGCACGGGCGACTTCGCGCGTTGGCGCAGGAACGGAGAGCTCGAGTACATCGGTCGGATGGATCAGCAAGTAAAGATCCGCGGCCATCGGATCGAACTGGTCGAAATAGAGGCCGTCGCCGCCGAGCACCCTGACATCGCCAACGCCGTCGTCGTCCCTGTACCTGCGGCGGGCGATGACGATCGGGCTCTCTGCCTCTACTGGGTCGGCGCGCCCGGCGCGCGTGGCCGGCGCGGCGCGTCCTCGACGATCCGGGACCACCTCGAGAAGAGGCTCCCCCACTTCATGGTGCCGTCGTTCTTGGTCGAGCTGCCTGAGCTGCCTCTGACCGAGAGTGGAAAGCTCAATGTCCGCGCGCTCCCCGATCCGCGCCAGGCGCAGGGCGACCGCGACGACGTGCGCGCGGCGCCGCGCACCAATCTCGAGCGGCAGCTGGTCTCGATCTGGTCGACCGTGCTCGCCCTCCCGGAGAGTGACTTCGGCGTGAACGATAGGTTCTTCGATCTCGGGGGGACCTCGTTCAACGTGATCGCTCTGAACGAGCGAGTGCAAGCGCTGGTGGGTCGATCGATCCCGACGCTCGACTACTTCCAATTTCCTACGATCGCAAAGTTCGTGCAACACCTCGCCGGGACGGAGCAACCAGCGGCGGCGCCCGAGACGGCCCCTGTGGCGGGAGGCGACGGCGAAGGTGAGGACGCGCACGCGGCCATGGCGCTTCTCGCGGAGCTCGCGGACGGGTAGACGTGGCGGACGCGCTTTCCAACGAGATGCAGGTCGCCGTTATCGGCATGGCCGGGCGCTTTCCGGGTGCAGCGACAGTGCACGCCCTCTGGCAGAGCCTTCGCGCGGGCGCCACCGGCATTGCGACATTCGCGAAGGAATCCGACGAGCCGTGGCCTCTCCAGCCCGATCTGCTGGGAAACCCGAGCTTCGTCCGCTCCAAGGCCAGGCTCGAAGGCGTCGACGAGTTCGATGCGGCGTTCTTCGGCTACTCCGCGCGCGAGGCAGAGGCGATGGACCCGCAGATGCGGATCTTTCACGAAGTGGCGTGGGAGGCCCTCGAAGACGCGGGGCATGACCCGACGCGCGCAGGCGCCAAGATCGGAGTGTTCGCCGGCGCGTCGCCGAACGTCTACTGGCACGCCCTCTCGCTGCTCGCGCGCAGCGGGAGCGCGGGGGAGTCGTTCGCGGCGCTCGCCTTCGCGGACGCCGACTACATGCACTCGCAGCTTGCGTACAAGCTCAACCTCACAGGACCGTGCATGACGGTCGACACCGCGTGCTCGACGTCGCTCGTCGCGATTCACATGGCGGTTCGAGCGATCCTGACGGGCGAGTGTGCGATCGCCCTCGCGGGAGGCGCGAGCGTGCCCGTGCCCAGTCCGAACGGCTACCTGTACGAACCGGGGATGATCCTGTCGCCTGACGGGCAGTGCCGTCCGTTCGACGAGCGCGCCGCCGGGACCGTGCCGGGCCAGGGCGTTGCAGTCGTCGTGCTGAAGCAGCTCCGCCGCGCGCTGGCCGATGGCGATTGCGTCCGTGCGGTCATCCGAGGCTCGGCCATCAACAACGACGGCCACCGGAAAATCGGCTACACCGCCCCGAGCATCGACGGACAGCGCGACGTCGTGCGCGCGGCGCAGCGCGCCGCCCGGGTCGCGCCCGAGAGCATCACGTACATCGAGGCGCACGGCACGGCGACGTCGCTCGGGGATCCGATTGAAGTCGAAGCCTTGAAGGCGGCCTTTGACACGAAGGAACGTGGGTTCTGCGGGATCGGATCGATCAAGTCGAATCTGGGGCATCTCGACGCCGCTGCAGGTGCGGCAGGGCTCATCAAAGCCGTGCTGTCGCTGGAGCACCGGGAGCTTCCGCCGACGCTGCACTTCAAGAAGGCGAACCCGAAGATCGATTTTGGCTCGTCGCCGTTCTACGTGGTCGATCGGTTGACGGCGTGGGAGACGGACCGAGTGCCTCGGCGAGCGGGTGTGAGCTCGTTCGGGATCGGGGGAACAAACGCGCATGTGATCGTCGAGGAGGCTCCGTCACGCGATGCGGAAGGGGAGTCGTCGTATCCGGCGCAGGCGCTGCTCTTGTCGGCCAAGACGACAACGGCAGTAACCGCGATGGCGGCGCGCCTCCGAGATCACCTGCGTGCGCACCCGGATGTGTCGTTGAAAGACGTGGCCTATACGCTGCAGGTGGGGCGCGCGCAGTTGCCTCATCGTCGGGTACTGACGTGCCGGACGCTGGCGGATGCCATTGCGGAGCTTGAGAGCGACGTGCCGCCGTTGCAAGCGCAAGAGCAGGCCCCGGCGCTGTCGTGGCTATTTCCAGGGCAAGGCTCCCAGTACGCGAACATGGCGCGCGGCCTCTACGAAGTAGAGCCACACTTTCGGGCGACGATGACTTCGTGCTTCGAGCTGGCGTCGAAGCTGGGGCGTGCGGAGCTGCGTGAGTTGTTGTTCCCGCTGGAGGCGCAGGCGGACTCGGAGGCGCTGCACGAGACCGAGTACGGCCAGCCTGCACTGTTTGTGTTGGAGTACGCACTGGCGGAGCTTCTTTCGCACTGGGGTCAGTCGCCGCGCGGGATGTTTGGGCACAGCTTGGGGGAGTTCGTTGCCGCGTGCGTTGCGGGCGTCATGTCGCTGGAAGATGCGCTGCGGTTGGTGATCGCGCGCGGTCGTCTGATGCAGAAGACGGCGCCGGGGGCGATGCTGGGCGTGGCGATGAGCTGGGAGTCGCTTCGAGGCAGGCTCGGTTCTGGCGTGAGCTTGGCAGCGCACAACGCGCCGGAGCAATGCGTGCTCTCTGGGGCCATTGATGCGGTGAGCGCGCTTGAGAAGGAGCTTCAGGCCGCTGGTGTGAAATGTCGTCTGTTGAAGACGAAGCAGGCGTTCCACTCGGAGCTGATGGACCCGGTGCTGCATGAGTTCGCCGAAGCGGTACGGTCGGTGCGACTGAAGGCACCGGAGCGGCGCTACGTGTCGAGCCTGACGGGAAACTGGGCCGGCGACGAGGTGTCGAAGGTGGAGTACTGGGTGCGTCAGCTTCGCGAGCCGGTGCAGGCGGCGGCGGCGCTCGGTCTGCTCCTGGAAGACCCGGCGTCGGTGCTGGTAGAAGCGGGGCCGGGCAACGAGCTCTGCACGTTCGCGCGTCACGTGGCGGGGCGCGGGCAGCGGCGCGGGATCGTGAACCTGCTTCGCCACCCGCGGGATGACAAGGAGGACTGGCAACACCTGCTCGGGCAGCTCGGTCGGTTGTGGCAGGAAGGCGTGTCGGTGCCGTGGCAAGCGGTGACGGCAAACGAGCGCGACCGCCGCCGCGTCTCGCTGCCGACGTATCCGTTCGAGCGAAAGCGCTTTTTCGAGCTGTTGGAGCCTTCGAGAGGCCTGACCCTCGGAGTGGGCGGTCCGTCGGCCATCGCCGTCCGCGATCCCGGCGCCCCTTCCGTGTACGTGCAGACGTGGCAAAGAATGCCGGAGCCAGGTGTCGCCGCGCGCGTGCCGCAGTCCGACGCCGCCTATCTCGTCCTCCACGATTCCGAGCTCGGCTCAGCAATCGCCGCGACGCTCGGGGAATCGTCCGCGCACGTCGTCTTGGCTCGTTTCGGAACGGGCCACGAGCGCCTGGCCGACTCGTTCGCGGTGATTGATCCGAGCCGCCAGGAGGATTACGACGGCCTCGTTTCGGATTTCGAGCGCGCGCACGATCGCATCGGCGGGGTTGTGTACGTCTGCGGAGCCGACGGCGCCGCGGATTATCGCAGGTTGCTCTCCCTGGCGCGCGCCCTGTCTCGCGCGCGTGCGCAGTCATTGCACCTCACGATCGTGACGGACGCTCTCTTCGACGTCGACGGTCACGAGGAGGTCGACCCGCTGCGCGCGCTGGTTCTCGGGCCAGCGAAGGTCGTTTCCGAGGAGTACCCGAGAGTGACGTGCTCCGTCGTCGACCTGGCGCTTGGCGGCGGCGACGCACGTCTCGTCGTCGACGCGGTGAGAGGCGAGGTGCTCACGCCCCACGCAGGGGCGATTGTCGCGGTGCGGGGCCGCCACCGGTGGCTGCAGACGCAGGAGCGATACGAGCTCTCGCTGAAAGAGTCCCCGTTGCGCTCCGGCGGCACTTACCTGATCACGGGCGGGCTCGGCGGAATCGGCCTCCAGCTCGCCGGCGCCCTCGCACGACAGCACCCCATGAACCTGGTGCTGGTCGCGCGACGAGCGTTGCCCGAACGCAACGCGTGGGAGAAGTGGGTCGCGGAGCACGGGGAAGATGAGGCGACGTCGCAGGTGATCCGGGAGGTGGTACGCGTCGAGGCACTCGGTGCCACCGTGCTCGTCCTGCAGGCGGACGTCGCCGACCGAGGCGCGATGGCGCGAGCGCTCGCCGAGGCAAAGCGTTGCTTCGGTAAGCTCGACGGCGTCCTTCACTGCGCGGGCGTCGCAGATGGCGCGCTCATCCAAGCGCGCTCGCCCGAATCGGACGAGCAGGTCTTCGCCGCAAAGGTGAACGGCACGCTCGTCCTCGACGAGCTCCTTGGCGACTCACGGTTGGACTTCGTGGTCCTGTTCTCGGCGCTCGCGACGGTCCTGCCGCCAGCAGGGCACGTCGCGTACGTCGCCGCGAACGCGTTCCTCGATGCATTTGCAGCGTGGAAGCACGCGCGCGGGGCCGGGCGAACGCCGTGGCTCTCGATGGCATGGGATACGTGGAACCGCGTGGGAATGGCGGTCGACGCGGAGAAGATCCTCTCGCACCGCATCGCGTCCGAGGAGTACCGGAAGCTGCTCGCGGAGGATCTCGCGCGAGGCTTTTCCCCCGACGAGGCTTGCGACCTCTTCGTTCGCATGTTGTCCGAGTCGCTGCCGCACGCGCTCGCGGTGAAGGGGGACCTCGCGGCCAGGCGGCAGCGCCACCGAGAGCATTCGTTGCGGAGCGTCGTCGAGGCTGCGGTTGCGCCCGCGCCGTCGACGAGCTCGCGCGCGGAGCTCGAGCTCCTGCTCGCAAACGAGTGCAGCAAGTTCCTCGGGCTCGACTCGATCGGCGCGCACGACAACTGGTTCGAGCTCGGCGCGACCTCGCTCGACATCGTCCAGCTGACGGCGCACCTGAACAGGACGTTCAGCTTCCAGATCTCGGCGCCGCAGATGTTCACGTTCCCGACGCCCCATGCGCTCGCTGAGTTTCTGAGCCCCGACGCCGATTCCGAGCGCGAAGCCACTCGGGACGCCGAAGAGGAGCGCAGGCACGAGGCGCTGTCGACGGGGCGGGCCCGGCTCGCCGCACGTCGAAACAAGGTCAAAGGCGAGTAGGTCCCGGGAGAATGCACTTGAGCAACACGTCCACGTCCGCCCTCGACATCGCCATTGTCGGAATGTCCGGCCGCTTTCCGGGGGCGGAGAGCGTTGCGCGCTTGTGGAGCCGGCTCCGCGAGGGGGCCGAGGGTTTCGAGCGCTTGACCGACGACGACGTGCGCCATGCGGGCGTGAGCGAGACGATCTCTGCTCGCCCCGACTACGTGAAGGTGGCTGGGTCGATCGCGGGCATCGAGGGCTTCGACGCGGCGTTCTTCGAGTACTCCCCGCGCGAAGCTCAGCTCATGGACCCCCAGCTTCGCGTGCTGCACGAGTGCGTCTGGGAAGCCCTGGAGGACGCCGGCCATCCACCGACCGACACGCGGGCGGCGATCGGTCTCTACGCCGCCGTAAGCAACAACGCGTACTGGCTAAGCCGAGTGATGGGGTTCGTCGAGGCGTCGGGGAGCCGGTTCCAGGCCGTGCTTCTGAACGATCTGAACTTCGCGAATCACATCTCGTACAAGCTGGACTTGCGCGGGCCGAGCCTTGCCATCCAGACCGCGTGCTCGTCCTCGCTCGTCGCCATCCACCTCGCGTGCCAGGCGCTCTTGAGCGGCGAGTGCGATCTCGCGCTGGCCGGGGGGGCGTCCGTCGCTGTGCCTCAGCGTGCCGGGTACCTATTCCAGGAAGGGATGATTCATTCCCCGGACGGCCACTGCCGGCCGTTCGACGCCAGGGCTGCGGGGACGGTCTTCGCAAACGGCGCTGGGATCGTCGCCCTCAAGCGGTTGGACGAAGCGCTCGCCGACGGGGACCACGTCTATGCCGTGATTCGAGGGTCAGCCATCAACAACGACGGCCGTCGAAAGGCGGGCTATACGGCGCCCTCGACCCACGGGCAAGCGCAGGTGATCCGCGCCGCGCTGACCGTGGCAGGCGTCGCGCCCCAGAGCATCTCGTACGTCGAGGCGCACGGGACGGGAACGCCGCTCGGCGATCCCATCGAGATCGAAGCACTCACAGAGGCGTTTCGGCCACCGCCCGGCGCGGCGTTGTCGGGTGCTCGCGCGGAGCCCTCGCGCCGCCCTGGTTGGTGCGCGATCGGGTCGGTGAAGTCCAACATTGGGCATCTCGACGCCGCGGCCGGCATTACGGGTCTCATCAAGGTCGCGCTGTCGCTGACGCACCGGGAGATCCCGGCCACGCTTCATTACGTCGAGCCGAACCCGAAGATCGACTTCTCGTCGTCGCCCTTTCGCGTCGTGCACGAGCTGACGCCGTGGTCGTCGGGTCCGCTGCCGCGGCGCGCCGGGGTGAGCTCGTTCGGCATCGGCGGAACGAACGCCCACGTCATCCTGGAGGAGGCGCCGCCCATCGAGCGCGCTGTCGGCGCTGCGGCTCCGGCGCATCTTCTCCTGCTCTCCGGCAAGACCGAGAGCGCCGTCGCTGCTGCAGCCGAGCGCCTGCGAAGCCACCTCGCTTCACACCGCGACCTATCGCTGGCGGATGTCGCGTACACGCTGCAAGTCGGTCGTGTCCACTTCCGAAAACGTCGAGCGTTGATGTGCCGTACGATTGCCGAGGCGATCGAGGGGCTCCGCGAGCCGGCGACCATCAGCGACGCGCCGGACCAGCCGCCCGCGCACGCGTGGATCTTCCCCGGCGAAGGCGTCGGCTACGACGATCTCGTGGGCGAGCTGTACGCGCTCGCGCCTCAGGTCCGGGCCTCCGTCGACCGGTGGCTCGCACGCGTGCCTTCGACGAAGGAGCGCCCCGATCTTGCGCTCTTCGCGTTCGAGCACGCCCTCGCGGAGTTCTTGGAGCACCTGGGGCTCGAGCCTGGCGCGATGCTCGGCAGCGGCGTGGGCGAGTACGTTGCGGCTTGCCGCGCCGGCGTCTTCGCGGTCGAGGACGCGCCGAAGCTGCTCGACGCGCGTCGGCGCGCTTTGGCCGAGGGCGCGTCGGCGGGGAGGGCCACGCTCGAACAAGCCTTTCGTGACGTGCGCCTCCGAGCTCCGGGGCGGCGTTACTTCTCCAGCGTCACAGGCGACGTTGCCGGTGAAGAGGTGACCACCGCGACGTACTGGGCGCGACAGCTGCGCGAGCCAACGCACCTGGCGACGGCGCGATTGCGCCGCGACGCGCCTCTCGTCGTCGAGCTGACCTCCGCGCTCGCCGGATGGGAAGGGGTCCTCACCGCGCTCGGACAGCTTTGGGCAGGAGGGGCGAGCGTGCGATGGGATGAGCTCCCGCGAGGAAGCCACGGCTGCCGCGTTTCCTTGCCGACCTATCCCTTCGAGAGGAAGCGCTTCTGGGCGGTCATGGACGGCAAGCGCGAGGACGTCACCGCGCCCGCCGCGCACGAGGGTCCCCTCGTCGACGCTGCGCCGCCGCCTGCCGCCGCCGCCCCTGCGCGCGAAGGCGACCAGGAGGACATCCTCGGTCACGTGCGGGACTGCATCACGTCGTACTTCGGGCTCGACCACATCGATCTCGACGAGAACTTTTTCGAGGTTGGGGCGAGCTCGTTCGACCTCACGCAAATCGCGGCGGGACTTTCGGAGCGCCTGAAAGAGCCCGTCCATGTCACGAACCTGTATACGAATCCTTCGGTTCGTCTGCTCGCGAAGGCGCTAGGCGGGCAGCGCGGTGGAGAGTCGCTGCGGTCTACCACCCCGACACCGGCGCACCCGGCCCATCGCCCCGAAGCGCGCCTCCGCTCGCGGCCAGCCGGCGCAGCGCACGACCCCAATGACGAAAGCGTCGCCGTGATCGGCATGTCTTGCCGGTTCCCGGGCGCACAAGGCATCTCCGCTTTGTGGGACAACCTGAGGAGGGGTCGCGAGACAATCAGTCAGTTTACCCCGGACGAGCTACTCGAAGCGGGCGTCCTCACGGAGCAGCTCGAGGACGGAGCGTATCGTCCGGTGAAGGGGATCATCGAAGGCGTCGAGAGCTTCGACGCCGACTTTTTCGGGTATGCCGCGAAGGAAGCGGCGGTCATGGATCCTCAGTTCCGCATCTTGCACGAGTGCGCGTGGGAGGCGCTGGAGGATGCTGGATACGATCCGGAGAGGTATGAAGGCCTCATTGGTGTCTTCTGCGGCACGAGCCCGAACCTCAACTGGCTCACGCGGCTCGGCCGAAGACTCGTCGGCCCCGAGCATTTTGCGACGATGCTGGTCAACGACCGCGAGTTCTTCAGCACTGCGCTCTCGTACAAGCTGAACCTCCGCGGCCCCAGCGTCACGACCCAGACCGCCTGCTCGACTTCGCTCGTCAACATCGTGCTGGCGTCGCAGTCGCTCCTGGGGCGCGCGAGCGACATCGCGCTGGCCGGTGGAGTCACCGTGTCGACGCCGCTGAAGGCCGGCTACGTGCACCAGGAGGGCATGATCTATTCGCCGGACGGGCACTGTCGGCCGTTCGACGCGTCGGCGGCCGGCACCGTGTTCGGCGACGGCGCGGGGCTCGTCGTCCTCAAGCGCCTCGTCGATGCGCTCGACGACGGCGATCATGTGTATGCGGTGATCCGTGGCAGCGCGCTCAACAACGACGGTCGACGGAAGGTCGGCTACACCGCGCCGTCGACGCACGGTCAGGCGCAGGTCATCCGGTCGGCGCTCGCCATGGCGCGCGTTCCGGCGGAGAGTGTCACGTACGTGGAGGCGCACGGGACGGCCACGCCGATGGGCGACCCGATCGAGGTCGAAGCGCTGAAGGCGGCGTTCGGGACGAGGGAGCGTGGCTTCTGCGGCCTCGGATCCGTCAAGTCGAACTTTGGGCACTTGAATGCCGCTGCCGGGGTGGCGGGGTTCATCAAGACGGTGCTCGCGCTGGAGCACAAGGAGATCCCGCCGACGCTCCACTTTACGGAGCCGAACCCGAAGATCGATTTTGGCTCGTCGCCCTTCTACGTGGTGGACCGCCTTACAGCCTGGAAGACCGAGCGGTTGCCGAGACGAGCCGGGGTGAGCTCGTTCGGGATCGGAGGAACCAACGCGCACGTGATCTTGGAGGAACCGCCAGCGCTCGCCGACGAGGGACAATCGTCGTATCCGGCGCAGGTCGTGATCTTGTCGGGCAAGACGGCGACAGCGGTGACGTCGATGTCGGAGCGGCTGCGGGAGCACTTGCGGGCGCACCCGGAGTCATCCCTGCAGGACGTCGCGCACACGCTGCAGGTCGGTCGGGCGGAGTTTCGTCATCGTCGAGTCGTAACGTGCAGGACGGTGGCGGAGGCGATCGCGGAGCTCGGCAGCGGGGCGCCGCCGGTCGAGGCGGAGGAGCAAGCGCCTGGGCAGGTGTGGCTGTTTCCGGGTCAGGGCTCCCAGTACGCGAACATGGCGCGAGGTCTATTCGAGCTAGAGCCTCACTTTCGGGCGACGATGACTTCGTGCTTCGAGCTGGCGTCGAAGCTGGGGCGTGCCGATCTGCGCCAGCTCGTGTTCCCGCCGGAGGGGCAGGCACCTTCGGAGGCGCTGCAGGAGACCGAGCACGGTCAGCCTGCGCTGTTTGCGGTGGAGTACGCGCTTTCAGACCTTCTATCGCATTGGGGCCAGAAGCCCCGGGGGATGTTCGGCCACAGCTTGGGGGAGTTCGTGGCGGCGTGTCTCGCGGGCGTGCTGTCGTTGGAAGACGCGATGCGGTTGGTGATCGCGCGCGGTCGGGTGATGCAGAAGACGGCGCCAGGGACGATGTTGGGCGTGGCGATGAGCTGGGAGTCGCTGCGCGGACGGCTCGGTCGCGGCTTGAGCCTCGCGGCGAACAACGCGCCGGAGCAGTGCACGGTGTCGGGGGCGATCGGCGCGGTGCAAGCGCTCGAAGCGGAGCTTCAGAGCGCGGGGGTGAAGTGCCGCGTCCTCAAGACGAATCAGGCGTTCCACTCCGAGCTGATGGACCCGGTGCTTGGCGAATTCGGCGAGGTGGTGCGGTCGGTGCGGCTGAACGCCCCGGAGGGGCGGTACGTGTCGAGCCTGACGGGGGATTGGGTTGGGGACGAAGTGACGAAGGTGGACTATTGGGTGAGGCAGCTTCGCGAGCCGGTGCAGGCATCGGCGGCGTTGCGTCGGCTGCTGGAAGACGCACACTCCGTGCTGGTGGAGGCGGGGCCGGGCGGCACGCTGGGCTCGTTCGCGCGCCAGGTGGCAGGGCGCGGGCAGCGTCGGGTGATTGTGAACCTGCTGCGGCATCCGCAGGAAGAGAAGGGTGATTGGCTGCATCTGCTCGCGCAGCTCGGTCGGCTTTGGCAGCAGGGTGTGTCGATCCCTTGGGAGCTTGTGACGGTGAACGAGCGCGTTCGGCGCCGCGTCCCGCTCCCGACGTATCCGTTCGAGCGAAAGCGGTTCTGGGAAGACGCCTCGGAGTCCTTGGACGCGGGCCTCACCTCGCGGCGAAAGGGGCAGGTCGCCGACAGGAAACCCATGGAGGACTGGTTCTACGCCTACTCGTGGGAGAGGGCCGCCGAGCCGTCGCGGCGCGCAAGCCAGGCGCTGCGCTACTTGCTCTTCGACGATCCCATGGGGCTCGCTCGTGAGCTCGCCGACCGCTTGAAGGCGAGCGGGCACCACGTCGACGAGGTGAGCGCCGGTACGGCATTCGCGCGCTTGGACGATCAACGGTACGCGATTGATCCACGCTCGAAGGCGGACCACGAACGGCTTCTGCGCGAGCTGCACGACGCCGGCCGCACCCCGGACGCGATCGTCCATCTGCGGATGGTGACGCCACGCGCGGACGTCGACGTACGCAACGCTCTCGACGAGGGCTATTACTCGCTCATCCACGTGGCGCAGGCGCTCGAGCCGCTCCGACTGGCATCGCGCATTGCGCTCTTCGTCGTCGGCAATCACCTCGTGGACGTCCTCGGTGGAGAGGACACCTGCGTGCCAAAATCGACCGTGCTCGGCCCCGCCAAGGTCATCCCGCAGGAGCACACGAATCTTCGGACGAAGATCTTCGATGTCGATGTCGGTCAGGACCTGTCTCGGGTCGCCGCGCGCCTCGCGCGAGAAATATCCTCCGAGTCGCCGGAACACTTTGTCGCGTATCGCCGAGCGCATCGATGGATCCAGTTGCTCAAGCCGATAGCGCTAGCACCCGCCGCCGCGCCGCTCCTGCGCGACGAGGGCAGCTACATCATCCTGGGCGGCTTCGGGGGGATAGGCCGCACGCTTGCGCGCTACTTGGCTCGCCACCACCGAGCCAAGCTCACGCTCACGGCCCGCGCGCCGCTCCCCGCGCGCTCCGAGTGGGATCGCTGGTGCGCTGAGCATCGCAAGAACGATCCAGTCCGCGAACGCATCGAGTTCGTCCGCGAGCTCGAGTCGCTCCACGCGAGGGTCCACGTCGCGACCGTCAACATCAACGACGAACGCGCGATGCGCCGACTGCTAGAGGACGCGGAGCGCGAGCACGGTCCAATTCACGGCGTCGTCCACTCGGCGGGCCTCCCAGACGGGGATACGTTCCGCGCGGTCCAGCAGATTCGCCTCGGTGAGGATGAGCAGCAGTTCGAGGCGAAGGTGTTCGGGCTGGATGTGCTCCAGACCGTGCTCGGCGATCGTCGCATGGACTTCTGCATGCTCTTCTCCTCCGTCGCGTCGGTCCTCGGCGGCCTCGGCTTTTCGTCGTACACCGCCGCGAACCAGTACCTCGACGCGCGTGCCGAAGAACGCAATCGTCGATCGGGCACGCGCTGGATCTGCATCAACTGGGACGTGTGGGACTTCGGCCACGCGGGCAGCGGCTCCAACCTGGGCACCTCGCTCATGGCCAGCGCGATCAGGGCTTTCGAGGAGGGTGACGCGATCTTCGCTCGCCTCTTCGGGTCAGAGCTGCCCGATCAGGTGTTCGTCAGCACCACGGATCTGCGGGAGCGCATGGATACCTGGATCCACATGCGCGGTAAGGCCGAGCGTGCGGACGGGGGGACCGCGACGTTCGCGCGCCCCGATCTGCCGACCGCGTACGTCGACCCCGGCAGCGCCATTGAGCAGCAGCTCGCCGACGTCTGGAGGGAGTTTCTGAAGCTCGAGCGCGTGGGTGCGCACGACAACTTCTTCGATCTCGGCGCGAGCTCGCTCGATGCGGTCCGGATCTCGGAGCTGGTGAAGCAGAAGCTCGGTCGCGCTCTCTCGGTCGTCGACATCTTCACGTATCCGACCATCTCGCAAATGGCCGCGTTCTTGAACGATGCGTCGCCGAGCGAGCAACAGGGCCCCGAGGAGTCGGACGAGCCGGCACGCGCGCGCGATCGGTCGGCGGCACGCAGGCTGCGGCGCGCGCCAGACGACGACGACGGGTGACATGAAGCGGCAAATTTCACCCAAAGACTCGGCCGCGCAGTTTGCGAACGTGATGCCTAAGCGGCCTGCCCGCGCGTGGGCAGGTCCTCATTGTTGGAGCTTGCATGGGTCGTAAGCAGATTGTGGTGCGCGAATACAACGGATCGGAGATCGCGGTCATCGGGATGGCCGGTCGGTTTCCGGGGGCGCGCAATCTCGACGAGTACTGGCAGAACCTGTGCAACGGCTTGGAGTCGATTTCGAGATTCTCGCTCGAGGAGCTGGTGGGGGAAGGAAACGATGCCGAGCGAGTTCGCACGAGCGGATACGTGCCGGCGAAGGGCATCCTCGAGGGCCTCGATGGCTTCGACGCGAAGTTCTTCGATTTCGCGCCGAAGGAGGCGCGCTTCTTGGACCCGCAGTTCCGCCTCTTGCACGAGTGCGTCTGGGAAGGGCTCGAGGACGCCGGCTATAGCCCGGGGACGCATCGAAAACCGGTAGCGCTTATCGCGGGCGCTGGGTTCAACGAGTGGTGGTTGTTCCGCGCGTTCGCCAGCAACATGACGACGGACTCCGAGTCGCTCGAAATGGCGACGCTGACGCTCCGCGATTATCTGTGCACGCTCGTCTCCTACAAATTGGGCCTCACGGGTCCGAGCACCACCATCCAGACCGCGTGCTCCACGTCACTCGTCGCCATTCACCAGGCAGTGCAATCGCTCCTGACGGGTGAGTGCGGCATCGCGGTTGCGGGAGGGGTGTCGATCCACCTGCCATCGAAGTCCGGCTACCTCCACCAGGAGGGGATGATCCATTCGCCGGACGGTCGTTGTCGACCATTCGACGCCGCGGCCGCGGGGACGGTTTTCAGCGACGGCGCCGCGGTCGTCGTGCTCAAGCGGTTGGAGGAGGCGATCGCCGATCGAGATCATGTGTACGCGGTGATTCGTGGGTCGGCGATCAACAATGACGGTCGGCGCAAGGTGGGCTACGCGGCGCCGTCGACGCAGGGCCAAGCGCAGGCGATCCGGTCGGCGTTGAATGTTGCAGGCGTCCCCGCCGAGAGCATCACCTACGTCGAGGCGCACGGAACGGGCACGGCCCTCGGCGATCCCATCGAGGTCGAGGCCCTGACGAAGGCGTTTCGAACGGAGGAGCGCGGCTTCTGCGGTATCGGATCGGTCAAGTCCAACGTGGGGCACCTGAACGCGGCAGCTGGTGTGGCGGGCTTCATCAAGACGGCCCTCGCGCTCGACAATAAGAAGATCCCACCGACCCTGCACTTCGAAGAGCCGAATCCGAAGATCGATTTTTCATCGTCGCCCTTTCGGGTCGTGGACAAGCTCACCGACTGGACAACGGATCGCCTGCCCCGGCGCGCGGGCGTCAGCTCCTTCGGCCTCGGCGGCACGAACGCGCACGTGATCCTGGAAGAGGCGCCAGATCTCCCGCCGCCTGCCGGCCCTGGTCTGCCGCATCACCTGTTGCTGCTCTCCGCGAAGACGCCCACAGCACTCCGGGCGGCGTGCGAGCGCTTGCGCGCCTTTCTGCAGTCGCATCCGGATGTTTCGCTCGCCGACGTCGCGTACACCCTTCAAGTAGGGCGAGCGCAATTCGCGCACCGGATTGCGCTCACGTGCGCGACGGTGGCGCAAGCGATCGAAGCGCTCGGCGCGGCTCCGGCGAGCCGCGAGGCTCCCGAGCGGGCGCCGCCGCTCATGTGGAGCTTCGCCGACGAGGAGTCGAGCGCTCCGGCAGCCGCGCAACAGCTTTGCGATGTCGTGCCTTCCTTCCGCGCTGCGTTCGAGCGCTGCGTCGGGAGCTCGCCCACGGACAAGGCGTGTCCGGGTTTGGCGCTGTTCGCGCTTGAGTACGGGCTCGCCGACGCGTTCGAGCAGTGGGGCCTCGAGGCGCACGGGGTGTGGGGCGCCGGAATCGGAGAGTACGTCGCCGCGTGCCGCGCTGGCGTCTTGTCGATCGACGCGGCGCGGACGCTCCTCGTCGCGCGCGCACGCGCCATCCGAGAGGGCACGACGAGCGCGCGTGACGCGTTTGCGTCCGAAGTTCGCTCGGTCTCGCTGTCGTTGCCGTCGCGGCGCTACGTGTCGAGCCTGACGGGGCAGTGGGCCGGGCACGAGGTCACGACGCCGGCCTACTGGGAGCGCCAGCTGCGCGACCCCGCGTCCCCGCGTCCCGCCGTCGAGCGGCTGTTCGAGCACGACGGCGCTCTCTCGTCGGAAATCGGGCCGGGGCTAACGACGTGGGAGCGCGTTCTCGACCAGCTTGGGCAGCTGTGGGTCGCGGGGGCCCGCGTGCAGTGGAGCGCGCTCCCGCAGGCGGCCGTCGGCCGCAGGATCGCGCTGCCGACCTATCCGTTCGAACGAGAGCGCTACTGGCTCGATGGCCCTTCGGTCCGCTTCGTTCTCGTGGACCCGAAGGAAGACGGCGCGGTGGACGCCGCCGCGCCGCAGCGGCCGCGTGCCCGCCCAAGCGCCGGCGAGCCGCTCCCCCAGCTAATCAAGGCGGCGTGGTCGAAGGTGCTCGGGACCGATCCGCAGCCTGAGGACAATTTCTTTGAGAGCGGCGGAGATTCGCTCAAGGCGACGAGCCTGGTCTCGCAGATCGCGACCGAGTGCGGCGTCCCGATACAGGTCCGCGACATCTTCAAATTCCCGACGCTGCATGGGCTCAGCGAGACGCTCCGCACCCGGCAAGCGGGGGAGCGCCGCGAGATCGCGCGCGTCGAGGCGAAGCCGCACTACGCCGTCTCCTCATCGCAGAAGCGGATGTACGTCATCCAGCGAAACCTCGGCTCGCAGACGACCTACAACTATCCGATGGCCCTCCGGGCCCGCGGGCCCATCGATCGCGCAAAGGTCGAGGCCGCGCTGGGCCGCCTGATCGATCGTCACGAAATCCTGCGCACGGTCTTCACCTTCGTCGGCGACGAGCCCTTGCAGGCCGTGCTGCCGTCAATCCCGTTCGCGCTCGAAGTCTTCGAGACGGACGAGGCGGGCGCCCCGGAGTGCGCGCGCCGCTTCGTCCGCCCGTTCCACCTCGCGCGAGGGCCGCTCATCCGCGCCGCCATCGCGCGAGTTGCCGACGCAGAGCACATCATCCTCCTCGACCTGCACAACATCGTCGCGGACGGCGCGTCCATGAACGTTTTCATCCGGGAGTTCTGCGCGCTCTACGGTGAAGCGGAGCTTCCGGCCCTCCCCATTCAATACAAGGATTTCGCTGAGTGGCAGAAGTCCTCTCTCAGCGAGCCGTGGATGCGCCGGCAGGAGGAGTATTGGCTCGGCAAGTTCAGCGACATTCCGGAGCTCCGAATGCCGCTGGATTCGCCGCGCGGCTCGGTCCAACGTTTCGGCGGGAAGACAATCTCGTTCGAGTTGCCCGCGAGCGCTAGCGAGGCGGTGCGGCGGCTCGCGAAGGAGCACGCAGTCACCCTCAATTCGGTGTTCTACACGCTCTATTTGGCGCTCCTCCACAAGTACACCGACCAGACCGACATCGTGCTTGGCTCGCTCGTCGCCGGTCGAAGGCACCCGCAGACGGAGGGGCTCATCGGCCTGTTCACGAATTTTCTCCCCGTCCGAGTCGCCTTCGATCGCGCGGCAGCGTTCTCGAGCCTGCTTCGAACGACCCACGACGCGCTCCTCGAGGCCTACGATCACCAGGACTATCCAATCGACGCTCTCGTCGAGCGCCTCAGCGGACGCATTCCGCGCGATAGGAACCCGCTCTTCGACACGATGCTCGTCTTCCACAATGAGCACGATCGCTCGATCAGGCTCGAGGTCGAGGGCCTCACGTTCGAGCAGTACCCGCTCTCGAAGGACAGCTCAAAGCTCGACATCAAGGTGGACGTCGTCGAGAAGCCCGACGGCCTGTTCAAGTGCGTCGTCCAGTACAACGACGAGCTGTACGCCGACGACAGCATCGCGCGCCTCGCGACGCACTTCCGCGCGCTCGTCGACGAAGTTGGGGCTGACCCCAGCAGGCCGCTCACGGCGCTTGGAACCTTGAGCGCGAGCGAGGCCGAGCAGATGCGCGAGAAGCGAGCCCGCGCCGCGCAGAAGGTGGCGCCCGCGGCGCGTCGCCGAGTGAGCGTGAGCGCGACGTTCAGCCTCGAGCCCCTCCAACCGTACATGGATTTCTGGACGCGCAGCTTCGCCCTGCCGCTCGACATCCGTGTGGCGCCGTACAACCAGGTGTTCCAGGAGCTCCTGCGCGAGCGCGGTCCGGCGTCCGCCGCCGACGAGCTCCAGGTGATTCTCGTCCGTTTCGAGGACTGGCTGCGCGAGGATCGCTCCGACGAGCGGCTGCAGCACGCGAGCCTGGAGAGAAGCTTTGGCGAGCTGCTTGCGATCGTGCGCGAGAAAGCTGGAACGGGTGCGTACGTCATTGGCGTATTGCCCCCGGGCGGGGGCAAGGACCTTGCCGCCTCGGTGCGCGCGTACATCGACGCGCTCACGTTGCGCTGGATAGACGCGCTCTCGTCCCTCGACCATGTTCACGTCGTCGATCTTCGCGGCGCCGCTGCTTCCTTTGCCGTCGCCGAGACCTTCGACCCCGCGATGGACATCGCCGCGCACGTCCCATTCACGGAGGCGTTCTACGCGGCGATGGGGACCGCGCTGACGCGCTCGCTCGTCGCGCACCTGCGAGGCCCGTTCAAGGTCCTTGTCCTCGATTGCGACAATACGCTTTGGCGAGGCGTTGTGGGCGAGGATGGCCCGGCTGGGATCGAGCTCGATGCGCCGCGAGCTGCGCTCCAGCGCTTCGCGCGCAAGAAGCGCGACGAAGGTTTCCTGCTCGCACTCGCCAGCAAGAACAACGAGGAGGACGTGTGGGCGGCGTTCGAAGCTTGGCAGATGCCCCTTTCTCGGGAGGATTTCGCGGCGACGCGCATCAATTGGAGACCGAAGTCGCAGAACCTGCGCGAGCTCGCCGAGGAACTGAACGTCGGGCTCGACAGCTTCGTCATGATCGACGACAGCGTGGTGGAGTGCGTCGAGCTTGTCGCGAATGCGCCCGATGCGCTCGTCTTGCAGCTCCCCGAGCGGACCGACGAAATCCCCGCGTTCCTCGAGCACGTGTGGGCCCTCGACAAGCTGCGCGTCACCGCCGAGGACCGGCAGCGGGGCGCCATGTACCGCACCGAGCAGGCGCGGAAGGCGGCGCGGAGCTCGGCGACGGAGACCGACTTCGTTCGCGGACTGGAGCTGAAGATGAGCTTCCGTCCGCTCACCGGCGACGGCGTCCGACGCGCCGCGCAGCTTACGCAACGCACCAACCAGTTCAATCTGCGGACGATCCGGCGCACCGAGGAGCAAGTCCGCACGCTCATGGCGCGTAGGGAGATGCACTGCTGGACGATCGAAGCCGCGGATCGCTTTGGCAGCTACGGCATGAGCGGTCTCTTGTTCGCCGAGCGCAAGGACGCGTCACTGGTCCTCGACACGTTCCTCTTGTCGTGTCGTGTCCTCGGGCGCGGCATCGAGGACGCCGTGCTGGACGTGCTCGGGCGCCATTGCGCCGCCAAGGGGTTCGCGACGGTCGACGCCGAATACGTGCCCAACGGCAGGAACGAGATGGTCGCAGACTTCTTGGCTCGCGCCGGATGGACGCATAGGGAGCAAGCTGCACACGTCCGCGTCTTCACCGTCGGCGCTGCAACGCTCGCGAAACGGTCGCACTGGGTCGAGGTATTCGACGGCGCGCCGTTGCCCGAGCCCGACGCCTCCGCTGCGCCGCCGCGCGACCGCTCCGCAGGGGAGGGCGTGCCGGCACCTACGACGGCGGTCGCGCCCGCAGCGCACGCCGAGCTGTCCTGGCCCATGCGGCAGCTCCGCGCGGCGAATTCGCGCCACGCCGCGTACTACGCACCGCTGGCGACCCCGACCGCGGCGGCCATCGTCGCGGAGGTCACGACCGAAGCACGACGCCGCGCGCCGGAGCGGGGCATCTCGTTGGCGGGGCCGACGACCCAGCTGGAAGAGTGCCTGTGCGCGCATTGGGCAAGCGTCCTCAACCTTCCACGCGTCGGAGTGGACGACAATTTCTTTGCCCTGGGGGGCAACTCGCTGTCGGCGATCAAGCTTGAAACACGCCTTGAAGAGGGAGGGCTCGCGGTCGATGGGGCAACCATCTTCATGAACCCGACCGTGCGTCAGTACGCGAGCCTGCTGCGTCCGCCGCAGGAGAAGACCGAAGCCTCAGCGCCGCCCGAACCGGACGCGCTCGGAGTCGCGGCGGCGGCACAGCGGGGGATGGCTAGCGCCGAAAGCGCCCGCGTCGTCATCCCGAATGTCGAACCGTTCAACGAGTTCATCTACAAAGACTGCTTTTACAGCGCAGCTTTTCCGCTCGTTCGACACCTGGGTCGGAGCCTCGTCCCCCTCCTGACGAATGACACCGTCCTGTACAGCTACGATTCGTCGGCGGGCTGCGCGATAGGGGCTGTGTACGAGCCGGCAGAGCACGTTGAGAACGTGCTCTCAAACCAGGGGATTTTGCAGATCAGGGGGAAGCGCGCGACGGACGTGTGCGATCTCATCGTGAGCTCGGTCCGGCAAGGCCACCCCATCGTCGTGAGGGTTGACTGCTACTACGAGTCGATCCGGCCGGACACCTACCACAAGAGGCACCATCCGCACGCGCTCTTGGTCTACGGCTTCGACGTCTCCCAGCAGACGTTCCGCATCCTCGAGCACCAACACGTGGAGAGCCCGCTCTACGCGCCGTGGGACCTGCCGTTCGCCGACATGCGCGAGGCGTACGCCGGCTTCATCGACCGCTTCTCGGCTGAGCAGCCCGAGACCTACTACGAGTTCCACGCCGACCCCGCCTTTCGCGCGCAGACCACTGCCGACTGGCAAGCGCAATTCCGCAGGAACACGCAGCGCCACCTCGAAAAGATCTCGCACGGGCTCGAGGCGCTCCGCGCGTTCCAGCGCGACGCGGATGCGGTTTTGCTGGAGCCCCAGCTCCTCGCGCAGTGCAGCGACGAGCTCGTCGCCGGTTTGAACGACGTGATCGCGGCCAAGAAGGTCGAGAGCTACAAGCTCGCGGGTCTGGGCCTGCCGCGGGAGGTCGCGGCGCCTTTGGAGAAGATCGTGGCCGGTTGGACCACGATCCGCGCAGTCATCGCCAAGTACACGTTTTCGAAGAAATACCAGCCCAAGTCGATCGAGACGGTTCGGGCTTTGCTCGGCGAGGTGCTTGGCGCCGAGAACAGCTACGCGCGTATCCTTTCGACAATCCGATAGATGGGAGAACGATGTTCGTACTTGGAATTGGCGGGGGTTTGGATTTGCTCGAGGAGAGCCGCTTCAACGCGGCGCACGACTCCACCGCGGTCCTTGTCGAGGACGGGCGGATCGTCGCCGCCATCGAAGAAGAGCGCCTCAACCGTATCAAGCACACCGACAAGGCGGCCATTCTCGCGATGCGCGCGTGTCTCGCGATGGCAAACATCGGCGTGGAAAGAATCGACCGCTTCGCGGTGTACGGTCAGGAGGAGGCACTCAACACGGCGCTGAAGCAGAGCGCCATGCAACGGCCGTCCCGAGGCCCGTTCGAGGACATACGATCGATCACGCGCGGTCTGATCGCGCAAGCATTCGGTCGGGACACCGACCCGAGCGCGATCGCGTTCGTCCCGCATCACCTCGCGCACGCCGTGAGCGCGTACGCCGTCTCGGGATACGAGAGCAGCCTCGTGATGACGATGGATGGTCACGGAGACGGGATCTCCACGACGATCTTCCACGGCACTGGGGGCAACCTGAAGCAGCTCCACGCGTGGACGATCGACGACTCGCTGGGCTTCTTCTACGTCGACGTGATCAGGTTCCTCGGCTACGAGATGCACGACGAATACAAGGTGATGGGACTCGCGCCGTACGGTAACCCTGCCAAGTTCCGCCGCCTGTTCAAGAAGCTGTATTCGCTCGGAGAGAACGGCGGGTACCGGATCCACTTCGATCGGATCACCCTCCTTTACGAGGTGCTGAAACCGCGAAGGAAGGGTGAGCCTTTCACCGACGTGCACAAGGACATGGCAGCTTCGCTTCAAGAGACGCTCGAGACGATCGTCTTCCATGTCTTGCGCCATTACCGATCCGTTACCGGGGAAAGGAGCTTGTGCCTGGCCGGAGGCGTGGCGCTCAACTGCACGCTGAACGGCAAGCTCGCCTACTCAGGGCTGTTCGATCGCATCTTCGTGCAGCCCGCCGCGCACGATGCGGGCGCTGCGGTCGGGGCCGCGATCCACACCTACCAACAGGCAAAGCCGGGCGCTCCCGTCCCGGCGGTCGAGCACATGTACCTCGGGACCGACGTAGGCGACGACTCGAAGATCGAGGCCGCGCTCGCGCGGTGGTCGGCCCTCCTCGGGTACGAACGCGCCGCGGACGTCGTCGCCACCACGGCGGACCTGCTGGCCGACGGGCAAGTGGTAGGTTGGTCACAAGGGCGCAGCGAGCTCGGTCCGCGCGCGCTTGGCAACAGGAGCATCCTGGCCGACCCGCGCCCCCTCAAAAACCGCGAGACCATCAACGAGATGGTGAAGAAGCGCGAGGCGTACAGACCCTTTGCGCCGTCTGTGCTCGCCGAGTGCGCGGACGAATATTTCGAACTGCCGAGGTGCGTCCCCGAGGACGGCCGCACGACGAACGACGCGCCGCTCGTCCAGCTCGGCGGCCTCGACTGCATGCTGTTCGTACTAAACGTGAGGGAGCGCTGGCGCTCGGAGCTCGGAGCGATCACACACGTGGATGGAACGGCGAGGATCCAGACAGTCTCGCGTGCGGTGAGCCCGCTCTACTGGTCTCTCATCCGCGCGTTCGGCGATCGCACCGGCACCCCGATCCTCCTCAACACGTCGTTCAACAACAATGCCGAGCCGATCGTGAATAGCGCCGAGGACGCGATCGCGTGCTTCCTGACAACGAAACTCGACGCCCTCATCATCGGGAACTTCGTTGCGCGCCGACGTCAGGCGCTGGCCGACGCGGCGCACGCGCTCTACCCCTCCCTCGTCCGGCACATGGTCCTGGAGGAGGAGACTGCGTTCCGGAACGGCGAGAGGCGGACCGAACACACCATCCGTCACAACCACAGCGCCAAGCACTCGCGCCAGCTCTCACCCCAAGTCTACGCGCTGCTCCGGACAAAAGCGGACGGCACGCGTTCGCTTCGCGCGTTGGCCGACGAGTCGGCCGCGAGCCCGAAGGAGTCGGCCGAGATGATCTCCGAGATGCTCGCGCTGTGGTCGGACCGTTTCATTCAAATGAGTCCGGACCGCGCATGACGACCCGCTCTATGATTTCGTGGCTTATTACGGCTTCTGAGAGTACCCCTTCCCGGCAGCTTCGTCGCAGCGATGCTCCACTATCGCGGCCCGGAGCGCGCGAAATGACCGAAAAGCCTAGTCGCTATGGAAATTGACCGTATTCACAACCCGTCGTTCGATCGGTTTTATCGCGACTACGTGCGGAAGGATCGTCCCGTGGTCATCACGGGGCTGGCTGATCGCTGGCCCGCCCTCGCCTCATGGAACGTCGAATACCTCCGCTCCAAGACCGAGAACGCCAAGGTCATGGTCGTTGTATCGAAGGGGCAGTCGACCATCGACAACTTGGAAAACGGTTGGCAGTCGCATCGGATGATCGACATGCCGTTTCATGAGTTCCTGGAAAGAATTGAGAATCGCGCGAAGCTCAAACGCTATCACTATATTCAATACCACAAGCTCGACGCGCTGAAGGCGCTCAACGCGGATTTCGAAGTGCCGCGCGAGATCATCCCCAGTTCCGAAGTCAACCTACGGGTGTGGATGGGCTCGGGGAGAAACATCACACCCTTGCATTTCGATACACAGCTCAACATCCTGGCGCAGGTCCGCGGCGAGAAGAAGGTGTCGCTCTTTCCGCCCTCGGATACGCGCTACCTGTATCCGTTTCCCGCGATGTCCAAAAATCGGACGCTGTCGCCAGTCAATCTCAAGAATCCCGATTACGCGAAACATCCAAAGTTCCGGCGCGCGAGCGCGTTCGAATACGTATTGAAGCCCGGCGAGATGATCTTTCATCCCGTCTTCTGGTGGCACCAGGTTGAGACGCTCACGGACGAGCTCACCATCTCTCTCTCGTTCATGTGGAGGCCCACTCTGCGCAGCTACTTTTCGCGGCTCGGCGCGCGCGCTGTCATCGGCATCCTACGTGACCCCCCAATCGCAGTGGACTAGCCGCAGCGCGGCAATGTATTTACGAGGTGTGAAGTGGATGAACTGATACAGAGAGTCGTGGATCAATTGCGCAGTTTTGTCGCGGGTGAATCAATTTCGCTCCCTGCCGGAGTGGATGGCTCGAGCCGCCTCGAATCGCTCGGGATCAGCTCGATGCAGTTCATCAAGTTCGTCGTACGTCTGGAGATGGAGTTCGACGTCGACTTCGACGATGAGAGCATGGAGGCTTCGACGTTCGAAACCGTGAGGGACATCGCCGCCTATATCGAGGCCCGGCGCAAGGTAGCGTGAATGATGCCGCCGCTATTTCCGCTCTCGCACGCGCAGCGCCGCATTTGGTACATGGAGCAGCTGTACCCCGACACTTGTGCGCACGTCCTCGGCGGCGTGGTCCGGATCCATGGCGCAGTCGAGCTCGCGCTCCTGGATCGGGCGATTCGCGGCTTCATCGAGAAAAATACTGCCATTCGCCTTCAGCTCTGCGCCGGCGCCGAGGGCGTCCGTCAGTACGTCGCGGCGCCGCTGCGCGAGCCTCTTCGTTTCGTCGACTTCACCAAGGAGCGTGATCCGGAGGCGGCTGCGGTGCGGTGGATCGACCGCGAGTTCACAACGCCGTTCTCCCTGCTCGAGCATCCCCTCTACGATTTCGCCCTCCTTCGAATCGGCGAAGGGCTCTTCGGATATTATTTGAAGCTGCATCACGTCGTCGCCGACGGTTGGACGATCCAGCTCTTGACCGACCAGGTGAGCGCTCTGTACGGGCAGCTCGAGCGCGGCGAAGCGATCGATGCACCATCCGCCACGCCTGTCATTGACTACGCAACCTACGTAGCGTCCGAGCTCGAGTACCTCGCCTCGCAGCGATGCGCGCGCGATCGAGAGTATTGGCTCCGGACGTTCGCCGAGCATCCGGTCGACGTCGACGCTTCGCGCAGTCCTGACGTTAGCGCACGCCGGAAGACCTTCCGGATGGGTGTCGAGCTGAGCGATCGGTTGCGCCGGCTGAAGTCGGAAAGGCGGTGGTCGCTGAACGCCGTGTTCACAGGCGCCATGGCGCTCCATCTCCGCCAGGCGCGGCGTGGCGACGACGTGGTGCTCGGCATCCCGGTGTTCAACCGGCGCGGCGAAGCGCAGCTGTCCACTGCCGGGATGTTCACGAGCTCCATGCCGCTGCGCGCGACCGTCCCTCGCAACGAGTCCCTGGCGGGCTTCCAAGATCGAATCGCGCGGCAACTCCGCGCCTCCTTCCTCCACCAGCGCTATCCGTACGATCTCCTGGTCGAGGAGCTCGGCAAGCGTTCCGGCAAGCGGATCGAAGGCTTGTTCGATGCGTGCGTGAACTACTACAACACGCGACCGGCGTTGCGCATCGGCGGCCACCGCGTCGAGAACGTCGAGTGGTTCAGCGGCGCGCAGACGTACTCGGTGCAAGTCGTGGTCAAGGACTGGAGCGAGACGAACGAGCTCGAGTGCATGATCGACGCGAGGTGCCGAGGGTGGGGCGAAGAGTCCGTGGCCGCGCTGTTCTTGTCGCTGGAGCACTACGCGCGTCGCCTGACGGAGGATCCGGACAGTGCGGCGCTCGCGAGCGCGCCCAGCGCGCGCCGGGAGGCCGCGCCCGCGCCGGTCGTCGCGGCCTGGTCGGGCAGCGTTGCGCCCGTGCACGTCTTGTTTGAGCGGCAGGCGTCACGACTGCCGGAGCGGATCGCGGTGTCGTCGGCGAGCTCGACGTGGACGTACGCAGCGCTGAACGCTCGCGCGAATCAGATCGCGCGAGGGCTGCAGAAGCGCGGTGTCGGGCGTGAGTCGGTTGTCGCAGTGTGGTCCGCACACTCGCCGGACCTCGTCGCGGCGCTCCTCGCGATCCTGAAGTCGGGCGGTGCCTGGCTCCCGATCGACCCGACGACTCCGAGCGAGCGCGCTGAGTTCATGCTGGCCAACGGGGGCGCGCACGTGCTCGTGACCGATGGGCGGTCAGCCCCGACAGGGTTCACCGGGATCGTCCTCGCGCTCGACGATCACGCATGGGTCTCGGAGACGAATACCGACCTCGGCGTCGACGTCGCACCGAACGAGCTCGCCTATATGATCTACACCTCCGGGTCGACGGGCCGGCCCAAGGGCGTGATGATCGAGCACCGCTCGTTCGCCAACTACGTCTCATGGGCGGCCGCGAGCTATATCGAGCGAGACGACGAATGCTTCGCGCTCCATTCGTCGATCGCGTTCGACTTGACAGTGACATCGATCTTCGCGCCCCTCACGGTAGGGGGATCGATCCGCGTCTACCCCGCTACAGAAGGCGAATTCGCGCTCGATCGCGTGATGGGGGAAAACGCCTGCTCGCTTCTGAAGCTGACGCCTGCGCACCTGAAGCTGTTACGCAAGGGGGCCGGGCCGTCGCGCGTTCGCTGCGTCGTCGTCGGAGGGGAGGATCTCCGCCGAAAGACGGCCCAAGCCGCGCGTGGTTTGCTCGGGGACGGCGTGCGGATCGTCAATGAGTATGGCCCGACGGAGGCGACCGTCGGGTGCTCGGCGTGGACGTTCGACCCGGCGCAGCCGTCCGGAGAGTCCGTTCCCATCGGCGTCCCCGTTCGCGACTCCCAGATGTACGTCCTCGACGCGAACCTCGCGCCTGTTCCGGATGGAGTCGTCGGAGAGATCTTCATCGCCGGCGCCGGGCTCGCGAGGGGGTATCGTGAACGGCCGGATCTCACGGCCGAGCGCTTCATCCCGAGCCCCTTCGCGCACGGAGCGCGGATGTATCGAACCGGCGACCTCGGACGAGCTCGTAACGGCGTGTTCGAATATTGCGGACGGATCGACGATCAGCTGAAGCTTCGGGGGTATCGGATCGAACCAGCGGAGATTGAGGCGGAGCTGCTGCGGCACGAAGCGATCGACCGCGCCGTAGTGGTCGTCGCGAAGGGCGCGCGAGAGCGGCTCGTTGCATTCGTCGGAGGCCTTGCGGAGGTTCCCCGAATGGAGGTGAAGCGCTTCCTGTCCCGCGCGCTACCGTCGTTCATGATCCCCGAGGCGATCGTCTGGCGCAGCGCGTGGCCCCTCTCGGACAACGGAAAGATCGATCGCGCTGCGCTCGCCGCGGCCGCTTCCGATGTGTCCGAATGGCCCGTGGGAGACGTGGAAATTCCGCACGAGCTCCTCGACGCGCTGCAACGCACCCTCGAGACGGCCGCCGTGAGCGCGAGCGTGAATGTCTACTCGCTGGGGATGGACTCGATCAAGGCGATCCAGCTCTCCGCGAAGCTCCGCGCCGCAGGATTCGAGCTGTCGCCGCAAGATGTCCTGACGTTCCCGGTCGTCGGCGAGCTGGCGCAAGTCATGCGTAAGAGCGCTCGCAGCGAGCCGGGAGCAGCGCCTTGTCGAGGAGACCTCGGCCGGCTGCCAATGATCGAATGGTTCAGGGAGCAGCGCTTCGCGGATCCCAGCTACTACCACCAGTCCGTCACGCTGGATCTCGCGACGCCGGTCTCGCACCAGGCGCTCGAGGAGGCGCTCCGCGTCCTCGTGCGCCGCCACGACGCGCTTCGTCTGAACCAGCGGAGCGCTTCCGGCGCGTTCTTCTTCGAGCCCGAGTACTGCGCCGGCGACCTCTCGGTCCTGCGCGTCGCGACGATTTCTGAGCTCTCCGACGAGGCCGCCGAGGCCGCCGAGCGCGATGCTTGCGAGTCCCTTTTCCGGTCGATTTCGCTCGCGCGCGGTCCGCTCTTTCGCGGTCTGCTCGTCCAACGAGCCTCTCGCGCGGACCGCCTCGTGCTAGCCGCGCACCACGCAGTCATCGATGCGGTGTCGTGGCGCATCCTGCTGGAGGAGCTCGAGGACATGCTCGAGGCAGACGGAGCAGGGGAGTCGCGGCTCCCGCCGAAGGGCGCGTCGCTCCAGGCGTGGGTCGAGGTGCTCGCGCGCTACGCCGAGCACGCGACGGTTGGAGAGATCGAGCTGTGGCGACGCGACCTCGGACCGCCGACGAGCTTGCCCGCCGACTTTGATCGCGGTGCGGCCGACTACCGCTCGCGCGCGGTATGCGCATTCGAGCTGACGACCGCCGAGACGAGTCGTCTCACCAAGGGTGCGCGCGCGTTCCACGGCTGCGGCGCGCACGAGCTCGTCCTCGCGGCGCTCGTCGCGACGCTCGCGGACCTGACCGCTCGATCCGATGTCGCGATCGAGATCGAGTCCCACGGCCGCGAGCAAGTCGCCACCGACGTGGACGTCTCGCGCACGGTGGGCTGGTTCACCGCCATGTACCCCGTGCGCTTCTCCGTCCCGACCGGAGCGCTCGCAGATCGCGTCGCCGCCATCGCCGCGCAGCATAGGAGCCTTCCACGCCATGGCCTCGGCTACGGCGCGCTCAAGTATGCGTGCGGGGAGCCGCTCGAGACGTGGGGCGCCCGAGCCATTCGGTTCAACTACCTCGGGGAGAGCGACACGGGCTTCGCCGGCCGGGTACTCCGCATTGTCAGCGAGCGCTCCCGCGCTGAATCCAGCCCCGACAACGCCCTGACCTGCGCGGTCGACGTGATCGCCGCGATCAACGCAGGCCGGCTCAGGACCGAACTTCATTTCAGCACGAACCGCTACGATACGATGACCATGCAAGGTCTCGCCGAAGCGTTCCAAGTGCAGCTCCTGGCGCTCATCGGCACGTGCTGCGCCGTGGAGCTCGGCGACCTCGACGACGGGAGCGCGCCCCCCACGTCGGCTTTCGACGCGTCCCTCGGGCCAGACGAGCTCGAGCTACTGCTAAAGGATTGAAGCACATGTACCGCGCGCACGGACGACTCAGGCGCTTTCTCCTCGCGCTCGCCGCGTGGATCATCGGCGCGGTTGTCTTTCGCGGCGACGCCCGCGCGGACCAACCCTCGTCGGCGACCATGGCGATTGAGGCGCAAGTCGCGAGGTTCTCTCGCACCAACCACGTCCCCGGCCTCGTCGTCGAGGTCGTATCGGGGGGCGAACTCGCGTACAGCGCATACCGAGGCTTCGAGGATGCGGCCGCGACGCATCCCGTCCAGTCGAGCACGCCTTTCGAGCTGGGATCGAACTCGAAGGCCTTCACGGCGACCGCGATCTTCCTGCTCGAAGACGCGGGTCGGCTCTCTCTCGATGATGCCGTTTCGAAATACCTGCCTTGGTTTTGGGTACATTACAAAGGCGCTCGGCCATCGATCTCGATCGCGCAGCTGCTGCACCACACCAGCGGGATCCCCGAGCGGTCCATCGCGAACATCCCGATCGCGTCGGGCGATCATGCACTCGAGGAAGCCGTGCGCACCCTCGTCGGGTCGGAGCTGACCGCCCAGCCGGGGGAGCAGTTCGAGTACGCGACGATCAACTACGACATTCTAGGGCTCATCATCGAGGCGGTCACGGCGCAACCCTACGAGGTCTACGTACGGGATGCGCTGCTCAGGCCGCTCGGTCTCGAGCACACCTTCGTTGGCAGGCAGGGCGTGCCTCGAGGAGCGCTCCCGGTTGGCTTCAAACCCTGCTTCGGGACGGCGTGCCGCTACGACGCACCCGAGTTTCGGGGTAACACGCCTGCCGCGTACATCCTGTCGACGCCCGCCGACGTCGTTCGCTGGGCGAAGATCCAGGTCGAGTTGATCTCCGTTGCCCCCGAGCTCAGGAGGGCGATCCAGCGCACGCACACCCCCGACCAGAGCGTCTTGCCCGACCGCAATGGCGCCTTTTACGCGGGTGGCTGGTCGATCTACCCGATCGCGAGCGGCGTCATCACGCATGGCGGCAACAACCCGAACTTTTCGTCGTACGTGGGCCTCTTGCCCAAAGAGCACGTCGCCGTCGTCGTGCTCGCGAATACGAACAACTCGGAGGTGAGGACCCTCGGCGAGAACATCCTCAAGGTGCTGATGGGCCGCCGGCCGGTCCGCGACCCGGAGCGCGACTCGTTCGAACGCATCGACCTGCTGGCGCTTACCGTGACCATCCTCTCCGCCGTGCTGGCCCTCGCGCTCCTCGTGTTGAGCCTGCGTCAGTTCGTGCAGCTCCTCCGCGGGAAGCGCCGCTTCGCCCGAGCAAACGTGCAGCGGACGATGGGCGCGCTCGCTGCGCTCGCGATGGTGTCGCTGTTCGGCTTCTGCTTATACAAACTGCCCGCGGTGGCCTTCTCCGCGTTGCCGTGGAGCATGGTCCTCACGTGGGGGCCCGAGTCGATCCCCTGGGCAGTTGGGGCGATGGGGGCGGCCGGTGCCGGCATCTTCTTCTATTACCTCACCGTGACCTTCACAGCGAGCGAAGACGACTCCATCTACACGTGGGTCACGGTCTTCAGCGCGGTGAGTGGCCTGGGCAACGCGCTGATCGTGTTCATCCTGACCGAGACGTTCGGCCGTACCGGCGCGACGAGAAACACGCTGCTCCTGCATTTCGGCTTCGGCATGGCTCTCTACGTCGTCGGTCAGCGGTTCGCACGATACCGGATCATCCACATCGTCAACGATCTGTTGCTTGCGAAACGCAAGGAGATCCTCCACGACCTGACGAGGGCGCCCCTGCGTGAGTTCGAGAAGCTCAAACGCGGCGACATCGTGGCCGCAGTCGGGGGCGACGTCGACGCGATCAGCAGTTCGCTCGGGCAAGCCATCGTCGGCCTGACGAACGCGGCGACGCTCGTTTGCTGCTTTGCCTACTTGGGGATCATGAACCCGCTTGGGCTCGTCTTGGCCGTCGCCGTCATCGGCGTGGCGGTGTGGATCTACACATCCGCTGGCCGGCGCGTGGAGGCGAACTGGGAGCAGGCTCGAACGGCGCAAGGCCGGTTCTTCGAGCTCGTCAGCGAGCTCCTCGCCGGCTTCAAAGAGCTCAAGTTGGATCAGCGCAAGAACCGTGACTTCCAGGCTGACGTCGACGCGGCATGTGAGGAGTACAAGACCAGCCGCGTTGCAGGAGAGCTTGGGTTCGCCGATGTGTTCGTCATCGGAGAGCTCGTGTTCACTGTCGTCATCGGAGTCGTCGCGTTCGGGTATCCCTACATCTTCCCGGACATCGGCAACGACGTCGTGCGAAATTATGTGATCGTGTTCTTGTTCATGACCGGTCCGACGAACGCTGTGCTGCGGGCGTACCCGCAGCTCCTGCAAATGCGAGTCAGCTGGAGGCGGCTCGACGCGATTTCAACCCTGGTCGCCAGCACCAAGGGTGGAGGCAAGCTCGGAGACACGCCAGGAGCCCAGGACGGATCGCTCCGGATCGAGGCCCGCAACGTGGAGTTCACGTACACGGACGAGCGGGGCAGGGCGTTCCATTTCGGTCCGGTGACCGCCACGTTCTCCTCGGGCCAGGTGACATTCATCACGGGTGGCAACGGCAGTGGAAAGTCGACGTTCGCCAAGCTCATCACCGGCCTCTACGCACCCGAGCGTGGCGAGATCTGCATCAACGGCTCGCCTGCGTCGCCGAACGCGGCGAGCGAGTGCTTCTCGGCGGTGTTCAGTGACTTCCATCTTTTCGAGCGCCTGTACGGGATCGACGTGGCGAACAAAGAGGAGGAGATCGCGGCGCATTTGGCCACGTTGGAGCTGTCCGACGTCGTCGCGATCCGCGACGGTCGCTTCTCGACGACGCGTCTGTCGGCGGGGCAGCGTCGGAGGCTCGCGCTCCTCTTGACCTATCTCGAGAATCGACCTGCCTGCCTCTATGACGAATGGGCCGCAGACCAGGAACCGAAATACCGCGCTTATTTCTACCAGACGATCCTCCCCGCCCTGCGGGCCCAAGGGAAATGCGTGATCGTGATCACGCACGACGATCGGTACTTCTCGTGCGCCGACCAGCTTCTCAAGCTCGAGCTCGGGCGACTTGCTGCGGCGGGCGACGGGCGACTCGAAGCCGACCTCCACCAGGCCATGCAACGAGGAGGCGTCGCATCTTAGGGAAGCTGCTCGAATTCACGGAGCCGCCGATCACCGGCTATCACCACAGGGCGATGCCGCTCGCGATCGTCGGCGGGCACGTCACTACCGAGCCGTGGTTGATGGAGAGGTTCGTCCAGCTCCGTTGCTCGCGGACGCTATCCGATCCACAACGCGTCCTCGATTTCGCCGAGCCCAACATGCTCGAGAATCCGCCTCCGTGCCTCCGCGTCGAACGGATGGATCGGGACGCGCTCGATCGAACGCACCGCAGCTTGCTCGATTTTGTGATCGAGCACATCGACGCGGGGGTCTACGTGCACCTCTTCGTCGACGAGTACTTTATCCCCCACCGCGTGCCGTTCGGGGTCGCGCACGTCCCGCACGATCTGCTCGTCGTCGGGTACGACGGGGATCAGCGCACCCTGGCCATTGCGGGCTTTGACGAGCAAGGGCGCTTCCGGCGGACGTCGGTCGCTTACGGCCCGTTCGAGCTAGCCACGCGCGTGCCGGACGGCGCGGAGGCACTCCGACGTGTGCGACTCCTCCGCGTCGATCGGTCGGCGACGTACGATTTCAACCTCCTGCGGCTCCAAGGCGAGCTCGAGGCCTTCGCGAGCAGTCGAAGCTGTCCGCCGCACTCGGCGGACCGCGATGAGGGCGACGCGGCGTTTGGCGTCGACGTGTACGAGGCGCTGTGCGACTACGTCGAAGCCGGGCGCGCGGGTGTTCTCCACCTAGAGACGCGTCCGTTGCATCTGCTCGTCGAGCACCACGGCCTCATGAACCGCCGGTTGTCGTTCCTCTCGAAGGAGCTCCCGGACGCGGACTTCGGCCCGTGCAAGGACGCGTTCGCCTCGCTGACGAAGGCGGCCACCTCCGCGCGCAATGGCGTCCTGAAATTCCTCCTCACGGGAGAGCCGCGTCTGCTCTCGAAGGTGCAGGAAACACTCCGTGCATCGAAGGGGCGCGCGCACGCGGCAACCATCGAGGTGTTGGCGCGGTGCGGGCGGCCGCACCGGTGAGCCAGGGTTCGCTCAATGAGCATGGCACTCGGGCCGGCGCCTCGGCGGGTAGCTCTTGCTCTGCACTCAGACGCGGTTGGCGGATCGCCACTCGCCGGCGAGCAGGCCGAGCACGGTCTGGTCGGTGAAGTTCCCGGCGACCCAGGCCGAGCGACGTGTCGTTCCCTCTGCTGTGAAGCCTGCGCGCAGCGCGGCCTTGATCATCGGCGTGTTGTCGGCGAGCGTGTCGACCTGCAGTCGATTCAACCCGCGGATGCGGAACCCGTAGTCGCAGAGCACGCGCAAGACGTCGAGTGCGAGCCCGCGGCCGCGAAACGCGGGCAGCAGCGACAGCCCGGCGTGCGCTCTTTGGTTGTGGAGATCAATGCCCCAGAGAAGCGCCTCGCCGACGAGCGCGCCCCCGCTGAGCTCGATGATCGAAAAGCACGCTGCCGATTCGTCGCTCGAGTTCCCGACCTCGTACGGAGACGCGGCCGAGCCGGGTGGGATCGGGCGCCAGGGCCGTGAGTCCGCGCGCGAGCGCGTCTCGACGTCGTTGTAGAGCTCCGCCTCGAGTATCGCGACATCGTCGCGATGTCGCGCCCGGAGGCCGATCTTCTCGCCACGCAGCATCGTTTGAGAATAGGCGGGAGAATGGGCCGTGCAAAGCCCGCGCGGGACGAAACGGTTGGTCAACACTCGCTCCACTCGATGCGCCACCTTCAGTTCACCGCTCGACAACCTTCCTCCGGTGGGCAACCATGGCCGCGTGGTGGCACGGGCTACTCGGCCGAGGCCCTCATTCCAGACTGCACCGCGTTTCGGAGTGCTCGGCCCAGTCGCTGGCGTGTTCGAAACGTCGCGCACGGGTGGCTTGACGGCGAAGGGCTACGCCTGGGTGGCCATGATCACGTCGCACTTGGCTCCGACTTCGACGGAGCCATCGGCGTGCCATTCGACACGTCGCGGCTTTCGCAGCTCACCCAGGGTCTCTCGAGTTCGATGACGTCGTCGAGTTGCGTCTGGGCTGGTCGGCTGTCAATGTTCGTGCTCTGAGTTCCGTGCCGAAAGGAGAGCAGAAGGTGAGCGTTGAGAAGGATTTTGCTGCCGACTTCGACCATCAATCCCAATATTTCAAGGAAAATTCCGACAAGATTACCGCTGATCTCCGACAACGGTGTCCCGTTGCGCACGGGAATGCGCACGGCGGTTTCTCGGTCTTTTCTCGCTATGACGATGTCATACAAGCACTGCATGACGACAAGACATTCGCTTCTGAGCAGGGGACCTCCATTCCACATATCGACCGCCAAAAAATGCGGGCGATTCCCATCGAGTCGGATGCTCCCGAGCACGCATGGTTTCGGAGCTTCTTGATTCCGTGGCTTGCGGTACGCAAAGTGAACACGCATGAGCCCACAATTCGTAAATTCGTCACTGAGCTCATCAATGGTTTTATTGAGAAGGGTACGTGTGACCTAGTCCCGTCCTTCGCCGCCCTGTTGCCCATCATGGTCGCACCGATGAGTATGGGCATTGATGAAAGAGAGTGGCCTTTATACATCTCTAATCTGAAGCTGATCATGGAGACTTCCGAAACAAAGAATGATGAGAAGGATGGCAAGACGCGACGGTCGTTCATGCACCACCTGCTGAGAGAGACGGAAAAGCGCAGACGAAGGCCACGCGACGACTTTTTTTCGGCTCTCGTTGCTCCCCGAGCAGGTGAAAAAGCGTTGAGCACGGAGGAGATTGTCGGCCTGATACTAAGTATGCTTACTGGCGGGCTCGAGACGACGATCACTGCAATCGGCAATCTTCTGTTGTCTCTTTGCGAATATCCTGACGATCGCCAGCGTCTCATTGCGGATCCCAAATTGATCCCCCTCTTCGTCGAGGAGACCCTGAGGCGTTATGCGCCACTTCCATATGTATGCCGTAACGTGACGCGCGATATCAGCGTCCACGGCCAAGGATTAGGAGCTGGCGAGAAAGTGCTATTGCTTCTCGGGTCCGCCAATTCCGATGAGAGAATCTTTCCCAACGCTGATCAATTTGTCCTCGAGCGACAACCGAATCGGCATCTGGCGTTTGGGCAGGGGGTCCATTTTTGTGTAGGGGCACAGTTGGCCAGACTGCAAATGCGCATCGTCGTCGAGGAAGTTTTGCGTCGTATGCCTGACCTTCAACCGTGTGGTCGTCCACAACGCTCGTTTTTTGCGGTTGGGCACGCTTATGGAGTCGCAGCGCTGCCCGTTGTGTTCACCCCGGCCAACATCCTGTAGCGCTCGTCGCAGCGTTTAGCCCGCGGCGGCCCAGGCGCCGGGCAGGAGCTCGTCGATCGCGTCGCGGGCGGTGCCCCCTCGTGCCAGGTCGGCTACTACGGCGTGCGCGGCTTGGGGATGTTCGTCTACGACCGGCTCCACGCGCGGGTGATCGCCTGGGGGCTGGGGCTGCTCGCGGCGGCGCTGGGCGTCCTCGTGGCGCGCCGGACGTCGGCGAAGGTGCTGGTGGCGGCGGTGCTCGCGCAGCCCGGCTCCACCGCGGCCGCGCTGCTCGGGGCCCTCTTCATCTCCCTCGTGATCGGCCGCTGGCTCGGGCGCCCCGACGGCTGGTACGCCGCCCCCGTGGGTCGGTCTGCTCGCGTACGGCGCGACCGCGGCGGCCGCGGCTGTGGCCGTGCAGTGGCTGTGGGGGGCGTACGGACCCATCGGAGGAGGGGCGCGGACGGCGCACCCTCGCGCCGGGCGCCGCGGCGCTCTTCCTCTGGACCGCGGCGCTGCTGGTGGTCGAGCACGGCTAGAGGTCCGCCGCGTAGGACAGCTTGAGCTGGACCGTGTCACTCGCGGGCGCGGCGGGGAGCCGGCCCGGCAGGAGGGTGGCCTGCTGCACGTTGGGGAAGAACCCGTCCTGCGAGCGCGAGTAGACGAGCGACACGCTGGAGCCGATCCGGTACTCCCAGCGCAGGACCGCGGTGATCCGCAGCGCCTGATTGAGGAAGGACGCGGTGGGGTTCCCTTCGGGGAGGGTGGTGGGCGTGAGGTCCGAGAGCAGCACGCGCGGGCCGATGGGCGCGGAGTAGACGTCGCCGTAGAGGCCGAAGGCGGTGAACAGCTGCGCCGCGAGCTGGAAGCTCAGGCTCGGCGTGAGGGTGAGCGTCTGCGCCAGGGTGAGGACGAGGAAGCGCGAGTCGAAGCGGGCGAAGAGCAGCTGGTCCCCGTCCTCGCCGATGTAGCGGGGCGACTCGGGCACGTCGGTCTCGGTCCGCAGCGAGAGCTCGAACTGGGGATGCGGGCGCAGCGCGGTGAAGAGGAAGCCGCCGGTGGTGATGCGGCCGCCGAGCGCGCTCTCGAGGTTGATGTAGACCTTGCCGGCGGCGAAGAAGGCGCGGCTCGGGTCGGTCTCGACGCGGAGCTCCGTGTAGAGCATGTTCCCCCGCTGCACCGGGATTCCCTTCTGGGGGATCTCCCGGAGGTCGTTCCGGTCCGAGTTCCAGGCGCTGAGCAGGGAGAGCCGCAGGTGCGACTGCGTCAGGAGGGAGATCTCCCCGACGAGCACCCGCTCCAGCGTGAGGCGGATGCCGTTGGTGGGCCAGGCCTGGCGGCCGTAGAAGCGCAGCTCGAAGTCCTTGAGGCCGAAGATGGGCCAGGAGAGGTGGGCGGTGGCCGTCACCTGCTGCCAGTTCTGGTGCTCCATGAAGCCGACCTGGTTGAGGTCCAGCTTGGGGGTGGCCACGTGGTACTGGAGGCTCCACTGGAACGGCCCGCCACCCAGCTTGCCGCCGCGCAGATCGAGCCCCGCGCCGAGGTCGCCTCCGCGGACCTCGGTCCCGTCCTGCAGGATGCTCAGCGCGTTGGAGTCGCCGAGGAAGCGGACCATCGACAGCTGGCCGTAGGCGCGCCACTCGCGGTCGAGCGAGTGGAGGTCCCAGTTCAACGCGGCGGCGGTGCTGCCGGTGATCGGGCAGGGGTTGAGCGCGACGGTGCCGCTGGCGGGGCAGGGGTCCTCCAGCGGGTGCGCCTCGGTGGCCATGGCGGCGAGCGAGAGGTGATCTCCCGCCTCCTCCTTGATCACCCCCGCGAAGTAGTTGGTGGCGAGCGGCTTGGTGTCGGGGAGCCCTTCGTTGAGGCCCACGTGGAAGGGCCGCTCCGCGCGCCACACCGGCTGCGTGGCCAGCTCCAGCTTGCCGGGCCCCATCACCACGGCGTCGAGCAGCGTCACCTCTTCGCCCGGGCGGGTGGGGCCGGTGAGCATCACCGCGGTGAGGATGGGGGCGGTGGCGCCGATCCGGCGCGAGTAGAAGAGCGCGTGCGGCGCCCAGCCCGCCTCCGCGCCCAGCGGCTGGAACTTCTCCTCCGTCTCGTTGAAGAAGGGGCGCTTCTCCGGCCGGAAGACCTCGACGGTGGTGAGGTTGAGGATCAGGTCATCCGGGGTGACCTCCGAGAAGTCCGGGTTGGCCGTGGCCAGGAGGTTGAGCCCCTTGGGCAGCGTCACCCGCATGTCGATGCCGAGATCCGCGGACGGGTTGAACGTCCGGGGCGCGCCTTCGGTCAGGGGTAGCAGCGAGGCCCGCGCGGCGATGAAGGGGACGAAGGAGAAGGCGTTGGGCGCGGTGAGCGCCTCGACGCCGGTGAGCCGGTTGAAGCGCGCGACGAGCGTCCTGCCGTTCCAGGGGATCTCCGAGGAGTCGATGATCTCGTGCGTGCGGCCAATCACCCTGCGGAGGTTGAAGCCCCAGGCCACCCCGCCGGAGAGCCGCAGGAGGTGAAGGGGGATCCGCAGCTCCGCGGACCAGCCGGTCGCGGTGCGCCTGGCGGCGCCCTCCCACTCGCCATCCCAGGAGTTGGAGCTGCTCACGTCTTCGTAGAGCAGCCCGTCCTCCTTCACCCCGCCGGCGCTGAGGCCGAAGTAGTAGGCGGTGCGGCGGTCGCCCTCCGGGTCGATCATCACGGTGATCTTGTCCGAGGCGGGCGCATTGTCTCGCGGTCCCAGGGCGGTGATCACCTTCTCGGGCTCGTCGTCCGTGCAGTCCACGAAGAGGTAGAGGTTGCGGTCGTCGAAGAGGATCCGCAGCTCCGTCTTCGGGGGCGGCGTCTTCAGGGGCGGCTCCGTGCGCCGGAAGTCCTGGAAGGGGGCCGCCGCGGCCCAGGCGGGCTCGTCCGCGGCGCCGTCCACCGCGAGGCGCCCCTCGGCGAGCCCCGCGCGCAGCCCGAGCTGGCCACCGGCCGCCAGCGGCGGTCTGGGCGCTGGAGGCGGCGCCTCCACGGGCTTGCGCTCCTCCTCGGGCGCTGCCCGCTCCGCCGTCGCCGTCACCGTCGCCGGCGGCGCAGCCGCAGGCTCAGGCGACTCGGGCGCGGGCGGGGTCGCGCTCGCCTCCGCTGCCTGGGGGGGCGGCGCCGGCGCGTCCTCGGCGAGGGCGCGCTTCACCGCCGCGCTCAGCTGCCGCAGCGCGAGCCCGGAGATCCGCCCGCCGTCTCCAGCGGCCACGCCCGAGCGCGCCACCGAGCCGTCCGGGCGGACGAGCGCCCAGCGCAGCGCCTCCTCCTTCCACTCCGCGACCAGCGCGACCTTGAAGGAGATCACCTCGCCCCAGCGAACGACGTCCTCGGGCCGGGTGGTGCGCTGGGGGATCTCCCCGCCCTTGTCGAGCTCGGTGAGCGGGACGAGGGTGACATCCTTGGCGCGCCGCAGCGAGAACGTCACGCGCTTCCAGTGCGTGCCGCCCTTGTCGCCGCGGAAGGGGAGCAGGAGCAGATCTTCGGCCTGCGCGGCCGCGGGCAGGCAGATCACGAGGAGCATCGCCAACCACCGGGCGCCCCTCCTGCTCCTCGTTCTGCCCAGCCCGACCATCATTGTTGACGCACCCCGGACGCGGGGTGAGCTGCGCAGTATCTCATCGACCGCTCCCGCGCCATCCCGGCCGGCGACCGGCTGTTACGCGGAGGCTGCAGGGGTCGAACCAGTTGTTGGGACCGTCAGCGTCAGGTCTGCAGCAGGAAGCTCAGGGGGTTGCCGCCGTAGCCGAGCGTGGCGGGCCGGCTGACAGGCGCACCCAGTACCCTTCTGCCGCCAGCAGCTTACTGACGATCACTTCGAAGGCATCCATCGCGGCTCCTTCCTCTCGTTGTTAACGACCGTTCTGCCACCCGTTTGGATCTGCTCCTCGACGCAGCGCGCGTCAGCCACGCCCGACGACGATCGGCTGCTAGACGAGGGCAGTTCCCCGAGCGAATGGGCGGCGCGTCGCGCGTCAGCCCTCGGCGAGTTTCGTTTCCTGGAAATAGGTCGCAGGCATGTCGCGCTTGAGCCGCCAGTGGATCTGCATTGGGCGATCACCGCTGTGACGGACGTATTCGACCGGGCCTAAAAACAGGTAGGGCATGGTTAGGCCTCGCGGGTCCTTGATCTTCTGCCGTACGAAGAGCAGGACTTGCCCACCGCTCCGGTATCGCTTGCCCGTTGGGCTGTCGCTGCTGGTCCCGCTCTGCGACTCCCAATGGAACACGCTCGGTGAGATGGGATAGTCGTTGTAGAGCGTCGTTGGCGAGTAGTCGCTCTCTGACTTCTCCAAGGTCACGAAGAGAAGGTCCGCTTTGGACTCCTTGGCGTAGAAGACGCCTTCGCGGAGCCTCTTCACTCGGCCCTTGGAGTCGCGTTCATCGAACGCCGCCATCACCTCGTCGAGTGCATAGCGGGCGTGAACTTGGAGCGGGACGCCCGCGAGGTCTCCGTACAGCGAGAAGGTGCGTTGCCTGCGGCGATCCTCGAGGAGGGCGAGGAGTTCGAGCAGTTCGCTCCGAATCGCCGGGTTTCGCCAGACCGTGTCCCAGGCGGCACCCAGGATTTCGAGCGACGCCCTCACGAAGCCCAGGTCTGCGAAGAGCATCCGTTGAAGTGCGTCCGAGGCATTTGGTCTTGGTGGCGCGCTAGCTGACAACAGCCGCCCGTAGCCCTCCAGTCGATAAGGGTCATCGACGTGGAGCATCCGCGCGAGCGCGTTCTCCAGCTGCGACTCGCCCGGGCCTTCGGCCGGGGTGACGAGGTTCGCCTCGCGCCGCAGTCTCGTCCAGCTGCGGCCAGCCCTGGCGTACACGTCTTCTAGCTCCGCGCCGCTGGCTTCCAGGAAGGTCGCCAGATCCACGTCCCTTCCAATTCCGGAGAGGTCCTCCCTCAAGCGGCGCGACCCAAGACCGAGCGCTTCGCGGATGTTGGTGAGGACGGTCTCCTGGGCCTCTCGATCGAGCTGGATGGAGCAGCCACTCGGTAGAGTAGGGAAGCCGCTCTCGACTTCGCGCTCGATCTGCTTGCGTGTTCCGCCGAGAATTCCCTGAAAGCGCCTGTCGAAACGGAACCTGCGATGCGCGTTCCCGATGAAGTCGAGGACGGTGAGGCACTCCTTGCCGTCTGCGCGGCGCAGTCCTCGGCCGAGCTGCTGCAGGAAGACGGTCGCGCTCTCCGTAGGTCGTAGGAAAAGGACCGTGTCAACGTCCGGCACATCCACTCCCTCGTTGAAGAGGTCGACGCTGAAGACGACGCGCAGTTCGCCTCGTCCGAGGCGGGCCAGCGCCGCGGCACGGTCAGCCGCTTTGGTTCTCTCGGTGACGGCCACGGACTCGATCCCCGCCCGGCTGAAGTGACGCGCCATGAACTCCGCATGGGCGACGTCCACGCAGAAGCCGAGGGCACGCATGCGGGAGATGTTGGCGACCTTCCGCTCAACGGCGCTGAGCACGAGCTTCACCCACCCATCCGCGGCGGTGTAGACGTTGCTCAGTTCTGATCTGTCGTAGCCCGCGGGCGACCAATCCACGTTTCGGAGGTCAGTACCGTCGCTGATCCCGAAGTACTGAAATGGGCTGAGCAGGCCCTGCTCCAGCGCTTGCCACAGGCGGAGCTCGGCTGCGACACGTCCGTCGAACCACCCGAGGATGCTCTTCCCATCGGTCCGTTCGGGCGTCGCGGTGAGGCCGAGCAGGATCTTCGGCTTGAGGTGCTGGAGGAGCGTCTCGTAGGTCGGTGCGGCTGCGTGGTGAAACTCATCGACGATGACGATGTCGTACGCGTCCGGGGGGAGGGACCTAAGGCGGTCCTCGTGGAGAGACTGAACACTGGCGAAGACGTGGTCCCCGTTGAGCGGCTCCTCACCAGCAGCCAGCTTCTCCCCGAATACCGGATCGTGAAGGACGACCCGGAATGTCATCCGGCTCTGTTCGAGGATCTCGTTCCGGTGAGCCACGAAGAGGAGCTTGGCGCGCCCGCCGAGCTCGCCGCGAAGCCGCTTGTAGTCGAGCGCGGCGACAATGGTCTTCCCCGTCCCCGTGGCGGCGACCACAAGGTTGCGGCGGTGTCCGCGCTCGCGCTCCGCGGCGAGGCTCTCCAGGATGGCAATTTGATGTCGCTTGGGCTCGACCTGGATCGCCAGGAGCAGGCGGCTCCTGTCTTCCACCTGCCTTCGCACCGCCGCATCGAACTGGGCGGCGTCTCGCTCCGGATCGTACGGCTGGAACTCAGGGTCGGCCCAGTACTGCTCGAAGGTCGCCGCGAACTTGGCCAGGATCGGTGCGTTGTCGGTCTGGGAGAGGCGAACGTTCCACTCGAGCCCATCGAGCATCGCGGCGGCCGAGAGGTTGGAGGAGCCGACGCAGCCCGTAGAGAAGCCGGACTCGCGATGAAAGAGCCACGCCTTGGCGTGGAGCCGGGTGCGCCCCACGTCGTAGGAGACGCGTACCTGGGCGCCCATCCGCGCCAACTCATCCAGCGCGCGCCTCTCCGTTGCCCCCATGTATGCGGTGGTGATCACCCGAAGCCCGCCCGGCCTCCTCCGCAGCAGCTCTCGCAGAGCGTTCTCCATCAGGCGGAAGCCACTCCACTTGAGGAACGAGCAGAGGAGATCCGCCCGATCGGTCGAGGCCAGCTCGCGGCGCACTTCCGGGCCCAGGCTCAGGTCGTGGTGACTGTTGACGAGGAGGTCGCTCGTCGTGAGCGGGATTTGGGGGCGTTCGGGTGGAGTGGCTTTGCCGAGGTCGCCGGAGCTCGCGGCCACGACCGAGAGGAGGCGCCTTCCTGGCGGTGACAACCGGTCACTCGGCTTCGCACCGCTGCGACCGGCGTGCTCGACCAGCAGATCGACCACGCGGTTCGCGAGCGCGAGCTGTCCATCGAGCTGGCTGCCGTCCTCCGGCGTCGGCATGCTTCGGAAGGCGTGCAGGAGGCGGTCGTGAAGGAGCCGCGCGAGCGCCCACGGGGCGTCTGCGCCTTCAATCGTCATTTCCTCGCTGCGGAGGCTGTCGGGGAGACGGTCGAGCAGCTCTCTGAGCGCTTCGGTGATCGGCTGATCGTAGAGGCCGGGTACCAGGGGCGCCATCAGGCAAGTCTCCCGGGAGGCTTCAGGTGGCAGCAGGCACGACGGAACGCAGCTTGGTCGGGAGCGGCTCGAAGTCGAAGGACGCGGCGATGTTCCCAGTGCCGAGCTCTCTCTGGAAGAACCCTCGTTCGCGGAGCCGGTCGATCCGACGCTCGACGGTTCGGCGGTCGCAGGCGAGGCTGGTGGCGATGCGGCTGACGGAGATCTGGACTCGCAGATGCGCGTCGCACCGCACCAACAGGAAGAGCAGAAAGACGACGTCCTCGGCCTTGAGGTCGAGCTCGACGTGGTGGTCGACGAGAACTCGGACGAGGTTCGTGGTGAGCACTGCCGCCTCCACGAGGGATTTTCGGCGGATCCGAATGCTAGCGGTTCGTCCCCCCGGCAGCCGTGTCGGGAGGTCACGCACCACCCACGGCGCCGCCGCCGTCTTTCAGTAAAAATCCGACCTCGGCATACTTTGAAACATCACGGCGCCGGGTTCCTCCCCCTCGGCGCTGACAGGCAACAGAGCTCAGTGATCTCAGCCTCGCGCGCTTCTGCGCCGAGGCTTTTCGCGTTGCGGGTACCCCTTCCCAGTACCCGCGTTAGCGCGAGGAAACCACATTGTCTCACTCTGGCCAGGCGTTCTCCGTCCAAGTCCTCTATCGAGAGCCAACCTACGAGCTGGTCAACGCTTCCAGACCCCGCGTGTACACAGGCACCTTTGACGTCTGTGCCCAGACTGCCGAAGGGGCGGCGGATGCGGCGCTCCGTGAGTTCCGTCGGATGGAGGCGGAGTCCTCTGTGAGCTGGTTCCGGGACGTGGTGTCGCTTCGAATCACCCACTGCGCCTCGGGCTCGGTCAGTGTCCAGGAGCCCGCGACCAAGGGCCGTCCCGCCTCCAGCGAGGCGCAACGAATCGTCGGAGTCTCTGCCCCGACGAAGCCGGACGCGGACAGCACCTTCAAGCCCTGCGTGGCGTGCGCCAAGGAGCCTGGCTCGTCGTGGCGATGCCGAGACTGCGGCGCACTGCTCGGGCTCGGGGAGTACACCATCGAGGCGCAGCTCGGAGTCAGTGCGCGAGGGCGTGTCTATCGGGCTCAGGGGCCCGATGGGCTGGTCGCGCTCAAGGAGCTCTCGTACGCCACGGTGCCCACCATCGAGGCGATTGATCGCTTCGATCATGAAGCCAGGGTGCTCGGCGCGCTGGACCATCCGAAGATCCCCCGCCTGATCGAGCGCTTCTCGGATGGGCAGGGCCCGGAGCTGCGCCTGTACATCGCGGAGTCGTTCGTCTCCGGGCCAAACCTCGAAGCGCGTCTGGAGAAGCACTACTTCGTCGAGGAGGAGGCGAAGGCGATCGCCGCGGACATTCTGGAGGTGCTCGCGTACCTGCACTCGCGGTCTCCCGTGCTCACGCACTGCAACGTGCGGCCGGAGAACATCGTCGCCTGCGCGGAGGGTTATGCGCTCGTGGACTTCCACTCGGTGCGAGAGGGAGTCCATTCGCCAGGGACGAGCCAGTCCTGGCGCGAGACGTTCGGCTATACGCCGCCGGAGCTGCTGGGGCGCCCCGGCGATACGCGAAACGATCTCTACGCGCTCGGTATGACGCTGCTGAGGATCCTGGCGCGACGGCCGGCGTTCGAGTTGTTCGACCTCGACCTGAACGTGGTCTTCCTGCCGTACGTCAATGTCGGGTCCGCCTTCTCAGCCTTCCTCGGCAGGCTCGTCGCACGGTCGCCGACCGACAGGTTCGGCTCCGCGGAGGAGGCGAGGGCGGCGCTGAAGGACCTGCTGAAGGCGCCGGCACCCAAGGCGGCAATGCGCAACGCCCCACCCACCGTGCTCTCGGTGCCTCGCACCGCCCCAGCCCAGGCCCAACAGAAGGAGGCGCCCGCCCCCGCGCCCGTCCTGGAGCAGGTGACACGGCGCCCCGGCGGTCACGTCCGGTGGCTAGTGGGCGAGCCGCTCCCGATGCCCTCCAAGAATGCGGTCCCGTGGCTCGTGATCCTCGGCGGCAAGCGACTGGGCCTGCGTCCTGGCTGCAAGTACCTCGTGGGCCGCTCCAGCAGCTGCCAGGTCCAGGTTGCGGATGAGCTCGATGGGGCGAGCTCTGTCTCCCGGGAGCACGTGTGCCTCGAGGTCGTCAACGCAGGGCTCCGGATCACGGAATGCGGGAGCAGCAATGGGACTCAGGTGGGGTCCTCCCAGTTGAAGGGGCGCCAGAGCTGGACCCTCATCCGCGACTCGAGTTGGGTCTACCTCGGGAAGCTTCGGATGCACGTCGGGCCCGACTTCAAGGTCCTCGACGGCGCGGGGCCGCCAGAGCCTGAGCCGGCCAACTGCATCGTGAGCTACGAAGATTGCCTCTCGCCGAACATGTCGAATCGGGACGACATCGTTCGCTACGTGCGAATCCGTCGACGCCGAGAGCCGTAGGTTGCGCTGACTGGACCGCAGCTCTCGACCATCCGGCTGGCGATGAGTCGGACGCGCGCGGTATGTGTCCGTCCGACATGCGGCGCTGCTTCGATCTCAGCCTCGAGCGATGGCCATGAGCCGTCAGCCAGCTCCTCCGGAACAGGAGGCAGAGGCGCTGCTGCGGCGCAAGGGGCCGGTCCGTGCTCAGGACCTGATCCGGATCATCCATGAAGTGAATCCCACGGGTCGGGAGCTGCCGCGGGACGTGCAGCGTCGCCGTTACGCCCTGAAATCGAAGCTGCAGAGCGTCCTGGTGCGCGAGTTTGGCGAGGACGTGGCGGTGGCTGCGGTTCCCGGCGAGGAGGGCATGGTCGGGCTGCGATACCGGCCGGAGGACCGCGACGCTTGCCACGCCCGGCTGGATGAGCTCGATGACGACGCTCGGGCGGCGCTCCGGCTCCGGCTGGATCTCGGGGAGGACCCAGAGCCGGAAGCAACGGCGCCCTCGCTTCGCGATGGGAACCGAGGCGCGCGCGCCACCAGGCCGGCTGCGGGAGGAACCGGGCCCAGGGAGCTGCTCCGACAGGCCAGGGCCGCGGTCGAGACCTTCGACTACGAGCTGGCTCGTACCCGCTTCGAGGAGGCGCTGGAGGCCAGCGACGGAGGGGAGCCCGAGGCCACCGCGTTGCTGGAGTTCCTCAGTGATCAGTTGGCGGCGTATGAGGACGCGCTGACGGTCCGGCACCGCCTGGGGCGAGTCGCGCTGCGGTCGCCAGGGGTGCGTGCGCTGCTCGGGTTCTGCGCGGCGCAGCTCGGCCGAACGTCGGACGCGGAGGCGGACCTCGAGGGAGCGGAGGGGACTCGCGCGGTCGAGGCCTGGGTGGTGCTCGCGCGAGCTGCGCTCGCATCGGGCGACGTCGCCTCTGCCGAGCGTCAGCTCCAGGCCGCTCGCCGATTGCTCCCCACGCACCCGGAGCTGTTGCTGGCACAGGAGGAGCTCGCGCGCTCCAGGGCTGTGGCGAGGCAGCCGCTCGAGGCAGCTCTGCAAGCGCTGGTGGAGCGGGGTGACCCTTCCGCCGAAGCGCGCGCAGCTGAGTTGCTGCAGCGTTGGCCTGACAGCGCGCTGGCGCGGCGGGTGGTGCATGAGGCGGAGGCGAGGCGCCGCGAGCAGCACATCTCCGGCCTGTGCACCAAGGCGGAGGCCGCCTTCGGTCAGGGTGACTTTGCCGAGGCTGCGACGCTCTGGCGTGCAGCGACTGCGCTGGGGGCCAACGGGTTGCTCCCGCGTCTGACGGAGGCGCTCGCGCGGGAAGAGGAGCGGGCCGGAGCGGAGCGGGTGGAGGCTCTTGTCGAGGAGCTGTCCGCGACGCCCACCGCCGAGGGCTTGCGCCGGTACCTGCAGCTCGATCCGACCGCACGTCTGAGAGTGAAGGAACGGGCAGCACTCCCTGTACTGGGGTGGCTCGACAGGCTGGCCTCCCAGGAGCCCGAGCGGGCGTGGCCCCCGCTCATCGCGGCAGCGTTGGCGCTCACTGCGGCCTTGCCGCTGGATCCCGTGGCCGAGCCTGATCGCGTGTTGCTGCTGCTCGAGCCGCATCAGCAGGCACTGCGCCCGCTGGCCATCGCAACGGAGCTCGTCGACCGTGCTCGCCGGGAGCTGTTCCGCCGGAGTGAGGTGGAGGCGAGGCGCGCGCTCGAGGCCGCGGGGCTTGCGCTCAAGGCTGGGCAGCACGCGGAGGCGATGCGGCTCGCGAACGAGGCTGCGGCGATAGGCGTCCTGACTGTGCAGCCGGAGGCGCTCGCGCTCCGGGACCAGGCGCGACAGAGGCAGCAGGACTCTGCGCGCATCGCGGAGTACACGTCGTCGGTGGAGGCGGCGCGTTACGTCGAGGCGCTCGCGATCGCCAGGTTCGGCTCCGGCTCTGATTCGACCTGGGTGGAACGACGAGCGCAGGCGGCGACGCAGCTGGGGCGCGAGTGGCGACTCGAGGTCTGCCACTGCGAAGGACCCGTCGCTGGTCCGGATGCGATCGATAACTTGATTGCCCGCGACGGCGCGCAGCTCGGGCTCGATCCCAAGGGCACGTCGTTCTCATGGGTGAACTCCCACGGGAACTGGCTCTTCATCCGGCACATGAGCCTTGTTGGGGAGCCCCGGCAGACGCTGGTGTCGCTGCGCGTGCCTGTGCCGTTCGCCTTCCCAACGGTGGACGTGGAAGGGACCTCGCTGTTCGTCACCTGTGAAGCTTCGGTCCTGGAGCTGTCGACTGAGGACTGGTCGATCCGGTTCTGGGGCTCGGTGCGGGAGTCCGCACGCGACGGTGTGTTGGAGGAGTCGCTCAGGGTGCCTGGGACGAACTTGCTCTGGCTTCACGTCCGGACCCCTACGCCCAGAGGGGAGGGCGTCCTTCGGATCTTCGACCTGGAGACCGGCCGACTTCAGCGACAGCTTCCGCGAGGCTACATGTTGGAGTTGGTCCGAAGCCCGCGCGGCGAGCTCCGCGTCTTCGTGCCCGGGTACGACGGCGAGAGCCGCGTCTTCACGCCGGACGGCAGCCTTGAGCTCGAACTCCCATCCGCGGTGAGATCGCTGGTCGCTGCGCCGAGCGGTGAAGGCTACGGCGCGCTCAGCATGGTCGACTGGGAGTCCGAGACGCTCGGCGTGGAGTTGCTCGACCGGCGGGGGGAGGTGCTCGCCTCCGTCGTGCCCCCCGGGCTTTGCGGAGACCAGGTGTACGTGCTGGTCCCCTCGACGAAGGCGCGGCTGTTGTTCGTGATGAACGACACCGAGGCCGGTTGTTTGCTGCTGGCGCTCGAGCGCGAAGGCCGAACCTTCCGACAGGTGTGGCAACTCCAAGTTCACTCTGCCAGCGGGCTCGCGGTCGACGTGTCCGGCACGCACGTGGCGCTAACCGTACCTTCCGAGAGCGGGTACCAGGTCTACCTGCTCGGCGCGGAGCCGCCGGCCTTGCCGGATGCGCCGAAGCTGCCCGGACGACCGCCTTCGACCGGCGGCTTCAAGGACTGCGGGTTCTTGGACTACGACGAGGAGTTGTCGCGCACCGTCTACCATCTCAGCTCCGCGGAGCCCGCGGAGCAGACGGTGCAGCTCGCGAAGCTGGCCAGCGAGCGAGGCACGAGCGCAAAGCTCGGCCTCGAGTTCGCTAGGGCGCTCGAGAGTCATCGGTTCAAGGACTTTGGCCAAGCCGTGCGAGAGGAGGCTCTTCAGAAGTTCCCCGACGACCCTTACTCGCTGATGGCCCGCGCGGAGCTCTCGGCGAAGGCCCAGGAGTGGGGCCGGGTCCTCGACATCCTCGGCGGATTGAATCCCACTGGCTTGGATGAGCGTGCGCTCGCTCATCGCCATCACCAGCACGCGGAGGCGCTCTACCACCTCGGTCGTTTGCCGGAAGCAGTTGCCGAGTTCGGGAAGGCCGCCGCCGTGGCGGATGATCCTTGCCACGCGGCGCAGTGGGCACACTGGCTCGGTCACCTTGCCGAACGGTTGGCGGGTTCCAAGGCGCCGACCGATTTGGCTTTGCTTCGTCTGCTGGATGCAGTCCTCGAGGCGGACGCATCGCTGGCACGCCAGGAAGGGGCGAAGGCGCTGGCCCTGCTCGATACCCAGGCAGGTTGGGCCGACATGGAGGTTCAGGTCGCTGCCCGCCTCGCCGAGGCGGCGCTCGCGCAGGACGTGGTCGAGGGCGAACGGTTGTTCCGGAAGCGGTTGCTGCTGAGCTCGTACGTGAACCTCCACGTCTCGGACAGCCAGTTCAAGCGCTCGCTCGCGCTCGGGCCGGCCACCTGGGATGAGGCGCGACTTCAGGAGGTGCTGCGACGTGCTCGCGACTGGTTGGGCGAGCCGGCGCCGGGCCCAACGGCGCCGCTCGAGCGAGGGCTGCGGAAGGATCCGACGCTGGCCTGGTGAGCTGCTAGCGCCCCTCGCACTGCGCATGGTATTCGCGTGCGCGTGAACGGCCGCGCAGAACTGTTTCCAGGGGGTGGAGCGACCGGCGCCCTGATCCGCGCGACGGACTGGTCCCTGACCCCGCTCGGCCCGCCAGATCGCTGGCCCGCGTCGCTCGCCGGACACGTCCGCGCGATGCTCCACATGCGACAGCCGATGTCCATCTTCTGGGGCCGGGAGATGGTCAACCTCTACAACGACGGGTTCCTCCCCATCCTCGGAGAGAAGCACCCATGGGCCATGGGTCAGCCTGCGCGCGAGGTGTGGCGGGACGCCTGGCCGGTGGTCGGCGAGCAGCTCGAGCGGGTGCTCCAGGGCGAGAACGTCTACTTCGAGGAGACCCTGGTACCGATCGAGCGGGCGGGCCGCCTGCACGACGCCTGGTGGAACTACAGCTACTCGCCGCTCTTCGACGACGCAGGCGACCCCGCGGGCGTGCTCGTGATCTGCACCGAGGTGACCAACGAGGTGCTGCAGCGGCGCAGCACGGAGGCGGCCAAGCGCGAGGCCGAGCTGGCGCGGGAGGAGCTCTACGGCGTCTTCATGCAGGCGCCAGTGCCGATGGTGATCCTCTCGGGGCCAGAGCACCGGTTCGTGCTCGCGAACGCGCCCTACCGGGAGTTCATCGGCGGCCGCGACGTCGTGGGCAAGACCGTGCGGCAGGCGTTCAGAGAAGAGGAGGTCGGACACTTCTTCCCGATCATGGACCGGGTCTTTCGCACCGGCACGCCGGAGACGCTGACCGAGGCGACGCTCGACCTGCGCGACGCGAGCGGCAAGCTCGTGCAGCGTCTGATCGACGTCGGGTACCACCCGCACCGGGATCCGAACGGAGCGATCGCGGGCGTGCTCGTCGTCATCCACGACGTGACCCGCCCGGTGCTCGAGCGGCGGCAGCTGGAGATCGCGAACCGCGCGAAGGACGAGTTCCTCGCCATGCTGGGCCACGAGCTGCGCAACCCGCTGGCGCCGATCACCACCGCCCTGCAGCTGATGAAGCTCCGCGGCGAAAGCGCGCTGGTGCGCGAGCGCGACGTGATCGAGCGGCAGGTGAACCACATGTCCCGGCTGGTGGACGACCTGCTCGACATCTCGCGGATCACGCGCGGCAAGGTGAGCCTGGACAAGCAGCCGATCCCGTTGATGACCGCGGTCTCGAAGGCGATCGAGATGGCGGAGCCGCTGTTCGAAGAGCGGGGTCACCACCTCCAGGTGCACGCTCCAGAGACGGCGCTCTGGATCCACGCAGACGTGACGCGGCTGAGCCAGGTGGTGGCGAACCTCCTGACGAACGCGGCGCGCTACACGCCCCCCGGCGGACACATCGTCGTCGAGGCGCGGCGCGCGGGCGCGGACGTTGAGCTCGAGGTGAGGGACGACGGCATCGGGATTGGCGCGGAGCTGCTGCCGCGCGTCTTCGACCTCTTCGTTCAGGGTGATCGGCCGCTGGACCGCCCTGCAGGTGGTTTGGGGCTGGGCCTCGCGCTGGTGCAGAGCTTGGTGAAGCTGCACGGCGGCTCGGTGTCGGCGCACAGCGACGGGAAGGATCGCGGCAGCCGCTTCACCTTGCGGCTACCCGCCTTGCCGGAGCCGAGCGGCGGCTTCGCCGCGGCGGCGCAGGTGGCGAAGGCGGCGCCCGCCCCAAAGTCGAAGCGCGTGTTGATCGTCGACGACAACGTGGACGCCGCGGAGCTGATGGCGGAGCTGCTCCAGATGTCAGGGCACGAGGCCGCGGTCGCGCACGACGGCGTCCAGGCGCTGCGCACGCTCGAGCAGTTCGACGCCGCGGTCGCGTTTCTCGACATCGGGCTGCCGCTAATGGACGGATACGAGCTCGCGCGCCGCATCCGCGCCCAGGGCCGGCAGATTCAGCTCGTCGCGATGACCGGCTATGGGCAGGCCGAAGATCTGGTGAAGAGCCGCGACGCGGGGTTCGACCGGCACCTGGTGAAGCCGGTCGTCGTCGAGGATGCGCTGGCCGCCGTCGAGGCCTGCTGAGCCACGCCAGGGCTTGAAAGCTCCGCGGCTTCGTTTGCCAAGACGGATGCAGAGGGACTCCGCCAGCTGTCCCGATGGCCGTCGCGTGCACCCCAGGGGCGGGGTCTCGCAGGGACACCGCAGCCGGGCTCAGCGAGCCAAATCACCTCCTGGACGAGGCGAGGTCCCGAAGGAGCTCGTCGATCACGCTCTCCTCATAGACCGCGGTGCCACGCCGGCTCATGGCGGTGGCGAGGTGCTCGTCCCAGGTCGCCTGAACCGGTGCTCCCACGAGGTCCAAGCTGATCTGCGTGGTGGCAGCACGGGCGTAGTCTGCCGCACTCATGCGCCAGGCCGTTGCGGTGGGTAGGTGCGCCGCGAGCTTGTTGCCGATCCGCACGCCGGCCCAGTCGAAGTCAGTGTGGAAGGAGATCTCTCCTCCGGCGATCTCGAGGCTGCGCAGGAGGAGGAGTGCGGCGGTGGAGGGGACGCCTTCGACGCACACGATCGGGGCGCACTTCGCTCCGAGTCGGTCCGCGGCAGCGGCCACGATGCTCGGGTTCTCGCAGACGAACACGCTCGTGCGAGGTGCCAGGCTTGGTGAGGCCCGCATCAGCTCGCGGAGGGTGATTCGCCTCGGCTCGCCAGCTGCCGAGCATTCCCGCAGGTGTCGAGCGAGGAGGCCATCGCCGAGCGGCTGGAGGCCCAGGGTCAGGACATCGGTGGAGAGCGGATCGCACGCGACGCCCACCTCGGCCCAGAGCCGCCGTCGCTCGGGCGCGGTCGACGGCGGCGCGCTCCAGCGGGCGAGCACTGCGGCGGCGCGCAGCGCAAGCCCGGCTTCGGCCCTCCCCACGTCCAGGGCATGAGCGTCGCCGAACAGCTCCGTGGCAAGGACGGGCAGGAGGATTCCGGGAGAGGGGAGGCGCAGCGCGACCTTCAGGGCGCGGTCGAGGAGCTCTGCCTCCGGCACTTGGCCGAGGGTCGCGGCCCTCGCGACCAGGCCGAGCCCCCGCAGGTCATCCAGCCACGTGAGCAGCTCCGGCCGACCCTCGGCCTGTAGCCGCTCGCGCATCCGCTGCCATTGCTCCTCCTTGGCCGCGAGCGCCTCTGCGCGCGCCCCTCGTTGGTCCACCAGGGGTCCCGAGAGCAGGGTGATCGCCTCCACCAAGCCCAGGGCGACGGCGCTCTCGCGAAGCGCTTGGTCGAGCTTTGGGAGCGAGATGCGCACGCTCTCCCCCGACGGCACCTCTGGCCAGCCGTGTAGATCCGCGATCGCGCGTCGCTCCGCAGGGGACAGGGCCTTCAGCGTCAGTGAGCGCGCTCCTTCGGGGCCGCGCGTCTCGAGCGCGTCCCGCACCGCCTGGAACAGCGCCCGGAGCTCGGGACGGCCGAGCAGCGCGCGGAGCTCCGCTGGCGTCACGGGGCTTGAACCTGCAGCACCGACTCTTGTCCGTTCCAGACGTACCAGTCGGAGTACACGCCTGGCATGCCCTTCTCCCGGGCCAGGTGGTACGTCGAGAGGCCATCCAGCTGCGGGTAGAAGCCCCACTCCTCGAAGGAGGTCATGACGAAGTCGAGGTCGAAGTCGGACAGCAGGCCCATGAGTTGGCCGCGGGTCTCGCGATCAATCCCGGCGAAGGCCTCGTCGAGCAGGATCAACCTCGGCGCTCCCGCCCGTGCCGAGTCGAAGAACGCAGCCGCCGCGGCGAAGAGGGGCAGGTGGAGCATCACCGCCTTCTGTCCGCCCGACCCGGCGCCGTGCACCTTCTTCGTCAGTCGCTTCCAGCCCTCATTCCCGGTCCGGCACTGCACCTGGAAGGCGTGCCACGCGCGGTAGTCCAGCACGGCCAACAGCTGCTCCTGGAGGGTCCGGGCCTCGGTCTTCGCTCGCGCCTCCGCGAGTCGTTCTTGAAGGAAGCGCAGCAGGGCCGTGCGGTCCGCGTCCGAGAGGAGCGCGCCGGACTTGAAGAGGAGCGCCACCGTCTCCCTCGTCCCAGGCGGCGCTTCCTCTGCGACGTCCCAGTCCAGCTTGATCTGCATGCCCGAGGAGGTGGGGTGCGCCGCCAGCTGGTTGTTCATCCGCTTCACCAGGGTGTTCGCCTCCCGCAGCCGCCCCCGGAGGTGCTCGTGTGCCTCTCCGGTCAGGAAGGACTCGAAGAGCTTCCGCTCCTCCTCACCCAGCAGGCGGTCGCGCGTGGCGACATCTGCTTCGAGCTCCGAACGCAGGTCCAGCAGCGGCATCGGCCGCGCGTTGAAGGTGGCCTCGTAGAGGGTAAGGCCCTCCAGCTGGGACGGGATCACCCGGATCTCTGGGCGCAGCGCGCGGCCCAGCTCCTGATGGCTCTCGTTGACGCGGTTCCAGGCCTTGTCGCGTGCCGCGTCCGATGGATCCACCTTTGCCAGGGCGTCGTCCGTGCGACGCATGGCCAGCAGCAGGTCCGTGTAGCTCCAGTCGTCTACCCGCGGCACGCCGCTGCCCGCAACGGTCTCACCCCCCAGCTCCACGCCTGCAAGCGAGAAGAGTCCGCGCCGGACGGTGTCTCGCAGCCGGCCCTCCACTTCCTTCCGGCTGTCGTCGGACGCGGTCACCTTCTCCTCGGCGCCGGCGAGCCTCGATGCGAGCGCTCCGACCTCCTGGTTCACCTGAATCTCACTGTCCCGCGCCGCCCTGAGCTCTCCCCGCGCCTGCTCCTGGCGCTCCTCGAGCGCGCGCAGGGTCTGCAGGATCTCATCCCTCGTCTGCCCCAGCGCCGCGCGCAGGGTCGTGGCTCGCGCCTCCGAGCGCACTGCCTCCGCGTTCGCGACCTCGCTGTCCGCGCTCACCTGCGCGAGCTGGGTCTCTTCCTCAGCCAGCTCACGCCTGCGGTCCTCCGCGCGTGCGGCGGACCGCGTCGCTCGCACGCTCGCGTCGATCAGCGCGCCCGCGGCACGGGCGTAATCGGAGGTCCGCTCTCGCAGCACGTCGAGCCTTCCCAACCACCCGCGTAACCCGCTGCGCTCCGCGCGCTTGTCCCGGGTCGTGACGGCCTCGAGCCGCTGCGCCTCGCACCGCTGCAAGGCTTCCAGCTGTTCAGCCCGGACCCGCCTTGCTGCCGAGGTCTCCTCGGCCCGAGCCTTCGACGCCGCCTCGTGAGTGAGGAGCTCGTTCACGGAAGGGAAGCTCTGCACTTCCGCCTCGAGCTCGCTTCGGTCGCTGCGTGCGCGTGTCACGGCCACCGCTTGGTCGGAGAGAGCGGCTTCGAGCGTGGCGATTCGAGCTTCGAGCTCCGCGAGCTTCCGGAGCCGAGCCTGCTCTCTCGCAGCAGCACCGAGGAAATCGGCTGATGGTTTGCTGCTCCTTCCCTGGAGTGGCCCGAGGTTGAACCTGCCGTCCACGGAGACCCAGGCTTCGCCTTCCCCTCGCTCGTTTGGGCCCGCGAGCGCGATTGAGCGGAGCATGCGCTCGACGACCTCGGCCGGGACCGGTGCCCCCATGGCCGGGGTCAGGAACTCTGCGAGCGTGCGGCCGACGATCGGCGAGGGCGTCGGCGTCAGCCAGGCTTCGAGCGTTCGCCCATCGAGCAGCTGCCCTTCTGGCATGACCCAGGCGTCGAGTAATCCGCTCGCCTCCAGCGCTGCCTCCAGCCCGGCGATCTCTGCGTCCCGCACTCCAGGCTGGAGCTCGCAAAGGAGATAAAAGGGTGCCCCAGGGCGGTCCGTGGGGCGCGGCGAGCGCCACGCAGGCGGAGCTGGGGCGCGGTGCTGCGCCCTGGAGACCTCCTCTCGCTCCGAGCGGACCGCCAAAAGCTCGCGCTCGGTGGCTGTGTGCGCGAGCGTCGCGGCCCGGAGCGCGTCTTCGAGCGTGCCGCGGACCACCTGGAGGGCGGGCTCAATCGCCGAGCGCAGGTCCACTGGCGGGAGGTCCAGTAGCGCATCGAGGTCGAGCTGCAGCCAGCGCGAGCTCTCCGCCCAGCTGCCCACCGCCTCGAGGAACGCCTGCCTCACCCGGCGCTCGAGCGCCTCGGCTTCCGCGAGTCGCTGCTCCGCTTCCCGCAAGCGCTCCTCGGTCAGCTTCAGTCGCTCCATCGCGGTGTCTACGGCCGCCACGGCGACATCCAGCTTCTTCTGAAGCGCCCGGAGTTCCTCGAGCGCCTCGTGCCGGATGCGCTGAGCGGTCGAGATGACGTCCCGCGCATCGGTGGGAGCGCCTCGGGAGATCGCCGCGAGCGCCGACTGGTGTTCAACCTCGAGCTGAGCCTCTTGGGCCGCGGTGAGGGCACCGCGCTGCTCCCGCTCAACGGTCGCGGCCTCATCCTTGGTCTCCAGCTCTGCCTTGCGCAGGCCGTCCCTTGCCCGGCTCGCGCGCTGCTGCGCCGTCCCCAGCGCCCCCTTCGCTCGCGTCGCCGCCGCGCGCGACGTGCGCGCGTGCGTCTCTGCCTCTTCGATTGACGACACCGCTCGGTACGCCTCCGACCCGCGAAGCGTCCGAACCTTCTCCCCAAGCTCCAGGTCCTCGTGATCCAGCCGCTCCACCGTCGCCTGCAGCTCCTCTCGGCGGCGCTCGGTGGCCTCTCTCTGCTCCTGAGCGCTCCGCAGCTCCGCGCGCGCGGTGTGAAACGCGCTGTCAGCGCGCGTCAGTTCCTGGCTTCGCGCTTTGACGAAGGAGCCTACGTAGCCCCGGTAGACATCCAGGAAGCGCTTCAGGCCAAGCAGGGACGCGTTGTACTCCTCTCGCTCGGCACGGTGGCGGTCGAGCCGCTCGAAGCCTTCCGCGAGCGAGCCCACCACGGCGGAGTCGAGCGGCGGCAAGCTGGCGGTGAGGATTCGGGAGAGCTCATCGGGGTCCAGCTGCTTGGAGAGCTGAGGGCGGCGCAGCTGGAGCAGCGCGTCCACCAGCGCCGAGTATTGGTCCGGGGGAAGGCCAAACAGCTGGTCGTTCAGCGCGCGCCGGTAGTCAGCCGCGCGCTCGAAGAGCTCGCCGGTCTGTCCGAGGGCGATGGCGAGGTGGGCCTTGGTCAGGGGTGTGCGGTTCGCGTCCACCAGATGGAGGCTGTCATCCACCCGCTGCGGCGTGGCGAAGTACCAATCCTCCACCGTCGTCGCCGTGCGTCGCGCCTTCAGCCCCGCTCCGAGCGTCCAGTAGCGCGGTGACCCCTCCTCTACTCGTCCCAGCTCGAGCCAGACGTAGCCGATGGAGATGGTCGCGTCCGAGTTCGAGTCGTTGAGGAGGTTCCAGCGCATGGCGCGAGCGTTGGTTCCGAAGGGATCCAGCCGCTGTGGCTGCAGGCTGGCGTCGAGGAGGAAGGGGAGGAGCACCTCGAGCGCTTTCGTCTTCCCGGACTCGTTCTGGCCGCGCAGCAGCAGGCGGCCGCGATGAAAGACGAACCGTTGGTTGTCGTACTCCCAGACGTTCTGGATTCCGGCGCGCAGGAGCTGCCAACGGCTGGACGTAGGGAGCGGCAGTTTTTCTGGAGGCGTCATGTCGATCTCGAAGAGCGCGAGCGGCGCGTGGGGCTGCCTGGGCGGAAGCGGGCGAGCGCAGGGCGCAGACGCCAGCCGTCTTGCTCGCGGGCGACGAGGCCGAAGGAGGCGAGGAGCCTCAGTGAGTCGGCCGCCAGGCGCGCACAGCCCTCGTCGTCGTCCGGATACTGCTTGCTCCAATGGCAGAGCTCGCCGAAGTCGCGGTGCAGCTTGCGGATGAGGTCGATGGCGGTAGCGCTCTCCACGCGATCTGCGTGAGCTGGGCCGGCGTGGAGCCGCACGAGCTGCTCCGCGAGCAGGATGGCGGCGTGCTTGAGCGTGGAGCCTCCATCCGGGAAGGAGGTGTCCGCGGTGATCCCGGACGGGTCAATGGCGGCCAGCCCCTCCGCTCGGCGCTCGACGGTGAAGCCGGCGTCCTCCTCCAGCAGCTTGTAGAGGAAGCCTCGGCTGTGATCCAACCACTCGAAGGCCTCGTTGCTGAGATCTTCGAAGTAGAGCACTGGGTCGTCCAGGAGGCGGCGGACGACTTGATGCCGGTGCCGAAGGCGCTCGCCCTCCTCAGTGTCAGGCCAGATCTCCTCGAGGAGCCGCTCTGGGGTCCCAGCGAAGGCAGGAGGGCGCGGTGCCGCGATCAGGTGGGAGAGGAGGCGCTCCTGGACGTCGAAGAGCGCGTCGCCCTCGGTGGATTGCGCGTACCGGTCCGCGTCGCCGTCGCGCACGCGCAGGACCCCGAGCGCGACGAGCATTCGCAGCGCGTCCACGAAGGCGCGGCGCTCTGCGCCCGACGTAGGGTCGAACGGAGCGAGCAGCTCTTCGTCGCGGGAGAGTTCCTCCACGCGGTTCGCCAGGCTCGCGAGCGTGGTCTGCGCCCCGACCTCGTCGAAGGCCGCCAGGGTGAGGCAGAGCAGCGTGTATCGCCGACGATCGAGCGCGGGACGCCCCTCTGCGCAGGCCGCGCGGGAATCGTCGACCGAGGCGGGGATCTTGTTCAGCCGGGCGAAGCCCGCAGAAGGCTCCACGCTTAGCCTCCAGCCGGCGTGATCCGCGAACCAGGAGACGAGCCAGTCGCGGTTGCGCAAGATGGCCACGAACACTTCAGGGGCTTCCGTGGCGTGGGTGAGTGGGTGCGCGAGCAGGTGGCGGAGCGCGCCGGATCGCTCGGCGAGCCGCTGCCGCTCCATCACTGAGAGGAGGTGGCTCACTCTGCGCCCCGCAGGGCGGTTGGGCTGGGCCGGCGCAACAGGTCCTCGACGTGGATCCGGTAGTCGAGGCAATAGAGCTTGCCCGTTGGCACCTCCAGGCAGACGAGCTCGGTCGCCTCCGGAGGGGGTGGTTTCAGGGAGATCTTCAATCGCCCGTCCGCGGTGCGGGCCATCATCGCGCCGTCCGGCGCTCGCGGGGCCGTCAGGGCGCTGTCGAGCAAGGTGAGGAGGAGATCGAACTGAGCGGCGTCGAGTGAGGCGATCGCCGAGATCGTCAGCTCGCCTCGACCTGCGAAGCGACGCATGGCCTCCTGCAGTTGCGCCTGCTCGCGACGTCGCTTCTGGGCAATCCATTGGCGCGTCAGACTGTGGTCCGCCGCTGGCGAGGGGCGGCCGGCAGAGCTGACGTTGCCGTGACTGCGGAGGCGGACGGGGACCTCGACCGGTGGGGCCACCCACCAGGACGTGCTCGGAGGGACGAGCTCGGGATCGTCGTCCATCAGATCGAAGTGCCGCGCCGGCGCGAGCCCGAACGCCGAGCGCCAGAGGTGGTGCGTGGCGGCGTCATCGGCACACTGACTGAACCATCGCGCGAGGGTCCGGAAGTCCGCGGCGCGATCCACCGGCCGTGTGCGGCGGTCGTTGAGCCGACCCAGGGTGCGCGTGAGGGAGATCACAGCCTCGCGCGCGACTTCCGCGAGCCGCGCGACGGTCGGCAGCGTTCCGACGAGGGCGTCGCCCCGGAACCAGGTGCGCGTCCCCGCCCAGCGCGCGGTCTGCTGGGCAACCCAGGCGGCCCGCGGGTCCGCCTCTCCGAGCGCAGGAGGGAGATCTCCCGAGAGCGCTGCGATCGCGATCAGCCGGTTCGAGCCCGCGGCTTCCATGGATTCGATCGCTGCGCCGATCTCATCGGAGAGCCGGCGGAGCTGCTCGACGAAGCGCGCGATGTATGCGAGCAGCGCCTGCTTGTAGGGAATGAAGCGATCTTCGTCCGCGGGGCCTGTCTCCGAACGGTCGATCTCGGCAATGAAATGGTTGGCCTCCTCGGTGAGCGTGTCGAACGCCGAGTGGAGATCATGGAAGAGGCGGAACACCTGGTCGGGTTCTGGGCTCGACAGAGTGGCCGCCTCCGCGAGCGCCAGCACCGCGTCCCGGATCTTCACCAGCATCGTTGACTGGAGAGAGCCCGAGCGGCCGACCGTTGCTTCGACCTCCAGCACCGCCCGGTGCGCCACCTCGCCGACCGTGGTCAGGTGGTAGAGAAACCGCTTCTTGTAGAAGTCCGCGAGCCGAGTCACCGCCCCCGCGTCATGCGTGTGGCCGAGGTTGCCCCAGGAGACGAGGTGGCTCAGGTGGTAGTCGAGCGCCTCGGCGGAAGGGAGCTCGAAGTGCAGGGCGGAGGAGGCCAGCCGTTCAAGCACGTCCGCCGACCGCAGCTCGATGACGTAGCGCTGCCTGGCCTCGAAGAAGACCTGCATGATCGCCCGGTACGTCGGCGCATTGTCGACCGTGACGTACTGGAACGCGGCGGCCTGGTTGAGCGCGCGCCGGACGGGTGTGGGAGACGAACTCACGCCGCTCGTATAGGCGATGAGTCCGACACTCGAAAGACTGGTCAGCCCGGTAACCCATGGTCAGGCTGGGGCACGACTCGCCTGGTTACAGGTTGTCCGGTAATTCAAGAGGCACGCGCTGCTCTGGTTTGAATCATTGACGCTGAGGACGATAAAGGCGCACGTTTGGGATGAGCGGCGCATCCTGAGGATTTGCGGCGGTGGCGGCGTCGATCTGCAGCCGACCTCAACGTGTGCACGAATCGTGGTGCGTTCTCTTGCGCCTGCTCCTCTCCATCGCCGTGGTCCTCCTGGCGGGGCCTGGGTGTAGCTGCAAGCCGGCGCCGCCCGCGGCGTCGTCGGCCGTGCGTCCGCCGGCGGAGACGCCGTCAGTGGGGCCGGGGAGCACCAGTCAGGGCGAGATCGCTGGCGTGCGCTACCTCGAGCTCATGACGGGTGGGGCGCGAACTGACGAGCCTGTGCCGATGATTGTCGCGCTGCACCCGATGGCCGGCGACCCCGCGGACTTCGTGCAGCTGTTCCGGCGATACCGCCGCCGTACCCGCCTCATCCTCCCGTACGGGCACCCGAGCGGAGGCAGGTACATCTGGTACGACTCCGTCCGCGAAGACGTCTCAGCGCCCCTGGTTACGCGGGAAGCCGATCGGGTCGCGGCCGCGCTCGATGCTCTGGTCGCCGCCCGCCCCACCGTCGGCAAGCCCCTCGTCACCGGCTTCTCGCAGGGCGGCATCATGACGTTCGCCCTGGCGGTCACCCACCCCGAGGTGCTGTCGGCCGCCTTTCCAATCAGTGGCCTGCTTCCTCCGTCGCTCTACCCATCGGCGGCGCTCAGCTCCGCGCCGCGCGCGGCGACGCTCCCGCCGGTCGTAGCTTTCCACGGAGCCTCCGACCTGGCGGTGCCGACCCAAGGCGCCCGCGCCTCGATCGCCGAGCTGCGGCGCGTCGGGTACACCGCGGAACTGCGCGAGTACGCCGGGGTTGAGCACGACATCTCCGATGAGGAAGAGGGCGAGCTCCTGGAGCGGATCGGGCGGGTCGCCGACAGTCTCGCGGCTGCGTCCCCACCCTAAGTGACTGCGTCTAACGTCGCAGTAGCAGCCTCACCGCCCCCGCCAGCGAAGCGCTGGTCCCGCCAACGCTCCCGAACATCCTCGAACGGTCCTTCTTGGTCAGCGGTGCCTGCGCTTCGTCCTCTCTTTTCGCGAGTCCATCAGCGTGCGTAGAGTCCCGAATTCGACCCTCTGGGAGGCGTGAACGATGCGAAGGGGCCTGGTCGCCGGGATGTTGGGTTGCGGGTTGGTGGCCTGTTCGGGTTGCGGCGGCCCCTCTGATTCCGGCACCGATGCCGGAACCGCTTCAACGACGCTCCGGATTCGGCGCGTCATCCACCACCAACTCGAAGCCTCCGTCTTGTCGGGCCCTGACGACGCCGGAACGGACGGCGTGGAAGCGTGGGTGGAGGGGACGGCCGGGTTTACCCGCGTGCCGCTGACCGAACTCTCGCCGGGCACTCTCGAAGCCAGACCGCCTCCTGGTCTCGTGTATGTCCACGTCCCGCCGGACTACGTCGCGACCGAAGGACGCGAGCTCCTTTTTGAGCGGATGGTGCTGGGAAGGCCGGATGTGAGCTACCTGTCGCAGACGCCTCCCGCGCTGACCATTCGAATGCCGGCGGACTTCAAGTTCGGATACCTCACGGCCAGTGTGCCCAACGCGGGCATCGCGCGCGAGGAGGCCGCGGTTACCGTCACGCGAGATGGAGGCGCGGCGACTCTGGACGTCATTCTGACAAAGTTTCCAGGGACTCCTTTGCTGTCGCAGGCACGCGGCGACGTACTTCGTCTCGCGCAAGAAGGACACCTGGACGCCGGGACGCACAGTTACTTCGCGACGGTGGCAGCGGTCGATGTTCCCCTGCCGGATTGGTCGGCCACAGAGCGGCCCGTTCTGAATGGAACGCTTCGCGGCGGTGCACTCGAGCAAGTCAGTTTCGATTGGAAGACCTCCGATTTCGATGCACTGGCCACAGAGGCAGTCCCGATGGGCATGGCTACGGGGAGGAGCTTCAATGTCGCAGCGGTCGTTCCGGTGGCCACGGGGCTCTATGCCAACTGGTTCCAGTTGGTTGGATCGGACGAGCCGCCGCTCGTCTCGGGCACCTATGAGTGGAGGTACTTCAACCCTTACCCGTCCAATTGGGGCACCGTCGGTCAGATGCAGTTCGGCATTCGCGGAAGGGTGGCCGCACCAGGCGGAGTCACGCGGTCCATCAGCGTCATTAGCCTCGATCGCCGGCCGCTCTCCGCCTTCAAGGGAGCCATAGGGCCGCGTCTGTCGCCGCCGAGGGCAATACGCGTTGGCGGGGTGGATGGCTCTTCGACTGGCGTGCTGCCGTCGCTCGAGCCAGTGATTGAATGGAGCGCTCCAAGTATTGGCGTCCCGGACTCCTATCGTGTTGCCGTCTACCGAATTCAGGCCATCCTCCCATTCGTGGTGGGAATTGAGACGCACGCGACGAGGCTCCGAATCCCGCCTGGGGTCCTTCTTCCGAAGGAGCAATACGTGTTCAAGGTCGACGCTCGTCTCTCGCCGGGCATCGACCTGACGACGCGGCCGGCTGGCGCGGAGCTCAGTCCGGACTTCGTTTGGATCGAGGCCTCCACGGCTGTGTGGACCACCCCTTAGTTCGCCTGCGGGGGCAACAGCCCTTATTTGAACGGCATCGGCGCTAGTCCCGCCAGACGCTTCCGAACATCCTCGAAGGGTCCTTCTCGGCCAGCTGTGCCTGCGCTTCGTCCTCTCGAGCGCGCCTCTTCTGCTGCGCCGCGGCCACGAGGAGGGCGGCGAGGCCGACGTCGACGAGCGCCTGGGAGGCCGCGGCTTGGCAGATCGCTGCGAACGAGGCGCGGCCCAGGTTCAGCGGGCGGAGCGCGAACGCGAAGGTGAAGGCGGGGTCGACGTCGAGCACGCCAAAGACCAGCACCGCGCAGATGAGCGCGACGGCCACCACCGCCTTGTTGACCCACTCGGTGGGGACTCTCGAGAAGGCCACGAAGACGGCCACGAGCGCGATGAGCCATCCGGTTACAGCGAACACCCAGCGCAAGAACCAGCCGAGCCCGCTGTTGGCATCCACCACGCGCAGGAGCGGCACGAAGGCGGCCGTCGCGGCGAGGTCCAGCGCGGCCAAGAGCGCCGCGGCGAGAGCGAGGAGGAGGGCCGTCCGTACAATCGATGCGACGGTGTCCGCCGTAAGTGGGGTCTTTTCCGGTGCTGGCTCGGGCTGCTGAAACATGCGCGGGAGACTCGCACGAGAGGGATGGGCTGTCCCGGCGTGACCTGGGCTGTCGCAAGGGCGTGGCACCAGGGACTCACGACTAACGGCGCAAGAGCTCCTTCACGGCGCCGTAGTCCTGCTCGTGGACGGCCCCGACTCGCACGCAGCGGATGAAGCCGGAGGGATCCACCAGCGCGTGAATGGGGATCGCCGCGTCGGCCTTCAGGCCGAGCGAGCCGAGCAGCGCCGGCAGATCCGCTTCGGACCGGAGCCAGCGCACGGCTCCGGGCAGCTTGCGCGCCCGCCAGGCGCTCAGCTCCTTCTCTTTGCTCTCGTCGTCGATGCTGAGCAGCTCGAAGCTGACCGGGACGCCCTCGCCGGAGAACCCGTCGCGCCAGCGGCTGAGCAGCTCCATCTCCTCGACGCAGGGTACGCACCACGTCGCCCAGAGGTTGAGCCAGGTCCACTGGTTTCGCGCCGGCGGCGGGGGCACCGCGCCGGGCAGGGCGCGCAGCGGGGGCGGGGTGTAGCGGCGCGCCTGGTCCCCGGTGGCGGGGTAGCGCTTCTCGCAGAACGCGCTGCCCGCCGCCTCCTGGGCAGCCGTCTTCTTCACGCCCGCGAAGCGCTCCAGCGTCGCGCTGCCGGCAGGCTGCTCTTCTCGGCACGCGACCAGGATCAGCGCGCTCAGGGCGACGGCGGTGGCGAGCGTGCGCCGGAGGTCAGATCGCACAATCGATCCACGCGACGAACGCGCTGCGGTTGATCTCCGCGGGGCTGCACTCGCCGCTGCGCGAGCGGCTCCAGCTGCAGAAGTCCGAGGAGAGCTGCGCGAACTCTTCCCCCAGCCACAAGAGGCCGACCTGCTTCTTGAGGTCTTCGTCGTGGAAGGTCTGCTCCAGGTGCTGGAGGACGGACTGCGCTCGAGCCCGGCTGAGCTCCTGGTTGTACTGCTCTGCGCCGTCGGTGCTGGCGCGCGAGACGACGAAGAAGAAACTGGCGCCACGCTGGTCGCTCCAGGCCTTCTCGACGAGCGCGCGGGCGCTCGCGTCCAGCTCCGTCTTGGTGGCGTCGAACTGGAGGATGTGGGCGCGCTTGGCGAGCGGGGTGAAGAGCGCGTTGAAGTCCTTTCCAGCGAGCGCGGCCACCTTCTGGGCCTGCATCGGCTGGCAGCCGCGTCCCGCGCCGCCTTCAATCAGGCCGCACGCCGAGGCGACGCGCCGGACGATGCTCTTGAGCTCCGGCGTGCAGTACGAGTCGTTGGCAACGCTGGCCACCGCCACGTCCCGCGCCGCCCCCTCCGACTTGACCAGCCGCGACTGGGCCGACTGTGCCCAGGAGACGACGAGCACGGACGGCACGAGGAGCGCGCCGGCGAAGAGGATCCACCGCTTGGCGTTCTCGGTCACTGGGCGGACTCCTCGGCTGTGGCTGGTTCCTCAGGGGTCGGCTCCTCGGCTGTGGCTGGCTCTTCCGCGGGCGTGGGTTCAACCTCCCGCTTCGCCGCGGCCGGCTGCCGAGCGGCGACGGGCGCGTTCGGTCGTGGCGGTGGGGGCGGGGGCTGCGCGGCTCGGCGGCGCGCGCGCTCCTGCTCCGCCTGGGGCGAGAGCATCCGCGCGAGCGTGTACTCGAGTCCGAGATCCGTGTCCTCGTCGCACATCCGGCTCTCCGCGACGAAGAGCTGAGGCGTGAGGACGGGCAGCGCGTTGGCCACCGCCCAGCGCAGGCCCTTGGTGAGCCGGCTCTTGACCACCGCGCCTCCCAGGCAGCCCTTCACCTTGGGGAACTGGCGCTCCAGCTTCGAGCGCAGCGCGGTCTCGTCCTTCGTCGCCAGCTCGCGCAGCTCCTGCTGGTTCTTGAACGCCCACTCCAGCACTCGCTGCGCCGCCTCGCCGTCCTTCTGCTTGTGCTCCAGGCCCGCAGCGCAGAGGACTGCCTCGCTGACGGCGCAGGCGCCCGGGTGGACCGCCTCGGTCACCATCCAGTTGCACTTGGGGTCCAGCGGGAAGAGCACCGCCTTGAGGTCCAGCCGTCCGCGCAGCGAGCTCGCCGCGAGCCGGGAGTCGAACGCCTTGCAGGAGGGGCAGAGGGGATCCAGGACCTCGATCGACGAGGTGCCCCCGCGCGCCGAGGGGAGGGGGATCATCGCCTCGCTGCTGTCGGCCGGCTGCACCAGCCAGCCACAGCCCGCCATCGACGCCTTGGCATCCGGCCGGGGCGTGAAGAGCAGGTACGTGACCGTGAGCAGCGCGACGAAGGCGCTGCCCTCGGCCAGCCCGGAGGGGAAGCGCGCCAACGGGGTGGGCTCCGCGGCGAACGCGCTCAGCCGGCGGTGCGCCACCACGGCGCCGGCGAAGCAGAGCGCGCTCGAGACGTAGATCCCGATGCAGACCTTGCACGTCGTATCCAGCACCGCCACGGAGAGGCTGCCGAAGATCACCGACATCAAGACCGGCAGCGCCGCCGCCGCGACGAGGAAGCGCGTCTCCCCGCGCTCGGCCTTGCCTCGCCACAGCAGCAGGCCGGACCGGTAGGCGAGGAACGCGAAGACGGCCAGCGCCCAGAGGGAGATCGGGATCCCACCCCAGAGGCTCTCGCGGAAGAAGGAGCTGTACGGGCTCATCATCACCGCGCGGCAGCCGCTCTCGGCGAGCTCCTTGGACGCGCCCGGCAGGAAGGAGCAGTGGATGGCGTGCACCTGGCGATCCAGGTGCTGCATGAAGTCGAAGGTGCTCTCCGCCGCGAAGATCGTCCCGAGCAGCGCGCCCGCCAGCGTCACCGCGAGCGGCCCCTTCAGCGACGAGGAGGGCTGGGGCGCTTCATCGTCGTCCATGTCGTCAGGGTCGCCGGGGGTGGCCATGGCACCCGACCAACTCATCGACCCCCGGCCGAGTCAAGCCGGAGGCGATCCAACGCGGGCGTGTTGTACTGCCGCCGCCGCCCGCGCTGAGCTCAAGGTCATTCAGCGCCGACTCGACAGGATGTGAAGCCGTTCTCGAGCGCTAGATCCCGAGTGTCGTGCGAGCCGACCCACATCAGGAGGCAGAGAGCGCCGTCGTGCCCTCGACGTACCACCCAGCAGACCCGCCATAGTTTCGGCCATGCCCATCGCTCTGGCGCGCCGGCGCTTCGTGATCGTCTACGCAGTGTCGATCGGAATCATGGCCTGTACCGGGACCGAGGGCGGCCCGGGCCCCCAGGGTAGCGCGGGACCGGCAGGACCGGCGGGGCCGCAAGGGGCGGTTGGAGCTCAAGGTCTGCAGGGGCCCCAGGGGCCCGCAGGGCCGCAGGGTGCACCGGGTGCCGTCGCGGTGCTGGTCTCGGATGACGGCGGGACGATCTTCATCGACGGCGGGATCGCCTTCGTCTCCGGCCCGCGCGGGCCTGCGGGGCCGGAGGGTGCGCAGGGCCTACAGGGGCCTCAGGGAGTCGCGGGGCCTCAAGGGCTACAGGGGCCTCAGGGGCTCGTCGGGCCGGCAGGCCCGAGCGCCTCCACGCAAGAGATCACCGACGCTCTGGCCGATGCGGGGGTGGCGCGCGAACCGACGCTGCAGCAGGTGCTCACCAAGGTCACCGCCATCGACTCTGCGCAGACTGCACAGGCGACGCAGCTCGCGGCGCTCAAGGCAGACATTGCGGCCCTCAAGGAGCTCCTCGCGCCCAGCGCCTGCCCGAGCGACATGGTGCTCGGCGGAGCGCCGGGCTCGGAGGGGGCGTTCTGCGTGGACAAGATCGCGCGCGCCGCGGCCACCTGGATCGCCGCGATGAATACCTGCGGGAACCTCGGCCGGAGGGTTTGCTCCGAATCGCAGTGGCTGCGCGCCAGCGCTCTGCCAGGTGTCACCCTGACGTGCGGCTCGCAGTGGGAGTGGGTCGCGGAGCCCGATCACGCGTACACGTCCGGGCATCTGAGAATCCTTGCCGGTGGCAATGCCAACTGTGCGGTGCGCAGCTGGGGCTGGGATGGGATGCACGGCAACATGTCCGGCCCGTACCCGTTCCGGTGTTGCTTGGGCACCCTCGCCTCAATGACTCGCTAGGTTCGCACCGGAGGCTGTGCTCGGTTCTCGCTGGCCGAGAAGCCCACAGCCCTGAACTTGCGGGCATTTCGGTCGACGCGGACGACTTCGCTCCGTCAGAAACAATCCGGACCTAAGCGCCGAAAATAGCTCTGGTTTCGCGTGGAGGAGCGGCTGCTTTGGTGGTGAGGAACCTACTCGGTGCCCCGGTGCGGGAGCTGGCGGCGGCTGCGGCCCGGCCGGCGGACCGGATCACGTCGCTCGCCCAGCAGCTGGCGCGGGGTCGGCCGGCGCTGTTCGATGCGGCGGCGGCGAAGTCCTCCGGCATGCCGGTGCTCGGCCCGGATGCGGCCTCGCTCGCGCAGTACGGTCCCATCGGCGAGTACCGGATCCTCACGGCGCGGTTGGCTGAGCGCGAGGCGCTCCTCGCTCCCACCGCGGATCGCAAGCGCGCTTGGCTCGAGGTGGCGCTGCGTGCCTGGGTGGACGCGGTGGACAACGGCATCCCCGGTGCGCGGAACAAGGCGGCCCGGACCACCGAGCGCATGCTGCAGTTCACGACCGAGCCTCGCCGCCGGCGCGCGCTGACGCTCGTGATGGACGATCTGGACGGGAAGGTCTCCGCCAGCGGCGCGAGGATCCCGCGGCCGCCTCCCGCTGACCGGCCGCACTTCGACGCAGGGCTGGCTCGGGTGGAGCGGCGCCTGGCGAAGGGGCCGCTGGTGCGGCGCTCGGACCCGGTCGCCCGCGAGGAGTCCGACGCGCTCACCCGCCTCAAGCGGCTCCAGCGCGATGGAGCGGACGAGGCCCGGCTGCTGCCGCTGCTGGAGCGCCGGTTTCCTCCCACTTCCTCTGAGGCGACGCCCGAGACACAGGCGAGCTGGGCGGAGCTCTCGGCCAGGCTCTCCGGGTGGCGCGGCCAGGGGCCGACCTCGCTCGAGGACACGGCGCAGTTCCTCGGGGAGGAGGGCTTCTCGGAGCTCGGCTCGCTGGGCTCGGCGCGGCTCTTCCGCAAGGGGGAGCTCGACGTGCAGCTCCGGCCCCTGGACATCGACGCCGGTCCGGCCTTCGAACTCTCCCTGGTTCAGCACCCGGAGCTCCGCATTCCGTTCGTGGCCGAGCCCGGCAGCGGCGCGCCCGCGGTGAGCTTCGAAAACAAGGGCTGGGAGTTCTTCGACAACGGGCGCGACCTCTCCGTGCAGTCCGCGGCGGTGGCCTACGAGAGCGGGATCGGCCTGCGCGCGCGGCCCGGCGGGATCACCGAATTCCGGAAGGTCTCCAACTTCGGGCGAGTGGGCGAGTCCTTCCAGGCCTACAAGGCCGGGCTCTACAAGCAGGACGCGATGCGCAGGCAGATCCGCGCGCAGCTGCTCGAGCTCTACGCGCAGGGACGGCTCCCGGAGCGGATCGAGATCCTCGTCGATGGCATCGACGCCGCGAGCAAGACCACCAACGCGCGCAAGGTCGCCAGCTTCATCCAGGAGGTCTACGAGGAGATCAGCCGCGCTCTGCCGGACCCGGCGCTCGGGCCGCACCTCAGGGAAAAGTTCGCGAGCTTCAAGGGGCCGACCAAGCAGGAGCGCCTGGAGATCGCCGCGGGGAAGCTCGCCGAGGCCGTCGTGGCGCGGCGGCCCGAGGCGGAGCTGCAGGGGCTGCGTGACGGCGTTCAGCGCGTGGTGAGCTCGCTGCGCAGCGACGGCGCGCTCGCGGACCGGATCCCCGTCCCAGTGGAGTCCGCGTGGAAGGAGGGCCCCGTGGCGGCGGAGCTGCAACGCGAGCTCGGCGCGTTCGGGATCCCTCCTTCGTTCGAGGTGAAGCCGCTGGCCGGGCTAGACGTGGAGTTGCTCCGCTTCGAGCGGCACCGGGCGAAGCCAGGCGAGATCGCGATCTTCGACCGCAGCCCGCTGGGGAACCACGCCTACGCGCCCTTCGACTCGCCCGAGGCCGAGGCGGAGGGGGCGCGCCGGCTGGGCGCGGCGATCGCCCACTGGGATCAGGCCGCGCGCGACGACGGGACGCTGCGGATCAAGCTCTTCATGGATCCCATGAGCAAGGAGCCCGGAGTGGATCCGCTCTGGCGCGCCAAGCTGGCGATGGGGCTGCGCCAGGGCCGCGCGGATGGGATGCGGGATGTGCAGCTGCGCGCGCAGCTGGAGAAGGCGCCGGATGAGGTGGTCAAGGCGCTCGATCCGGTGCTCGGCCCGGAGCGCGTGCCGCCCGGGTTCAACGACCTGTTGATCTTCGAGAACGGCGAGCAGATCGGCCGCCGCTTCGGCGACATCGTCTCCGAGTCCAGCGGGGTGAACGGCTGGCACGTGATCGAGACCGAGAGCCGGCCGGATGGGCGCCTGGCGGTGCTGCAGACGGTCTTCGACGAGCTGCGCCGCTACTAGAGATTCCGCTCAGGGCGAGCGAGTCGAGGCCCGTTGCCTGGGCGCCCCTCGACTTCGCTCGGGGTGAGCGGGGGCGGATCGACTCGCCACATGGGTTCTGATCGATCGCCCCGAACCCCGCTCAGGCCGAGCGAGTCGAGGCCCGTTGCGTGGGAGCCCCTCGACTTCGCTCGGGGTGAGCGGGGGCGGATCGACTCGCCACACGGGTTCTGATCGATCGTCCGAACCCCGCTCAGGCCGAGCGAAGTCGAGGCCCGTTGCCTGGGCGCCCCTCGACTTCGCTCGGGGTGAGCGGGGGCGGATCGACCTGTCAGACCGGCCTCACTCCTGTCTGGCCCTCGGCGCCGTTTGCGATGAGACTCCCGCGCCGCGATGGAGCCGATTGACCCTTGGCCGGAGGAGCTGCACCCGGCGCAGCGCCGATACCTCGCGGAGGACCTGGTCCGGCTGCGGCGCTCGGATGAGCAGCGCCGGTACGCGTCGCCCCAGCGCTCGGCGAAGATTGATCCGAACCCGCATCAGGTCGAGGCGGTGATCTTCGCGCTGGCGCGGATCCGCGAGGGCGGTTGCATCCTCGCGGACGAGGTCGGGCTGGGAAAGACGATCGAGGCGGGGCTGGTGATCTCCCAGCTGCTGGCGGAGGGGGCTCGCCGGGTGCTCCTGGTGGCGCCGAAGTCGCTCCTAGGGCAGTGGCGGCAGGAGCTCTTCCAGCTCTTCGATCTGGAGGCTCGGGAGGCGCTGCCTCGGCCGGGTGGGTTCGATGGCTCGGGGGTGTTCCTGATCAACCGCGAGGCCGCGGGCGGGCAGCGGGGGCATGCGGCGCTGCTCGCAGCCGAGCCGTTCGATCTCTGCGTGATCGACGAGGCGCACGAGGTCTTCGCGGGGATCTACAAGCGCTTCGGCGCGGATGGGCTCTACGACCCGGAGGCAGAGGAGGCGCGCACCGCCGGGCGGCTCCGCGAGGTGCTGGTCGCCGGGCGGACGCCGGTGCTGCTGCTGACGGCGACGCCCATCCAGAACAACCTCGCCGAGCTCTGGGGGCTGGTGCAGTACGTGGACCCGCTCGGGACGCTGCTCGGCGACTTGCCCACCTTCCGCGAGGTGTTCTGCGGCCCAGATGACCGGCAGCTGGCGCCAGGGCAGGAGGACGAGCTCCGCGCTCGGCTGAAGCAGGTGCTGCAGCGCACGCTCCGCCGGCAGGCCCAGGACTTCCTCGAGAAGCCGTTCGTGAATCGGCAGGCCCGGATCTTCGAGTACGCGATGTCCCCGGCGGAGCGCTCGCTCTACGACGACGTGACGCGCTACCTGCTGGAGCCGGGGATCTACGCCTTCCAGGGGAACCAGCGGCAGCTGCTGCTCCTGGGGTTTCACCGGCGGATGGCGTCCTCGACCCGCGCGCTCGCGGCGAGCCTGGAGCGGGTGGCGCAGCGGCTGCGGCGGATGCTCGCCGGCGAGAAGCCGGAGGACGCGGCGGCGCTCGTCGCGGACCTGGACGACGCGGAGCTGGAGGCGCCCGAGGAGCCCAGCTCGTCGCCCCCGGTGGTGTCGCCAGAGAAGGCGCGCGGTGAGCTGGCTCGCGTGGAGGGCTTCGTCGCTCGCGCGCTCGAGGCGGCGAAGGACGACAGCAAGCTGCGCGCGCTGCTCGGGGCGCTGAGCTTCGTCACGCGCGCGGCGACCGGCGGGCAGGGCTCCGGGAAGGTGGTGATCTTCACGGAGTCGCTGGTCACCCAGGAGCACCTGCGCGAGCAGCTGATCGCCTCAGGGCAGCTCCGCGATGAGGAGATCACGCTCTTCCGCGGGGTGAATGACTCGAAGCGCGCGCTGCAGGCGCTGGAGCGGTGGCGCTCCGAGGTGCCGCAGGACGAGGGCACGCGGCCGAGCACGGAGATCGCCACCCGGCTCGCGCTGGTGCATGAGTTCCGGACGCGCAGCCGGGTGCTGATCTCCACCGAGGCCGGCGCGAAGGGGCTCAACCTCCAGTTCTGCAACACGGTGGTGAACTACGACCTGCCGTGGAATCCGCAACGGATCGAGCAGCGGATCGGCCGGTGTCACCGGTACGGGCAGCAGCACGACGTGACGGTGATCAACTTCCTCGCGAAGGACAACGAGGCGCAGGCGCTCACCTTCGACATCCTGAGCCGGAAGCTCGAGCTGTTCGGGACGGTGTTGAGCGCCTCGGACGAGGTGCTGCACCGCTCGAAGGGCGCGGGCGGTGAGGTGCTCGCCAGCGCGATCGGCGCGGAACTCGAACAGGAGCTGCGCAAGATCTACGAGCGCGCCCGCACGCTCGAAGAGGTGACCGCGGAGCTGCGCGCGCTGCGGGACAAGGTGGCCGAGGAGCGGAAGCGCTTCGAGGAGACCCGCCAGCGCACGGCGCGCGTGATCGAGGAGCAGCTCGACGAGACGCTCTACTCGCTCTTCCGGCTGCGCAGGGACGCGCTCCCCGCGGCGCTCGCTGAGCTGGACCGAGACCTGGAGCGCGTGGTGGTCGCGCACCTCCAGGCGGAGAAGATCGCCTTCTCTCGGGAGCAGACCTCGGAGGGGCTGATGCTGTCCTTCGGCTCCTCCCGGGTCGCGCTCGGCCGCTCGGCCCAGCACGTGTCGCTGCACCTGGCGCATCCGCTGGTGGTGTCCGCGGTGGCGGCGGCGCGCGCGGTTGCGGACTTTCCGCCCGTGACCGTGAAGGCGCCGGCCGGGCTTCGGCAGCACGCGGGCAAGCGCGGTCACCTGCGGCTGGTCCGGGTGACGTACGACGGCTTCGAGCGGACTCAGCTGCTGCTCCCGGTGGCTGTGCTCGAGGGCGGTGAGGCGCTCGACGTGGCGCACGGTCTTGCGCTGCTGCGCGGGGAGCTGCGGCCGGGGAAGGGTGGGGCGGCGGTGCCGCCGTCCGCGGTCGACGACGCAGTGGAGGAGCTGCTCTTCCGCCTGCAGGGCGGGGTAGACGAGGCCGAGCACCGCCGCTTCGAGCAGGCGATGTGGCAGGCGGATCGCTTCATCGAGGACCGCCTGTTGGTCCTGTCCCGCCGCCGCGCGGTGGCGCAGGAGAAGCTTCAGCAGGCGCAGCAGCGGTGGGACGGCGCGACGGGCGCGGACGCGCGCACCGCGGCCGAGGCGGCGAAGCTCCGCGCCGAGGTGAGCCTGGAAGAGCTCGGCGCGGCGATCGAGCGACTGCAGTCACGCGACGACGCGACCTTCCAGCGGCACGTGACGCACATCGAGGGGCGCCGCTATGCCCCTCCCGTCGTCGAGGTGCTGTTCGACCTGGAGCTGGCTCTCGAATGAACCCGGAGGACGACGTGGTGCTCAAGCTCCTGCACACGGCTGACTGGCACCTCGGGCGGGACTTTCCCTCCTTCCCGGAGGACGGCCGCCGCAAGCTCGCCCGCGCGCGGGTGGACGTGCTGGACCGGATCTTCGGCGAGGCGGAGCGCCACTCGGTGGATGCGGTGCTCTGCGCCGGCGATCTCTTCGACGAGCCCTCGCCTGGGCGCGACTGGTGGGAGGCGCTCGCCTCGAGCCTGCAGAAGCGGAAGTGGAAGCGCCCGGTGTTCCTCCTCCCCGGCAACCACGATCCGCTGCTCGCGGACGGGATCTGGCGGGACTCGAAGTTCCGCGCCGCGCTCCCGGACTTCGTGCACGTGGTGGACAAAGAGCTCGTGGAGCATTCCTTTGGCAAGGACGCGGTGCTCTACGCGGTCCCTTGTCAGTCGAAGGCGGGCCAGTCGGACCCGACCGCGCTGATCCCCCAGCGCGCGCCCGGCGATGAGCGGATCCGCGTGGGGCTGGTGCACGGGAGCACGTTCGACGCCGGCGACTGGCAGACGAACTTCCCGATCTCGAAGGACGCCGCGCTCGAGCGCGGGCTGGACTACCTGGCCATCGGAGACACGCACGGCTTCCGCTTCGTGCCGCCGGAGCGGCTGCACCCTCCGACCGTCTATCCCGGCGCGCCCGAGCAGACCGCCTTCGATGAGTCGCTCCCCGGCCACGTGGCGGTGGTCTTCATCAACCGGCAGCGGCGGGCGATGGTGGAGAAGCGCCGGGTGGCGCAGTGGCAGTGGGAGACGGCGAAGGTGACGGACCTCGGCGCGCTGCGGGCGCTGGTGGGGCGGGCGGATCTCTCCACGCGCGTGCTGCGGTTGCACGTGGAGATGTCCCTGCCGGCGAAGGAGTACGAGGAGGCGGAGGCGCTGCTCGCGGAGCTGTGCGGCACCGAGGCGCGGCACGCGAAGGCTGGCGTGGTGCAGCTCTTCCGAGAGGGGCTCACGCTCGATGTCACCAACCTTGGGCCGCAGGTGGACGCGTTGCCGGACGTGCTGCGGGCAGCCGTCCGCACGCTTCAGGAGCAGGCGAAGGATCCGGCGACCCGGCCCGCGGCGGAGCGTGCGCTCTTCCACCTCTTCCGGGCGGCGAAGGGGGCCGCCTGATGCGCTTCTCCCGCCTCGAGGTCTCCTGGTTCCAGGGCGTGAAGTCCGCTCAGGTGGACTTCGGCCCGGGGCTCAACGTCCTCTTCGGTCCGAATGATCTCGGGAAGTCGACGCTGGCGATGGCGATCCGCGCGGCGCTCCTGCTTCAGGTCAACTCCTCCGAGGCCGACGCGTTCATCCCCTGGCAGGCCGACGAGAAGCCGACGGTGACGCTCGACTTCCTCGACGACACGGGCCGCTACTGGCGCGTGCGCAAGGCCTTCGGCGGTCCCGCGGGCGCGCAGCTCTGGGAGTCGAAGGACGGGAAGGAGTGGACGACGGCCGCGAAGGCCCGCGAGGTCGAGGAGCGGCTGCGCACGCTGCTCCCCTGGGGGATCCCTTCTCCCGGCGGCAAGACGGGGCAGCGGGGGTTTCCGCGCAGCTTCCTCACCCAGGCGCTGCTCGGCGCTCAGAGCCGGGTGGAGGAGATCCTCGACGTCGGCCTGGAGGGGGATCCTTCGGACTCGGGCAGGCTGCGGCTCACCGCTGCGCTCTCAGCGCTGGCGCAGGACCCGCTGGTGAAGAAGGTGCTCACGGTCGCGCAGGCGGAGGTCGACCGCTTCTTCACGGAGAAGGGGAAGCGGAGGATGGGCGCCGGCTCGGAGCTCGCCGCGGCGGGCGAGACGGTGAAGCGGCTGCAGGCGGAGCGCGATGCGCTGACCAAGCAGCTCGAGGACGCGGTCTCGACAGAGGAGCGGGCCAAGGCGCTGCTCGAGGCGCGTGCCGAAGCCGCCGTGGCGCTGGAGCGCGCGAAGGAGCAGCTCGCGCAGGCGAAGGTCCGAGCGGGCCACCTGCAGGCGCAGGCGCTCGCCGAGGCGGAGCTGGCGAAGATCGACGCGCACGGCAAGCGCGTGGCCGATACGGCGAAGGTCTTGGAGGAGCTCCAGCGGAGCGCGGCCGCGAAGGAGGCGGCCGTCGCGGCGGCGGTGGCTGCGCAAGAGGAGGCTGCTCAGGCCCTGCGCACGGCGGAGGACGCGGTCCGGCAGGCGTCGAGCGAGGAGGGCGCCAGGCAGCGTGCGCTGGAACTCGCCCAGCTCGAGGCGAAGGCGGCGAAGCTCAGCGAGGAGCGCCGGCGGCTGGAGTCGCTCTCGGAGAAGGCCGCGGCCGCGCTGAAGGCCCAGGCTGAGCTCGCCGAGGCGAGCGCCCGGGTCACAAAGCTGGCCGCCGAGGCGCAGCAGCTGAGCAGCGAGCTGGGGAAGGTGAAGCAGGAGGAGGAGAACGCGCAGGGGGAGGCGGACCTCGCCGAGGGGATCGTCGCGTACGGGCGCTGGCGGGTGGCCGACGAGGCGGCGCAGCGGGCGGCGACGGCGCGCAGTGAGGCCGCGAAGCTGCGCACCGCGGCGCTCGGGAAGGATGTGGAAGGGCAGCAGCACGAGGAGCGCGCGAAGGCGTCCTCGGCGGAGGCCGCGCGGCTGCAGGCGGCGCTCCCCGACGAGGCAGCGCTGGGCGAGCTGAGGCGGCTGGCTCAGGACAAGGCGATCGCCGAGGCCGCGCTGGGCGGCGGGTTGAGCGTGGCGGTGCGGCCGCGCCGTCCGATCGCGCTGAAGGCGACCGCGGATGACGCCACCGCCGAGGACGTGGCGGGGTTGGCGGCTGAGCGGACGTTCGAGGCGGAGCGGCGGCTGCAGCTCGCGATCGGCGATCTGCTCGAGGTGGTGGTGACGGCCGGCGCCCCCGAGCAGCGACGCCGGGCGGAGGGGCTGCGGCGGCGCTGGAAGGAGGAGGCGCTCCCCGCGCTGGAGCGGGCCGGCGCCGCGAGCCTCGCGGATCTCGAGGCGCAGGCGGCCGCGGTCGGGAAGCATGCGCAGGCGGCCGCGGAGGCGCGCGACAAAGCGAAGGCAGCGCGGGCAGAGGCCGAGGCGCTCCGGCACAAGGCCGCGACCCTCGAGCAGCAGCCTGCCCCTACGCGAGAAGAGCTGGAGGCGAAGGAGGCGCGCATCGGTGGGTTGTCTCGGGATGTGCTCGCCCAGTTCTTCGGCTCGATGGGAGCGTCCTGGGAGGCGCAGGCGGAGGAGCTGAAGGCGGTCAAGGCGCGGGCGCTCGCCCAGCTGAAGGCAAAGGCTGCGGAGCTGCAGTCGAAGCGGAAGGAGAGCGAGTGGGGGCTGGAGACCGCGAGGAAGCGGCAGGCGGAGGCCGCGGCGAGCGCGGCGGCGCTGCTCGAGTCGCTCGCCGGTGAAGCCCCGGCGGCGGCGCAGGTCCGCGTCGCGGCGGAGCTCCAGGCCAATGCTCAGGCAGCCCAGCAGCTCAAGTCCGCGGAGCAGGGGCTCGGCGCCGCAGCGGCCACGGCGCAGGAGCGGGCGAAGGAGGCTGCCGCCGCGGCAGCGGCGACGCTGGAGCGACGCAAGGCCGAGCGCGCGCAGGCGGAGCAGGCGCTGGTGGATGCCCGCTCGCAGCTTCACGCGCGCCAGGGAGAGCTGAGGACCCTCGAGGCGCAGCTCCAGGAGTTGGACCGCCCGGCAGCCGCTGCGCGCGCTGCTCAGGCGAAGGCGGCGGCGGGATCCACGGCTGCCTCTCTCGAGCTGGCGGAGGCCGCGCACGCGAAGGCGCAGGCTGCGTTCAGGGAGATCCACGAGGAGCACCTCAAGGTGGACGGGGCGCTCACCTCCATCGCCGGACCGCTGGTGAAGGAGCGGGCGCAGCAGCTCGATGAGGCGCTGCAGATCGCCAAGCTGCGCGAGCGGCAGCTGTCCGTGGACGCGGACGCGTGGCGGCTGCTGCGGGACGCGCTGCGGGAGGCGGAGAAGACCGAGAGCGCGCACCTCGGGAAGGCGCTCGCCGTGCCGGTCGCGTCGCGCTTCGCGGAGCTGACGAAGGGGAAGTACGGGCTGCTCGCGATCGACCAGCAGCTGCGCGTGGAGTCCCTCCAGGTCAACGGCACCCAAGCGGCCGGAGACGCCGTGCTCGGCGCGCTCTCGGTGGGGACGAGGGACCAGCTCGCCACGCTGGTCCGGCTCGCCGTTGCGAGCCAGCTCAAGAGCGCCATCGTTCTGGATGACCACCTGGTGCACACCGACGTTGCGCGGCTGGGCTGGTTCGCCGAGGTGCTCCGGAAGGTGGCCCAGGAGAGCCAGGTGCTGGTCTTCACGTGCCGCCCGCTCGACTACGCGTCGGCGGATGACCTGCCCACGAAGGAGGCCGTCCGCGAGAACGGGCTGCTCCGGACGGTCGACCTGGCGCGCGTGCTCGAGACGACCACGTCCAAGTGATGTCGGGCGGAAGGCTGGGACTCTTTCTCGGAAGTCCCCCACCGGTCACCCCGAGAGGCTGTGAGCCTTTCGGGCACGTAGCTCCCCCGTGCGTAGCGCCTACGGCGCTGACCTGAAACTTGCCGCGCCCCGCTCAGCCCGAGCGAAGTCGAGGGCCCACGAGCGAGAGTCCCTACGATCGGCGGGCCCTCGACTTCGCTCGGGCTGAGCGGACGGCCTCACGGTGGTTCTTTCACCTACCGCGCGGCCGCTCCGTGTTCTCCTCTAAACTTTCGTCCCCAAAGGGAACCCACCTCATGCTCCGAATGCGACTGCCCGAGACAGGGCTGGCGATGGCTGCGCTCGCAACCGTCCTCTCCGGCTGCTTTGGCCAGCTGGAGGTCCCCGCAGAGACGCAGCTGACCTGCACCGCCGGCGAGAAGTGCCCGACCGGGTGGACGTGCGTGGAGTCGATCCGCCGCTGCGTGAAGACCGAGGGCATCGACACCAACGCCCCGAGCTTCTCGGGCACGCCCACGCTGACGCCCACCGTGCTGCGCTCAGGCGCGGCGGCGCGGCTGACCTTCAAGGCCTCGGAGCAGCTCTTCGACGTGCCGGTGGTGAAGCTCAAGCTCCCGGGCGGCGATCGCCCGCTCACCCTGATCACCAAGCCGGAGGCGTTCAACGGCGATTACGTCTTCGAGTACATCGCGCAGGGGACGGAGCCCGAGGACCCCGTCGACTACCCGGTGGAGGTGGTGCTGACCGACACGACCGGCAGCGTCTCCGGCAACCTCTCCGCCGGCGGGCTGCGGTTCGACTTCACGGCCGCGCGCGTGAGCCAGGTGAACCTGAACCGCGCATTCCTCTCCACGGGTCAGACCGCGATCCTGGCGTTCACGCTGAGCGAGCAAGTCTCGGCGCCGCCGGTCGTGCGGATCGCCAACGTCGGGACGATGACCCAAGACACCACCGCGGTCTTCCCGCTCTACCGGTATCGCTATCAGTCCGTTGGCCCGCCCACGGAGCCCACGCCGGCCGCCGGCGAGCGGCCCAGCCCGAACGCGGTGGAGATCGACGTGGAGGATCTCGCTGGGAACAAGACGGCGAACAGCCTCGCCGGGCAGCTCTACTTCGACTTCGATCCGCCCAAGCTGACCGCGCCGGTGGAGGTGTTGCCGTCGAGCCGCTTCGCGCGGGCAGGCAGCGTGGTGCGGGTGAAGGTGTCCGCTGACGAGCTGCTCGGTGATGGGACCAGCGCCACCATCGGCCCCGCGCCCATGGTCGCGACCCGCGATAACACCGGCGCGTACGTCTTCAGCTACACGGTGCTGGACGGGCAGAACGGTGACGCGGAGATCAAGGTCACCCTGGTGGACGTGGCCGGGAACTCGGTCTCGCTCCCGCCTGAGACGGTGGCCTTCGACACGACCGTCCCCCAGGTGGCGCCGGCGAACGTGGTGGTCGGGCCGTACAAGAGCCCCAGCACCACGCCGAGCTTCACGCTCAACTTCAACGAGCCCATGGCCACCGCGACCGTGACCGTCGCGGGGCAGGCCGCGAGCTGCTCTGCCGTGAGCCAGAGCATGAGCTGCTCGTACTCCGTTCCCGCCGGGCTCCCTTCGGGCCACAGGCTGGAGACGGACGGGCCGTTCCCGGTGGTGGTGGAGATGACCGACCGCGCGGGGAATCCGAACGTGGTGACCGTGGGCGCGATGACCTTCGACTTCACGGCTCCGAAGGTGAAGGCGGGGAACCTCGAGCTCGTGGCGGATCCGAACAACCCGGCGCTCGCGGCGGGCTTGTCGGTCTCGGCGCTGAAGGTCAACTCCACCGCCCGGTTCTTCTTCCAGACGAGCGAGACGCTGAGTGCGCTGCCGGTGGTCCGCGCGACGCAGGGGGCGAACGCGCTCGCGTTCACGCAGGTCTCCGGCGTCCCCACCAGCACCACGTTCCTGTACGCCCACGTGCTGGCCGCGGGGCCTCCCTCGCAGGGGGTCTACGCGGTCGAGGTGGCGATGACCGACCGCGCCGGCAACGTGGGCACGGACACGTTCACGGTCGATGACGATGGCACGCAGTTCGTGATCGACACCGTCGCTCCCGCGCTGCCGGACACGACGAAGCTCGTCTACAAGCGCTGGCCCTGGGGAGACAGCGCCGGAGGGGCGCCGAAGTTCACGCTCGAGGGGACTGCCGGTGCGGTGGAGGCGGGTGGGGTCGTGGTCCCGATGGACGGGAGCCGGAACTGGCTCGCGCCGCCGAAGCGGGCGGAGGTCGATGGCTCGTTCACCCCGATCCTCTTGAGCGCGGTGGATCGTCGAGTGGTCTACCTCGCGCACTTCGACGGCGCCGGGAACTTCGATGTGCCCAAGCCCAATCCGCCCACGATGGTGCGGAACGTGGAGTGGACCGCCACGCTCGGGCAGAAGCTCCCGGGCAGTTTGATCGAGAACCCGCACACCGCCGCCAAGCGGCCAGTGATGTTCTCCTGGCTCGAGCAGGAGCAGCAGCTGCTCGGGAAGGACGACGGGATCGCCGCGATGGACGCGCAGATCGCCACGGTGCGCGCGCACGGCTACTTCCGGAAGATCCGCACCGGCGGCAGGCCTCCGGATCGCTCGTCGACACCGCTCGTCTACGACAGCGTGCGCGGCGTGAGCGTGATGTTCGGCGGCGCGCAGAAGGACCGGCCCAACATCTCCGACACGTGGGAGTGGAACGGCATCCGCTGGCAGGAGGTCTTCCCCGCGGATCCCGAGGGCGACGGCAACCCCGGGCCCCGGCAGGGCCACATGATGACCTTCGACTCGGCGCGCGGGAAGGTGCTGATGTTCGGCGGCAATGCGAGCGGGGCGCTCAACGAGCTCTGGGAGTACGACGGGAACAGCTGGAAGCTGATCCCCACGACCGGGACGTGGCCCGTCGCCCGCAGCAATGGCGGCTTTGTTTACGACACGGTCCGCGGCGTGGTGATCCTCTTCGGCGGCGCGCAGGGGGCCACCGTCCTCTCCGATCTCTGGGAGTACAACCCGAGCCTGCGCACCTGGAGCGGGCCGCTCGCGCAGACTGGGAGCGCGCCCGGGCTCCGGCGCAGTCACCAGTTCGTGCAGGACCCCACCACGGGCGAGATCATCCTCTTCGGCGGCAACAACGGCGCCGGCAATGCGCCGCTGACGACGTACCGGCTGATGCCCGGCTCGAACCTGTGGACCAACCTGGTGAACGGCCCCGTGGCGCAGTCGGGCGCGAACCTGACCTATGACCGGTCGCGGTCGCGGTTCCTCTTGTATGGGGCCTCGGCGCAGACCTGGGAGCTCAACAACGCCGTCGTCGCGGGGGCGTGGACGGACCGCACGGGGTTCTCCGGTCCGGCGTCGCTCACCCAAGCCGGGATCGCCTACGACGAGTCTCGCCGGCGCGTGGTGATGTTCGGCGGCAACGACGGCGGCGGGACGACCGACTACACGTGGGAGTGGAACGGGGCCACCGGCGCCTGGGTCGACCTCTCGACCCCCACCTCGGGCGGTGGGTACACGTACCGGACCAACGCTGCGCTTGCGTTTCATGGGCAGCGCGGCGTGGCCGTGATGTTCGGCGGCAACTGGGACTTCACGCCGATCTACGGCGACACGCTCGAGTTCGATGGGGTGCGCTGGCAGCCGATCTCGATCACCGATCCGGAAGGCGATGGGAGCCCAGGGGCGCTCGGCGGCGCGACGCTGGTCTCGGACCCGCGGGCGAACGGGCGGATGGTGATGTTCGGCGGCGAGGGGCCCACCAACCAGCTCTGGGAGTACAAGTTCAACACGAGCACCTTCGCGCGCAGCTGGGACCTGCTCACGCCCGGCGGGACGATCCCGAGCGCTCGCATGAACCAGGCGATGGCGTTCGACGTGGTCAACGGCCGCTACTACTTGTTCGGTGGGACCACCGGCGTCGCGGACGCGGCGACCACGTACCACTACAGCTTCGCGACCAACCTCTGGACGGCCTCGGCCGTGGGCGGGGCGCCGGCAGCGCGCTCGCACCACGGGATGGTCTACGACTCGGTGCGCGCGCGGCTCGTGCTCTTTGGAGGCGTGAGCGGCGGGACGCTGTTCGGCGACACCTGGGAGTACAACCCGGCCGCGCCCGCAACCGGATGGGTGCAGATCACGCCCACGGATCCGGAAGGGGACGGCAACCCCGCTGCGCGCCTGGGGCACGTGATGTTCTACGACTTGCAGCGGGGGCGGACCGTGCTGTTCGGTGGATCCACCTCCACCAGCGTGGCGGGGCCGTACGGCGACGCCTGGGAGTGGAACGGGCAGAGCTGGCGGAAGCTCGACATCGCGGACCCGTACGTGGAGACCCGGCCGGTGCCTCGGTCGCTGGCGACCGGCGCGTTTGACTCGGTGACTGGGCAGGCCCTCATCATCGGCGGACGGGTCAGCGGGCAGACCGGCAGCGAACTCTCGGACACCTGGCTCTGGAACGGGAACGGCGGTGGCAAGACCGGTCAGTTCGTCTCCTTCGCGTTCGGCAGCGCGCAGGCCGATGATCCGGTCGATTCCTCGAAGAAGGCCACGCTGAGCTCGGTGACCGCGACCGTCTCCGCCGGGGGGGTCAGCTTCGGCGCAGGCACCCAGCCCGGCTACGAGGTGCGCTGGTTCGAGCAGAACGACTGGAAGCTCGCGGGTGCCGTGATCACCGCGTCGGGTGACCAGGTCACCGCGGTGTCGCAGACGTTCACGAACAACTTGAGCCGGATGTTCTACGGGCCCCAGAAGACGCTGAACCTGAGCATCACCACGCGGGGACCGAACGGAGCTCCACCTCTGGCCCAGTTCACGGAATCTCCACGGGTGCATCTCGACTACGCCGAGCTGACCGTTCGCTACACGGTGACGCCATGACGATTCTTGCGATGGTGGTGGCGGTCCAGATGGCCGGGGCGGCCGCTCCGCCGGCGAAGGTGGACCTGACCAAGGACGTGCCTCCGCCGGTGTTCAAGAAGTCGGTGCCCGATGCGGTCAGGCCCATCCGCGTGGCGGTGATGGATCTGCGGGTGGAGGGCGACGTGCCGCCGAGGCCGCTCGCGGCGCTGCGCCAGGCGCTGACGCCGGAGCTGCGGAAGCTGGTCGGTGTCTCCGCCATCAGCGGGGATGAGATCCGCGACATGCTCGGGCTGGAGCGGCAGAAGCAGATGCTCGGGTGCTCGGAGGAGTCGAGCACGTGCCTGGCGGAGATCGCCGGGGCGATCTCGGCGGACGAGCTGATCGCCGTGCACCTGGCGCTGGTGGGGAACACGTACACGCTCGCGGCGCAGCGCTCGGACGCGAAGGCGGGCAGGGTGGTGCAGAGCCAAAGCCGGAAGTTCGAGAAGCGCGATGGGGAGGAGCTTCTGGCGATCGTCGGCCCCCTGGTGGAGTCGCTCTACCCGGAGCGGCCCCTGAAGCCCGGGAAGATGCGCGGAATCGAGGAGCAGATCGTCCGCCGACTGAATCCGCCGCCGCTGCCGAAGTGGGCGTTCTGGTCGACTGCCGCCGCGTCGGCAGCGGCGCTCGCTGCGGGCGGGACGTTCGGGCTGCTCGCGATGGATGCCAAGGCCACCGGGAACGCGGAGATCGCTCGCGGGCTCCAGGCGCCCGTGAGCGGCGCCACCATCGCCTCCGCCGCGGACCGGCTCGCCGTGAACAACACGCGGGCCAACGTGGCGTTCGCGGTGGCCGGCGGGCTCGCGGTAGCAGCCGGGGTGCAGTACTTCTTCACCGATTGGAAGGACGACCGCGCTGCGCTGGACGTGACGCCCGCGGTCGGGCCCGGCGGAGCAGGGATCGCCGTGGGGGGACGCTTCTAAGAGCTCCGTTCACCCCGAGCGTAGTGAGGCCGCCGCCCGTTGGGCGGATCAATCAGGGATGAAACTTCCCACGGTCACCTCTTCCCACGGTCACCTCGAGCGTAGCGCCGTAGGCGCGTAGTCGGTGTGCCCAGCATGGGCACGGTCAGGAGGTGCAAGTCCTCTGGGAAGCAGGTCGTAGCGACCCAAGCAACTCGCAAGGTTTGTCGGCCGCGAGGCCGGGACTGAAAGAAGCGATAGCGAAGCCACGGCTCGACGTACAGGAACCGGATTCGAGGCGGACATGCGAGGGGTGAGCGGACCGACGACCGCGAAACTCCCACGACCTAGGCGCGTGGACGTATATCCGGCGAGCGCGGGGCGAAGACCGGAGCCCTTACCTGGGGAGATCTCGCCTCGCGCCTGAAAGGGCGACGGCCGATGAGGCCGGAGCGAGAAGTCAGCAGAGGCCGTAGTAGCCACGAGCGCGCCGACAGGGATGGCCACCCGCCTACTGGAAGTCGGAAGGGCAGCGAAGGGTGAAGGGCCGAACGGTGAGGAGAGCGAACTCACGCCTAGCTCGACACTGTCGTGAACTCACAAGCTCCTGACGAGGAGGCCCGCTTGAAGGGAAGGGGTGAAGCTCCAACCCGACAACACGGGTGACGAGACAGAGTGGGCGCGAAGCGAACGAGACGTTCAGGAAAGGCCGCGCAACTGGCGGCAGAGAGGCGGGAAATCGCGATACGCCGCTCGAACCTCAACTCACCGAACCGCCGGATACGGTCCCGTACGTCCGGTGGTGTGGGAGGGGGCGCGGCGTGAGCCGCCCCCCTATCCCGATAGAGGCAGCACGCACGCTCGGAATCACCTCTGGGCGAACCGAGCTTGAGTGCCGCCCCTCGACTACGCGCCTACGGCGCTGCGCTCGGGGTGACCGGGGGGAGCTACGCGCCCCAAAGGTTCACAGCCTCTCGGGGTGACCGGGGGGACGACGGACCGGGGCGGGGTCTCAAATCCAGCGGCCTTACGGCAGGCAGGCGGTGCGGAGCAGCACGCTGACGCTGCCGGTGTCCTCGTTGGCGGAGACGAGATCCACCCGGCCATCGCCGTTGAAGTCTCCGCTCGTGACCGACGCGGCGCTGCCGCCGGTGAGGTAGTGAACCGGCGCCCGGAACTTTCCACCGGACGTGCCCAGGAGCACGCTGAGCTGGTGCTGCGCGCTCGTGGTCACGAGGTCGAGCAGGCCGTCTCCGTTGACGTCAGCGGTGGTGAGCGCCGAGGCGCCAGCGCTGGCCTTGAACGGCGCCGCGGTCAGGAAGCCGCCCTTGCCAGAGCCCAGCAGCACGCTGATGTCTCCGCTGCCGCTGTTGCCGGTGGCGAGGTCCAGGGCCCCGTCTGCGTTGAAGTCGGCGCTCACCACGGAGCTCGGCTTCGCGCCGACGGCGAGCTGCACGGCGTTCTGCAGCTTCCCGTTGCCCACGCCGAGCAGCACGCTGACGCTCGCGTTGCCCTCGTTCGCGGTGACGACGTCCAGCGCTCCGTCCTCGTTCAGGTCCTTGATGAGGACCGAGGCCGGCGCGCTGCCGACCGCGAAGGTCAGGGCGGAGAGGAACTTGCCGCCCCCGCTGCCGAGCAGGACCGAGACGGTGGAGTCGGTGGCGTTCGCGGCGACGAGGTCGAGCTTGCCGTCTCGGTTCAGATCGCCGCTGGCGAGGGCGCGCGGCCCTGCCCCGACCGCAGCGTCGAGCCCGGGGTCGAAGGCTCCCTTCCCCGTGCCAAGCAGGAGGCTGACGTTCGCGCTGGCGGCGTTGGCGACCGCGAGGTCGAGCTCACCATCGCCGTCGAAGTCGCCCAGCGCAAGCGCGGCAGGCCCAGCTCCGACCGTGTGCAGGAAGGGCTCGGAGAACGCCCCGCCCGCCGTCGCGAGCAGCACTGAGACGGTCCCGGTCCTGGAGTTGGCCGTGGCGAAGTCAGGCCTGCCGTCCCGGTTGAAGTCCGCCGTGGCGACCGCCAGCGTTTGAAGACCCAGGACAGAGTGGGTTGCAGGCGCACGGAAGGCGCCGTCACCTCGGCCGAGCAGCAGGGTGGCGGTCTCACTGACGGAGCCCACCACGACGAGGTCTGGCCGGCGGTCTCGATCGAAGTCGCCGGTGGCCAGCGCGGCAGCGCCGAGGCCGGCAGGGAAGGACTCAGGCGGCTCGAATTTTCCGGCGCCCAGGCCCAGTAGGACGGACACGGTCGAGCTGCCCGCGTTGGCCGCCACGAGATCGATCTTCGCGTCCCCGTTGAGGTCCACCGTCACGACCGACTGCGGCTTCAGGCAAACGGGGAGCGTGATCGGGGCCTGGAACGTGCCGTTCCCCTTTCCCAGCAGGACGGTGAGGCTGCTGGCGCCCGAGTTCGCGGAGACGAGATCGAGCGCTCCGTCTCCGTCGAGGTCCCGGCTCGCCAGCGCCTGCGGCTGGCTGCCGACGGTGAGCGTGGAGCTCGCCTGGAACGTGCCGTTGCCGGCGCCGAGCAGCAGGGTGAGCGTCCCGCCGGTGTGGGAGGTCACCAGGTCCAGCCGGCGGTCCCCGTTGAAGTCGCCGGTGAGGATGAAGGTCGGCGTGGTCCCCGTCGCGAAGCTCGCCGTCGCCGGGAAGGTGCCGTCCCCCTTGCCGAGCAGCACGGTCACGGTCGCGGCGCCGTTGTTCGCCGTCGCGAGATCCAGCTTCGCGTCGCCGTTGAAGTCGCCGACGGCGACCGCGGAGGGGCGGCTGCCGACGGTGAGGTGAACGGCTGGCAGGAAGGTGCCGCTCGCCTTCGCAAGGAGGACGCTCACCGTGGAGCTCCCCAGGTTCGCGGTGACCAGGTCCGGCAGGTCGTCACCGTTGAAGTCCGCGCTGGCCACCCACTCGGGGGTCAGGCCGACGGGGAGCGAGACGGGGGCGCGGAACGTCCCGTCGCCGTCCCCAAGTGAGATCGTCACGTCGTTCGTGGCGTTGCTCGCGGTGGCGAGGTCCACCTTGCCGTCGCCGTTCAAGTCGACGACCGCGACGGATGTGCTGCCGCGCCCGGTCGCGACGAGCGGCGGCGCCCCGAACACCAGCGTGCCGGCGCAGCCGATGGGCGTGACCGCGTTGGACGGCGCGGAGGCCGGACCGACGCCCGCGGCGTTCGCGGCCGTCACGGTGAAGGTGTAGGCGGTTCCGTTGGTCAGGCCCTTCACCACCGCCGAGGTCGCCCCGGTGGTGACCGCGGTCAGCCCGCCAGGGCTCGCCAGCACGGTGTAGCCGGTGATCACGGCGCGCCCATCGTCCGCGGGAGGCGTCCAGCTCACCTTCGCTTGCGCCTCGGCCGCGGTCGCGAGCACCGCGGTTGGCGCGCCCGGCACGGAGATGACCGGGGTTGGCACTGGAGGCGGATCCGTGGGGGGCGGTGTGTTGGGCAGGGGCTCGGCATCCGGGCAGGGGACGCCGCAGGCGCCGCACTCGGACTCGGTCTCGAGCGGGCCGCTGCACCGGTCCAGCTTGGCCCCGTCCCAGTCGATGCAGGCAGGGACCAGCAGCAGGGCTGAGAGCACACCCAGGAGCGTTCCGCGCGGAGAAGTGGGCATGTCCGGGCGGACTGCAAGCAGCGCACCCCTCCGGCTGTGGCCTTGCGTGGGCCACAGCGTCGGGAGGCACCTGCAGGGAGAAGCCGACAACTGTCGGCTCCGGCCCTAACAGACGCATGCCCTGCCGAGCCTCGACTACGCGCCTACGGCGCTACGCTCGCGGTGAACGGTGGGGAAGGAGTTTGATCCCTGATTGATCCGCCCAGCGGGCGGGGTCCGGTTCACGGTGCTGCGCTCGCCGCGGCCAGGCCAGTAGTCCCACGGCGATCAACAGGATCCCCGCGCCGGAAAGCTCCCGCGCATCCGGTGGACCGCCCGCCCCCGCGAGCGCCAGGAGCGCCGTCGCGAGCACGCCGGCAAGAATGCTGGACGCGCGATTCACGGGCACGCAGAAGCTGTTCTCGTGCGGCTGCAGGAGCACCAGCGCGCCGAAGACGCCCGTCCCTTGAGAGAGCACGCCGATGGCCAGCTGGGGCCAGGTCACGCCAACCGAGGTGAGCGCGCTGAATCCCTCCCCCAAGGCCCGCAGCTCCGCGGGACCATCGAGCACGCTGAGCAGCGCCAGGCCCGCGAGCAGCGCCGGCGTGGAAACCAGCTGCTCCTCCACGAAGTAGCGCATGCGCACGTCTGCGTCGTCCGTCTTGGCGACGTGGCTCATCGCGCGCAAACGGACGAAGTAGGCGAGCAGGTAGGCCCCCACGTCCACTGCCGCCGCCACCCCGAAGCGCAAGTCCACGCGGCCGACGGCCGCAAGCACCACGGCAGCCAGGGAGAGGCTAAGCGCCAGCCATGCGCGCGCGGACACCTTTCGCCGCGCCAGCCGATCCACCAGGGGAGCGAGCACCAGCACGCCCCCGCGCATGATCAGCATCATGAAGACGATGCTGATCCCCCCGAAGGTGTACGCGAGCGTGGTGGAGGCGATGATCACCGCTGAACAGAGCCCGGACAGGAGCGTCCACGGGCCCGGCACCGGCAGCGAGACACGCCCGACGGTGAGCCGGCCGGCGCGGCGCCACCAACCCGTGAGGAGCAGGAGCAGCGCAGCCGTAACGAAGGACGCCAGCGCCGTTGACGGTAAGAGCCGCACGCCGGCCAGCCCATCCGCCTCGGACGTCACTGCCTTCGTCAGCGCGCTGTAGGGCACGTACGCGGCGAAGTAGCCCAGCGCGTCCAGCCAGATCGCCGCGTGCGCCAGCCGCCTGGGCGAAGCCTCACCGGTAGGCACTGCGCTCAGCCCTTCCTCTCGGACGCCTTCACCGTCACCACAGGGCACGGCGCCTGCGCGCTCACGCGCGCCGCCACGCTCCCCAGAAACAGATGTCCGAGCGCACCGCGGCCATGGGTCCCCATCACCACGAGGTCCACGCCGCGCTTGGCCGCCTCGACGATGGAGTCACTGACGAGCCCAACCGTGACCATCGTCTCGATGGAGACGTCCTGGCTCTTGAAGGGGCGGACCAGATCGGCGAGCTCCTTCTCCGCACCCTCTCTCGCCGCACGCTCCACCTGGACGGGCAGGAACACCGGCGCGCCCATCATCGGTTCAGTGGGCAGGTAGCGCGGTGGCTCCCAGACATAGACGGCTTGGATCCGGGCCTTGAACTTTGCCGCCAGGAAGGCGGCGTAGGCCAACGCCTGTCGCGATGATTCGGAGAAGTCGACGGCTACGAGAATCGTTTCCAGTTTCATGGCTACCTCCAGGCACTCTCCAAAGGTGCCAGCTCCATGCCACCGCTGCCGCCTTCGCTGAGGCGAATACCCGGGTCTGGGCGCCCGATCGGGCTCACCCTCGCCAGGCTGACCGGCAGGACTCCGGCGGCTTCTGGCTCGCTCCCGGCGTGCGCACGTTGAGCGCTGTCAGGAGGCGCAATGAGCACGTGGTCGAGAATCAAGCGAGCGCTGCGGGGCGAGCATCACGAGCAACCCCAGCAGCCAGCCCTGGACAGCTACGAAGCCCTGGAGCAGGGCAAGAGCGAGCGAGAACGGCGGGCCCAGGCCGAGCTGGGCGATCTCGGCGGCGACGGCGGCGGGCAACGCACCGAGGTGGGGGTTCCGTACTCCGGCGAGGGCGGCGTGGTGCGCGGCTCACGCGACGAGCTGGCCAGCGACCCACGACGCCCCGAGTGAACGCCCGGTGGCGCGGCTACGCGTTCCGGCGGAGGAGGCGGTCCAGGCTGTAGGTGCCGGCACCGTGGGCGGCCAGCATGAGCAGCCCGCCGCTGAAGGCCAGGTTCGCCAGCGCGAACGCGCGGTTCAGCTCGATCCGGAAGTCGGCGTGCATGAGGATCGTCACCGCGGCCAGGTAGCAGATCAGCGCGCCCGCGACCGTGCGGACCTTGAGGCCGCCGGCGAGCATCAGTCCACCGATCAGCTCGATCCCGATCGCGATGACCAGGAGCACGGACGGCATCGCCATCCCGCCCATCGTCATCGCGGCCAAGGTCTCGTCGAACCGCGCCATCTTGACGAGCGCGCTCACGATGAAGAGGCCAGAGACGAGCAGCCGCCCCGCCGCGTAGAAGCGGTTGTGGCGCGCCTTGACCCGCTCCAGCTCTGCGCGGTGCAGGCCTTCCTCGACCTCGAGCGCGCGCCGGGCGCTCTCGGCATCATGGTGAAGCGCGTGGTGGGTGGGGTGATGGTGCGAGGCAGCGACACTCGGCGAGGCTAGGGCGTTCATGGTGGCTCCTCCTGGTTGAAGGAGCGATGGAGCAAGCGTCGTGCCCTCCGCCCCCTACAGGCGGGCGAGTGGCCGAAGGGCGCAAAACGTGCGCGGAGGGGTGGCCCTGGGGCAGGCATTGCGCGAACCTGGGCCTCTCCATGGTGACCGTCAACAAGGACAAGGTCCGCGTCTTTGCCTCGGCCGCGGCCTTCGAGGCCTGGCTCTCCAAGAACCACGATCGCGAAGACGAGCTGTGGATCCAGATCCACAAGAAGTCGTCCGGCCTTCCTTCGATCACCGCCGCGGAGGCGATCGAGGTGGTGCTCTGCTGGGGCTGGATCGACGGGATCCGCAAGGGGCTGGACGAGGTGTCCTTCCTGCAGCGCTACACGCCCCGGCGCTCGCGGAGCATCTGGAGCCAGGTCAACCGGGAGCACGTGGCCCGCCTCACGGCGGCCGGCCGCATGACGGCGCATGGCCAGCGGCAGGTGGACGCGGCGAAGGCGGACGGCCGCTGGGACGCCGCCTATGCGCCCATCCGCAGCGTCTCGGCGGAGTCGATCCCGAAAGATCTCCGGGCGGCGATCCGCGCCAACAAGAAGGCCGAGAAGACCTTCGCCACGCTCGACCGCACCAACCTGTTCGCGCTCACCTTCCGCGTCGGCAACATGAAGACGCCGGAGGGGAGGGCGAGGAAGATCTCGTCGCTGGTGGAGATGCTGGCCCGGGGGGAGACGATCGTCCCGTTGCGGACTCCCAAGCGCGTGAAGCCAGCCAACCGCAAGGCGCGCTGACGAGTATCGAACAGCGCCCTCGCGCCGAGGTGCATCCGGCGCTCGAGTCGGGAGATCCTTAGGGCCTCACCGCACCTCTCGCCCTTGGCCCAGGCTCTCTGAGCTTGCAGGAGCAGTTCGGATGGAGCCGCAGTCCAAGGCAGTGCAGGGCGCGATCAACGTCGTCGCGGACGTCCCCGAGCGCGTCCGCGCGGAGGCCAGGCGCGATCCGGCGGCGCGCCGGACCGAGCGCCTGGTGAAGGTCACCGGCGCCATCGCGGATGCCGTCTCGAGAGCGCAGGTCTTCGAGGCCGTGATCGACCAGGTCGCGACCGCGCTCGAAGCGTCCAGCGCAGGTCTCTGGCTCCTCTCGGCGGATGGGAGGACGGCGGAGAAGGCCCGGTCGGTGGGCTATTCCCTGGCCAGCGCGCGGGCGTTACAGCGCCTGCCGCTCCGGGAGGGCCTGATGCCCGTGCTCGACGCGCTGATCAAGCGGGAGCCGGTCTGGATCGCCTCGCAGCAGGAGCTCCTCGAGCAGTACCCGCACCTCGCGACGCTGGTGACCAGCGGGCGCTCGTACCGGATCTCCTGCTTGCCGGTGGTGGTGCACGGTGTGGCGCTGGGAGTCATCGCCTTCACCTTCGATGACGCGCCGCCGCTCGACGCGGAGGAGCAGAGCTTCCTGTTGCTCGTGGCTCGCTACACCGGCCAGGCCCTGGAGCGGCTCCGCTTGCTGGAAGACGAGCGGAAGATCCGCGCTCGCGTGGAAGAGGAGGCAGCGCGCCTGGCCATGCTCAGCCGCGCCTCCAAGGCCTTCGGCGCGCAGCGCCCCAACCTCGAGTCCCTGCTCCAGGCCATCGCAGAGCAGGTGACGATCGACTACGCGGAGTTCTGCGGGATCGCGCTGCTCTCCTCCTCCGGCGAGGAGCTGGAGATCGCCGCGCTCCACCACCGCGTTCCGGAGGCTGCCGCCGCGATCAAGGCCGCGCTCCTGTCCAGCCCGTTGAGGCTGGGCGAGGGAGCGTCTGGCCGGGTCGCCGCCACGGGTGAGACGCTGTGGCTGCCTCGCGTGGAGGCCGCCGCGTTGATCGAGAAGACGCCACCCGCGCACCGGGAGTGGCTGCAGCTCTACGTGCCGAGCAGCGTGCTGATCGTCCCGCTGCGGGTGGCAGGCAGGGTGATCGGCACCTTGAGCGCGATGCGGCAGGACGCGCAGCGCCCGTTCGCGCCGGAGGACCAACGGCTGCTGGAGGAGCTGGCAGAGCGCGGGGCGATGGCGATCGAAGGGAGCCGGCTGCAGCGGGCGAATGAGCAGGGGCGCGTCCGCGCGGAGCTGCTCTACGAGCTGGCGGCGGCGGTGATCGGCGCGCGCACGTTGAACGAGGTCTTCGATACGGCGCTCGGAGGGATCGGGAAGGCGCTCGGCGCGGCGCGGTCAGCCGTGCTCGTCTACGACCCGGATGGGGTGCTGCGGTTCAAGGCGTGGCGCGGGTTGACCGAGGACTATCGCCGCGCGGTGGAGGGGCACTCGCCCTGGACGCGGGAGACCCGCGATCCGCAGCCGCTCCTCGTCTCGGACGCGGAGCAGGACCCCTCCATGGCGCCCTACCTTCCGCTCTTCAAGACGGAGGGGATCGCCGCGCTGGGCTTCATCCCGTTGGTGGCCGGCGGCCAGCTGCTCGGGAAGTTCATGGTCTATTACTCGGCCCCGACCCGGCTCTCCTCTGCGGAGGTGGAGATGGCGAAGGCGATCGCGAACCACGTGGCAGCGGCGATCTCCCGCTTCTCCTCCATCTCGGAGCTCGAGCAGAGCGTGCGCTTCAACGAGCTCTTCACCGGAATTCTCGGCCACGACCTCCGGAATCCCCTCAGCGCCATCCGCGCGGCCGCGCAGCTCCTCATCAAGCGCGGAGAGAGCGAGAAGCTGGCGAAGCCGCTGGCGCGGATCCTCTCGAGCGGTGACCGGATGGCGCGCATGATCGACCAGCTGCTCGACTTCACGCGCGTTCGGGTGGGGGATGGCATCCCGATCAAGCCGGTGCCGTCTGACGCGGTGCCGATGTTGCGGCAGGTGATGGAAGAGCTCGACGACGCCAACCCCGGCTGGACCATCCGGCTCGAGAGGGTGGTGGGGGAGACCTCCGCGGTCTGGGACGTGGACCGCCTCTCCCAGGTGTTGTCGAACTTGATCGCCAACGCGGTTCAGCACGGACAGATCGAGCACGGCGTCTGCGTGAACCTCGATGGCACCCAGGCGGACAGGATCCAGATCGAGGTCCACAACCACGGCGCCGTCCCGGCCGCGCTGCTCCCGAAGCTCTTCGAGCCGCTCGCGGGAGGGGGCCGGCGATCCGACAAGTCCGAGGGCCTGGGCCTTGGGCTCTACATCAGCCGCGAGATCGTGAGGGCGCACGGTGGGCAGATCTCCGTCCAGAGCTCGGAGGAGGCGGGCACCACCTTCGTCGTGTCGCTGCCCCGGGTGGCGCAGACCTGAGAACTTTGCCGGTCACCCCGAGAGGCTGTGAACTCTTCGGGCGCGTAGCTCCCCCGTTGGCCCCGAGCGTAGGCCGTAGCTCCCCCCGTTCACCCCGAGAGGCTGTGAGCCTTTCAGGTCGTAGCCCCCGGTCACCCCGAGCGTAGGCCGCAGGCCGTAGTCGAGGGGCGGCACCCAGGATCGGAATCACCTCAGCGTGGGCCGAGCGTGGCTGCCGCCTCTCGACTACGGCCTGCGGCCTACGCTCGAGGTGAACGGGGAGAGTTTCGTCCCTGGTTCATCGCGGCGGCGCCGGAGCCCAACGAGCAGCAGCAGCGCCGCGAGCAGCAGCGCGCCGCCTTCGCCGCCCGCGGTGCTCGAGCAGCCGAACGTGGTGCCAATGGACTCCTTGGCGCCCGGCTTGTCTCCCACGTTGACGACGATCTCCTGGTAGTCCACGTCTGCCCCGTTCCGCGCGGCGATGACGAGCAGGGTGATCCCCGGCTTCTGCGGCGTCCACTGCACCACGCCGGTGGACGGGTCGATCGTGGCCCCCGGCGGCGCGCCCACCACGTTGCCGCCCAGCTCGTCACGCCCCAGCGACCAGGTGAGGGGCAGCGTGCCGCGGGCGGCGGCGCGGCCGTCCTCGTCGTAGGCGTACGGCTCGCCGACCCGGGCCTGCCGGTTGCCCACGGAGAGGAAGCGGGGCGGCACGGTGCCGTCGCCGGCGGTGACGATGACCTCCAGCGTGTCCGTGCCGCTCAGCCCGTCGTTGTCGGTGGCGGTGAAGCGGACCGGATAGACACCGGGCGCGGAGAAGACGAACCGGGCCTCCGGCAGCTCGCTGGTGGTGCCGTCCGGGAGCTCCCAGCGCCGCCGGGTGATGGTGCCGTCCAGGTCGCGCGCCGAGGCCACGAAGCTCACGGTGAGCGGCGCCACGCCCTGGGGCTCGGAGCCGAAGATCTTCACGGTGGGCGGGAGCTTGTCGCCGGCCTTGACCAGGACGGGGAGCTCGTCCCGCGTCTCGAGGACCTCGTTGCTCACCACGAGGCGCACGTTGTACGCGCCGGGCTTGAGGTAGAGGTGGCGCGCCTCGCGGCCAGTGGCGAACTCACCGTCGCCGAAGTCCCAGAGGTAGGTGAGCGGGCGGCCGGCCGGATCGCTGCACTCGCAGCTGAGCGACACCGCCAGCTCGTCCCGGCCGGTGAGCTGACCGTCGGTGACGATCCGCGCGAGCGGCGGCAGGGTCCCGCCGAGGCTCACCGAGACCTGGACCCGCTGCTGCGCCTCCTGCCCGAGGTCGTCGAAGATCCAGAGGCTCGCCCAGTAGCCACCCGGCACCGTGTACCGGTGCTGGCCGACGGGCTGGGAGAGCACGGGCTGCTGGCTGCCGAGGTCCCAGCGGTAGACGATGATCGACCGGCCCGGCGCGGCGTGGGAGCCGGTCGCGTCCAGGGCCACCGTCAGCGGTGCATCTCCGCTCAGCGGAGTGATCTGGGCCACGGCCGTGGGCTTGGCCGGCGGCTCCTCGCTCACGGTCAGCGCGTACGTGTAGGCGGCGACCTGGCTCGAGCCCACGAAGACGCCGATCTCCACGGAGAAGGTTCCGATCAGCCGCAGGACCCAGGTGACGACGCGCGTGACGGGATCGATGAAGAACCCCTCCGGGCCAGAGGTCAGCCGCACGCTCGCGGTCGGGGAGGAGACGCCCACCCGGTTGTCGGCGTTGTAGACGTACGGCACGCCCACCAGCGCCGTGGGGTTGGCGTCATGCACGATGGTCGGCGAGGTGGCGCTGCCGACGTTCACGGTGAAGCCGTGCTGGGTGGCGCCAAAGGCATTGACGGCCTCCAGCACCACGGTGGCGAGCCCGCTCTGCGTGGGCGTCCAGAAGATCTCCCCGGTCTGCTGGGAGACCACGAGCCCTTCGGGGCCCTGCTTGAGCGACCAGCGGATGGGCGGCGTGCCCACCGCGGTGGGAAGGCCGTCCGAGTCGTAGCGGTAGGGGGCGAAGACGTCCGTGACCAGCGCCGGCGTGGAGGTGATCACCGGCACGGAGACGACCTTGATCGTGAAGGCCTGCTCGTCCGCGCCGGAGGCGTTGGTGGCCCGGATCCGGACCGCGTACGCGCCGGTCAGGACGGGCGAGAAGGTGACCTTCCCCGCGGCGTCGACCGCGAAGCCGCTGGGCCCGCTGACGAGGGAGAAGGTGATGGGTCCGGGGCCTTCGGCCTCGACGGTGGAGTCCTCGTCGTAGGCGTACGGGACGCCGAGCGCCGTGAGCAGCCGCGCGACGGAGGAGATGCGGGGCAGGGGGTTGGTGGGGGTGATGGTGACGGTCAGCGTGGCCGGAGTCGAAGCGGACAGCGCGTCCCGGACGATGAGCTGGAAGACAGCGGTGGTGGCCGCAGCGACGGTCGGCGCGACGAGCTGCTGCGTGACCGCGGTGGCGCTCAGGCCTGGGACGGGCGGCCCGGAGAGCTGCTGCCACTGGTAGGTCAGCGGGTCGCCGTTCGCGTCGCTGGAGCCGCTCCCGTCCAGCGTGAGCTGCTGGCCCGAGATGACGGAGCTGCTCCCAGCGGCGACGGCCACGGGGGCGCGCTCCTGGCGCTGCACGGTGATGGTGACCTGGCTGGGGGAGGAGGTCTGCGGGCCGGCGGTGACGACCAGGGAGAACGTCAGCGCCACGGAGGCCGAGAGCGGCGTGGGCGCGGTGAAGGTGGGCTTCATCGCGCTGGGGCTGGAGAGCGTCACCGGGGTGCCGGACAGCTGCTGCCAGGCGTAGCCGAGCGTGCCTCCGCCCGGGTCGCTCGAGCTGCTGCCGTCGAGCGTGACGGCCGCGGCCGCCGGCACCGTCTGCGGCGGGCCGGCGTTGGCCACCGGCGGGCTGTTCTTGGAGACGGTGATGTTGACGTTGGCCGAGCTCGTCCCGGAGCGAGGATCGGTGACGGTCAGGCGGAAGGTGAGCAGCGTGTCCACGGCGACGGTGGGCGCCGTGAAGGTCGCGGTGGCGGTGGCCGCGCCAGTGAGCGCCTGCGCCGGCCCGGCGGTCTGGGTCCAGGCGAAGGCGAGGGGCTCACCGTTCGGATCGCTGGACGCGGTGCCATCCAGCGTCACCGCGGCGCCGCTGCCGACGGTGCGGTTGGCGCCGGCGTTGGCCACGGGCGGGTCGTTGATCGAGTCCAGCACGGTGATCGCGACCGAGGCGCTGTGCGTGCCGCCCTTGCCGTCACTGACCGCGAGCTGGAAGGTCAGCGGGGTGTTGGTGAGCACGGACGGGGAGGTGAACGTGGGCTTGGCCACCGTCGTGGAGGAGAGCGTGACGGCCGGGCCGGCCAGCTGCGTCCAGGCGAAGGTGAGCGGGTCCCCGTCCGCGTCCGAGGAGGCGCTGCCGTCCAGGGTGATCAGCGCCTGCTCGTTCACCGAGCTCGCAGGGCCCGCGTTGGCGACCGGGGGCCGGTTGACCGTGACGCCGTTGGAGGATCGCGTGAGCTGGAGCCCCGCGCCGTTGGTGGCGCGGACGGTGACGAAGTAGGTGGTCCCGGGGGTGAGGGTCAGCCCGGTCGCGGTGGCGCTGGTGGCGAGGTTCACCGACTGGAAGGCGACGACGTTGGTGGCACCCGCGCTGGTCCCCACGCCCCAGTCGTAGCGGCTGATCCCGCTCTCCGGATCGCCAAAGCCGCTCCAGTTCGCGGAGATCGCGGTGGTGGAGCTCTGGAAGCTGATGTCGGCCGCCAGGCCGTCGTTCACCGCGCCGCCCACGGGCGCGGTCGCATCGGTCGGCGCGTAGAGATCGGAGGCGCCGGTGGCGTCGCCGCCGAACGCGGACTTGGTGTACCCGCCGTGGATGAGGAGCTTGCCGGACGGGAGCACCCAGCCGACGGGCTGGTAGCGGCCGGAGGCCATGTTGCCGGCGTCGCTCCAGGTCCCGGTGGCGGGATCGTAGATCTCGGTCGACGACAGCGAGGAGCTGGTGAAACCGCCGGGGTAGCCGCCCGCGACCATCACCTTGCCGCTCGGGAGCCGGGTGAGGCAGTGGAGCCAGCGGCCGGTGAGGAGCGAGCCGGTGGGCGTGAAGACGCCGGTGGTGACGTCCAGCACCTCGGCGGTCTTGATCGCGGTGTTGACGAGGCTGGTCCCGTCGTTTCCCCCGGCGACGAGCACGTGCGTGGCGTCCAGCAACGCGATCTGCGTGTAGCGGCGCTTCTGGGCCATGTTGCCGAGGACGGACCAGGTGCCGGTCGCGGGATCGTAGAGCTCGGCGGAGGTGAGCGCGGCGCTGTCGTCATTGCCGCCCACGGCCAGCACCTTGCCGGAGGGCAGCTTGAGCAGCTCGAACTCCTCGCGGCTGTCGCGCAGGCTGCCGGTGGGAGTCCAGGTCTCGTTCGCGGGGTTGTAGAGCAGCGCGGTCTTCAGCGTGACGCCGGCCTTGCCGGCCACCACCAGCACCAGGCCGGAGTCGAGCACCACCATCATCGGGTGCGCGCGCGGGCTGGGCATCGGCGTGGTGGGCGTCCAGGTCCCTGTGGCCGGGTTGTAGAGGTCCGCGTTGGCGTACTGGGTGTTGGACCCGTTCTCGCCGCCGACCATCAGCACCTTGCCGTTGGGGAGCAGGATGTCCACGGTGTGGCGCCGCGCCACGGTGACGCTGCCGGTGAGGGTCCACAGCCCGGTCGCGGGATCGTAGAGCTCGGCGCTGGCGCGGACGCTGCCGCCGGTCAGCCCGTAGTCTCCACCTGAGACGAGCACCCGCCCGTCCGGCAGCAGCGCGGAGCCGAACCGCTCGCGCGGTTGGTTCATGGAGCCCGTGGCCGTCCAGCCCGCGAGCGCGGCCGCGCTCTGGAGCACCAGGCACAGCGCGAGCGCTCTCATGAGCGCCTCCGGCGAGCGGCGAGCAGCAGCAGCGCGGCGAGCGCGAACGGAGCGGGGCTCACCGCGCCGCAGCCGCAGCCGGCGGGCGCGACCTCGCCGGGGCCGGCGACGGTGATCACGAAGTCCTGGACGTCCACGCCGGCCTGGTTCCGGACGAGGAGGCTGACGCGCACCTCGCCGCTCTGGGCGAGCGTGGGCGTCCAGTGGAGGCGGCCGGTGGCGGGGTCGACCGTCATCCCTTCGGGGGCGTTGACCAGCGCGCCGCTGACGTTCTTGCCGAGCTCCCAGGCGAGCGGGGCGGTGCCGCGCGCGGCCGCACGTCCGTCCTCGTCGTAGAGGTACGGCTGGCCCACCGAGGCCTGCGTGGCCGGGAGCGAGACGATCTTCGGCGGCAGCATGCCGTTGCGCGTGACCTGCGCCTCCACGGTGTCGCGGGTCTCGAGCCCATCGTTGTCCACGACGATCAGGCGCGCGGTGAACGTGCCGAGCGCGGTGAGCGTCCGGGTGGGCTCGTTGGTGGCCTGCGTCCCGTCCGAGAGCTCCCACCGCACGGAGCTGACCGTGCCGTCCGGGTCTCCCACCTCAGGCACGAAGCGGACCTGGAGCGGCGCGTCTCCGGATCTCGGCGTGACGCGGGCGCTCGCGAAGGGCGGCAGCAGCGCTCCGCGCGCGACCGGAACGAAGGCGCTGCCGTAGCCCTGCAGCCCTTCGGCGTCGGTGACCGTGAGCTTCACGTTGTAGCCGGCGGCGGTGCCGTAGATGTGGCTCGGCTTCTCGGCGCGCGACCCCTGGCCATCCCCGTAGTCCCAGTCGTACGAGAGGATCGGCGCGTCCCCCGCCCTGCAGTCACACTCGAAGTCGACGGTGGCCGGGGCGGAGGGGCTCTGTTGCTTGGCCCGGATGATCACCGTGGGCGGGACGCGCCCCAGGCTGGTGACGACGACCGGCTGGATCAGCTCGGCGGACTGGGCGTACAGGTTCGTCACCGTCAGCTTCACGGAGTAGGCGCCCGCCTGCGGGTACGCGTGGGCCACGAGCGGGACGAAGCCGCCGCTGGTGGTCGGCGTCCCGTCGCCGAAGTCCCAGGCGTAGTTGAGGTACGGGCTGCCCGCGTGGTTCGACAGCGAGGCCGAGGCGTCGAAGATCGGAAAGAGCGGGGCCTCGCCGGTGGCGCCCGGGAGGATGGAGAAGAGCGGGGTAGGCGATGGCAGGGGAGCGTCCACCACCTCCACCACCCAGGTGTAGCTGGCCCTACCGACCGGGTTGGTGACGGCGACGTCCAGGGTGAAGGTGCCGGCCGCCGCCGGGGACCAGGTGAGCTCCCCGGTGGAGGCGTTGAGCAGCGCGCCCGAGGGCACGGCGACCGCCTCCCAGAAGCGCGGCGAGGCCCCCGTGGCGCTCAGGAGGACGCGGACGTGCTCACCGCGCCGGACCTTGTCGATCCCCACCGGTTGCACGACGGGCGGCGCCTGCGCGGTCACCTTGACGATGAAGGACTGGCGGGCCTCGCCGTCCGCGTTCCGCACGGCGAGCTCCACCGGGTAGTCGCCGGGCACGTCCGGGAGCCAGAAGAGCTCGCCGGTGAGGTTGTCGAGGTCCATTCCCGACGGTGCGACCGGGAGGCTCCAGGTCAGCTTCCCGCCGCCGGTGGCCTGCGGCAGGCCGTCCGCGTCATAGCGATAGCGCTCGCTCGCGCCGACCTGATCCAACGGAACCGAGAGGATGGTGGGCACCGCGGCGCTGGAGCGCGATGCGCAGAGCAACAGGCTCAGCGCGAGGACACGCTGAAGCGCTGGCTTTGAAGAGTCCACCCGTGCGCCTCTCCTGTGGAAGAGACGCTTGAACAATAACACCGATAAGATTCACTGTTGTGGTAACAATGTCGGATGTAGCATGTGTCATTCGCTGTAGGCGTCGCGCGATCAGCGAGCTCGGACGCACGCTTGCCCGTGGGTGACGCTGTGAGCGCAAGGCCTCCATGCGTGGCGAGCGGGGGCCGGGTCGCACCGGCGCGCTCACCCCCCTGAAGCACACGGTCAGTCCCTCTCGAGCTCGGCGATCGCCAGGTCCCGCTCCCGCTCGTCGAGCTCGCGAAACCGCACGGGCGGCATGTGGAGGGAGGAGCTGGCCGGGAGCCGCAAGCGCGCGATCGCCACGTCCCTCTCGGATCGGGACATCTGATCGAGCTGGTCGACGCGGAACCGGGCCCGGGAGAGGGATTGGTCGAGCCGCGCGTTATGGCACTGCTGACACATGTGGACGAGGATCCCCCTCCCATCCAGGCCGGGCGCGGGCCGGAAGGAGAGATCCGGCAGCGCGGCGTCCAGGAACACGTCGCGGAGGTCTGGCAGCTCGGCGCTGCTTCGCTGGCCCGCGCGGTACTCGCCGTAGGCCGCGGTTAGGGTCTCCAGCTTGCCGGGATCGGTCACCTTCACGTCGTGGTACGAGGTCGGGATCGCCCGCCCCTCCACCGTGTTCTTGAAGAGGGCCATCCAGCTCGCGCTCACCCCCATCGGCAGGTTGTTGGCCGGCTGGCGCGGGTTGCTCTCGGCGACCTCCTTCTGGATGGTGATGGTGAGGTACTCGTTGTCCTGCAGGCCGCAGAAGCCCTCGTTCTCGACGAGGCCCTGCAGCGCGGCCGGGTCCGAGCCCCCGCTGTGCTTGAGGTTGACCGCCAGGCCGGCGGTCTCGCCTGGCTCGGGGTTGAAGATCACCGGGCCGGGGATCCCCGCGTAGGTCTCCTCCTCGCCGTGCGCCGCGCGGTAGTCGTCCAGGAGGACCTTTCCTTCAACCCGGTTGTTGCGGAAGAAGTGGGCCCACGGGTTCTGCAGCTCCTGCATCCGGAGGATCTTCGGTGTCCCTGGCCCGGCAGGCTGGTGACACTGGTTGCAGTCGAAGATCGTGTTGGCGATGTCGACGTCCTGGTACAGCGTGTAGCGCCCGGTGAAGTTGGACTCGCCCTCCGGCGTGAGCAGCTCTCCGGGGGTGCAACCACCCTGCCTCGCGCTGCACCCGTGCTCGAACTTGAAGAGGAAGAAGTTCAGGGTCCCGTTGGCGGTGGGGTCCTTGCTGATCAGCTCGATGAAGTCCTCGCCGCGGGTGAAGCCCAGGGCCACCAGGGCGGGGAGCGGGGAGATCGGCTCGATCTGCGCGCAGGTGGCGTCCTGCGGCAGCGGCGTTCCCCGCGAGTCCACGCGCGCCCGGCGGTGCGGCGGGGTGAAGATCACCGCGCGGGGGTTGATGGACGCCGTGTAGCGCGCCACCAGCGACGAGGAGTTGCCGATCAGCACGAACGCCGGGTTTCCGCCGAGGCCGTTCTCGAGGTTGCCCGGCTTGAAGTCCAGGCCGAGCAGGGCCTGCAGCTGGGCCAGGCTGGTGATGCTCGGCGGTGCGCCGCCGTTGGCGCAGAACGCCCTGGAGACGCCATCGCCCAGGTTGCGCGCGCAAAGCCGCGCGAGCTGCTCTTCGCCGGTTGGAAGGCCGCGCAGGGGATCGTTGTCCGGCTGGGACGGCTCCGGGAGCTCCGAACGAGGCGGTGCGCAGGCCACGAGGGTCAGCCACGCGATGAAGAGCAACGCGTGTCGCAGAAGGCGCTCCGTTCCAGTCAACGCCGCCCGGCCCCGGTCGGGCGAGCCTAGTTCAACGGACAGTGAACTCGCCAAGTCACAGCAGCGGCGGCTCTTTCTCGACCCACCGCGTCCCCACGCTGGGCGGTGTGAGGCGCTCCAACTCCCGGCCGTTCCAGTGCAAAAACAGGAGGGAGGGGTCCTCCAGCGGCGCGTCGAAGGTGAAGCGCAGGCGCTTAATTCCCATGGCGTCCTGCTCGGTGACCTCCACGCGCATGCCTGGAAGGGACTGGCTCTGCGGCATTGGCATGGGCGGGGCGCGCAGGAAGCGCTCCGCTTCACTGGCGAGGAGCCGCTTGTCCTCCGCCGCGAGCTCCACCTCCAGCGCCGCGGGGCCGGAGCGCGTGAAGACGTGATCTCCCGCAGCCATGGAGACCAGCCACCAGGACTTGGGCGCGGAGCCCGTCTCCAGCGCGAGCCGCGCGCCGGCGTTGAGCGCGCTCAGCGGATCGCTCCAGAGGGTGATCAGCCGCAGCTCCGGCAGTCGGGCCGGGCCCAGCGCGGCGAGGACCGAGCGGCTCATCCGGTCGCTCTTCTGCCCGGCGAAGTGCATGAGCGCGCCGGTGAACGCCCACTGCGGCAGGGCGAGCACCACGTGGAGGAAGACCAGCACCGCCGCCGCGGCGGCCGCCGCCACGCCGCCAAAGCTTCGCCCCCGGGCGCGCCAGGCGTGCTGGATCGCCACCACCACGGCCACGGCCGCGCCGAGACTTGGGACCACCAGCAGCCGGCCGGATGGGAACGTGGCGGTCACCGGGAGGACCGACAGGAGTGAGCCCAGCGTGAGCCAGCGGACGCGCCGGCGCAGGCTCGGTTCCAGGGCGCGCGAGACCCTCCAGGCGCCTAAGAAGAAGAGGGCGGACGCGCCGATCGACACGGCGACGAGCACGGGGCGGCCTCCCGGAGGGGTGGCGTTCCAGACTTCGGCCCACAGGCCGGGGAAGAGGGCGCCGACCAGCACGGGACCGCGGCTCAGCGCCGCCACCAGCCAGTCTCCTGGCTGGGCGAGCGGGTCGATGTACATCAGCGCCCCAGATGCGCCGTAGCCGAGCAGCTTGTACGCCAACGCCCAGGTCGCGGTGAGCAGGGTCACCGGGGCGAGCGCCAGCGCGCGGGCGGAGAGCCGCTCGTCGTCACGGGTGAGCTCGTACGCAGCGACGTAGGCGATCGCGCCGAGGGCGACCTCACCGGCGAGGAGCGCCACGCCGAAGAGGAGCACGCTCGCGGCGCTCGCCCAGCGCAGACGATCCTCCCGGGCGCGCAGGTGGAAGTAGACGCCGAGGAAGCCGAACGCGGCGGCGACCAGGGCGTTCCGGTTGGCCAGCCACATCACCGGGAGGGAGTGGGTGTCGTCGATCGCGTAGAGGAGCAGCGCCCAGCCGGCCACTGCCGGTGGGAGCGCGCGCCTCAGGAGCAGCGCGGCCGCGGCGATCAGGGCGAGGTACCAGAGCGCCGAGTGCAGGTGCGGGCCCACATTGCCGCGGCCGAAGAGCGCGTTGTCCAGCCGCATCAGCGCGCTCGAGAGCGGCCGGAAGAACGCGATCTTCAGGGAGGGATGGGCCCACCAGGGCATCACCCCCTGCTCCACCATCGCCCGGACGTGCGCTGGGTTGCCGTCCGAGAAGACGAAGAGATCGCCTGGCGTGAAGAGCCCCTTGTAGGGCGTGGTGGACCCTTCGATCGCGAGCTGCTGCGCAAGGTCATCCCCAAAGCGCGTGAGCAGCGCCGAGGGTGCAGTCAGGAGCGCAGCGAGGAGCAGCGCGAGCTTGAGGGTCCGCTTCTCGGAGGGCACGGGCGCGGAGGCAGACACCCCACGGAGATTAAGGTTCCCGCGAGCAGGGACCTAGAAGTGGGCCTTGCCGAACAGCTCCAGCAGGAAGGCGTGGACCAGGGCCAGCCGCTCCAGGCTCGTCTCGGCGTCGGGGACGTGCCCGCCGCTCAGCTCGGTGCGGAGCAGGACGCGTCCGGGGCCCCGGCCGCGTCTGCGCAGGTCCAGCGCCCACCGGGCGGGGGCCCAGTACGGCACCCGGTAGTCCTGCATGCCGGTGAAAACCAGCACGTGGGGGTGGAGCTGTCCCTCGGTGTGAAGGCAGGGGTCGTAGCTCTCCATGTACTTGCGGACGGCGGGGTCCGCCGGGTCACCCCACTCTGGGTACTCGAGCCCCGTCAGCGGGAGCGTGGGGTCGGACATCGTGCCCAGCACGTCGACGAAGGGGTGCTCCAGCACCACGCCGCACAGCAGCTCCGGCCGCAGGCGGCTGGCCACGGCCGCGGCGAGACCTCCCGCGCTGACGCCCCAGAGCGCGAGCTTGCCCGGCTCGGCGAGGCCGGCCGAGACCAGATGCTCCGCCACGGAGATGAGATCGATGAAGGTGGCCCACTTCCGCAGGCGCCTCCCGGCGGCGTGCCAGGCTGGGCCGCCTTCACCGCCTCCGCGCACGTGCGCGAACGCGACCGTGACCCCTCGCGCGAGGAGGCTCAGCCGCGCTTCCGAGAAGCTCGCTGGAAGCGAGGCGCCGTAGGCCCCGTAGACGAAGAGCACGGTGGGCTGCGGCCCTCTGGCGTCCGAGCCGCGCACCACGGTGACTGGAATTCGGACGCCATCGGCGCCCAGCGCCTCCAGCCGCTGCGCCCGCAGGGATCCAGGCGCGAAGCCGCGGAGCTCCAGCGCGTCGACCCGTCTCGCTGCCCCTGTCTGGAGATCCACCGCCCAGCGGGAGGTTGGGGTCGTCGGTGATCGCACCTCGAGAGACACCTCGGGGCCGGCGAAGTCCGAGCTCTCGTCGAGCTCCAGCTCGATGGGGCCGCTCAGGCCGAAGCTCTCGGCGCTCAGCGCAGGCCCAGGCTGTAGGCGCAGCACGTCCGAGCCGGCCTCTCGATAGAGCAGCGCCAGGCTCGAGCGGAAGACCAGGACCTTGGCGAGGAAGGCCGCCGCGTGCTCGGGCACGAGGGTGACCGCAGGCGTGCCCGGCTCGCAGCGCTCTACCCTCCGAAGGGACGCGCCGTCGTTGGTGCGGTAGATGAATCCCGCTCCGTCGCTCTCCACGTCGAAGCGGACGCCCGGCACGCGGGCTCGCAGGCACTGCAGCGGCGCTGTCCCGTCCCCGCCGCGCCGCACGACGTGCGCACCGGTGCTCTCGCGCCCCTCCGACACCACGAAGACCAGGCGCCCGCAGCGGCTCTCGCGGACGCGGACGGACTGCCGGAGGTCCGGCTCGTCGAGCAGCAGCTCCTCGCGCCATCCCCCTGCCTCCCGCCGAGCGCGGAAGACCCGTGCCGGACGACGGGCACTCCCCTCCACCGCATAGACGAGCCAGCGATCGCCGCCCCAGGCAAAGCTGGTCGCACCGGGGACGGACAGCTCGGGTTCGCTCCCGTTGGGTCCCACTCGGAGCGCGCTGCGCTCGTCGCCACCGGCGAGCGTGAGCGCGGCGACGTGCGCGCCATCCGGGCTGGCGAACTCGCGCTCCGTGGGCGGAGGGATGAGCTGCGTCACGCGCTGGTCGAGCTCCTCCCGCAAGCGCCGGCGCAGCGGCGCCAGGTGCTCCAGGACCGCCGCCGTGTAGCGGTTCTCCTCCTGGAGGTACGCGGCGACCTCGGCGGGCGGGCCGGTCCTGAGCCAGCTGGCCGGGTCGACCCCCGGCGGCAACGAAGGTGCCGGGACGTCGATCATGCGCTGCGCAGCGCCAGGTGGGCGTAGCGCCCGCGCGCGGCCATCAGGGTGGTATGCGAGCCGGACTCCACGAGCCTGCCCTCGTCGAAGACGAGGATCTCGTCCACGTCCTGCACGGCGGAGAGCCGGTGGGAGATGAGGACGACGCCTGGCCTCCGCTCGCCCTGCTGGATCTGTCGCAAGGCTTCGCGGATCGCCTGATCGCTCTCGCCGTCCAGGGCGCTGGTGGCCTCGTCGAGGAGCAGGAACGCCGGCGCTCGCAGCAGCGCGCGGGCGATGGCGATGCGCTGCCGCTGGCCGCCGCTCAGCTGCAGGCCGCGCTCGCCGAGCTCGGTGTGGAGGCCATCCGCGAGCTGGGCGAGCAACGGTCGCAACCCCACGGTCTGCGCCACCGCCTCGACCTCTGCATCGCTCGCCTCCAGCCGGCCGTAGCGGATGTTCTCCAGGATGCTGCCGCGAAAGAGGAAGGTGTCTTGCGGGACGACGCCCAGGTGCTCGCGGATTTGCCGGGGATCCAGCTCGGTGAGCGGCGCAGAGCCGACGAACACCCTCCCGCGCGAGGGGCTCAGCAGCCCGGAGAGCACGCGGAAGAGGGTGCTCTTCCCGGCGCCGCTGGCGCCGACGATCGCGTAGGTGCGCCCGGTCCGGAACGAGAGCGAGACGCCGCGCAGCGCGTCGGTCTCGCGCTCCGGGTAGCGGTGGGTCACGCCTTCCAGTCCAAAGACCTCCGGCCTCGGGGTGGGCACGGAGGGCAGCCGCTCCGACTGCGCTGCCTTGGCCTCGATGAGGCGATGGGCAGAGACGGACGCCAGGCGGGCCTCTGAGAGCGCGTGGGTCATCCGGCCCACCGCGCCGGCGGTGGCAGAGAGGTAGAGGAAGAAGGTGGTGACGGTCCCAAGCGTTGCCTCACCGCTGGAGACGGTGACGCCGGCGCGCCAGAGCAACAGCACGATGGTGAGCGACATCACCGCCTGGCTGGCCTCGGCGAAGCCCACGTTCACCAACGCGAGCCGGACGGCGGCCCGGTAGCTCGCCGCGAGCGCCCGGCCGTACCTCGCGAGCTGGTAGGCTTCGCGCCCGAAGAGCCGGATCGTCTCGATCCCCGCCAAGCCTTCGTGGAAGGCGTCCACGGCGCGCTCTTCGGCCTCCTGCCCGCGCTGGCCTGCCTGGTTGAGCCGCTGGCTCAGCCGCACCGTGGCGATCATCACCGGCGCCACGACGGCGACCGCGAGGAGCCCCAGCTTGGGGAGGGTGAGGAACATCAGGGTGGTCCCCACCGTGATCACCACCACGTCCTGCACGAACGTGGAGAGCAGCTGGTGCAACAGATGGGAGACGCGCGTGACGTCGCTGCCGGCGCGGGTGAGCGCCTCGCCGATGGAGGCGTGGGTGAAGTAGGCGAGGTCCTTGTCGAGGAGCACCTGGTGAAAGCGCAGGCGGAGGTCCCGGGCGATCCGCTCCCCCAGGGTGACCAGGAACGCGTCGTGGCCGAAGCGCAGGACGCCGAGCGCCACGAAGAGCGCGCAGAGCACGAGCGCGCTCCCGCCCACGTCCTTCCCCGCGCCGCGAAGCGAGGCGTCCACCACCTGGCCGAAGTAGACGGGCTGGATCAGCCCCACGGCTCCGGAGATGAGGCTCAGTCCCAGGGCCACGCCCACCCACCGCGCGTGCGCGGGGGCGACGGCGAAGAGCAGGCGCCAGAGGCCTCGGAACGTGGCCCCCTCGGCTTCGCTCGCGGGGAGCGGGGCGTCAACCATGGCGCTCTGGCGGGAGCTGCAGGCTGAGGAGCGAGGGGACGTGCGCCGGATCCGCGGCCCGCAGCAGCCCGTAGCCGATCCCTGCGCTGCCCGTGAACAGGCCGGCGGTGGGGATGGAGAGAACATTGCCCGGCTGCCAGCCGCCCGCGCCTTCTCGCTCGAGGCTCTCCGCCAATGCGGCGTTCGCCAACCCCAAGAGCCGCGGGTCCTGCAGCGCCTGGCTGCACTGCAGGAGGATGTCGTAGTTGCCGAGATCTCCGTGGCAGAGCGAGTGGGACTCTCCGAAGCCGCGGTGGAGCGTGGTGGCCGCCGCGCGCTCCACGTCCTCGCGCAGGAAGGCATCGTCGAAGACCGCCAGCAGGGGAAGCCGGGAGAGCGCCACCCCCGCCGCCCCCCAGCACCAGCGGACGCAGTCGTCGTCGAAGGTCCGGCCGGTGGCTTCCTTGACCGTGATCAGCCAGTTCTGGCGGGCGGAGTCATACAGGCCGTGCTCGAAGCGCATCGCGCGGTGGGCGAGCTGAAGCGCAGCGAGGTCGTGTCGGCGAAGCGCCGCCCGGGCCAGCGCCCACGCCGTTCCGCCCACGCCGTGGGCGAAGCCGGACATCGCGCCCATCTCCATCTTCCAGTACGCGCCGTCCCCGTCTGACTGGGCGTTGGCGCTCAGGTGCGCGATGCAGCGGTCCATCGCGTCGCGGGAGAGGGAGGTGCTGCCGGCCTCGTCGAGGACCGTCGCCACCGCCAGCGTCCCCCCGCAGCCGCCGATCAGATCGAAGCCGCCGCCGGCGAAGGAGGGCTGGAGCGCCTGTAGCCAGCGCTCGGCCTGCTGCAGCAGAGCGAGGTCCGACCAGAGCCGGGAGAGAAAGGTGAGCGCGTAGACCAGCCCGCCCAGCCCGGTGAAGGCGCCCGCGCCCGAGAAGCGCTCCGGGCGGGCTTCGGCCAGCGCGAGCGAACCCCGGATGAGCTCCTGCGCCGCGGAGGTGAAGCGCTGCTCGCCGCTGGTGGCGCCGAGCTGGGCGAGGAAGAGCGCGATCCCCACCCGGCCGCCGTAGAGGTCCAGCGGTAGAGGCCCGATCACCTGGTGCTTCTCGCCGCTGGAGGTCAACCCGAGCCAGGATCGCCCTTCGCCTTCGCCGTAGGCGCTCTGGAGGATCTCGTCCCCGAGCACACAGGCGTGGCGGACGAGCAGGGCCGGGCTCGGCCGCGCCCGCTCGACGCCGCGTCCGGTGGCCGGCGTTCGCTGGTAGGCGCGCGTGGTGCTGAACGCGGCGCGGATCATCCACTCCTGCTTGGCGAGATCCTCCTCGCTGAGGCTTCTGACCCGCCGCTCGGCCGTCCGCAGCGCGGGCTCCGGGAGGAAGTCCGGCACGACCTGGCCATCGCAACGGGTGAGGCTGCGGCTGGTGGGCCGCATGGTGAAGATCGGGAGGTCCCCTCGCCGGAGCGCCGCCACCTCGCTGGGCACCACGTGCGCCCAGCCCGGGTTGAGCTCGGTCGCCTGTGTGAGCCGCCCGAAGAGCCGCGCCTGGGCGGCAGGGTCCCTCTGGTAGTCGGGGTGGTAGGAGGCGATGAGCAGGTTCGCGTACTCGAAGGAGCTGCGCAGGACCACGCGGAGCTCGCAGTCGGCGAAGGCCTGGAGCGGCCCGCGGATGAAGGCCTCGCGGTCGTGCAGGATCGCCCGGTAGGCGGCGCGGAAGCCCCGCAGGAACGCGTCCAGGTGCTCGACCGGCGACAGCTCTGCGCCGTCGAGCCGAGGGAGGTTGCCGGCGGCGCTTCCGAAGCCCGTCTCGAGCCGCACCGCGAGCTCGTCACCTTCGCCGACCAGCGTGGGAAATGGGCGCGCGGAGCGCTGCCCCTCCATGGACAACGCGCCGCCCACCGCGATGGGCGCCTCCTCCTCGCTGACGGCCAGCTGCTGCGGGAGTAGGCCCACCGCGATCACGGAGCGGGTGAAGGCCACCTTCGCTGGGTCCTGCTCCGTCTGCGGCTGGAGGAGGTCACCCTCCGGGTGAAGCACGGTCTCGAGGTCGATGAAGACGGGATGCTCACCCGAGGCGACCACGTTCTCCGGGTGCATGTCGGTGGCGAGCAGGGCGTGCAGCAGCGCGAGCTGTGCACCCTCCCGGTAGAAGAAGCGGTCCACGGCGGCGGCGTCCTCGCAGCGCGCGTGAGGGACCCACTTCACCCAGGCGTGCGTCGGCAGCGCCACGACCGAGATCGCTGCGAGCTTGGGTCCCTCCAGCCGCCCGTTGACCCACGCCACCGCATCTGCGTACCGCTGCGCGCTGCCGCACGGCCGCGGCTTGTAGGCGAGCTGGGTGCCGTCGCTGAGGAGCACCGCGTTGACGGTGCGCCCTCCCACGTGGCGATCGCCCAGGCCAGGCTGGACGCTCGCGACCCGCGTCGATGAGGTGAGGCCGAAGGTGGCTTGCAGCCTTGGCCAGTCCTGACAGAGCCGCTCGAACATCTCCGCCGCCGCCTCGAGCGCGTTGGCGTAGCGGACCCGGAGGGTCTCGGCGAGGACCGCGTACTCGGCGAAGAAGGCAGGCGCGAGCTCCTCGGGGAAGCGCATGACGTAGTCCGCGAGCCGGTCGGCGGGCCGCTCGCCGCGCAGCCGTCCCTGCACGCGCGCGACGTTGAGCTCAAGCACGAGCGGGCTGGTGATCAGCGGGTCGAGCTGGGCTTCGAGCTCCCGCTCAAAATCATCGAGGAACCCGTCAAGGTTGGTAGGGAGGGGCGGCCGCGCGAGCTCACGCAGGCGGTGGGACAGGTCGTGCCGGAAGCGCGACAAGATCGGCGCGATCGCCTGAGTCAGCCGAACCGGCTGCGCCAGTCGCGTCGGGCGAAAGGAGGTGAAGGTCTCCGTCAGCCAGCTCCGGACCGCGAGCGGCTCCGCCGTGTGCAGCTCTCCCTGAAACATGGGTACTCCGGCAGCGCGTCCTCCGCCGACAGCGGCGGAGGCGCGCCTTGTCGAGATCTCTGGATGAATCAGCAGCAGCAGCGGCGGTACGGGTACGCGAGCTGCGTGATGCGGGTCCGGCATCCGTAGCAGTAGTCGGTCGCACGGGAGGCGAGGCCGTCCTCGCCGGCGGACCCGTCAGACAGCAGCACCGCGTCCACGGGGTTGCCTGCGAACGCCAGCTCCTCGGCGCTCAGGGTGTTCCGGTACTCCGCGTCCTTCCATGCACGAACGATGTCCACCTTCATGGTTCTCTCCTGGTGTTTGGCACGACTTCGACACCCGATGTGTTGAACCGGCCACCCCGGGGGAGTGGACGCCCCGGCGCCATGTCGCATCGGAACGTGCGCTTTTCGCGGGTGCTCCGCGGATGGGGCACGCCTTGACGGTCTGCCGCGCGATCGCGGAAAGAGATGCCGCATGTCGGCGCTGTTGGAGCAGATCATCCAGGAAGGGGAGGCGGCCTACCCCGAGCTCGGCTCGGAGCGGGCGCGGATCCTCGAGCAGCTGAAGCGGCAGCTCACTGGCTCCGGGCGCCATCGCGCGGATCTCTTCCTCGCGGCGGCCTGCGCGGCCGGCGTCCCGGCGGCGATGGAGCGCATCGAGCGCGAGATCCTCCCGCGCGTGCGGCGACCCATCGACCGCGTCCTGCCCTCGGGAGATCAAGCGGAGGACCTCTTGCAGAAGCTCCGGCGCAAGCTCTTCTCCGCCGGCAGCAAGCTCTCCCACTATCGCGGGCAGGGGCCGCTGGTGGGCTGGACGCGTGCGGTGGCGTTGCGGCTGGCGCTGGAGCTGTCGCGCTCGGCGGGGGCTCGGCCGGATGAGTCCCTACCGGAGCAGCTGCCCGCAGCCGAGCAGGACGTGGAGCTGGAGTACCTGTATCGGGAGAACCGAGCGCACTTCAAAGCGGCGCTGCGCTTGGCCTTCGCCCGCCTGGGCGTCCGGGAGCGCGCGGTGCTGCGGATGCATCTGCTGGAGGGAATCCAGGTCGATCGGATCGCTGCGCTCTACGGCGTGCACCGCGCCACGGTGTCCCGGTGGCTCGTGCAGGGACGTGAGCACGTGCTCGAAGGCGTGCGCGAGGATCTGGCCCAGCGGCTCCGGATCGATTCGGCCGAGCTGAACAGCCTCCTGCGGGCGGTGGGCACGCAGATGAGCGTCAGCCTGAAGGAGCTGACCTGAAACTTGAGGCCGTGAGCTCTCCCGGTCTCCCCGGGCGTAGGGCCAATGCCGATCAGATAGGGCCCAGTCCCGTTCGGCTCGAGGTTGATCCGCCCAACGGGCGGCGGCCTCACTACGCTCGGACGGGCTGGAGCCTGGCCAACGTTGACGTCAGGTCTTGCGACTGACGTAGCCGCGTGACGACTTCACCGCGGTCGCCAGCTGCCGGGGGAGGAGGCGGAGTTGCTCCGCCGCCGTCAGGGCCTCGCGCATCAGGATCATCCCGCGCGGACAGTCCTTCCTGGAGTCGCACAGCGCACGCCCGAGGTTGAGCTGGGCCAGCAGCCGGGCCGTCTTGTCGCTGACCTGTCCGCTGGCCTGCGTGAGGTGCTCGAGCGCGAGGCCCGGCCGACGCAGCTCCAGCAGGGCCGAGCCGAGCGCGAGGTGCGCGGCGGCGAACGCGCGCCGGTGGCGCTCGTTGGAGACCAACGCCACGGCCTGCTGGGCGTGCTCGCGGGCGATCTCCGGATGTCCGAGCGCGAGCTGGGCCAGGGCCAGCTTGGCGCGCAGGTCTGCCGCGTCCGGGTGCGATCCGCGGCGCTGGCGGGCGATCAGCGCCAGCGCTTCCTCGTAGAGCGCCACCGCTTGCGTCAGATCACCCCGGACACTGAGGGCGTAGCCCTGGTTGCCGATCACGCGCGCCGTCTTGGGGCTGTCCGGTCCGAGCAGCTCGCGGGCCAGCTCCGCGGCCCGGGCCTGGGAGGGGACGGCCTCATCGGGGCTGCCGAGCGCCAGCTGGACGCTCGCCAGGTTGTTGAGGATGTCGATCATCGTCAGGTTGGATTCGCCCAACGAGCTGGCGACCAGCTCCCGGGCCCGCTGGAGATGGACGAGCGCCTCGGCGTGGCGCCCGAGCGCGCCCAGTGAAGCGGAGATCCTGGAGTGGAGCTTGACCACCTCGGGGTGGCTCTCGCCGTACCCTGCGCGGCGACGGTCGAGGAGCTCGGCGTCGATCGCGGCGGCGCGCTCGTACCTCGCGGCGAGAAAGAGCACGTGCGACTGGTTGCCGAGGAGCTTGGCGGTGAGCTCGGAGTCCTCTCCGCCCAGCTGGCGGGAGAGCGAGACGGCCCGGCCGAGCTCGTCGACCGCCTCCTCGAACCTGCCGCGCTCGGCGCCCAGCCGCGCGCGCGAAGAGGCGAGCTCTAGCTGCAGGACCGGATCGACGGTGCGGGAGGCGACTGCGGCGGCCATCTCGAGCGCGCGTCCGCTCTCGTCCAGCGCGCCCAGCTGCCGAGCGCGGTCAGCCAGGAGGAGCCAGGCCCGGGCCCCGAGCTCCGTCAGGTGCAGCTCCTCGGCCAGGGTGGCTGCGGCGAAGAGCGGCTCCTGCGCGGGTTGGGGCTCCCCCTTCAGCAGGAGGATCCGTCCATGTGCCAGCAGGAGCTCCGCGCGGTCGCCGCCCAGGAGCAGCTGCCGCGCCAACGCCTCCGCGGTGGGGAGCTGACGCAACGCCTCCGCGTAGCGCCCGGTGGCCTCGTCGGCCACCAGCTGGCTGCGCAGGGCCCGGAGCTCATGGCTGCTCGAATCGGTGGGCGCTGGAGACGGGATCGCGGCGACGCACGCGGCGGGGAGGGGGAGGGCGCGGACGGCGCGCGGGGCGTCGATCGCCAGGCCGCGGTCCGGCACCGAGTAGAGCCGGATGAGCGCCTCCAGCTCGCGCAGCCGCTGCGCCAGACATTCGGAGCGGGCGGAGGCCGCGCCTTGCTCCGAGACCCGGCAGGCGGCGCGCTCGGCGTCCTCCCAGTCCTGCGCGAAGGCGTCGAAGGCGCGCTCCACCGCCGTGAACGTCTGTTCCCCGGATCCCTCCCAAGCGGCCTTGAACGCGCTGCGGAGCTGGGCGCTGCGCTCCCGGTTCCAGACCTCGCGCACGCGGTGGGCGCGCGCGTCGCAGCTGTGAGCGCGGGCGTGGCCCCGCACGAGCGCCCCAGCGGCGATCAGCGCGGCGCAGGCGAGGCCCAAGGCCAGGCGCAGCGGATGGCGTGGCCTCCACCACGGACGGGAGAGCGCGGCCAGCGCGGCCGCCATGGAAGGGAAGCGCGCGGCGGGCTCCGCGCTGAGGCCCCGGCGCAGGGCGTCCCGCACGCGCGCCGGCACCTTGGGCAGCGCTGGGAGCTCGCCGGCGGGGGCGGGCAGTGGCCTCGTTCCAAAGAGCGCTTCGTGGAGCGCGACGAAGAAGCTGAACTGGTCCGAGCGCGCATCCGCGGCCAGACCGCGCAGCCGCTCCGGCGCCAGGTAGGCGGGCGTCCCCGCCACCCCGTGGGAGGGCGCCTCTCCCAGCTTGGAGCCGTGCTCGAAGGTGGCCAGTCCGAAGTCGCTGATCCGGACGCGGCCGTCCGCTCCGACGAGCAGGTTGGACGGCTTGAAGTCCTGGTGGATGAGGCCGGCGGCGTGTGCCGCGCAGAGCCCCTCGCCTGCTTCGAGGAAGACGCTCAGCACCTCGCGCCAGCCGCGCCGCTCGGCGCCGAGCCACCGGCTCAGGGGTTGCCCGTCCACGTATTCCATGGCGATGAAGAAGGAGTCCCCCGCCAGCGAGACGTCGTAGACATGGACCACATTGGGGTGGGACAGCCGCGCGAGCGCCTGGGCCTCGTGGAGCAGGCGCTCCTTCCCCTCCGCGGGAGCGCAGCGGAGGACCTTGAGCGCCACCTGGCGCTTCAGCTTCGAGTCCTCCGCCAGATACACCGTCCCCATGCCGCCCGAGCCGAGACGCCGGAGGAGCTCGTAGCGCTCGTCGCCGCCTGGGCCAGGCGCAGCCCCCTGGTGGAGGGGCGCGGAGTCCTTGAGCAGCTCGAACACGACGAAGCGACAGCTGCCGCACCCGTCCAGGTGCTCCTCGAGCCCGCTTCGGGCTTCAGGGGCGCTGGTGCCGAGCGCGAACGCCAGCAGGAGGTCCTCGTCGGGACAGGCGAGCGGGCGCCACGAGCTCACGGGGCGGGAGGGGGTCGCGGGGGAGGGAGGTGGCTGAAGGCGGGGGAGCTCGCGTCGCCACGGGTCATCGCCAGCGCGTAGAGGAAGACGCCGTCAGGCATGGCCTGCTTGCCATTGACCAGCAGCAGCGGCGTGCCGGAGATCTGATACCGCTGCGCATATGCGATGTCCTCGTCGAGCTTCTTGCGCGTGGCCTCGCTCTGCATGCACGCCACGAGCGCATCGCGGGCCTGCCCGCCGGCGGAGGCGAGCTCCAGTACGCGAGCGACGGTGAGCTGCTCCTGCTCGGCGAAGAGCTGGGCGCGCACCGTCCAGAAGCGCGGCGTGCCTTCGAGGCAGATCTGCGCCTTGGCGCTCGCGCAGCGTACGCCGGAGGGGTCTGGCCGGTCGGTGAGGGCCGGGTTGCACTCCCGGGCGAGGGGGAACTGGCGCGACTCGAGCGAGATGAGCCCCTCCGGCAGCGCGCGCTCCAGCGCCTCCAGCGTCTTCGCCAGCGCGGCGCAGTGCGTGCACCGGGTGTCGGTGAAGTCGACGATCCGGACCGGGGCTTCGGGGGCGCCCCTGCGCTCGCGGGCCGGAAAGGCCGCGTCCTGCGCGGGGAGGTCCTTGAAGTAGGCGAGCCACTCGCCCAGCTCGCGCCGCTCCCCGGTGGAGAGGCCGGCCAGGTAGCGCTCCAGCACCGCGCGGGGGTCCGCTCCTTGCGCCTCCTCGCGGGGGGGGAACGGGTGCTCGCCCGGAGGTGGCGTGGCGAGCGCCGGCCCGAGCACCGCGAGGTAGGCGAGCGACGTGAGCCCCCCGGTCCAGAGCAGGGCCGGACGGAGCGAGCCCCTGGCCGGGCGAACGGGCCCGGGCAGCCGGAGGGCGGCGACCGCGAAGCCGAGCACCAGCGCGTAGGTACCCAGGCAGGTGAGGCAGACCGCGCCGAGCTGGAGGCTGGCCGCCGCGAGCACGAGGCAGGCGAGTACGCCGGCCGCCGCCGTCAGCCGGAGCGCGAGCGCGGCGTCCGCCGTCGAGCGTCCCGCGAGCCGCCGGTGCGTGAGCAGCAGCGAGAGGGCGAAGGCGGCGAGGCCCCAGGCCAGCCCCAACCCCGCGATCGGTACGCGGGCGAGCTGGTGCGTCTGCTGGGCGAGCGGGGAGCTCCAGACGGCGCCGCAGTCCACGGTCTCGCTCAAGGCGCACAGCGGCGTACCGCCGGCCTCTACGAGCCGAAGCTCCATCCACTGAAAGAGCGCGAGCAGGCACGCGCCCGCGGAAAGCGCGATGAGAAGCATCGGCCCAGTTAGACCGGACGGCCACAAGAACGGCAGCCAGGGCCCTGCGTTCGACGGGGCCGTCGGTCTGGCCGGGTGCTACTTGCAGACGCAGCTGTCGTAGGCGCAGCCGAGGTTGCAGTCCGAGGCCTCGAGCTCGGTGGCCGGCAGGACGGAGAAGAGCACCTTCGTCGTGCAGGTCCCCGCCACGCGGTCCACCGTGATGCTGGTGAACTCGTTGGTCGAGTTGTTGGTGGAGTAGAGCACCCCGTCCTTGTCGAAGAAGATCGACTCGTAGCCCCCGCTGCCCAGGCTGCAGGCGAAGAGGGACGTCCCGGGGCTCTTTGGGTCCACCACGTTCAGGACGCTGCCGCTCGAGTTGTAGAGCAGGCCGTCCTTGGGGTTGAAGGCGATGCCTTCGCTGGTGGTGGGCACCGCGCCGATCAGATCCCACTCGGCGATCGGATCTCCCGTCTTGGCGTCCTTGCGGAAGCGCCAGAGCCTGCCGCTGCCCTCCTCGCCCGCGTAGAGCATGCCGTCGAGCGAGAAGCCGAACCCGCCGATCGACGCGGACGGGAACTTCCCCATCGGGGTAACGGCGCAGAGCGCGGTGCCGTCCTTGGGGATGAACTTCCCGAAGTCGCTCGTGTCCTGCGCGATGATGAAGGCGTTGCCGGTGATCGGGCTGATCGCGAACGCCTCGATCGGCCCGAGCGACGCGGGCGCGGTGCAGATGAGGGACGCCTTCCGTCCGAGCTTGTCGAGCGAGAAGACGTTCCCGGTCTGGCTTTCGATCCCGTAGCACTCGTAGCGGGTGCCGTAGGTGCCCGGCGCAGGCATGGAGCCGCTCGGGCAGGTGGCCGCGGGCGGCGGGGTGACCGGGGGAGGATTGCGTGGCGACGCAGGTGAGCTCCTTGGAGAGATCGTTCTCCGGCGTGCAGCTGAGCTTGCCGCAGCCGTTGGAGAGCCCGGGGCCTGGCCGCGCCACGCCCGAGGAGTCCGCGTTGATCAGGCACGTGCTGCCGCTGGCGGTGTAGCAGGACGCGTCGCAGACGTACTTGATGCTGGTGCAGCCGCAGTCGACGCAGCTGGCGGTGCAGCCAGGGCCTCCCGCGGGTTTGATCGCGTTCGCCGCGCAGCCTTCGGGGAAGCCGCTCGAGGGCGAGCTGCCGTTGCCGGGGTTGCCATTGGAGCTGGACGGGGTCTCGTTGGCCGGGCTGTTCGGGTCGCCCGGGTGGGTGGGGACTTGGCAGGCAATTGCGAGGAGCACGGCGGTCAGGCTGAGGCGACGCATGGGGCTCTCCGGCGGGTAGAGGAGACGCGCCCGCCCGAGTGCAACGCGGAGGCCCAGTCCAAGCGCGTAGAACCACGGGACTCTTTCCGGGGTTGGAGCGCCCGTGGACTGGAGCGCGCGCGGCCGGAGTGCTTCGGAGGTCGAACAGCAACTCGAGGCTTCCGGCCCGAGACAATCCCCGAGGAGGGGCACGGGACTGACGGGTTGTCGCAATGTCGCGGGCTTCAGTGGTTCTTCAAGTTCTGGTGGCGCTGCTGTCTTGTGGCTGTGTCCGCGCTCCCGCTGTCCGCGCGCAGCTCCCCGGGGACACCCGGCCCGAGCGCGCGGTCGTGCTCCTCCTCAACACGCGGCTGGACACCTCCCAGGTCTACGGCGCGGGGCTGGTGCTGGATGACCGCGGCCACGTCGCGACCAGCCTGCAGCTGGTGGCCAACTCCTTCAGCCTGGTGGCGCTGGCGTACGAGCCGAGCCGCGCCCAGGGGCGCGATCTGGCCGAGCTGATCTACGAGAACCGCGCGGCCCTGCTGCCCGCCCAGCTGATCCGGGGTGACGCGGAGACGGATCTGGCGCTGGTGCGGATCGACGGAGACCGCCGCGGGTTGCGGCCGCTGCCGTTCGCCAGCGAGCCGCCGTCGGACGGCGCGGTGGCGCTCGGCCACCTGGACGAGTTCGCCTGGTCGAACGTGGTGGTGTCCCCCGGCGCGGCCGGCGGCTGGGGGCTGGGCAGCCCGCTGCTCGATGCGCGCGGCGACGTGGTGGCCCTGGGCGTGGAGGGGAAGGCCCAGCCGATCGCCCGGGTGCGCGCGCTGCTCAGTGAGACGATGGCGCCCGCGCGGATCGATCTCTCCACGCCCGAGCGTGGCTTTGCCTCCTGCGCCCACGCGCTGCAGCTGGGCTCCAGCGACTACCTGCGGTGCATGGACTGGGAGTCCCGCGGCCGGGTGATCCGCGCGGCGTTCCTGCTCGACGCCGAGCGGCGCGGGCTCTCCCGGGAGCAGCTGCTCGAGCTCTCGCCCCGGCTGGCACAGCTGGAGCCGCAGCTGCTCGAGTCCCAGCGGCAGATCGCGCTCACGCAGCTGCGTGGCGGGGAAGGCGAGCTGGCGCTGCGGCTGCGCGAGAGCTCCCGCGCCATCCGGCCGTTCTTCAAGCGCGTGCAGGAGATGGATCCGCTGGAGCTGCGCTACCGGCTGGATCTCGCCACCCGCGGGGAGGGCGACGCCCAGGTCCGCGTCTCCGCCACCGGCATGCCGCTGAAGGACTGGGCGCGGCTCGGCCTCAAGGTGGAGGCGTTCGCGCAGCCGAGGCCGGACGTGGCCGCCCTGCTCGTCTCCAGCGTGGACGCCAAGGGGCAGCCGTTCCGCTTCTCCCAGCTGCTCCTGCGCCGGGGTGGGAAGTGGTTGCAGTGCGAGTTCCCCTCCCCGGAGGAGCTGGCGCTGCTCCCTGCGGACTGGCCAAAGCCGCTGAGCGACCTGCAGGGGATGCTCACGTACCTGTTCGAGCTGGAGGACGCCGAGGCGTCCCGCTGAGCAGGAAACCCCGTTCGGCTCGAGCGTCGTGAGGCCGCCGCCCGTTGGGCGGATCAATCAGGGATGAAACGTGCCGCGCCCCGCTCAGCCCGAGCGAAGTCGAGGGCCTGCCGATCGTAGGGCCTCTCG
>JBGATB010000097.1:0-11642 GCA_044229415.1 Myxococcaceae bacterium | reverse complement strand
TCCGGCGCGGCCACGCAGCCGTCGATCGCGCCGCCGCCCACCCGCGCGCTCCACTGGGCGAACGCCAGCCCACGCTGCGCCTGCGCGTCCTCGCACGCCGCCGCCTCCATCGCCGCCGAGCGCGCCCGGTGAACGAGCGTGGCGCTCACGGTGAGCGGGAAGTCCTCCCCGAGGAGGCCCGCGGGCAGCGTGAACCGGTAGCGAGCCGCCCGGGCGTCCCGCGGCGGCAGGGTGTGGTTGTAGACCGAGGCCACGAAGGTGTGCGTCTCGCGCAGCTCGCGCGGCTGCCCCTGGGCGTCCACCACCGCGCTGCGCAGGACGTGGGCGCGGCTCTCCGCGAGCAGCTGCCCGCGCGCGGTGCGCAGCTCCACCTCCAGCCGGGTGCCCTGGTTGTCCATCACCCCGCCCGGGAAGCGGTGCCCCACGCGCTCGTTGAAGAGCACCGCGTCCAGCTCCAGCGCCTGACCGGCGCGGACGTCCCCGGGTCCGCCGCCGGACACCAGCGCCAGGTCCACGCTCACCGCGCCCGCGAGCTGGCGCGCCACCGCCTGCTGCTGGGCTAAGTCCGCGCGCATGCCGGCCAGGAGCGTCTGCGCCCCGGCGAAGCGGTGCGAGGCGAGCTTTCAGCGGCGCGCTCTGGCGCGGCATGTGGCACCCGCGGCAGTCCGCGGCGGGCACCGGCGCGTCCACCCGCTCGGCGTGGCTGCCCGCGTACGCGGACTTGAGCCAGGGCGAGTAGTCATCCATCCCGAAGAAGGCGCTGGCGTTGCCCGAAGCGCCGTCCAGGAAGGAGCGGTGGCAGGCGCCGCAGAGCTCCGCGCTCTCGAGCGCTGCGGGCCGGGCGCGGCGCTTGTGGGCGGCGATCGCGGCGGCGTCCTCGCCCTCCGGGAGCAGCTTGGTGGTGTCCAGGGTGAGGCTGCCGTTGCCGTCCCGGGTGGCGTGGGCCGCGCTGTGACACACCTGGCAGACGATCCCCGCGTGCGCGCGCGGGTCCTCCGGCGCCACGTCCACGTCCATCGCCGCGTCCTTGAGCAGGGCCACGTCGTGGCAGCCGCCGCAGGCGCGGCTCTCCTTCAGCCCCCGCTCGCGCCGGAGCCGGTCGATCGACGCGCGGTAGACCGGGTTGTTGAAGGAGCTGAAGGCGTGCGCGCTGGACTGCCACTGCGCGAAGGCGTCCGGGTGACAAGCGCCGCACGCCTGCGCGTCCCGGAACAGCTCGGCCGCGAGCGCGCCGGGTCCCTCCCAGCGCACCTGCGCGGGGGCCGCTGGGCCGCCTTCGCGGGGGAGGACCGGCGCGGTGCCCAGCGCGAGCAAGAGCAGCGCGCCTGCGGTCACTGCCCCTCCTGGATCCACTTCTTGAGCTTGTCCGAGCTGTCCTTCTTCTTGGGCGCGGGCGCGCCGCCCATGACCTCGCCGGCGAACGCCTTGACGCCCCTGATCCGCAGCTCCGCCACCGGGCTCTCCGCCAGCTCCGGCGCGAGCGAGGCCTTGCGCTCCACGAAGGCCGTCTTGCTCGCCGCCATGGGCCGGGCGATGCCGCCGCCGTTCGGGGGGCCGCCCCAGATCCCGCGGCGCGGATTGGAGCAGGCCACCTCGCCCACCCACGGGTGGCGCACGGCGTACCGCGCCTGGAAGTTGTTCACGCCCGCCGAGACCGAGCCCTGCTCCAGCTTGCCCCCGTTGGAGAGGAACTCGCGGCCGCCGGCGATGGGCGGCGCGGCGCGGAAGACCAGGTCTTCACCGAGCGAGCGCTTGTCGTAGCGGGCGTGAAGGCGGGTGACCACGAAGTTGCCGCCGCGCCGGAACTGGCTGCTGCGGCGCATCTGGACCATGCGCTTGAGGTTGTCCACCTGCGCCTTGAGCAGCTGCTGCTCTTCGGGGGAAAGCTTGTCCAGGTTGTTGATGGTGATGTCCGGCTCCACCGTGGCCTGCTTGCCGTCCAGCACGTCCAGGCCGAGCGTGGTGAGATCTCCGGGCGCCAGCGGCGGGGAGGGACAGGGGTCGCAGCTGGCGGAGTCCCAGGCGTACTCGGTGACCACCGCCTTGGGCGTGTTCTCCAGGGTGAGGTCGAAGAGGCTCGCGTAGAACTGCGCGAACTGCGTCTTCGCGGACTCCTTCAAGTCGATGTTGGTGGGGATGGTGACGTTGGGGAAGTTGGCGACCTCGTAGCGCTGGCCGCGCGCGAGGATGTGGACGATCAGGTCCTGGGCGTCCTTGGCGTTCACCAGCCCGAGCCGGACCGGGAGCGCGAACTGCTCCGAGTCGTAGTGGAAGCGCAGCGGCGAGAGCATGGCCTGGTCCCCGTTGAAGCGGACCTTGCTCACGTCCACCTTGGCCACGAAGAACTTCATCCCCTGCTGGATGTACGGGCGGAAGAGCGGCTCGGCGCCTTCGGGGATCTTGTAGCGGTTGTCCCGGAGGTAGCGGTCCAGCCCCAGCGCGTCCTTGGCGGAGAGGATGACGATCTCGTACTCCCCCACCGTGAACTGCGCCTCCACGGTCACGCCATAGTCGGCCGCCGCGCCGCTGCCGGCGCGCGCCGCGGAGGGCGCCATCTTCATCATCGGCATGGCGCGCTCCTCTTCGTAGCGGGGCTGGAAGCAGGGGTCCTGCTCCCAGTACTCCACCAGCCGCGGAGAGGTGAGCCGGTCCACCTTCTCGAAGACCTCCTTGGTGAGGGTCTTCACGTTCTCCTTCTGGAGGATGACCGGCACGGGCACCACCATCGCGAAGTTCTGCGGCGGCCCCTGGTAGTTGTTCTGCATGGCGAGGACGGTGCGGGTCCCCTCGCGCATCAGCACCACCTGGGTGGCGTTGTTGAAGAGGTTCTCCCCGGAGCCGGAGACGTAGAACCCGCAGAAGGCCTCCGCGGCCTCCGGGGCGGCGAGCAAGAGGCACAGCGCGGCGCACGGCACCCAACGTCTCGTCATGATTTTCCCCTCCGTTTGGGCGGGCATCGTAGGGGTGGCTCCCAGCGAGCGCGCTGTGGGAAGCAGGCGCCGCATGTCTCACCTGCCCCAGAGCGCCGAAGCGGAGCCCGGCTCAGCTCGGCAGCAGCTCGTACGAGGCGTAGCTGGCGAGCACGCGCTTCACGTACTCCCGCGTCTCGTAGAACGGGATCTCCTCCACCCACTCGTCCGTCTCGGCGGCGGGCCGCTGGCGCAGCCACTTCTCCACCGCGGCGGGCCCGGCGTTGTAGGCGGCGATGGCGTGGGCGCGGTTGCCGTCGAACTGCTTGAGCAGCGAGGCCAGATAGAGCGACGCGAGCTTGAGGTTGTGGCGCGGCTCGAGCAGCGCCTCCTCGGTCACCGGCGCCAGCCCAGCGCGCTTGGCCACCAGCTCGGCGGTGGCGGGCATCAGCTGCCCCAGCCCCACCGCGCCCACGGGGGAGCGCACGCGCGGGTTGAAGCGGCTCTCCTCGCGCACCAGCGCCTGGAGCAGGTTGGGGTTCAGCTCGGCCCGCGCGGCGCTGCGGGTGACCAGCTCGCGGAAGGTGTGCGGGAAGGCGGTGCGCCAGACCGGCTCGGTCTCTTCGGTGGGGGCGCCAGCGAGCCCGCCGAGCGACGAGAGGTTCTTCACCTCGCGGCGGTTGCCCCCGTCGTAGAGCACGCGCAGGAACAGCGGCTTGGCCTCGGCGGGCTTGTCGGCCAGCCGCACCCGCGCCAGCTCGCGGCCGGCCTCGGGGAAGCCCAGCCGCAGCAGCTCCAGCCCGGCGGCGAAGCGCGGATCCGCGTAGAGCGCCGCGAGCGCGGCCTGGCGGCGGGAGCCCTCACCCGCCTCGGGCTGCGCCGCGGCCGCGTCGAAGCCGCCGAGGTTGGCCAGGCGGGTCCGCGCCTGCAGGCCGTAGTAGGAGCCGGGGGTGGAGTCCGCCAGCTCGCGCAGGAGCGTGGCGGCGGTGGAGAGATCGCCGCTCTCCTCCCAGACGCGCGCCCGCCAGTACCGCACCTGGGCCTTGGCGTCGCCCTCGAGCAGGCCGTTGGCCTCGATCGCGTCCAGGGTGGCCATGGCGCGGGGGAGATCTCCCGCGCGGCGGTACGCCCAGAACGCCTGGAAGAGCGGGCGCGGCACGTCATAGAAGGCCGGGCGGACCACCCGCGCCCGGCGGCCGTGCGAGGCGCGCGAGCCCGAAGCTTGGGCCGGGGCGGACTCGGGGCTCAGGCGGGCCAGCGCGGCGCGCGCCTCGTCGTCCTCCAGGCTGCCGGCGCGGACCTGCGCGTAGGCCAAGGCGGCCTCGGCGGCGTTGCCGCTGCGCTCCAGCGCCTGGCCGAGCAGCAGCGCGCAGCGGTCCGCCAGCGCCGGGTAGTCGCGCACCAGCGTGCGCAATTCGGCCGCTGCGTCCGCCGCGTCCCCGGCCCTGAGCGCGGCGAGCGCCCGCAGGAAGCGGACGGGGTTGGTGCCGGGCTCGCCGCGCAGCAGCGCGCGGGCGTCCGAGTACTCGCCGCGATCGAACGCCCGCTTGGCCGCCGCCGGCGCGCCCTCCGCGAAGTAGGAGGTCGTCTCCAGGGTGAGCTCAGGTGTGGCCGGGGCGGGGGCCACCGGGCTCCGCTCGGCAGGCGGCGGCAGCTCCAGCGAGGAGTGCGCGGCGCAGCCCAGCACAGAGAACACGAGCAGGAAGAACGAGCGGTTCGGGTACGGCACCTTCATGTGGTGACCCCTTTGAGACTGGGTCACCCCATGAGCAACGCGTGTGCCCCCGGCACCCTCATCCGCCCCACCTGTAACGACAGCGCAGAGGTGCGAGAGGAGCGTGGGCCAGGCGGACCCAGGGTCCGCGCCGACCCTGAGTCAAAACCCGAAGCGCGGCGCGCGTGCGCCACCCGAAGCGGCGCGCATGCGCCACCTTTGGAACGGCGCGCAAGCGCCTGGGAACGGCGCAAGCGCCTGGGGAGCGCCGCGTCACTCGGCCACGGAGGGCGGGATCATCCCCTGGCAGAGGCTGCGCGAGCGCTTGGCCTCGATCAGGTTCGGGTACTCGCGCAGGAGCGCGTCGAACGTCTTCACCGCGGCCTCGCACTCGCCGCGCGCGGCCTGCTGCTTGCCGCGCGCGAGCTGCTCTCCCGCATCGATGATGCTGGCGCGCAGCTTCACGATGGACGGCTCCTGCTGCTGCTCCGGCGGGAGCTTGGCGAGGATGTTCTTCGCGTTGGCGAAGTTGCCCTGGATGAACTCGGCCTCCGCCTTGATCCGGATCTCCTCGGCGAGCAGCCGCAGGCGGGTGCGGACGTCCTCGGGGATGTCCTGCGTCCCCGGCTGCGGCGCCGGCACGGCGGGCGGCGGCACCACCACGCGGCCCGGCGCGGGCTCGGGATCCTTCGCGACCTGCGGCAACACGGGCAGCGCGCTGCTCGGCGCCGCGGGGGCTTCAGTGGGGCGGTTGGCGATCACCGCCGCGGCGGCGCCGGCGATCATCACCCCCACCGCGGCGAAGAGCAGCGGCGCGCGCCGGGAGCCGCTCGCGGGGGCCGGCGCGCCGGGGAACGCGGTCTTGTGGAAGTCCAGCGGGCCGGGCGGCTGGGTGACGTCCTCGGCGATCGGCGGGGGCAGCGGCTGGGTGGGCGTGGCGAGCGGGCGCACGAAGGTGTTGGCCACCGAGCCCGGGTCCATCTCCGAGAGCGGGATGGCCTTCTGCGCCACCTGGGTGGGGACGGCGCCGGAGGCCGCCTGCGCCAGCTCGGTCATGCTGCGAAAGCGCTCCTCGCGGTTCTTGGCGGTGGCGCGCAGGATCACCGCCTCCAGCTCCGGCGCGTCGATCCCCGCGGCCGTGAGCCGGGGCATCGGCTGCATCACCTGCTTGCGGAGGATCTCCGGGATGGTGGTCCCTTCGAACGGGTGGGTGCCCGTCAGCATCTCGTAGAAGAGGAGCCCCAGCGCGTAGACGTCCACGCGGGAGTCGATCTCCTTCCCCTCCACCTGCTCCGGGGACATGTAGCGCGGCGTCCCGGCGATGGTGCCCTGCGCGGTGAGCCGGGCCTGCCCCTCTTCGATGAGCCTGGCGATCCCGAAGTCCAACACCTTCACGTGCAGGCCGCGCATGCCCTGCCGCACGATGATGTTCTCCGGCTTCAAGTCTCTGTGGATGACGCCCTTCTCGTGGGCGAAGGCGAGCACGTCCGCCACCTGGAGGACGATCTCCAGCGCGTCGTGCAGCGGGAGCCGGCGCTTCTCCGTGAGCAGGCGGCGCAGGTCGTTCCCCTCCACGAACTCCATGCCGATGAAGAGGTTGCCCTCCTCGTCCTGGCCGAAGTCGTGGAGCGCCACCGCGTTGGGGTGGCTGACGCGCGCGTAGCTCTTCGCCTCGTTGAGGAAGCGGCGCACCAGCTCCGGGTCCTGGGAGAGCTCGCGGTTGAGGAACTTGAGCGCCACCTTGTGGCCCAGCCCCACCTGCTCGGCCAGGTAGACCGCGCCCATCCCGCCCTGCCCCACCCGCTTGAGGATCTCGTAGCGCCCCTTCACCCGGCGCCCCACCATGGTGTCGTTCGCGGGGTTGACGCGGATGAGCTCGGTGTTGCCGCAGCGCGGGCACTGGCTCACCGCCTGCGCCGTCTCCTCGCCGCAGCGCTGACAGATCGCGACCGCCATGCGCTCCCTCTACGGGCCGCCGTAGCGCTTGGAGAACAGGAGCTTCTCCAGCTCGGTGGCGCCGGCCTCCGCAGAATGGCTGACCGCCAGCGCCGCGCGCAACACGCCGGTCCGCGGGTCGGTGGGCAGCTCCGTCTCGAGCAACTTGAGCGCCGCGTCCGCGTCCCCGCCCTTCTGGAGCGCCACCGCGCGGTAGAAGGTGTAGTCCTTCACCGAAGGATCCGCCTTGGCGGCCTCCGCGAACTTGGGCTCGGCCAGCTTGGGCTTGCCGGCCTGCAGCTCGGCCAGGCCTTCCAGGAACGAGGCGCGGGCCTGGTGCTGCGGCGGCGAGGCGGTGTCCACCGCCAGCTGGTAGAGCGCCTTGGCGCTGCGCAGCGCGTCCGCGGAGAGCTTCTCCTTCTTGAGCGCGCGGGCGTGCAGCTCCTCCGCCGCGGCGTTGGCTGCGGCGGAGAGCTTGCCCGCCATGTCGGCGAGATCCACGCCCACGTAGCCGTCCTTGAGCAGGCCGCGCAGCTCCTCACTCGCTGAGCCGGGCCCGAGCAGCTGCTTGGAGTCCAAGGCGGAGAAGAACGCCGCCTTCTTCTCCACGTACCTGGGCGTGGGATCCGCGGGCTGCTTCTTGGCGGTCTTGAGCTGCCGGTCGCACAGCTCCTGCTCCGCCTGCGCCTTGGCGCGCTCCGGCGTGTCCGGCGCGCCCTTCACGTACGCGCGGTAGGCCAGGCACGCCTTCATCACCTGCTTGGCGCCCAGGAAGGACCGCCCGAGCCCGAGCAGCGCCGCCACCGCGGTGGGGTTGGCGCGGGTGGCCTTGAGGAAGCTCTCGGCCGCCTTGTCGTACTTCTTCTGGTTGTAGAGGTTGTTGCCTTCTGCGATCAGCAGATCCGCGTTGCCCACGGACGGGCCGATCAGCGGCTCGGCCAGGGCAGGCGTGCAGAGCGCGGCGCAGAGCACCAGCGCGGCGAGGTCAGAACGCATAGCCCACCCCCAGGCGCAGCCCGCGCATGTGGTCCGTCTCGCTGCCCACCACGCGGAACCAGGCGCGGTAGCCGCCCTCCACGAAGAGGCCCGCCACCACGTTGAAGCGCAGGGAGAGCTGCGCGGCGATCAGCATGTCCACCACCAGGAAGCCGTTCTTGATCTGCGGCGTGGCCGAGCGCTCGGTCATCCGGATCACCCGCAGCTCCGGCCCCGCCTGGGCGATCAGGCTGAAGCGCCAGAAGGCGAAGCGCACCATCGGCTGGAGGCCCCGCACCAGCCCCACGTGGGCCACCACGTCCGTGAGCGAGCGCGGCAGGACGCCCCCGTCCGGGTCCTTCTTCACGTCCAGGGAGAGATCCCAGTTGCTCGCCGGCTTGAGGTACGTCCCGCCGATGACCACGATCCCGAAGTAGCGGCCGAACGTGCCGTACTCCAGGCTCACCCCGGTGAAGTTGAGCGGGCCGGCGGTGATCTGGCTGGTGAAGACGTCGTAGTCGTCGCTGAAGTCGTAGCCGTTCATCGCCGGGCCGAACAGCTGCGGCAGCTCCAGCTGGACCTGGAAGTAGGTCCGGCGCGCGTAGACGTCCTCCTGGGCTTCCGTGAGGGCGGCGCCGAACTTGGAGAGGTTGGTGGGGGTGAGCTGCCGGTCCACGGTGACCGTCTCGCCCGGCTTGGCCTCCACCGTCTGCTCGAACGGGTTGTGGCCAGCCGCCGACAGCTTCACCGCGTGGGGCCCCGGCTGCACGCCCAGATCCACGCGCCCCTTCCCCTCCACCTTGCCGTCCACGGAGATCTCCGTGTCGTCCGGCTTGGCGGTGACGGTCAGCCGCGCCGGCACCCGCTGCAGCGTCTTCTCCACGCGCGCCTGGCCGCGGACGGGGATGTTGAGCGTCTCCACCACCGGCAGGTGCGAGCCCAGGTCGAGCCGGACGGCCCGCTCGCCCGGGAGCGCCTGGGTGGAGAGCGGCGTCACCCCGACCTTCACGTCATCGATGAAGACGGTGGCGCCTGGCGGCGTGGACCAGACCTCCAGCGTGGAGGCCAGCGGGACCACCTTCACCAGCGCCCCGAGCAGCGCCTTCTCCAGGGAGAGGCTGGCCCCTTCCGAGCTCTGCTGCTCGCCGGTGGCGGGGCGGTAGCTGGAGACCTTGTAGCGATAGCCGGCCTCGTCCTGGCCGCCCTTCACCAGCACCACGCGGTCGAAGCCGAGCTCCGCCACCAGCGCGTCCAGCGGATCCGTGCAGGGGTCGTCCCCGAGCACGCAGCCCAGCGACGGCGTCTTGCCCTTGAGCGCGGCCACCAGCTCCTCGCGGCCGATGATCTCCTGCGCCCGGCCGTCCTTGGGGATGAGCGCGGCCACGGCCTGCTCGGTGCGGGGGATCAGGAGCTCCTGACCGGGGTAGAGCGGTTGGACCAACCAGAGCGTCCTGCCAGCGGAGGCGGGGGCCGGGCCGGCGGCAAGCAGCGCAGTCAGCGCGACGGTCGCGAGCATGGGGTGGAGGAGCTCCCAGGTGTAGGAGTCGAAGCGGTGCGGCTGAGCATAGGGGTTTTGACCCGCGTGTCCACAGCGTGGATGAGGGCGCCCCACGAGCGACTGTGCTACGCGGGAGGCCCCATGAAGGTCGTCAGCGTCGGCGGAGGGCCCGCGGGGCTCTACTTCAGCATCCTGATGAAGAAGGCGTTCCCCCAGACGGAGATCTCCGTCTACGAGCGGAACCGGCCCGAGGACACGTTCGGCTGGGGCGTGGTCTTCTCGCGCGAGACGCTGGGGAACCTGGAGGCGGCGGACGCGGAGAGCTACCGCGAGGTGAGCGCGCGCTTCGCCTACTGGGACGACATCGAGACCCACTACGGCGGCCGCGTGGTCACCTCCCGCGGCCACGGCTTCTGCGGCCTCGCCCGCCGGGAGCTCTTGATGATCCTCCAGCAGCGCGCCGCGTCCCTGGGGGTGAAGCTCGCCTTCCAGCACGAGGTGAAGACGCTGGAGGAGCTCCCGCCGGCGGATTTGATCCTCGGCGCGGACGGCGTCCACAGCTGGGTTCGGGAGGCGCTCACGGCGCAGCTGCGCCCCACCATCCAGTGGGGGAAGGCGCGCTTCTGCTGGCTGGGCACCACCCTGCCGCTGAAGGCCTTCACCTTCCATTTCAAGCAGAGCCCGCACGGGCTCTTCCAGGTCCACGCCTACCCGTTCAACCCCACCACCTCCACGTGGATCGTGGAGTGCCACGAGGACGTGTGGCGGCGCGCGGGGCTGGAGAACGCCACCGAGGAGCAGACGGTGGCCTTCTGCGAGGCGCTCTTCGCCCAGGAGCTCAAGGGCCACAAGCTGCTGCCCAACAAGTCCATCTGGCGCACCTTCCCCACCCTGTCGCTGGAGCGCTGGTTCCACCGCAACGTGGTGATGATGGGAGACGCGGCGCACACCGCGCACTTCTCGATCGGTTCAGGCACCAAGCTGGCGATGGAGGACGCGATCGCGCTGGCCGCCGCGTTCCGCGAGAAGGGCGTGGCGGACGTGCCGGGCGCGCTGGCGGCGTATGAAGCCGCGCGGCGCCCAGAAGTCATCCGGCTGCAGAAGGCGGCGCGCACCAGCCTCGAGTGGTTCGAGAACAGCGCCCGCTACGTGAAGCAGCCGCCCGAGCAGTTCTCCTTCAACCTGATGACGCGCAGCCGGCGGATCACCTGGGAGAACCTGCGCAAGCGGGACGCCGCGCTGGTGGCGGAGGTGGACGCGCTCATCTCCCGCCAGGCCGGCCTGGACGGCGCCGCGCCGCGTCCCCCCGCGTTCACCCCGTACACCGTGCGGGGGCTCACCCTCCCCAACCGGATCGTCCTTTCGCCCATGTGCCAGTACCTGGCGAAGGACGGCCTGCCGGACGCGTGGCACCTGGTGCACCTGGGCAGCCGCGCCATCGGCGGCGCGGGGCTGCTGCTCGCGGAGATGACCGCGGTCAACCCGGAGGCGCGGATCACCCCCGGCTGCACCGGGCTGTGGACGGACGCGCAAGGGGCCGCGTGGCGCAAGGTCGTGGACTTCGTGCACGAGCGCTCGCCGGCGAAGATCGGCATCCAGCTGGGCCACGCCGGGCGCAAGGGCTCGCGGCAGACGCCGCAGGACGGAGATGGGCTGCTGCGCCCCGGCCAGTGGCAGACGGTGGGCCCGGGCGACGAGCCCTTCGCGCCGGACTGGGACTCACCGCGGCCGCTCACGCCCGCCGAGCTCGCCGCGCTCAAGGGGGACTACGTGGCCGCGGCGCGCCGCGCGCTCGCCGCAGGGTTCGACTGGTTGGAGCTGCACTTCGCGCACGGCTATCTCGTCTCCAGCTTCCTCTCGCCGCTCACCAACCGGCGGACGGACGGGTACGGCGGGAGCCTGGAGAAGCGCGCGCGGCTGGCGCGGGAGCTCACCGTGGCGGTGCGGGAGGTCTGGCCCTCTCACCTGCCGCTCTCGGTGAAGCTCTCGGTGACGGACTGGGTGGGAGAGCGCGGGATGACGCTCGAGGACAGCGTCCTGCTCTCGCGCTGGCTCAAGGAGGATGGCGCGGACGTGATCGTCCCCAGCAGCGGCTTCAACGTGCCCGCCCCGCTCCCGGAGTTCGGCCGGATGTTCCAGCTGCCCTTCGCCGAGCGGCTGCGCTACGAGGCGGACGTCCCGGTGATGGCGGTGGGCGGGATCACCAGCGTGGATCAGGTGAGCACGATCGTGGGCGCCGGGCGCGCGGAGCTGTGCGCGATCGCCCGGGCCCACCTGACCGACCCCTACCTCGCGCTCCACGCCGCGGATGAGCTCGGGCTGGGCAGCGCGTACTGGCCGGAGGCCTACGAGCGCCGCTTGCCCCCGCAGCGCCCGCGATGAGCCCGCCCCGCTCTCCTCGAGCGTAGTGAGGCCGCCGCCCGTTGGGCGGATCAATCATGGCAAGAAACGTGAGTCGTCCGCTCAGCCCGAGCGAAGTCGAGGGCCCCACGAGCGAGAGGCCCTACGAGCGGCGTGCCCTCGACTTCGCTCGGGCTGAGCGGGGCGGGGTCCTTGATTGAGCCCCAGGCTCATCGCGGGCGCCGCGGGGGCACGCGGCGCTCGAAGGCCT
>JBGATB010000003.1:0-311822 GCA_044229415.1 Myxococcaceae bacterium | reverse complement strand
TCCTCCGGCGCCTTGTCGATCTGGTCGTACGCGAGGAAGGTCGCGCCGCCGGACTTCGCGAGCACCTTGGTGATCGCCGCCGTGAGGGTGGTCTTGCCGTGGTCCACGTGCCCAATCGTGCCGATGTTCACGTGGGGCTTCGTTCTCTCGAACTTTTCCTTGCTCATCCTCGCTCCTTCAAAATGGAGCCCTGATCCAGGATTGAACTGGAGACCTCATCCTTACCAAGGATGCGCTCTGCCATCTGAGCTATCAGGGCTTGGGTTTTCTCTGACTGCCACTGGAGCGGGAAATGGGACTCGAACCCACGACATTCAGCTTGGAAGGCTGACGCTCTACCAACTGAGCTATTCCCGCTTGACGCTTCGACTCCTTCTAACCTGCTGCCGTCCCCTACGGCGGTTTGGTGGAGGGGGTTGGATTCGAACCAACGAAGGCGTAGAGCCGGCAGATTTACAGTCTGCTCCCTTTGGCCACTTGGGTACCCCTCCGTACCTCCAACTCGCTGCACCTCTTCGTCTTCTCTTCTTCCTCGCCGCCTCTCCTGCTTGGCCGGCGGCGGGATTTGAACCCGCGACCTTTCGCTTACAAGGCGAGTGCTCTACCAACTGAGCTACACCGGCAACGCCTGAAAACTTCAAGGCAAAAAAACGCCCGCCCTGGGCGAAAGGCGCGCTCTTTTAGAGGACGCCGTAAGTACAAGTCAAGCATTAGACGCGAGCACCGTCCTCCGCTGACGTGAGACCTCGTAGAGAAGGATCCCGGCGGAGACGGACGCGTTGAGCGAAGCGACCTGTCCGGCCATGGGGATGGTGAGCCGGAAATCGCAGTGGGAAAGCACCCCTTCGCGCACTCCCGCCCCCTCCGCGCCCACCACCAGGGCCAGCGGTCCATCCAGCTTGGCCTGCTCCAACGGCCGGTCGCCGTCCACGTCCGCGGCGGCGATCCAGAGCCCGGCCTCCTTCAGCTCCTCCAGTGCGCGGGAGATGTTGACCACCCGCGCCACGCGGCAGTGCTCGATCGCGCCGGCGGAGGCCTTGGCCACCACGCCCGAGACGCCGGCCGCGCGGTCCTTGCCCACCACCACCCCGTGCGCCCCGAGCGCGTGCGCGGAGCGGACGATCGCCCCCAGGTTGTGGGGGTCCTGCACGCCGTCCAGGACCACGATCAACGGCGGCGTCCCGGCGCGCTTGGCGGCCTCGAGCAGCTCCTGGAGGTCCGCGTAGGCGTACTCGCGCATCTCCGCGGCCACGCCCTGGTGGACGCCGCCCTCGGAGATGGAGGCGAGCCGCTCGCGAGGCACCCGGTCCACGCGGACCCGGGCCTCCTTGGCGCGGGAGAGCAGCTCGGCGGCCTGCTTCGCGGCCAGCTGTCCCTCCACGATGTAGAGCCGGTCCATCTCCTCCGGGCGGGCGCGCAGCGCCTCGAGCACCGGGTTCATGCCGTAAATGAAGCGGCCGCCCTGCCGCTCGGGGCTGGCGGCCGCGCGGGGACGCTCGCCGCGGGGCCGGTCCTCACGGGGGCGCTCGCCGCGGGGCCGGTCTTCCTGGAAGCGGCGCCCGTCTCCGCGGGGCCGGTCTGCCTGGGGCCGCTCGTTCCGGAACCCACCCGGGCGCGACGAGCGCCTGTCCCCTTGCCGCTCTTCGCGGCCAGGCCGCCTGTCTCTACCGCCTCGGTTTCGCATGCGCGGCCTTGTGCGCCAGCGCGCCGCCCGCGTCAAGGCTACGTTCCAACCATGCGCACCCTGCCCCTCTCCTTCCTCCTCGCCTTCACGCTCTCGCTCGCCGCCGCGGCGGACACCCAATGGGTGAAGCCGAGCGGCGAGGTGAAGCTCAACACCACCACCGTGCGCTTCGACACGGACGTGGTGGAGGGCCCCACCGTCAGCATGAGGCGCCGCAAGGACGACTCTTGGGGCGGGACGCTGCGAGGGCAGGCCACGGACGTGCGCGTGGAGGGCTCGCGGCTGACCGGCTCCGCGCTCAAGGGTGAGCTTGCCCGCACCAAGGACTCGCTGCGGATGGAGGGGCTGTGGAACGGCACCAAGTTCCGCTTCGAGCTCACCGCGACCAAGCTGGTGGTGCGGCTCGGCGACTCCGCGGCGGACTACCTACGCCAGCCAGACGGCACGCTGCGCCCGGAGTCGATGGCGCAGGGGCGCGAAGGAAGGCTGACCGGCAGCGCCGCCGGGCTGGACGCGCCGGTGCCGCAGCTGTTGCTCGCGCTGCTGGCGGCGGGCGACTCCCCGGGGATCGGCGTGCGGTGACGCTTCAGAACGTGAGCGTCACGTCGGCCATCACCGGGAAGTGATCGGACGAGTACTCCCCCAGCGGCTTCTGCACGTCCGTCCGGGAGAGGTTGGCCTTGGCCTGGGCGGTCCCGCCGCGCACGAGCACCTTGTCGATGCAGCGGCTGTCCTTGGGCGGGTTGGCCCGGAAGCCGTGGTGCGAGTTGTAGGTGGCGTTGGCCTTGGTGGTGGCGAGCCCCTTCGCGTCCAGATAGCCCGCGCTGCGGAAGATGGCGGCGGGCGCCCCGGCGGCCGTGGTCGCCGAATTGAAGTCGCCGATCAGCAGCACCGGGAGCCGGCCCGGGTTGAGGCCCGCGAGCGTGCTCACGATCTTCCGGGCGGCGTTCGCCCGCGCGACCGCCTCGTGCGCGCTCAGGTGGGCATTGAGCACGAGGAGGCGCCTGCCGCTGGCCAGCTCCCGGAACCTCGCCCAGGTCGCGTACTTCGAGGCCTCCCCCGGGAGCTTGAAGTGGCCCTGGGCCTCGAGCGCGAAGCGCGACTTCCGGTAGGCGATGGCGTTGCGGCGGATGAACGCGGCGGCGGAGGTGATCGCGTGCGTGGCCGGCAGCGCGTTGCGGATGTTCACGTACTGCAGCGTGTCCCCCCAGACCTCCTGAAAGCCGTAGAGATCGTAGTCGGTGGTTCGCAGGTAGCTGCGGACGCTGGGCACGCGGCTCTTCCAGGTGTGGTTGGGGTACTTGTGATCGAAGCCGCGGAAGAGCGTGTTGAACGTGGCCACGCGCAGCCGCACCACCCGAGGCTTGGGCGGAGGCGTGGGGGCGGGACCGCCGCACACGCCGGAGATGATCTCCGAGGCCTTGGGGTTCCCGTCGTTGCAGTCCGGTCCCTCCCGCTTCGTGTAGAGATCGCAGCCGACGAAGAAGGTGTCCTTGTCCGCGTCCTTGCACGTGGCGCACGAGGCCCAGTTGTCGGGGTCCGCGTCGTCACAGTCCGTGGGGTCCTCCTCCGTGGGCGGGCAGCCGGCGAAGTAGCCGTCCCCGTCCTTGTCCACGCAGGTGGAGCAGTCCTGCACGGCGGGGTTGGCGTCGTCGCAGTCCTTCTCGCGGCCGCCGTAGGCGTCGCAGCCCACGTAGGCCTCGTCGCCATCCGCGTCCACGCACGCGGCGCAGGCGCTCCAGTTGTCCACGTCCGTGTCGTCGCAGTCAGGCTGATCCACGGTGAAGGGGCCGCAGGCGACGAAGGCCCCGTCGCCGTCCGCGTCCACGGGGCCGGTGCACTCCGTCACCTCGCCGTCTTCTCCTGGCTCGTCCGGCCCGGCCGACTGCAGCTGATCTTCACCGCAGGCACAGAGGAGACAGACGAACGACAGGCAGAGCGCGAGCAGGGGGGAGGGACGCATGTTGGGCCCCAAGCTCGCGTGGGCCCCTTGCGTTCGGCAACGGCGTCCCGCTGCGGGAGGAACGCCCCGGCGTCACCTTGGAGGGGACAGCCGCGAGGGCTCAGAGCACCTCGACCGGCACCGAGAGCGCCTTCTGCTGCCGCGCGCAGATCTTGTCGGTGCAGATGAAGAAGACGAGCTTCGCGTCCACGGAGGTCTTCCCCGCGGCCACGGTGGTGAGCGGGACGGCGAAGTGGGGCTCCGCATACTCCTGGCCCGGCTGCTTCTTCGCCACCGAGTCCGCCAGGGTGAGCTTCTCCTTCTCCGGCTTCACGCCCGCGCTCTTGAGCTCGAGCTTGAGCGGGGCCTCGGTGGAGACGTGGGCGCCGGCCTTGGGCTTGATCCGGAGCACGAAGCTGCCCTTCTCGCCCGTCTTCAGCTTGGCGGACGTGCCTTCGGTGGAGAGCTCGTAGAGCGAGGCTGGATCCACGTCCTGCGCGAAGGCGCGAACCCCGAGCCCCGAGAGCAGCGCCACTGAGATCACCGCCACCGCGTTCCTCATGAACCGCTCCTTGAACGTCAGCTGACCGCCCTGCCCGCTTCCTTGCTCGTCCCCTTGGCCACCTTGGGTTTGCGGGGCTTGGCGGAGACCAGCGCCTCCGCGCGGGCGATGATGGCACCGGCGAGGTCCACTCCGGTAGCGGCCTCCATTTCGGTAATCGCCGGGGAGCTGTTCACTTCGAACACCTTGGGGCCGCCCTGCACGTCCAGCAGGTCCACCGCGGCCACCTCCAGCCCCACCAGCCGCGCGCTCTCCACGGCCGCGCGGCGCTGCGCGGCGTTGAGCTCCATCTTCTCCAGGCGCGCGCCGCGGATGAGGGTGCGGGAGAGCCGGCCGGTGCGGGCGTTGCGGCGGACCGCCGCCACGGCCTCGCCGCCCACCACGAAGACCCGGATGTCCTGCCCGGACTTCCGCACGTACTGCTGGACGATCAGGTTGTGGCCGAGCCCGAGGATCGCCTCCAGCGCGGCCTCCAGCGACTGGAGCGTCTCGCACACCATCATCCCGTGCTTCTCCTGGCCTTGCAGCAGCTTCACCAGGACGGGGACGCCCCCCACGAGCTTCACCATGTCCTTCAAGTCCGCGGCGTCCCGGGCCATCACCGTGGCCGGGATGTCGATCCCCTGGGCCGAGAGCAGCTGCAGGCAGCGCATCTTGTTGCGCGCCTGGGCGATCGCCTGGGCCGAGTTGAGCAGCGTGGCCCCTCGCATGGCGAACTGGTTCACCACCGCCAACCCGTAGTTGGAGACGGACTGGGCGATCCGGGGGATCACCACGTCACAGGGCGGCAGCTTCTTGCGCTGGTAGAAGAGGTTGGCGCTGCGCCCATCCAGGTGCATCTCCACGTGCACCGGATCCAGCACCCGCACCTTGTGCCCGCGCGCGCGCGCCGCCTCCATCAACCGCTGGGTCGACGGGATGGTGCTCGCGCGGGACAGGAGGGTGATGTTCATCGCGGGGGAAAGCTAGCGACCGGATCCCTCCGCGTAAAGCAACCACCGGTCACGGTGCGCGTTGTAGGCGGAGCGGAACGTGCACGTGGCACTTCGCGCGCCGCGCTTGTCGCCTCCATGACCGATCAGGAGGATGCGCGCCGCTTGAGGCCCGCACCTTCGCCCAACCGCGCCGAGGACGCGCTCTCCACCACCGCGTCCACCGGCGACGGACCGAGCAAGCCCCCCGCCGAGCTGCCGCGCGGCACCACGGTGGGCCGCTACCTGATCCTCGAGCGGCTGGGCCAGGGCGGGATGGGGATCGTCTACGAAGCGTACGACCCGGATCTCGACCGCAAGGTCGCGATCAAGGTGATGAACGCGCCGAAGCTGGCAGAGGGCGTACCGAGCCAGGCGTCGCTCCTGCGCGAGGCCCAGGCCATGGCGCGGCTCTCCCATCCGCACGTGGTGGCCATCTACGATCTCGGGCTGTTCGGCGAGGGCGTCTACATCGCCATGGAGCGCTGCGACGGGCAGAACCTCCAGAGCTGGCTCAAGAGCGCCCCGCGCAGCGTGGAGGAGATCCTCCAGGTCTTCCTCCAGGCCGGGGCCGGGCTGGTGGCGGCCCACGAGGTGGGGCTGGTCCACCTGGACTTCAAGCCGCAGAACGTCCTCATCTCCCGCCGCGGCTTCGCGCAGGTCTCGGACTTCGGCCTCTCTCGCCTGGCGATCGGCTCGTCCCATGACTGCGAGGAGGACGGGGCGCAGATCTCGGACACGTTGAGCGTGAGCTCCTCGCCGAGCGTTGCCCTGGCGGCCGTGGGGACGCCCGCGTACATGGCGCCCGAGCAGCACCGCGGCCGCCCGCTGGACGCGCGCGCGGACCAGTTCGCCTTCTGCGTCTCCCTCTTCGAAGCGCTCCACGGCCTGCGCCCCTACTTCGGCGCCACGCCGCGGGAGCTGCTGGCGGCGATCGAGGCAGGGCGCGTCTACGTCCCACCGGCCCGGCGCGATCTCCCGCGCGCGGTGCGCAAGGCGATCCTCCGGGGCCTGACGGCGGATCCCGCTGGACGGTTCCCCACCCTGCAAGCGCTGCTCTCGGTGCTCGAGCTCAAGCGCCCCTCCCGCCAGCGGCGCTGGCTCTGGGCGCTGACGGGCGCGCTGGTGGGCGCGGCCACCCTGGCCTCGGTGGGTGGGTGGAGGCCCGCGCCGGCGTGCGCGGCGCCCGGCGCGGGGCTTACGGGCGCGTGGGACGCCTCGCGCCGCGCCGAGGTCCAGGCGGCCTTCAGCAAGTCCACCCGCCCCTACGCGCCCGCCTCCCTGGGAGACACGCTGCTTGGCCTGGACGCCTACGCCGCGGAGTGGACGCAGGCGCAGGCGCGGATCTGCGCGGCGCGCTCCGCCGGCCCCCGGGAAGACACCGCGCGCTGGGACGAGCAGCTGCTGTGTCTGTCCCGCCGCGCGCAGCAGCTCCGGGCGCTCACCGGGTTGTTGGCGCAGGCGGACGAGCCGGTGATCCTCCACGCGCCGGTCTCCACGCGCGGTCTCCGGCGGATCGCGGACTGCGAGTCCCCTTCGCTGGCCGCGCTCGAGCCGCCCTCCCCGCCCGTGGAGAAGCTGGCCGCGGTGGACTCGGAGCGCGGCCGGCTGGCGCAGGCGCGGGCGCTGATCGAGAGCGGGCGCCACGCCGAAGGCGGCACCTTGGCCTCATCGGTGGAGCGCGCGGCGAGGGGCCTCGCCTATGCGCCGCTGGTCGCCGAGGCGAGGTACTGGGTGGGCCGGGGCCACGAGCGGGCCGGCGAGCTGGAGGCGGCCCAGCAGGAGCTCGCGGACGCTGCGCTGATCGCCGCCGGTGCCCGCCACGACCGGCTCGCGGCCGAGGCCTGGACCGCGCGGGTGGCCACGGTGGGCCACTCCCTCTTCAACCCCGAGGAGGGCCTCCGGGACGCGCGTCAGGCAGCGGCGATGATCGAACGGCTGGGTGGGGACGATGAGCTCACCGCGGCCCTGGAGGCGAACCTGGGCAGCCTCTGGATGGGGAGCGGGGACGCCAGGAAGGCGATCTCGCACCTGGAGCGCGCGCTGGCGCTGTGCGAGCGGCTGCACGGCGCGCGGTCGCCGCGGCTGGCGCCGGCGCTCACCGGCCTGTCCACCGCGTGGGTGCGCCTGGGCCAGCCCGGGAAGGCGCTCCCGCTGGCGGAGCGGGCGCTGGCGCTGCGGCAGGCGGCGTTCGGAGAGACCCACCCGGAGACGGCGGCCTCGCTGGCGAGCCTGGGGAGCGTGCTACACCAGCAGGGGAATGAGGCCCGCGCGCTGCCCCTGCTGCGTCTGGCGGTGAGCGCGCGGGAGCAATCGCTGGGAGAGAGCCACCCGCTGGTGGCCAGCTCGCTGGCGCTCCTGGCGGCGAGCCTGCGCGGCGTGGGCGACCCGGCGGGGGCCTTGCGGCAGCTGGAGCGGGCGCGCCACCTGCGCGAGCGCAAGCCGGGGCCGGAGCTGGCCACCATCCAGCTCTTCGAGGGCGACTGCCTGCGGGAGCTCGGACGGGTGGGCGAGGCCGAGGTGAGCTACCGCGCGGCGCTGGCGCTCAGGGTGAAGACGCTGGGGGCGAATCACCCGGATACAGGTGCGGCCCGGCAGCGGCTGGGCGAGCTCCTGCTCACGCGCGGGGAGCGCAGCGGCGCGCGCGAGGAGCTGACCGCGGCGGTGACGGTGCTGCAGGCCGCGGGGGAGAGCGGCCGGTTGGCGCTGGTGGCGGCGCTGGCCGCGCTCGGGGAGCTGGAGCTGGCCGAGCGCGCCTGGATGCCGGCGGTGGCGGACCTCTCGAAGGCCTACCTCACCCTGGAGACCCTGGAGCTCACCCCCGGGGTGCGGGCCCGCGTCGCCTTCCTCTATGGCCGAGCGCTGGCGGAGTCCGGGCTGGACGTCACCCGCGGGGTGGAGCTCGCGCGCGAGGCGCTCGCGCTCGAGCCGGCGCCCGAGTCCAGCGCTGCCAAGCGCCGCAACGAGGAGCTTCGGGCCTGGCTCTCGCGCCACGGAGGCTGACCGACACCCGGAGGGGACTGTCCGAGCTGGGGGGTTGTCAGGGCGCCTTCGCGGCTGCGATGCAGGAGGCCGCATGCGCCACCCCCGCCCTGCCATGCGAGCGCAGCCGGAGCCCACCGAGCCGGACTCCCCGTCCGCCGCGCTGCGCACCGCGGAGGACGCGCCACCCCAGCAGGTCTCCGCGCTCCCGCGGGGCACGCCCGTGGGCAGGTACCTGGTGCTCGGACGGCTGGGCGCGGGCGGGATGGGAGTCGTCTACGAGGCGTACGATCCGGATCTCGAGCGGCGGGTGGCGCTCAAGCTGCTGCCGGCCTGGACCGACACGGACCGCGGCGGGGCGCGGCTGCTGCGCGAGGCGCAGGCGATGGCGCGCCTCTCCCATCCGAACGTGATCGCCGTCTACGACGTGGGGCGCTTCGCGGACGGCATCTTCATCGCCATGGAGTTCGTGGACGGGCAGACGCTCGCGCAGTGGATGCGCGAGCCGGGCCGGCCGCGCGGCTGGCGCGAGGTGATCTCCGTCTTTCGCCGCGCGGGGGAAGGCCTGGCGGCGGCGCACGCGGCGGGCGTGGTGCACCGGGACTTCAAGCCAGAGAACGTGCTGCTCGCGCGCTCGGGCAAGGTGAAGGTGACGGACTTCGGGCTGGCGCGGGGCACCCACGAGGTCTCCCCCTCCGCGATCGACGAAGGCCCGGCGCAGAGCCAGCTGCTGGTGCCGCTCACGCGCACGGGCGGGATCATGGGGACGCTGGCGTACATGGCGCCGGAGCAACATGACGGCGGCCGGGTGGATCCCCGCACGGATCAGTTCGCGTTCTGCGTGGCGCTCTACGAGGCCCTGTACGGCAAGCGCCCCTTCCACGCCAACGCCCGCGGCGCCTGGCGGGAGGTCTGCCGGACCGCGGCGCAGGCAGTGCCTCCGGCCGGCATCCGGGTGCCGGGGCGGATCCGGCGCGCGCTCTACCGCGGCATGAGCGCGGCGCCCGGGGAGCGCTTCCCGTCGATGGACAGCCTGCTGCAGGAGCTCGCCGTCCCCACCCGGTTGAGCGCCCGCCGCGGGGCGGCTGCCGGGAGCGCGGCGCTGGTCGTCGCCCTGAGCGTGGGGGCGTGGGTCCAGCTGCGCCGCCACCGCGCGGAGGGCTGCCGGGAGGGCACGCACCGGGTCGAGGCGCTCTGGAGCCCCGAGCGCCGGGCGCAGATGGCGCACGCGTTTGCCGCGGCGGCACCGGCCACGGGCGCCGTGCAGTGGGCGCGCGCCCAGGAGCTGGTGGGCGGGTATTTCGAGCGCTGGGCGCGGGCGGACGAAGCCGCCTGCACCGCCACGCGCGTGGCCCGGACGGCTTCGGAGGACGAGCTCGCGCTCAAGCAGCAATGCCTGGGGCGCAAGATCGAACAGGCGGTGGCGCTGGCGCGGCTGTTCGAGGATGCAGACGCGGAGATCGTCTCGCATGCCGTGCGCAGCGCCTCGGAGCTGCCCCCGCTGGCTGGCTGCGAGGACCTGCGGGCGCTCGCGTTCGAGGTCAAGCCGCCTCCGGACGAGCAGACCCGGGCCGCGGTGGCCCAGCTGCGCCCGCGGATCGCCGAGCTCGCGGCGCTCACCCAGACCGGCCACTACCCGCGCAGCGCGGAGCTGGCGGCGAGCGTGGTGGAGAAGGCGCGCGCGTTGGGCTACCGGCCGGCGCTGGCCGAGGCGCTCTACGAGCAGGGGCGCGCGCAGCAGCTGGCCACGCGCTACTCGGAGGCGGAGAAGACGCTGCTGGAGGCGGCCTGGACGGCGGAGGCCAGCCGGCACGACACGCTGGCCGCCCAGGCGCGGGTCCAGCTGGTGAAGACCTCGGGCACGAAGCTCGGCCACCGCGAGGAGGCCCTGCAGCATGCCCGGCACGCGCAGGCGAGCATCGAGCGGCTGGGCGGCAACCCGGACCTGCAGGCCTCGCTGCACGCCCACCTCGGAGGGATGTACTTCGGCGCGAGCGAGCTGGACGACGCGGAGCGCGAGTTCAAGCGGGCGCTGGCGGTGCAGGAGGCCAACCTGGGCCCGGAGGACCCCGCCCTTGCGGGCCCCATCTACAACCTGGCGCTGATCTCCACCGCGCACGGGCGCCACGGCGAGGCGCTGCCGCTCTACCAACGCGCGCTCAAGCTGGCCGAGCGATCGCTCGGAGCGGAGCACCCGGACGTGGCCACGCTGCTCACCTCGATGGCGCAGACGCTCTCCGGGCAGGGGCGCTACGAAGAGGCGATCGCGCTGTTGCGCCGCTCGAAGGCGATCCAGGAGAAGTATCAGGGACGGCAGTCGCTGCAGGTGGCGAGCGCGCTGCTCGCGACCGCGCAGGCGCTCTTCTTCCTCGGACGGTACGAAGAGGCGCTGCCGGCGGTGACAGAGGCGATCGCCATCCGCGAGACGGCGCTCGGCAAGGATCACCCGAGCCTGGCCTTCTCGTACATCGTGGCGGGGGATGTGGCGCGCGAGCAGGGGCGGCTCCCCGAGAGCCGCCGCTACTACGAGCGCGCACTGGCGCTGAGGACGCAGGCGTACGGGGAGAACCACGTCGAAGTCGGGATGCTGCACTCGCGGCTGGGCGTCCAGGCTTCAGCGGAAGGCCACCCCCGCGAGGCGCTCGCGTCCTTCGAGCGGGCGATCGCCCTCCTCACCCGTGTGTCCGGCCCGAGCAGTCCCAAGCTCGCGGACCCCTACCGGCACGCGGGGGCGGCGCAGCTCGAGCTCCACCAGCCCCGCGCCGCCATGGCGTCCTTCGAAGCAGCGCGCAAAATCCAGGCGGAGGACAACAGCGAGCCGGCGAACCGGGCCGAGGTCGCGTTCGGGGTGGCGCGCGCGGAGCTGGCGGCTGGCGCCTCCGCCGCGAGCGTGGCGCAGCTGCTGGACGAAGCGGAACAGCTCTACCTCTCCGCCGGAGAGGCGGAGACGAAGGGGCTGGCGGCGCTGCGCACCTGGCGCAACCAGCACCGTGTGCCGGCCAGCTACCGCACCAGTGTGACGCGGTAGCCGGCCTACCTCGATCAGGCCTGAAACAAATGCGCTGGCTTCCGACGAGAAGCCTCGGCTGAGCGGCAACTCGCCTGCAAAACCCGCAACGGCAACCTACAGGCCGTAGTAGCCGTAAGTCAGATTGTAGAGAATCCACATCTGATTATCGCCGCCGCTGCAGTTCGCCTGAATCACATCACCGCCAACCGCCATGCTGAAATACGCAACATCGAGACACTTGCCGCTGTTCCTATTTACGATTTGGCAATACGGAATTGAGTTGATCGTCTGAACATACTCAATACTCCACTGCTGACTGTTCCGGCTCAGCGTGGATCCCCACTGCACGACGTTCGCCGCATGGGAGGTGCTGCTGTTATAGACATCCATAAATTTTCCGCTGCTCTTTGCGGCGAACGCCTTCCATCCGCCAGACAGATAGAAGATCTGCCACTTCTGATTGTCTGTATTAGCCCAATACGACTGAACGATGTCGCCGTCGTCCGCCATCGTATTGAACGCAACATCCAGCACGTAGCCACTGTGCTTGGCAGTGACCTTGTAATACTCCTGCGCGAGGGAGGACTGGGCACCGAAAGCGCCAGTCGCCAGGGCGACAACCTGAATCAATCCGACAATCTGAGATCGCATCATCTCTCCCCCTGTCCTGCAGTGTCGTGAGGCGTTTCAACTCAGCGCAACTCCAACTGCGATACGGCGAATCGCCAATACCACGTCTAAACCTTAATTCAAGCAAAACTGGTCGACCTCGCTAGGAACTAGGTCTTCCGCCTGCGTCGCAAAGGACGCGTGCGTGTCCGCACAGGAACCCAACTTTGAATGCCGGCATGACGGGTTTCGGATCCCCGCCGCACGCTTTCAACCGCGCCGCGCGGGGAAGGTCAGCTTCTAAAGACTAGGGCGGACGACGCGGAGCAGTCGTGCTCTGTACCCGACAGCTAGCCGGGTTACGCATGCTCCAAGTTTCTCGCCCGCCTTTGGCCGCGTGGGGCAAGTGCCCCTGGACCGAGCGCACCTCGTTCGCGCCGACAATGCGAGACCGCTGGTTGACGCGACTGAGTGGGTCGCTGATGCCGTGACAAGGCGAGTCAAGCGATGACACGCCTTTCACTATGGCGTGCTCACCAATCGCGCCGGGCAGCTACACCGGCGCGACCGCCACCGAAAAAAAATCAGACGCCGGTTCGCTGAGGACAACATTCTCAGCATCCGCATGGAGGGCTTTGGAGCGCCCAGCTGAACTCAATGAACCTCCGGTTTCGAGCCTGCGCAAGTTGCGTCGGCCGGGCCGATCAGAGCCCTTCGATGATCCGGAACTCTAGGTTCACCGGCTGCTGCGGCGTGGCGCTGGAGAGCGTGGTGCAAAGCCCACCGTTGAACTTCACCGTCGGGGTGCCAGTGGTAGCGGAGTACTCCCAGGTGTTCGCACCACTGGCGATCGGGTTGCCGTCCACGAGGACCGACAAGAGCTTCGGGTCGGACGGAACCGTGTCGAGCTTGTAGACACAGGGATCTGAGACCGTGACTTCGTCGGCGATCTTCTTTAGCGCGGCCGCGAGCTCGGTCGAATTGCCCGTCTGGTAGAACGCCTTCTGGCATCGCCGAGTGGCTGCGTTGCAGGAGTTGTTACTGCCGCACTCGGCGTTGGTCCCGTTGGGACAAGTTCTTGGAAAGCCTCCCGCCTCTGCCATCGCGTTCAGGACCTCTTCACCCGCTCCGCTCGCCACGTCCGCGCTGAAGCCCACCACGATCGTCCGGATCTTCTTGGCGGCCAACTCAAAGATCGCCTGGACCGAGTTGTCTTTGTCGAGGCAGCCGAGCTTCGTGTAGCTCGCCTGAGCGCAGCCGGAAGTGGGAAAGAGAGTGCAGCGACAAGCGGTCGCGTCCGTATTTGCGTCAAAGGTATTCGCGTTGTTGGCGTTGCAGTTCGGGAGACCGTCGGTCAGGAGCAGGATGAAGTCCTCGCGCTCCTCACCTAGTAGCGCCGCGTACCCACCGAGGTTTCGCAAACTTCCGCCGGTCGGCGTTCCACCCGCTGCGACCACATTCATGATGCTGTTCTTGACCGAGCCCGCAAGCGCCTGAAGCTCGGCGTCAGTATCGGTGTTGCTTACCGGCAGTGGTTGCCGGATGTCCCCTACGCCGGTCGCAGAACACTCACCTTGCGAGCTGCCCTGCGTAGCCAACGGATAGGTTGCAAGTCCGAAGCGCGCAGACGTCGCGGAGGTGCCGGAGAGGAAGGTGTTCATCGCGGCCTTCATCTCGGAGAGCCGGGTGCAGCCGGAGCCACCGCCGCCGCAGGTGCCCGCCGGAAGCGCGGTATCCATCGAGCCCGACTTATCGAGCAGGATCATCACGTTCGGCTTGAGCTGCTTGGCGACGACCCGCTTGGTCTGCGTCGACTGGGAAATCGCGAGCGGCTGAACCGGCTCGAAGTCGTACGTCATGCAGCCGGCGAGGGCCACGGCGCAGAAGGCAGCGCCAGCGAGCGAGAGGGTGCGCACGACGAACATGAACCATCTCCTCCCACCAGCGCCCACCCTTTGAACTCCAGGGCGCTCGGGGGTGAATGCGAGGAAACGCGGAGGGCAGGATACCCCTGCGCGCAAAGGGCTTCCAGCGTTAGTCCCTACCTTCGCGCCGAACCTGACAGTTGAAGCAACCCGGCGAGATCAAAAGGTCAAGACGCGGGCGCCCTCGGTGAGGCGCCAGATGGAGGGGAGCCCCATGACTTCATGGAGCTTCCCGGAGAGCTCGCCGGCGGAGAGGCCGCAGATCTTGAGCGTGGTGTCGCACGCGACGACCCGCGCCCCCAGCCCCTTGGCCTCTTCCAGCATGCGTTGCGGAACTGGCACACCCAGGCCCGCCGCGCGGGTGCTCTCGGCGCTCTCCCGCTCCGACTGCGGCTGGCCGAAGGTGTTCCGCCCGAGCGCGCGCAACGCGTCGAACGCGAAGACGAAGGTGACCTCGTCCCCCATCGCGGCGGCCGTGAGCCCGAGCGAGGCGGCCTGGTAGGCGACCTCGTACGTGGCGTGATGAACGAACAGCACTACGCGTCCTGCCATACCGCCCCTCACGCTCCGTTCAGTTCGGTGGATACGCGGCCGCTCCGTGTGTGCCGGCGCGCAAGGTCGCAAGTCTCCTCGGAAACCCACTTTCACGCCATTTCACTTGCGGGCGGGGCTTATGACTGAACTAGTGTTCAGCCATGTCTTCCTCGCGGACAGAGCTGCTGGAGCACGTCCGGCGGCTCGGGCAGACCTTCCGGCGGAAGGGGATGGAGGAGCACGCGAAGAAGCTGCGGCTCTACTACCTGGCGCTCTCCCGCGGGCTCACCTCCTCGGCCACGCACGAGCTGGACATCCACTGGTCCGCCGGCTTCGTGCGCGAGTGGATGCGCACGCTGCGGGTGCCTCCGTACGACGCCGTCTACCCGCTTCGCCCTGCGGGCGCGGGGTGTGAACGCTGCGGGCGCAAGCTGGGCCACAAGAGCGACGTGATCACCGAGTGCGCCTTCCCGGGCGGCGCGCGCAAGCGGTGCCGCAGCTGTGACGGCGTCTGGCTGGAAGCGGACGGCGTGGCGTAAGGCGCGCATTTCTTCGTTCCAGCCCGGCAGGCCGTGGCTACTGTGCGCGGCGATGAAACGCCCTGCCCTGCCGTGGTGGTTCGCGCTGTCCCTCCTGCTGCTGGCGAGCGCCGGCTGCGGCCCGGCCGCCGGGGAGCTCGGCTCGGCCTGCACCAGCGACTCCGCCTGCACCGCCGGCGCCTGCTTCACCGGCTTCCCCGGCGGCTACTGCAGCCAGCGCTGTGAGAACCAGGCCTGTCCCGAGGACGCGTACTGCGCCGCGATGGAGAGCGGCAGCTACTGTCTGCAGCGCTGCTCGATCGGCCTGCTCGACTGCCGCAAGGGCTACTTCTGCGCGGACATCGCGGCCGGCAGCGTCTGCTACCCGGACTGCACGGCGGACGCGGACTGCGGCGCGGGCGCGAGCTGCACCGGCGGCAAGTGCGTGCAGGCCACGGCGCAAGCGAACGGCGCCGCGTGCCGGCTCAACGTGGGCTGCGCGAGCGGGCGCTGCGAGCTCTCCTACAACGGCGGCTACTGCACCCAGCTCTGCGCGCAGGCGGGGCCCGGCGCCTTCAACAAGGACTGCCCCAGCGGCTCCACCTGCTCGCAGGTGAGCGAGGCCGGCGGCCTCTGCCTCTCCGGCTGCACCGCGGACGCGCAGTGCCGCGCCGAGTACACCTGCGACGTGGCCGGCGGCAGCGGCGTCTGCCGCCCCAAGTGCCGCGGTGCCGCCAACTGCGGGCTCGGCCGCACCTGCGACGTGGCGGGCGGGGGCAAGTGCATCGAAGGGAGCGCGCTGCCGCGGAAGCTGGGCGCGGCGTGCGGCGGCGACAGCGACTGCGACTCCGCCTACTGCCTGGACCAGGCGGGCACCGACTTCCCGAAGGGCGACTGCTCGGTGGACTGCAGCGGGAGCGCCAGCCTCTGCGGCGAGGCGGGGCTGTGCATCGTCCCCTCGGATCCCACGGTGGCCTCGGTCTGCCTGCAGAAGTGCACCAGCAACTTCGACTGCCGCGGGGACTACTTCTGCTCGTCCGTGCGCAACAGCAGCTCGCGGGTCTGCATCCCGCGCTGCTCGGCGGTGCAGGGGATCTGCAACGCCCCCGAGGTCTGCGACGAGTTCTCCGGAGACTGCGTGCCGCCGGGCACCCCGGGCGCCACGACGATCGAGAAGGTCGCGATCGGCGCGATGACGCTCTCCGGGGAGGCCACGAACAAGGACTTCACCCTCAACGTGCCGGCGGAGGCGCTCTCCTTCACGCTGGTGCTCCGCGGCGGCGTGGGTGGGACGTCCATCGTCTCGCGGCTCACCTCCCCCACCGGCGAGCTGCTCTTCGATCTCGACAACTACCTGAAGTCCAGCGTGCGGATCCTCCCCGTCAACGACGGCGACTTCGGGATGCTCTTCCCCAACAGCCCGCGCGTCTCCATCCAGCCGGGCACGTACCGCTTCTCGGTCCGCAACGAGAAGGGCAGCGGCACCGGGCAGGTCTTCGCCCTGATCAAGAAGAGCCCCACCCGCCTGCTGAGCCAGGGGCGGCTGAACTTGAATCTCTGGTTCGCCGGCGTGGCCGGCGTGAACGCGGCCAGCGCCGCGGGGAACGCGAAGATCCAGGCGCTGCTCGCGGAGTTCCGGCGGATCTACCTGACGGCGGGGATCACGGTGGGGGACGTGAGCTACTTCGACGTGCCGGCCGGCAGCGCGGCGACGTTCGCGGTGATCGACACCACGGACGGCAAGGACTCGGAGCTGCGCAAGCTCTTCGAGGTCAGCGCCGGCGCGCCGAACAACGCCATGAACTTCTTCCTCGTGCAGGAGATCAAGGGCGGCGGGGCGGGCTTCACCATCCTCGGCGTGGCGGGGGGGATCCCCGGGATCCCGTTCGAGCAGGGGACCAACGCGTCTGGCGTGGCGGTGACCACGCTGGACCTGGACAAGAGCCCCGAGTCCGTGGCGCGGACGATGGCGCACGAGGGCGGCCACTGGCTGGGGCTGTGGCACACCAGCGAGCAGAACGGCCAGCTCTTCGACCCGCTGGTGGACACGCCAGAGTGCGGCAGCGCCCAGGACGCGAACAAGGACAAGCTGGTGACCAGCAGCGAGTGCAGCGGCTTTGGCGCGGACAACCTGATGTTCTGGGAGGCGGGCCCCACCGCCTCCAAGGTCTCCGGCAACCAGGGCTTCGTGCTCGTGCGCAACCCCGTGGTGACTCAGCAGTGATCGCGCTATCTCTCGAGAGGCCCATGCTCCGACCCATCGCCTGCGCCGTGCTGCTGCTCACCGCCGCCGGGTGCGCCAACCACAAGAGCTCCGAGGAAGGCCAGGGCGGGAAGCTCTCCCCCGCCGCGCTCCGCGAGCAGGTGGACGCCCTGCTCAACGGCTACGAGCGGATGCCCACCGACGAGGACTGGAAGCGGCTGGGGCCGGACGCGCTCGGAGCTCTGGAGCAGATCTACGCGGACACCAACGCGCTGCCCACGCGGCGCACCCGGGCGGTGGCCTCGCTGGCGCAGGTGGACAACCCGGCGGCCGTGGAGCGGCTCAAGGCAATCCTCGGGGACGAGCGCGCGGATGCGCAGTACCGCTCGACCGCCGCGCTGGCGCTCGGGACGCGGCTGGGCAACGCGGCGGTGCCGGCGCTCGAGCCCGCCCTCAAGGACCGCAACACCCGCGTGCGCGAGGCCAGCGCGCGGGCGATGGCGCGGCTGGGCAGCCCGGAGGCGCGCCGCTCGCTGGAGGTCCAGCTGGAGAACGAGGAGGACCCCGCGGTGCGCGAGGTCATCCAGCGGAGCCTGACCAAGACCGAGCCGTAGCCAGCGGCGGATTGGTTAGGGGATGAATTCGCTCACGTTCACCTCGAGGTCCCCCCTCAGTCCATCCCGTCGCCGCTCATGCCGGCCTTGCGCCGCAGCGCCTGGACGCGCTGATCCGCAGCCTTCAGCAGCTCTATCACGCTGGGATCGTTGGTAAACGACGCCATGGCGCGGAGGCGCTCGCGGTTTGCCTCCTCGCGTTGGAGGTCCTCGCGCCGCTGGTTCTCCCGGGCCCGCTGCTCTTCCTTGCGCTGGCGGTCAATCTCTGCGTCCGTCACCCGGCTCATCACTGCCCCTTTTGTTTTTCTCGCCGCGCATTATCCCGAGCGAATTTGGGAGAGTTGCCGGGCACCTGGCTCGCAACTGTCGCTCTCGGGCGACGAGAATCAGCCAAGGGGCTGCTGCTAGATCGAGGAGCCACATGCGCCACCACCGAGTCCTGCCCGTCGTGCTCCTGCTCGCCCTGCCCGCGGTCGGCGCGGTGGTCCTCCAGCAGTCCATCGAAGAGATGACGCGCGCCTCCACGCTGGTGGTGCGGGGGCGGATCGGCCAGCAGCAGGCGACCTGGGACGAGACCCACTCCCGGATCGAGACCTTCACGGAGGTCCAGGTCACGGAGCTGCTCAAGGGCTCGGCCAAGCAGGCGCTGATGGTGCGCCAGCCGGGCGGCACGGTGGGGCGGATTGGCCAGAGCGTGGCGGGCGCGGCGAAGTTCGAGGGCGGCGAGGAGGTGATCCTCTTCCTGCAGCCCGCGGCGGATGATCCCGCCGTCTACCTGCCGCTGGGGATGTCCGCCGGGAAGGTGCTGGTGAGCCGCGCCTCGCCGGGCGGCCCGCGCGCTTTGCGCCGGCTCTCGGGGCTGGCCTTCTACGATCCCACCGGGAAGGCGCCCGGGCCGGTGCGGCCGGTGGACGTGGAGGATCTGGGGAGCGTGGAGTACTTCACCGGGCGTATCCGCCGCGCCGTGGGAGGTGCGCGATGACCCGCGCGCTCGCCGCGCTGCTGCTGCTGACCGGCGCGTCCGCGCTGGCGGTGCCCAGCGGCCACAAGTGGAAGACGAACCCGGCCACCTACCGCGTCTTCGCGCACGCCAGCGTGAACGGCGTCCCCGACTTCCAGGCGAACGGCCTGCCCGCCGTGCGCTCGGGCTTCGCGCGCTGGACCACCGCGCAGGTCAGCTGCACCACCTGGAACAGCACCTACGGCGGCAACTTCACCACGCCCACCGGCAAGGCGATCATCAACGCCAACGACCAGAAGAGCTACGTGGTGTGGCTCGGCGGCGTGGACTGGACGTTGGACAACCAGACGCTCGGGCTGACCACCACCACCTGGTACACGGACACCAACGAGATCATCGACGCGGACATGCAGATGAACAACAACCGCGAGTGGAAGGTCGGCGGGGCGCTCACGCGCGTGGACGTGGAGAGCATCACCACGCACGAGGCCGGCCACTTCCTCGGCCTGGAGCACACGGCCAACAGCGCCGCGGTGATGTACGCGACCTATCCCATCGGCGAGCTCAAGGCCGCGCTCCACCCGCTGGACGTCACCGACGTCTGCAACGTCTACCCGAAGATGACCGGCGGCACCGGGCAGCAGGGCGCGTTCTGCGCCATCCCGGCGGACTGCGCGACGAGCGCGCCGGCCTGTCGCGGCGCGGCCAGCTCCGGCGGCTCGAAGATCTGCACGATCGACTGCACGGGGGGCCAGGCCTGCCCCACCGGCTACTCGTGCCAGGCGGACTCCACCGGCGGCAAGGCGTGCCTCGCCACGGTGAACCCGTCGGCCGGCGACCTCTGTAAGTTCTGCACCAGCGGCTCGCAGTGCGCCTCCGGGCTCTGCGTAGGAGACGGGCGCCACAACTGGTGCACCACCACCTGCCCCAACGCCGGCAGCGCGGCCACGGCGTGCGGCACCGGCTTCTCCTGCGTGGTGCTGGATGGGACCACCACCTTCGTCTGCCAACCGAACGCGGCCTGCCCCAAGGCCCAGTGCACGAGCGCCACGCAGTGCCCGGTGGGCTACTCCTGCACCAGCGGGATGTGCGAGGCCACGGGCAAGGTCGGGGACCGCTGCGAGGTCTCCACCTACTGCGCCGCCTGCGGGGACTGCATCGGCACGATCAACGAGGCCTACTGCCGCTCCTGCTGCAACGGGAACGGCAACGGCGGCACCTGCGACCAGTGCCCCAACACCATGTGCGGCACCGGTTTCTCGTGCGCGCGGGAGACCAACAACCGGGACTCGGTCTGCATCCCCGCCACGGGCGCCAGCACCTGCCAGGCCTGCACCGAGCAGAAGCCGTGCGCGGAAGGGCTGCGCTGCTTCCGCAACCGCTGCCTTCCGGACTGCAACCCGTACCAGCCCGGCGCGTGCCAGGCGTGCTTCCAGCTCTCCGGCGACGAAGGGCTCTGCGCGTGCGGCGAGCAGACCGCCTTCAAGGGCCAGCCCTGCGGAGATCACGGCGACGGCGGCTACGACATCTGCGTCTTTGGCCTGGCCTGCACGGGCTCGCCGGCCCTCTGCTACGTGCCCTGCGACAACAACAGCCAGTGCGACACCGGGGAGATCTGCTCGGTGGTGGGCGGCCAGAGCGTCTGCGTGCGCAGCAACATCCCGGGTGCGAAGTGCAACAGCTGCGGCGACGGTGGCACCTGCGGCGCGGGGCTGACCTGCTTCAACAACCGCTGCTACACGCCCTGCGATCTCTCCGCCCCCACCTGCAACGGCTGCGTGGATGTGACCGGGCCCAACGACGTGTGCGCCTGCGACGACCAGCGCAACTCGCCCGGCGAGGGCTGCGGCGAGTCCGGCTCGGACGTCTTCGCCTGCTCGCCGGGCAGCCTCTGCATCGACCGCACCTGCCGGCTGGAGTGCGTGCAGGGCTCGGACGCCTGCGGCCCGGGCGAGAGCTGCCGGCAGGTGGCGGGCACCTTCGTCTGCGCGCCCACCGGCGTGGTGCTGGACGGCGGGCCGGTGGGGCCTGATCCCAGGCCGAAGCCGGACGGTGGGCAGACCGTGAACGGGACGGACGGGTGCGGCTGTGGCGCGGGAGACCGCGGCGCGGGCGCCGGGCTGGCGCTGTTCGCGGCGCTCGCCCTGCTCAGCCGGGCGGGCCGCAGGCGTGCACCGGCGGCGGTGAGGCGTTAGCTTCCGCGGCCTGATGCGACCCACCGTCCTGCTCTTCGACATCGATGGCACCCTGGTCACCACCGGCGGCGCGGGCCGCCGCGCCCTCGAGCGCGCGTTCGAGCGGCGCTACGGCGCGCGCGAGGTCTGCCGCTTTCCGCTGGATGGGATGACAGACCGGGCGATCGTCCGCGGCGCGCTGGCGGAGCTGGGGCGCCCGTGCACGGAGGAGGAGATCGACGCGGTGCTCGCCACGTACGTGGCCCACCTGGACGAGACGATCGCCGAGATGGATGACGCGAAGTACCGGCTCCACGCGGGGATGCGCGAGGCGGTGGAGGCGGGGCTCGCCCGCGCGCGCTGCGCGGTTGGGCTGGGCACTGGCAACATCAAGGCCGGCGCGAAGGCGAAGCTGGCGCGGGTGGGGATCTACGACCGGTTCGCGTTTGGCGGCTTCGGCTGCGATCACGAGAGCCGCAACGAGCTGATCCGGATCGGCGCGGAGCGCGGCGCCCAGCGGCTGGGCGCGCCGCTGGCGGAGTGCCGGGTGGTGGTGATCGGCGACACCCCGAAGGACGTGGCCGCCGCCAAGGCGATCGGCGCGGAGTGCGTGGGCGTGGCCACCGGCCACTTCGACACCGCGGCGCTGCTCGCCTCGGGGGCCACCTATGCCTTCTCGGACCTCGCCGCGCCGGGCGCGCTCGCGGCCGTGCTCGAAGGCGCCTGACTGACGTCAACGCCCTTGGCTTCGGGCCCTGCGTAACCGGGACGCGCGAGGTGCCACCTCTCGCGCATGACCCGTCCGTTCCTGTGCCTCCCGCTCGCCGCGCTGTGCGCGTGCGCCACCTCGTCCAAGCCCATCGCCGCGGCCCCGCCCGCGCCGGCGCAGGTCTCCGGAGACACGCCGCCGGCGGCGGACGCGCCGGAGCTGGAGCGACTGGCCCGGCAGGCCGGCGCGCTGGCAGCGGTGTACTCGAACAACGCGCCGGTGTTCGTGCCCGGCTCCAGCCGGATCGCCTTCATCTCCGACCGGGATGGGCTGCCGCAGCTCTACCTGGCGGACCTGAAGCGGCCGGCAGAGCCCGCGGAGCGGCTGGTCACCACGCCGGACCGGATCGTCGGCACGGTGGCGCTCGCGGACGGGAAGTCGCTGCTGTTCGTCTCGGACACGGACGCGGACGAGAACTACGCGATCTTCCGCCTGGAGCTGGCCACCCGGCAGATCACCCCGCTCACTCCGGGGCCCAAGCTCAGCCGCGACTTTCCGCTGATCCCGCTGCGGGCGCCGGATCGGATGTTCTTCGGCGCCCGCGCCCTGGATGCCACCGCGACCACGGTCTACGAGGCCTCGCCGCTCGCGCCGAAGGAGGCGCGCGCCGTCTACCGCGATGCGGGCTCCGGCTACCTCACGGACGTGACGCAGGACGGGAAGACGCTCCTCTTCGAGCAGTTCCCCACGCGCTCGGACAACCACCTGCTCGTCGTCGACGTAACGACAGGCGCCTCCCGCCCGCTCTACCCTCTCACCGGCCGCGCCACGATCACCGAGGCCCTCTTCTCGCCGGACGGCAGCCGCGTCTACGTGGCGACGGACGGCGGCGCCGAGCAGGCGCTCGTGCTGGTGCTGGAGACGAAGACCGGGAAGGAGCTGGCGCGCTACGTGGAGAAGGCTCCGGCCACCGCCACCATCCAGGACCTGCTGCTCTCGGAGGCCGGTGACCGCCTCGCGCTGAGCCTCCACTGCGGCAACCGCACGGACGTGCGGCTCCTGGATCCGAAGACTCTGCAGCCGATCGCCGCGGTGGCGCTCCCGCTCGGGGAGGGCGAGCCGTCCGAGTTCTCTCCGGACGGCCGCACGCTGCTGCTCAGCTGGTCCACCCCCAACAGCCCCCGCGAGCTCTTCGCGGTGGACGTCCGCTCCGGGAAGGCCGGCCCAGTGCGCGCGGAGGCGCGCGCCGGGATGGAGCAGCTGCCCCGGGTGGATGTGACGATGACGGAGGTGACCAGCTTCGACGGGATGAAGATCCCCGTGAACGTCTTCCTGCCGGCGAACGCCAAGGGAAAGCTCCCGGTGATCGTCCGCTACCACGGTGGCCCCGCGGGCTCCGCGGAGATCCGCTGGTCTCCCACGGCGCGCTTCTTCGTCTCTCAGGGGTACGCTTGGGTGGAGCCGAACGTGCGCGGCTCGGGCGGCTTCGGCCGGGCCTTCGAGGAGGCGGACAACGGCCCCAAGCGGCTGGACGCCTTCAAGGACGTGGAGCGGGCCGCGCAGTGGGTGGCCGAGCAGCCCTGGGCGGACAAGCAGCGCATGGTCGTCTACGGCGAGAGCTACGGCGGCTACACCGTGCTGGTCTCGCTCACCCGCCACCCTTCGCTCTGGCGGGCCGGAGTGGACATGTCTGGGCTGGCGAACCTCAAGACGTTCATGGCCACCACCAGCGGCTTCGTGCGCCAGAACTTCACGCTGGAGCTGGGAGACCCTGAGCGGGACGGGGCCTTCCTGGAGTCCATCTCCCCGCTCAAGGACGTTGCCAAGATCCGCGCCCCGCTGTTCGTCTACGCCGGCGCGAACGACCCGCGGGTCCCGCGCTCCGAGGCGGATCAGATCGTGGCCGCACTGCGGGACCGCAAGGTGCCGGTGGAGTACATGATGAAGGCGGACGAGGGGCACGGGCTCTCCCGGAAAGAGAGCCAGGTGGAGTTCTACTCGCGGGTGGCGCTCTTCTTGGACCGGGCGCTGCGCTGACCCCTCCTCCAACGGCCGCGGTTGGTGGTAGACGTGGCGGCCATGAGCGACGCGATCATCGAAGCCTTCGAGCTCGCCCGGTTCGCCGAGCAGCTCGCCGCCCGGCTCGCCGAGGCCCACCGCCAGCTCCCAGAGGGCAAGGATCACCGGCGCGAGCGCGAGTGGCTCGAGGCCGCGGAGGCGCTGGTGACCGAGGAGGTGGCGCCTGTCCGTCCGCTGCTCGCCCGCGCCCGCCTGCTCCCCGAGCTGAGCTTCCTGCGCGAGGAGGTGGCCGAGGAGTTCCAGAACGCCTGGGTGGACGGGCTGGAGAAGCTGCTCGCGGGGATCACCTTCCACGCCGGCAGCCGCGCGCCGGTGCTGGAGGCGCTCTTTCCACCGAAGACGAAGCTGCCGGCCCTGCGCCGTGCCAGCCGAGAGACCAGCGCCGCCTTCCAGACGGAGCTGGAGCGGCGGCTGAAGAGCTCGTACGTCACCCGGATGTTCGCCGGCGAGGATCTGGCCTTCGCGGCGCCCGTGGTGGAGGCGATCCGCTCGGCGTTCGCGCAATACGTGGCCGCGTTCGAAGGCACCTCGCTCTCCGAAGAGGAGGCGACGAGCCTGCGCACTGGCCTCTCTGCCGCGGCGCGGAGCATCGAGCTGCGCGCGCAGCAGGCGAAGCTGCTCGCGGAGGCCGCGCTCGTCTCGGTGGACGGCGCCTTCGAGAACGCCGGGCTCAACCTCAAGCCCAAGAAGCGCCGGACGGCAGAGCCCGCCCCTGCCCCCGCGCCCGTGGAAGAGGAACAGGAAGCCCTGCCGGTCACCCCGAGCGAAGTCGAGGGGCGCCCGTCCACGCCGCCCGCGCCCAAGCAGCGCAAGGGCAAAGCTCACGACGCCGCTCCGGTCACCCCGAGCGAAGTCGAGGGGCGCTCGAGCGAGGGCAAGGGACAGGCCCTCCCGGTCACCCCGAGCGAAGTCGAGGGGCGCTCGAGCGAGGGCAAGGGACAGGCCCTCCCGGTCATCCCGAGCGAAGTGGAGGAGCGCTCGAGCGAGGCCTCCGCGTCGTTCCCGCACACCGCGCCGGAGGCCAAGCCCCCGAAGAAGCGCTCGCGCAAGGCCAAGGCGGAGAGCGCGGACGCCTCCACCGAGAGCGCCCAGGCAGCACCGGCACCGACCGCCGAGACCGCGGAGGCCCCGCGCGCGGAGCCGGAAGCGGCCACTGTCGCCATCACCGGCGATCCAGCCGTCGAGGCCGCGCCTTCGGGTGAGCCGCAGGCGGAGGCCTGACCCCGCCGAAGATGGGCAACGTCGCACTCCCCATCGACCCGCTGCTGCCGGAGATCTCCAGCACGCTGGCGAAGAGCCCCTCGCTGGTGCTGGAGGCGCCGCCGGGCGCGGGGAAGACCACGCGCGTGCCCCGCGCGCTGCTGGAGCGCGGGCTCGCGAAGGATCGGGAGATCGTCGTCCTCCAGCCTCGCCGGCTCGCCACGCGGCTGGCGGCGCAGCGGGTGGCGGAGGAGCTGGGCGAGAAGGTCGGCGAGACGGTGGGCTACCAGGTCCGCTTCGAGGACGTGAGCAGCGCGCGCACCCGGCTGCGCTTCGTCACCGAAGGCGTGCTGGGGCGGCGGCTGCTCTCCGACCCGAAGCTCGCGAACGTGGGCGTGGTGGTGCTGGACGAGTTCCACGAGCGCCACCTCGCCGGAGACATCTCGCTCGCGCTGTTGCGCCGGCTCCAGTCGGGGGCGCGGCCGGATCTGAAGCTCGTCGCCATGTCCGCGACGCTGGAGGCGGCGCCGATCGCCGCCTACCTCGGCGGCAGCCCCACCCTGCGCTCCGAAGGCCGCCGCTTCGAGGTGGAGGTGGAGCACCTCCCGGCCCCCGATGATCGCTACCTGGATCAGCAGCTGCTCGCCGCGCTCAAGCGCCTGCTCGCGAGGGGCGCGGATGGAGACGTGCTGGCGTTCCTACCCGGCGCCGGAGAGATCCGCCGCGCCCAGGAGACGTGCGCGGAGTTCGCCGAGCGGCACGGAATGGAGATCCTCCCGCTGCACGGAGATCTCCCGGCCGCCGAGCAGGACCGCGCGGTGCGCCCCTCGCGCAAGCGCAAGCTGATCCTCTCCACCAACGTGGCGGAGACCTCCGTCACCATCGACGGCGTGGCCGCCGTGATCGACAGCGGGCTGGCGCGGGTGGCCTCGCACTCGCCGTGGTCCGGGCTGCCGGCGCTGCGGGTGCAAAAGGTCAGCAAGGCCTCCGCCATCCAGCGCGCCGGCCGCGCCGGGCGAACCCGAGCGGGCCGGTGCCTTCGCCTCTACACGCAGCACGACTTCGACGGCCGCGCGGAGCACGAGCTGCCGGAGATCCGCCGGCTGGATCTGGCGGAGACGGCGCTCTCGCTGCACGCCAGCGGCGTGACCGATCTCTCCACCTTCCCCTTCTTCGAGGCCCCGCCAGCGGCCGCGCTGGAGGCGGCGGAGGCGCTGCTGCACCGGCTGGGCGCGGTGGATCCGGCCGGCAAGGTGACGGAGCTGGGGCAGAAGCTGCTCCGATTCCCGGTCCATCCGCGCCAGGCGCGCCTGATGATCGAGGCGGAGCGGCGCGGCGCCGCGGCGGAGGGCGCGCTGCTCGCCGCGCTGCTCGGCGAGCGGGACATCCGGCAGGAGGCGCGCGCCAAGCTCGGCTCGGGCGGAGGCGCCTCCCGGCTGCAGAGCGGGCCGTCGGATCTGCTGGAGATGGTGGAGCGCTTCCGCGAGGCCGAGCGCGCCGACTTCCAGGCCGGGCGGCTGCGGAGCCTGGGGCTCGAGGTGGGCGCCACGCTCGCGGTGGACCGGGTGCGCACGCAGCTCGCCCGGCAGCAGCGCGGCGCGGGGCCCACCAAGCTCTCCGGCCCCAAGCTGGACGAGGCGCTGATGCTGGCGGTGCTGGCCGGCTACCCGGACCGGGTGGCCAAGCGCCGCAAGCCGAACGCGCCGGAGCTGCTGCTCTTCGGCGGTGGCACCGCCACCCTCTCGGAGACCAGCGCGGTGCGCGAGCCGCAGTGGATGGTGGCGCTGGACGCGGAGGAGCGCGGCAGCGGCAAGGGCGCGCAGGTGGTGGTGCGGGTGGCCAGCCAGGTGGAGCCGGAGTGGCTCTTGGAGCTGGGCGCGGAGTCCCTGACCGAGCTGGACGAGCTGCAGTGGAACGCCACGAGCGAGCGCGTGGAGCGCGTCACCCGGATGGCCTATGGGCCGCTGGTGCTCGAGGAGACGCGCACCCCTGCCCCGCCCTCGCCCGAGGCCGCGAAGCTCGTGGCCCAGGCGGCGCTGGCGGCGGGGATCGGCAAGTTCGTGGACGCGGAGGCGCTGGAGCACTGGCGGATCCGCCTGGAGCTGGCGGCGGAGAGCTTCCCGGAGGCCGGCTTCGTCAAGCCGGACGACGCGTTCCTCGCCGGCGCGCTGGGAGAGGCAGCCTCGAGCGCGCGCTCCTTCGCCGAGCTGCGCGAGACGGACTTGATGTCGCTGCTCCAGGCGAACCTCTCCCAGGAGCAGGCGCGGCTGCTCTCCCGCGAGCTGCCGGACAAGGTGGCGCTGCCGGGCAACCGCTGGGTGAAGGTCCACTACGAGCGCGGCAAGCCGCCGTGGGTGGAGTCGCGGCTGCAGGACTTCTTCGGCATGGCGGTGGGCCCCAAGGTCTGCGGAGGGCGCGTGCCGCTGGTGCTCCACCTGCTCGCGCCGAACCAGCGCGCGGTGCAGGTGACCACGGACCTCGCCGGCTTCTGGTCCCGCCACTACGACAGCATCCGCAAGGAGCTGATGCGCAAGTACCCGCGCCACATGTGGCCGGAGGATCCGCTGCACTCGCAGCCGCCGGCGGTGCTCGGCCGGAAGCGGTGACCGAGGGAGAGCACGAGCGCCCCTCGACTTCGCTCGGGGTGAACGGGGACTACCGGAGGCTGAAGCGGCGCTCGCCCTGATCGCACTTCACGTTGACCGAGTCCATGGGCAGATCGCGCGGGACGCCATCCTGCACGAAGCGCAGCGACATGATCCCCTCGGAGTCGTGGGGCCCGAGCTGCTTGAGGATGTAGCGGCGGTTGGAGGGCAGCCGCAGCTCGCAGTTGGTCCAGGCGGCGTTGCTGTCGTTGTAGAGGGTGATCCGGGGCCCGGTGGCGCTGGCGCGGCCCTTGAGGCTCTTGCCACTACCGCTCGGCTGCTCCTCGGGCGCAGCTGGGCTCGCCGTGGAACCGGACGCGCCCGCGGCGGCCTTCGCCTTGGCGCCGCCCTTGGGCAGCTCCACGAACTTGGTGCCTGACTCCTTCGTCGCGTCCGCGTCCAGGCTGACCCGCGCGAGGCTGTCCCACACCTCCAGCACCGTCGCGGTGCCCACGCGGCGCCGCTCCTGCGTGTCGCCGATGGTGGGACCCAGCACGGTGACGGCGGAGCCGACCTTGAGCCCCTGCTCGCTGCCCGCGCGAGCGAACGTGTCGCCTTTGTCGACGAAGAGCTCGGCGACGGAGGGCTGCGCGAGTGCCGAGGGCGCCAGCGCCAGGCCCGCCAGCAGCGCGAGCGGGACCAACCGGAGGGTCTTCATGGGATCACTCCCGCCCGTTACTTGGGCGCCATCTTCTGGATGTAGCCGTGGATGTCCGAGATGGTGCGCATCTGGCGCGCCACGTCCTCGGGGATCTGCACGTTGAGCGCCTTCTCCAGCGCCACGATCAAATCCACCGCGTCCAAGCTGTCCAACCCGAGGTCCTCGCGCATGCGGGCCTCGGGGGTAAGCTTCGCCGGCTCGAGCTCGAACTCGCTCACCAGCGTGTCGTTCACGATCTTGATTGCCTGCTCAGCTGCGCTGATTTCCGCCATGGCGCGTGGTCGGTACCAGGCTTGCGGATGAGGGTCAACGTGAAAGGCCTCCTCGCAACCCTGCGGGCCTTGGTCAGAATCGCGGGACTGTGTTACTTGGACGACCTCTTGAAGCAGGCTCTCGTCACAGGTGCCAGCCGGGGCATCGGGGCGGCCATCGCTCGAAGGCTCGGGGCTGACGGATACCGCGTCTGGCTGCACTACCGCAGCCGAGAGGACGCGGCTCGCGAGGTCGCCCGCCAGATCACGGCAGCCGGCGGCCCGGAGCCCCTGCTGGTCTCTTTTGATCTCTCCGACCGCGCGACGGCAACGGACACCGTTCGTCGGCTGGTGGAGACGGAAGGCGCCCCGGACGCGCTGGTGTGCAACGCCGGCACCAACAAGGACGGGCTCTTCGTCTTCATCGACGACGCCGCATGGGACGAGGTGATCGACACCAACCTCTCGGGATTCTTCGCGGTGGCCAAGCCGGTGGTGAAGGCCATGCTTCGACGTCGCAGCGGCCGGGTCGTCCTGCTGTCGTCCATCGCGGCGCAGCGGGGCAGCCCGGGACAGGTCAACTACGCGGCCTCCAAGGGCGGGCTGATCTCCGCGGCGCGCTCGCTTGCGCTCGAGGTGGCGCCGAGGGGTATCACCGTGAATGTGGTCAGCCCGGGGCTCGTCGAGACCGAAATGCTCGAAGGCGCGCCGGTGGAGCAGCTGATGCCGCTGGTCCCGCTCAAGCGCCTCGGCCGTCCCGACGAGGTCGCGCACGTGGTCCGCTACCTCTGTTCGAGCGAGGCCGCGTACGTCACCGGGCAGGTGCTGAGCGTCAACGGCGGCATGTGGATGTGATGGGGAGGGTACGACCGGAATGAGACGCGCGGTGATCACCGGCATGGGGGCGGTGTCGAGCCTGGGGCTCACGCTCGACACCATCAGCCGGTCGCTCAGAGAGGGGAGCTCCGGGATCGGCGTGGATCCGGAGCGGAAGCGGCGCGGGTTCCGCTCGGCGTTGACCGGCCAGGTCCGCGGCTTCGACCCGGCGGCCCACTTCGACCGCAAGGCGCGCAAGACCATGGGCGAGGCGGCGGCGTACGGCTGCGCCTCGGCGCTGAACGCGATCGCGGACGCGGGCCTGGATCGGAACGGCCTGGCGCGGCCGGACGTGGGCGTGATCTTCGGCAACGACACCACCTGCGTCTCCGCGCGGGAGATGTTCGACGAGCTCACCAAGTACGGCCGGACGAACGCGCTGGGCAGCGGGCCGATCATCCGGGTGATGAACTCCACCGTGACGATGAACCTGGGCACGCTGCTGGGCGTCCAGGGCGCCTGCTGGTCCCTCTCCGCGGCGTGCGCGAGCGGGCTGCACGCGATCGGCCAGGCGGCGATGCTGATCGCCACCGGCCAGCAGGAAGTGGTGATCTGCGGCGGCGCACAGGAGACCGGCTGGGAGAGCATGGCCGCCTTCGACGCGCTCGGCGCGCTCTCCACGCGCGAAGACGATCCGGCGCGCGCCTCGCGCCCGTTCGACAAGAGCCGGGACGGGCTGGTGCCCTCCGGCGGCGGCGCGGCGCTGGTGCTGGAGTCGCTCGAGTCCGCGCGGGCGCGCGGGGCGCGGATCTACGCCGAGGTGCTCGGCTACTCCTTCAGCTGTGACGGCGGCCACATCACCAACCCCACCGGGGACGGCGCCGCGCGCGCCATGCGCCAGGCGCTCAAGCTCGCCTCGGTGGCGCCGGCGGAGGTGGACTACGTCAACGCCCACGCCACCAGCACGCCGGTGGGAGACGCGGTGGAGGCGAAGGCGATCCTCGAGGTCTTCGGCGACCACCCGGTGCCCGTCTCCTCCACCAAGGGGCTGACCGGCCACGAGTGCTGGATGGCCGGCGCGAGCGAAGTCGTCTACAGCCTGCTGATGATGCGGGACGGCTTCATCGCCGGGAATGCGCACCTCACCGAGCCGGACGAGGCGAGCGCCAAGCTCTCGCTCCACAAGGGGCCGCTGGCGAAGCGCCCGCGCACCCTGCTCAAGAACTCCTTTGGCTTCGGGGGCACCAACGCCGCCGTCGTGCTCCGCGCGCTGGACTGATCTCCATGGCTGACTTCAAAGACGTCCAGAGCGTGCTGCCGCACCGCGAGCCCTTCCTGATGGTGGACCGCGTGGTGGAGATGACGGACCGGAAGATCGTGGCGGTGCGGACCTTCAAGCCGGAGGAGCACTTCTTCAAGGGCCACTTCCCGCAGCGGCCGATCGTCCCCGGCGTGCTGCTGGTGGAGGGGCTGGCCCAGACGCTGGCGTACTTCGCGCTCTCGCGCCGCCCGTCCAAGCAGGTGTTCCTGGTGGGGATAGACCGGGCGCGCTTCCGGAACATCGTGGAACCGAACCAGGAGGTCCGCTACGAGGTGGAGATCGCCGGTGAGGAGCGCTTCGGCATGCTCACCGGCAAGGGCAAGGTGCGCTGCGGGGACAAGCGCGTGGCGGACGCCGAGCTCACCGGCTACGCCGGAGACGCCACGGGCGGCCTGACGTGATCGCCCGGGAGCTCTTCAAGCCCAAGGCGGATCTGCCCAAGGACCACTTCGACGTCGTCGTGGTGGGCTCGGGGATGGGCGGCATGTCCTCGGCGCTGATCCTCGCGCGCGAGGGCTTCAAGGTCTGCGTGCTGGAGCAGCACTACCGGCCGGGCGGGTGCCTGCACCGCTTCTTCCGGGACCGCGTGCCGTTCGACACCGGGTTCCACTATCTGGGCGGCGTGGGCGAGGACGGCACCTTCGCGCGCTACCTGCGGTTCCTGGGCGTCTACGACAAGCTCAAGTTCCACGCGCTGGATCCGGACGGCTTTGACGTCCTCCAGTTCCCCGGGCTCACCTTCAAGATCCCCAACGGCTGGCCGGCGCTCACGCAGCGGCTGATCGACACCTTCCCTTCGGAGAAGGCGGGGATCCTCCGCTTCGCAGAGGTCTGCCAGAAGATCTGCCGCGACAGCCCGGCCTACTCGTTCAAGCCGCCCACCCTGGAGAGCGGCGAGTTCGGCAACGTGGTGCTCGGGCCGTTCCTGCGCTCGATCACCCAGAACGAGCAGCTGCGGGGCGTGCTGCTCGGACAGAACCTGCTCTACGGGATCGAGCCGGAGCAGACGCCGATCGAGCTCCACGCGCTGGTGATCGACTCCATGCTCCAGGGCGCCGCCGGGATCGACGGCGGCGGAGACGCGCTCGCCAAGGTGATGGTGGACGCGATCCGGGCACACGGCGGCGTCTTCCGCACCCGCGCCAAGGTCACCTCGCTCAACGTGGACGCGCAGAAGCGGATCGAATCGGTCACGCTGGCCACCGGCGAGGTGATCCACGCCCGCTGCGTGATCTCCAACGCCCACCCGCGCCTGACGCTGGACCTGCTCCCCGAAGGCGCGATGCGGCCCGCGTACGCTTCGCGGGTGCGGGAGATGAAGGACGGCATCGCCTGCATCGCCGGCTACTTCACCTCCGACAACCACGACGCGCCCAAGCGCAAGCACAACCTCTACGTCTACCCGTCCTTCGACTTCGACGAGGGTTACCGCACCTGCGGCTTCGGCGAAGGGCACGGGGACAAGAAGGGGCTGTTCATCACCTTCCCCAGCGACCGCGAGTCCCAGTGGAAGGGGCCGCGGGTGATCCTCGCCCTGGGGATGATGCCCTGGTCCGAGGTGGCGCCCTGGGCGGACACCCAGACCGGCAAGCGCCCGGCGGAGTACCTGGCGCTCAAGGAGAAGCACGGCGCCAAGCTCCACGCGGAGGTGGAGGCCGCGCTCCCCGAGCACCGCGGCCACCTGACGCGCGTGGAGATCTCCACGCCGCTCTCCAACCGCGACTACACCCAGACCCCGCACGGCTCCATGTACGGCCTGCGCCACTCCATGGACCAGTGGGGCAAGTACGCGCTCCACCCGCGCACGCGGATCGACAACCTGCTGCTCACCGGCCAGAGCGTGCTGATGCCGGGAGTGCTCGGCGTCACCGTGGGCGCGTTCGTCACCTGCGCCTTCTTGCTCGGCTTCGACCACCTCTTCCAGAAGGTAGCCCGCTCATGAGCGCTCGCCGCGTCGTCGTCACCGGTGCGGGGTTGATGTGCCCCATCGGCAACAGCCTCGAGGAGTGCACGCAGTCCCTTCGCTCGGGCAAGTCCGGCGTCCGGCAGATGCCGGAGTGGAACGTAGCCAAGGGGCTCAACACCCGCGTGGGCGCCACGGTGAACGGCTTCGACGAGAAGTCCATCCCCCGCGAGTACCGCCGCTCGATGGGGCGGCTGGCGCTGCTCGCGGCTGCGGCGGCGAACCAGGCCACCGCCAGCGCCAAGCTGGACAAGGCGCTGCTCTCCTCGGGGCGCACCGGGCTGTCGCTCGGCCAGACGGTGGGCAGTCCGCACGCGACGGAGACGTACTTCAACACCATCCGCGACGAGGGCGTGAAGGGGCTCAAGTCCACCACCTTCCTCCAGCTGATGGCCCACTCCGGCGCGGCGAACCTGGCCCTGATGCTCGGGATCAAGGGACGCGTCTGGGCGCCAGCGGCCGCGTGCGCGTCCGGGAGCCAGGCGGTGGGCCAGGGCTACGAGACCATCCGGGACGGCTACCAGGACATCATGCTGTGCGGCGGCGCGGAGGAGCTCCACGTCACCACCGCGGTGACGTTCGACATCGTGGGCGGCACCTCGCGCGCGTACAACGAGACGCCGCAGCTCACGCCCCGCCCGTTCGACAAGAAGCGGGACGGGCTGGTGGTGGGCGAGGCCGCGGGCGTGCTCGTGCTGGAGGAGTACCAGCACGCGGTCCGCCGCGGCGCCTCCATCCTGGGTGAGGTGCTGGGCTTCGCCACCCACTGCGACGGCGAGCACCTCACCGCGCCCGCGCGCGAAGGCATGGCCCGGACGATCGGCGCGTGCCTGGCCAGCGCCGGCCTCTCCCCGCGGGACGTGCACTACGTCAACGCGCACGCCACCGGCACCCAGATGGGAGATCCGGTGGAGGCCCAGGCCACCCGGGACGCGCTGGGAGGGGACGTTCCCGTCTCCTCCACCAAGGGCCACACCGGCCACACGCTGGCGGCCTGCGGCGCGATCGAGGCGATCTTCAGCCTGCTGATGATCCGCCACCGGTTCATCGCCCCCACCCTCCACCTCGAAGAGGTGGACGAGAACTGCGCCGGGCTGCGCTACGTGCGGGAGGTGGAGGAGCGGGCCGTGACCCGCGTCCTCTCCAACAACTTCGCGTTCGGCGGGGTGAACACCTCGCTGCTGCTGGCGGAAGCGCAGTAGCGCTACTCGAACAAGGAGATCTCCGCCGCGCCCGAGAAGCGCGCCGGCTGGCTGGCCTGGTCGAGCGCGCGCAGCCGGATCACCGAGACGGGCGCGCTGCTGGTCAGCGTGAGCTCGTGGAAGCCGTTCACCAGCGCGGCACCCTCCGTCACCTCGGCCAACTTCTGAAACGTGGTGCCGTCGGCCGAACCCTCGAGCACGAGCGACTTCGCAGTGCCCGACACGACGACGCCGCGAAGCACCGCCTTCTTGAGCAGCTTCGCCGAGGCGAGCGTCACCTTCGGCTCGAGCGGCGCCGCGCTGTCGCTGGTGGCGGTGACCGGCAGCGGCTCGCCGTCCGTCAGCCTGCAGGGCTGGTTGTCGATGAAGGTGCACGCGGCGCCGCGGCTGACCGGGACCTTGCCATGCCCGGTGACTGCGGTCCTCGCCGAGCCCCAGCTGCTCTTGAAGGTGGTGCCGCTGTCCTTGGTCTCCCCGGTCGCGAAGAGCTGGGCCTGCAGATCGGCCGCGTCTTCCAGCACCTCGTCCGAGAGGGCGACGGGGCTGGTCGGGGTCTGCATCATCCACCAGAGCTGCGCGCTGTTTGACCTGCGCAGCTCCACGCGCCCTACCGTCGCGCCGGTGATCGCCGGCGCCGCGAAGGTCACCTGAGCGCCGGTCGTGGTCTGCGCCGCGGCGGGTTGACCCGCCCAGCGCCGGAGATCCGGGACCTTCACCTCGGTGAGCTGCACCAGGAAGTCGTGCCAGGCGAAGGCGCCATCCGCGCTCGACGGGAGCGAGGCCCGGAAGCACCTCGCGACGCTGCCGTTCTGGGTGTCCTTCCCCAGCCCGCTCCAGGTCCAGCTCCCGTCCTGCCCGGTCTTGACCGGCGCGAAGTTGGAGGTGGCGAAGGCGCAGGTGCTGCTCTCGCTGCGCCCGAGGACCAACTCGACGTTCGAGATGGGCGTCTGATCGTCGTTCAGCGCCTTCCCAGTTACCTTCACGGGGTCATCGGGTTTCAGAGCCGACTCCACGCAGCCGGTGGCGGCGGAGACGAGTGCAGCAGCGAGCAACGTCCGGGTCGTGCGCTCAAGCATGTGTGTCCTGCCAATCGAGTGGGCCTGGACCCGGCCATCCGGCGGCGCGCCGAACAGCAATCCGGCTGCCAAGGCTAAGTGGCGGAGACCCCGACGCCCAGCGTGCCCGGCTCGGACATCCCTGTCCGGAGCGGTGTGACGCGGATGTCGGGCTTCAGAATTCGATCACCAGCGTGACGCGCGGCGGGAGCGCCTCCGCGGCGTCCGGGCTCAGCCGGTACGGCGGTGTGGAGAGCGCCCGCTGCAGGCAGGTCCGCGCGTCAGGCGGCAGCACGGCCCCGCCCACGGGCTCCAGCTCCTGCTGGGAGACCGCGCCGCTGGCGGGGGTGACAGACGCGGTCCACCGGAGCGCGCCGGGGTGCTCGGAGCCGTTAACGCACTCCGCCAGCCGTCCGCTGCGCGCGGCGACCTGGAGGCGAAAGTCGTCCAGCCAGGAGGGCGCGGGGCGCGCGTCGGTGGCGAGCTTGGGGCGGGGCTGCGGCTTGACCTTGGCGATGAGCGGCTTGGGCGGCTCCACCTTGGCCGGCACCAGCGGCGGCTTGCTCAGCGCCGGGGTAGCGGGCGAAGGCGGCGGCGCCACCGCGCACTGACAGCGCGAAAGCAGCAAGAGAAGCAGCAGCACCAACGTGACGAGCAGCGCGCGCCGGCGTCGCCGCCAGGTGCGCGTGCGCGCCTGCTGGACCGCGGGCAGCTGAGCCACCCGGGCGCGCAGCTGGGCCCGGGCCTCCTTCACGGAGCGGCGCAGCTCGCGGCGGTTCACTCGGTCACCCTCCAGCCGAAGACGAGCGCTCCGCGCTCGCCTCTCCACTCCTCCGGCACCAGCACCAGCGGGACGAACGCGGAGGGCGCTTCCACCTCCGGCGCGCTGAACGGCCACGGCAGCGGATCCGCTGGGGCCAGCCGGATGTTCCCGGCGAAGGCCTCGTGCGCGGGCGCCAGCGCGCGCGCCTTGTCCGCCGGCGTGAGCGCGAGCTGCCGCAGCCCCTCGAGCAGCGATTGGACCCGGGCCAACAGCTCCTCCGCCACGCGCTGCTGGGACTTCGAGCGCTCGAGCGCGCCGGTGAGCTCGCTGAGCACCTCTTGCAGGCGCAGCAGCAGCGGCTGGTTCGCGGCGCGGACCGAGGCCTCCTCCGCTTCCAAGCGCTCCAGCGCCAGGCGGATGAAGCGCAAAGTCGAGTACGGCTCCTGCTTGCCCACGTCTCGCAGCTGCGTGACCAGGACCCCGGCCTTGCCCTGTGCGAGCAGCCGCAGCTTCTCCGCGCGCACCGCCACGTCTCCGCGGGACTTCAGCCTCGCCGCCACCCGCTCGAAGGAGGCGGCGTCCGCGCGCAGCGCCGCGCTCCAGAGAAGATCTTCCAGGATCGCCCCCAGCTCGGGCGCCGGGACCAGCGCCGCGAGGTTGAGCACCAGCTGATCGTCCGACTGGTGCCGGGAGAGCACGTAGGAGAGCCAGCGCCGGGAGATCGCGGCGACGACCGCGCTGTCGCGGGACTCGTCCGATCGAGACAGCGCGTACGCGAACGCGCGCAGCGCCTCCTGCGTCTGGCCCGTCTGGACCAGCGCCACGCCCCGGTGCAGGGCCACCACCGCACGCTCGTTGAAGTGCGCGGACGGGTCCAGGGCCAGCAGGCGATCTCCCCGCTCCCCTTGTACCAGCGCATCCCGCCGGGCCGACGCGCCGTGGGCCTCCAGGAAGCCGATCCACGACTCGACCTCGGTCCCCTCCCCGCGCGCGACCAACGCGTCGATGATCGAGAGCACCAACGGAGCGGTCTCTTGCGGATCCGCGGCGAAGCGGCGCGCCAGCCCGAACAGGGCCAAGCGGCGCTGCGGGGAGAGCGCCAGCCAGTCCTCGGCCCGCCAGGAGAGCGTGTCGCGCAGGAACCGGCCCTGCGGCGACTCCGCCGGCCAGGCCGCGGCGGCCGCCTTCACCTCCTGGGCGCCCGCCTCCGAGACGCCCAACCCCCGCGCCTTCTGCCGCGCCACGCTCCCGGCCTGATCGGCCTTCCGGCGCTGCAGCTTCGCCAGCGCCAGGTCGAGGTCGAAGATCCGCGCCTGCAGCGCGGAGAGGCCGCGGACCTTCCGGCGGTCCAGCGTGGTGAGCGCGCGCGCGAGCTGCTCGCGCATCAGCCGGCCGGAGACGAGCCGGTCCGTGAGATCCGTGAAAGGCCACGCGCCGTCGTCGAGCAGCTGGAGCTTGCCGCGCCAGCAGTCCGTGGGGCTGAAGGTGACGGTGCGCAGCTCCGCGGCGGAGAGCACGTCATGCAGGGAGATCTGGCGCTGCTGCCGCCCCACCTCGAAGGCGTCGAACGGCGCCCTCAGCGCAGGCGGCGGCCCGCGCGCGGCCACCAGCAGCCAGTTGTGGAGGGCCACCGGCCAGAGGCCCGCGCCACCGAGATCGTCCTTCGGGAAGCCGTCAGTGCACAGGCCGAGCGCGCCCATGCCCGCCCAGACGGCCGAGCGGAAGTCCGCGTCGTGGGGCGTTGGCTGTCCCAGGTCCTTCAGACCGTTTCGCAAGAGCCAGAGCCTGAGCGCCTCGTCCGGCTGCTTGCGCCGCAGCGCCAGCCGCGCGTTGTAGAAGACGAGCTCGCCGGTGCCTGGCTCCGGCGGCGCGGCGTGCAACAGCAGCGCAAGCGCGGGGGCCAACCAGCCCATCAGAACATCCACCCCACCGAGCCGTTGAGCTCCCACCACCAGCCCAGCCCGGAGCCGGTGATCGGCAGCGCCACCATCGCCCGCGGTGTGAGGAACAGCCCGCTCTGGAAGTAGAGGTCCAGGCTGAACCCGGCGAGCAGCGCGTAGCGGGCGGTGTCGAGTTCCATGCCCGGCAGCCGGCGTGGCGCCAGGTTGGTGCGCTCGCGCTCGGAGAGCTGGAACGCGAAGAGGTTGCCGAGCGCCTCGCCGAAGCCTGCGCCCGCCAGCGCGCCGGGGTAGTAGCTCCAGCGCAGCCCCGCGTCGACCGAGAGGACCAGCTCGGTGGTGGGGAGGAAGCTCCAGCGCGGCGTGCTGACCCCCTCGAAGAGCGGGTAGGCGAGGTTGAGGTCCACCTCGAGGCGACTGGGGCGCGCCACCTGGCGGTAGGGGGTGAGCTCGAGCTTGTCCGCGCTCGGGCTCCCCCAGGTCACCACCCGGGTCACCGCCAGCTCCGCCATCAGCCCGCCCACCGGCGTGCGCAGGGCGCCGCCCACGCGAGCGCTGGTGAAGTTGTTGAGCTCCAGCAGCTGGCTGCCCACCAGGGCCACGCCCACCGTCTTGCGGCGCCAGTCGAAGCGCACCGCTCGCGAGGCCGTGCCCACCGCGCGCTCGGTCAGCACCTCGAACGGGGTGCGGTAGCGCTCCAGCTCCTCCCCTTCACCCCGAGCGGAGTCGGGGGGCGAGCGTGAGTCGGCGGACTCGGGCGCCCCTCGACTTCGCTCGGGGTGAACGGGAGACGGGCCTCCGTCAGGGTCCGCCGAGGCGGCCGGGCCGAGGCAAAGCGCGGCGAGCAGCAGGGCCCTACGGATCACTCGGGAACCCTCCCTCGTCCGGCGTGGGGAAGTGCGGCGCGTAGCAGGCCTGGGCGTACTTCAGGTTGAACGGCTCGGAGATCCCGTAGACGCCGGCGTTGTCGAACGTGGGGTGCGTGCAGAAGCGGGTGCACTGCTTGAGCAGCTCGGAGAGCTGGAAGTCCTCGGTCTCCCAGAGCTGCGCGCCGTAGGGCGCCTCCGACTGCGCGGAGGTGCCAAACGGGATGGTGAGGGAGAAGGCGGTGACCGCCCCCGCCGCGCCCACGCCGTAGCGCAGGCGGGTGAAGAACGGGAACTGCCAGAACAGGCCGATCGGGTAGGCGGGCTGCGCGGTGTTGGCGTGAAACTCCGGGAGCTGCTGCAGGGGCAGCGGCACGGGTAGGACCGCGCTCCGGAAGACGACTGGCGGGGTGTCCACCAGGTTCCCCGGGGCGCAGTACGAGAACGCGTCCGTGGGCTCCGCGGTGATCACCTCGTTGTTGAAGAACGTGACCGATCCGAACTCGCCGAACCGGAGATCCTGCGAGAGCGGCGTCCGCCGCGGCGCCAGGAACTTCAGCTCCAGCGTCCGCCCGGCCTGCTCGGCGGAGAAGCGCGAGATGAAGGTCTCGTACTGGGTGCGCGTGGCGAGGATCGGCAGCTGGCTGAAGCGGAAGGGCCCCAGATTCAGATCCAGCGTCTCCTTCAGCAGCGGGCAGGAGCGCTGGGAGCTGTCTGGGATGGTGCCGAGCTCCCCATCGAGATTCGCGGGGCACCAGAGCACCTGCGTCTTGATCGCCGGCGTCACCAGCGTCCGGGCCACGGTGTCCAGCACGAAGGCCCCGCTCACGCGCGGCGAGCTCTTGGTCTCCTCGGGCGCGAGCGCGGTGGCCAGGGCCCGCTCGAGCAGCAGCGGCAGCTTCCCGGTGGTGTCGTCGTGCTGGAAGCCGAGCACCAGCACCATGTCCTTGCCCTGCAGCCGCCCTTCGTCGAAGCGGTTGCGGAAGGTCGCGGCGAGCTGCGCCTCGAAGCCGTCCTTCGTCCACTCGTCGAGGCAGATCTCCGGCGCGCCGGCGAGCTGCATCCGCTGCACCAGCATCTGGAGGTGGGCCTCCGAGATGGTGCGCTCGCAGAAGCGCAGCAGGTAACCCAGCTGCAGCTGCGCCTGCGCGGGGCTGTGCAGCGTGGGAAAGGCGGCGCGGACCTCGGGGTTCTTGCGGGCCACGGTCGCGGCCTCGAAGGTGCCGGTCGCGTCCGTGACCGAGGAGAGCGCGCACACCGCCGGCGCGGCGGAGGCGGAGAGCGGCAGCCCGTCCGGGCTGAACTTCGCCCGCTCATTCGTCTCCACCGGCCCATGGCCGGCCAGCGGGGCGAGCGCGCTCGGGCAAGCCGGCGCGAAGCCGTAGCTGTACGGGTTCTCCGCCGCGGTGGGGATCTCCCCTGCCCCCGGGCCGGTCACCCGGAATGCGCGCCGCAGGCCCAGCGCCTGCGCCTCTTCGTTGCGCAGCGCCGGGAACTGGTGGCGGGCGCGCCACTGCACGTGGGCGTTCTGCGCGTCGAAGACGCCGTAGACGATCAGGCTCCGGTGGGTGTGCGCGGGCCCGACGCCCACGACGTGCAGCGCCAGCGGCGCGTCCAGCGCGAGCTCCCCGTCCCGGTGGTAGCGCAGCCGCAGCCGCACGTCCCGGGGCGGGAGCGGCACGCGCAGGCTGGCGCTGCCGCAACGCGCGGAGGTCCCGCAGTCCACCGGCAGGTGCTCGTGCACCGGCGCGAACGCCGCCAGCGGGGTCCAGTCCACCACCTCGTCGTCCGTCCGGTAGCTCAGCTCGATCTGGCTGGCTTCGCTCAGGCCCTGCTCCGCGCCCATCCGGTAGAAGACGAAGAGCGTCTGCTCCTGCGCGAACCAGGTCGCGTCCGCGAGCGTGAAGCCCGCGTTGATGTCCCACAACGGAACCTTCTGGCACGACAGGCAGAGCGCGAGCAGCGCCGCCGCCGCGAGCGACCGGGCGACGGGCGAGCGGCTCATGTCACCATCTCCGCGAAGGAGACGCTGCCGCGGGAGACCAGCCGCTTCATCGCCGAGACCAGCTCCTGGTGCCCGCGGCGCGCCAGCACCAGCCGATCCGCGTTGGAGCCAAAGCTCATGTTGGCGCGCAGCGCGGCCTGCAGGGACGGCGTGAGCTGGGCGAAGAACTGGGTCTGCCAGCTCGGGTGCTGGACCGAGGACCAGCCGGCCAGCCCGCGCATGTCCACCTCCAGCAGGACGTCCGCGCGCAGCTCCTGCGGCAGCTTCAGCAGCATCTGCGGGAAGAGGATGTTCTCGTACCAGAGCGGGAAGACGCCTCCGGAGCGCTCCAGGGCCTCGGTGAGCAGCGCCGCCCGCTCGGGCGCGGGGACGTGCGTGAGCAGGACGGAGAGCGCGGCCGCGGCGTCCACCTCCCGGCCGCGATCGCTGATGCCGTGCGGCGCGGGCGGCGGTGGCGGCGGAAGGGTCCGCCCGGCGCGCGCCGCGTCCAGCGCGGCGAAGACGTGCGCCTGCTCGTCGGGGGAGATCCGGTTGGAGAGGAGCAGCTGCCGGGCCACCTGGTGGCGGACCTCGTTGGAGAGGCTGCGCGCCACCTCGTGCTGGAAGTCCGTGCGGACGAGCGCGAACAGGAGCGCCCCGTGGCGCGGGGAGAGCCGCTCGATCAGGTGACGCACGCCCGCGCTGCCGAACTCCTCGCGGATGCTCCGGTAGATCTCCGCGTCGCTCTGCGCGAGCAGCGAGGCCGAGATCGCGTGGTGGTTGAGCTTCTTGAAGAAGTCCGCGTCGCTGGGCAGCGCGGCCTCGTCCAGGCTCCGCAGGTACTCGGCGAACTCCACCTTGCGCACCGCCAGCTCGCCGGTCGACGGGAAGGCCAGGGAGAGCCGGTCTCCGAAGACGAAGATCGCCTTGGCGAGCAGCGCGAACTCGCCGGCGCGCAGCCACTGGCGCAAGAGCTCCACCACCACGCTCTCGTCCTTCGCCAGCTCCGCGTGGGCGATCCGGTCCCGCCAGAGCTGCTGCTGCTCGATCACGTAGCTGGTGCTCTGGTCCAGGACGGTGACCTCGGTGATCGCCTCGGAGCTCGCCTCGCCGGCCGGCAGCGCCTTCGGCTCCGCCTGGGGCACGCCCGCCGCGAGTTGCGCGGCGATCGCCTTCTCCTCGGCGCTCTCCCGGCCTACGCGGCGGTACGCCCAGATCAGCGTGAGCGCGGCGAGCGTCCCCAGGAACACCGCCACCATCCAGAAGAAGTGCGGCAGCAGGTGCACCCAGAGCTCGCGCAGGGCCACACCGGCCTCCCACTTCGCGGGTGGCTCGGGGGGCTTCACCGGCTCCACCTTCGACGGCGGCGCCACCAGCTCCGGCTTGGGCGGCGGAGACTCGGCCAGGGCGGGCGAAACGGGCTCGAGCACCTGGTGCCCCACCGTCACCCTCAGCCAACCCTTCGAGAGGCGCTGCTCCAGCCTGCGCACCAGCGCCTGGGCGTCCTTCGGCGAGACGGACTTCTCGTGGGCGAAGTCGCACCGCGCGGCGGTGAGGTACTCCTGCGGCGGCGCGCCGCCCGGGCCGTCCGTCTGGGGGATGCCCGGCAACGAGCTGGCGCGCGGGACGTCCACCACCGCGTGGTCGGTGTAGGCGCAGCCCTTGGACACGCAGCGCTCGGGGGCGCAGTCCCGTCCGAGCGCGAGATCGAACTGGGACTCCACCGCGCGCAGCTCCATCAGCACGGGCGTGGGGATGCGCGCCTGGGGCAGCGGCGTGGGCGTGGTCTGCGCGAGCGCACCCGCGGAGAGCATCAGCGGAAGCAGGGCTTTGGCGTTCATCAGTAGATCCTCACGACGACGCGCCGGTGGCGGGCCAGCCGCTCTTCAGCGGTGAGCCCCACCAGCTGCGCCTCGGCCAGCGGCTTGGTGTCTGCGTAGCCCTCCACGCGGATGCGCTCGCGGGGGATCCCCACGTTCTCCAGGCGCTGCCGCACGACGATCGCGCGGGCGCTGGAGAGCTCCCAGTTGGAGGCGAAGCTCCCGCCCAGCACCGGGGTGGAGTCGGTGTGCCCCTCCACCGCGAACCCGTACTTCGACGAGTAGGGCGCGCAGACCTGGAGCATGGAGGCGATCACCGCCTCCACTTCCGGCCGGATGGTGGCCTTGCCGGAGTCGAAGACGAGGCCGGAGTCGAGCGAGAGCTCCAGCCCGTCATCCTTGAGCTGGGTGCGCACCACGTGCTCCAGCTTGCGCGCGGCGATCTGCGCGTCGATCTCCTTGCGGATGGACTCCAGGCTGGAGGGGCTCTCCTGCCCGGAGATGCTCTTGGCGATCTGCTGCATCCGTCCCTTGCTGAGGTTCGCCGCGGTGAGCAGCACCACGAAGAACAGGAGCAGGTTGGTGATGAGGTCGGCGTAGCTGAGCAGCCACCCCTCCTCGTGTCCGCGCGCGCGCCGCTGCATGGCCTAACCCACCCTCGCTTCCACGCGCGTCAGCCCCACGCCCCGGTCCACCAGCTCCTGGGTGCTCTTCTCGCAGCGTTCGAGGAAGCCGAGCCGCTCATCGAGCAGGCCGTTGAGGTAGTGGCCAATGGGCCCGGCGACCCCCGCGCCGAAGGCCACGCCGTACAGCGTGGCGAGCAGCGCCAGGGACATGGCCGCGCCGATGTTCAGGTTCTCCGAGGACATGTTCCGGAAGAGCTGGATCATGCCGGTGATGGTGCCGACCATCCCGAACGCGGGCCCCAGCTTGGAGAGCATCTCCCAGTTGTGGATGGCCGGCTGCCAGCGCCGCAGCTCCTCGTGGCGCAGCTCCAGGTAGACGTTGGCGGCCACGCCCGCGGAGGCGCGGTTGAGGACCAGGTCCGCCAGCTGCTTCACCCCGGCGAAGGGGCTCTGCTCGGCGATCTGCAGGGCCTGGCTGCGCTTGCCGTCGCGCCAGAGCGCGCACAGCTGGGCCCGCTCCGCCTCCATCTTGGCGGTGGTGGGGCCGAAGACCTTCAGGCCCGGGACCAGCTCGCGCAGGCACAAGAGCGTGCGCAGCGCGGTGGTGGCGCTGGAGCTGGCGAGCACCGCCGCGCACGAGCCCACCAGCACCATCACCAGGGCGTGCAGATCGAACGCCGAGATCACGTGGGCGCTGCCGCGGTCGGCAAAGCCGAACCAGACGATGAAGCCGAGGAGGATGAATCCGACGATTTGCATGGGGGCCTTCAGTTCCGCTGCTTCTGCAGCTCTTCGAGCTTCTTCCGGACCGCGGGGTCGCTCTCTACACCCTCTGCCTGCTCGTAGATCTCGATGGCCTTGTCGCGCTCCCCCATCATCAAGAGGAGGGACGCCTTGGCCCGCAGGAACTCGGGGTGGGAGGGGTAGCGCTGGAGCACGCCCTCGCAGTACTCGAGCGCGAGCTGGTAGCTGCCGGACTTGAGCGCCTCCTGCATCAGCGTGCGGGCGCGCAGGATGGAGATCTCCGGGGCGCGCTCGTCCACCTTGAGGCCGCGGGCGCGGTAGGCCTCGATCAGCGAGGCGTCCGCCTTGGTGGGCGGCGGCGGGACCACGCGGGTGGCCGGGAGCGTCTTCACGTCCTTGTTGCCCGCCGCGTGCTCCACGACGATCCGCTGTCCCGAGCTCATGATCGGGACGTCCACTTCGGTGATGAGGTTGCCGTCGTTCCAGCGCACCTTCATCACCGTGGTGGAGCCGAAGCCGAACGGGCGCAGCAGCGTCCCCTCCTCCTTGAGCGCGGGGTGCTGCCGCGGCTCGGGCTCCACCAGGTAGTAGGTGTAGTTGCGGCCGGCGCAGGCCGAAAGCAGGAGCAGCAGCGGGAGCCAGGCGAAGGGACGGGTCATGGGAGGAACGGGAGGACGGAGAAGTTGAGCAGGGAGATCCCCACGCCCACGGAGCCGCGGGTGGAGGCGGCGAGCAGCACCGCGTAGTTGGACTTGAAGAGCGGCACGCGGATCATCAGGACGCCGGTGACCAGCGGGTCGAAGAGGTTGCCGCTGGATTCCGGGCTCACCGCCTTGACGATCGCGGTGGGCACGCTCAGCAGCACCTGCGCGCCCACGGTGACGTCGAAGAACATGGGCAGGATCCGGTGGTACGAGGCGCCCACCCCCAGCACCGGGTCGAAGAAGGAGACCGCGAAGCCGGCGAGGTTGGCGTTGGAGTCTCCCCACTGCTCCGCCCACTCGAGCGACAGGTGCTGCCCCGGGTAGATGGTCAGATCCACCATCGGGTGGGTCAGGCTGAGCGCCCGCGAGCGGCGGTCCAGCTCCTGCGCCAGCCGGACGTTCTCGGTGGTCCGCGCGCGCTCCTTCAGCGAAGGGTCGAAGTTCTCCGCGATCAGCACCTGGCTGTTGCGCAGGGAGACCACCCGCAGCGAGACGCCCTGCGGGGTCTCGTCCAGCCAGAGCGCGGTGCGCGCCGGCGCGGAGCTCACGCGCGACAGCTCGTCCATGCGGATGAGCTCCTGCGCGTCCGGCGTGCCGGAGGTCTGCTCCAGCCGCCCCTCCCCGGACCAGGTCCGCGGGGCGGTGCAGGCCTCGCAGGCGCGCAGTCCCGCCGCGCCGAAGACGCGCACCAGCGTGGCGAGCGCGGCGGTGGGGTACCAGGCGCGGGTCTCCTCGTAGGCGGGCGCGGAGCTCACCACCAGGATCGGCAGCAGCTCCTGCGTGGAGAGACCGCCGGACTCCACGCGGACCGCCAGCGTCTCCTCGAGGCGATCCAGCGCCTGGCGGGTGGTGTCCCGCTGCGCGAGCGCGGCGCAGGGCGTGAGCAGGAGGGCGAGGAGCAGGATCCGCAGAGCGCGGGTCGCGGTCACCCACCCCCCGTTCACCCCGAGCGTAGGGCCCTCGGGCCCGTAGTCGAGGGGCGGCACTGCATCTGATCCTCCAGTGGCGTGACGTGATTTCGAGCTCGGTGCCGCCCCTCGACTACGCGCCTGCGGCGCTACGCTCGGGGTGAACGGGGGAGCGACGCGCCCAATAGGTTCACAGCCTCTCGGGGTGAACGGTGGGGGGCCTTCACTCTTTTGAGGGCCTAAAAGCAAAACGACACCTCGACGCCGAAGGACTGGAACTTGGCGATCCCCAGGTTCAGGTAGTTCCCCACGTAGGGCGCGTCGTTCAGCGCTGGCGAGGACTCCAGGTAGACCGAGAGCCCGAGCCGATTCTTGACCCGGAGCTCCAGCCCCAGCTGCCAGGAGCCCAGGGTGGTGCGCAGGCTCTCGCCATTGCTGGTGATGGCGGCGCGGATCTCGTCCGGGGTGGGGGTGTCGCTCCTGAACACCACGGTGCCCACGCCCTGGAGGAAGATCACCGAGCCGCCGAGGAAGAGGTACAGGTCCGGGTGGGTGAGGGACGCCGCGCTGCCGCTGAGCAGGCGCGCGACCTTGGCCTGCGCCATCCAGCCCACGTGGGATTGGGGCAGCCAGCTCGCGCCGATGGAGACGCTCCCGGTCCACGCCCGGGCCTGGGTGAGCCCGGTCTCGAAGCCGGCGAGCAGCCAGATGTACGGCACGGACCGCACGGTCTGATCGCTGCCCGGCGCGTAGCTGCGCACGCCGACCCGGAACGGGAGCACCCAGACCCCGCGGCCGGCCAGCGTGTCCACGTACTCCTGATGAGCCTCGGACGCGCTCTTCAGCCGCTCGCCGCTGCGCAGGAGCGTCGGCGTGGAGGTGCTGCTGGAGAGCGTCTTCGCGTAGACGATCGGCAGGGCCGGCTCGAGCGCGGTGACCCGCGCGCGCAGGACGAGCGAGGAGCCCTCGATCTCGAAGTCGAGGAACAGCGCGTGGCGCGCCTGGGTGCTCTTGCCGAGCTCGGTGAGGGCCTCGGGGGTGTCCACGCCGCGGGAGATCACCGTCCCCTTCGCGCCCGAGTGGACCACCCGCGCGCTGCACTGCGGACAGTGGGCCAGCCGCACCTTCCCTTGCGGGTTCTTGAGCACGAGCGAGAAGAAGTGGTTCTCCAGCAGCGCCTCCAGGCCGCTGCCGTTGCCCACCGGCACCGTGACGCCCGCCAGCACCACGTCCGTCTCCGCGGGGAAGACCGGCGCCTGCGTCCAGCCGTAGACCAGCTCGTCCAGCAGATCGTACGCCTGCAGCTGCAGCTGCCCGCCGATCTCCGAGCGCAGCTGCTCCATCTCCACCGCCTGCGCCTGCGGCAGCGTGGTCTCCACCGCCAGGGCGGGGGCAGCGAGCAGCGCCAGCGCGCAGAGCCAGCGCGCGCTCATGGCAGCCACCTCCAGGCGCCCTTCACGCAGGTGCCCGCGTGCAGGCGCGTCTCGCGCGGGTCGAGGATCATCAGCCCGAGGAAGGCCTCGCGCTCGGAGAGCACGTCCTCGGCGAAGTAGCGGGCGCAGGCCACCGGGTACGCCTTCTGGGGCGGGAGGCGCCCGAGCACGCTCACGTCCCCCGCCGCGAGCAGCGGCACGCGGTCCGAGACTTGCCTCCCCTGCCCCACCAGCTCCTGCTTGGCGGCGGAGGAGATCTTCGAAGCCACCGCGGCGTCCGGGTAGAACGCGTCCACGTGCCAGACGAGCGGCTCAGGCGTCAGCGCGGAGGCGGCGCTCACCAGCTCGCCGACCATCGGCCCCAGCGCGGAGAGGATGGCCTCGTCCCGGGCGGGGCGCTCGCCTGGCGCGAGGAGCCGGTTGCGGCAGACGAGCGCGTCTCCTTCGTACTGGATGCCGCCGCGCGGGAAGACGTCCGGGACGCGCGTGGGGAAGCGGGCGTGGGCCTCGGACTGGGAGAAGCGCTGGCACTCCAGCCTGCGGGTGTACGTCCTGCTCGCGAAGATCCCGGGCGCGGGGTCGTGCTGGCAGCCGGTGAGGAGCCAGAGGCAGACGCAGCTGAGGAGGAGGGCCGGCCGGGACATCGGTTCGTCTCGTCAGCGAGGCCCGCTGGGCCTGGGGGCGTTGGGGGCGCGCGCGTCGTCCAGGCCGCGCATCACCCACGAGCGCATGCGGGCCTGGAACGCGAGCTGGGAGAGCTGACCGTGGAAGTCATTGGAGAAGTCATCCCTCACCGCGCCGGTGGTGAGCCGCTCCGGCGCGGGGCGTACCAGCCAGTCCATCAGGAGGTTCGCCAGGCCCACCGCCGCGCCCACCTGCGTGACGAAGCGCGCCTGGAGGCTGTCCGCGACCAGCACGAACCCGTCCGGGTCCCGGATGGTGACGTCCTGGGCGAAGGTCATGTCGATCACCGCCGGCACGAGCGTGAGGGTCGCGAACGACAACACCCAGAGCGCCGGGCTGTTGTCCTTGTGCACCAGGCGCGCCTTGAGCTCCACGGTCAGGTCCGCGGGCTTGGCGTCCTTGTCCTCGGGCTCCACCCCATCCCGGGGCACCACGGTGTCCACGTCCGCGCCCTGCGCCTCGAAGAGGGCGCGCTGGTCGCGGCAGAGGAGCTGGGCCTCATCCTCGTCCAGCGCATCCCCCGGGATGCACCGGACGCGGATCCGCTGGCCGGAGAAGTTGTCGTGCGTGGGGTCCACCACCACCGGCCGCTGGAGGGCGGTGAGGGGCTGATAGACGGTGACGCACCCCGAAGTGACCCAGAGCAGAAACAGCAGGAGGAATGGGCGGGAGAATGGGGGCAACGCCGCGAACATTGGGGGCCGCGCAATAGCAACAAGCAGGCCCGCATGGAGTGCCGTGGTGCCAGAGGGTTGGGCGCGCCTGGCCCGCGAAAAGCAGTGCAGACGACGACACGCGTGTCGCGCCCTGCACAGAGCGCTAATTCAGCTTCAACAACCCATCGTCGAACGGGAACTCAGGCACGTAGTCCTCGAGGACGATCTCGATGGTGTAGCCGTCGCTTCCGGCGAGCTTCACCCGCTTGGCCACGTAGCGCGGGCCGAAGCGGGCGAACTCCTCGTAGGTGACGGTCAGGCGGAGCACGCCCTGGAGGAAGTACCGCTTGGTGACCGTCTCCAGGTAGCGGGCGGAGGTGGTCACCTCGACCTCGTCCACGTCGTCTCCGGAGGTGACCTTGCACCGAGCGACGAAGGCGTCGCCCTGGGCTGAACCCAGATCTGGGCACCCGAGGAAGTAGACCCGGTCGATGGCGCGCGCGATGTGGCGCACGTCCAGCCGCTCGGAGATCTGCGGGAGGTGGACCTTGAAGGAGAACTCGCCGTCGCGCTTCACCGCGTCGAACAGGCGCGGGCCGATCGCGGCGGTGGCGGAGACCCGGAAGGCCCCGTCCGCGCGGCCGATCAGGTAGCCCTGCATCACCCCGCTCTGGCCCTGATAGCTGGCCGCCACCTGGTGGACCATCTTGAAGCGAGAAGGACGCAGCTTGGAGATCAGCGCCTGCGCCTCTTCAGGCGTGCGGGCCTGGACGGGCGGGAGGGAGGACTCGGCGGGCGGCGCGTGCGCGCACGCCAGCGGGGCCAGCGCCAGCAGCCAGAGGAGCCGCTTCACTTCGCGGCCATCTTCACGGCGTGATCGCGGAACGCGATCTCGGTGCTGTCACCACCGGGCTCCTCGAGCGTGACGCCGGTGAGGTCCGGGGTGGCGTTGAACGTGAGGTGCAGCCGCGAGACGACGCTGGCCACCTGCGGGTTGCGCGGGGTGAGCTCCAGCTCGAGCGGCGCGGCCTTGCGAACGCGCACGGCGTAGAGCGGCACCAGCCGCTCCAGGTCCGCCTTGAGCACCGCGGTGATGCTCTCGAACACCTTCGCCATGCCGGGCTCGGAGGAGAGATCGAACTTCTGGGTGGTGTTCAGCGCGGGGAAGCGCATGGTGGCCGAGGCCCCCTCCAGCGTCAGCTCGCTGACCGAAGGCTTCTCCGTCTTCCACACCATCTTGCCGCTCCTGTCGTACTGGAGCGTCCCCTCGGTGAGCAGCGTGTCCTTGAGCGCGGCCCAGTGGCGCTTCTGCGTGAAGCGGGCGGTGAGGGACTCCGTGGCGGCCAGCCGCTTGCGCAGGGCGATCATCGAAGGCAGCTGCGCGAGCTGCTCCACGGTCGCCTCGCCGCTGCCGGCGTCCGGCGCGCCGGCGCCCCCGTCCGTGGCCGCAGTCTTCGGCGCGGGCTTGGCCGCGGACGCGGACGCGGAGAGCCCCAGGAGGGCGGAGGCGAGCAGGGCGATCAGGCGGGCGGTCATCGGATGGGGAAACTCGCCGTGCCTTCCTGGCATTTCACGGTGACGAAGTCGATGTCCACGTCCTTCTCCACCCCGTCCTGCACGAACTTCCGCAGCAGGGTGACGTCGCTCTCCCCGGCGGGGATGGCGTCGAAGACGTAGCGCTGGTTGGTGGGCAGCCGGACCTCGCATCGGTTCCAGCCGACGTTGTCGTTGTTCTGGAGATTCACCCGCTTCAACGGCCCCATCCCGGAGAACCAGGCGCGCCCCTTGAGCGTGCGCGCCACCGGCTTGGGCGGCGGAGGCGGCTCCTCCGCCTTCGCCGGCTCCACCTTCGGCGGCTCGGTTGCAGCCGTGGTCACCGCCGGAGGAGGCGCCGGCGGCTCCAGCTCGCCCCGCCCCGGACGGGCGGCCAGCCGCGGAGGCTTCGCGCGCGGATCGAACGCGCCGAACAGCGCCTCCTTCGGCTGCACCGGACCGATCTCCACCGCGAGCCGGGCGAGGTGCGGCCAGACCTCCATCGCCGTCGCCTCCCCCACCTGCTCGCGCCACTTCCCCTTGGCCGCGGTCACCACTTGCACGCGGGCGCCCACGTTGAGCCCCTCGGCGCGGCCAGCGCGGATGAAGCGCTCGCCGCGATCCATGAAGAGCTCGAAGACCTTCTTCACCTCCACGCGCTTGCGCGGGATGGCCGCGGGCGGAGGCTCGGCGGCGGCCTTGATCGGCTCGGCGGCAGCCACCTTCGGCTCCTCCACCGCCTTGGGCTCCTTCGGCTCCTTCGGAAGGTCGGGCTCGGACGGCTCCGCTCGCGCGGGCTCGGCGGGCGGCGCGGGCGGGTTCGGATCGCTCTGCGTCCCAGCGCCACGGCTGGTGAAGACCGCGAGCCCTGCTCCGCCGGCGATCACCGCCAGCGCCAACAGGACGAAGAGCGGCGCGCGGCGCTTGGGGATGGAGAGGGTGAAGCTCTCGGCCGCTCGACTTCGCTCGGGGTGACCGGGGGCCGGGGCGCTTTCGACAGGAGCGGCCGCTGCGGCGACCGGGGCCGGCGTGGTGCGGATGGCCGTGCCGGAGAGCCCCTCCCCTGGGGTTGGGGTGGTGCGGATGGCCGTGCCGGAGAGCGCACCGGGCGACGCTCGACTTGGCTCCGGGTGAACGGGGTCCGCCACGGAGGGGGAGGACGTCCCGGTGCGCGAGAGCGTGGAGAGCTTGGAGATGAGCTTGCGCTGCTCGACGAACTCCTCCGGGCACAGGCCGCGGATGTAGTTGCCCACCTCCTCCGCGCCCACCGCCGAGCCCTCGCGGACCAGCTGCTCGTTGAGGCCGCGGGCGAAGTCGTCCGCGCGCGCGTAGCGATCCGCCGGGTTGGCGGCGAGCGCGCGGAGCAGGACCTTCTCCAGCCCTTCGGAGATCTCCGGCCGCAGCTCGCGGATGGCGGGCACGCGCGGGTTGGACATCAGCGCGACCATTTCGCCCACGGTCTGCCCCAGGAAGAGCTGCCGCCCGGCGAGCAGCTCCCAGACGACGACGCCGCAGGAGTAGATGTCGCTCTTGTGATCCACGGACTCGCCGCGGGCCTGCTCCGGGGACATGTACCCGAGCTTGCCGAGCACGGTGGAGGGCTGGGTGTGCTTGCTCCGGGCCGCGCTCTTGGCGAGCCCGAAGTCGATCACCTTCACCTCGCCCTCGTACGAGACCATCACGTTCTGCGGGGAGACGTCCCGGTGGACGATCCCCAGCGGAGTCCCGTCCGGGCTGGCCTTGCGGTGCGCGTAGCCGAGCGCCTCGGCGATCTTCTGCCCCACGTAGAGGCCGATCGGCACCGGCACCTGCACGTGGGTCTGCGTGGCGCGGTCTTCGATCCGCGCCAGGTCCACACCGGCGATGTACTCCATCGCCATGTAGAAGGACTGGTCCAGCTCGCCCATGTCGTAGACCTGGGCGATGTTGGCGTGGGTGAGCTGCACGAGGACGCGGGCCTCGTGGTGGAAGCGATCCACGAACTGCTTGTCCGCGCTCATGCGCTGCAAGATCGTCTTGACGATGCAGAGCTTCTCGAAGCCGGCCGCGCCAGTGAGCTTGGCGAGGTAGACCTCGCCCATCCCCCCCTGCGCCAGCATGTGCACCAGCTCGTAGCGCCCAAAGGACCGCGGCGAAGAGAGGGCCGTAGTCGACATGCGCCGAACAATACGTCAAAACCCGTGAGGAGCATGCGCGGCGTCTCTTCCTTCCTCCTCTGGACGTGGGTCTGGATCCTCGGCTTCTTCCTGGCGACGCTGGGGCTCCTGCTGTTCATCCCCTTCAACCCGCTCGTGGACAAGCAGCGGCGGGTGATGAACTGGGTCAACGGGCTGTGGGGAAAGGGCGTGATGGCGGCGCTGCCGCTGCTGCGGCTCCAGGTCAACGGCCTGGAGACGCTGCGCGACGCGCGCGAGCCCTACCTGGTCTTCGCCAACCACAACTCCGTGTCCGACATCATCATGATCCTGGCTGCCTGGCCGCAGCTCAAGTTCGTGACCAAGCGACCGATCTTCTTCTTCCCTCCGCTGTGCATCAACGTCCGGCTCGCCGGCTACATCCAGGCGGCGAAGGGCGAGGAAGGCGGCGCCGAGCGCGTGCTCGAGGAGTCGCTGCGCTGGCTCAACCGCGGCTGCCACGTGCTGGTGTTCCCGGAGGGGACGCGCTCGGAGGACGGGAAGACGCTGCGCTTCCGCCAGGGGCCATTCGTGATGGCGCAGAAGGCCGGCGTGAAGATCCTCCCGCTGGCGCTCTCGGGGACGCACCGCTGCATCCCCAAGGGGTCGTTCTTCTACGATCTGCGCGGGCAGATCACGCTCGACTTCCTGGAGCCGATCACCCCCGAAGGCGAGCCCAAGGCGCTCGCCGCCCTCACCCGCCAGCGCATCCAGGCGGCGCTGGACCGGCGCGGTCCGCCGAGCGCGCCCGAAGGATGGCCGCCTGCTTCGCCCAGCGAGCGGCCCCCCGCGCCCGCCGTCCCTTCGCGGTAACCTGGCACGCCCATGCCCGCGGCTATCACCTCGGTCGGCGCGATCAGCGCCCACGGACTCGGCGCGCAGACGCTCGTGGACGCCGTGCTCGCAGGTCGCACCGGCGTCCGCGCCGCAACTGGCTTCTCCACGGACGGGCTTTGCAGCGCGCTCGCCGCGCAAGCGCCGGACGACCTGGAGCTGCTGCTTCCGGCAGCGAGGCCGGCGGACCGCGCCTCCCGCCTCCTGCTCGCGGCGGCCGCCGAGGCGCTGCGGGGAGCCGGGGCGCCCGGCGCGCGGCGGGGCGTGGTGGTGGGCACCACCAAGGGCGCGCTGGAGCCGGCGGTGGAGGCGTGGCGCCAGGGCGCTCCCGCCACGAACGACGCGCTCTTCGCGCCGGCGGCAGCGCTCGCGGCGGCGTGCGAGGCCAACGGCCCGGTGCGGACGATCGGCGCGGCCTGCGCTTCCAGCGCCGCGGCGCTGGGCCAGGCGCTCGCCTGGATTGAGGACGGCCTCTGCGACGAGGTGATCGTCGGCGGCTGCGAGGCCCTGCACGAGTTCGTCTACCTGGGCTTCCACGCGCTCAAGGCGCTCTCGCCGCGCCCCGCCGCGCCGTTCGACGCCGAGCGCGCGGGGCTCTCGCTGGGCGAGGGCGCCGGGGTGCTCGTGCTGGAGTCGAAGGAGCGCGTGGCCCGGCTCAAACGGCCGGTCCTCGCCTGGCTGGAAGGGTACGGCACCGCGGCGGATGGGCACGATCAAACCGCTCCGGAGCCAGGCGGCGCGGGGCTGCTCGCCGCCTGCCGCCAGGCGCTCGAGGACGCGGGCAGGAGCGCCGCCGGGCTCGGGCGCTACCACGCGCACGGCACCGCCACCGCCCACAACGATCGGATGGAGGCGGCGGTGTACCGCGCCCTCTTCGGAGAGACGCCCCCGCCGCTCACCGGCGCCAAGGGCTCCATCGGCCACACGCTCGGGGCCGCCGGCGCGCTGGACGCGATCGTCTGCGCGCTCTCCCTGCAGCGCGGGCTGATCCCTCCGGTGGCGAACCTGGCGCGCGTGGACCCTGCCCTGCCCGTCCAGCCCGTCCTCGGCGCCGCGCGGCCGGATCCCGTGCGCACCGCGCTGGTGGCCACCGCCGGCTTCGGGGGAATCAACACCGCGCTGGTGCTCTCCGCGGAGGGCGCATGAGCTCCGAGGTGGCGATCACCGCGTGGGCCACCTGGACCTCGGGCGGCGTCTCGCTCGGCGCAGCGCCGCGCTCCGCCGCGCCGGGCGCCCCGCTGGGCGCGTGGGAGGAGGCGGCGCGCCTTCAAGAGATCCACCCGCGCGCGCGCCGTCCCCACCCCTCCGCCCGGCAGCTGGTGCAGCTGACGCACGCGCTGCTCCGGGCACGGCTGGCGGAGCTGCCGCTGGCGCGGACCGGCCTGGTGCTGGGGACGTCCAGCGGCTGCGCGGCTCCGGATCGGGAGTTCCTCGAGCAGTGCATGCAGCGCGGCCCGGCCTTCGGCTCCCCCTCCACGTTCGTCTACACCTTGCCCACCGCCGCGCCGGGCGAGGTCTCCATCGCGCTCGGGCTGCGCGGCGGCGTGGAGACGATCTCGGCGGGGGCGCACAGCGGCCTGGCGGCGCTCGCGGCGGCGGCGGCCAAGGTGGCGCGCGGATCGCTGGGCGCGGCGGTCTGCGGCGCGCTGGAGCTGCCCCGGACGGCGGAGGGCGAGCCTGGCAGCGCGGTGCCGCTGGAGCACCTGGCGCTCTTCCTCCTCGAGCCGGCCGGCCGGGCGCCCGCGGCGGCGGCGCGGCTGCAGCTCACCGCAGGCGGGCGCCCCTCGGTCCGAACCGCGCTGGGCCTGGCGGCGCACCTGGCGGAGCACCCCAGCGGGCCGGTGGTGCTGGATCCGGCCCTCTGACGGGCTATGGTCCCGCGCCCATGACGGAGGCAGTGAAGCGGAGCGCCCTGGTGACGGGCGGGACCAAGGGGATCGGCCGCGCGGTGGCGCTGCAGCTGGCCCAGGACGGCCACGCGGTGACGGTGGTCTACCGCGGCGATGAACGCGGGCGCGAGGACACCCAGGCGGCGGCGAGCGCGCTCGGGGTGCAGCTCTCGTTCGAGAAGGCCGACCTGAGCGACGCCGAGCAGGTGCAGGCGCTCTTCTCCCGGCTCCAGGCCGCCAAGGCGGAGCCGGACTTCCTCATCCACTGCGCCGGCGTGACCAAGGACGCGCCCTTCGTCTTCACCGGCGCCGCGGACTTCGACGCGGTGATCTCCGGCAACCTGCGCTCCGCCTTCCTCGTCTGCCAGCAGGGGGCGAAGGCGATGGTGCGGCGGCGCTTCGGGCGGATCCTCACCTTCACCTCCCCGGCGGCGCTGCTGGGGAACGAAGGGCAGGCTGCCTACTCGGCGGCCAAGGCGGGGCTGCTGGGACTGACGCGGACGCTGGCGCGGGAGCTCGCCCGCTACGGGATCACCGTGAACGCGGTATGCCCTGGGCTGATCGAGACCGACATGTCGCACGGGCTGGATGAGGCCAAGCGCAAGGAGCTGGTGAGCCGGATCCCCCTCCAGCGCACCGGCAAGCCGGAGGAGGTGGCGGGGATCGTCCGGATGCTGTGCGACGACCAGGCGGGCTACATCACGGGCCAGTGCATCGCGATCGACGGCGGGCTCACGTAGTATCCAAAGCGCGCAAATGGACTCTGAACTGAAGACGGACATCAAGAAGCTGATCGTCGAGACCCTCCGGCTCGAGGACGTGAAGCCCGAGGACATCAAGGACGCCGATCCGCTGTTCTCCCGCGAGGTCGGGCTCGGCCTGGACTCGCTCAACGCGCTCGAGCTGCTCACCGCCATCGAGTACAAGTTCGGCGTCCGCTTCGCGAGCGACGGCACGGCCAAGCAGCACTTCCAGTCGGTCGAGTCGCTCGCCGCGTTCGTGAAGTCGGCGAAGGCCTGAACAGCGGATGCGCGGCGTCGCGATCACCGGCCTGGGGATCGTCACCGCGCTCGGCCGCGGGCTCGCCACGCACGAGGCCGCGCTGCGCGCCGGGCAGTCCGGGCTGCGGCCGCTCTCGCTCTTCCCTGCCCCCGGCGTTCCGGAGAGCCCTGCCGGCGTGGTCGCCGCCGAGCACCTGGCCGCCGATCCCGGCATCTCCCGCTCGGAGGCGCTGGCGCTGACGGCCGCCCGGGACGCGCTGGGTGGCTGGGCCCCGGCGGGCAACGGCGCAATCCTGGTCGGCACCACCACCGGCGGCATCCACGAGTCCGAGCAGCACTACCTCGCGCACCGCGGGCAGGTGAGCGCAGCGGATCGCGAGGCGCTGCGCCACCACCCGGTGGGGAAGATCTCGGATCGCCTCTCCCAGAAGCTCTCCCTCCCCGGCGAGCGCCACACCTTCTCCACCGCGTGCTCCTCCAGCGCCAACGCGATCGGCTACGGGGCGATGCAGGTGGCCGCCGGCGCGCCCTGGGCGCTCGCGGGTGGCGTGGACTCGCTCTGCCGGATCACCTACCTGGGGTTCCACTCGCTCAAGCTGCTCGCGCCGCACTGCCGCCCGTTCGATCAGGGCCGGCTTGGGTTGGCCCTGGGTGAGGCGGCGGCGTTCGTGCTGCTCGAGCCGGTGGCCTCCGCCCGCGCCCGCGGCGCGACCATCTACGGCTACGTGCAGGGCTGGGGCTGCACCGCGGACGCGCACCACATGACCGCGCCGCACCCCGAAGGAAAAGGCGCGATCGCGGCGATGGCAGCGGCGCTCAAGGACGCGGGCTGTGCACCTTCGGAGATCGACTACGTCAACGCCCACGGCACCGCCACGCCCGCCAACGACAAGACCGAGTCGCTGGCGCTCGCCGCGGTCTTTCCGGGGAAGATCCCGCCGGTGAGCTCCACCAAGGGCGCCACCGGCCACACGCTGGGCGCCGCCGGCGCGGTGGAGGCAGTCTTCTGCGCGCTGGCCCTGCAGCGCGGCTGGGCGCCCGCCAACATCGGCGTGCTCGCGCAGGATCCCCTCTGCGACGTGCCGCTCATTCCGGCGGGCGGAGTGAACGCCCCGCTGAAGCGCGCGCTCTCCAACTCGTTCGGCTTCGGCGGGAACAACACCGCGCTGGTGCTGGCGAAGGAGGAGGCGTGAAGGCCCGCGTGCTCGGCCTGGGGATCGTCGCCCCGGGCGCTGCCGGCTGCGAGGCGTTCCTCGCCAGCCTGGGCACGAGCCTCACCGAGCCGCTGAAGATCCAGAAGTACGGCGACGACGCGGATCCCAAGGCCAAGCGGCTCCCGCGGTTGGACCGGATGGCGCTGGCCGCCGGCCGCGAGGCGCTGGGCAGCGCGGCTCGAGAGGACCTGGCCGTCGTCTTCGGCACCGGCTACGGCGGGCTCGCCGCCACCGTGGACTTCCTCGAGGGCGTGGCCGTGCGCGGTAACGCGTTCGGCAGCCCCACCGCGTTCCACCAGTCCGTCCACCACGCGCCGCTCGGCCAGCTGTCCATCGCGCTGCAGATCAAGGGCGCGTGCCTCACCGCGTCCGATCGGGAGCTCTCGGGAGAGAGCGCGCTCAAGGTCGGGTTCGATTTGCTCGCAAGCGGCCGGGCCGAGCGCGTGCTGGTGGTGGCCGCGGATGAGATCGTCCCAGCGCTCGTCGCCGCGTACGCCGCGTTCGGGCTGAAGGTCCGTCCCGCAGAGGGAGCCGCTGCAGTCCTGCTGGGCCGCCCGTTCACCCCGAGCGAAGTCGAGGGGCGCCCAAGTCCCGAACCCCACAGAGGTCCGTCGAGTCAGCCGCTGTGGCTCACGCACGTGGAGACCGCCGGCCACCCGGGCCAATCTCTGCGGATGCCGTCCCGCGAGGCCCTCGCGCCCCTGCTCCGCCGCGCGGCCGAGCTCGCCGGTCCCGCTCCCCTGCTCTGCCCCGCCGCCTGCGGCCTGCCCTCCGATGACGACGAGCTGACCGCCGCGCGCCAGGCGCTGCCGGACGCGCAGCTCCTCTCGCTGGAGCCGGCGCTCGGCTTCAATCCCTCCGGCGGTCTGCTCCGGCTGGTGGCGGCCGCCCTCACGCTGCGCGCGGAGGCCCGCGAAGGCCGCGCCGCGGTGGTGCACGGCCTCGCGCCGGGCGGCGGCCAGGCGATCTCGGTGCTCCGGTATGGGCGGGGCTGAGCTCGCGGCGCTCGGCGCGCTGGGTGCGGCGGCTGGGCTCGGCACGGTGGCGCTTGGTGTCTTCCACCCACGCGTGCCGCTCTTCGGTCCGGTGATCTCCCGCGGCCCCGCCGGCGGCAAGGCCGTGGCGCTCACGTTTGATGACGGGCCGCACCCGGACTTCACCCCGAAGGTGGCGGAGCTCGTGGGGCGCGCCGGGGGAAAGGCCACCTTCTTCTGCGTGGGACGTCAGGTGGAGCGTCACCCGGAGATCGCCGCGGCGCTCGCGCGGGACGGGCACGCGCTGGAGAACCACACCCACTCGCACGATCTGCTCGGCCACCTCTTCTCCGCCGCCAAGCTGGCCGAGGATCTCCAGCGCTGCCAGACGGCGCTCACCTCCGCCACTGGCCGCGCGCCGCGCTACTACCGGCCGGCGGTGGGGATCCGGAATCCACCGGTGCACCAGGCCGCGCGCGCCGTGGGGCTGCCGGTGGTGACCTGGAGCCTCGCGCCCAGAGACGGCGCGCGGCCGCTCACGGCCGATCGAACCCGCCGCCTGGTGGACGCCGCGCGCGACGGCGAGATCCTCGTCCTGCACGACGGCACGCTCTCGGAGAACACCGCTCTGCGCGGCGCGACGCTACAGCACCTGCCACTCTTGCTCGACGGGCTGCGCGCACGCGGCTTCGCGCTCGTCACGCTGCAGGCGCTGCTCGCGCCCGCGCGCTGACGCTCACCCGCCGGCCGGACGCCGATGCCCAGCGCCACCGCCCGCAGCGCCGGCGCCATCCGCCTCCGCGGCCTTGACGCTGTTCGCGGCGCTGCCCGCCAGGTCGTCTGCGACGGACGCGATCCCGCCGCCGCCGTGTCCGCCCGCGGCCGCTGTCTCGGGCGGCAGTGCGGTCCGGCCGTGGGCCAGCGCCTTCGCGCCGTGGCCCGCGCCCTCGAAGACGGCGCTCTGCGCGGGGATGGACGCGATGAAGCCGGCGAGGCGCCCGGCAAAGCGCGCTGGGTCTTCCCGGTGCTCGCGAGACGCCGTCTCCTTGAGATCCCCGGCGAGCCGGCCGGGGTTGGTGACGATCTCGGAGATCACCTCCCAGACATGAGCACGCGTGGGGTCATCGGTGATCTCGAGCGCACCGCCGGCGAGCTTGCCCAGCCCGAGGAAGGACCCAGCGAACCCTTCGACGCAGCCGCCGAGGAAGTGGCCCGGCTTGAAGTTGCCTACGCCCGCGTCGCCAACGCCGGTACGGTCGAAGTCGTCCACCGCCTTCCCGAGCTTTTCCTGGAGGCTCTCGCAGAGCTCCCGGAACTTTCCGCCCGCGGTGGCCACGGGATTGCGCTCCCGTTCCTCCGGGGCCGGCCGGGCCGGGGCCCGGGAAGACGGCCTGTCTGAGATTGGCGGCGACGTCATCGCCAGGATTATCGGCCGGGAGAAAAATCCCTCCCAACTCACAAGAATGTGAGCCGGCTTAACGTTCCGCGGGGTTATCCGTCCATGACGGTGAAGTCGATCGCCCCGCCGCTGCCCTGGGTCCCGGTCGCGGCGCCCTGGGTGTAGGGCGTGGCCTCGATGTGGACCGGCCCCTTGTGGAGCACGCCCGGCGCGAAGAAGCCGAGCTCATCCCGCCCGAAGAGCAGGTACGGCGCAGCCCCCTCCACCCGGTAGCTCTCGCTGCCATCGAAGGTGAAGCGAACGCTGCCCACCACCGCGGGGAGCGTGTTCGCGCGGACGCTGATCCGCCGCGTCGGCAGCGTGGCCAGCCGCACCCGCTCGCCGCGGGCGATCGGATCGAAGCCGGGCAGCGGCTCTCCCGTGTCCGCGTTGATCAGCGAGAAGCTCACGGTGGCGGGCCCAGCCGCGTTCCCCACCCGCACGGTGATCGGCAGCGAGTACGTCTTCGCGCCGGTGCTCGCATACGCGCGCGCGGTGAGCGCGTAGAGGCCCCCCGGGACGTCCTTCCACGGGATGCTGAACGGCGCCGAGTCGTCGCTGCCCACCAGCGTGCGGCCGGCGTAGAGCTCCACGCGGGTGATGGTGCCGGTCTTCACCGTGGCGTCCAGCTCCACCACCTGTTGGCCCGGCGCGGGCACGCTGCTGTCGTTCGCCAAGGTCTTGAAGGTGACGACCGGCGCCTCACCGGTCTGGTACGTCCGGGCGCAGGCCTGCGCGCTCTTCTCGGACTCGGCGCCGCTCCCGTCGATCGCCTGCACCTGGTAGCAGTACTGCTCGTTCATCGCCAATTGGAGATCGACGTACTCGGTGTCCGCCACGGTGCGGAACGGAACTCCCGCGAGCAGCAGCCGGTAGCCGGAGATCCCCCGCCCGCTGAAGTCCTGTGCCGCCGTCCAGCGCAGCGCGATGGACGTGTCGGACGCGCCTTCCGCGGTGAGCGCCGGCGCGGTGGGCGGCGGCGTAGGCGCCACCGCGGGCGCGGTGCTCCCGCCGGGGCCCTTGGGAGCCCGCACCGGCCGGTTCGGATCCACGGGCGCGTCCGCCGCCCCGCCGTCACACCCGGCGAGCAGGCAAAGCGCCGCAGCCGCGATGAGAGCGCCCGCGCGCATCAGCCGAGGATCAGCCCGTGGGGGTTGGCGCCGAACGGATCGCTCTGGACGCGCAGGGCCTTGGAGAGGTGCGCCCAGAACGCCGGGATGGTGGGCGTGCCGTTGGGCAGGGAGACGTCCGAGCCCACCTTGCCGGTGGTCCCCTGCTTCACGTACTTGCCGATCACGGTGCAGGTGAGGTTCGGCTGGTGGTCCGAGCCGGGGAGGCTGCGGGCGAACTCGCCGAAGATCACCGTCACCACGTTGCGCGTGGTGTCCGCCATCATCCGGTCCAGGAACACCTTGATGGGCGGCACGAGGCGCGCGTTCATCATGTTGCGCACGTTGTTGCCGTCCCGGTCCCCGTGCGTGTCCCAGCCGCCGTCCGTGGTCACCACCACGTTGGCCCCGGCGCGGATCATCAGCTCGGCCCCCACCATCTGCATGGTGAAGTTGTTCACCGAGGTGGCGGTGGGGTTCACGTTGTAGGCGGTGGCGAGCGCGTTGTAGTCCAGCGCGGGCACCGGCTTCTGGAGCGTCTCGATCGTGGTCGTGTAGCCCTGGCTCACCGTGGCGAGCGAGCGCGGGCTCTCCCGCAGGTTCACCGAGGAGAACGTCTGCGCCGCGAGGATCGACCGCGCGGCGATCTCCCGGTCCGGCACGGAAGGATCCGGCGCGCCGCCGAGCGCGGTGATGGTGCTCTTCAAGTCCAGGATCCCCTGGTAGGAGATCCCATTCTCCGCGGTGCGCGAGCCCGGGGGCATACGCCCGCCCATCACCGCGGCCTTGATCGGCGCGGTGCCGCCCAGCTCGTTGGCCAGCCGCAGCGCGTAGCTGCGGTTGCCGTCACTCCACATCTGCGGCTGGGCGTTCTCGTGGGCGGAGAGCCCGTGGCGCACGCCAATGGACGCCATGTGCGAGAGCGCGAGCGCGGGGAACTGGCCGAAGGTGGGGCGGTCCACCGAGAGGCCGTTGCCCAGCCCGAGCACGTTGCCGGCGTTGACGCCGAAGGCGCCGCTGCCGAGGAACGAGTCCGGGCTGCCGAAGAGCGAGTTGTACCCGCCGTCCAGCCAGACCAGCAGGAGCGCGGGCTTCTCCGGCTCGAGCGATTGCCCGAAGGCGGTGGAGGTGAGGCGGGTCAGCTGCGAGGCGCCGAACGCGGCCGCGCTGGCCTGGAGGAGCGTGCGGCGGCTGAAGTGCTTGGAGCTCATGGTCGTCGTCTCCTCAGTAGGTCAGAAAGCCGCTGGCGGTGAGCAAGGTGGCGCAGACGTACGCCCAGCGGCGGCGGGGGTTCTGCTCCTTCGCGGTGTCGGTGACGGCCAGCTGCGCGCACTTGGCCAGCTCGTCGCCGCTGGCCGCGCGGTTCCAGAACTTCACGGCGAAGTTGCCGCACTCGGTGGCGGAGCTCTCCAGCGTGGGGGCCGCCGCGTAGCTGAGCGCGGTGGCCGTGTAGTCGAGGCAGCCCTGGAAGGCGATCCGGTAGGCCGAGTAGAGGATGATCGCGCTCGCCTCGGGCTCGTCGTACCAGCGGGCGGGCGAGGCGCCGAAGGTGCTCGCCATCTGCGGGTAGAGCGCGGGGACCTTCCCCAGCGCGCGCTGGTACTCGCCGGCGAGCACCGCGTACGGCTTCACCCGGCCGCGGTCCACCTCGAGCGGGTTCTCGATCCGGCCGGCCGAGAGATCCACGTTGCCGATGCCCTGGTAGACGATCCCGGCGCTGCCGCCGCTGCAGGTGGAGGTCGGCAGCGGGCCGTCCGGGCCGGTGGGATCTCCGGTGACGATCCCGCCGCCCGGCTTGGGCGAGGGATCTTCGCCCACCACCACCGCGGTGGGCGACTTCACGCTCGCGCTGTTCACCGTGTCGTCGCAGCCGGCGGCGCCGAGCGCCGCGCCGAGGACCAGAAGAGAGAGTCGAAGGTTCGCGTTCATGGCGGTCCTCACCGGCAGAAGCTGGGGTCCTTGGCGATCGAGGCGATCGCGGCCTGGAGCGTCCCCTTGGCGGAGAACTCCGTCATGCAGGTGTCGAAGGTGGGCCCTTCACACGCGCTCTCCGGGCGGCCGTAGAGGTACTCGAAGGCCATCCGGCAGGTGCGGAACTTGAAGTTCACCGAGTCCACCAGCGCGGTGACGAGCTCCTTGTCGTCGTGGAGGAGCAGCCCGCCGAGCAGCTCCTGCGGCCCTTCGTTGGGCGGCGCGAAGGTGATCGCGTCTCCGGTGCCCACGCGCCGGGTGAGGATCTTGGCGACCTTGTCGAGCGCGAAGTACGAGTCGTAGTGGCAGGCCTTGCACTGCGCCGCCTGGCGGCCGCTGGCGGTGATGTCCACGTCCGGCGCGTTGGTGGCCGGCACCAGCTGCAGGCCAATCGTGTTGTGCAGCATCCGGTAGGCGGTGGAGAGCTTGTACCCGGCGGACTCGTTGCCCGCGTACCGCTTGAGCCACGCTGGGCTGCGGAAGTAGCCCAGCCCGTCCGGATCCTTCACCACGCCCACCGCGCCGGCCGCGTCCTTGTCCACGCGGTACGGCCCCACGAAGAGCTCACGCCAGGGGCGCCGGTTGGCGAGGATCTCCTTGGCGAGGAAGTACGGCGCGTCCTGCTCCGGCGTGGTCCCCGGCAGCCGGTTGAAGCTCGCGTTCACGAACCGCGCGAAGCGGTCGATGAACTCGGGGCTCGCCAGGAGCGTGTCGATGCTCCCCTGCGGGTCCGCGCTCGCGAGGAAGCTCGCGTCCGGGCTCCGCCCCAGGAGCGCGATGGAGATCCGCGAGGCGCACTTCGCGTTCCGCTGCGCCTCGGGCGACATCGTCGACTGCGCCATGACCTGGCTTGCCACCAGCACGGCGCAGAGCCAGATCCAACCCCTGACCTGTCTGCGCATCTGCAGCCTCCACATCCGCGTGCTCCCCGCGGTGGGCCGCCCTTTGTGCGCAGTCACCTGAGCAACGCCCGTACCGTCGCGCTTGGGAGACAGCGTCAAAGCCCAAGTGGCCAGAAAGGCTCACGGGGACTTGCGTGCAAACGATCCTGACCTGGCCGCTGTTGTGGAGTGGCGCCGCCACGCGTGGAAACGCGCGGGTGACAGCTTCGAAGGAGTGTCACCAATCGAGGACGAGCTTCTCCTCGCGGCCATCCGAGACCTTGATCACCCGGCGCTGCTTGGCGCCGTCGTTGCGCACCGCCTCCACCGTGTGCCGCCCCGCGGCGACGCGGTGGCGGTAGACGGGCGTGGGGCCGAGATCGTTGCCGTCGATGAGGATCCGCGCCCAGGTGGGGCGGGAGTCCACGGTCACCCAACCGCCCGCCTCCACCGTGGCCGGCTTCTGCGCGGCGCGCTTGCGCAGCTGCGCCGCGGCGAGCCGCTTGGCCTGCTTCTTCGCGCTCGAGTCCGGCTCCGGTTGGCTGGGCGGCTCGGGCGGCTCGACCGCGGAGGTGGGCGTGGCCTCCGGCGGCGTGGCCGGCACGGGCGTGGGGCGCGCCGCCGCCACCGCGGGAGGGCCTTCCAGGGGCACGGGCAGGGGCTCAGGCTCCGGCTGCCAGCGGCGAAGCGCGGCGGCGCCGCCCGCGGCGAGCAGCGCCAGCAGCGGCAGCCCCACCAGGAGCGCCCGCCACGCGGCGCCCGGGCGCAGCGCCGAGCCACCCGCGCGCGGCACCTCCTCCTGCGTCCGCGCCCCGCCCACGCCGGCGGCGGTGGGCAGCTCGCTCTCCGTGGGCGCCGGCCCTGCGACCGGCCGCGGCGCGGCGGCCACCGCCTTGAGCCCGCTGCCCACCGAAGCCCGGCCGGCGCCGCCCTGGCGGCCGCTGGAGGTGGAGGCGGTCCCCTGGCCACCGGCGCCAGGCGCAGGCGCGAGCGGCAGCGCGGCGACGCTGGCGGTGTGGACCACCGCCGCGGGCCGCAGCGATCCCACCAGCGGGGTGGCGGCGTTGCGCGGCATGCTCTGCCGCACCCAGGTGGCGATCCGCTCGCGCGGCCAGAGGATGGAGGGGTCCACGCTCTCCCGGAGCGCCTGGGCGAAGGCCGCCGCGGACTCTGGCCGCTGCGCGCGGTCTTTCTCCAGCGCCCAGGCGATGGCGCGGTCCAGCGCCACCGGGACCTCCTCGCGGCGCGAGCGCACCGGCGGCACCGGGCTCCAGAGCAGCGCGCTGACGATCGCCGCCTCGCCGCCCTGATCCAGCACGCGGCGCCCGGTGAGCAGCTCGTGCACCACCAGACCCAACGAGAAGAGATCCGAGCGCGCATCCGCGGGCTCGTTCCGGGTCTGCTCGGGCGTGGTGTACGGCAGGCTCCCGCGGAACATGCCGGTGCGGGTGCGCGTCCGGTCCAGGCCGGACGCCGTGGCGATGCCAAAGTCGATGACCTTCAGATCCCCGCCCACGGTGACGAAGAGGTTGGAGGGCTTGATGTCCCGGTGGACGATCGACACGCGCCGGCCGTCCGGCCCGGCCAAGGTGTGCGCGTGGCTCAAACCCTCCAGCGCCTGCAGGGTGAGCGACACCGCCAGCCCGATCGGCAGCGACTGCCCCTCCCCGCGCGCCTGGGCCAGGCTCTGCCCCTCCAGCAGCTCCATCACCAAATAGAGGGTCTCTCCCTCCAGCCCCACGTCGATGGTGCGGACGATGTTGGGGTGGCGCAGCGCCGAGCCAATGCGCGCCTCGTCGATGAACTTGTGGCGGTGGGTGGCCGAGCTTCCGCCCGAGACCATGACCTTGATCGCCACCCGCTCGTCCGGGCGCTCGGCGTGCGTGGCCTCCCACACCTCTGCCATCCCGCCAACGCCGAGCCGGCGCCGCAGGGTGTACGGGCCGAGCGTCGACCCGTCAGCCATCGCGTCCCCGGATGTCGTACCGGGACATCAGCCGGTGGGCGAACTGGCGGGAGACGCCCATGGACTTCGCCGCCGCGCTCACGTTGCCGCCCTGCTCGCGCAGCTTCTCGATCAGGTAGTTGCGCTCGAAGTCGGCGATCACCGCGTCCCGCGCCTCGCGCAGGGGCAGCCGCGCCAGCACCGCCCCCACCCCGGCGCTGGCCGCGGGGCGCCCGGACTCCTGGCCGATCGCCAGCGAGCCCAGGTGGGGGAAGAGCACCAACCGGGCGATGGTGTTGCGCAGCTCGCGCACGTTGCCCGGCCAGGCGTGGGACTCGAGCAGCGCCAGCGCGTGCGGCGGCAGATCCGCCAGCGTCCGCGGCGGATCCTGATCCTTGAGCATCGCCTCCACCAGGAGCGGGATGTCCTCGCGCCGCTCGCGCAAGGGGGGCACCACCGCCTCCACCACCGCCAGCCGGTAGTAGAGATCCTCGCGGAAGTCCCCCGAGGCCAGGCGGGAGCGCAGGTCCCGGTGGGTGGCGGCGATGATCCGCGCGTTGGCGGCGATGTTGTCGTTGCTGCCCAGCGGCCGGACCTGCTTGGTCTCCAGCACGCGCAGCAGCCGGGGCTGCAGCTCCAGCGGCAGCTCGCCGATCTCGTCGATGAACAGCGTCCCGCCGTTGGCCTGCTCGAGCAGACCTTCGCGATCCTGCACCGCGCCGGTGAAGGCCCCCTTGGCGTAGCCGAACAGCTCGGACTCGATCAGCGTGGGCGCCACCGCCGCGCAGTCGAACACCACGAAGGGCCCGTCCTTGCGCGGGCTGGCGGCGTGGATGGCCTCGGCCAGGAGCCCCTTCCCCGTCCCGGACTCGCCAAAGAGGAGGATGGGGGCGTCCGTGCCGGCGGCGCGCTCCAGCTTGGCGAAGAGCGCGCGCATGGGGACGCTGGCGCCCATCGCGTCTCCGAAGCGCGGCGTCTTGGAGAGCGGCACCACCGTGGGCTCGCCCTGCACCGAGAGCGTCAGCTCGGAGGAGCCGAGCTTGAGCACCACCCCGGGCACCAGCATGGCCTCCAGGATCCGCACCCCGTTGAGCAGGGTGCCGTTCTTGCTGCGCATGTCCCGGACGATCACCCCGGTCTCGGTGGGCACCAGCTGGCAGTGCGTCCGTGAGACGCTCGGATCGTCGGCCACCAGATCGCAGTCCGGGCTGGTGCCTACGAGGATGCTGTCCAGGCCAATGGCCTGCTCCTGCACCTTGCCGGAGGGGCCTTTGAGCTGAACTCGGCCGCCCGGCAGCTCTACGTACTCACCGCCGGTGCGCCGCGCGAGGGTCTGGGTGAGGTCGTTTCCCGCCATCCCATGGTTTTTACCAGAGGACGATCGCCGTCACACCTGCCGCGGCCGCCGCCCCGAACGAGACGAACATCGCCACTTGATCTCGGCGGCGCGCTGCGTCCAAGGCCTGGGCTTCCGCGTAGGGGAAGTCCGCCCGGTTGTCGTTCACCGTGAGCAGGCGCTGCTGGTCGTCGTTGAAGCGGTACGCGAAGTAGCTCCCCACCACGGACAGCCCGGCGGCGGCGGCCAGGTAGGGGCCCGGACGGGCATACCACTGCCGCTCCGCCGAGGGAGCGGGCTCCGGGAGCACCGCCACCGGCTTCCAGGGCGGCTCCTCCGCGTAGAGGGGCGCCTTGGCGGATCCGGAGCGAAGCAACTCATTTCCTTGACGATCGGTCAGGGCCACGAAGAAGGGGCACGGGCCCACTTCGCAGCGCCACTGCCCCTCCAGGACGTCCGTCCGAGCCAGCGGGACGGGCAGGAAGCGCACCTGGCCCGGCTCCCCGGTGTAGGCGCGGCCCCCATTCACCAGGTGCAGCAGGTCCCCCTCGATCCGGACGGTGAGCCGCACCCGCCGGTCCTCGCCAGTCACCGCCTTGGGTACGATGGAGAGCCGCCCCCCACCTATCAAGGTGCGCGCCTCCTGGTACGGGACCAGCAGCTTGGGGGAGGCCTCTGGCGGCAGCTCGTAGCCGGGGTTGAGCAGGAGCGCTCGGGAGAAGGCCTCCACCGCCGCCTCGCGGAAGCCCATCGCCGCGGAGAGCTCGCCGAGCAGCGCGTGGAGCGTCCAGGCTTCGTCCGGGGTGGCGTCCCCGGCCTCCAGGCCGGCGCGGGCCAGCTGCAGCGCGTGCTCCAGCTCCAGCCGCTTCGCCGCCGCGCGGGCCTCGCCGAGCCGGTTGCCCGCCTTCCCCGCCTCCGCTGAGCTGGCGCAGGCCACGCCGAGGAGCGCCGCGAGCGTCCACCACCGGCTTGACATTGCGCGGCACTGTACCAGAGGGGCGCGGCGGCCGCGGCCTTCGTTTCTGGGCGCTCGAAGGTAGAGTGCCCGCCATGTCCCGCGGCGTCCTCGTCCTGGCGGCGCTCGCCCTGTGCGGGTGCCTGGAGCAAGTGGCGCTCGATCCGCTCGGCTTCCGCTGCGAGCAGGATCCGGACTGCGGCGCCGGGGGCGCCTGCGTGCTGGGGCTGTGCCGCGAGGCGGCCATGGCCAAGCGGCCGCTGCCCACGCCGCACGCGGCCGGGAACGCCACCGTCACCCTCGCGCACGACGCCACCGAGAAGTGGGTGGGGATCCGCTGGGTGGCGCGCCACACCGGCGTGCTCGCCAAGCTGCGGCTGCGCGTCCGGGTGAGCGGCTCGGTGGGCTGCCCGTACGACGGCGCCACCGGCGTGGCCGCGGGCAGCACCGGCAAGCTGCTCGCCTCCACCCACCGCGTGCGCGCGGACGGCAAGCCGGACATGGGCGCCGCGCGCGCCACGGAAGAGCTTCAGCCCTGCGGACGTGAGGTGAAGGAGCAGCTGGAGCTCAACCTCAACTTCCCGGTGGAGCGCGGCGAGGAGTACATCACGCTGGTCCGGAACACGGATCCCAAGCCGGCGGAGAACTACTTCTCGCTGCAGTTCCTGGGCGTGGAGGGCGGGCTGCAGGGCGCCAACGGCCGCAACGAGCGCAGCCCAGCGGCGGTGGACGCGTACTACGGGCTGGATCCGCGCGAGCTGGTGGGCTTCTCCAACGACAACGGCGCCACGTGGGCCCTGCCGGGCGGGCCGGGGAGCGCGCTGCCGCTGCCGACGTACCTGCAGCAGTTCTCGGACGGCTTCATTGACGGCCAGCCCTACTCCGTCGCCGAGCCCATGGATGGCCCCGTGACGATGCTCTACCCGAGCGTGCCGGTGCCCTGGCGGATCGAGGCGCTGGGCGCGTTCAGCAACACGCTGGGCACCGCCTCGCTCGAGCTGTGGGTGGACGGGGAGAAGAAGGGCGCGGCCAGCGTGCGCGGGAAGAACCTGATGCGGGTGGGGCTCACTCCCGTGGACGTCCGCCAGGGGGCGACCGTGAAGGTGAAGGCGCTCGCTGGCCGCTCCGGGCTGGGGCTGTGGCGCCTGCGCGCGCAGGAGCCGTGGGACACGCTGGTGCAGCTCGGGGACGGCTACCGCTTCTCGCTCGAGGGGGACGAGCTCGCCACCGCCACCGTGTTCCCCCTGCCCATGTACGACCTGCCGCCCGTGGTGGTGAGCCTGACGCTGATCAACGCGGACACGGATCAGGTGGTGGCCGGGATGGATCCGCTGCCGCAGGACGCGGTGCTCAGCTTCGGGAGCCTGGGGACGATGAACCTGGCCATCCGCGCCACCACCCACCCCGCCACCGTCGGCAGCGTCCGCTTCGCGCTCGACGGCACCGCGCTCATCCTGGAGAACAACCCGCCCTACGCGATCGCCGGGGACAACGGCTTTGGGGACTACAACCCCTTCGTCCCGTCCCTGGGGGCGCACGTGCTGGCGGTGACGGCGTTCGCCGAGGCCGCCGGCGGCGGTCAGGGGGGCCCCACTTTGAGCCTGGCGTTCACCGTGGTGCCTTGAGTAGAGAGGCACCCATGACAACCCCGGTGGTCATCCGCATCTGGTCCGACTTCGTCTGACCGTGGTGCTACGTCGGCCTCGTGGAGGTCGAGAAGCTGAAGACGCAGTACGCGCTCGCCATCGACTGGCGGCCGTTCTTCCTCCGCCCGGACACCCCGCCCGAAGGCAGCCCGCCCCCGGCCTACGTGCTGGAGCGGATGGCGGATCCCAACAACCCGCTCAAGCGCCGCGCCGCCGCGGCCGGGTTGAAGATGGTGGATCACGCGCGGATCCCCAGCACCCGGCGCGCGCACGAGGCCGCCGAGTTCGCCCGGGAGCGGGGCAAGATCGATCCGCTGCACGCCTCGCTGCTGCGCCGGTACTGGGAGCAGGATCAGGATCTCTGGGCGATGGAGACGCTGCGCGGCGCCGCCGTGGACGCCGGGCTGAATCCGGATGAGCTGCAGGCGGCGATCGAGCGCGGGGCGCACCGGCAGGCCGTGGAGGACGCCGTGCGCAACGCCCAGCAGCTCGGCGTGAGCGCCGTGCCCACGTTCCTGATCGGCGACCGGTTCGTGATCCAGGGCGCGCAGCAGCAGGAGGTGTTCAGGGCTGCGATGGAGCGGCTGCGGCTGGAGGGGTAGTAGCGAACGACGGTGGTCCCGCTGGCCTTCAGGCTCGAGGCGTCCCCGGTTCACCTCGAGCGCAGGGCCGCAGGCCCGTAGTCGAGAGGCGGCACGGCCTCCCGACCCGACTCCAGCGCGAAGGGAGGAGATCTCCGACGTCTGTACCGCCTCTCGACTACGCGCCTACGGCGCTGACCTGAAACTTGCCGCGCCCCGCTCAGCCCGAGCGAAGTCGAGGGCCCACCGATCGTAGGGACTCTCGCTCGTGGGGCCCTCGACTTCGCTCGGGCTGAGCGGACGGCTCACGTTTCTTGCCTTGATTGATCCGCCCAATGGGCGGCGGCCTCACTACGCTCGAGGTGAACCGGGTGGGGGCGGCAGCAGTTCTCTGAGATGGATCTTCAGCGCTTCTTCTTGGGCATCAGCCAGGGCGGCAGCGGGCCTTCGCCCTTGGCGGCCTTCTTCTTGGCGAGGATGGCCTTCCAGCGGGCGATCTTCGCCGCTCGCAGCTTGTCCGCCGCCTCGTCACCTTCGGCGTCCAGCGCCGGCGCGGCGTCCGCGGGCATGGGGCCCACGAACTCGCCCTCCGGCGGCGGGCCGATCGGCGCGGCGCCCATGGCGATCACCGCCGCGGGGAGCGCCTGGGCCTGCTTCACCACCGGGGCCGGCGCCGGCGGCGCCTCGCGCAGGGTGACGAACCCCACCCCGCCGATCACCAGCAGCACCGCCAGCCCGGCCACCGCCACCGGGCCAAAGGCCGAGCGCGGCTGCGCAGGCCGGGGCGCGCCGCCCATCCCCACGTGCTGGCGCGAGGCGCGCACCGCCGCCGAGGGCGCCGGCGGCAGCAGCGCCGGCAGCGGCGAGGAGAGCTGCGGCGAAGAGGCACGCTCCGCGCTCTCCACCGTGATCTCCACGGACACGTCCGAGATCGGCTCGGGCGCGGGCTCCGGCTCGGCGTCGGCGGCGGACTTCGGCGGCGCCCAGACGATCTCCTCGCAGCCCTGCAGCAGCACCTGCTCGCGCCGCTTGCGGTTCTGGAACAGGCGCCCCACGAACTCGGCGCGCGGCGGCGCCTTCCACATGAACTCGCTGGCGGCGGACTTGAGCTTCTGCGCGAACTCGGCCGCGTTGGCGAACCGCTGCGAGCGCTTGGGATCCAGCGCGCGCAACACCACCGCGTCCAGCTCGCCGCGCAGGGAGATGTTGAAGCTGGAGGGCGGCGCGAAGTTGGGCGTGGCGTCGAAGCCGCTGGGCGGCTTCTGGCCGGAGAGGCACTCGTGCAGCAGCGCCGCGAGCGCGAAGACGTCACTCCGGGGATCCGGCATCCGCCCGCTCACCACCTGCTCGGGCGCGAGGAAGGCCGCCATGTCCGCCAGCCCGTCCGGGTGGAGGATCTTCCCGTCAATGGTGCGGAACAGGCCCAGATCCACCAGCTTGGTCTGCCCGTCGAACGAGACGAAGACGCTGTGGTCGCTGATGAAGCCGTGCGCGCGCCCGCCGGCCTGGTGCAGCTCGCCCAACGCCAGAGCGGCCTCATGCACCGCCGAGAGCGCCAGCCCCACCGGGACGCCCTTCCCGTTCTTCTTGCACGCCGCGATCAGCTCGGCGAGCGAGGCGCCGGAGGCGAACTCGGTGACCCAGTAGGTCCCCCCCTCCTCGGAGGTCTCGCACTCGTAGACGCGCCCCAGGTTCGGGTGGCGCAGCCGCGCGGCCCAGCGCGCGTGCTCGCGCAGCTCCTCGAGCTTGGAGCCGGGCACGTCCAGGGAGCGCAGCACCACCAGCGCCGTGCCTTCTCGCGGGTCGGTCCGCATGGCCAGGAGGCTCTTCGCCGAGCCGGACTTCAACCGCCGGATGATCTGGCAGTGGCCGACCTCCCAGCCCTCCACCGGGTCCGCCTCCGGGTTGGTGCGGTCCAGGGGATTGCTCGCCAAATACTGGCCGTGGCCGTGGGAGCGCAGCGCGTCACCCGGGAGGGAGGTTTCCGAGGAGTTGGCCATCGTGGTGCTGAACCGCTGAGCAACGTCTGTGCCCAAAGCCCCGCGCCAAGTGGCCTCGCGGCCCGGGGGAGGCCGCTCTAACCCACCCAAAGCAGGCCCCGGTTTTCTGGACCGGGTGTGTCAGAACGGGTGCGATGCGGCACGCACGCTCCCCTGCAATGGCCGGTGTCGCCTTTTCGGACAAACGCCCGCGTCAGGCGAGCTTCAAGAGCGAGCGGAGCATGCCTTCGCCGTCCCGGACGAAGGGGTTGTTCTCGTCCAGCACGTAGCCGCCCAGCACCGCGGTGATCGCCCGCTTGATCATGTCCGTCTTGGTCTGCTGCATCAGCACGCGCGGCAGCTCGCCGGTGTACCAGGTGCGGACGAAGACGCGGAACGTCTGGATGGCCCGCTCCACCGGCGCCACGTACTCCTGCTGCCAGTCCGGCTTCTCCCCGGAGAGCTCGCGGTCCACCACCTTGACCGCGCGGCTCGCGGACTCGAGCGCCAGCGTCACGCCCGAAGAGAAGACGGGATCGAGGAACTCGGCCGCGTTGCCGGTGAGCACCCAGCCGGGGCCATGCAGCTTGTCCACCGCGGCGGACCAGGCCTCCAGCTTCTGGGTGGCCATCACCGGCCGCGCGTTGGCGAGCCGCTTGGCGGCGTTGGGATCCATCTTGAGCAGGCCGAAGAGCTTCTCGCGCGGGCTGCCCGGAATCTCCTCGAAGAGCGCCTTCTGCGCCACCACGCCCACCGACGTCCGGCCGTTGGAGAACGGGATGATCCAGATCCACGCGCCGCGCGGGTGGAGGCAGATCCAGATGTCCCCCTCGGCCTCGCCCTCCGGACGGAGGTCTCCCTCCACGTGCGTGAACATCGCCACGCGCGGGGTGATCACCGACTCGCGCTCCAGCTTGAGGATCTTGGGGAGGACGCGCCCATAGCCCGAGCAGTCGATCACCCACTTGGCGCTGATCTGCAGCCGGTGGTTCCCCTCCACGTCCGTGGCCTGCACCTGCGCGCCGCCGGGGACGAGCTCCACCGCGTCCACGCGGTGGTTGAAGCGGATGTCCGCGCCGTTCTTTCGCGCCGCGGTGGCGAGCGTCTGGTCGAAGTCCGCGCGCGGGACCTGGAAGGTCTGCGAGCGCTGGCCGGGGAACATCTCCGCGAAGGAGAAGCGCGCGGTCCGGTCGTTCTCGAGGAAGAGCGCCGCCTGCTTGGGGATGTAGCGGCGGGAGATCACCGCCTCCAGGAGCCCGGCCTCTTCGAGCAGATCGTTGCAGCGCGGCAGCAGCGACTCGCCGATCTGGAAGCGCGGGAACTGCCCGCCCTCCAGGCACAGCACGTTGCGGCCCTTGCGGGCGAGCAGCGAGCTGGCAGCGCTCCCCGCGGGCCCCGCGCCAATCACCAGCACGTCGGTCGAGATCATGGCGCCGCTTTTTAGGCCGAAGCGGGCTTGCGCGCCACGACGAGCGCGTTGGCCTTGAACATCCCCTTACCGGCCGGGCGAACGGCCACCGTGAAGCCCTTTCCTTCGAGCAGCGCGGTCATCTCCGAGATGCTCCACGCCTTCACCAGCGCACCCTTGTTCCAGCCCCACCTCACCGCCAGTGCGTCGATCTTCTCGGCGAGGTTCCCCTTCTTCTTCCCGGAGTCCAGCTCGCGGACGATCAGCACGCCCCCGGGCGTCAGCGCGTCCGCGCAGCGGGCCAACCACTCCCGCTGCTCGGCGGGCTCCACGTAGTGCAGCACGTCCAGCAGCGTGAGGGCGTCCGGGCGGCCGAGCGCCACCTTGCGCGCGTCCCCCTCCTCCATGCGGAAGCGCGGCTCGTCCGCCAGCAGCGTCCGCCCCACCGCCGCCTTGCGCGCATCCCACTCCACCGCGTGCACCGTCAGCCCGCGCTCGCGTCCCAGCGCCAGCGCGGCGAGGATCCCCATCCCCGCGCCCAGATCCACCAGCGCCTTGCGCCCGGCCAGCTGCTCGAGCACCAGCGGGTAGACCGGATCCAGCCGCACCTTCCAGGTGGCGTAGCCCCTGTACCGGCGCGGCACCCGCTCCAGGCGGTCCGCCAGCGCGTCCAGCTCGTCGTCCGGGAGCGCCGGCTCCTGCGGCTTGCCGGCGCGCTGCGAGGCCACCGCGCGCGCGGTGAGCACGCCCAAGATCGTCCCCAGCACCCCGCCTACCACCAGCCCGCCCACCAGGAAGTCGGTGATGAAGCGCCGGGCCAGCTCCTTCGCCGGCGTCTGCTGGATCATCTGCAGCGTCAGCGGCAACAGCCGCCCCTCCAGCAGGAGCGCCCCCGTCTGCACGCCGGCGAGGATGATCAGCGGCGTGAGCGGCGGAAAGTTGATGTTGGAGCCGAGCAGCAGCGCCAGCCGGTTGAGCCGGAAGACGTAGGCCACGGCGATCGCCAGCAGCATCTGGAACCCGTAGAACGGGCTGCAGCCGATCAGCACGCCCACGCCCACCGCCACGCCCAGCCGGGTGGGCGTGGCCTGCTCCTGCGTCAGCGTGCGCCAGCGGTCCCGCAGGCGGCGCAGGGCGCGGCGCTTGCGCGAGCGGTGCGGCACGCTGACGTCAGTACTCACCGCGGATTCCGAGGAAGGGGCGGATGGGGAGGTGGTTGAACGAGCCCTCCTCCGGGAGCGTGCCCGCCGCGAAGTCCCCGTCGCTGTAGACGGTGGCGAAGATGTTCTTCGCGTTGGTGACGTTGAGCGCCTCCACGTACCAGGCCATGGCCAAGGGCCCCAGGGTGAAGCGCTTCTCGACCCGCACCGAGAGGTCGTAGTAGCCGCCGTAGCGGGCGCTGTTGGTCTCCCCGAAGACCGGCACGTACCGCTGCCGCGCCTCGTCCCGCGCGAAGTCCACCACCGGCGTCACCGGGCGCCCAGTGTGGGCGGAGGCGCGGGCCGAGAGGATCCACGTGTCCGTGGGCGTGAAGGAGACGTGCCCCGCCACGGTGAGGCGCTGATCCCACGGCGCCGGGTAGGTGGACGCGCCCGCCGCCAGCGGGTTGGTGCGATCCGAGAACACCAGCCCGAACGAGACGCCGTAGGACCACTTCCGCCGCCGCCCCAAGAGGAGCACGTCCACGCCACGAGCGAAGCCCTTCCCCGTGCTCTGGAACGCGGGCTGCCCGGCGTCCAGCAGCGCCTGCACGCCCTCGGGGGTGTCCGGGTTCACCGTCAGGTGGTCCAGCCACTTCGCGAAGGCCTCCACCCGGAGCAGCGCCTCGAAGGGCAGCCCCTGCTCGATCCCCGCCACCAGCTGGATGGAGCGCTCGGGCTGCAGCCCGGGGTTGCCGTAGGTGGGGTCCAGCAGGACCGGGTTGGGCTGGAACTGGGTGGCCGCGCCGAAGGAGAGCTTGGCCACCGTGGCGGTGGGGAAGGCGTACGAGGCCGCGGCGCGCAGCGCATAGGTCGCCTGCGCCGAGCCGAAGTCCGCCTGCACGCGCATCCCGCCCTCCAGCGTGAAGGCGTCCACCGGCCGCCAGGTGTGCTCGGCGTAGGCGGCGAAGATGTCCCTCAGCCCCGCGGGCGCGATGTCCACGTTGGCCACGCCGGTGTCCACGAAGGGGGTGGAGGACCAGGGCGCCACCGCGCGCACGTCCGGCACCTGCCCGGCGAACTGGAAGAAGCGGTGCGAGTACTGGCCGCCCAGCCGCAGCCGGTTGCGCTCGGAGAAGGCGAGCAGCAGGTCCGCCTTGCCAATGCCTTCTCGCCGCTCGGCGTCCCGGGCGAAGAGCGTCTCCCCGCTCACCGAGGTGTGGTTCTGATCTCGCGTGAACGCGGCGGTGAGCGTCAGCTCGCTGTCTCCGCCCAGCGCCATCCGGTGCTGGAGCATGGCCACCTGCACCACGTTGGAGAGCGAAAGCCCCCCGGCGAAGTTGAAGAGGATCTGCTCGCCTGGCTTGATCAGGAAGTTGAGCCCGTCCTGGGCGTGCAGGAACGTGGCGGTGAGCTGGTGCGCGCCGCGCTTGTAGTTCACCCGGGCCAGGTACTCGGCGATCTCCGGGGCCACGTAGTTCTGCCCCACCACGCCGATCGCCTTGAGCACCGCGAAGTAGCCCTCGAAGTAGCTGCGGCGGGCGGAGACGAGAAACGAGAGGCCGTCAATCCCGGTGGGCGCGTTCACCAGCGCCTTGGCGGTGTGGGCCGAGACGTCCACCTGCACCTTGAGCCGGTTGGTCTCCCCGCTGAGGTACTTCACCTCCAGCACGCCGGAGAGGGATGGCTCGTACCGCGCCGGGGTGCCGCCCGCGTAGAACTCCGCCGCGGAGATCAGCATCGGGTTGAAGACGGTGGCGAAGCCGCCCAGGTGGAACGGGCTCGAGAGCGGGACGCCGTCCAGGTAGTAGATGACCTCCTCCGGCCCGCCCCCGCGGACGAAGAAGGTGGCCATCAGATCCGGATCCGCGACCACGCCGGGCAGGTCCTGCACCACGCGCGAGATGTCCTCCAGCGCGCCCGGCGTCCGGTCGATGTCCGCGCGGGTGATCTGGAAGCGGCTCACCTGCGGCGTCTTGTCCACCTCCGGCAGATCCGGCAGCAGCCGGTTGGCGGTCACCCGCGTCTCGTAGACCTTGGGCTTGCTGAGCGGGTAGCGGCGCGTCACCGCCTCGCCCGGCTTGAGCGTCTCGGCGAAGGGGTGCTCCGCGTACTCGCCCTTGGCCACCATCACCCAGAGCCGGCCGTCCTCCGGGGGGGCCACCTCCAGGCGGAAGCGCCCCTGCGCGTCCGTGAGGACGGAGACCTCGCCGGCGGTGACGCCGGCCTGCGCGAGCGGCTCGCCCAGCTCGCCCACCACCACGCCTTCGATCACCGCGGGGATGGGCGGGGGGATCAGATCCACCGAGAGCTCGATCGCCGAGAGCACCGGCGCGCCGTTGCGCGTGGCGGCGGTGAACGCGCAGCGGCGCGTGGCCTCCAACGCGGCGGTGTCGAACGGCTCGCCCATCCCGGAGGCCAGCTCGATGCTCGAGGCGGCGCCCTGCTCGTCGATGGTGACGCGCACCACCACCTTGCCGGCGCGCTGGCTGGGGATCTCCGAGCGCGGGTACTCGGGCAAGCCCGGGCAGCTGGCGCCGGGTGGGACGATCACCTCGGGTGGCGCGCCGGCATCCGCCTGCGCGAGCGCGGCATTGGAGAGCAGCAACAGGCCCAGCAGCAGGGTCGGCTTCACGGGGACGAAATACTAGGGCGTCCCCTCGAATCCGCTAAAGCTACTTGTGCGCGACCCCCACACCGATCCCGGTGCCGAGCGCCACGCCCACCGCGGCGGAGGCGAAGGCGCTGGTGGCGCTCGTCCCCTGGGGGGCCGTGCGAGCGGCCTCGGCGGGGGCGTGCGTGGCGGCGGGGTCGATCTTGTAGAGCTCCATCAGCCGCTTCAGGGCGTAGACGTCCCCCGCGAGCCGGTTGGAGATGCCGTAGGTCTGCGCCACGTCCTGGATGCGCGCCACCGCGGCCTCGGCGAGCTGCTGGGTGCGCTGCGCCACCTCGGCCTCGGTGAAGGCGCGGCCGCTGACGTTCTGCTTCACCTGCTCGTTGGAGACCGCGCTGCCGTCGCCGTTGGAGAGGAAGTCCGGGTTGACCGGGTTCTCCTCCCACAGCGGCTTGGCCTCGGCGCGCGTGGGGTTGTTGGCGATCTCGTTGAGGATGAGCTTCTTGCCGTTTGGCGTCTTGGCGCCGAGCGCCGCGGTGGAGCGCTCCACCGTCAGCTCGTTCTCGCGCGCGCCCACCGTGAGCACGTCCGCCGGGGTGGACCAGAACTCCTCGCGGGCGTCGCCCTCGAGCACCCGGACGCCGTCCTCCTGGTAGTCCTTGATCTTGTTTCCCTTGGACAGGAAGTCGAACAGCTTCGCGGTGTCGATCCCCTCCGGCTTGGAGGTGATCAGCGAGACCTGGACGAACTCGCCCGCGTCGTTCTTGTAGCCGTCCATCAGCGCGTTGAAGACCGCGCCGTCCTCGCGCATGGCATTGATGTACGGCCGCGAGGCCGCGCCGAGCCCCTGGACCTTCTGCACCGAGCCCTTCACCGGCAGGCCCACCGACTCCATCAGCTTGCGGTTGGTGAAGTACGCGCCGCGGCCGGTCGCCTCGGGGCGCAGGACGATCCCGCCGGAGGGATCGATCACGCGCTGAACCGTGCCATCCGCCAGCTGCTTCTCGGTGAACTTCACCGAGGTGCCGCGCACCGCGCCGAGCGGGACCACCTCCTGGATCATGTCCATCTGCGGCGTGGAGGTGTTGATGTCCCCGGCGGTCATGTCGCCGCGCGGGCCGAAGTGGCCTTCCGGCATTGCCTTGATCGTCCCGTGGATGACCGCGCGCTGCTGATCGCGGCTGAGCGCCTCGAAGGGGACCTCCTGGCCGGGCTTGAAGCCGGAGCCCTTGGCGGGCTTGAGCACCGTCACCGCCTGCCAGTTGCCCTTGGCGCCCAGCACCGGGACCAGCTTGCCTTCGATCTCCTGGGTGAGGCCGTAGATCAGGTTCTTCTTGGTCATCTCCAGGCCCAGCGCCTGGACGGTGTTGGAGGTGGTGCGGCTGTCACCGCGCGAGCCGCCGCCCGTCAGCGGGCGAGGCAGCCCTTCGGGGATCACGCCTTCCGGCATGTCCTGCACCGCGCGGACGTAGCGGGCGCGGACCACGGTGCCGTCCGGGAGCGTCAGCTTGGGGGTGGAGAAGATCACCCGCTGGCGGATGAGCTGGTCCACCACCGCGGGGTCCACGTCGAGGATCTTGGCGGCCTCGCGCAGCCCCTCCGGCACGTCCGCCAGGAACGCGTCCCCGCTCTCCTTGCCGGCAGCGGCGCCAGAGGTCGAGTTGTAGAGGTACTTCTCGCCCCGTAGCTCCCCCAAGCGGTCGGCCGCGCGGGCGAGCTTCCCCGCCAGGGGCTCCGTGATCGCATGCTCGGCCAGGCGATTCGTGAGGGAACGCAGTGCCATGTTGAGAGGCTCCAGGGGGTTACGGGGTGAGCCTCACCCCGACTGAAACCATTCTCGTACAGGCCAGGTGTGCGGTTTCGTTACGTTTTGGGATTTAGCCCGGAGAGGGCGATCACCAGGGCATCCCCCTCCACGCTGGCCTGCGGTTTCTGCAGAGGCTCCGAGGCGGGCCCCTCCAGCACCGCGCCGTCCGGGCCAAAGCGCGAGCCGTGGCAGGCGCACCCCCACTCCTTCTTCGCGGTCTCCCAGTCCACGGTGCACCCCTTGTGGGTGCAGGCCGCGGTGATCACCTGCCACTGCCCGGCTGCCTCCCCCTGGGTGATCAGCAGATCCGGGTACGGCTGACCGGCCTTCACTTCCAGCACGTCCCCGGCGGGGATGGTGGCCAGCTCGCTCAAGGGGATCCGCAGCACGCCGTTCTCCAGCTTGGAGGCGCTCGGATCCAGGATCGGGTGCTTGGCGCCGCCCCGAAGGATGGCGCACCCGCTGCCCAGCCCGAGCACCGCGGCGGCGCTCCCTCCAACGATCAGGACATCCCGGCGACTGAGGCTCCCATTGCGACTCGCGGCCATGCGCTCGACCCTCCTCGTGCGTGGTGAGGGCGGCGAGCTTAGTGGAGCTTTTGCCGAGGTCGAGCCTTTAGCGGGCCAGCGCCATGGCCGGAGCCGGGACGTCCTGCGACGGGGCCGCGCCCGGCGCGAGCAGCCGCTTGGAGTGCGCCGTCTGGCGGAAGTAGTGGCAGGCGGGGGTGGGCACGCGCTCGAGCGTCTCGAAGTCCACGCGGTACAGGCCAAAGCGCGGACCCCAGCCTTCCAGCCACTCGAAGTTGTCCATCAGCGCCCAGTAGAGGTAGCCGCGGACGTCCACGCCCTGCTTCACCGCGCCGAGCAGCTGCTTCCAGTGGCTGTAGAGATAGCCCGGGCGGCGGTCCCCCACCCGGTCGTCGATCCCGTTCTCGGTGATCCACACCGGCAGCCCGTACTGCTTGGCCTCCAGGAGCAGCTGCGAGAAGCCCTCCGGGTAATCCTCCCAGCCGATGTGCGTGAGCCCGCGCTTGTTGATGTCGCGGTACTTGAACTCCAGGAACGGCGGCCGCGGCACGAAGCGCAGGTGCGCGCGCGTGTAGTAGTTGAGGCCGATGAAGTCGACCGAGTCCCGGCCGCCGTCGATCTTCTGCCGGGTGGAGGCCACGCCGGGCATGAAGATCCGCAGCTCGCCCTCGCAGAGCGCGCGCAGGAAGGCGTGGTTGTAGGCCTCACTGGCCAGCCGGCTGATCGCGCGGTCAATGGGGTGCCAGAAGCGGTCCGGCGCGAAGGAGAGGACGTTCTGCGAGGTGCCGATCTCCGTCTTGCCGCACTCGGAGAGCAGCTCCTCCCGGGCCGCCACGTGGCAGCGCGCGATGTTCCCAATCGCCCGCATCGCCAGCTTCCCGTCCTTCAACCCCGGCGGGATCTGCCCGTCGATGTAGCCGCCGAGCAGGAGCACCATCGGCTCGTTGAAGGTGAGCACCATGGCGTCCACGCCCTTGAGGATCTTGGCGCAGACCTTGGCGTAGCGGCGGAAGGCCTCCACCGACTGCGGCTCGTGCCAGGGGCACTCGCGGTGGAACCACTGCGGGTGGGTGAAGTGGTGGAGCGTCACCACCGGCCGGATCCCCGCGGCGCGCATCTTGAGCAGCCGCTGCCGGTACGAGTCGATCGCCGCCTCGTCGAAGCGGCCGCGGGTGGGCTCGATCCGCGCCCACTCCAGGGAGATCCGGAACGCGCCCGCGCCCACGTCCGCGGCCAGGCGGACGTCCTCCTCGAAGCGGTTCCAGTGATCCACGCCGCGCCCGCAGCGGTGGCTCGGATCCTTGCACTTGCCGGCGCGCTCCCACTCGGACCAGTCGTTCTCGATGTGCCCCTCCACCTGGTACGCCGCGGTGGAGACGCCGAAGACGAAGTCCTTCGGGAACGTCAGCTCTTCACTCATGACCCAAAGCTAGATCCGTTGCGGCGCGCCGGTGAAGGACCCCGGCCGGCGCGCCAGGCGAGCGGCGGTGTGCGGGCGGTTGACTTCTGACCCGGTGGCGCCCGCCTACTCCTCGGGCGACCTGGGATTTTCCGCGCCTTGGGCTCTGTAGAGGGCACATGTCCCGGAAGGTCCTGCTGGCGACGATCCAAGTGGGTGGGGGTCACACCGCCCTGCGCGACTCGTTCGTCCAGGCACTCCAGCGCACGGATCCCCGCGGCGAGCGGTACGCGCCCCTCCCGTGGGAGAGCTCCAACAAGAGCCTGGGGGGCTTCTACGAGTTCGTGATCCACCGGATCCCCCGGTTCCAGCAGACCGTCTACGACCTGAGCGACACCCGGCTGGGGATCCGGGCGTGCAGCCACCTCTACCCTTCGCTGCTGCGCGAGGCGCGCGAGGTGCTCCTGCGCGAGCGGCCGGACGCGGTGATCTGCACCCACCTGGTCCTCTCCATGATGTTCGCGCGGGCCCGCCGGCAGCTGCGGCTGGACCTCCCGCTGATCTCCGCCATCCCGGACTACGGGTCCACCACCCGCGGCTTCTTCCCGGCCCAGGCGGACCTGCGCGCCGACTACTGCGTGGTCATGGATCCCGCCACGCGCCGGCAGCTGATCTCCGAGCGCGGCTTCCCGCCGGAGATGATCCACCTCTCCGGCTTCCTCACCCGCGCGCCCTTCACCGCCGCGGCGCGCGAGGGGCGCCCGGCGCTCTGGGCGCGGCTTTCGGCCGAGCACCCCTCCCTGGCCCGCCTGGCTCCAGCGCGCCCCACCCTGCTCTTCCTCGGCGGCTCGGCGTGGACCTCGAAGACCTCGCCGGTGATCGACCGCGTGCTCGCCACGCCAACGCTGCGCGAGCGCGTGAACCTGATCGTCGTCTGCGGCAAGAACCCCGAGTTCGAAGCACAGCTGCGCGAGCGCACCGCGCAGGTCCCCAACGCCGCCGTGTTCGGCTTCGTCTCCGCGGAGCTGCTCGCGGCCCTGATGGCGGCCTCCACCCTGCCGGTGCTCGGCAGCCTGGCGCCGGCCACGCTCCAGGAGCTGCTGGAGACCGGCTGCGGCCCGCTGCTCTTGTTCCACTACATCCGCGGCACCGAAGGCCCCCACGTGGACTACATCGAGGAGCACCAGCTCGGCCTCTACGAGCCGGACGCGGAGCGGATGGTGGAGGCCCTGGCGGGGCTCACCGGCGCGGCGCCCCTGCCCGCCCGCCTGGCCGCGCTGCGCGCCCAGTTCCCCGGCCGCGCCCGGGTGCTCCGCGAGGAGAGCGTCCAGCGCGCAGGACAGCTGGTGGACCTGCTGGACCGGGCCTTCGCGCAGCCCCGCGCGCGGGTGCCGCTGCGGCGGCGCCTCACCGAGCAGCCGGCAGGCTAGACCGCTCGCCCCGCCGGCCTACTCGCCGGGGTGCAGCAGGAAGGTCGCCGCTGCATCCGGCCGCAGCGAATCCTCCAGCGTCACTCGCGCGCCCCTCGGCGCCTCCACGCCCAGCAGCTCGGGTGCGTGGCGGTGCAGAAAGTCGAAGTAGAGCGGAAGCGGATTTCCCGAGAGCTGCCGGGTGTAGGGGAAGGAGATCTCCTGGGGCCCGCGAGCCACTGACCCCGCGAGGAACCGCCTGAGCAAGTCCTGCGCGAAGGCGCGTTCCGCGGGAGGCAGGTTGGCGAGATCCGCCTGACGCATCGCCCTGCCGAGCTGGACGATCGCAGTCTCCGCCGCGCTCCACTCAGGCTCGAGCGCCTTGTCGACCCACCCTCCGCCCGAGTCTCGGAGCGTCTCGCGCGCAAACCGGATGTTCGACAGCCGGGTCGCCTCCGCTTCAGCGCCGGCTCTGACTGTGCCGGGCTGGACAGCGCTGGTTCGTCCGGAGGCCAGCTCGATCAGCGATTCGAAGGCGTCAGGCGTCAGCGTGGCGCCCGAGTCCACCCGGGCCAGGCGCTTGGTGGACGCGCGCAGGGCGCGCTGCACGTCCGGCGGTTGTTGGTCCCAGAGCGGACGAAACGCTGCCTGCTGCTCCTCCGTCAGGAAGGGGGCGGGGAACCGCGCGCGGAACGTCACCATGCGCGATTGTCCGATGGAGGGACCGCTCGGTTGCGCCAGCCCGCCAGGCCCTCGATCCGCCGGGGCCGTTCGCCCCGCCGCTAGAGCTTCTTGTGCATCTGGAGGTGCGGCATGCCCGCCTCCTCGAACACGGCCCCGCGCGGCTCGTAGCCGTGCTTCTTGTAGAAGTCCATGGAGGCGAGCTGCGCGTGGAGGATGATCCCCTTCACGCCCCGGCGCGCCGCCTCCTCCTCCAGCGAGCGGAGCAGCTTGGAGCCGGTCCCGCCCTTGCGGTGCGCCTGCAGCACCGCCATCCGGCCGACCTGGGCCCACTGCCCGGTCTCGTTCTCCGGCGGCGAAGGGAGCATCACCAGCCGCCCGGTGCCGATCGCGTGGCCGCCCTGGAGCGCGAGCACGTGGTAGGCGCGCTGATCCTCTGCGTCCCGCTCGATGCCTTCCGGCACGTGCTGCTCTTCGATGAAGACGATCTCGCGGACCGCCAGCGCCTGGAAGAGCTCACCCTCGTTCTTCACATGGGTGATCTGGATGGGCCGAGCGTCCTGTTCACCGGGAGCCATGAGTCGGAGCACCCTACCGGAGATCTGGCGGGCGCCAACAGCAGAAATTCCTGGGCGCTGTGCTAAAGCGGCCACGCCGTGGGGACGCCCATCATCGCCGCCGTGATCGCGTTCGTCCTCTTCGTGATCCTGGCGCTCTTCGCTCGCGGCGGACCCACCGAGACGCTGAGCGCGGGCGCGCTGCCGCCGGAGCTCTCTGGGCTCGGCCGGCTCTCCCTGGCGGAGCTGGGCAGCGTCTGCGGCCGCCTCTTCGACGAGCTGGGCTTCCGCACGCTGGGCAAGGAGGAGCGGCCAGATCGGGTGGACCTGCGCGTGGAGGATCCCACGCCGGTGACCGGCCAGCGCGTCTACATCCGCTGCGTGCCCACGCCGGAGGCGGGCGCCGTCCAGAGCGCCGAGGTCCAGGCAGCGCTGGACACCGCGCGCGGCGAGAACCTGGCGAAGGCGGTGGTGGTGACCGCCGGCCCCTTCTCCGACGAGGCGAAGCTCGTCTCGCAGGGGACCGCGCTCGAGCTGATTGACGGCGAGAAGCTGGCCCAGCTGCTGCGGGCGCACCTGCCAGACGTGGCCAACCGGCTCGGGCTGCCGCGATGAGCGACGCGCCTGCGGCCGCGCCCCGCGCCGCCGGCTGGCTGCCGCTCGTCGGCTCGTACGGGCTCTACTTCGGCGCGGTGGGGATCCTCCTCCCCTTCCTCCCGGCCTACCTGCGCTCGCTGTCGCTGAGCGGCGCGCAGGTAGGCGCGCTGCTCGCCCTCTCTCCGCTGATGTCGCTCGTGGCGCCCCCGCTGTTTGGCCATTGGGCGGACCGCACCGGGCGCGTGGACCGGGTGCTGCGGGTGCTCGCCTTCGGCGCGCTGCTCGGGCTGGCGCCGCTCACCGCGGTGGACACGCTCGCCGGCGCGGCCCTGGCGATGGGCCTCTACGCGTTCTTCGCCTCCTCCATGACCAGCATGATGGACGCGCTCGCCCTGCAGCGGGTGGCGCTGGAGGGCGGCAGCTACGCGCGCCTGCGGCTGTTCGGCTCGCTCGGCTTCGTCCTCTCCTCCGCGCTGTTCGGGCTCGCCGCGGACACGCTGGATCGCACCACCGTGGTGGTGGCGGTGGGCTTCGTCGCCGCCTACGCGGCCTGGAGCCTCACCCTGCGCTCCCAGGCGGTGCCGTCCCAGCGCCGCGGCGTCTTCGCGGCGTGGGGGCTCTTGCGACAGCGGGACATCGCCTGGCTGCTCACCGCCACGGCCCTGCATTGGCTGGCCTGCGCCCCGTACCACGGCAGCATCTCCATCCACGTCACCGTGGGGCTCTCGCTGCCGCCCTGGGTGGTGGGGCTGGGGGCCGGGATCGGCGTGGTGGCGGAGATCGCCGTCATGTACCTCTACCCCGCGGTGGCGCACCGGCTCTCGCCGCGCTGGGTGCTCGCCATCGCCTTCGCTGGGAGCGCGCTGCGCTGGTGGGGGATGGCGGTGGCGCGCACCGCGGGGCCGATCCTCGCGCTCTCGCTCCTGCACGGGCTGACCTTCGGCGCGTTCTACGTGGCGGCCATTGCCGCCATTGCCCGGCGCGTCCCGCCCCACGAGCGCGCCTCGGGGCAGGCGCTGTTCGCCTCGGTCACCTTCGGCGTGGGCGGGCTGCTCGGCTACCTCTCCGCGGGCGCGGCCTACGACTGGCTCGGCGGGCACCGGCTCTTCGCGGTGGCGGGGGTGCTGGAGGTGGTGGCAGCCGCGATCGCGCTGGGGGTTCCGCCCGCCCCGGAACCGGAGGCGCCCAGTCACGGAGAATAAGGAGGGGGCTGCTATGGTCGGTCCCCCAACCGCTTCATGAAAACCGCCCTGCTCTGCCTCGTCCTCTCCACGCCCGCGCTCGCCCAGGCGGACCTCCTGTTCGGGAGCGGCAAGCCGCCCATCTTCAAGGAGGAGGAGCTGGACCGCCGCTTCCTCAAGAGCAAGGTGAACCGGGCGCTCACCCAGGGCACGCAGGATCCGCGCTGCGCCCAGCTGTTGGGCGGGCTGCTCACCGTGCTGGGCGAGGTGGCGCCCATGCTCCACAAGCGCGACGAGAACTTCTACCTGGACCCGGCGCTGGTGCAGGCGTTGAACACGCAGCTCACCAACCCGCGCTTCCCGGGCGCCGCCTACCTCTCGGCCATGGTCCGCCGCGTCTTGATCGATCGCGAGATGCCGCAGGCGTGGCTGGAGAATGCGCCCAGCTTCAACCCGCGGCTCACGGTGGACATGGGCAAGCTGCGCTACCTGGCGGACGGCATCCAGCCGGTGGACAGCTTCCTCTTCACCCTCCCGGCGCTCAAGGAGCGCTACGAGGTGGAGGTGGTCCGCGCCACCAGCGCGGTGGCGGACACCGCCGAGACCGCCTTCAAGGACGCCTACCTGGATCGCGACGTGGCGTGGGCCGGGCTGCAGCTGATCGACGCGGGGACCGAGCGGCGCGCGGTGCCGCGCAAGGGGCGCGGCAAGGCGAAGGCGCCCGAGCCAGTGGCGGAGCCGGCGGGCCTGGTCGCCCACCTCGAGTGGCGGCAGATCACCCCCGAGCCCGTCAACCCGCTTCTGCGCAACGTCCCCGGCTACGTGAAGAAGGGGCCGCCGCCGGTGAAGGTGATCGCCCGGCTCGCCGAGCAGCAGTACCTGGATCTGGCGAAGATCCCCCGCGGGACGCGGGTGATCGTCCGCGGCCGGCTCTGGAGCCTCGCCAAGGGCGCCAACGAGGTGGAGCTGCGGGACGCCCTGCTCTTCGAGGACCGCGACTGGGCGCAGAACCCCACGCTGGTGGATCCCGCGGCGGTGGCGGCGTGCCCGTTCGCCACCAACGAGCTCACCGGTCTGGCGCCCCGGCAGCCCGGCGGCTTCGCCCACTAGCGCGGTTGCTCCATCCGCGGATTCGGACGCCACGGCCACGTTCGAGACGGACGCGGGCGGCGCGCCGTGGGCCGCGCGCCGGGGATCAACGGCTTGGCGGAGCGCCCCGGGCGGCACGCCCGCTGCTCTGTCCGCGCCGCATGAAAGTCAACCCCACCGGGTCCGCCGATCGGCCGCGAGCGAGCGAGCAGCTGACACGCTTCCGGCACACCCTCAGGAGTCTGATGCGGCCGCGCCAGAAAACGCCTGCGGCGGCGCGCCCGCCAGGGAGCCAGCCCACGGCTTCCGCGGCTACGCGCGTGGCCACGAAGGTGCAAGCTCTCCCGGCACGAGCGATGGCGCTGGAGTCGGCGCGTGTGGGAATGCACGCCGAGGTCAAGCGTCTTGTCGCGGACCGCGCCGAGGCCGCGGCGTGGAACGAGGAACGTATGAGCTCGCGCCTGGTGGACGTCCTCAGCAAGGAACTGGTTCAGGAGTTCGTTCAGGGCGCGGGGGAAGGCCGAAGCCGCCCCCACCAAGAGCCCGCACCCGCGGCGGCGCCGGGGCCCACCCGGTTGGCGGCCGCCGGCGCGGGCGTCCTGCCAGACCCGGGGCCCGAAGCGGCGGTCCAGGCGAAGGTCTCCGCGGCGCTGGAGCTGGTGGATCGGATCGCCACCTTCGTTCGCAGCGGCCGCCCGGCGCTCGAGCTGTCGCTGAACGGCGCGATCGACGTGCAGGTGCAGGTGGAGCGGACCGGACGAAACCAGGTCGCGCTGCTGGTCCGGGGGCGCAGCGGCCCTCCGGCGCCAGAAGATCTCTCGCGCATCCGGGATGCGCTCGCTGAGCGGGGGTTGAAGCTCTCCTCGCTCAGCGTGGGGTAGCGGCGGCTACGGCGCGCTCGGATCGAAGAGGGCGCGCTTGCCCTCCTTCTCCTTGAACTCCTCGGCCTCCGGCAGCGCGTCCTTCTTCTCCGAGATGTTCGGCCACTTGGTGGCGAAGTCGGCGTTCAGCTGCTTGTACTCGGCCCACTTCTCCGGGAGGTCGGACTCCGGGAAGATCGCCTTCGTCGGGCAGACGGGCTCACAAGCGCCACAGTCGATGCACTCGTCGGGGTGGATCACGAGGAAGTTCTTCCCCTCGTAGAAGCAGTTGACGGGGCAAACCTCGACGCAGTCGGTGTACTTACACTTGATGCAGGGCTCGGCGACGATATAGGCCATGGAACTTCTCCCTCCGAAGCATTCAACGCGCGGCGGACAGTAATGCAACGCGCTGCTCCATGCCCAGTGTTTTGAAGCTCGCTTTTAGCGCGCGTTATCGACCCAAGCTGGCCGCGGCCGACAACGCGTGACGAGGCAGCTGGGTCGAGAAGTGGCGCTCGGTGGGGTAGCCCGCGGTCACCCACGCGGCGAGCCCGCCTTGAAGGCAGACCACCTCGCGGCCTGACAAGCTGAGCAGCCGGTAGGCGCGGCGGCAGTCCCTGCCGTCGGAGTTGCCGCAGATGACGATCAGCTCGTCGTCCGGCAGCACCTGCGCGCTCTGGGACAGCTCGTCGACGGTCATCCGGAGCGCCCCAGGGATGTGCACCCCGAGGCCCTTCCAGTCGTCATCGTCGCGGCAGTCGAGGACGAGCAGCTCGTCGTCCCCCAGGCGCAGGAACAGGTCATGAGGAGAGATAGACGGTTCCACGCGCGACCTCCGCCTTCGGTAACGCGACCTGCGCGCGGATTCTTCCTCGGAGATCTCCAATGGATAATTCGCGCAGGCGTCAGGGGCACGGAGCCCCCGCGCGCTCGCGGAGGGTTTGCTTTTGGGGCGTGGCAGTTTTCGTTAACGTCGCCCGCCATGCTCTCGCTTGCTCACTCGCTCCTCGTCGCGGCGGCCGTCGCCTCGCCGCCCCTCACCGTCGCCACGGGCGTGCTCACGCCGCCGCTGCCGGGCGAGCCCGCGGCCGCCGCGCGCCGCTACGTGGAGTCCCGGCGGGACGAGCTGGGGCTGCCGCTCACCTCCACGCTCGGCGCTCCCGCCGGCTTCTCCACCCGCTTCGGCGGGGCGCTGCACTTCCCGCAGCTGGTCAACGGGCTGCCCATCTACGGCGCCAAGGTGATCGTCACCCTGGACCGGCAGCAGCGCGTCTACGTGCTCTCCTCCAGCGTGGTCCCCTACCAGCGCGCGGTGCTGCGCTGGGACGTGAGCGCTGCCCGGGCGCAGGAGCTCGCCGCGGAGCGGACGCCGCTGGCGCGGCGGGACGGCTCGGGGGCCCCGCTGGGCGGCTTCCGGCGCGTGCTCTTCCCCGCCGGGGACGAGGTCCACGCCGGGTACCTGGTGCACGTGCCGTCGCTGGACCCGCGGCAGAGCTGGTTCGTGGCCGTGGACGCCACCACGGGACAGATCCTCTGGGCGCGCAACAAGGTGTTCTACGCGGCGAACGACGCGCAGGTGTACGCGCGCAGCCCGGGCGGGCTGGACGCGGGCGTGGGACGCGCGCCGCTCACCAACGTGCAGGTGGAACATCTCTTGGCGGACCGGGACGGCGGCTACCTCGAGGGGGACCAGCTCACCGCCTACAACTGCTGCCCCACCGAGGACTGCAAGCCGGACGCGGGCTCCAAGCGCTCCACGGGCAGCGTGGCCATCCCGGGGTTTGGCAACATCCCGTACAACATCGCCATCTGCCAGCGTCTGCAGCGCGCCTCGCAGGACGTGAATGTGCACGACGCCGGCAACTACATGTACGAGCCGGTGGATCCCGCCACGCCGAAGCAGGTGCTCCAGGACGGCACGGCCATCGTCGACGTCTACAATCCCGCGAACTCGGATCCCTTCGTAGAAGTCCAGGCCTACTACCAGGTGAACAAGGTCTACGACTTCATGAAGGAGCTCTCGCTCGCGGCGAAGGGGCCCTTCAATCTCGACGCCGGCTTTGCGCCCTTCCAGACGCGCGACGCCAAGCTGGGCAAGAAGTCCGCGGTATGGACGAACGTGACCTTGCCTAACGTAAACGAAGCGATTTCGAGCATGACGCTTCCCCTCAGGGCCAACACGCTCACGCACACGGACAACGCGGCCTTCATCGCCAAGGAGAACTTCGACCAGTTCCGGGTGGACGCGTACTCGCTGGACGTGGACACGCTGATGATCTTCCAGGGCACCAATGCGGACTTCGGCTACGACGCGCCGGTGCTGTGGCACGAGTTCGGCCACGGGGTGATCCACGCCACCGCCGCCTTCGAGTCCTTCACCATCGACTCGCGCTCCGGCAACAACGAAGGCGGCGCGCTGCACGAAGGCATCGCCGACTTCATTGCCGGCGCGTACGGGCAGGACCCGCGGGTGGGCGAGTACGTGGGGCCGCGGCTGGGCGCCGGTGAAGGCAACCTGCGGGAGCTCACCAACGCCGAGAAGTGCCCGAACGTGCTCTGGGGCGAGGTCCACCAGGACAGCCAGCACTTCTCCGGCGCGCTGTGGAGCGCCCGGACGGATCTCTTCCAGGGCACGGACCAGGGGCGCACGTTCGACGCCGCGATCTACGCCGCGCTGGTGTCGATGACGCCGAGCACCGGCTTCGTGGACGCGGCGGCGATCGTCTCCGCGCAGATGCCGATCGCCTTCCCTGGCATCGCGGACGCGCAGAACAAGATGAAGGAGGTCTTCGCCGCGCGCGGGGTCACCGGCTGCTCCAAGGTGGTGGACGTCACCGGCTCGGTGGCCGGGCGCAAGTTCTACGGGATCGGCGGCACGCAGGAGGCGGGGCTGGCAGGCGGCACGCTCGTCCCTGGCCCGCACCAGTTCCGGATGGGCGTCTCCACCGGGGCCAAGAGCCTGACCGTGAAGGCCACCCTCTCCGGCGGCGCGGTGCCGGGCGGGCCGGCGCCGGCGGTGATCCTGCTCGCGAAGGACAACCAGCCGATCACCTTCACCCCAGGCGGCGGCAACTCGCTCACGCATGATGCCAAGATCGCCAGCGGCGCGGCGGCGGCGGGGATGGCCACGCTCACGGTGCCGATCGCGGTGCCCTGCGGCGGCGCGGTCTTCTTCACGCTCGGCAACACCTCCACCGGCGCGGCCACGCTCACCGGGCTCACGTACACGGTGGAGCCCGCGGACAGCTGCCCGGTGGACGCCGGCACGCCGGAGCCGGACGCCGGCCCGCCGTACATCGTCAAGGTGCCCACGGGAGAGGCCGGCCTGGTCGCGCCGGGCGGCTGCGGCTGCCAGAGCGCGGGAGGGGCGGGGCTGGCGGCGCTCGGGCTGCTGGGGCTCGGGGCGCTCGCCGCGCGGCGGCGCCGCAGCTAGCTCCGGGCCTCACCGCGCTTCCGTCCGTCCTAAGGCGCCACCCGGATTCGAACCGGGGAATGAAGGTTTTGCAGACCTTTGCCTTACCACTTGGCTATGGCGCCGACAGCGGCTCGGCTTATACGCGTCCCGCTTCGAGTCGGTCAAGGAACTGAAGGAGCGCGCCATGTTGTCAGGTCACGGGCTGTTCCTGGAGGAGCACGAGGCCTTCCGCCGCACGGTGCGGTCGGTGATCGAGAAGGAGCTGCGCCCCCACGCCACGGAGTGGGAGGAGCGTCAGGAGTTCCCGCGCGCGCTCTACACCCGGTTCGGCGAGCTGGGCTGGCTGGGCCTCAAGTACCCGGAGGCGTACGGGGGGACGAACGCCGGCTTCCTGTACGAGGCCGTGCTGCTCGAGGAGTTGGGGCGCTGTGGCTCGGGCGGCGTGGCCGCAGGGCTGGGCGCGCAGTTCGTCATCTCCACCGGCCCCATCCACCTCTTCGGCACCGAGGCGCAGAAGGAGCGCTTCCTCGCGCCCGCCATCCGCGGGGAGAAGATCGGCGCGCTGGCGATCACCGAGCCGGACGCGGGCTCGGACGTGGCCGGGCTGCGCACCACCGCGCGGCGTGAGGGAGACGTCTTCGTGGTGGACGGCGCCAAGACGTACATCACCAATGGCGTGCGCGCGGACTTCGTGGTGCTCGCGGTGAAGACGGATCCGCGGGCGGGGCACCGCGGCCTGTCCATGCTCCTGATAGAGCGCGGCACCCCCGGCTTTTCAGTGGGGAGGAAGCTGGAGAAGCTCGGCTGGCGCGCGTCCGACACCGCGGAGCTGGTGTTCGAGGGCTGCCGCGTCCCGGCCGAGAACCTGCTCGGGCAGGAGGGACAGGGCTTCTACCAGATCATGGGGAACTTCCAGTGGGAGCGCCTGGCGATGGCGCTCGGCGCGGTGGGCGCGGGCCAGCAGATCCTGGAGGAGGCGCTGCGCTTCGCGCACGACCGGCGCGCGTTCGGCGGTCCGCTGGCGAAGCTGCAGCTGGTCCGCCACGCGCTCGCGGACATGGCCACGGAGCTCGAGGCCGCGCGGCAGCTCACCTACCACGCGCTGCGGCTGCACGCGGACGGCGAGATGGCGGTGGCGCAGACGTCGATGGCAAAGAAGGTGGCCACCGAGATGTGCTGCCGGGTGGCGGACCGCGCGCTCCAGCTGCACGGCGGTGCGGGCTACATGATGGAGTACGACATCCAGCGCCACTGGCGGGATGCGCGGCTCGGGCCGATCGGCGGCGGCACCAGCGAGATCATGAACGAGATCATCGCCAAGCAGCTCGGGCTGTAGCGGACGGGATGAAGCGGCGGCCACTTTCTGCGGTACGGTGCGCGGCCGTGGGCCTCCACCGCCTGGCGCTGCTCCTCGTGGTCTCCTGCGTGCCCGCCGGCAGCACCGCGCGGCGTGCGGAGCCCATGCTCACGCCGGCGCCGGCTCCCCCGGCCGTGGAGGATGCCGGCGCCGAGGACGCTTCCGTTCACCCCGAGCGAAGTCGAGGGCCGCTGGAGGAGCCCACAAGCCCGAACGCAGCCGTTCCCCCCGAGCGAAGTCGAGGGGCGCTCGAGCAAGGCGCCAGCCCGGATGCCGGGTCCCCGGCCCCCCTCGACTTCGCTCGTGGAGACCGGGGCGTGGATGCCGGCCCTGGCACGGTGGAGCAGCTCTTCGCCCCGCCGCCGAAGCGGCTGGACTTCAAGCGGGGAGATCCCCGCCTCTCCATCCGGCTGATGGAGAACGCGGAGGAGGTCTTCTTCTCCCCGCGCGGGCGGATGCGGCTGCGCGCGTTCGGCCCGGTGGAGAAGACGGTGGAGGCGCCGGCGGGGGCGCTCTTCAAGGTCCGGCGGGTGCACGGCGAGCCGGCGAAGCTGCGCTACGTGGTGCAGCTGGCGGAGTTCCGGTTCGAGGACAAGGCCTCGCTGGCGAAGGAGCAGGCGGAGTGGGAGCAGAAGGGGCTCCGCCTTCGCAACCAGGTGCTCGGCTCGGTGTACGGGATCTCCGGCAAGGTGATCGACAACCGCCGCTACCTCCTCTTGCTCGAGGGCGGCTTCGACAGCGCGGAGGCCGCGGCCACGCGCCAGGCGGAGCTGCTGCGTGCCCACGGCCTGCGCACCACGCTCTTCGAGGAGCTGCAGCGCGCCTCCACCGGCGTGCTGGAGCTCTTCGACGAGGCCGGCGCGTCCCTGGCGCTGGCGCAGGACCGGATCGAGGCGGAGACGCTGGACGACACCGGCTTCGACGTCCGCGAGGTGGAGTTCGACGTGGGCTACCCGTCCCACGGCTTCGAGGACCGCAGCTACCGGGGCGCGCTCCAGCTCACCTTTGACCGCCACGGGAAGCTCGCGGTGGTGAACCTGGTCTCGCTCGAGCAGCTGCTCTACGGCCTGGTCCCCGCGGAGATCTTCTCCCGCGCGCACCTGGAGGCGCTCAAGGCCCAGGCGGTGACCGCGCGCGGCGAGGTGCTCGCGAAGATCGGCCTCAAGCACCTGGCGGACCCGTACCTGCTGTGCAGCGAGCAGCACTGCGCCGTCTACAAGGGCAAGAGCGGCGAGGCGAACAGCACCAACGCGGCGGTGGACGCCACGCGCGGTGAAGGGATCTTCGGCAAGGACGGGCGGCTGGTGGACTCCGTCTACAGCGCGATCTGCGGCGGCCACTCCGAGGACAACGACGTGGTCTGGGGCGGCGTCCCCAACCCGAACCTGCGGGGGCGTCCGGACCTGATCTCCCCTCCCCCCGGCGCGCCCACGCCGAAGGAGCTCGCGAAGTTCCTGGAGACGCCCCTGCCCGCGGCCTGCCGCCTGGCCACCCTCACCGCCCCGGCCAAGTACCGCTGGGAGCGGCGCTTCACCGCGGCGGAGGTGGATGCCTTCGCCGCCTCGCTGGAGATCGGCAAGGTGCACGCACTCTCCGTGACAGAGCGGGGGGTGTCCGGCCGGGCGCGGCTGATGACCGTGGCCGGCGAGCGGGGCGCCACCCAGCTGCGGGGCGAGCTGAACATCCGGCGGTTCTTCGGGATGCTCAACAGCGCGATGTTCCTGGTCTCGCCCGAAAAGGACGACAGGGGCGTGGTGACGGGGTGGGTGTTCAAGGGGGGTGGCTGGGGCCACGGCGTCGGGCTGTGTCAGACGGGCGCCATAGGCCGTGCCGAAGCCGGACAGAATTACCGCGGGATCCTGCGCCACTATTTCAACGGCGCGCAGGTCTCGCGGGTTTACTGACTCCGCTTCCTAACCCTTCGAAATACGTGGCCATTGAACGACGCGCCGCCACTTGAAGGGGCGGGGGTCGAGTGGGCACTCTGCCCAGACGGAAACGAAGCGGAGTGGAGCGCGGTTAAACTCACGCCCGTGGCGAGCATGACGCCGAGAGCTGAGCGGAGGAGGAGACGAGCGGCATCGCGCCTGGTGTTGGCGGCCGGGCTCGCTCTGCTCTTCCACTTCGCCTTCGTCGTCTTCCTGATCTTCCTTTCGCTGCTGCACCTGGGCCCCGCGGAGCCGCGGCGGCGCAACCTGCCGAGCTCGGTGGCGATGCGGCCGATCAGCTCGCAGCAGTGGGCCAAGAACCGCGGCGAGGCCAAGCCGAGCACGAGCACCGAGGAGCGCCCCACGCCGCTCGCCCAGGCGCCCAAGCCGCCGGAGCCGGAGAAGAAGAAGAACGAGGTCCGCCCGGACGGCCAGGTGGTGGACGTGGCGCCCGGCAACGACCAGGAAGACCCGGACGCCAAGTACCTCGCCGAGAAGAGCAACAAGGTGAAGAAGGAGACCAAGGCGAAGGAGCAGACCGCGTTCTACCGGAACGCCATGCCGCAGCGGACCACCAGCAAGCCGCAGGAGAACGCCGGCCACGATGACGTGGACAAGGCCCAGGTCGCCGGCAACAACGGGATGGGCAACGACGACCGCCCGCTGCGCGATCCGCGCGACCAGAAGAACATCTTCGAGGTTCCGGACACCAAGCGCCGCTCGGAAGTCGCGATGAAGACCGACCCGAAGCTGCCCGGCCCGGGCGCGGACGTGAGCAACCAGTCCGAGAGCGCGGAGATCGTCGGCAACTCGAACCGGCTCAAGATCACCCCGGGCGCCCAAGCGGGTGAGCAGGACGAGGCCTCGGCCGGCCGCAAGGGCGTGAACGGGGTGCTCACGCTCATCCCTTCCGCGTCCGTGCTGGACAAGATCTCCGGCGCGGCGCCGAACGACCACCTGGGGGACGTGGACGAGGGAGAGGGCACCTTCCTCAATACGAAGGAGTGGAAGTACGCCAGCTTCTTCAACCGCGTGAAGCAGAGCGTGGGAATGCACTGGGATCCGGGCACCTCGCTGCGGCAGCGCGATCCGTCCGGCAACATCTACGGGGGGCGCGACCGGTACACCGTGCTCAACGTGACGCTCAACGAGCGAGGGATGGTGAAGGAGGTCTACGTCGAGAAGAGCTGCGGCCTGGACTTCCTGGACCTGGAGGCCGTGCAGTCCTTCGAACGGGCCCAGCCCTTCCCCAACCCGCCGCCCGGGTTGATCACCGGGGACTCGACCGTGCGCTTCTCCTTCGGCTTCTTCCTGGAGATGAGCGGGGGGCCGAGGATGCGCCTGTTCCGCCAGGCGAACTGAGCCGGGGTAACGCGGGCCCGCGTTCGCGCGTAGATGCCTACGGACCCCTGGAGGACTCCCCGATGAAAGAGCTCGCGTTGACCGGCGTTTTCGCCGCCCTGGTCGTCTTTGGCGCCGCCTGCGTGGCGCGCGGCGCAGAGCGCGGAGGCGTGGCGCGCGTGGGCACCCGTCCCGGCCACGTGGGGCACGGCACGCCGCTCAAGGCGGACGGCGGGAACCAGCTCGCCGTCTTCGCGCAAGGCTGCTTCTGGGGCGTGGAGAACCGCTTCCGCAAGACGCCGGGCGTGGTGGCCACCGCGGTGGGCTACATCGGCGGGAACAAGGCCAACCCCACGTACGAGGAGGTCTGCGAGCACACCACCGGCCACGCCGAGGCGGTGCTGGTGGAGTTCGATCCGCAGAAGATCACCTACGCCCAGCTCCTGCAGCTGTTCTGGGCCTCGCACGATCCCACTACGCGCAACCGCCAGGGGCCGGACGTGGGGGACAACTACCGCTCGGCGATCTTCACCTTCGGCCCCGAGCAGCAGGCGGCTGCGTTGGCCTCGCGCGAGGACGAGCAGACCCACCTGCAGGACAGGATCACCACCGAGATCCTCCCCGCGGGCGCCTTCTGGATCGCCGAGGACTACCACCAGCAGTGGGACGAGCGGCACGGCTACGAGTCGTGCCCTCTGCCGCGCCACGCCAAGCGGAAGTAGGCCCGGAACCGGAAATGGGGACCATTTCCGGCAATTTCGTCGGATCTGCCAAGCCGCTTTTCTCTTTTCCTTGAAACGAGGGGACGGCCTGGCCGGACAACCCCTTCGTGGCAGGCAATGAGCTCATTGGCGGCGTGGTTCGGGGCGTGATCCCCGAGCTCTGGACGCCCGCACGCGCGGGCGTGGCGCGCCCTGCCGCGGCCGCGCTGCTGCCGGTCCGCCCGCCTCCGCGCATCCCGGAGCTGGTGCAGCAGGCCGTCTTCGACGACATCTTCGCTCGCGCCGCGCGGGTCCGCCGGCAGGGGCGCACGCCGGTGGCGCAGATCGACCTCGACTTCGCGGCGATGCGGCCGGAGCTGCGGACGGAGCACGGCCTGCGCGAGCTCTCTGCCCAGTTCGGCATCCGCGAGCTTGCCCAGCCGGAGCGGCTGCGCGTCCTGCCTCGCCACCCGCTGAGCGACTTCCGCGCCTACCTGCGCGAGACCGGCTTGATGGACCGCTACCCCGAGCTCGCCGCGCTCGAAGGCATGAGCAAAGACGCGGCGAAGCGCTCCGGCCCCTACGCCGTCTTCAACCGCGCCTTCTGGCTGGACGACCTGGTGGCCCAGGACCTCGCCAGCGAGGGCCTGGCCGACTTCGTCACCCGCTTCGAGGCGCTGGGCGGCAAGGCGGTGATCAACACCGCGCGGAACTCGGGCCGCCGCCCGGCCACGCTCGCCGCGCTGGACAACGCTGGGATCGCGTCGCCGTACGTGATGATGGACCGGATCCCCGGGAAGTCCTCCGCCGAGATCAAGGGCATCCGCCAGCAGGAGCTGCGACGGATAGGCCCGACGGTGGTGGTCTTCGAGGACTCGATCCGCAACCTGAACGAGATCCAGTCCGCCATCGGCCCCACCTTCGAGCGGGTGGAGATGATCATCCCCCGCTTCCGGGGACCGACCGCGGCGGATCCGGCGTCGCGGCAGGTCAACAGCTTCGTCTTCGCCTGAGCTATGCCGAAGCGATGGGCAGCAGCTTCTCCGGCTGGGTCGAAGGTCACCGCGCGCTGATCGCCGCCGCGCTGTTCGCCGTGGTGGCGGGCGTCCACGCCGTCTGCCCGGTGAAGACCGCGTTCGACTCGCACTGGTCCATCCCCGTGGCGGTGAGCCTGCTGCGCGAGGGGAACATCGACCTGGACGAGTACGCGCTCACCGCGGCGATGACGCCGCACGGGGTGCACACGCAGAACGGCCATCTCTACAACGACTTCCCGATCGGCGCGTCCCTGCTGGAGCTCCCCTGCCTGGTCGCGTTCGACCAGTTCGTGCGGCTGGCGGCGCCGCTGGTGGCGAACGACGTCCGCCTCACCGCCAAGGTCCACGAGTGGGAGCGCGGGCTCTGGAGCGTGGGCGTGGTGGATCTCGACTTCTACGCCACGGTGGAGATGGTGATCGCCTCGCTCTTCGTGGGGCTGACCACCGCGCTGCTCTTCCTGGCGTTCGCGCAGGCGGCCTCAGGGCGCTCGGCGCTGATCGCCGCGCTCACCTTCGCCTTCGCGACGTCCGCCTGGAGCACCGCCAGCCGCGCCATGTGGCAGCACGTGCCTTCCCTGCTGTGCACCTCCATCGCGCTCTGGGCGCTGCTGCGCGCGGCGCATCGCCCAACCGCGTGGCCGTGGCTGAGCGCCGCGGGCGCGGCACTCACGTTCGGCTACGTCTCGCGCCCCACCAACGCGTGGGCGGCGGCGCTGCTGGGGCTCTACGTGCTCGTCCGCCACCGGCGGCAGGTGCCGGCCTTCGCCGCGGGCGTGCTGCTCGTCGCCCTGCCCTTCTTCGCGCAGAGCCTCTTCACGTACGGCACGCTGCTGCCGCTCTACCACCAGCCGCAGCGGCTGGCCGTGTTGGGCAACCCCACCTTCCTCGAGGCGCTGGCGGGGAACCTCATCTCCCCAAGCCGGGGGCTCCTCACCACCACGCCGATCCTGGCTTTGGCCGCGGTGGGCGTCGCGATCAAGTGGCGCGCCCGCACCCTCACGCTGCTGGACGGGGTTTTCGGGGCGATCGTCGCCCTGCACTGGCTGTCGATCTCCGCCTTCCCCCACTGGTGGGCGGGCCACTCGTACGGACCGCGCTTCTTCACGGACGTCCTGCCCTACCTCGTCTACTTCCTGCTGCCAGTGCTGGAGGCGATCCCCACGCTCACGCCGACACGGAGGGCGCTGGCCACCGCGGGTGCAGTGCTCCTCTTGTCCGTGAGCGCAGGCGTCCACGCGCGAGGCGCCACCGCGGATCCGCCGTGGCGCTGGAACGACGGGCCGCCCAACGTGGACGAGGCACCTGGCAGGGTCTGGGACTGGCGAGACATCCAGGCGCTGCGGCGCTAGCCGCCGAGCGCCGCCATACGCCGCTTCATCTCCTCCGGCGTGACGTCCTCGAAGTGGGTCATGATCGACCACTCGTTGCCGAACGGATCGATCAAGCGACAGGTGCGATCGCCATAGAACTGGTCCTTCGGCTCGGCCTTGCCCTGGGCTCCGGCCAAGATCGCCTGGCGGTAGACCGCGTCACAGTCGTTCACGTAGAGCGAGAGCCGGGCGTTGCTGACCGGATGGCCTGGCTGCACGTCCGCGAGCATCAGCACCGAGGTGCCGAAGCCGAGCTCGGCGTGGGCGACCCGTCCGTCGGGCATGCCCATCCGCATCCGCTCCTTGCCCCCGAACACGTTCTTGAAGAACTCGATCGCCTCACCGCAGCGCTCGAGCACCACGAACGGGATCATCGTGGGGTAGTTGTCCGGGATCGCCTGCGGCTTCTTCGGCTTCTTCGCCGCGACCGCGCGCTTCACCGCCGCGACCTTGGCCTTCACCTTCGCCTTGAGCTTCTTGACCGGCTTCTTCGCTGCCATGTGTCCCCCCTCGCGGAAACGACTCCTCAGGCTGCGGGTGCGTAGTCCTCGATCGGCGGGCAGGAGCAGACGAGCTTCCGATCGCCGAGCACGCTGTTGATCCGCCCCACCGACGGCCAGAACTTGTTCTTGCGAACCCAAGCCGTTGGGAAGGCGGCGCGCTCGCGCGTGTAGGGCCGGTCCCACTTGTCGGCGGTGAGGACCTCGGCGGTGTGGGGCGCGTTCTTGAGTACGTTGTTCTCCTTCGGCGCCTTGCCCTCCTCCACCTCCTGGATCTCCTTGCGGATGGAGATCATCGCCTCGCAGAAGCGGTCCAGCTCCGCCTTGGACTCGCTCTCCGTCGGCTCGATCATCATCGTGCTGGCCACGGGGAACGAGACGGTGGGCGCGTGGAAGCCGTAGTCCATCAGCCGCTTGGCGATGTCCTCCACTTCGATCCCAGCGCTCTTCTTGAGGTGGCGCATGTCCAGGATGCACTCGTGCGCCACCCGCCCCTGCTTGCCCCTGTACAAGACCGGGTAGTGGGCGTGGAGCCGCTTCGCCACGTAGTTGGCGTTGAGGATGGCGACCTTGGTGGCCTGGGTGAGCCCCTCGCCGCCCATCATCTGGATGTACGCCCAGCTGATGGGGAGGATGGAGGCGCTGCCCCACGGCGCCGCGGAGACCGCGCCGATCCCGGTCTCGCCGCCGGTGCGGACCACCGAGTGGCCGGGGAGGAACGGCGTGAGGTGCTGCGCCACGCAGATCGGCCCCATGCCCGGGCCGCCGCCGCCGTGCGGGATGCAGAAGGTCTTGTGCAGGTTGATGTGACAGACGTCCGCGCCCAGATCTCCCGGCCGGCAGAGCCCCACCTGGGCGTTGAGGTTCGCGCCGTCCATGTAGACCTGACCGCCGGCCGCGTGGACCAACGTGCAGATCTGCTTGATCTCCTCCTCGAACACGCCGTGCGTGGAGGGGTAGGTCACCATCAGCGCCGCCAGGTTCGCGCGGTGCGCCTCCACCTTCTCCTTGAGGTCCGGCACGTCGATGTTGCCCATCTCGTCGCACTTGACGACGACGACCTTGTAGCCGGCCATCACCGCGGACGCCGGGTTGGTGCCGTGGGCAGAGGACGGGATCAGGCACACGTCGCGGTGGCCCTCGCCCTTGCTGTGCTGGAACTTCCGGATCACCAGCAGACCGGCGTACTCGCCCTGCGAGCCGGCGTTCGGCTGGAGTGAGGCGCCGTGGAAGCCGGTGATCTCCTTCAGCGCGTCCTCGAGCTGCTTGAAGAGGATCGCGTAGCCCGCGGCCTGCTTGGGCGGCGCGAACGGGTGGAGCCGGCCGAACTGCGACCAGGTGACGGGGATCATCTCCGCCGTGGCGTTCAGCTTCATGGTGCAGGAGCCGAGCGGGATCATCGAGTGCGTCAGCGAGAGATCCTTCGCCTCGAGCGCCTTCATGTACCGAAGCATCTCCGTCTCGGAGTGGTGGACGTTGAAGACGGGGTGCGCGAGGTAGGCGCTGGTGCGGCGGAAGGCGTCGCGGATGACCGAAGTGGTGGAGCCCGCCAGCTCCTCCAGCGTGAACTCCAGCGGGCGGCCGCTGGCGAAGATCTCCAGGAGCGCGTGCAGCTCGGCGGGCGTCACCGCCTCGTCGAGCGAGATGGAGATCGCCTTGTCGTCCAGCTTGCGGAGGTTGACCCGTTTGGCCTCGGCGTGCGCGAGGATCGCCTTCACCTGCTGCGGCGTCCCCTCCACGCGCACGGTGTCGAAGTAGTCATCGTGCTTCACGCGGAAGCCGAGCTTGGCCAGGCCGGCGGAGAAGACGCGGGTGAGCCCGTGCACCCGCTCGGCGATCGCCTTGAGCCCCTTGGGGCCGTGGTACACGGCGTACATCGACGCGGTGACCGCGAGCAGCACCTGCGCCGTGCAGATGTTGCTGGTGGCCTTCTCGCGGCGGATGTGCTGCTCGCGCGTCTGCAGCGCCATGCGCAGCGCCGGCTGCCCGTTGGCATCCACCGACACGCCGATGAGCCGGCCGGGCATGTTGCGGGCAAAGCCGGTGCGCGTGGCGAAGAACGCCGCGTGCGGGCCGCCGTAGCCCATCGGCACGCCAAAGCGCTGCGAGTTGCCCACCACCACGTCCGCGCCGAACTCGCCGGGCGGAGTGAGCAGCGTGAGCGCGAGGAGATCCGCGGCCACCACCACCAGCGCGTCCGCCGCGTGCGCCTTCTCCACGAAGGCGCGGTAGTCATGCAGCGCGCCGTCCGTGGCCGGGTACTGCAGCAGCGCGCCGAAGAGCGGGGTCTTGAAGTCGAAGGTGCGGTGATCGCCGACGACGACCTGGATCCCCAGCGGCTCGGCGCGGGTCCTCACCACCTCCACGTTCTGCGGGTGGCAGAGCTCGGAGACGAAGAAGGTCTGCTTCCCCTCCCCTGCCTTCACCGCGTGCGCCATGGCCATGGCCTCGGCGGCGGCGGTGGCCTCGTCGAGCAGGGACGCGTTGGCGATCTCCATCCCGGTGAGGTCGATGATCATCGTCTGGTAGTTGAGCAGCGCCTCGAGCCGGCCCTGGGCGATCTCCGCCTGGTACGGCGTGTACTGCGTGTACCAGCCCGGGCTCTCCAGGATGTTCCGGAGGATCACCGGCGGGGTGATCGTGTCCGAGAACCCCATCCCGAGGTACGAGCGGAAGACCTGGTTCTGCGCCGCCACGCCCTGCGCCTCGGCGAGCAGCTCGAACTCGGTCTTCCCCGGCGGCAGGCGCAGCGGCTTGTCGTGCCGGATCGCCTTGGGGACGACCTGGTCGATCAGCCCGTCCAGCGAGCCGAGCTCCAGCGTCTTGAGCATCTCCTGGATCTCGAGCTCGTCCGGTCCGATGTGGCGGCGCGGGAACGTGTCGGTGAACGGGAGGGTCGAGGCCATGTGAGGGATGCGTCCTGGTTTGGGAGGGTGAGGCGTAGGCAAGTAATCGACCGTCCAGGTGGAATCAAGGGTGGACGGGCCTGGCCCCCAGCGCGGGAAAAGCTGCCAGACCGGATCTTCCGCTGGTACCCTGCCGCGCGCACCTGGGTCATGGGAGGGGGGCTGTGCGAGCACTCGGCTGGCTGCTCTTGGCGACGTTCACGCTGTGGGGCTGCTCGAAGGGTGGGACGTCCTCCGACACTGGGACGACCACCGCCGAGCGCCCAGACGCCGGCCCCAGCGCCCCGGTGGTGCGCAAGGACTGCCGCGGCGCCCCCGAGCGCGCCGTCTGCACGGACGAAGACCCCTTCACGGTGGACGACCGGTGCACCCAGGGCACCTGCCGCGGCACCGCGCTGAAGCTGGAGATCGTGGAGGCGTTCACCGAGCCCTCCGCCGTCACCCGCCGGATGTCGTTCCTCGCGCCCACCGACCGGACGGTCGTGAGGGCACGGCTCGCCGGGGCTGATGGGCTGGTGGGCAACCTGCGCTGGGCCGTCACCCCGAAGGGGGACGCCACCGGCCCGGCCAAGGTGATGACGGAGCTGGGGCCGGCGCTCACGTTCGCGGGCAGCTCGAAGATCGGCCAGAACGGGAGCCGCAAGCCGAACCCGGCGCTCGAGTACGAGGTGCTCGCGTTCCTCGAGCTGGACGGCAAGCGGCTGGAGGCAAAGCTGCCCCAGACGCTCTTCATCCGGCAGGAGGAGGGAGATGTCCTGCGGCAGGAGTACCTGGACTACGCCACCCACTTCCAGCCCACGGCCGCGCAGATCGTCCCGCCGAGCCGGCCGCGCTTCAACACCGGCAACTACACGGTGATCGCCGAGGAGAAGAAGAACGGCCTGGAGACGCTGCTCGCGGGGATGACCAGCCACCTGCGCACGCTCACCAACAACGACGTGCAGCGGGTTCCCGTGGGCCGCACCGGGCTGCCGGCGAACACCGTGGTGGTGGATCCCGGACCGGCGATCTTCAACGTGGGGCCGCTGGGGGACACCGATCCGCAAGGCGACGACCGCTGCGCCGGCCCGGTGGTGAACGGGCGCTGCGCGGGGGCGATCCTCGCCGGCCCCAACGGCAAGGCGGAGACGGTGGCCAACAACCGGCGGACGTTCGTGGACCTCGAGCGCTTCGTCAGCAGCGCCTACCGCAACCCGCAGCGCAACCGCGCCGCGGGGTCGATCACCCGCAACAGCCTCCACACCCGCGGCCTGGCCCTGGACATCGACCCGCGCACGCTGGAGCTGCCGGGGAAGACCGCCGCGCACGCCATGTGCCTGGTGGAGCAGGCCGGGGAGCTCGCCGCCGCGCCCAGCGGCAAGTCCTTCACCGAGCGCGGCGCCGCCACCTTCCTCGAGTGCGACGATCCCTTCGCGGATCACGTCCACGTGAACCTGTGAGCCACCCCATGCGCACGGCCCTCCTCGCCACCCTGCTCCTCTGCCCCGCGGCGCTCGCGCAAGAGGACGCGAAGGCGCTGGCCGCCAAGGGGCTCGACCAGTTCGAACAGAGCTGCGCCTCGGATGGCTGGGACGCGGCCGGGTGCGAGCAAGCGCAGGAGCTGCTCAACCGCGCCCTGCGCGCGGATCCGGAGAACGAGGAGGTGGAGCTCGCCCTGGCGCAGGCCCGCTGGAACCAGGCGCTCGCCAAGCCCAAGGCGGACCCTCAGCGCGCGGCGATGAAGCAGCAGTCGCTGCAGATGTTCCAGGGGCTGGTGCAGAAGCGCGCCAACGTGGCCGCCCCCACCCGGACGGACGCCCGCGCCTTCTACGAGCTGGGCGTGCGCCTGCCCTCCGCGCCCCAGCGGGTGCAGCTGCTCGAGAAGGCGGTGAAGGCGGACCCGCGCCACACCGAGGCGCACCGCCGGCTGGCGGACGTCTACCTGGACGTGGGGCGCGTGGAGGACGCGGTGAAGACCTACAACGACGGGATCCGCGTCCGCGCCCAGCTCAAGGCCGCGCCCTCCACCGCGTGGGAGGGCACCGCGCAGGACCAGCAGGAGGCGCTCACCGACATCCGCTTCGCACAGACGCTGCAGCGCAAGGGGAAGCCGGCGGAGGCGGCCAAGGTGCTCGACACCGTGCTCCAGGCCACGGACGACGAGCCGCGCACCCGAAGGTGTCTGCTCTTCCAGTCGGTGGACACCCGCGCGCTCGGCGCCGCCCCGGTGACTGGCAAGGTCGGCGCACTGCGCCCCTTCTGCGCCAACTTCGAGCGGATCAACCGCGCCGCCACCCTGGAGAAGGAGGGCAAGGTCGACGAGGCGATCAAGGAGCTCGAGGAGCACCAGAAGGAGCAGCCTCGCAACGAGGAGAGCTACCTGATGCTGGAGCGCCTCTACCTGAACAAGGGCGAGCCCTTGAAGGCCACCAACGTGACGCGGAAGTTCTTCACGCTGGAGGTGGACAAGACCGAGCGCTGCAAGCAGATGCGGCGCCTCTCGCCGCACGGGCTCTCGACGCTGGACCCGGACGCCAGGGCGAAGCTGCAGCGCGACTGCGCGGGCGTGCCGTAGCGCCATGGGCCTGGACTCCCTGCGCAAGCCGCTCTTCCTCGGCGCCGCCTTCGCGCTCGCGCTGGCCTTCTGCCTGGAGATCGGCAGCAACTTCCTCACCGTTCCCCAGCCCACGGACCTGGAGCTCCGCGAGCAGATCCGCCAGACCGAGCCTTCTCTGCCGGAGATCTTCATCCCCGGCCGCATCGCGGACATGAAGGAGGCGCGCAAGAGCTCGCCCCCGCCCAGGCCCGGCTTCGGGATCCCCTACCTCGCGCTGCTCGACGGACTCCTGCTCTTCACGATCGTGCTGATCACGCTGTCGCTCGTGGCGCCGCAGCGGATCCAGGGGCGGGTGCAGGGGCCGGTGACGCTGATCCTCACGATCCTCTGTGTACTGGGCGGGATCATGATGGTGATGGTCACGTTCGCCCTGCTGATGCTGATGGTGGGGCTCTTCCTCGCCGCCCCGTTCGGCACCGCCGCGTACGTGGCGATCTGGGGCTCCTTCCCGCGCGGCGGCGCGGCGACGATGCTCACGCTGATCATGGTGCTGAAGGTGGTGTTCGCGGTGCTGCTGGTGCTCTCGCAGCCGCGCTTCCTCCAGAACAAGGGGCTGGTGATCGTGATCGCCCTCTCCCTGCTCTGCAACGTGATCGTCGCCTTCCTGCACGGCGTGGTGCCGCGGTTCCTCGCCAGCATCACGGACGCGCTGGCGGCGATCATCGTGGCGATCGTGGGGATCGTCTGGGCGGTGCTGATGGCGATCGGCGCGCTGATCGCCACGGTGAAGTCGATCCGGCTCGAGAAAGAGCGGGCGTGAAGCCGACAACGCGCCCGGGGTTGCCCTGAAGCTGGCCGACGCGGTACTTCCGCCCCAGATGACCGGACCTCTCTGCCAAGCCCACCGGACGCATCCCGCGGAGATCGCGCACGAGGCCGAGCCTGGAGTGTCCTTCCAGCTGTGCAAGGCAGCAGCGCGCTCGGTGAAGCGCGAAGAGCTCACCCCACTGGAATGGTTCAACCTCGCCGGCCTGCACACCGCCTTTGCCGGGCCGCTCGCGGAGGCGTTCTACGATGAGGAGGGCCGGGCCGCGCATCCCGTGCGAGGCGGCCTTCCGGCTCCCCGTCTGGATCAAGTCCGCCACGACCTGGACCGACTGCTCGATTTCGCGTTCTCGCGGAGGTCATCCGCGCAGGCTGCCCCCTTGGTTACCGCGCTCAGGGAGCACCCGCCGGGCGCCCTTCTCGAAGCGCTCGGGCGCCGGGTAACTGCCTACGCAGCCAATGCCGCGGTCCCCATCACCGCCGCGGAGCTGGCCGCGAAAGCCCTTCGAGACGGCGCAGCAGGATTTGTTCGGGCGCTCTGGGGCGAGCACGGCAGGGGCGAGATCGGGGGTTATGTCGAAGCCCTCAGCCTCAGCCTTCCAGCGGCCGAGGCCCGTCGCATCCTTATGGATGCGCTGCAGCAGATGGACCCCAGGCAGCGCCAGGAGAACGTGCATCTGCTCGCGCACCTGCGATCCGCGGACACCCTCGATTGGCTCGAAACGAACGTCACCTCCCCTGTCACGGAGACTTGGGGACGGATCGCGGCGTGTTCTCAGCTCTCCTGGCCGCGCGTCTGCGCATGGCTCTCCCGAGGTCGTCCGCTGAGCTTGGTAGCGCTGGATGGGCTCCTGGAAATGCGTGGACCCTCACCGGGCCGTGGCGAGGGGATGAACCGGAACCCACCGCGCCTACTCGAAGCTCCGGCGCTCGAGGAGGCGCGTTGGGTCTTGGACGACTACCTGCGCCGCGACAACGTCCCCCGCGTCCGGAACACCGTCGCTGCGATCCTCGCGCACTGGCCGGAGATCTCTCGCAGCTGACTGCGGGGCGCTCGGTGACATTGGCGCAAGAATCGGGTCGCCGGGTCCGGTCTCGTGCGTTATCCGTCCCCGCCATGGCGAAGAAGAGCTCCGGATACCTGCTCGGCTACTCGAAGAAGGAGACCGCCCGGCTCGAGGCGCAGGCGGCCCTCTGGGACCCCGTGGCGCACGCGCTCTTCGACCGGCTTGGCGTCCGGCCTGGCTGGCGCGTCCTGGAGATCGGCCCGGGCTCCGGCACGCTGCACCGGGAGCTGCGCCGGCGCGTGCGGGGCCCGGTGGATGCGGTGGAGCGGGCGCCGGACTTCGAGGCCCGCGCGAAGGCGATTGCCCAGCGTGACCGGCTCGGCGAGGGCCACTTGTGGCTCGATGAGCTCGCCGACGCCCGGCTGCCGGAGCGGACGTACGATCTCGTCTTCGCGCGCTGGGTTTTCCTCTTCCTCCCGCGCCCGGAGCGCTGCGTGCGGCAGCTGGTCCGCGCGCTCAAGCCGGGCGGCGTGCTCGCCATCGAGGACTACCACCGCGCCACGCTGGACATGGTGCCGCGTCCGCCGGAGTGGGAGCGCTTCCTGGCCGCGGACCTCGGCTTCTTCGCCCAGGTGGGCGGCGACGCGAGCGTGGGCAGCAAGCTGCCGGAGCTGTTCCTGCGCGCGGGGCTCACCGGCGTGGAGGTGCTGCCGACGCTGAAGGTGGGCGCGCCCGGCTCGCCGACGTGGGAGTGGCTCTCCACGTACTTCCTCGGCGTCATGGAGCGCTACGGCGGAATCGCCCCGTTCACGCCCGCGCTGGCGCGGAGCTTGAGGCGGCGCTGGCTGGCTGCCCAGCGACGTCCGGGCTCATTGCTGATCGCTCCGGCGTTGCTGGACGTGGTGGGGCGCAAGCCCAGGTAGCGCGGAGGAACTTCGAGCTTGGGTGCCGCCCCTCGACTACGGGCCTGCGGCCCTACGCTCGGGGTGACCGGGGGGAGATACGCGCCCGATAGGTTCACAGCCTCTCGGGGTGACCGTTGGGAGCTCACGGGATGAACTCGCAGCCCGGGTTCTGTGGGGTGGGGTTCTTCGGCTCCAGGCACAGGACGCTCAGCCAGGCGCCCTTGCCTCGAACGGAGACCTCCACGTCCTTCCGGCGCCCGTCCGGCCGGAACTTGATCACCACGGGCTTCTCCTCGTCCGGGGCGTTGCGCAGCTCGATCTGCACGTCGTCGTCCGTGTTCAGCACCAGCTTGCGCAACAGCTCGCCGGACGGCTTGACGACCACTGCGCAAGGCTTCGTTTTGCTGAAGACGACTGGATCGCTGCACAGCTCCATCTCCGCGCGGGAGACGCGCGGCGTCTTCGCGAACCACGCCTTCGCACGGTCGACCAGGCGCTTCGGCTCCGGCGCTTGCCCGCTCACGCCGACCCCCACGAAGACCACGTCGAGCGCCAGCAGCGCGATCAGCGCGAGGATCAGCACCACGGTGACGGGCTTCATGGGTTGTTGATGCGCAGCTTGAACAAGTTCCGCCGCGAGTCCTCGACCACCTCGGCTGGGAGCGAGCGCACGCCCTCGAAGACCTTGAGCTTGTGCCTGCAGACGCCGCTGACGCAGTTGAAGAGCGTGAGCGGCCCGCAGTCGAGCGCGGTGCTGCAGGCGGCGCACTTCCCCGCCAGGCAGTAGTTGCTGGCGCACTTGGCGGGCTGGTCGCAGTTCTGGCCGTTCACCTTCACGCACGCGTTGCCGCGACAGACCTGCACGCCTGGGCGGCAGTCCTCGCGCTCGGTGGCCTCCGAGCAGCCGTCATCCCGGGAGCACTTGTTGGTGGGCGGGCAGTAGAGGCTCGCGCACTGGAGATCTCCGTCGCACGGCTCGCCCTTGCGCAGGGCGCAGATCATCCCCTCGGTGAGGGTGATACAGCGCTGGTTCGGCGGACAGCCGGAGTCGTTGACGCAGTTGGCGCCCGGCGGCCGGAAGTCACAGGTGGTTCCCTTGCAGAAGCCGGTGGCGCAGTCCGCCGGCGTGGCGCAGGTGGCGTAGCCGCGCTCGCCGAGGCACTTCCCGCCGACGCACGACATGAGCGAAGGGCAGCGGCTCCCCGCCAGGCACGGGCTGCCCGCCACCACCGGCGCGCAGACCTCGTTCTTGCAGACCTGCGTCTCGCAGTCCTTGTCCGCGTCACACTTCCCGCCAGCCTTGGCCAGGCACGTCTTCTCCACGCAGACGAGCTTCTCGCCGCACGCGCTGGGGCCATCGCAGGGATCGCCGATGTTGGCGCCCTTGAGCTTGGAGAAGAGGAGCATCGCGCCGCCGCCGATCACCAGCACCCCCACCGCCAGCGCCACGATCCACCACGGGAACGGCTTGGCGGGCGGCTCGGTGGCGGGCACCTCCACGTTCACCGCCGGCCCGTTCGCATACTCCTCGTCCGGGTTGTTGAGCGTGGCCACCAATAGATGGAGCCCGTAGGTGCCGGGCGGCGTGCCGGGGGGCGCTTGGACCTGGATGGTGATCTGCTGCGTCCCGTCCGCGGCGAAGTCGCGCTCGGCGGCGCCGACCACGGAGAGCCACTCCTTCCGGGTGGAGCCCTCGGCCTCGGGCGTCGCCTTGGCGCGCACCGCGCGGTTGAGCTTGTTGGAGACGCTGAAGCTCAGCTCGGCCTTGCCCTGGGCGTTGGGCTTCACCGAGGGGACGAGCGGGACGATGTCGAAGGCGCGGGGCATGGCTCTCTCTAGGTCCTGGAAGGAGGCAGGAAGCGCAGCTCGTAGGTGACGTAGGCGGGTTTCTCGCGCTCGATGATCTGCTCCACCATGGCGCGGTGCGCGGCGGCCTCCGCCGGCGCGTTGACTCGAACGTGAAAGGGCCGCAGGGCGCCGCGCTCGTCGCGAAGCTGCTCGTCCACGGTGAAGCCGGCGAGCCCGGTGGCGGTGACCAGGAAGCGGATCAGCCCCTTGGCCGTGCCGCGCCACTGGGAGAGCTCGGCCGCGGCGGCGATCAGCTCGCGCTGGCGCCCGAGCCCGGTGGTGATCCGCAACTCGAGGTTCACCCACCGGGCGAGGAACGGCACGAACGCGTCCGGCGCGCGGCGCGGATCGAAGTTCGCCTCCAGCGCCGCCAGCGCGGCCTCGGACGGCGCGTGGAGCGCGGACATGACCTCCACCAGCGCTCGCAGCGGGCTGCCATCCTCGAGGGTGCGCTGAATCACCCCCGGGAGCAGCCGCTCAATCTCCGGCGGTTGCATCTTCCTGCACCACCTCGATCTCGTGCTTCCCCGAGCAGAACAGCCACGTGGGAGGCAGGGTGACCTTCTGGGACTCCGAGTACTCCTTCTGCGAGCAGGGCTCGTAGACCTCGGCGTTGGGGCTGCGGACCACGCCGCCCGGACCGCCCGCGAGCAGCAGCCCGCCGCCCGGCTTGGCCGCCAGCGCCTGCACCGGGTGGAAGAGCCGCTCCTGCTGGCGCAGCGGCAGCCCGCTGCCGACCTCGGGGCGGCGCCAGTTCGCGCCCTCGCGGCTCGAGTCCACCCAGAGCACGCCGTTGCGGTGGGTGCCCGCGTAGACGGTGGAGCCGGAGAAGCTGATCGCCAGGCAGCTGCCGCCGTCCCAGTTCTTGCTCCAGGCGCCCCACTTCCCCTTGAGGTCGGTGGTCACCTCGAGCGCGGCGCAGCCCTTGCCGGTGTCCGCGCCGCTCGCCGCCGCGAACCCCGCCCAGAGGAAGGTGCGCGGCCCGTCCTTCTGGATCTCCAGCACCCGGACGTCCTCGCCGGAGAGCCCCAGTGGGTTGAAGGAGCCCTTGCGTCCGCCCTGCTCGGAGCCGAAGACGCCGCGGCTCTGCATCATCGCGGCGGCGACCCGCCAGGTGCCGGAGAAGTCCACCGAGCTGGCCACCGCCCACACGCCCAGGTCCTGGTCCGCCGGATCGATCACCACCGGCAGCGGCTTGGCGCCTTGCTGCAGCGCCAGCTCGAACAAGCCCACCCGCGTGGCGATGAAGAGCACCGGTACGCCTTCGCGCGTGGTCCAGGCGAGGTCTTCGATCGCGTCCAGCGTCTGGGTGGCGGCCTCCCAGGTCTCGCCACAGTCCACCGAGAGGTGCAGGCGCGAGTGGTTGGCGTCCTGCGCGAGCCGCGCCGCCACGGCGATCAAGCCCGGCCGCTGGGGGTGCGCCTCCACGCAGTCCACGTCCTCGTTGGCGAAGACGCCGGCGGGCTCCCAGCCGTCCGCGTCGTTCACCGAGCGGAAGAGCGTCTCCCCGCTGGCGGCGTACCAGGTGTTCGGCTGGAAGAGATCCGCCGCGAGCCCCTTCACCGCCGCGGGCACCTCCTCCACCACCAGCCGCACCGCCTCCACGTGGGCCACGCCCGGCTCGGAGAGCAGCACGTCGTAGACGTTGGAGGCGCGGATGGCGCGGCCAAACCGCCAGCCGCTGCCGGCGCGCTCCACGCCCGCGGCCTCGCGGGTGTCCACGATCCCGTCCACGTGCGGCAGCGGGTTCACGCTCCGGTAGAGCTGCGCGAGCACGCGCTTGCGGATCGCCGCCGGGTCCTCCGCGCGGTGGGCCACCACGCGCGAGCGCACCGCCACCGCCTTGTAGCGGGCCCAGTTGACCAGGCAGCTGGTCCCCAGCGGCCGGCGCTCGTCCAGCTCCGCCTGGATCCGCTTGCGCGCGTCCTCCGTCTGGTGGGAGCGCAGCGCCGCGGGGGTCACGCCTTCGTCACCCGAGCCCCGCACCGCCGGCGGCAGGTCCGGCACCAGCAGCACCTCCACCGTCCCGGCGGGCGCGTGGCGCCACAGCTGCGCCTGGGTGAACGCCTTGGCCCTGGCGATCGCCCCGGAGCTCTTGAGCGCCAGCACCTCGAAGTCGCGCGCGGTGACGGCGCGGCGCAGGGAGTGGATCTCCTCTGGCCCGCGGATCAGCGCGTTGTCGAGCGACTCCGCCGCACGGCCTCCCACGGCCGGCTGCGGGTTGGTCACCTTCAGCTTGTCCGGCAGCTCGGACTTCACGACGGTGAGCGTGTTCGCCGCCACGTTGCCGGAGGGGCCACCGCCGCGGCGGTACCAGGCGCGGATCTCCCGATCCAGGGGTGGCACCGCCGCGAGCGCGCTCGGCGCGGCGGCGAGCACGCCCGAGGGCAAGCTCAGCTGCGCCGCGGGCGCGAAGGTGATCACCCCGGTCATCCGGTCCGCCACGTAGACGAAGGGATCCCGCCCGGGGGCGGTGAAGCTCTCCACCTCGCGCCAGACGCGGAAGGCCTTGCCGTCCGCCTCGCGAGCGGGCGCGCGATCGTCGAGCTCGCCCTGGGCCGCCTCCACGCCCACCACCAGGTCCAGCTCGTCCCCGGTGCGGGCCACCACCGGCGGCCACTTCACCCGGAGGGAGAGCCCCGGCGCGCCGGTACCCTTGCCGAGCACCTCCTCGCTCTGCTCCGCGTGGTGGGCGAGCACCTCCACGCTGGATTGCCCGGGCTCGATCCGCGCGGGGTTGGCGGTGGAGAAGACGATCGGCGCGGCGCTCGCGTCGTTGCGCTCGGTGGTGACCTTGGTGCCTCGAGGGATCTCCACCGCGCGCGCGAGCGGCCGCTCCAGGCTGAAGACGAGCCGCGCGGTCGCCGCCGCGGGAGGCGAGAGCTTCACGCCGATCAGCCGGAGGAACTCCACGTACGCCTTCTCGGGCACGCGGTTCAGCCGGTAGATCATCGTGTCCGTCAGGTGCGCGAAGAGCTCCAGCAGCACCATGCCGGGGTCGTGCGGCGTGAGGTCCGTCCAGGACGGGCAGGTCTGGGTGATCCGCGCCTGCGCCTCCAGGACGAGATCGTGGAACGTCCGGTCATCCAGGTTGGGAGAGGGCAGCGACATCAGTCAACCTCGCCGGAGAGAGAGATGGGGAGCACCAGCTGCTCGCGGCGGCGCGTGGCGCGGACCCGGTACTCGACGCTCACGTCGAGGCGGCCGGGGGACTCCTCACTGCGGTTGGCGTCCACCGCCAGCACCTCCACCCGCGGCTCCCAGCGCTCCAGCGCCTGGCGGACGTAGTGGATGGCCAGGCCCGCGGTGGTGTCGTCGTTGGGAGAGAAGAGCAGCCGGTGCAGCTCGCAGCCGTAGCCGGGGCGCATCACCCGCTCGCCGGGGATGGTGGAGAGCAAGAGCAGCACCGCCTGGCGGACCGAGGCGTGCTCGTCCACCATCTCCAGGCCGCCGGTGGCGCCCACGCGCAGGCCGCTCGTCCCGGCGCTCTGATCCAGGTCCGGGTGGAGGAAGCGGAAGGCGCGCTCGCGAGGCAGGCTCATGCGTCCCCCGCCACGAGGACCTGCCCCGGGTGCTTCACGTTGTAGGTGACCACGCCGGGCGGCGTGCCGTCCGTGAAGCCCTCCACCGTGTCCAAGCAGATCCGCTGCCCGTCGATCCGCAGGAACGTGGAGTAGCCCACGGCGACCTTCAACGTGTGCGTGCACGGCTTCATCGTCACGCCGTAGTTGGGGCAGCCGGAGATGCTCCGGTTCTCCGGGTCCGCGTCCACCAGGAGCATCCGTCCCTCCACGCTCACCCAATGCTGGGAGGGCGAGAGGCTGACCTTGCCGATCACGTGCTTGCAGAGGATGAGCGCGTCCTCGGTGAGCAGCTTCATGGGCGGGAACCTCCAGGCGCTGAGCGCCCCCGTTCACCCCGAGCGTAGGGACGAAGTCCCGTAGTCGAGGGGCGGCACCGAGCTCGTGATCCACTCAACGCCGCTTCGAGCGCGCGTGCCGCCCCTCGACTACGCGCCTGCGGCGCTACGCTCGGGGTGAACGGGGGAGCTACGGCCTCGATAGGCTCACAGCCTCTCGGGGTGAACGGTGGGGGGACTTCCGAGAAAGAGTCACAGCCTCTCGGGGTGAACGGATGACCCATCAGCCCCTCCTGAAGTCGATGGTGTCGCCGCGGATGACCACCGGCTGCCCGGGCGCCTCGACCGTGAGCGGCACCTTCGAGCGCAGCACCACGCCCTCAGGCGTGAGCTCGAGAAAACTGCCCTGCGCATCTTCGAAGCGCATCGCCTTGGTGTTGTCGTCGAAGCGCAGCTTGTGGCCGGAGCGCGTCTGCAGCGTGAAGCGGCGGACGTTGCCCTCCTCAATCCCGGAGTCCGGCGGCCCGTCCTGGCCGTAGAGCCCGCCCAGCACCACGCCCTGGGAGGGGTCTTCGTGGGCGAAGAGGACGAGCACCTGATCGTCCACGTCCGGCACGAGCGTGAGCCCCTTCCCTGCCCCCGCGCCGAGCGAGGCCACCTGGATCCAGTCCGTCTCCACGTCCGCGTGCGCCGGCAGCCGGACCCGCACCCGCCCGCTCCCGCCGTCCACCCGCGTCACCACCCCCAGCGCCACGGCGGCGGCGGTGGCCCGGCGCCTGGGCTCGGGCGGCTCGCTGGAGAGCTCGCAGAGGTAGCCCCGCTGCGCGTCCACCGTGTGGGTGACGCCGGTGAGCACGTAGGTGCCCGCCACCGACTCCGCCACGCCGCGCACCTCCACGCGCGCCAGCGGCCGGAGCGCCCCGTCGCCTTGCGCCACGCCCCGGAAGATCACCTCGCGGGCCGCGCGCCGGTCCAGCTCCGCCTGCGCCGCGCCCTCGACGTGGGCCTCGCTCTCCCCGCGCTCGTCCACCAGGGTGCGCTCGCCGGTACCGCCCACGGAGGCCGGGGACGCCTCGGCGCGCACCTCGCGCCCGGAGCGCGCCCCGCCCGCCCGGGCGGCCAGCACGTCCACGTCCCGCACGTTCCAGCCGGCGGCGCTCACCGACCGGCAGGCGGCGTCCGCGTTGAGCTCCAGCTGCGCCTCCAGCAGGTTCTCGCCCAGGAGCAGCGCCGGGCCATCGTCCACGCCCTCGAGCGAGCCGAGGTGGAGCACATCCCCGCGAAGGGTCAAATAGAGCCCGGCGCGGCCGGCGAGCTCGGCGAGGAACTCCAGGTCGGACTCGCGGTGCTGGACCAGGTGGCGCCAGAGGGGGACCGAGGCTCCGCAGCGCACCGAGAGCCCCACTTCAGAGGCCAGCTCGGAGGCCAGCTCCTCCACCGTGATCTCCACGTGGGCGCGGACGGGCTGACGCTTGCGCAGCCGGTGGAGCGGATCGTACGCGCGCAGCCGCAGGCCGAACGCGCGCGCTGGCCCGTGGGAGAGCTCCACCGCCGTCACCTCGCCGGAGAAGAGCGGCTCGCGCGCGGCCCCCAGCCGCACCTCCAGCCGAGCGCCGGTCTGTACGCCGCGCCGCGAGAGCGCGCCCGCCGGACCGGCGAAGGTGAGCTCGCAGAGCGTGGGCAGGGAGAGCCGCTGCTGCACCCGCACCTGCGCGAGCGCGTCCAGGGCTTCGGGCGCGAGCAGCTCGCCGTCCAGCCGCACCTCCACGGTGGGGACGCCGCGCAGCGCGCTCACGAGGACCTCCCCGAGGGGATCTGCAGCACCGTGCCGCCGGGGATCCGCAGGGGATCATCGAGCCCGTTCGCGTCCGCGATCTGCCGCCACGCCGCCGGATCTCCGAAGTAGCGCGCGGCGATCTCGTCCAGCCGCTCGCCCGGAGGACGCGGGCCGTCCGAAGGCGCGCCCGCCTCCTGCCCCTCGCCGAGGACCTCGTGCACGTCCAGCAGCTCCTCGTCGTCGCCCCCGCCGCCGGCCCCGGGGGTGAGCTCCGCGGGGACGATCGGCGAGTCGTCCTGGGAGGGACGGTCCTCCACGCGCAGCAGGCGCATCTTCATCCACGAGCGCCGGGGCGCGCCGTCCGCGGTGAAGTGCTCCAGCCGCTCCGCCACCGCGGCCACCACGCCGGCGAAGTTCCAGCGCTTGCCCCACACCAGCCGCACGCGAGGCGGCCGGCGCTCGCCCTCCACCAGCGCGCCGTTCTCCGCGAGCCCCCAGAGCGGCCGGGTGAGCTCGCGCACGTCCTCGCCGTGCACGGTGGACCCGCCCACGGAGACATCGAAGAGCAGCTCCAGCAACAGCTCGGTGGTGCCGCCGCCGCTGAAGAGCAGCGGGTCATCCGTGGTGCCGCTGCCGCTCGCCCCGCCACCCAGGGACTGCAAAGGCCGCAGCCCCGCCGCGCGGCGCACCAGCACGCTGTTGGGGTTCAGCATGCAGCCAATCCGCTCGCCGGTGGCTTCGATCAAGAAGGCGACGCGCTCCATCAGTCGCCTCGCTGCTCCCGATCCAGGCGGCGCAACCGCTCGCGCTCGCGCGAGCTCACGTCAGGCGCCTCGCCGGAGGGGGCCTCGTCCGGCAGCTCGGGCCAGGGCTCTGGCGCGGGGGCGAAGGAAGGCGCCGGCGCCGCGTCCCGCGCGCGGGGCGCGAGGTAACCCACAGGGACGGGGGCGCGCTCTGGCGGCGCGCCTTCGTACCGGGGAGCCAGCGGCTCGGCGCGCGGCGGCGGCGCGGGGCGCGCAGGGTCTGGCGCTGGGCGGGGCTCCTGCTGCTCCGAGAACCTGGGCTCCAGAGGAAGACGCTGCGCGCGGGGCCCAAAGCGGAGCACCTGCCCGCTCGGCGTGGCCACGCCGCTCGCCGGCGACTCGCTCGGCGCCAGCGCGGGCGCGGCCGCGGCCACCCTGCCGGGCTCAGCCACGCCCACCGGCTGGGCGGGCGCGGCAACGAAACGGGGCTCCAGCGGCGGCCACGTGGGCGCCGTAGCGAACGCAGGCGCGGGAACCCTGGCAGGGCCGGGCGCGGTGTCGCGCGAGACCCGAGGCGACGACGGAGGGACCGCCGCGGCGCGCGGGTAGAAGCGCGGCTCGGGCGCCAAGGGCGGCTGCGAGGGCGGCTCCGAGTAGCCGAAGAAGGCCGCGGGCAGGGGTGGATCCTCTGGGTACGCGGGAGGTGGCGCTGGCCGAGCCGCGCGCGCGGGCTGGGCGCGCAGCGGCGCCTCCAGCCCGGCGAGGAGCTCCGGCGCGCCTTCCCGCACGCGCGCCAGCCAGTGCTCCGGCGGCCCCTCCTCTTCGAAGAGGCCGATCCGAGGCTCGGGGAGCGCCGGTTTGGGTGCGGGCGGGGCCGGAGCAGGAACCGGACGCGCCGGCGCTCGTTCGAGCACCGAGTCCGCCCACCGCCGCGCCCAGCGCGCGGCGGCGAGCAGCAGCTCCTGTCGAAGGCTGGTCTGCTCCATGGCCTACTCGCGCGTGACCGACTCGTAGACGAGGCTGAGCGTCTCCACCGCCACCTCGCGTCCGAGCGCGTCCAGCGGCGCGCCGCGGAACTCGCAGGGCCAGCAGTCGTTCAGGTTCCAGCGCAGCCGCTCGCCCACGCCGCCCGGCCCGAGCATGACGATGGAGACGTGGCGTGGATCCGGCTTGCCCTCGAGCGACTTCTTGAACCACGCCCAGAGCTCGGGCGACTTGGTGAGCCCGTACTTGAGCACCACCTCGGCGTACTCCACCGGGCCGGCGAGCTGGTGGACGATGGAGTTCTCCCCGCCCTCCCGGTAGCGGATCGGCTGCACCTTGATCCCGATCCCGGAGAACTGGGTGAAGTGGCCTTCGTTCACCTTGTCCACGAGGAGCCGGAAGTTGTAGGCGCGGAACGGATCCAGGCGCTTGGCAGGACCGGCCGCGGCCTGCTCTCCGCCTGCGGGGGGCGTGGGTGCTGGCTTGGCGTCAGGCATCCGGCTTCTCCTTCTTCTCTTCCGTCTTCACGTCGGTTCCCCCGGTGTGCTGCCCAATCCGGAAGACGATGAACTCGGCGGGCTTCACCGGGGCGATCCCGATGAGCGTCACCACGGTGCCGGAGTCGATCACGTCCGGCGGGTTGGTCTCCTCGTCGCACTTCACGAAGAAGGCCTGGTCAGGCGTGGCGCCCATCAGCGCGCCGTCCCGCCACAGGCGCGTGAGGAAGGCCCCCACGTCCCGCTTGATCGACTTCCAGAGCGTCTGGTCGTTCGGCTCGAACACCACCCAACGGGTGGACCGGGCGATCGACTCCTCCACCATGTTGAAGAGGCGGCGCACGTTGATGTAGCGCCACTGCGGATCGTCGGCGAGCGTGCGCGCGCCCCAGATCCGGATCCCGTCCGTGGGGAAGAAGCGGATGCAGTTCACCCCGGCCTGGTTCAGGTTGCCCTGATCCTCCTTGGTGATCCGGTACGCCACGTTGAGCGCCCCGCGGACGATCTCGTTGGCGGGCGCCTTGTGCACGCCGCGCGTCCCGTCCGTGCGCGCGTAGATGCCGGCCACCGCGCCGGAGGGCGGGACGTTGAGCAGGCTGGAGTCGAACGGATCGCGCACGGTGATCCACGGCGCGTAGACGGCGCCATAGCCACCGGGCGAGGAGCGCGGCTTCAAGCCCGCGGGCTTGGGGCGGGTGCCGTCCGCGCCGGCGTCCGCCGCGGCGGCAGCGGCGGCGGCGCCGCGAGCGCGGGTCCCGGTGGCGGACGGCGGCTTCACCTCCTCGGTGGCCACGTTCGCCAGCAGCTCGAGCTTGGGGATCTCCTCCGGCGAGTCGAGGATCGCCACCCGGTCCTTCATCTTTTCGCAGTGCGACAGCACCGCGTCGTAGGAGCCGGGATCGGTGAAGCCGGGGGCGGCGACGATCGCCACCTCGTCCACCTCCTCCAGCGCGGCCACGCCCTGGCGCTGCGTGCCCACCGTCTTGCCGGCGAGCACGCCGTCCTTGCCCAGGTTCACCACGAAGCAGCGCGAGCCGCCGTTGTCGAAGAAGGCGTAGACGGCGCGGGAGAGGTGCGTGCTCTTGGCGTCCGGGACGTCCGCGAACTCCTTCACGAACTGGGTCCAGTTGTTGATCGCCGTGGGATCGTGGACGTGGGCGGAGAGATCCGGCGCGTAGCCGAGGAAGGCCGCGCAGCTGCTGCCCACCGCCTCGATCGGTCTCGGCCCGGTCGAGACCTCCTCCACGTACACGCCGGGCGTCTGATAGTTCGGCACGTCACCCCTCCTTCAGCTGGAAGCGAATGGTCACCGGCCCATCGAGCGAGGCGGGCGCGGTGAAGGCCTGCACGTCCCCCTTCGCGCGCACCACCAGCTGCGCGGGCGGGGAGACCGGGACGTTGGCGAAGGTGAAGCGGCCGCGCGCGTCCGTCCGCGCGGAGAGCGAGAGCGAAGGCACCTCCACGGAGGCGCCCGCGATCGGGAAGTCCCCCGGGCCGAGCACCTGCCCGTGGAGCGGGCTGCCCACCACCAGGTGCTGCACGAGCGGCTTGCGGACCAGCGGCCCGCGCAGCTCCGGGAGCTCGCGGGTGAAGGGCACCTGGAGGATGAAGGCGGCGCGCGGCGCGACCTTCAGCGCGGACCAGAGCGCGAGCGGGACCGGGGCCTCGTCCACCTCCACGTCCTCGCGAGCGAGCGCGGAGAAGAGCAGCTCGCCGAGCAGCCGGTGCGCGGCGGACGGCTCCTTCGCCGAGGCGGCCACCAGGTAGCGCAGCCGCACCCGCAGCGGGGCGCGCCGCTGGGTGCGCGCGGGAGGGTCCTGCGCGAGCTCGAGGAGGTGAAGGTGGACCTGCTCCCCTTCCGCGCCGTCGGCGGGCGGCGTGAAGCTGACCTTCACGCCCGGGAGCACGGTGAGCGCCCAGTCCTTGAGCTGAAGGTCCGCGTCGTCAAACGACGGCGGGGCCGGCGTGGGGCTCACGGGCATACGCGCGACGAGGCGACGGCGGGCACGCCAGCGTTACCTTCGCCAAGGCCGCACAGCACGCAGAACATGTCCCCTCCCCGCGACGGCCTCTTAGCACGCGGTGTGGGGAAATCGAGGTATTCCACGAAGCCCGGCGCGTGGAGCAGCGGCCATTCCGCTGTAGCCTGCCGCGCCATGGTCGAACCGGTGGAGCCTTCGGCGGCGCCGATCCTCGAGGCACCGCTGCCGCCCGCGCCCCCGCCCGTGGTCTTGAGGACCGAAGGGCTGACGCGGGCGTTCGGCAAGGTCCGCGCGGTGGACGGCGTGGGGCTGGAGCTGCGCCGCGGGGAGATCTACGGCTTCTTGGGACGCAACGGCGCGGGGAAGACCACCACCCTCAAGCTCCTCTGCGGCCTGCTCAAGCCGGACGCGGGGCGGATCGAGCTGCTCGGCAAGAGCCACAAGAAGATGGGCGCGCGGGAGCGAGCGCACCTGGGCTACGTCTCCCAGGAGCAGTCCTTCTACCCGTGGATGACCGCCACGCAGCTGGGGCGGTTCGTTCAGGGCTTCTACCCATCGTTCCGGGAGGAGACCTTCGCGGCGCTGCTGCGCCAGCTGGAGATCCCGGTCGACCGCAAGGCGGCGCAGCTCTCCGGCGGCACCCGCACCAAGCTGGGGATCGCGCTGGCGCTGGCCCACAAGCCGGAGGTGCTCCTGCTCGACGAGCCCACGGCGGGGCTGGACCCGGTGATGCGGGTGGAGGTGCACGAGCTGCTCGCCTCCCACGCGCGGCAGGAGCAGCAGACCATCCTCCTCTCCTCCCACCTCGTCTCGGAGCTCGAGCCACTGGCGGACCGCGTGGGGATCCTGCACGGCGGCCGCCTGCAGTGGCAGGGGACCCAGGCGGAGCTCGGCGCGTCCGTCCGCAAGGTGCTCAGCGCGCCGGAGCTCCCCCCTGCCCTGCCCACCGGAGCGCGGCTTTTGCGCGAGGAGCCTCCGGGCGCGGACGGGCGGCGGGCGCAGATCGTCCTCGCGGCGCCGGAGGCGTGGGGCGCGCACGACCCCAGCGGCATGGAGCTCCAGTCGCTCTCGCTCTCGGAGATCTTCCTCGCCTTCGCGCGCGGGCCGGTGGCGGGATGATCCCTCCGCTGTGGCGCAAGGACCTGCGCGAGCACGGCGCGGTGCTCCTCGTGTTCTTCGGCTTCCTGGCGATCTTCGTGCTCACCGAGAGCCTCTCGAAGGCCGACGAAGGCAGCGTCAGCAAGCTCGAGGTGCTGATCCCCTATGCGCGGCTCCTCGCCGTGCTCGGGTGCTTCTTCCTGAGCGGCCGGCTGGTGGCCCGGGAGCTGGGCTCACCCACCGCGCTGTTCCTGGAGAGCCTCCCGCTCTCCCGGACGCGGATCCTCGCGCAGAAGCTCTTGCTGGGAATGGCGGCGCTCACCGTGGCGGTGGTGCTCGGGCTGGCGTTGGCCAAGGTCGCCACGCGCGGGCACGAGTCCGTCACCGAGCCGCAGCTGCGCATGGCGTTCCTGCGGATGCTCGGCGCCTGCTTCGCGGGTTGGGGCTTCACCGCGCTCACCGCGCTGCTCGGCCGGTACCGCTTCCCCCTGGTGATCGCCGCGATCGCCGCGGTGTGGGCCGCGGACGATCTGAGCGCGTTCGACGCCGCGCAGTTCGGCCCGTTCGCGCTGCTCTCCGGGGACTTCGTCTATTCGGACCGCCAGGCGATCTGGAAGCCGCTGGCGCAGTCGCTCGCGCTCGGCGCTGGCTGCATCGCCGCCGCGTTCGCGCTCGCCGGCGCGCGGGACGGGACAATCACGGATCAGCTCGCGCGGAAGATGACCCACCGCGAGAAGTCCTTCGTGGTGGGCGTCTTCCTGCTCTTCTTCTCCTTCATCGCCTTCGCGCAGCAGGAGAAGCCGAAGGTGCCCTTCGCGCTCGCGCAGAGCGAGGCGCTGGACCGGGAGGGGCTCCACCTCCAGATCGGCTTCGCGGAAGGGATGGACCGGGAGCAGATGCTGGAGGTGGCGCGCGGGGTGGCCGAGGACATCCTCTCGGTGCAGCGCTACTTCGACTTCCCGACGCCCCGGAGCGTGGCGCTGGTGCCCTGGCCGGAGCTGGACGCGGACGCGTACCGCCGCGCGCCGCTCACGGACCGGGATGGGCTGGTGCTCCAGGCCAACTTTGGCGCGCCGCGCTTCGACGCGGACGGCTTCCGCGAGTACGTGGTGCACGAGCTGCTCGTGGACTGGTCGTCCCGCAGCAACGACGAGCGGCGGCACTGGTTCCTGGATGGCTTCGCGTACTGGTACGCCCGGCGCAACCAGCCCGCGAGCGACCAGACGGCCCTGCGCGCCGCCTTCGCGGTGGCGCGCGGCGTGACGCCCTCCCGCGCCGAGGACTGGCTGTGGGCCATGGAGACCGCTGGCTCCTGCGGCACCGGCGCGCTCGCGGGCGAGGGGATCGCGCTGCTCGCCCAGAAGCTCGGCGCCGAGCGGTTCCGCGCGCTCAGCCGCGACGTGCTGCGACCTCCCAGCGGCGCGGGAGAGAAGCTGTTCGGCAGCCGCGGCGTGAAGAGCATGTTCGAAGCGCACGGGGTCGACCTCGCGTCGTTCCTCTCCGAGTGGGACGCCAAGCAGTCCGCGGCGCTGAAGGCGCGGCGTGAAGCGCTGGCGCCCCTGCTTGCGCTGGAACCCCACCTGGAGGTCGCGTCCGCGGGTGAGGACCGCCAGGGCGCTTCGCTGCGGCATTGGCTGGGTGGTCCCAGCCCGCTCCCGTACAGCCTCCGCTACGCGCGCCTGCGCCCGCTCGAGGGGTACCACTGGGAGGCGCTGCTGGAGCGGCAGGAGGTGGTCCAGCCGGCCGATGGGGCCACGGCGCCGGTGACGCTCCTGCCAGGTCAGCGGTGGCTGTTCACGCTCGAGGTCGACTCTCCGGCGTTGGATTGCGCCGCGCGGCTCGCCGCCCACCGCACGGTGATCCCGTGAGCGCCACGCTGGCGCGCAAGGAGCTGCGGGAGGCCGCGCCCTTCCTCGCGCTGGCGCTGCTGTTCGTCGTGGTGGAGGTCACCGTCGACATGCTGGGCCAGGGCTTCTTCGCGTCCAGCCTCCAGGCGCGGTTCGATGAGCTCTTCGCGCGCAACGCGGTGATCGCCGGCTTCACCTTCGCGCTCGCGCTGTTCGTGGGAGGAGGCCTCTTCACCCGGGAGCAGGACGACGGGACGCTCGACTTCCTCTGCGCCCTCCCCATCTCTCCGGCGCGGATCTTCCTGGTGAAGCTCGCCGTTGCCTGGGCGGCCGTCCTCTCCTTTCCACTCACGGCGATCGCCGTGGTGCTGGTGCCCACCTACCTGGCCCGGGGCACGCTCGAGGCGCCGCTCCCCGCCCATGTCCTGCCGCTCGGGTTGCTCGGCTACGCGCTCATGACGTTCTGCGCGCTCACGCTGGCCGCCTCGCTCTCCTTCCTGCGCCAGCTGCGCTGGCTGGTCCTGGCGCTCGCGGCCGCGGGCCTGGCCACCCTGCGCCGGTACGTGCCCGGGCTGGACTCGCTGCAGCCGCTCGCGCTGGCGGAACTGCGGATTGACGGCGGGCACTGGCACCTGCGCGCGGACGCGCTGCGCGTCCAGCTCCCGCTCGCGCTCGCGGCGGCAGGGCTGTCGCTGGCGCTCTTCACCGGGCTGGCAGGACGTGCGCTCGAAGGGCTCCGCAAGCGCCTGGCTGGACCGGTGCTGGGGGCGTTCGTCACCGGCCTCAGCGCCGTGGCGCTGGTGGGGGCGGTGGCGGCGATCGCGATGAGCGACCGGGACGACGCCGACGAGCCTTCCGGCTCCGCGGGGGTAGTCGCCGCCCCGACCAGCACCCTGGCCCGGGCGACCACGAAGCACTACGAGTTCACCTACCCGGACCACATGCGCCACCGCGCCCAGCTGCTCTTGCGCGAAGGGGACGCCGTCTTCGAGCGCGTGGCCAAGGTGCTGGAAGTCGCTCCCGGCGAGCGCGTTCGCGCCAGCCTCACCGGGAGCACGCGGCACACGCTCGGGACCGCCAAGGAGGAGATGCTGCGGATGGATCTCACCTCCGCGAGCGATGAGCTGTTGCTCGCGGTGCTGGCGCACGAGACCACCCACGTGCTGCTCGCCCGGGAGCGGGATCCGAACCTCTGGGAGCGCTGGCAGCCGTTCGCGCTCCTGGACGAGGGCTACGCGACGTATGTCGAGCGCGTCCTCTTCCCCGAGGAGCAGGAGTCCCCGGTGAAGGCGCTGCTGGTGGCGGCGACCTGGTCCCGGCGGACGCTCACGGCGGATCTCCTCCTCGACCCGGCTGCTCTGGAGCGGGCGCTGGACCGCGAGCTCTTCTACCCGTTCGGAGAGCGCCTCACCCGGACGCTGATCCGCCTCTACGGCGAGGACGCCGTGCGGCGGATCTCCCGGGCCACCTCCAACCCGGACGCTCCGGACCACCTGGCGCCCTTCGCGCGGTGGCAGGACGTGCTCCAGTCGGAGGGCATGGATCTGGCCCACGTCCTCTCCGAGCTGCAGCTCGAGCTGCGCGCGCTGGTGGAGAAAGAGAAGCTCGCGCTGGCGGAGCTGCCGAGGCCGCGCGCCACCTTCGAGCGCGGAGAGGACGGCATCGGCATCCGCGCGGCGGTGGACAAGCCGCTGCCGGCTGGGTGGTCCGTGGTCGTCCGCTTCCGGCCGAGAGAAGACGCGGACCTCTCGGAGCTCGAAGGGCCGTACACGCTCGACGACGTGCTCTGGCGCGAGGAGGGCGAGATCGCCAACGGCGTGGTCTGGTTCCAGCTCGGGCTCGCCTCGCCGGGCGGGGGAAACCTGTACGAGCGCTGGAGCTCGTACGAGGTGCAGTGAACATCTTTCACACCCCGCGCTGACCGTGGGTAAGAGCAGACATGCTCGAGCGCCTGGACGAGATTGACTGGTCAGCCCTTTCCCACGCCTACGGTCCCGCCGACGACGTCCCGGGCATGCTCCGGGCGCTGGGTTCTCGCAACCCCGATGAGCGCGCCGAGGCCATGCACGAGGCGTTCGGGAACATCTTCCACCAGGGGACGCGCTACCCCGCAACCGCCAAGGCCATCCCCTTCCTGATCGAGCTCGCGGCGCAGAAGAATGCGCCCTCTCTCCCTGAGCTGCTCGACCTCCTCTCGCACTGCGTCGCCGGGTCGTTCTCGTCGACCTACGGACCGGTCACCGGTTCCGGACCCATCTGGGGAGATCCTCCCAAGCCGATGGAGGACTACGGCGAGACGCGCGCGCTCCTGGCGGAGTGCGAAGCGGCCGCCGAGCCCGCGGTGCCCCTGTGCCTGAACCTCCTGATCCACGGCGGTCCGAAGGTGGCGCTGCACGCGCTCCACGTGCTGGCCGGGCTCCACGCCTTCTCCGGGCGGAATGGCGTGGCGGCGCTGCTCCGCGACCGCTACGGCCAGGATTCCTCGCCCAGCGTCCGCGCGATGCTGGCCTTCGCGCTCATCCACCTCACTCCGCGAGGGGAGGAAGCTTCGCTCGCGAAGCTCTTCGCCGCCGAAGCGGATCCGCTCGTCCGGGTCACCCTGGCGATGGGCTGCGCGCGGCGGAGCGCGGCCACGGCCGAGATGGCGAACGTGCTCGTGGGGGCATTGAGCGATCCGACCCTGGCCAAGCGCTACGAGGCTCTCCCGATCCAGGACACCGGGCTCGTCGGCGACGTCGGCGGTCTCCTCCCCCTGCTCGGCAGGGAGCTGCTGCAGTCGGCCCTGCCCAAGCTGCTCGAGCTCCTCCGGACGGCAGACGACTTCGACTCGGTAGGCGTGCTCGGGGCGGCGCTCACCGCCACGTTCGGGGAGGAGAAGGCGACGAACACGCTGACGCCGCCGCAACGGGAGCTGCTCGAGACCCTGGTGGAGAACCCCTCCTTCTGGATGATCGGCAACGCGCTCAGCCTCCTCTCTGACCGGGACCTTCCGTCCATGCGGGAGACGATGGCGGCCGCCCTGGGCGTGCAGATCCAGGACGACCCACTGGTAGCCGCGCGTCTCCACGCCCGAGCGATGCGCCACTTCGGTCCCAACGAGGCGCTGGAGAGCTGGAAGAAGGTCGCCGCGCTCGTCCCTGGAGATCAGGAAGCGCTGCTCCAGATGGGACGGATCTTCGTCCACCTGGACGATCCGGACTCGGCGCTTCCTCTCCTACAGGAGGCAGCGCAGGGCTCTCCCCAAGAAGGGGCGCTCTTCGGAGAAGGGGTATTCATGCTCGGGGTGCTGCACGCGCAGCGCGAGGAGTGGGAGGAGGCGCTCGCTGCGTTCGAGCGTGCACAGCCGCACCTCGATGAAGACGCTCGCTCCCTCGCCCGACAGAACCGCGGGATGGCGCTCCAGCGCCTGGGGCGGTTCGAGGAGGCGTTCCAGATCCACTGCGAGACCGAGCAGCAGACCGCCGCCGAGTTCTACAGCCACGGGCTGGCGGCCGTGAAGGCGGGGCGCTACGCCGAGTGCATCGCCTCGATCACGCGCGTGCTCGAGGAGGAGCCCACCCACGCCAACGCCCACTACACCCTGGCGTGCGCCCAGGCGCTCAGCGGCCAGAAGGACGCCGCGTTGGGCTCGATCGCCCGGGCGATCGAGCTTGAGCCAGAGCTGGCGGAGAGCATCGCGCAGGACAGCGACTTCGAGGCGCTGCAGGGAGACCCGCGCTTCACCGCGTTGGTCGGGACGCAGGAGTAGGACGCCCTCAGTTCCCCGCGAGGCGCCGCAGCAACAGGGCGCGCGCCTCGGGTGACGCCTCCAGGATCCGATCCCCGAGGTACTGCTCCACCCAGCAGACGTCCGGATCGGAGGAGGCGGCGAAGTTGTCGACGATCGTCCGCGCCCGCTGGGAATCCGGCGTGCCGGCATCGAGGATCCTCGCGAACTCCACGTTGAAGGCCTCCTGCGAGACGGGCTCGAACGGCTGCTGTTCGAGCTCGGCCAGCATCGAGGCGATCGAGACCTGCGTCCATCCGTTCGCCTCGGCCTCGTTGAAGGTCTCCAGCGCGACACGCACCTGCTCGCCGGTGACGGTCCCCCGGGCGAAGGCGGCGCACACGTCCTCGGGGCTGCGCTTGAGGAGCGTGAGCTTCAGACGGTGGCGCTGCGCCAGCTCCTTGTCGGTCAGCCGCTTGCTGCCGCGCGCGACCAGCGCCCGGGTGGCTGCCTCGGCGTCGATCCCCTTCTTCGCCTCGGCGTCGAGGAACGCGGCGACCTCTGGGTACTCCTTCAGCCGCTTCTCCAGCCGCACGTTGGCGGCCTGCATCGGCGACTGCGGCACGGTGAAGGAGTCGATCGCCGCGCGCAGCTCCGGCCGGGCCGCCTCGAAGCGCTTCTGGTAGGTCCAGGCGATGACCTCGTAGGCGGTCCCCTCGGCCGCGTAGAGCGCATGGAAGTACTCGAAGCGATCTCCATTCCGCTCGCCGCGGTAGTGCAGGAGCTTCGCCGCGTAGAGGGGCGTGGGGAGGTCCTCCGGCTCGAGCAGCTCCAGGTTGGTGAGCTGCGTCTTCAGCGCCGCGAGCACCAGCTCCTCCAGCTTCCCCATCTCCGCCCGAAGCCCGGCACCCACCTTACCGCCCGTCACCGCGAGGTGGTAGTCGCTGATCGGCTCAACCAGCCAACGATCCGCCTGCGGGAAGTTCGCCTTCGCGTACGCGTCCTTGGCCATGCGCCAGCGTCGCGACGGCGCCTGCAACGTGTAGGGGAAGGCCCGGCCCGTGACCTTGAGATCGGCCGACAGGGGCGTGGTCTGCAGCATCCGCCCACTCACGCCCACTCCCCACAGCAGCCCAGCTCCAGCAGCGATCATCGCGATGAGGGAGGCAACGAGGACGATCGGAACTGCGTAGCTGCGCCGCTTGCCGGTCATGGCGCCCGCCCTCAGGACGGCTTCGGCGCGTCCGGCTTGAAGCGGTTGCGGATCCGGTAGCGCACCAGCTCGAGCGCTTCGGCCGCGGTGACCTTGGCGCCCTTCTGCAGCTTCACCGAGAAGGCCTGCTCCTCGAGCTCGGCGAGCGGGGTCTTCTCCTTCACCGCAGTCTTGCCCTGCACCAGGCTGACCTGCGCGAGCGAGACCTCCACACCGTTCTTCTCCAGCACGTCCTTGTGGAAGCGCGCTTTGAGATCTCCCACGGTCATCGCCTCGACCTGGATTGGCAGGAGCTGGATCGCGATGGACGCGCGGGCGATCCGGAAGGACCACTCGGTCACCATCTCCAGCTCGACAAACGCGTCGTTGAGGACGGACTGCACGTCATCCCCGCGCGGCATCCAGTAGCTGCGCATCGTGTGTCCGCACGACGGGCACACCGCCGCGCGCAGGTCATCCAGCCCGCGCGTGCGGAACAGCGGCACAGCGTAGACCGTCTGGCCGCAGCCGTCGCACTTCGACTTGTCGCCGAGCGCCTCGAGCACCCGGCGGAACTCCTCCTTCACCGCCAGCGAGCGCAGCGCCAGCGGCAGCGCCTGGCGCACGGTCTCGTCCCGGAAGCGAAGGCCGGTGCGGACGCGCTGCTCGGTGCCGCTTCGGACTCCGTACTCCACCCACCCTACGGCGTCCGCGAGCACGGCCTCCAAGCTCGCCCCTCGACTTCGCTCGGGGTGAACGGAGGGGGCCTCGCGGCAGACGTAGTCGTACCGGGCCTTGATCTCCTCCAGCTTCTCCAGCCCGGGCAGGCTCTGCGGCGAGAGATCTCCCGCATACGCGAACAGGAGCAGCCGAAGCAGCGGCCGGTTCTCCTCGGCCAGCGTCTCCAGCCACTTCGCCTTCTCCTTCGCGGCAGGCGAGGCGCTCGCGGCGCGCAGGGCGGAGAGCCCCGTCCGCACCAGCTTCTTGTTGGCGAACGGGTCGAACAGCCGCTCGAGCGACGTGCTCCCCTTCCCCTTCACCTCGATCGCCGTCTTCAGGGCGTCCCTGTTGAATCGCTCCACTTCGCCCTCCAGGCGGCGCGCCGCCGCCGTGACGTCCTTCAGCGAGCCCTCGTACTCCTCGCGCAGCTCGTTCCGCAGCTCCGCGAAGACGTCCCGCCCTTGCGCCTGCGCCTGCTCCGCCCGGCGCATCAGCACGCAGGTGGGGAACTTCTCCAGCTCCGCGCGCTCGTCCTGCAGGTTCTCCAGGACGCGATCGAACCAGGCGAGCCGCTCGAGCAGGCGCTGCAGCTGCAGCTCCACGCTCTCCTGCACGTCCTCGACCTCGCCCCCCTTCTGCTGCTCGGCGAGCGCGCGCAGCCGCTCCAGATCCCGCTCGGCGTAGAGCGCGTTGATCCGCGTCATGATCCCGCCGAACCGGACCCGCTCCTCCTCGGTGCGCGCCAGATCCGGGTGGAAGCGCCGCGCCAGCGCCCGGTAGAGCGACTTCAGCTCGTCCGCGGCCTCAGGGGCCCGCGGCAGCTCCGCGACCACCGGCGGCATTTCCACCGGCTCCGGCTCGGGGGTGACCTGCGCCTCGCGCAGCACCTCCCGCGCGCGCCGCACCTCCACGCGCCGCGCGCGCGTGAGCAGCCGATCCCGGGAGCGCTCCCGCAACAGCCGGGTCCAACGGTCCAGGTGATCGATCAACCCACGCAGCCGGGTGAGGCGCCGGTTCTCCACTTCCAGCTGCGCGTGGGCGCCGGCCTCGAACGCCGCGAGCGCCTCGCGCAGCGTCTCGATCTCCAGATCCAGCGCGGCGATCTCGTCCCGGCGGGCCTCCAGCCGCGCCTGCACCTCTCGGAGCCGGGCGCGGGTGGGATCCTCGGCGACCACCAGCGCGCTGGGCGCCGGGCTCACCGGAGGTGGCTCGACGGACGACACGACGTCAGTGGCCCTCGGACTTGAGGAGCTGCTCGTACGCGGCGGCGTCCAGCAGCGTGTCGAAGTCCTTCGGGTTGGACGGCTCCACTTCGATGATCCAGCCCGCCTTGTACGGATCCGAGTTCACCGTCTGCGGCGAGTCCGAGAGCGCGTCGTTCACCTTCACGACCTTGCCGGACAGCGGCGCGAAGAGCTCGCTCACCGCCTTGGTGGACTCGATCACGCCGAACGAGGCGCCGGCCTTCACGCTGTCCCCCACCTTGGGGAGCTCCACGTAGACGACGTCACCGAGCGCCTCCTGCGCGTGGAAGGTGACGCCCACCACGACCGCGTTGCCGGCCTTGCGGGCCCACTCGTGGTCCTTCGTGTACTTGAGGTCTTTGGGGTAGTCGGCCATGGCTCTCTCGTTAGGAACGCTTCCAGAAGGGGGTCTTCACCACCTGGGCCGCCACCGGGCGGCCGCGGATCTCGACGTCAAAGGTCGCGCCCTCCGCGGCGAGCGCGGGCGGGACGTAGGCCAGGCCGATCGGCTTCTTCACCGAGGGACCCATCGTCCCCGAGGTGACCTCGCCCACCCGCTGCCCGTCCTTGAGCACCGGGTAGCCGTGGCGCGGGATCCCGCTGCCGGTCAGCTCGAAGCCCACCAGCTTGCGCGGCACGCCCGCGGCCTTTTGCGCCACCAGCGCGGCCTTGCCGACGAAGTCGGCCTTGTCGAGCTTGACGATCCAACCCAACCCCGCCTCCAGCGGCGTGTGGGCGTCGTCGATGTCGTTCCCATAGAGCGCGTACTTCATCTCCGTGCGCAGGCTGTCCCGGGCGCCCAGGCCGCAGGGGAGGATCCCGTCCCGCTTCCCCTCTTCCAGCAGCGAGAACCAGAGCCGCTCGGCGTCCGCGGGGGCGCAGTAGAGCTCGAAGCCATCCTCGCCGGTGTAGCCGGTGCGGGAGATGATCGCCTGCACGCCGGCCACCTTGCCCTGCGTGAAGCGGTAGTTGGCGAGCTTGGTGAGATCCTCCGAGGTGAGCCGCTGGACGATCCCCGCCGCCTTCGGCCCCTGTACGGCCAGCTGGGCGTAATCGTCGCTGCGGTTCTTCGGCGCAACGCCCTTCGCCTTCTGGGTCATCCAGGCGAAGTCTTTCTCCCGGTTCCCGGCGTTGACACAGATGAAGATGTGCTCGGGCGAGAAGCGGTAGGCCACCACGTCGTCCACGAAGCCGCCCTGGTCGTTTAGCAGGCCGGCATAGACGGCCTGGCCATCCGCGCAGCGCGCGAGATCATTGGTGATCAGCGCGTTGGCGGCCTCCAGCGCGCCCTTGCCGGTGAACTCGACCTCGCCCATGTGGGACACGTCGAAGAGGCCGGCCGCGGTGCGCACCGCCTCGTGCTCGGCGATGATGGAGGAGTACTGGACGGGCATCTCCCAGCCGGCGAAGTCCACCAGCCGCCCCCCGAGCTTTCGGTGGGCCGCGTTGAGCGGGGTCTGGCGGGGCATGGGTTCCTCTCGTGAAAAAAGGCGGCGCGGACTATAGCGACAGACCCCCGGCAGGCAAGGACCAGCGATGAAGATCCGCAACCGGCTCAACCCCTCGAACCCGTGCTTCTCGTTCGAGTTTTTCCCTCCTAAGACCGACGAGGGCGTGGAGAATCTCCTCGCCACGCTCAACGACCTGGCGCCCCTGGATCCGGGCTTCGTCTCGGTGACCTACGGAGCGGGCGGGAGCACGAGAGACCGCACGCTCGGGCTGGTGACGCAGATCAAGAAGACCACCGGGATCGAGGCCATGGCCCACCTCACCTGCGTGGGCCACACGCGCGAGGAGATCGCCCACGTCCTGGATCAGCTCGCCGCCGCCAAGCTGGAGAACGTGCTGGCGCTCCGAGGAGATCCCCCCAAGGGGCAGGCCAAGTTCGAGCCGGTGCCTGGCGGCTTTCGCTTCGCCAGCGAGCTGGTCGGCTTCATCAAGGAGAAGGACTACCCGTTCTCGGTGGGCGGCGCCTGCTATCCCGAAGGTCACCTGGAGATCAGCAACCGGGAGGAGGACCTCAAGAATCTCAAGAAGAAGGTGGACGCAGGGCTGGACTTCCTGATCACCCAGGTCTTCCACGACAACGCCTTCTACTTCGACTTCGTGGAGCGGGCGCGCCGGGTGGGGATCAACATCCCAATCGTCCCCGGCATCATGCCGATCACCAACTTCGCCCAGGTGGATCGGATCCTCCGGATGTGCGGCGCCACCATGCCGATGCGCCTGCTACTGCAGCTGGAGACGGTGAAGGACAACCCCGAGGCGGTGATGCAGCTGGGCGTGGCGCACGCCACGGTGCAGTGCCTGGAGCTGCTCCAGCGCGGCGTCCCTGGCATCCACTTCTACACGCTCAACAAGTCCCCGGCCACGCGGATGATCCTCACGGCGCTGAAGGCGCGCTGAAGTTCCCGCGCTTCTCCAAGAGCAGGCGGTTGAGCCCCACCGCGAGCGAGACGAAGTCCACCGGCTTGGGCACCACGAAGCTGGCGCCGGTGCGCAAGAGCTCGCTGTGCTCGAAGCGGACGCCGTTCGCGGTGACGTAGATGACCGGCGCGGAGAGGGGCGCCATCCCGGCGGCGTAGGTGGGGATCCTCCCGGCGGGCAGCTTGCCCTTCAGCAGCATGGTGAGCGCGGTGCCGTCCAGGTCCGAGCCCTGGAGCTGGATGTCCATCAGGACGGCGGAGAGCGCGCCGCCCAGCTCCTGGACGAGCTTGCACGCCTCGCGGCTGTCCTTCGCCCGGTAGAGCCGGTAGCGCCGCCCCAGCCGCATGCGGGCGACCTCCCAGTTCATGTCATCGTCTTCGACGTAGAGCACGGCCTGGCTGAGGGAGCCTTCTCCCGCCGCCTCGCCGCCCCCCGGCGTGTTGAGCTTCTTCATCGTGCGCCTCGTTCTTGCTCGTTCTTGCTCGTACTCAGGTTCGGGATCTGGGTGACTTCAGGCTGGACCTGGCTCGCCACGGCGGGCGGCTCGGCCGGCAGGGTGACGAAGAAGGTGGTCCCCTCCCCCACCACGCTCTCCAGCCAGATCTTGCCGCCGTGCAGCTCCACCAGCTTCCGGGTGATGGAGAGCCCCAGGCCGGTGCCGCCCTGGCGGCGCGTCTGGCCGCCGTCAATCTGCCGGAAGCTCTCGAAGACGGCGCTCTGGTGCTCGGGGGCGATGCCCTCGCCGTGATCGCGCACGGAGAAGGTCAGCTCGTTCGGCGTCCGCGCCACGCGCAGCTCGATCGCGCTGCCCTTGGGCGAGAACTTGAGCGCGTTGGAGACCAGGTTGATGAAGATCTGGGAGCACTTCACCGCGTCCGCGCAGACGGTCACGCCGTCCGGGACCCGCTCGAAGTCGAGCCGGATCTCCTTCTCCCGCGCGAGCGGCTGCAGGGTCTCCTGCAGCTCCTCGATCAGCGCCGCCACGCCCACCGGGGTGGTGACGAGCGTCATCTTCCCCGCCTCCAGCTTGCTGAAGTCCAGCACGTCGTTCACCACGCGCAGCAGGTGGGTGCCGGACTGCCGCAGCCAGCGCAGCCCCTGCACCACCTCCGCGGCATTCTCGCGGCAGCGCCAGTCCAGCTTGGGGGAGAGCGCCCCGCCGCAGTCCGGGCAGGGGCGTCCGTCCAGCTCCTCGCCCGGCTCCAGCTCGAAGACGGCCGCGCAGCCGCCGCACACCGCGGTGGAGATGGGATCGAAGTGCTCCAGCAGCCCTTCGGGGATGTTGATGATCGCGTTGAGCGGCGTGCGCAGCTCGTGCGAGGTGTTCGCCACGAACTCGCCCTTGAGCCGCACCGCCTCCTGCGCCGCGGCCAGCGCGTGCTCCAGCTGCGCGTTGTGAAGCCGCAGCTGGGCCTCCTGCCGCTTCAGGTAGCGCACCCGCACCCGCCACGCCCCCGTCACCGCCCCCACCCCGGCCAGCACGCAGAGCGCAATGAACGCCCAGGTCTGGTGGAAGTACGGGAGCAGCGTGAAGCGCAGGGTGACCGGCGTGGTGGCCCAGACGCCGTCGTCGTTGCTGGCGAGCACCTGGAACGCGTAGTCCCCCGGCGGCAGGTTCGTGTAGTAGGCGACGCGCCGGCTCCCGGCCTCCACCCACTCGCGGTCGTAACCTTCGAGCCGGTGCCGCAGCCGCACCTGCTTGGGGTTGACGAAGCTGAGCGCGGCGTAGGTGAGCTCGAGCGTGCGCGTCCCCGGAGGCACGCTCAGCGCGCCGCCGCCGCGGACGCCCGCCGCCACCACGCCGTCGTGGGTGAGCTGCTCGATGTTCAGCTCGGGCGGGACCGGGTTGTAGCGGAGGTGCTCGGGATCGATCACCACCGCGCCGCGCAGACAGGCAAACCAGAGCTGGCCATCGCGCAGCTTCCAGCCGGCGGGCTGAGCGCTCCCGTTGCACTCCGAGGTGCGCATCCCGTCCGCCGCGCCGAAGACCTCGGGCTCCACGCGCGCCAGCTCCCCGCGCGCCACCCGGCTCAGCCCCGCGCGCGAGAGCTTGAAGATGCCGCGGTTGGAGCTCATCCAGAAGTTGCCCTGCCCGTCCTCAAGCAGGCGGTGGATGTTCTCGTCGAAGAGCCCGTGGGCCACGTGGAAGTTGAAGATGCGCCCCTTCTCCACCCGGCTCAGCCCGGCGGCCGTGGCCACCCAGAGCACGCCGTCCGCGTCCCAGTGCAGATCGTGGATCCAGTCGTTGGCGAGCCCGTCCGCGGCGGTGAGCGCGGTGAAGCGGCCCCCCTCGAAGCGCAGCAGCCCGCCGCCGCGCAGGCCGATCCAGAGTGTCCCGGAGGGATCTTCGGCGATCTGCACCGAGGAGCCTGGGGGCAGCTTGAACTCCCGGGTGACGTTCTCGATCACGCCGCCGCGCAGCCGGCCGATGCCGGCGGGCGTCCCCAGCCAGACATCGCCGCGGACATCCTCGTACACGGCCTGCACCACCGTGGTGCCGAGCGCGGGCGCGGGGTCGAAGAACTCGACCTTCTCTCCCTGGAGGTGGAAGACGCCGGAGCGGCTCCCCACCCAGAGCGAGCCATCGCTGGCCTCGTCCAACGCCCAGGCGTTGCCGAGCGGCCTGCCGCCGAGCGAGTCCGACTTCCAGATCACCTGGCCACCGCGCACCCGGCTCAGCCCCTGCGAGGAGCCCACCCACACGTCACCCGCGCGGTCCTGCAGCACGCTCCAGACGGTGTCGTCCGCCAGCCCCTCGTCCTTGCCGATCGCGTAGAGCTTGCCGTCCGTCAGCTGGTGCACGCCGGAGACGAAGGTGCCCACCCAGACGCTGCCCTCGCGATCCTCGTAGAACGCCAGGACCTCGTCGCTCGCCCAGGCCTCGCGCCCGGTGACCGGCCGGAACCTTCCGTCGATCAGGCGGGTGATCCCCTTGCCGTCCAGCCCCACCCAGAGCACGCCCTTGGAGTCCTCGAAGATGGAGCGGATCCGGTTGGTGGGTAGGCCATCCGCCGTGGTGAACGTGCGTACGCCTTCAGCGGAGTAGCGCACCAGGCCGGCGTCCTCGGTGGCGATCCAGAGCGCCCCGTCCCTGGCCGCGAGCAGCTGGTTGAGCCCGCGCTGCGGCAGGCGCACGTCGTTGAGCTCCTCGAAGAGCTGGCCGTCGAACCGGAAGTACTCGTGGGTCCGGCTGATGCCCCAGATCTTTCCGCTGGGATCCTGGGCGACGAAGGTGGGGACCCAGGCCTCCCCCGACGTCGGCATGGAGTAGCGGGTGACGCGATCTCCCGGAGCGATCTTGAAGAGCCCTTCGTTGGCGCCGAACCAGACGGAGCTGCCGTCCACGTCCAGCATCGCCACGCGGACCGCGGTCTCCGGCAGCCCCTCAGCGCTCCCGTAGCGGCGGAACGCGCCAGAGGGGTCCCTGCGGGCGATCCCGTTGGCGCTGGCGATCCAGAGGTTCCCCGCGCGGTCCTCGACGATCTTGAAGATCCGCGAGCCGAGCGCGGGGGTGTTGCGCGAGTCGTAGACGGTGAAGCGGACGCCATCGAACCGGGCGAGCCCTTCGTCCGTGCCCATCCAGAGGTAGCCGTCCCGGGCCTGGAGGATGGTGCGCACCGAGTTCTGGGGCAGGCCGCGACCGGTGTCCCAGTGCGCATACCCGTACTGGGTGAGCTGACGTACGGGATTGAGCGCGAGCGAGGGGCGCGCGAGCAGACAGATCAGGAGCAGAAGCGAGCGGGCGCGCGTCATCGAGGCACGCCCTCGCGCTGCAAGCTCAACGCCGCCCGGTGCCTGAGTGGATCCGTGGGCTCACGACCCAGGGCACCGGGTCACCGGTGACGCCCCCGGGTCATTTGGAGCCCAGGGGCGTAGGGCGCTCAGGGATACAGGGCGCGCGCCCCAGACGTGTCCTTACTCGTCAGCACCAGATCTCCGCGGTTGGTGCCGTTGCACTGCGGGTAGTGCATCACCGACGCGGAGTCGTAGCTGGTGAGCGCCCGCCAGTTGTTGTCCTCGAAGCAGGTCCCGGACTCCGGGCGGGTGTGCTCGTGACGGAAGCCAATGGTGTGTCCGAGCTCGTGGCGAAGCACTCCCGCGAGCGTCCAGGGGCTGATGTTCCCGAAGGAGGAGGTGGAGATCAGCACCTCGCGGTTGCGGCGCGAGCTGCTGGGGAAGAACGCGCGGGCGAGGTACTGGCTGGTGCTCACCTGACGGACGTTGAAGACCACGCCCGAGTTGTTGCGCGTGCAGTTGCCGTCCTGGGCACTGGCGTGGACGAAGTTCACCCGCGCCGCCCCCTCCCAGGCGGAGGTGGCGCTGTTCATCGCGTTGACCACCGCGCTGTAGCGGCTGCCGAAGCTGGACTGGCTCACGCAGTAGGTGATGTTCGAGGCGATGGCGTCAGACCAGCGGTCGTCGCGGCCGCCCACGCGGTTGACGATCAGCTCGCCGGAGGTCGTTCTGAGATCCGAGAACTGCTCGGCGTAGCGGTTGTAGAGCTGGCGCAGCTCCCCTTCGTCCTGGACCAGCTCATCTCCGTTGGAGATGAACACGCCGGTGTCGGGCTCCTGATAGGCGAGCGCCTTGTACTGCTCGTAGGTGAGCGGCTGCTCCACTCCGATCGTTCCCTTGTCCTCGCCGCAGGCAGCGAGGAGCGTCACCGAGGCAACAGCGACAGCGCGCACGAAGCTCTTCATGACGTTCCCTCCTCTGGGGCCCTCGCGTGAGGGCGTCTGAGGAGAGGCAAGAAGGGCGCCCACGCGTGGGCGCCCCAAGTGCACAGAACGTCTCTGCTGGGAAAGCGCCCTACAGGCGGCAGCCGCGCTCCAGCTGTCCGGAGAAGCGACGCGCCCGGGTGGGAGGGTGAAGCACGTCACCCTGCCTGCGCGTACTGCGCGGCGAGCAGCGTGTTCTGCATGAGGATGGCGACCGTCATGGGCCCAACGCCGCCGGGGACGGGGGTGATGAACGCGGCGCGCTCCTTCGCGGGGCCGAACTCCACGTCTCCCAGGAGCTTGCCGTCCGCGGTCCGGTTCTGCCCCACGTCAATCACCGTGGCGCCGGGCTTGACCCACGCGCCCTTCACCAGCTCCGCCACGCCCGCGGCCACCACGAGGATGTCCGCGTTGGCCACCTCCGCGGGGAGATCGCTCTTGCGGTGGCAAATGGTGACCGTGGCGTCCGCCGCGAGCAGCAGCAGCGCCATGGGCTTCCCCACGATGTTGCTGCGGCCGACGATCACCGCGCGCTTGCCCGCGGGCTTCACGCCCACGGACTCGATCAGCTTCATGCAGCCGAACGGCGTGCACGGCTTGACGCCCGGCATGCCCAGCAGCAGCCGCCCCGCGTTCACCGGGTGGAAGCCGTCCACGTCCTTGAGCGGGCTCACCGCGTAGAGCAGTGCTTCGGCGTCCAGGTGCTTGGGGAGTGGGAGCTGGATGAGGATCCCGTGCACGCCCTTGTCCTCGTTGAGCGCGTGCACCTTGGCCAGGACCTCGGCCTGGCTCACGCTGGCGTCGAAGTGGTGCTCCCAGGAGTTGAAGCCGGCCTCCACGGCGGCCTTCTTCTTCGAGCCCACGTAGAGCTTGGAGGCGGGGTCTTCGCCCACGCGGATCACCGCGAGCCCGGGCACCAGGCCGCGCGTCTGCTTCAGCCGCTTCACCTCCTCGGCGATCTCCGCGCGGATCTTCGCTGCGACTGCCTTGCCGTCGATGAGCTGGCCCATGGGGCCCGGCACTGTATGCGAAAGTGAAGCGGTGTCTTCGTCCGGAAAGCTGCTTGGCGCAATGCTGGGCATTGCGGTGGGCCTGGTGCTCCAGTCGCCGTGGCTGGCGGCGCTGCTCGCGCTCTCGTTCGGGGTGATCGGCCACGTGGCGGACTCGCGGCGCGCCGCCGAGCAGGCCCTGCGCGAGCGGGCGGGGCTGCGCGAGCCGCTGCCGCCGCCGGCCACCGCGAGCGAGATCGACGCCGAGCTGCGGCTGCGCTTCGCCCGGCACCTGTGCGCGGTGTTCGTGGAGGTGGCCCGCTGCGACGGGGAGATCACCCGGGAGGAGATCCGCGAGGTGCGCCTCTTCTTCGAGGAGGACCTGCGCTTCTCCTCCGCGGACCTGGAGCCCATCCGGCTGGAGCTCAAGCGGGCGATCGCGCAGCCGGCGGAGCTGCGCACGGTGAGCGCGGCCTGCCGGGACACCCTCTCCGAGGCCGAGCGGCAGCTGATGCTGCACGCGCTGTACGGGCTGTGCCTGGCGGACGGGCCGCTCACCGCGGCCGAGCGGCGGGCGCTGGCGGAGGCGGGCGCCGGGCTGGGGCTGTCAGAGGAGGAGCGGCGCTCGGTGGCGGCGGAGCACCTGGGCGAGGCGGACCGCGCCCACGCGCTGCTCGGGCTGACGCCCGAGGCCGGGAACGAGGAGGTCAAGCGCGCCTACCGCAGGCTCGCCGCGGCGCATCACCCGGACCGCGTGGCCCACCTGGGCAAGCGCGCGGTGGAGCGCGCCGAGCAGCATTTCCGGGAGATCCGCGAGGCGTACGAGGAGATCTTGCGCGCCCGGGGCCTCTGAGTTACCTGCACGCATGGCTCGTGACCTGATCGATCTCCACATCCACGTTGGCGGCGCGGTGGCGCCCCACATCCTCTGGTCCATCGCGCACCAGCAGGGCTTCAAGCTCCCGGTAAAGAACTACTTCGAGTTCGTCGAGCTCATCACCGCCCGCGGGGACAAGGTGAAGAGCCTCGAGGAGTACTTGAAGATCATGCACACCTGGACGGAGAAGATTCAGAGCTCTCCGGCCGCGATCGAGCGCTCCGTCTACGAGGTGATTGGCAAGGAGTACCGCGGCAGCCGGGTCACGCAGATCGAGCTGCGCTTCAACCCCATGAAGCGCAACCTCAACTCCGAGCTGGATCTGGATCACATCATCCACGCCGCGCTCCACGGCATGGACCGGGCGATGCTCGAGTACGGCGTTCGCGCCGGGCTGATCTTCTGCCTGGCCCGCGAGTTCGATCACTCGCTCAACGGGATCATCCTGGAGAAGGCGATCAAGTACAAAAGCCGCGGGGTGATCGGGATCGATCTCGCCGGCACGGAGAAGAACGCGCTGGAGCTGCGGCCCGAGGTGGTCGCCAAGTACCAGGACCTCTACGAGCGGGCGCGGGCGGCGGGGCTGAAGACCACGGTGCACACCGGCGAGACCGCCGGCACCGGCGCCGAGGGCGTGATCGCCGTCGTCGAGAAGCTCAAGCCGCACCGGATTGGCCACGGGATCCGCGCCGCGTACGACGAGGCGGCGATGAAGCTGCTCAAGGAGCGGGACGTGGTGCTCGAGCTCTGCCCCACCTCCAACCTCCAGACCAAGGCGGTGGAGAACATCCAGGAGTTCAAGCACATCGTGAAGACGTTCTGGGACCGCGGCGTGAAGGTGACGATCAACACGGACGGCCCCTACCTGCTGGACACGGACATGCGCACCGAGGTGGAGCTGGTGGAGAAGCACGGCGTCCTCACCCCGGCGCAGGTGGACCAGACGCTGGCGTGGGCGAGGCAGTACTCGTTCATCCCCTCCCACTGACGTGTACCGCGCCCTCCGCGCCCTCCTCTTCCTCCTCCCGGCCGAGACCGCCCACCACCTGGGGATCTGGGCGCTGCGGCAGCTCTCGCGCTTTCCCGGGCTGTGCGCGGCGCTGCGCCGGCGCGCGCTGCGCGGCCTGGCCCCTTCGCTCGCGTGCCAGGTCGGGCCCTTGCGCAGCGAGCACCCGATCTGGCTCGCGGCCGGCCTGGACAAGGACGCGGTGGCCGTCAACGGCCTGCTCGCGCTCGGCTTCGGCGCGGTGGAGGTGGGGACGCTCACGCCCCGGCCGCAGCCCGGCAACCCGCAGCCGCGGCTCTTCCGCATCCCCGCCCACCGCGCGCTGATCAACCGGATGGGCTTCAACAACGGCGGCGCCGCGCGGGCGGCGGACGCGCTGCGCGCGACCAAGCGCGGGTGGACGGGCGCGCCGCTGGGCGTGAACATCGGCAAGAACAAAGACACGCCGCTGGAGGAGGCCACCGCGGACTACGTGCGCTGCGTGGAGGCGCTCGCGCCGGTGGCGGACTACGTGGTGGTCAACGCCAGCTCGCCCAACACGCCGGGGCTGCGCACGCTGCAGGAGCCGGAGAGGCTGGCGCAGCTCTTGCGCGCGGTGAAGGCGCGGCTGGAGGCGCTCGCGCCGGGCAAGCCGCTCTTCCTGAAGATCGCCCCGGACCTCTCGCCGGAGGCGGTGGACGCCGCGGTGGACGCGGCGATCGCCTGCGGGCTCACCGGGCTGATCGCCACCAACACCACGCTGGAGCGCCCCTTCGAGCACCCGCTGGCGAAGGAGGCCGGCGGCCTCTCCGGGGCGCCGCTCACCGCGCCCTCCACGGAGATCATCCGGCGGGCCTTCCGCAGGGCGCAGGGACGCCTGCCGATCATCGGCGTGGGCGGCGTCTTCACCGCGCAGGACGCGTACGCGAAGCTGCGCGCGGGCGCCTCCGCGGTGCAGGTCTACACGGGCTTCATCTACGAAGGGCCCGGCATGGCCGCGCGCCTGGCGCGGGAGCTGGGCGAGCTCTTGCGGCGGGACGGCTTCGGCTCGCTCGCGGAGCTGGTGGGCGTGGACGCACGCGGCTAGAGAGCCCGCTACTGCTCGCCGGGCCAGCGCTGGGGCGTGGAGCTGGGAGAGCCGTTGGCGATCTGCGGCCAGCCGTTCACCCAGCGGATGCGATCCACCAGCACCTGGCGGCCGCCGGCGCCCGCCAGGCCGTCTCCGCGGTTGTTCCACGCGTGGTAGACGAAGTAGTCCAGCCCGTTCACGGTCACCACGCTCCCGTGGCCGGGGCCCACCCAGCGCGCGTTGTTGGTGAGGATGGGCGGGCCGAACTTGGTCCACGGCCCCGCGAGCTTCGTGGCCCGGGCCACGCCGGTGCGGTAGCGGTGGTCGTACACGTTGCCGCTGTAGAACATGTAATAGAAGCCGTTGCGCTTCACGACCCACGGCGCCTCGATCACCCCGCCCTCCCAGGTCCCGGGATCGTTGGCGAAGAGGGTGGTGGGGCCGGCCAGGTACGACAGGCCGTTGGGGGCGAGCGGCCGGAACCAGATCGGCGTGGACGCGCCCACCGAGTTGCCGTCGATCTTGTAGAAGAGCCAGCGGCTGCCGTCCGTGTCTTCGAAGAAGTTTGCGTCGATCACGCCCTGCCCGTGCTGGCTCAGCGGCGCCGCGGTCACCGTGTACGGGCCGGTCACCTTCGGCGCGGAGGCCACGCCGATCGACAGCACGTTGGAGGCGTTCACGGACGTGAAGTACGCGAGGAACGTGTCCCCCGCGCGGTGGATCTCCGGCGCCCAGTTCCGCCCGCCGTTCGCCGCCCACGGCGCCTTACCGGACGGGAGGATGGAGGCGCCGGTGTCGTGCCAGAAGATGAGGTTGCGCGAGCGGCGGATGGGGAACGAGCCGCCGGTGCAGACCATGTGGAAGCCGGTGGCGGTGCCGCCCGGACCGATCACGCCGGGATCCGGGCAGTCGAAGGCGACCACCGGGTTGGAGTACGCGGTGGGCTTGGGGCTGGGCAGGCCGCTGGGCGCCCCCGTGGTGCGCAGCGCGGTGGAGGGGATCACCTGCTCGGCCAACCCGTCCGTGGACCAGAGCAGCTTGGCGCTCGCCGCCAGATCCAGCTCGAAGTAGTCCACCCGCAGCTTGGCGAGGACTCCCTCCTCCAGCGCCACCGTGCCTGCGTTGCGGGTGACGAAGTGGCCGTTCCAGTCGTCGATCACCAGCTTGTCGTTCACCCACACGCGGACGCCGTCGTCCGTCTGGGTGACGATCTGGTAGCTCCCCGTCTTGGGCGGGAGCAGGAAGCCGGTCCAGCGCGCGGAGAAGTGATCCGCACCCACTGCCGCGTTGGGCCCCGCCGTGGGCCAATCCTGCTCCAGCTGCGGCTCTACCCTTTGAAGCACGAGGTCCGCATGCTCGACGAAGTACTCGGCCTGGAGCCCGGGGAGCAGCGCGCCCCCGCCGTCCGCCTCGCTGCCACCGTCGGCCGGGCCCGGCTCGAGCTCGCCTCCGTCCGGGGCGAGCACCTGCCCGGCGTCATCCTTCTTGCCGCCGCCCGGCTCGAGCTCGCCTCCGCCGTCGTTCGACTCCGAAGGCCCCGGCCCTTCGATCTCTCCACCGCACGCCACACAGAGCGCGAGCGCGGCGGGGAACAGCAGTCGAAAGGGGGATGCCATGTGCCTTGCCTCGCCTGTCAGCAGTGACGGGCGCGGCGGCTGTGCACGGGTCATTCCACGTGAGCCAGACCCTCGTTTTCACGAGCCGCCGGCTCAGTCCTTTTACAAACCGCGCCTGGCTGTACCGGACTGTGGTCAGTCCCGTGTCGCAGGCGCGTTGACACAGTCCTCAGGCGCCGGCGAACGCCAGCGCGCGGCGCGGGGCGCCGCCCTCGAGCACCTCCGCGTAGAGCGCCTCGTGCCGGGCCACCAACCCGTCCAGGGTGAGCCGCTGCGCCGCGAAGCGGCGGGCGGCCTCGCCCATGCGCCGGGAGCGCTCCGGTTCATCCAGCACCCGCCCGAACGCCTCGGCGAGCAGCCCGGGCCGGTACGGCGGCACCACGTAGCCCCGCTCCCCTTCGGCGATCAGATCGCCGTTGCCGCCCACGCCGGTGACGACCATGGGCAGGCCGGAGGCCATCCCTTCAATCACCGCGTTGGAGAGCCCCTCTGCCGAGGAGCAGAGCACCCCGAACGTGGCGCGCGCGTAGAGCGCCGCCACGTCCGTGCGGTGGCCGAGGAAGTGGACCGTGTCGCCAAGGCCCAGCTGCTGGCAGAGCGCCTCCAGCTGCGGGCGCCGCGGCCCGTCCCCCACCAGGAGCGCGTGCAGCGTCCTCCCCTGCTTCTTGGCCAGCGAGAGCGCGGCGAGCAGATCCTCCTGCCGCTTCACCGGGTGGTTCATGTTGGCCACGTGGATCACCACCGGCGCGCCGCCCGTGTCCGGCAGCGGCCCCGAGAGCGGCCCGCGGGCGCGCGCGTCAAAGCGCGCCAGGTCGATCCCGTTGTGGATGACGGCGATCTTCTCCGGGGAGATCCGCTCCTCGGTCACGAGCATGGTCTTGATCGCCTCGGCGTTCGCCACCACGCCGTCCGCGAGCCGGGTGAGCTGCGCGAGCAGCTGCCGGCGCGTGGGCCCGTGCCAGTGCGCCAGATCCAGCCGCCCCACCACCACCTTGCAGCCGGCCAGCTTGGCGGCGGGCACGGCGATCAGCGTGGCGTAGAAGTCGTGCACGTGGACCAGCTGCGTCTTCTCCCGCCGCAGCCACGCCGCGGCCCGGGCGATCTGCAGCGCGGTCTGCGGGTGCGCGAGCGTCCCCGCCAGGGGGAACGCCACCGGCTCCACGCCCTGCTGGGCGAGCGCCTCCAGGTTCGGCCCGCGCAGATCCAGCACGGCGACCTTGACCTGGTGCCGCGCCGAGAGGCCCCGCACCAGCTCCACCACCTGTCCCTCCGTGCCGCCGAGATGAAAGCTCTTGGTGAACTCCACCAGGCGCATGCTCACGGCACCGCCTCCCAGGGCTCGGGGATGATCACGGTCTCGCGGACGGGCTGCGTCGAAGGTTCGGTGACCGGCGAGCGCGCCACGCGGGCCGCCGCCGCCGCCAATCCGAACAGCACGTAGAAGTGCGCGGAGAGGATGTAGCCGGAGAAGAGATCGCACACGAGGTAGCCCACCACCGAGGCGGCGATCCCGCGCGCCAGCCAGCCGGTGCGCGGATCCTTGCTGGCCTCGAAGGCCGCGCCGGCGGCGCCGCCCACGAAGAGCATGAAGAAGAGCATGCCGATCCAGCCGAGCTCGCCGATCACGTCCAGGAAGACGTTGTGGGCCACGTAGGCGCGGCGCGCCTCGGGCGGCGCGTAGAGCGGCCAGGCGTAGCGGAAGGAGCCCGCCCCCACCCCGAGCAACGGCCGGTCCAGGCTGATCCGCGAGGCCACGTTCCAGGCGTAGACGCGGCCCATGGCGGAGGCGTCCTCGCGGAACTCGGTCACCGTCTCGTTGCGCTGCCAGAAGCTCTTGGGGGCGAACACCACCAGCCCCACCGCCAGCACGAAGGCGCAGATGATCGCCTGCACGCGGCGCTTCTCGCGGAAGGCCCAGACCGCCATCGCGCAGGCCAGGCCGATGAAGCCGCCGCGCGAGTGGGAGACCACGATCGCCGCCACCGCCAGCGCCGCCGCGGCGCCGCAGGCGATCCGGAAGATCCAGCCGGACTCCTTGCGGAAGAGGAACGCCACCGCCAGCGGGACGATGATGGCCAGATCCATGGCCATGTGGTTGGGGTCCGCGTACACGCCGATCCAGTGGGCGCGGAAGCCCTCCACCAGGTTCAGCCCCGCGTTGTAGGTCTGCAGCACGCCCACCGAGGTGACGATGGAGGCGAGCACCAGCGCGCCGGTCAGCACCGCCAGCCGCTTGGGCGTGGTCACCACGTTCACCAACGTGAGGTAGATGGCGGTGAGCTTGGCCAGCTCAATGGCCGTGGTCCGGGTGACCTCCGGGTTGACCGCCCAGCTGGTGGAGGCGAACGCCAGCGCGGTGAAGGCCATGAGGCCAAAGCCGCGGACGCCGTCGAAGTAGAGCGCCTCCATCTTGCCCACCCGGCGCAGCACCATCAGCCCCGCCGCCACGGCCGAGCTGGTCAGCGCCAGGCGCAGGCTCGCCAGGGCGGGGATCCACTCTCCAGGCGCCGCGTACATGACGACCGCGAAGATCGTCAGCGCAACGAAGGCCACCACGTCCCTGTTCTGCTCCACTGTCTTCGGCACGCCCATCGCCCTCCTCCCAGAACGCAGGACTGCGCGGGAGGGGCTAGCAGCACACATGCCAGGGACAACGCCCCGGGGCAGCCGTGCTTTGGGGCGGTTACCGATGGGGCCTTCACCGGCGCCGCGCGGGGCCGGAAACGGTTACAGGCTCGCGCTACCCCTGGACCGGTAGGAGTGTCGCCACCAGCGCCGGATCCACGCCCCCACCGGCCAGGTGCGCCGGGCCGAGCTCGGCCAGCAGCCGCCGCAGTACGACGTCCACCATCCGACGAAGCTCGTCCCCCGCGTCCGGCGCGAGCGGCGCCAGCGAGGCCGTGGCCTTCTCCACCGCGCTGGCGCGCAGCGAAGGGCCCGCGTCGAACAGCCGCTCCCACAGCTCGGTCAGCCGCGCCGCGGGCACCGGGGCCACGCGCACCGCCCCCTCCAGCACCGCGTTGGCCACCACCGCCGTGAAGATCGCGTCCGGCTGCGCGAGGATCACCTGTCCGCGGAACGCCGCGAGCGCCTGCTCGGCGGACGCCTGGGTCCCACCCAGCAGCGCGCCGAAGATCTTCAGCTGCCGCCCCGCCCGCTCCACCAGCGCCGCGGACTCCTCGAGCTCGCGGCGGGTCCGGAATGGCACCGGCTCGGCGCCCTCCACCTTCAGCGCGCGCAGCGGCCGCTTCCGGCGCAGCGCCACCAGTCCCGCCGCCTCCTCGGAGAGCGTCAGGTAGGTGTCCCCCAGCCGCGCCAGGGGCTCGCGCGTCAGCCGGTCCGCCTTGAACTTGAGCTTGAGGGTGAGCGAGAAGCCGAGCTGGAAGACGCGCTTGAGCGGGTGCTCGCGCACCACCTCCGCCGCGCGCTCGGGTTGCGCGCCGGTGAGCAGCTCCAGCCCCAAATTCAGGTAGTCGCGCGCCATCTCGGCCACGCGCCGGATGGCGGCGGCCTCGCCCGGCTCGGCGGCCTCAGCCACCAGCGTGGAGTTCACCAGGTAGCGCAGCTCCTCGCCCAGCGCGTCCTGCTCGCCGGACTCCAGCCCGCCCAGCGCCGCGTCCAGGTAGTCCACCCGCCCCCGCTCGGTGGCCAGGGCCGCGCCGCCGGCGCTGGCGGCGGGGGTGAAGGGCGCCGGATCCACGTAGGTGAAGAGCGTGAGCGCCTGCTCCAGCCGCGGGAAGCCCAGGTCCTCCAGGCGCGCCGCGCGGAACTGGTAGGCGGTCTCCTCGAGCTCGCTGCCCAGCTCCCAGCGGATGGCCTCGATCAGCCGGCCCGCCTGGAAGGGGTCCTGGGCGATCAGATCCGAGAGCAGCTGGCGGAGCGCGAAGAGCTCCACGCCTTCGGCCCGGAACTCCACCAGGTACTTCCCTTCAGGCGTCTCCATGGTCACGCCCTGGGGGTTGGCGTCCGGATCCTCTTCCTTGTCGTGGATGACGGTGAAGGCGCGCAGCAGGTACTCGAGCAGCTCCAGATCCAGCTTGCCCAGCTTGGCGAGGAAGTCCTCCGGCTCCTCGCCCCGCGCCGCGCGCAGCCAGGTGAGCAGCTGGTGCGGATCCACCCGGTCCCGCTTCCACGCGCCCAGATCCACGAAGGCGCGGAACTGCTCGGGCGAAGCGAGCTGGACGATCTCGGTGGCGTCCGCCAGTCCCACGTCCGTGATCGCCGTGTAGAGCTGCTCCGCGGGGACGAGCCGGACCGCGCGCTTGGCGTCCGTCTGGTCAATCAGCGCATCCAGCTGCTGCTTGGGCGCGAGCCGGGAGAGGCGGCGGAGGAGCTCCAGCGAGGAGGAGGGGGGCATCTTCAGGCGACCGAGAGCAGGGCTTCCCAGACCTCGTCCACCCCGAGCGGCTCGGTGGAGGAGTACGGGACCACCACCTCCAGGGGGACCTCCAGCTCGCGCGCGATCTTCTGCAGCTGGGGGCGCCGCTTGGCCTTGGTGACGCGGTCGATCTTCGTGGCCACCACGAGGATCCGGCGGTCCTTGTCGTTGAGGTAGTCGATCATCTGGCGGTCCTCGTTGGTCGGGCCGATCTCCCCGTCCACGATGCTCACCACCGCCTTGAGCACGTCCCGCTTCTCCAGGTACGCGTCGATCATCTCGCGCCACTGCAGCCGCTCGGTCTTGGAGGCCTTGGCGAAGCCGTAGCCGGGCAGGTCCGCCAGCCGCAGCGTCCGCTTCTCCCCCAGATGGGAGAGGTCCACGTCGAAGAAGTTGAGGGTGCGGGTGCGGCCGGGCGTGTTGGAGACGCGCACCAGCTTCCGGCGGCCGGCCAGCGAGTTGATCATGGACGACTTGCCCACGTTGCTGCGGCCGACGAAGGCGATCTCCGGCACCGCGTCCCGCGGGTACCCGTCCGGCGCCACCGCCGTGGTGAGGAAGCGCGCGTCCAGCACGCGCACGGCGGGCCCGCTCACTTCTTGGGCTCGGGCGGCTTGGCCTCCGCCTGCGCCGTGCGCTTGGCGCGCTCGGCCGTCCAGTGATCGATCAGCTTCAGCTTCTCCACGAAGTCGAACGGCTTGAGCGACGGGGAGCTGGCGTCGTGGCAGGTGCGGCAGCCCTTCTCGGATGGATCCACCAGCCCCACCAGCCGCGAGAGCTCCGGGTCCTTCATCACGTAGGTGGTGGCGTAGTAGTGGCCGCCGCCGTGGCAGGTCTCACACGTGATGTGCGCCACGTTCTGCTCTTGCAGGTTGGGCGCGTGGCAGGAGACGCAGCGCGCGTCCTGCTGCTGGTTCCCGGAGAGCGAGTCCAGCGCGCGGGCGTGCTTGGACTGCTTGAAGGCGTTGTAGGCCTCCACGTGGCAGCCCTTGCAGGCCTCGGGGCCGATGAAATCAGCCGCCCACGCGGCGGCGGAACCGGCGAGAAGGATTGAGAAAAGCCAGAGCGGCCGGGCTCGCATGAGGTAGGGAGGAGTAACAGAGGGCCAAGGGGAGCGGCAAGAACTTCCCCGATGGGCGAAGAATGCCCGTTTAGAAGCCCCGTCCGTGCACCTGTGCTACGAGAACTGCCCATGCGAGCCCTCTTCCGCTGGCTCCTCATCGCCTCTGCCGCGACCGCCCAGCTGGCCTCGGCCAAGCCCTGGAACGGGATCGATCCCGGCACCTCCACCCGCGCGGACGTGGTGAAGAAGTTCGGCAACCCGTCCCGGACCGTGACCACGGACGGCCGCGAGATCCTCGCCTACTTCCAGAAGGAGGCGATCAAGGGGACCACCCAGGCGCAGTTCCGGGTGGAGCCCGCCACCGGCGTGGTGGAGCGGATAGACGTCTTCCCGGGCCCGGTGATCGATCGGGAGACCGTGGAGAACACCTACGGCCCGCTGTGCTCGGCGGCGGGCGGCACCAGCGAGCCCTGCTACACCAAGAAGCTGACCGACGACTTCCGCACCTACTTCCTCTACACGAAGCTCGGCCTGGCCGTGTTCTTCAACGAGGACGGCAAGGCGGTGCAGTCGTTCGTCTTCCAGAGCCAGAAGGCGCAGGCGCGGGAGACGGCCAAGGGCGGCCCGTGACGTGCGGGTGATCGGCCTCACCGGGGGGATCGCCTCCGGCAAGTCCACGGTCTCCGCCATGCTCCGGGAGCTCGGCGCTCCGGTGATCGACGCGGATCAGCTCGCCCGCGAGGTGGTCCAGCCGGGCACCCCCGGCCTCGCGGACGTGGCCGCGCGCTTCCCCGGCGTGCTCACCGCGCAGGGCACGCTGGATCGCGCCGCGCTGGGGGCCCGCGTCTTCGCCGACCCGGGCGAGCGCGCCGCCCTCAACGCCCTGCTCCACCCGCGCGTCCACGCCCTCTACGCGCAGCGCGTGGCGGAGCTCGCGGCGCAGGGGCACGGCCTGGCGATCTACGACGTACCGCTGCTCTTCGAGAACGGGCTGGAGAAGACGCTCGGCGGCACCGTCCTGGTCTCCGTCCCGCCCGAGGTCCAGCGCGCGCGGCTGGTGGCCCGGGACGGCCTCACCCCCGCCCAGGCGGACGCGCGGATCGCCGCGCAGCTGCCGCTGGCGGAGAAGGCCGCCAAGGCCACGTGGATCGTGGACAACTCGGGGGATCTCGCGGCCACCCGCTCCCAGGTGCACGCGCTGTGGAAGACCCTGCGTGAAGGCGCCGGCAATGTGCTGTAAGGGAGCCTCATGAGCACGTACTTCGTGACCGGGTATCCCGGTTTCATTGGCAGGCGGCTGGTCGAGAAGATCGCCCGCGAGAGCCCGAAGGCGCGCATCTACCTCCTGGTGCAGCCGAAGTTCCTCAAGGAGGCGCAGCGCTACGCGGAGCGGCTGGGGCCGAACGTGGAGCTGCTCTCCGGCGACATCGTGGATCTCCACCTGGGCCTGTCCGGGGACGAGTACCAGAGGCTGTGCGACACGGTGACGGACGTCTTCCACCTCGCCGCCATCTCGTACCTGGGAGTGCCCAAGGAGACCGCCCAGCGGGTGAACGTGGACGGCACGCGCAACGTGCTGGAGCTGGCGCGCGACTGCCACAAGCTCAACCGGCTCAACTACTTCTCCACCTGCTACGTCTCAGGGGACCGGGTGGGGGTGATCGCCGAGGACGAGCTCGACGCCGGCCAGTCCTTCCGCAACGCGTACGAAGAGACCAAGTGCCAGGCGGAGAAGCTGATCTTGCGCGCCGCGGACAAGCTGGACGTCACCATCTACCGGCCTTCGAGCGTGGTGGGGGATTCGAAGACCGGCGAGATCGACCGCTTCGAGGGCCCCTACTATCTGGGGATCCTCCTGGTGATGTCCCCCCTGGTGATGCCGCTGCCCCTGCCCGGCAACGGCGTGGCGCCGCTGAACGTGGTGCCGGTGGACTTCGTGGTGGACGCGGTGTGGGCCATCTCCCGCGACAAGCGCGGCGTGGGCAAGACGTTCCACCTGGTGGATCCCAACCCCATGTCCGCCCGCCGCGTGTACGAGCTGATCGCGGAGAAGGCGAACAAGCGGCTGCCCAAGTTCAACCTCTCCGCGCGCGCGGCGGACGTGATGCTCCGGCTGCCCTTGCTGGAGAAGCTGGCCCGGCCGCAGCGCGCGGCGATCAGCTACGTGAACCACCTGGCCATCTACAACTGCGGCAACACGCTGGAGCTTCTGGACGGCACCGGCATCCGCTGCCCGCCGCTGCAGAGCTACCTGGACAAGCTGGTGGCCTACGTCCGCGAGTACTACCGGAAGCGCCGGGAGGATCCCACGGACGTGGACGATCCGCTCGACCGGCCGTTCGCGAGCTAGTAGAGCTTCGCGCCGTGCCCAAGAGCTTCCAGGTAGGGGACGTCTTCACCCACGTCCGCGAGTGCGACAAGTACCGGCCCATCTACTACGCGGCCGCCTCCGGCGACTTCAACCCCATCCACATCGACCGGGAGATGGGCCTCGCCGCCGGGTTGGGCGGCAACATCCTGCAGGGGCTCTGCACGCTGGGGTGGGCGGTGGAGGCCACCGTCCGCTACCTCGGAGATCCCGGGAAGATCCGCCGCACGCGGGTGCGCTTCTCCAAGCCGGTCTCCATCGAGGACACCATCACCTTCCAGGGGAAGGTGACGAAGATCGAAGGCGGCCTCCTCACCGCCGAGGTCAGCGCCAAGAACCAGCGCGGCGAGGTGGTCCTCAAGAACGCGGTGATCGAGGCGAGCGTCTGATGGCGATCGATCCCAAGAACGTGGGCAACGCGTACGGGCCGTTCAAGTACGAGGTCGGCCTGGAGAAGCTGCGCGAGTTCGCCTACGCCGTCTGCGGCGGCTCACCGGGCCTGGGCTACGGCGGCGCGCCCGAAGGCCTCAATCCCCTGCTCCACGACGAGGCCGCGGCCAAGGCCGGCCCCTACGGGAGCGTGGTGGCCTTCCCCACCTTCCCGGTGACGTTCGCGATCCACGCGTTCGCCGCGGCGGTCACGGACCCCAAGCTGGAGATCAACCTGCTGATGCTGGTGCACGGCGAGCAAGAGTTCGAGCTGTTCGACGTGATCCGCCCCAGGGACGTGATGACCACGCACGGGAAGATCACGGAGATCTACGAGAAGGCCGGGATGGACTTCGTGGTGGTGCAGACCGAGTCGTCCAACCAGACCGGCAAGCTGGTGGTGCGCGGGCGCTGGATGGCGGTCATCCGCCACTGAGCTCCCCCCGAGAGGCTATGAGCCTATCGAGGCCCCCCCGTTCACCCCGAGCGTAGGACCGAAGGTCCGTAGTCGAGGGGCGGCACGCAAGACCGGAGTCAGCTCAACGCGAACCGAGCGTGGGTGCCGCCTCTCGACTACGCGCCTGCGGCGCTACGCTCGAGGTGAACGGTGGGGAGTTTCATCCCTGATTGATCAGCCCAACGGCCCTGATTGATCAGCGACTCTTCACCGGACGATCACGCCCTCGTCCACGAGCTGGGCGAGGATCCGCGCAGTGTCCAGCCGGGACATGCCGGAGACCGCGAAGAGATCCTCGAACGACACCGTGCCGTCGATCTGCGCGAGCACGAAGCCGGCGCGGTGGTCCAGGTTGAGCCAGATGATCTCGTCGTCCTTGAGCGCCACGCGCGGGACGGCGGTGAGCGTGCCCAGCTTGCTCTCGAACATGTTCTGCAGGACGCGCTCGCTGTTCTCGCGCATCTGCTTCACGTCCGGATCTTCCGGGGAGATCTCCTGGGCCTTGAGGATCAGGTCCATGGCGCCGGAGTGATCGTCCAGCTCGAGCAGGTCCTTGGCGCCGCGCAGGAGCGTGCGCACCTCCTCGCGCTCGAACTGCTCACCCGCGAGCGGCGAGCGGATGTTGACCTTGGAGTCCTCGTCCGCGAGCAGGTCCATCGCCCCGCCGATCCCCTCCTGCGACGAGGAGACCTCCTTGCCGGGGTTGGACTTGGAGTCCCAGGCCGTCTTCGCGTCCGAGAGCATCGGGCTCACCGGCGGCGGGGTGAGCATCGGCTTGTTCGGCTTGGCGGGCGGAGCGGCCGGCTTGTCGAAGAAGCCCGCGAAGCCCCAGTCCCCCTGCCCCGCCGCGGCGGTGGTGGCATCGCTGCGGACGAAGGGGTTCGCCTTCGCCTCGGGTGGCTTGGGCGGCGGCGCCACGGGGGGCGGCTGCGGCGTGCTGCCGCCCGTCTGCGCCTCCACAAGCTGCCGCGCCCGCGCGTTGTCCGGATCCAGCTTGAGCGCCTGCTCGAAGAGCCTGCGCGCCCCCTCGTGATCTCCGCTCAGCCGAAGCCACAGCCCGGCCTCGACGAGCTGGTTGGCACGCTGGGCGCTCATCTACCGGGCTCCGGCCCTCTCGATGACGCCCTGAAAGACGTTGGAGAGGCGCCAGAGCTCGTCCAGCGCCGCGGAGAGTGGGCCCAGCTGGTTCTGGCCGAGCGCGGCTTTCGCCGTCACCAGCGCCTTCTCCGCGCGCTTGAGCGCGTCCGCGCCGAACTCGGAGCCCGCGGTGATCTGCCGGACCTTGGGGAGCAGCTCGTTGAGCCCGTTGATCGCGCTCTGGACCTCCTGCCGCTTGGCGGAGATCTCCTCGGTGGCCTTGGCCTCGAGCAGGTAGTCCGCTTGCTCCTCCATGATCTTCTTGAGCTCGTCCTCGGTGAGGCCGCCGGACGCGGTGACGGTGATGGACTGCTTCTGGCCGGTCTCCTTGTCGCGGGCGGAGACGGAGACGATGCCTTCGGAGTTGATCTCGAAGGTGACTTCTATCTCCACGTCCCCGCGCGGGGCCTGGCGCAGGCCGGTGAGGATGAACTCGCCGAGCAGCTCGTTCTCGTGGGCGAGCTCCTTCTCGCCCTGGAGGACCATGATCTTCACCGTGGTCTGGTTGTCCTTGGAGGTGTTGAAGATCTCCGTGGTGGAGGTGGGGACGGTGGTGTTCTTGGGGATCAGCGTCCGCACGTAGCCGCCGGCGATCGCCACGCCCAGGCTCTGCGGCGTGACGTCCAGGAGCAGGACCTGGCCTTCATCCGAGGTGAGCGCGTTGGCCTGCACCGCGGCGCCCAGCGCCACCACTTCATCCGGGTGGACGCCCTTGCACGGGTCGCGGCGGAAGAACTTCTTCACGCCCTCCACCACCCGGGGCATGCGGGTCATCCCGCCCACGAGGATGACCTCCTTGAGGTCCGTGGCGCGCACCTTCGCTTCGCCGAGCACCTGCTCGCAGATGCCGAGCGTGCGGTCGCAGAGATCGTGGGTGAGCTCCTCCAGCTTTTCGCGCGTGAGCGCTCGCTGGAGATGCAGCGCCGCGCCGCCGCCCGGGGGCGTGCAGATGAAGGGCAGGTTGACCTGCGCCTCCTTCACGTTGGAGAGCTCGATCTTCGCCTTCTCCGCGGCGTCCTTGAGCCGCTGGAGCGCCATCCGGTCCTTGCGCAGGTCGACCCCGTGCTCCTTGGCGAAGCCGAAGACGAGCCACTCGATCACCCGGTTGTCGAAGTCCTCGCCGCCCAAATAGCTGTCGCCGCCGGTGGCGATCACGTCGAAGACGTTGTTGCCGACTTCCAGGATGGAGATGTCGAAGGTGCCGCCGCCCAGGTCGAAGACGGCGATCTTCCCGTTGACGTTCTTCCCGAAGCCGTAGGCGAGCGCCGCCGCGGTGGGCTCGTTGAGGATCCGCAGCACGTCCAGCCCGGCGATCTTCCCGGCGTCCTTGGTGGCCTGGCGCTGGCCGTCATTGAAGTAGGCGGGGACGGTGATGATCGCCTTGGTGACCGGCCGGCCGAAGTAGGCCTCCGCGTCGAGCTTGAGCTCGAGCAGGACCATGGCGGAGATCTCCGGCAGCGAGGCCTCCTTGCCGCCCAGCTTCACCCGGATGTCGTCGTGCTCGCCGCACAGCACCTGGTACGCGAGGACCTTCAGCGCGTCCTGGACCTGGGGCGAGGAGAACTTGCGGCCGATGAGCCGCTTGGCCGCGTAGATCGTCTCCTGCGGGTTGGTGATCGCCTGCCGCTTGGCGATCTGGCCCACCAGCCGCTTCCCCGCCTTGGTCATGGCCACGACGGAGGGCGTGAGGTTGGTGCCGGTGCGGTTCTTGATCACCACCGGCTGATTGCCGGCCACCGTCGCGACCACGCTGTTGGTCGTTCCGAGATCGATGCCGATGACGGGGTCGCGGTCGGCCATGGCCTCTTCAGGGTGTTGACGCGTTCTAGAACGACCAGCGGAACTTCTTCAGGTTCTTCTTCGCCTCGGCGTGATCCGGCGCCAGCTTCAGCGCGTCCTCGAATTGGCGCTTGGCCAGGTTCTTCATGTCCGCCTGCATGAGGATCTCACCCAGGAGGACTTTATAGTCTGCGTTCCGCGGCTCGAGGTCCGCCGCGCGCTGGGCGAGCGGCTTGGTGTCCTTGGGGTCCGAATTCACCCTGAGCATGAGCAGCGCGGCCTTGTAGGCGGCCTTGGCGTTGCGGGCGTCAATCCCAGCGGCGATCCGGAAGCCGGTGATCGCCGCCGCGAGGTCTCCGTCCTTCTCCGCCTGCTCCGCCCTCTTCATCTCGCCTTCGGCGCGGGAGACGTCGTTCTTCTTCTTGGTCTCCTCGAGCAGCTTGGCGAGCTCGGCGTTCTTCGGATCCATCTGCGAAGCCATGTGCAGATCCGTGTAGGCCCTGCCGAAGTCGTTCTTGGCCATGTGCTCGCGCGCCCGCGTCACCAGCTCCGTGGTGCGCGAGGCTTTGGCGAGATAGGGGTGCCGGGCGAAGCGCGCTCGCCGCTCGGCCTCCCGCTGCTCGTCCTCGGGCGTGCGCGGGCGGGGCGTGGAGGCGGCGATCTGCTCGGGCGTGGGCGGTGGCACCAGCTCCGGGTGCGCCTGCTCGTACGCCTTGCGCAGCGCCGGCTGGGTGAGGACGTTGTGGGCCTCGGTGAGGCGGCGGAAGATCCGCTCGATCCGCGCCCGGAAGCTGCCCAGGTTCTTCCCGTAGAAGCGGTCCGGGTGGAACTTCCGCGACTGCTCGTAATAGGCCTTCTTCGCGTCCTCCGCCGAAGTGCCCGGCGGGACGCCCAACACCTGGAAGTGGTTGAGCGTCTCCAGCTTGCGGTCCAGCTCCAGGATCTCCTGCTTGCGGTCCGGCGGGAGGTCCACCTCCTCCGAGCCGGCCGCGTCCACCGGGGAGGTCGGCCCCGCCGGACGCGTCACCCGCGCGGGGACGATCGCCCCCTTCGCGCGCAGGGCCAGCAACACCGCGATCGCCTTGGGCTCCGCCAACCCGGAGCGCTCGAGCACCTCGCTGATCTGCGAGGCCCGGCCTACACACGCGAAGACCGCGCACTCCTCGGGCGTCATCTGCAGCCGCACCGGGTCCGCGCTGGGAGCGGCCGCGACGAAGTCTCCGCGGGTCCCCAGCCCGACTATCGTCTCGGTCTGACTCAACGTTCGAATTGTAAGAACGGCTCGGAAGGACCGTCAAACGCCCGGCCGCGCAACCTCAGGCGACCACAGCCTGTTCGAAGATCTTCAGCCCCTCGTCCAGCTCCTCGTAGGTGACCACGAACGGCGGGGCAAACCGCACCGTCTTCTCCCCGGCCAGGTTCGCCAAGAGCCCCGCCTCCCGGCAGCGCGACAGCACCTCACCTGCGTCCACCCTCACCTCGATGCCGATGAGCAGCCCCCGGCCGCGGACCGCCGCCACCTTGTCCGGCCGCCGCTCCAGGAGCTTGCGGGCGCCGGCCATGAAGTGCTCGCCCTTCTTGCGCACATCCTCCAGCGTCCGCGGCTCGGTGATGATCCGCGTCACCTCGTTGGCCGCCGCCGCCGCCAGGAGGTTCCCGCCGAACGTGGAGCCGTGGGTGCCGGCAGGGAGACTCTTCCCCACCTCCTCCCGGCAGAGCATGGCGCCGATGGGGATCCCGTTCCCCAGCGCCTTCGCCAGCGAGCAGGCGTCCGGCTGGATGCCTTCGTGCTGGTAGGCAAATGGCCTACCCGTGCGTCCCATCCCCGTCTGCACCTCGTCCACCAGGAGCAGCAGGCCCCGCTCGTCGCAGAGCGCGCGCAGCGCCTTGAGGAACCCCTCCGGCGCGGAGCGGACGCCGCCCTCGCCCTGGATCGGCTCCACCAGCACCGCCGCGGTGCGCTCGCTCACCGCCGCCTTCACCGCGTCCAGGTTGCCGTACTCCACGTGGACGAAGCCGGGCATCAGCGGCTCGAAGCCCTTCTGGTACTTCGGCTGGCCCGTGGCGGAGACCGTGGCCAGCGTCCGGCCGTGGAAGGAGTTGTGGAAGCAGATGATCTCGTAGCGGTCCGGCTGGCCGCGCTCATCCTGATGACGCCGGGCGAGCTTGATCAGCGCCTCGTTCGCCTCCGCCCCCGAGTTGCAGAAGAACGCGCGCGTCATCCCGGAGACCGCGCACAGCCGCTCCGCCAGCTCGATCTGCGGGCGCGTGTAGAAGACGTTGGAGACGTGCCAGAGCTTGTCCGCCTGCGCCTTGAGCGCCGCGGTGACCTCCGGGTGGCAGTGGCCCAGCGCGCAGGTGGCGATGCCCCCGAGCAGATCCAGGTACGCCTTCCCATCCGAGTCCCAGACCCGCGCGCCCTTGCCGCGCTCCAGGCACAGCGGCTGCTGCTTGTAGTTCTGGAGCAGGTGCGCCTTGGCGCGGTCCATCATCTCTTGGTTGTGGCTCATGGCTCTTCGTCCCTTCGACCTCTTGGACCCTAGCTCACGCCTGGTCCAGCCTGCGGATCCACTTCGTGCAAGTTGACTGGACCAGTCACTTCCGGCGCCGGAGCGCCACCACCAGCGCCACGCCGGCCACTGCCAGCACCGCGAGGGCGATCCAGAGGGCGGATCCGCTCGCGGAGGGTCCTTCGTCGGACGCTCTGGCCGGATCCGCCGGAGCCCCACCCTCCCCCGCGTCCTCGGTCACGCTCGCGCGAGGCGGCAGCGCCGAGCTGGGGCGCACCGGCGGCGCCACCGGCACCGCGCGCGGCGGCGGCGTGTCCAGCGGCGGAGCGGGCGCGGGCTCGGCCGCGCGGGCGGGCGGCTCCACCCGCGCTGGGGGCTCGATCGGCGCGGGGCGGGGCGCGGGGCTCTCCGGCGCAGGCGTGCTGGGCGCGCTCGGGGCCGCGGCCACCGGCACCGCGACCGCCACTGGGGCCGCGGACCCGCTCACCGCGAAGCCGCGGATCATCCCCACCAACCCGTCGATCTCCTCGGTGGAGAGCTTGTCCTTGAACGCCTTCATCTTGGTGTCCGGGACGCCGTCGACGATCGCGGTCCGGATCGCCTCGTCCGCGTGCTTGCCCTGCCAGGCCGAGAGGGAGAAGTCTGGCACGCGCAGCTTCTGCCCGGCCTTGGTGTCGCCCTTGCCCAGCTCGCCGTGGCAGGACTTGCACTTGGCCCGCCAGTTCTCCGCCACGTCGTCCGCGAGCGCGGCCGCGCCCCACGCCACGAGCAACGCGAGCGCCAGCCGGGAGAGCCGCTTGTCGGTCATCATCGGCGCGGACCATAGATCTCCGCGCCCCCGAGCACAGGGCTATTCGCGGCGCCGGAAGCAGCGGCGCCCTTCTCTGCAGGCGTGCACGTCCACCGGCCCCTCGTCCGGCCCCACGTGCTCCATCGTGGCCAGGCACCAGTAGACCGCGGTGCTGGAGTGGCCCAGCTGCCAGTCCTCCTCCCCCACCACCGAGCCGAACGCCGCCTTCGTCCGCAGGCACCGGCACAGCTGCGCCTGGGCTTCGGTCACCTCGGGCCTCATGCCGCACCTCCCGCCGCCAGCAGGGTTCTCCGGAGGATCGCCTTGAAGACGGGGACCTTGTACGCGTTCTGCGAGAGCGGCGTAGCGCCCTGCAGCGCCGCGTCCACCGCCTTGGCCACGGTGGCGGCATCCAGGCTCTTCCCGGCGAGCGCCGCCTCTGCGCCCTTCGCCCGGTACGGCACCGGCGCCGCGGCGCCGAGCACCACGCTCGCCTTGCGGCACAGCTTCCCGTCCAGCTCCAGCTGCACGGCGACATCGGCGATGGGCCAGTCGAAGGACTCCTTCTCCTTCTGCTTGAAGTACGCCGAGCGGGCGCCGGGCGCCGGCGGCGGGAGGCGCAGCGCGATCAGCACCTCGTCCGCCGCGAGCACGTTCTCGCGCAGCACGTCCTCCTCGGGAGGGCGCAGGAAGTCCTCCACCGCCAGCTCCCGCTTCCCCTTGGGCCCCTGCAGCACCACCCGCCCGCCGAGCGCGACGAGCGCGGTCGCCGCCGCGGAGGGGTGGACGATCGCGCACAGCCCGTTGCCGAAGATCGCGTGGTAGGCGTTCTCGCCCTCCTTCGCCAGGCAACGGTCCCCGCCCTTCTTCGCGCAGGCCAGGTCCGCCGCGCGGAAGTACCAGCAGCGCGGCCGCTGGAGGAGGTTCCCGCCCACGGTGGCCATGTTGCGGATCTGCGGCGTGGCCGCGCCGCCCACCGCCTGCGCGAGCGCCGCGTAGCGGGCGCGGACGGTCTGGTCCGCCGCGAGCTTGGCCAACGTCACCAGCGGGCCCACGGTCAACCCTTCGGTGGGGTCATCCGTCAGCCCGTCCAGCCCCGGCACCTGCCGCAGGTTCACCACCCGCTTGGGCGCCTCCAGCCCCTCCTTGAGGCGGTCCAGCAGATCCACCCCGCCCGCCTTGAGCGCCACGGCCGGGGAGAGCTCGGAGATCGCCTGCTCCACCGTGGAGGGCGTGGACCACTCGAAGCCGTTCATGCCTTCCTCCTTCCCTGCTGCTCGAGCGCGGCGAGCACCCGCGCGGGCGTCATCGGCAGCTCTCGCACCCGTGCGCCGGTCGCGTTGTAGACGGCATTGGCGATGGCGGCGGCCGTGGCCACGTTCGCCGGCTCGCCGATCCCCGCCGCGTCCGTGGCGGTGCGCCCCCGGTACTCCTCGAGCAGCACCACTTCAATCTGCGGCACCTCGCGCGCCCCGGCGATCTTGTACTGCTCGAGGTTGGGGTTGACCATGTGACCCAGCTTGGGGTCCATCCGCCGGTCCTCGAAGAGCGCCCAGGAGAGCCCCTGGATGATCCCTCCGTTGATCTGGCTCTCCACCGCCAGCGGGTTGATCGGCCGGCCGCAGTCGTGCACCGCCACCACCCGCTCCACCTTGATCACCCCCGTCTCGGTGTCCACCGCCACCTCGGCGAACTGGACCCCGCCCATGCCGCCCACGCCGATCCCGAAGGACGGCCCGCGCCGAAGCTCGAAGCCGCCGTAGTCCTCGGCGCGGCTGGCCTGCGCGGAGAGCTGCTCCGTCTTGAGCTTCGCCGCCGCCTTCTTCAGCGGCAGCGCGCGCGCAGGCTCCGCCTTCACCACCACCTGCCCGCCGCGCAGCTCCAGCTCCTCGGGCTTGGCGGAGAGCGCGGGCGCCACCTGCTGCAGCAGCTGCTGCTTCACCCGCCAGGCCGCCACCCGCGCCGGCGGGGTGATGGAGCCGGTGGTGCGGCTGCCGCCCGAGCCGCAGCCCTGGGGGAACTGCGTGTCGCCGATCCGCACCCGGACGTCCGTGGGCGTGACGCCGAGCTCCTCAGCCACCACCATCGCCAGCGCGGTGCGCGCGCCCCCGCCGATGTCCTGCACCCCGGAGAGCAGCTCGATCGAGCCGTCCCGCAAGAGCCGGACCTCCACCGAGGCATCCAGGTCCACGATCCGCGGCCAGATCGCCTGCGCCACCCCGAGGCCCCGCTTCACCGGCCCCGCGTCCGCGCCGGGCGCGTGGCGCTTGCTCCAGCCCACCTTCTGTGCGCCCAGCCGCCGCTCCACCTTGCGCGCGGCGCTGTCGATGTTCGTCTCCACGTCGAAGTCCAGCTTGTCCCGCAGCGCCAGCGGGTCCAGCTTGAGCCGCTCGGCCAGCTCGTCGATCAGCTGCTCCAGCGCGAACGCCCCCTGCGGCGCGCCGGGCGCCCGGAAGGCCGCCGCCGGCCCCGCGTGGGTGAAGACGTCGTACTGCTTGGAGTCGAAGTTCGGGCACGGGTACATGAAGGCGGCCACGTTCCCCACGCCCGCGCCCCCGCCCACGCCGCCGGTGCCGTGGCTCTCCAGCTGGATCGCCGTCAGCGTCCCGTCCTTCTTGGCGCCGAGCTTGAGCCGCTGCACGGACGAGGGCCGGTTGCCCACGCACAGGTGCTCCTCCTTGCGGTCCAGCATCAGGCGCACCGGCGCCCGCGCCTGCTTCGACAGGTGGGTGGCGAGCACCCCGTAGAGCCCCGCGCCGAACTTGGCGCCGAAGCCGCCGCCCATGAACTCGGTGATCACCCGGACCTGGGTCTTCTTGAGGCCGAACACCTCCGCCAGCTCGTCCCTTACCGAGCTGGTGCCCTGGGTGGAGGCGTACACGGTGAGCCCGTCCGGCTTCCAGTCCGCCACCACCCCGTGCGTCTCCAGCGCCGAGTGCGTCTGCACCTGCGTCCGGAACTCGCCCTCCACCACCACGTCCGCCTGGGCGAAGCCCTTGGCCACGTCTCCCCGCGGCCCGCCCGGCGGCAGCGCCGGGCCGCGCACGTTGCCCTTCTGCGCGAGCCCCTGCTGCATCCCGCCGCCCCCGGCAGTGCCCTTCTGCTCCACCGGCTTGGTGAAGACGAGCGGCGCGTCCGGCTTCCGGGCCTCGTCCAGCTCCACCGTGAAGGGGAGCAGCTCATAGTCGATCTTCAGGAGCCGGGCGGCCGCGTCCGCCGCGGCCTGGGTGCTCGCCGCCACCGCCGCCAGCGGCTGGCCCACGTAGCGGACCTGCGGCCAGCGGGAGCCCGCCTTCTCCGCGTCCGGATCCGGCTGCGTCCCCGGCTCCTCCCGGACCAGCACGTGCACCGCCTTCACGCCCGGCGCCTTCTGCGCGGCGCTCACGTCCACCGCCTTGATCAACGCGTGCGGGTGCGCCGCGCAGACCAGCCGCGCGTAGAGCATCCCCGGCAGCCGCACGTCCGCGGTGTACCGGGCCCCGCCCGTCACCTTGAGCCGGCCGTCCAGCCGCGGCGTGGGCTTGCCGATCACGGAGAGCTCCGCGTTGGGCGGCAGCGGCGGCGGCTCTCCCTCCGGCAGCGGCCGCTCCACCTCTCCCAACTTCTCCTGCGCGATCCCCGAGGGGAAGCGCGCGGTGCGCGTCTGCTCGGCCATTTAGCCCTTCCTCCCTGCGCCCGCGGCTTGCAGCGTCGCGGCGAAGACCTTCGGGTAGGTGCCGCAGCGGCAGAGGTTGCCGCTCACCGCGTCCTTCACGTCCTCCAGCGTGGGCGAGCTGTTGCGCGCCAGCAGCGCCGCGCAGCTCATCACCATGCCAGGCGTGCAGAAGCCGCACTGCATGGCGTCCTGGGCGATGAACGCCTCCTGGACGGGATGGAGCTGCTCCCCTTTGGCCAGCCCTTCAATCGTGGTGACCGCGCGGCCGCCCACGTCCACCGCCAGCGTCATGCAGGCGCAGACCGGCGTCCCGTCCAGGTGGACCGTGCAGGCCGAGCAGGCGCCGCGGTCGCACACCACCTTGGTGCCGGTCAGCCCCAGCGTGTCCCGCAGCGCCTCCGCCAGCGTGGTGGAGGGGGTCACGGACAGCTTCTTCGCCGCGCCGTTGATCTTCAGCGTCAGCGGCACCGGGCCGGGCCCCTGGACCTTCTGCGCCGCGGCCGCCGCCTCCTCCACGCTGCGCAAGAGCGCCGTCCCCGCGGCGGTGATCCCCGCCCCCTTGAAGAAGCCCCGGCGGGTGAACCCTCCTCCGCCGCCACCGTCTTGCTCCGGCATCGCGCGCCTCCACTGTCGAGGATGAGACGCGCACGAGAGCCGCGAATGGGCGCGAGCGCAAGCCTCCAACAGTGGAACGCGACTGCTTCTCGGGGCTCCCCCACATCTCTCCGGCGACGGAACTTTCAAGAACGTCGGAAACGCTTCCTCGCCTCGCGTAACTCGTTGAGAGGACGCGTGCGGTCCTGGCGAGAATCCTCTAATCCGACGCTTCTGAAGAGGAGGCGGCACCCCCGACCGGCGGGGGCTCTCCCCTCGGCTGCAGAGGGCCAGGAGGATGCGGGAAGTTCAGTTCGTGGTTCGCTTAAGGCTCGCCCTCTCCCGCGGCGGGGCGCTCGCGGCCTCGGTGGAAGGCGTCAGCCCTCACTCGCGCCGCGGGAGCACGGCACGCTCGCGAGCTGGCGTCGAGCTCCCTGGCGGCGTGCTCCCTCAGCCGACAACGCAAGCCGCCGCCTCCACCGAGGCCGCGAGCGCCCCGCCGCGGGAGAGGGCGAGCCTTAAGCGAACCACGCCCTGAACGACTCGCTCCCCTCCTGGCCGTCAGCCCCCGAACCGATCTCGACGTCCGAGCGTGGAGACTCCGAGGTCTCGCCGACGACACCCTTCTCCGAGCCCTGGGGCGCAGGGGCGCCAGCTCCTCTTCAGAAGCGTCGGATTCGCCGTTTCTCGTCTCGCGCCTGCTCCTTCTTTCCAGGGGTTACCGGAGGACCCAGGAGCGTTTCAGACGCTCTTGAAAGACGGCGCCCATGCACTCGCCGGCCGCAAGCTCGAATCGCTCTGGTCCCCCACCCGCCGTAGCTCACGGTCTCCAGCGTCATGCCTGGAGACTCACAGGCTCTCGAGGTGAACGGAGGGGAACCGCACGCGGAACAGCCTCACCTCACAGGATGTACCGGGAGAGATCCTCGTCCCTGACGATCTCGGAGAGCTTCTCCCGCACGTACGGAGCGTCCACGTTCACGTCCCGGTCGGTCAGCTCGGAGGCCCCGAACGACACCTCATCCAGCAGCCGCTCGAGGATCGTGTGCAGCCGCCGCGCGCCGATGTTCTGCGCCCGCTCGTTCACCGTCTGGGCGATCCGGGCGATCTCCGCGATCGCGTCCTCCGCGAAGTGGAGCCGGACGCCCTCCGTGGCCAGGAGCGCGGTGTACTGCCGCAAGAGCGAGTTCTTCGGCTCCTTGAGGATCCGGACCAGGTCATCCCCGGTGAGCGGCTCCAGCTCCACGCGGATGGGGAAGCGCCCCTGCAGCTCGGGGATGAGATCCGAAGGCTTGGAGACGTGGAACGCCCCCGCGGCGATGAAGAGGACGTGGTCCGTCTTCACCGGCCCGTACTTCGTGGTGACGGTGCTCCCCTCCACGATCGGCAGGATGTCCCGCTGCACGCCCTCGCGGGAGACGTCCGGGCCGCCGTGGCCCCCGCCACCTTCGCGGCTGGCGATCTTGTCGATCTCGTCGATGAAGACGATCCCCGCGGTCTCCGCCCGCACCAGCGCGTCCCGGTTCACCCGGTCCGAGTCCACCAGCTTGGCCGCCTCCTCCTGCTCGAGCAGCTTCAAGGCCTCCGGCACGCGCGCCTTGCGCTTCCGGGTCTTGTTGAAGCCCGGCATGTTCTTGAAGAGGTCCTGGAGGTTGAAGCCGATCTCCTCCATCCCCTGCCCGCTGAAGTTGCGCATGAAGGCCTGGCCGGACTCGGCCACCTCCACCTCCACGTACTGATCATCCAGCGTCCCCGCCCGCAGCTGCGCGCGCAGCTTCTCCCGCTCGCTGCTGGAGAGGGCCGGCGCCGCGGGCGGAGGCGGCGGCGGCGCGAAGCCGAACGGCGCGGGGCGCTGCTGCCCGGAGCCAGAGCCGTGGCCAGAGAGGATCTCCACCAGCCGGTCCTCCGCCATCTCCGCGGCGCGGGCGCGGACCTTCTCCGTCTCCTCCTCCCGCACCAGCGAGATCGCCGCCTCCACCAGATCCCGGACCATGGACTCCACGTCCCGGCCCACGTAGCCGACCTCCGTGAACTTGGAGGCCTCCACCTTCACGAACGGCGCCTGCGCCAGCTTCGCCAGCCGCCGGGCGATCTCCGTCTTCCCCACGCCGGTGGGGCCGATCAGGATGATGTTCTTCGGGTAGATCTCGTCCTTCAGCTCCGCCGCCACCCGCTGGCGCCGCCACCGGTTGCGCAGCGCGATCGCCACCGCCCGCTTGGCCGCCCTCTGCCCAACGATGTAGCGGTCCAGCTCGCCCACGATCTCGCGCGGCGTGAAGGTCTGGCTCTTGCGGTCCTCGGTGGCCACGTCACAGCTCCTCGAAGCTCAGGTTCGCGTTGGTGTAGATGCAGATGTCCGCGGCGATCCCCAGCGCTGTCTGGGCGATCTCCTTGGGCGTCATCTGCGTGTGCGCGTGCAGCGCCCGCGCCGCCGCCAGCGCGTAGGAGCCGCCCGAGCCCACCGCGGCGACCCCGTAGTCCGGCTCCACCACGTCCCCGGCCCCGGAGAGGATGAAGGTCTTCTCCTTGTCCGCCACGATCAGCAGCGCCTCCAGCCGGCGCAGGAACCGGTCGGTGCGCCAGTCCTTCCCCAGCTCCACGCAGGCGCGCGCCAGGTTCTTCTGGTGCTCCTTGAGCTTGGCCTCGAAGCGCTCGAAGAGCGTGAAGGCGTCCGCGGTCCCGCCGGCGAAGCCCGCGAGCACGTTCCCGTCCCCCAGCCGCCGCACCTTGCGCGCCGTGCCCTTCATCACCGTCTTGTCCAGCGTCACCTGCCCGTCGCCCGCCATCACCACGCGCGCGTCGCGGCGGACGCAGAGGATCGTCGTCCCGTGGAACATGCCAGGGGGTCTAACAAGGTTGGTTGGCGGTGGCCAAGGAATGCTCAGGCCCGAGGGTGGGCCTTGTCGTAGATCTCCTGGAGCTGCGTGAGGCTGACGTGCGTGTACCGCTGGGTGGTGGACAGACTGGCGTGGCCGAGGAGCTCTTGAATGCTCCGGATGTCCGCGCCGCTCCCCAACAGGTGCGTGGCGAACGAGTGACGCAGCGCGTGCGGGTGCACCCGCCGCTGCAGCCCCGCCGCCTGGGCATACGCCTCCAGGTGCCGGGCGATGCTGCGCGGCCGCAGCCTGCCCCCGCGGTAGTTGAGGAAGAGCGCGTCCAGCTCCGCGCCCTTGCGCGCCTGGAGCACGAGCTCGCCCCGGCGCTCCAAATATTCGTCCAGCGCCTCCAGCGCCGCCTCGTTGAGCGGGCACAGCCGCTCCTTGGAGCCCTTCCCCAGCACCCGGACGACACGGCCCTCGCGGTCGAAGTCCTCCAATGAGAGGCCACACAGCTCGCTGATCCGCAGCCCGGCGCCGTAGAGGACCTCCAGGATCGCCCGGTCCCGCACCGCCAGCGCGTTCGGCGGCTCGGCGCCCTTCCGCTTGGCGCCAGGCGCCTCCACCACCGCGAAGGCCTCGTCCACCGGCAGCGCCTTGGGCAGCCGCACCGGGAGCTTGGGGCTCTTCACCAGCTTGGCCGGCGACGAGGCGAGCACCCGCTGCCGGACGAGGAACCGGTAGAACGCCTTGATGCTGGAGAGCTGGCGCGCCCGGGAGGTGGCCGCGCGGTCCACCGCCAGCACGGAGAGGTAGCCCCGGATGGAGAGGCGCGTGGCGCTCAGCACCGTCTGGCCGTTGGCCTCCAGGTAGCGCGCGAAGTCCCGCAGGTCCGTCCGGTAGGCCTTGCGCGTGTGCGGCGAGAGGCCGCGCTGCGCCAGGTGCGCCGCGAACGCCTCCAGGTGGGTCTCGTTGGCGCTCATGGCGGTGGATGCTACCGGTGGCGAGCGCGGGCGCCACTAAACAGGCCGGCCTGGCACCCGCCCCAAGGGTCGGGCATAAGGGCGCGCGTGTTTCGACTCGACAACATTGGCGCGCAGCACGGGCAGCAGATCCTCTTCGTCGGCGCTTCGCTGGCGGTCCACAAGGGCGAAAAGGTGGGGCTGGTCGGCCCCAACGGCGCCGGCAAGTCCACGCTCTTCCGCTTCATCATGAAGGAGGAGGAGCCGGACGAAGGGCAGGTCTCGGTCGATCGAGGCCTCACGCTCGGCTACTTCCGGCAGGACGTGGGCGAGATGCAGACCGGCACCGTGGTGGAGCAGGCCATGGCCGGCGCCGGCCCGGTCGCCCAGGTCGCGCACGAGCTCAAGGAGCTGGAGCACGCGCTCGCGGATCCCGCCAACGCGGAGAAGCTGGACGCGCTGGTCACCCGCTTCGGCGAGGTGCAGGCCCGCTTCGACGAGCTGGGCGGCTACTCGCTCGAGGGCCGCGCCAAGGAGATCCTCGCCGGCCTGGGCTTCCGCGAGTCCGTGATGGAGGGCCCGGTGAGCGCGCTCTCCGGCGGCTGGAAGATGCGCGTGGCCCTGGCGCGGATCCTCCTCATGCGCCCGGACGGGATGCTGCTGGACGAGCCCTCCAACCACCTGGACCTGGAGTCGCTGATCTGGCTCGAGCAGTTCCTCGCCCAGTACGAGGGCGCGCTGCTGATGACCTCGCACGACCGCGAGTTCATGAACCGGATCTGCACCCGCATCGCCGAGATCGACGGCGGCGAGATCCGCTCCTACAGCGGCAACTACGACTTCTACGAGAAGCAGCGGGCGATCGCCGACACCCAGGCCCAGGCCACCTACGAGCGCCAGCAGGCCATGCTCAAGAAGGAGATCGCCTTCATCGAGCGCTTCAAGGCCCGCGCCTCCCACGCCGCGCAGGTGCAGTCGCGCGTGAAGAAGCTGGAGAAGATCGAAAAGGTGAAGCCGCCGGTGCGGCGCCAGCGCGTGGACTTCGAGTTCAAGCCGCCCCCGCGCTCCGGCGAGGACGTGGCCAAGCTCGCCAAGGTCTCCAAGCGGTACGGCGATCTGAAGGTCTACGAGAACTTCGACTTCCTCGTCCGCCGCGGCGAGCGCTGGTGCGTGATGGGCGTCAACGGCGCGGGCAAGAGCACGCTGCTCAAGCTGGTGGCGGAGGCCACGCAGCCGGACAGCGGCACCGCCGCGCTCGGAGCCAGCGTCAAGCTCGGCTACTTCGCCCAGCACGCCATGGACGTCCTGGACGGCGAGAAGACGGTCTGGACCACGCTGGTGGACGCCTTCCCGCGGACCTCCGAAGGCTCGCTGCGCTCGCTGGCCGGCTGCTTCGGCTTCTCCGGGGACGAAGTGGAGAAGGTGGTCCGCGTCCTCTCCGGCGGGGAGAAGGCCAGGCTGGTGCTGGCGCTGATGCTCTACGATCCGCCCAACTTCCTGGTGCTGGACGAGCCCACCAACCACCTGGACCTCGGCACCAAGGAGATGCTGATCACCGCCCTGCGCAACTTCGAGGGCACCCTGCTCTTCGTCTCCCACGACCGCCACTTCCTCTCCGAGCTCTCCAACCGCGTGCTCGAGCTCACCCCGGAGGGCGCGCACGTCTACGGCGGCGGCTACTCGGAGTACGTGGCGCGCAGCGGGCACGAGGCGCCGGGCCTGCGCAGCTAGAAGCCTCAGGAGACACGTGCGCGGCGGCCTGTGGGCGGCATTCTGGGGCGTGGGGGGCGTGGTGGCGCTGCTCGCGCACGCCACCGTGCGCCTGGCCACCCAGGCCGCGGGGCTCCTGCACGTCTCGCTGGCGCCGGTAGAGGCGGCCGGGCTCGCCGCCTCCTTCCTCTTCTTCGGCTGCGTGGAGGGCTACGCCGGGTTCCAGCGGGCCTTCGCGCCGCGCGTGGTGGTGCGGGCGCTCTGGCTCGCCAGCCACCCCCGGCCGCACCTGGTGCTCCTGGCGCCGCTGTTCTGCATGGGGCTGCTCCACGCCACGCGCCGCCGGCTGATCGTCAGCTGGACGCTGCTCGCGGGGATTGTGGCGGTGGTGCTGCTGATGGACCGCGTGCCGCAACCGTGGCGGGGGATCGTGGATGCCGGGGTGGCCTTCGCGCTCGCCTGGGGCGTGCTCGCCATCCTCGCCTTCTTCGGCCTGGCGCTCGCGGCGCGCCCTCCGGCGATCTCCGCGGACGTGCCCGCCGGCTAGCGCACCACCTGCGCCAGCGCGAGGAAGCTCGAATCCAGGTCGGCGCCCGAGGCCTTGGCCTCGTTCAGGTTGACCAGCATCCGCACCTTGCGCTCCGCCACCACCAGGCCAACCGCCACGCCGGCGCCCACCAGCTCCTCCTGTCCCGCGAAGGTCAGGATGGAGCGCTTGCGCGCCACCTCCTTCACCGTGGGCACCTGGGGCAACAGACCGGGACAGAGGTAGATCGCCACCACCCCGGGCGCGCTGGCAGCGGCGGTGAGCGCCACGCCATCGGTGAGGGCGATCGGCTCCACCCGGTAGTTCACCTTGGCCACGCGCTGGGTGGCGGAGAGCTTGCGCAGCGCCTCCGCCATGGCGCGCGAGGTCTCCTCCGAAGCGCGATCTCCCGGCTTGTAGAGGACCAGGAACGTGGCGGTGCTCGCCCCGCCCAGCCGCGTCTGCAGCGCCCGGTCGAAGCCGAGGATCTTCAGCACCAGCACCGCCTGGGTGGGCGCGGGCACCTCGTCCGCGCGCGCGGGCCCACCCAGCGCCAGCGCGGCGCAGGCTGCGAAGAGGGCCAGTGGGGCGTGCGCTCTCATGCCGGCGCGAGAAGCTTCGCTCCACCTCCAGAGCAAACGCCAGCGCATCCACCGTCACGCGCCCACTGCAGGTCAGGGCAGTGGCGGGCGGCGGCTGATCTTCCTGGACCCGGCCGCCGTTCAGGGGGCCGGAATCCGGTACACCGGCCCGTCCGCGCCCACCGAGCCAGAGCTGCTGGTCAGCCCCACCACGAACAGATCTCCGTTCGGGAGCGGTGTGGGGTAGCGGTACTCGATCCGGACGTCTCCCCCGTGCGGCTCGAGCAGCAGCGGTTGGATCTTCTGGCCGTCCAGCTCGTAGCGGAACACGCCCGAGTTGCCCACGTAGAAGACCGTCCTGCCGCGCAGCCCCATCCCGTCCCCGCCGTAGAGGTGGGCCGTGGCGTAGGTCTCGGAGAGCCGGTACGGGTTGGCCTTGAGCTCCGCCGCCAGATCTCTCGCCTCGCCGGTGGCGTAGGAGACGTAGAAGGGCCCCTTGGCCGTGGAGAAGAGCACGCCCTCCTGATCGAACCAGACCGTGCCGCCTACCTCCGTCTTGTTCTTCAGCCAGGTGGCCTTCTTCGTCTCCAGGTCCAGCCGCCACAGCCGCCCGCTCTCGATGAAGTAGAGCTGCGAGCCCTCCAGGCCGAAGTCCAGGAAGATCCCCAGCTCCACGCCCGCCTCCTTGAAGGTGAGCAGCTGCGTGGGCGAAACCTCCCCCGGGCGCCAGCGGAAGAGCGCCGCCGTGGGCGCCGTCACCACGTAGTAGACGAAGTCGCCGTCCACCGCGTACGCCCACCAGCGCTGCTCGTCCTTGGGGGCGTCCACCGAGAGCTCGCCCAACAGCTCCTTCGCCGCGTTCGCGGAGTAGGCGCGGTAGACGACCTTGTCACCCGTGCGCTGGCCGGTGGCCACCACCTTGGCGCTCGCCCGGTAGTTGTACTGATCCGAGCCAATGCTGAACTCGTAGCGCAGCTTGGCGCCGGTCTTGGGATCGAAGCTGTAGAGGGTGGGGGCGAAGGTCGGGAACTGCAGCCAGAAGAGCCGCTCCCCCACCGAGGCGATCTCCATTGCCTGCTTGGAGAGGAACTCGGTGCGCCCGCTGTCCAGCTGCGCGCCGAGCGCGTCGTAGGCCTTCATGTCCTTCTGAAGGGTGGACTCTCCCTCCGGAGGGGGCTGCTGCTGCGAGGTGGCCAGCGGGCCGCAGCCCACGGCGAGGAGCAGGGAGACGAGGCAGGAGGTGAGCAGGCGCATGCGGGGAAGACCCGCGGACCACGCGGCGGAAGCAGCGAAAGTGCCCGGTCGAGGCAAAAGCCGCGCGCGGGTTCGCGTTCCTTCTCTCCGCTCGTACGAGGAGAACGGGGAGGGGAGAGTGTCACTGCGCCGCTCTCGGCGCCTCCGCCGCATCCAGCGGCGCAAGATAGACCCCCGCCCTGCTCCGCTCCGCCACCACGTACGCCACGCGATCGTTCCCCTCCCCCGCGAACAGCGCCGGCAGCAGGATGTGCTGATCCAGCGTCTTGCGCGCGCCGGAGGCCACGTCGTACGTGGCGACGTTGAAGGTGTCGGGCCCAATCTCCGCGTAGGTGACGAGGATCTTCTCCCCGTCCGGGGTGGTCTTGAAGCTGTAGATCCCCTCCACCAGCTTCTTGGACGCCAGCTCCGGCTTGGAGAGATCAATGCTCAAGAGATCGCACGCGCGCGGGCTCCCGCCCGCCCCGCCGCGGCTGCAGCCGTTGCGCGCCAGCACGTAGCGGCTCTTCGGATCGTACGAGTACCCCCACACGCCGGTGAGCACCTGCTTGGGCGCCTCCTCTCCCGCGCGGTAGATGAAGAGGTTGGCGCTCGGGCCGTACTCCTGGCTGAACTCGATCGGCTGCAGCGCCAACGACTTGCTGTCCGGCGCCCAGAGGAAGGTCTTCACCCGCTTCGCCAGCTCCTTGGGCTTGCCCTCCTTGAGGCCAACCAGCACGAGGCTTCCCCACTCGCGCCCCTTGGTGAAGTCGAACTTCTCGAGCGCGGCGATCTGCGTGGAGTCCGGCGAGAAGCCGAAGCCGGTGCCGTTCACGCTCACCGCCACCTTGTTGCCAGCGCTCCCCTCCGCCGGCCCCACCACCAGGTCGCCCACGAAGTTGACCGCCTCCACCACCCGCGCGCCCTCGGTGCGCGCCAGCCACCGGCCGTCCGGCGAGTAGGCGAAGCCGCTGCACGCGGTGGCCACCTTCTGCGCCTTGGCGTCCCCCACGCTCGCGCTGAAGAGATCGTACGTGCCGGGGGTGGTGGTGCTGCGCACCGCGAAGGCGATCCGCTTGGAGTCCGGCGAGAACGCGTAGTCCCCCACCTGATCCGCCAGCTTCTTGAGCGGCTCGCTCCCCGCCACCTTCACCAGCCCCAGCCCACCCGCCGCGCTCTGCGTGCGCTTGAAGGCGAGGAAGCTCGAGTCCGGGGAGAACTGCGCCACGGTCACCTCGCCGGCCACCTCCCGGAACGGCCCGCCCGGGAGCTTGCCCACCTTGAGCACCCCCGCCTTGACGTACGCGAGCCACGCCGAGTCCGGGCTGGGCAAGAGGTAGGTCACCTCCGGGTCCAGCTTCACCGGATCCGAAGAGGGATCCTGGATGTCCACCGCGTGCAGCACCCCCGCGTGCGCCGCGGCGTTGAAGCCCTCCAGGTAGAGCGCCCAGCGCGAGTCCGGCGAGACCAGGTACCCGCCCGGGACGTTGGTCACCCCGCTCCCCAGCCGCCGCGGCTTGCCGCCACCCACCGGCAGCACCTGGAGCACGCCCAGCAGCATCTGCGGCGGGATCCCGTCCATGCGCGGCTTCATCGCGTCCGTGAGGAAGGTGATCTGCTTGCGGTCCGGCGTCACCCGGAGGTCCGCGGCGATCCCCGCGGAGACGGAGCTCCCCGCGCTGCGGATGCCGCGCGAGTCCACGCCGCCGCCCCCTTCGCCGCCCTTCTTGCAGCCCAGCAAGGCCGCCAGCACCGCCGCTGCCACCTTGACCCGAACGCGCATGGAGCCTCCTGTTCAGCCCGCCTGTGCGACGCGGTCGCCAAACAGCGGCCACGCCTGTTCACGCCACACGGCGAAGTCCGCCTGGGCGCGGCGCGCGTACCCGGCGCGCTTGTCCTGCTTCTTCACCCGCCCCGGCAGCGGCGGGAAGAGCCCGAAGACCACGTTGGTCGGCTGGTAGGCGTGCCCCGGCGGATGCGCTTCACCGGTGACGTGGCGGTAGAGCGCCCCCAGGGAGGACGTGGCCGGCGGCGGCGCGAACGGCCGCTGCGTCAGCCGCGCCCTCACCGCGAGCGCCACCAAGAGGCCGCACGCCGCGGACTCCACGTAGCCCTCCACCCCGGAGATCTGCCCGGCGAAGAAGATCCTCGGCTCCGCCTTCAGCGCCAGCTCCGCCCCGAGCAGGCGCGGCGAATCAATGAAGGTGTTCCGGTGGATCTGCCCCATCCGCAGGAACTCCGCGTTGGCCAGCCCCGGCAGCGTCTTGAAGATCCGCCGCTGCTCTGGCCAGGTCAGCCGCGTCTGGAAGCCCACCAGGTTGTAGCTGGAGCCGTGCGCGTCCTCGAGCCGCAGCTGCACCACCGCGTGCGGTGACTTGCCGGTGCGCGGGTCGGTCAGCCCCACCGGCTTCATCGGCCCGTAGGCCAAGACGTCGTCTCCGCGCTCCGCCATCACTTCAATGGGCAGACACCCTTCGAAGTAGCGGGGTTCCTCGAAGGCGTGGGGGACCACCTTCTCGCCTTCGCGCAGCGCGGTGACGAAGGCCCGGTACTCGGGCTCGTTGAGCGGCAGGTTCAGGTAGTCGTCCCCGCCGCCCTTGTTGTAGCGGCTCTGGCGGAAGGCGATCCCCATGTCCACCGAGTCCGCGGAGACGATCGGCGCGATCGAATCGTAGAAGTAGAGCTTCTCCCCCACGTGGCGCGCCAGGTCGGCCGTCAGCGCCTCCGAGGTCAGCGGCCCCGTGGCGATCACCACCGTGCCCTCCGGCACCCGCTCCACCTCGCCGGGGACCAGCGTCACCCGGCCGGACTCCGCGAGCGTGCCCATCACCGCCGCCGCGAAGCGCTCGCGGTCCACCGCCAGCGCGTCTCCGGCGGGGATCTTCGTCGCGTCCGCGCTGCGGAGGATGAGCGAGCCCAGCTGCCGCAGCTCCAGGTGCAGCAGGCCGATCGCGCTCTCCGGGTTGTCCGAGCGGAAGGAGTTGGAGCAGACCAGCTCGGCCAGCGCATCGCTCTTGTGGGCCGCGGTCCGCTTGTGCGGCTTCATCTCGTGGAGCCGGACGGAGAAGCCCATCCGGGCGAGCTGGTACGCGCACTCGGTCCCCGCGAGCCCTCCTCCAATGACGGTGATCTCGGACTGCTCCACGGCGAAACCTCGCTCCCGCGAAAACCCGCGCCGACTGTTAGCAGCAACTCCCTGCCGCCGGAAGGCTTGCCCTGCAGCCGGGCAGCCGGGCCGCGCGGAAGATGCGGCTGCGGCGCCCGGGCGTGGGCCCTAGGTTTCTGACATTTCGCAGTCTTCCTGTGGAGAGCGTGATGACCAGACTGAGCGACCTCGACAACCTCCGCGTGATGCTGCAGCGCCGCCGCCGCGAGATCATCGAGACGGCCGCCGCCACCCACCGCGAGCTGGACGCCCTCAAGGGCCAGGAGCGCGACCCCGAATACGAAGAGGGCGCGCAGGCCGAGCTGGCCGACTACACCCTCTGGCACCTCGCGGAAGGACAGCGCCGCGAGATCGGCGCGATCGACGCTGCCCTCCGGCGGATGGACGCCAACGTCTTCGGGCTGTGCGTGGACTGCGGCGGGGAGATCCCCATCGAGCGGCTGGAGGCCCTGCCCTTCGCGGTGCGCTGTGAGGAGGACGCCTCCCTGCACGAGCAGCAGGCACGCGGCGGCGCGTACGCCACCCCGTCCCTGTAGAAGCCTTAGCTGCCCTCTTTCTGGATCACCACGAAGCGGTAGTTCTCCAGCTCGTTCTGGCCGGCCGTGTAGAGGACGGTCAGCAACAGATCGTAGGCGATCTTCTTGTCGCCGATGACCGAGAGCTCGTGGGTGAAGGGCGCGTTGGGGTTGCGCTCGGCGATGAACTTGAGCTTGTCCACCTCCTTCTTGAGCGCCTGATCCAGGGGCAGCACCAGGCGCCCATTGAGCGCGGCGGCGGGGATCTGCCCGTTCTGGAGATCCACCACCTTCTTGTCCCCCACCAGCAGGTGCTTGGGGGTGATGGTGACCGCCACCGTGTCCTTGGGCGTGAAGCGGGTGCTGGAGATGGGCGGCCGGATGTCCTCCGAGGCCGTCATCGACACCGAGGACGACGAGTACGACTTGAGGAGGAACACCAGGATGATGGTCATCATGTCCATCATCGCCGTGATGTTGAGCTCCTTGATCTCTCCGGCGGCCTCGCGGTCCTTGCGCTTCTTCCGCGCCAGGGCCTTGCGGAACATCATCCGCTGCTTGTCTTCCTCGGAGACCTGACCCGCTGCCTCAGCCATGGTGCGTCCTCACATCGTCGCCAAGGTGACGTCCGAGAAGAGGACCTTGCGGTCCTTCGTCTCCCGGATCGCGTCCATCGTCTCGACCAGGTTCTCGTAGGGGACGTCCGCTTCGGCGGCGATGATCACCTTCGTCTCGGAGGGGAACTCCCCCTTCACCTTCAACATCATCGCGGTGAGGGCGCCGTAGTCGTAGGTGCCGTCCCCCTTCTTGGGGACCGTGGGCTCGCCATCCGCGGAGGTGGTGGGCTGCGCCGCGCCGGGCGCCTGCCCCAGGACCGCGCCCGCCCCCGCCACGAAGTGGCCCTTCTTGGAGATGAGCACGGTGAGCAGAAGCTTGGGCGCGTCCGGGTTGTCCGCTACCGCCCCGGCGGACGGGCCGCCGTAGTTGGGCGCGTTGACGTTCAGCACGCCGAACGCCGCCAGCCCGGTCATCGACAGCAGCATGAAGATGATGAGGTTCATGAGGATGTCGAGATAGGGAACGATGTTCAGCTCCCCGACCTCTTCTTCCTCGGCGGGCCTCAGCTTGCGCTTGGAGAAGTAGAACGCCATCGCTCTAGCGACAACCGTGAGGGTTGAAGGTTCCCGAGCCGGCTACCGGCTGGGTCAAGCGCTCTTCTCGTAGTCCATGGCGCTGGTCTCGCCCGCGCTGCGGCGCGACAGGAGGTTCTCCAGCTTCAGCGCGTTGAGCTCCACCACCTCCACCATCCGCTTCGCGTACGCGGTGAGGACCAGGTGGGCGATGATGCACGTCACCGCGATGGAGAGACCGAACGCGGTGTTGTTCATCGCCTCGGAGATACCGGCGGAGAGCAGCGCCTGCTTCTGATCCGCGGGCACGTTACCCAGCGACTGGAACGTGCCGATCAGGCCGACGATGGTTCCGATCAGGCCGACGAGGGTGGCGATGTTGGCGATGGACCAGAGCCACGGGATCCGCGTCTGCACCAGCGGCGCGTTCTCGAGGATGGCCTCCTCCACCGCCTTCGCGACCTCGAGCTCGCCGCGGTTCGCGCGCGTCAGGCCGGCGCGGATCACCTTGGCCAGCGGGGCGTTCGGCGCAGCGCCGCACAGCTTCACCGCGCGGTCCACGTTGCCGGTGAGCACCAGCTTGGTGATCTGCTCCATGAACGGGGGCGCGTTGAGGTTGTAGCGGAACATCAGCGTGATGAACCGCTCGACGATCACGGCCAGCGCGATCCCCAGCCACAGGATGTTGATGTACATCGCCTTCCCGCCGTCCTGGAAGAACTTGACGGTCGAATCGACGATGCTCCCGCCCGCCGCGTGCTGTGGCGTGTTGGCCAACACAACATCCACCAGCTCAAGGAAGGTACGCATTTACTTTCCGGAGTCCTTTCGCACCGCGTATCGAGGCTTGCTGCTTTTGGCTCGCGTAGTCTTGCAAGGGCCGAAAAACAGGGGAAGGAAATATCTGGCCCTCCCTACCCTGTCAATGGGACAACCACCTACAACCTTACGGAATCACAAGCCTTTTAGGCTACAGAGGGCGCTGCCGTAGGTTCCCCTTGGTCGACTGCCCGGCGGTAGTCGCACTCCTTGTTGGGGCAAGCGATGTAGGGCCCGTCCCGCTTCGAGTACTTCTGGAGCAGGTACGGCGACTTGCACGTGGGGCACGCCTCCGGGAGCGGCCGGTCCCACGCGGCGAACCGGCAGTCCGGGTACTTGTTGCAGCCGAAGAAGACCTTCCCGCGCTTGCTCCGCCGCTCGGTCAGGTAGCCCACCTTGCATTCGGGGCAAGTCACGCCGATCGAGAGCGCCTTGGAGTTCTTGCAGTCCGGATAGCCCGAGCACGCCATGAAGCGCCCGAACCGGCCGCGCTTGATCACCATCGGCTTGCCGCACTTGTCGCAGACCTCGTCGGTGGTCTCCTCCTCGACGATGACGATCTTTCCGTCGACCTCTTTGAAGTCCTTCGTGTTCTTGCACTCGGGGTAGTTCGAGCACGCGAGGAAGCGGCCCATCTTCCCCCACTTGATCACCATCGTGCTCTGGCACTTCTCGCACTTGAGATCGGTGGGGATCTCCTCGCGCTTCACGTCCCGCATGGCGACCTCCGCCTTGGCGAGCGTGTCCTTGAAGGGCCCGTAGAAGTCGTGGAGCACCTTCTTCCAGTTCGCCTCTCCGTCGGAGATCTGGTCCAGCTTCTCCTCCATGCCGGAGGTAAACTGCACGTCCATCTCGGTGGGGAAGTGCTTCACCAGCTCCTCGGTGGTGATGAAGCCCAGATCCGTGGGGTGGAAGCGCCCCTCCAGCTTCTCCACGTACTTCTTGTCCTGGATGGTGGAGAGAATGGCGGCGTAGGTGGACGGGCGCCCAATCCCCTTCTCCTCCAGCTCGCGCACCAGGGACGCTTCATTGAAGCGCGGGGGTGGCTGGGTGAAGTGCTGCTCGGGGAACAGCCCGGTGGCGCTGACCTCGGTGGACACGAGCTTGAGCACGTCTCCCTCCGCGAGCGGCGGCAGCATGCCGGCGCTCTCCTCGGGCACGTCCTCGCCCTCCTTGGCCTTCTTCGCCTTCTCGTCCTCCTCCTCGAGCGTCAGCCCCTGGCCGTAGACCGCCAGGTACCCGGCGAACTTCAGCGTGGAGCCGGAGGCCCGGAAGATCGCCCGGCCGGCGGTGATGTCCGCGGAGGTCTGGTCGTAGATCGCCGGCTTCATCTGGCACGCCACGAAGCGGTTCCAGATCAGCTCGTAGAGCCGGAACATGTCCGGCTCGATGAACGGCTTCACGCGCTCCGGCGGGTACTCCAAAGAGGTGGGCCGGATCGCCTCGTGGGCGTCCTGCGCGCTCTTCTTCGTCTTGAAGACGACCGGCTCCTCCGGGAGGTAGTCGTTGCCCCACTTCTCCTGGATCATCGTCCGGACCAGCCCCACCGCCTCCGGCGAGAGCCGCACCGAGTCCGTGCGCATGTACGTGATCAGCGCGGTCTGCCCCTCTTCACCGAGCTCCACGCCTTCGTAGAGCCGCTGCGCCAGGGTCATCGTCTTCTTGGCGGTGAAGTGGAGCCGGTTCGCCGCCTCCTGCTGCAGCTTGGAGGTGATGAACGGGGCGGGCGCGTTCCGCCGCCGCTCGCGCTGATCCACCTTGGTCACGGTGAACGGGCTGGCCTTGAGCTCCTCCACCAGCGCCTTGGCCTGATCGCCGTTGGAGAGCTCGGCCTTCTGGCCGTCCACCTTGGAGAGCTTGGCGCGGAAGTTGGGGGGCAGCGCCGCCTCCAGCTGCGCCTCGAGCGTCCAGTACTCCACCGGGACGAACGCCTTGATCTCGCGCTCGCGCTCCACGATCAGGCGCACCGCCACGGACTGCACGCGCCCGGCGGAGAGGCCGCGGCGGATCTTCTTCCAGAGCAGCGGAGAGATCTGGTAGCCGACCAGCCGGTCCAGGATCCGCCGCGCCTGCTGCGAGTCGTAGGTGGCGCGGTTGAGCTTCATCGGCTGCTGGATGGCGGCCTGGATCGCGTTCTTGGTGATCTCGTTGAAGAGCACGCGGAACGCGTTCTTGTGATCGATCTCTTCGCTGATGTGCCAGGCGATCGCCTCGCCTTCGCGATCGGGGTCCGTGGCCAGGTAGACCGTGTCCGCGAGCGCCGCGTGCTTCTTCAGGTCGTCGACCACCTTCTTCTTGGTCTCGATCACCTGGTACTTCGGCTTGAAGTCCCGCTCCACGTCCACGCCGATGTCGCTCTTCGGCAGGTCCTTGATGTGACCCACCGAGGCCTTCACCGTGTAGCCGGTGCCCAGGTACTTCTTGATCGTCTTCGCCTTGGCGGGGGACTCCACCACCACCAGGTAGCGGGGCTTGCCGTCCTTCTTCTTGGGCTCGGCGTCCCCGTCCCCTTCGTCCGCGTCCGCCTCCACCACCGCGAGCGTCTTCTTTCCCTTGGTGGGGATGACCTTGGCGCCCTTCTTGGGCTTGGCCTTGGCGGCGGGCTTGTCTGCCGCCTTGGCGGCGGCCTTCTTCTTCTTGGCGTCGCTCGCGGCCGCCTTGCTCTTGGTCTGCTTCGGCATTCAAAGACTCCCGTCAGATCCGCTCGTACAGCTTCCCTGGGCGCTGGACCACCAGGCCCGCTAGCTCTAGCTCGCACAACGCGCTGGTCAAGGTCCCCGATTCAAGGCGCGTGGCCTCCCATATCTGATCAAACGTGCGCGGGTCGCGCGCGATGGCCTCCAGCGCCGTCCGCGCGACGGGTGAGAGCGATCCCAAATCCACAGCCTGACGCGCAAGGCGCGTTTGCGTTTCGCCGGCCACGCCCACCGCCTCGAAGATCTGCTTGGCCCCCAGGCACGCCCGCACCCCCTCCTGCACCAGCAAGCGGTTGCACCCCGCCGCAAACGCGTGGCGGACATCCCCGGGCACGGCGAGCAGCGGCCGCCGCTGCTCCCACGCCGAGCGCGCCGTGTGCAACGCGCCCGACTGCTCGCGCGCCCGCACCACGACCGTGGCGTCCGCGGCGCCGGAGATGAGCCGGTTGCGCCGGGGGAAGGTGACCTTGCTGGCGCGGGTGCGCGGCGGCAGCTCGGAGTAGAGGACGCCCGCGCCGCTGGCGAACTGGCGCACCAGCGGCCGCTGCGCCGAGTCCAGCTCATCCAGCGCAGAGCCGAGAAAGGCCAGGGTCTCCCCGCCCGCCGCGAGCGCGCCCCGGTGGGCAGCCTGATCCACGCCAATGGCCGCCCCGGAGACCACCCCCACCCCGCCCGCCGCCACCTCGCTCGCGAGCCGCTCCACCCACGGGAGGAAGTCCGAGTCCACCTCGCGCGACCCCACCAGGGCCACCCGCCGCCGCGGCGGCCCCGGCGTGCCCAGGTAGAAGAGCACCGGCGGCGCGTCTTCGGTCTCCCGGAGCTGGTCCGGGTAGGTGGTGTCCTCCCGGAAGGCGATCCCCATGCGTGCGCGCCGCGCGCGCTCCAGCACGCGCTCGCCCAGCGTGGCCAACCGCGGGACGCGCAAGAGCTGGGCGCGGATCTTCGCGGGGAGGCCGATCTGGTGGACCCACTCCTCCACCTTTAGATCCAGGACGGCCGCAGGCGGCCCGGGGACCAGCGCGGCCAGCCTGGCCAGCGCCACGGGTCCCAGCATCGGCACCTGCCACAGCGACAACAGCGCGAGCCTGTCGCGCTCACCCCACCCCGCCACGCCACACCCCCGCCGCGAAGACCGCCGTCCAACACCGCGCGCACGGTATACGCGGCGGGTCCGACATCGAGCGGGGCGAGTGGGGCGGCGCATGGTGGTCGGCGCGAAAGGGGCGAGCTTCTAACCCCGAACGCGGCGACTGTCGATGCGCCGCTGTCCTACACCTCTGACGCTAGCGCGCCGAGACGGGCGCGGAGACAGCGCCCTGGGCGCGCATCTCCACGCGGTCCCCCGGCACCACCTCGCGCAGCGAGCGGGTGAGCACGCAGGTGCTCGCCTTCTCCTTCACGTCCACCGTCATGCAGCTGGCCACGTCCTCGACCGGCAGCTCGTCGTCCTCCACCTCGTTGGGGTGCAGGAAGTTGCCGCCCTTGTCCTGCTGGCGGACGACCGTGAAGGTGTTGCCGGGGAGCACGCCGTCCGCGCTGCCCTTGTCCAGCACGACATAGTGGTGCTCGCCGTAGATCGTGAGGTGCGGGACCAGCGAGGTCACCACGTAGCCGCGCACGTCCCGCTCGTTGGGGCGCGCGCTCACGGACTCCACCAGCTTCTCGCCGAAGGGGCCCACCATGTCCCCGCGCTCGATCGGATCCCAGGTCTCCATGATCTGCGCGGTGACCAGCCCCTTGCCGGTCTTGATCACCTTCACGGTGCCCAGGAACTTGGTGAGGTAGCCCACGTCCTTGCCGTTGACCGGGTGCTCCACCTGCCGCTCGGTGTGGAAGATCACGTACTGATCCCCCAGCTTCACCCCGCCGCGGTTCTTGAACTTGATGTACACGGTGTCCGGCGCGGAGAGCATCACCGTCTCCGCGTAGGAGGAGTCGATGACGCCGGCCTCTTCGAGCTCGCGGGGCGTCACGAAGCCCTCGTGGACGATCCGGCTGCTCGCCTTGGGCTTGTAGCCGATCTGCCCCGTCACCTGGACGTTGGACTCCGGCTCGGCCGCGATCATGTCGCTGGAGGAGATGTCCTCCTCGCCGCCTCCGGCCATCTCCGCGGGCGCCTCACCCACCTCGACCCGGGCGGGGTTCTCCTCGCCGCCGGGGAAGAACTTCACGAGATTTCCCGGGTAGATCCAGTGCGGGTTGGCGATCTCCGGGTTGTAGGACCAGACCTTCGGCCAGTACCAGGAGGAGCCCAGGTAGCGCTGCGAGAGATCCCAGAGGGTGTCCCCCTTCACCACGGTGTGGACCTCGCCGGGGGCCGCGTCCCGCCCGTCCTGCGCGTGGGTCTTCACCTTCCCCTTGGGCTCGTCCACCACCTCCGCGCCCTCGGTCTCTGAGGCGCCCTCGCTGGACTCGGCCTCGCTCTCCTCCGGCGCGGCCGGGGTGGCCTTGAGCTCAATGGACTTCTTCAACGTCTGAGCCAGGCCGGCGGTCGAGAACGCCAGGACGGTGCAGAGGGTGGCCATCAGTCGCGTGCGCATGAGACGCCTCGTCAGTTCGAAGAACTTTTGAAGAACCTTCTACTTCGACAGCGCTGCCAGCCGGGCCTCCGCGGCGGTCGCGGCCGCCGTGCCCGGGTACGTCAGAACCACTTTCGTGAAGAGCGCCTTCGCGTCCTGCGGCTGGTTCAGCCGCATCCGGCACTCCGCCAGCTTCAACATCCCGTCCACCACCGCGTCCCCCGCGGGGTAGCGCGAGAGCAGCTGCTCCAGCACCCGCGAGGCGGTGTCGTAATCCTTGAGCCCCATCAGGCCGAGCCCCGCGAAGTAGAGCGCGTTGTCCGCCTTGGAGTGCTTGCCGTTCTCGTCCGCGAACGTGCGCAGCTTGCTGATCCCGCCCTCCACGTTCCCGGTGCGCAGCGCGGTCATGCCGGCGTCGAACAGGGCGTCCTGGAGCTCCGGGGGCGCCGCGTCCTCCTTCTCACCTTCACGCTCGGCCGCGCGCTCCGCGGCTGCCTCGGCGATCGCCTCGAGTAGCTCGGCGGAGGGCTCCACCACCTGCGTGCGGGTGTCCAGCTTGGGCGCGGGCTCCGCCTTCGGCTTGAGCTTCACCACCGTCAGCTCGGGGATCTCTCCTTGAGGGGACGCCTTCGCCGAGCCCGCCGCGGGCGCCGCGCGCGAGGAGAGCACCGCGCTGGAGAGCTCCAGCCGCTCCAGCCGCCGCTCGAGCCGCGCGTTCTGCTCGCGCATCGCCCGCAGCTCCGCCTTCAGCTCGTCGAGCGAGGCCGTGGGCGAAGGGCCCGAGGCGCACGCCGCAAGCACGAGCGCCGGCACGATGGCGGCAACCCTGCGAATGGGGGCATCTCCCTGTGGGATCACGAGGAATGCGACCCCCCGATGATACGAACCCCGTTTCGTCTGGATCAAGAATTGAAGCCTGAGCGGATGTAGGGGCCTCTCCCTAGAATCGGCACACCGCGTACGACACGTGCCGCCCCGTCTTTCCCTGATCCCGCCGGTGCGAGAAGAAGCGGCCGGCGTCGCACGCGGTGCAAAGGGCCGTCTCCAGGTCAATCCGGTCAGCTGTGAGGCCGGCGTCCCGCAGGGACTGTCCCACACAGTGGACCAGATCCAGGTGCCAGCGGGCCCCCTTGCGGACGGCTGCGCGATCTCCGAAGGCGGCGGTGAACTTCGCCGCGAGCTCGTCCGAGACCTCGTAGCAGCAGGCCCGGATGCAGGGCCCCACCGCTGCCACCAGGTCCGCGGGCGCCGTCCCCAGCCGCTCCACCGCGCGCTGGACGATCCGCAGCTCCGTCCCGCGCCAGCCGGAATGGACCGCGGCCACCTGCCTGCGCCGCGCGTCCGCGATCAGGATGGGCACGCAGTCCGCCGTCTTCACCCCCACCGCCACGTCCGGCTCGGCGGTGAAGAGCGCGTCCGCCTCGGCGAGCGCGGGCGTCAGCGCGGGCCCGGGCGCGGGCGCCTTCGCCTCCACCACCCGGTCCCCGTGCACCTGCGAGACGGCGAGCAGCGCGGACGGCGCCACGGCCGCGTGCGCCGCCAGCCGCCGGAGGTTCTCCTCCACGTGGGGCCGCTCGTCTCCCACGGAGAGCCCCAGATTCAACGAAGCGTACGGCCCCTGGGACACTCCGCCGGCGCGGGTGGAGAAGCCGTGGGGGACGGGCAACAATCGCGAGGTAACCAGATCCACGAGGGATTCCTTAGCTGATGCAGGGCCGGTTGTGGGGGCCTCCCCAGCGCCGCTTTGACAAGCCGCGTCAAACAGGCCGAGAATGCGACCCCGTTGTCCGGCCCGCGGAAGACAGATGGCGCTCAAGATCGATTCGATCGGCAAGAAGCTGTTCTGGGCGGTGGGCCTGCCGGCGCTGCTGGTGGCGCTCGCCGGCGTCGGCGTCCTCTGGGAGTGGACCGCCGAGGCCGTCCGGGGCCAGACGGCGAACGAGGCGCTGGCGCTCGCGCGGGTGCGCGAGGTCTTCCAGACGGCGCTGATCGCGCTGATCGGCTTCGGCGGGGCGATCGCCCTGGCCGTGGGGGTGGCGCTCCACTTCATGCTCACCCGGCCGCTGCACCGGCTGGCGCGGGCCATGGAGAGCGCGGAGAAGGGCGACTTCCTGGTCCGCGCGGCGGTCCGCACGGACGACGAGATCGGCGCGCTGGGCAGCGGCTTCAACCGGATGCTGGCGCGGATCACCTCGTTGCAGGCCGAGGAGATCGACACCCACCGGGATCTCGCCGAGGCGCAGGAGCAGCTCACCCTCAAGAAGGCGCTGGAGGAGAGCAACGCCAAGCTCGAGACCCGGATCACCGAGCTCTCCCTCCTCTATGACGTCACCCGCTCCATCAACTCCACGCTCTCCCTGCCGGAGGTGCTCAACGCGATCGCCGAGCTGGTGACGGAGCGGCTGCACATGCCGCAGTTCTCCATCATGCTGCTCAACGGCGCCGGCGAGCTCGAGGTGAAGATCGCCCAGCCGGCGGGCCAGGGGAGCGAAGGCGTCACCTTCCGCGTGGGCGAAGGCGCCTGTGGGATCGCCGCGGCCACGCGGCGCCACGTCTACATCCCGGACCTGGCCGCGGACACCAAGGTCTTCGTGGTCCGCGCGAACGGCAAGCCCCGCAGCCCGGGGGCCATGCTCGCCGTGCCGATGAAGCACCAGGACGCGGTGCTGGGCGTGCTCAACCTGGAGCGGCCGGACCCCGCCTCGTTCACGCCGGAGGAGATCGAGCTGTTCACCGCCGTGGGGGATCTGGCCGCGGTGGCGGTGAAGAACGCCCGCCTCCACGAAGAGACCGTCTCGCTGGCCACCACGGACGCGCTCACGGGGATCCCCAACCGGCGCCACCTCTTCAACCAGCTCGAGCTGGAGGTCGCGCGCGCCAACCGCTTCGGCAACCAGGTCTCCGTCCTCATGGTGGACATCGACCACTTCAAGCACTTGAACGATCTGGCCGGCCACCGCGCCGGGGACAGCGTGCTGCGCGAGGTGAGCGACCTGATGCGCACCCAGGTCCGCAAGGTGGACACGCTCGCGCGCTACGGCGGCGAGGAGTTCATGCTGCTGCTCCCCCAGGTCACCAAGGCCGAGGCCGCGGAGGTGGCGGAGAAGCTGCGCCGCCGCGTGGAGGAGGCGCCGCTGCCGCACGCGCAGACGCAGCCTCTGGGCAAGGTCACCATCTCCGTGGGGGTGGCCAACCTGCCGGTGGACGCCAACGCGCTGGAGAAGCTGGTGGACTGCGCGGACTCGGCGCTCTACGCCTCCAAGCGCGCCGGGCGGAACAAGGTCACCCCGTACGCGCAGGGGATGGAGCTGCACCCCGGCCGCGAGCGCGGCCCGCACGCGGCGCGCCGCCGCCACACCTCCGAGGTGCCGGCGGTGACGGTGGCCGCGAGCGGCACCGAGAAGCCGTAGGAACGGCCCCGCGGCTTATGGGTAGACCTCGCGCCGCGTGGCCACCGAGGCGCTGGCGAGTCGGTGCTGGCGGGGCGAGACGCCGATCGTGGCGCCGAGCACGGCCGAGACCAGCCCCAGGAGCAGCGCGCCGAACACGCCCCAGAAGGCCTTGCCGGTGACGTCCACCGCCGAGAGCGCGGTCTGCGAGAGCTGCCCCTTGGCCTGGCTCAGCTGCGCCTGGATGCGGGTGGAGACCTCACGCGCGTCCTGCCCGGTGAGCGAGGTGTTGCGGGCCACCGCCTGCTCCAGCTGCGCGGAGTCCACCTGGCCGCCGCTGTTGGCGGCCTGCTTCACCACGTCCCCCACGGCCGCCTTGAGTTGATCTCCGGTGACGGTGGGTTTGCCCTGGGCGGCGAGCCGCTGGTTCACCGGGCCGAGCGCGTCATCCGCGTCCAGGCCGAGCTCGCCGGCGACCTTCTGGACGCCTCCGCCCGCCTGCGCCGCGGCCTTGCCCACGCTCGCCGCGCCGCTGGCGAGCGCCCCCACGAGCGAGGTCAACAGCCACGCGCCGGCCAGGGTGGTGAGGCCCCACATCACCAGCCCGTGCGTCGCTCCGCCCAACCGGGTGGTCACGCCCGCGCCGCGCCCGGCCACGATCCCGCCCACGAAGAGGGCGATCAGCGGGCTGATGACGGACCACAGCCCCGTGAAGATCCCCGAGCCCTGCAGCGAGCGCGGGTTGTCCGGGTTCACCGCCGAGAAGCCGATCGCCATCCCGAGCGCGTACAGGAGGATCCAGAGGCCGAGCGCCGCCACCGCTCCGCCGAAGATCGCTCCCCAGCTCATCTTCGAGGGCGGCGCCCCAACGGGGACCTCCCTCACGCTTTCCACAGTCATTGCCGTGCTCCTTCCTGGTTCAGCCAGAAAGGTGCACCCCGCGGAACGAAGCGGCGCGGAGCGGCTGACGCGCCCCTCTCGCGGCGGCCGGCGATGCGAGCGCGCTTTTAGCCTCTTATGGCAGGGTGAGCCCGCGCAGGCCGCGGCCGCCGTTGGCGCCAGGCAGCTGCACCCGCAGCAGGATGGTGCTCCCGCTCTTGGCGCCGCGCAGGGACTTCATGAGATCGTCCGCGCTCTTCACGGACTTCCCGCCAGCCTCGGTGACGACCATGCCCTCGCGCAGGTCCGCCCGCTCGGCGGGCGAGCCCGGCATCACCTCGGTGATCACCGCGCCCTGCGCGGGCAGCCCCATCCGCTGCGCCAGCCGGGGGTCCATGCTCTGGAAGGCCAGGCCGATCTTCGCCTTGCGCGCCTCCTCGGCCTCGTCCCCCTGGCCGCGGTCCGCGGGGCCGGTCACGCCCAGCTTCTCCAGGTCCGGCCGGGTGCCGAGCGTGACCTTCACCTCCAGCTGCTTGCTGCCCCGGTAGACGGTCATGGTGGAGGTGCTCTCCGGGCGCTTGAGCGCCACGGTCCGGGTGAGCGCGCCGCCGGAGGAGATCTTCACCCCGTCAATGGCGGTGACCACGTCATCCTCCTTCAGGCCGGCCTTCTTGGCGGGCGAGCCGTCGCTCACGCTCACCACCACCGCGCCCTCGCGCACCGGGACGCCCAGCCCCTGGGCGAGCTCGGGGGTGAGGTCCTGGATGCCCACGCCCAAAAAGCCGCGGGTGACCGAGCCGTCCTTCTCCAGCTGCGGGAGGATCGCCTTCACCAGCGAGGAGGGCACCGCGAAGCCGATGCCGCTGCCACCGCCCACGATCGCCGTGTTGATGCCGATCACCTCGCCCTTGAGGTTGAAGAGCGGCCCGCCCGAGTTGCCGGGGTTGATTGCCGCGTCCGTCTGCAGGAAGTCGTCGTAGCTGCTGGCGCCGATGGTGCGGGCGCGGGCGGAGATGATCCCCAGGCTGACGCTGGAGGCGAGGCCGAACGGGTTGCCGATCGCCATCACCCAGTCCCCCACCCGAAGGCCGTCCGAGTCGCCCAGCTTCACCACCGGCAGGTCCTTCACGTTGCCCTTGAGCTTGATCACCGCCACGTCCGTGAGCGGGTCCCGGCCCAGGACCTGGGCGTCGAACGAGCGGCCGTCATCCAAGCGGACGCGGATGTTCACCGCGCCCTCCACCACGTGGTTGTTGGTGAGCGCGATCCCGCGGGGGTCGATGATGAAGCCGCTGCCCGCGCCCTGGCGGATGGGGCGCTGGCCACCGCCGCCGCCGCGCCGGCCAAAGAAGTGCTCGAAGAAGTCGTCCCCCTGATCCTCGCCGCCCAGCGTCCGGGTGGGGCCGCGGGACTGGACGTCCACGTTGATCACCGCGCTCTTCACCGACTCCACCAGCGGAGCCAGGGACGGGAGCGCCGCCTCTTTCGAAGGGATCGGCGTGGCGGGGAGGGTCTGCGCCTGGGCCAGGGGGGCCAGCGCGAGGACGAACACCAGGACGAGAGGGATCTTGCGGTGTGAAGACATAGGCGACTCGTAACCTAGAGCGACGGATTGCGCTCGCAAGGGATTCCTTCCAGTACACCCAGCGGGCAGGCAACGGTTGGCCTACGCCCGGTCTTCCCGTACATTGCCGGGTCACCGGGCCGAAGGAAGGAACACCCCACATGCGACGGCTGTTTGCGCTGCCGCTCATCCTCGCGCTGGCCGGTTGCCCGCCCAGGATCGACACGGGCAACGACGGCGGGGGCGTGATCTTCGCCACCCCCGAAGGCGGCATCTTCATCCGCGAAGGCGCGGTGATCGACATCCCCAAGGGCGCGTTGGAGAAGGACGCGCAGATCACCGTCACGGTGGTGGACACCGGGATCCCCGAGATCCCCATGCGCAAGCGGGTGAGCTACGGCTTCCGCTTCTCCCCCTCCACCCTGACCTTCAAGCAGCCCGTGAAGATCGGCGTCACGTACCTGGAGGACCGCGTCCCCAAGGGCGTGGACGTGGCCACCTTCGACGAGCGCCGCAACACCCCGGAAGACCCGTACCTCGCCCTCCCCTCCCCGGAGACGGTCACCCAGTTCAAGCTGGTGACCGCCAAGACCGAGCGGCTGGGGCTGTTCTGGGCCACCAGCCCGGAGAGCCCGGCGGTCTCCACCCTGAAGATCGAACCGCCCGAGGTCTTCCTCATGGTGGGCGGTACCCAACAGTTCTCCGCCACCATCACCGACCCCACGGGCAAAGAGGTGAAAGACGCGCCGGTGGCCTGGAGCATCGTCCCCCCGCGGGTGGCCAAGGTGGACGCCACCGGCCTGGTGACCGCGCTCGCGCCGGGCACCGCCACCCTCACCGCGCGCGCCGGGCAGGTGACGCAGACGGCGAAGGTCTACGTCCCCGGCACCACGCCGGGCCCCCAGACCTTCGTCCACGACAACCCCTTCCCCACCGGGAACGATCTCTGGGGCGGCACGATCGCGCTCGGGCAGGCCTTCTTCGTGGGCGGCAACGCCACCGTGCTTGGCCGCAGCGGCAACCAGTGGTCCCGCCTCTTCTCCAGCCCCATGGTCACGCTCAAGGCGATCGGCGGCAGCCCCGCCAACGCCGTGGCCGTGGGCGTGACCGGCAACACCGGCGTGCTGGTGGAGATGAAGACCGGCGCCACCGCCCCCAGCGTGAAGCTGTTCCCCACGGTGGAGCCGCGCGCCCTCTGGTTCGACGGGACCCACGGCATGGCGGTGGGCTACGGCAACGACGTGATCGTCCGCCGCAACGGCGAGTGGGTGAAGGAGTACAGCCCTTCGGTGGAGACGCTGCTCTCGGTGGTGGGGGACGGCGCCGGCGGCTTCACCACGCTGGGCAGCCTGGGCTCGCTCTACCGGTTCGATCCCGCGAGCATGACCTGGAACTCGCTCTTCCAGAGCCAGCTGTCGGTGCTGCTCACCGCGGCGGTGGTGCAGGACGTGGCCGGGACGGAGGCCTGGGCGGTGGGCGGCGGCAAGCTCTGGAAGTTCACCGGCGCCTGGGCGCCGATCAACCTGCCGCCGCAGCCGGCGGTCAGCGAGCTCACCGCCGTGGCCAAGGTGGACGGGAAGCTGCTGATCGCCGGGAACGCGCAGAAGCAGGGCTTCCTCTTCACGTACGATCCCGCGGTGGCCTCCGCGGACGCCGGCACTCCGGCCGCGGACGGCGGCACCTCGCTGCCGGCGGGCTGGACCGCGGTGGCGCTGCGCACCCCGCAGATCATCCGGGGGATCTTCGGCGCAGGCACCGAGGCCTACGCGGTGGGAGATCTGGGCGCGATCTGGCACTCCTCGGGCGGCACCGGCTTCATCGAGCTCTCCCGCGGCTTCTACGGGAACGTGACGGACGTGGGCGTGGCCTCGGAGGACGGGGGCACGGAGGTGGTGGCCGCCGCGGTGAACGAGTGCACCACGCCGGCCTGCACGGTCCGCGTGGGCAAGGTGATGATCCGCAACGGCCCGGGCAGCTGGTCCGAGCTGGGCAGCGGTCAGCCCTTCAACGGCCCCTTGAGCTCGATCATCGTGAAGTCCGCGACCGAGATCTACGTGGGCGGTGAGGGCTACGTCTCCCGCTACAACGGGACCGCGTGGGCGAACCTCCCGCTCACCGGGGGCCCGCAGTCGAAGATCAGCGATCTGGCCATGTGCGGCAGCACGCTCTGGGCCGTTGGGCCTTCGGGCGCCAACTTCAAGGGGAACTCCACCTCGCTGGGCAACCAGCCGCAGCTGGGCCCCAACGATCTGCACGCCGTCCAGTGCCCCGCGGAGACGCAGATCTGGATCGCCGGGGACTCCCGCCTCTACGAGGGCAAGACCGCGCGCAACACCAACGGCGTCAACCACGGCTTCTGGCGCACCGTCTGGTCCCCGGGCCAGGGCGAGGCCTTCGCCTTCGGGGACGCCCGCTACGGCGTCTACTGGGACACCCAGCAGCTCAACGTGATCGACAGCCCGGCGGGGATCCTCCCCGAGGTGGTGAACAGCCTCTGGGGCAGCTCGATCGACAACCTCTACGCCGTGGGCTACTCGACCCTGCCGCTCACCTTCGGCTTCGCGCTCCGCTTCGACGGCGCCACCTGGCGCATGGTGGACCCGGGCGCGCACCGCAAGGGCACGGTGGTGACCGGCGCCAGCAACCTCCAGGTCTGGCTCGGCACCGAGGGCGGCGGCGTCCTGCGCGGAGTCCCCCCGCAGTAGCCGCGGCCAGGCCCTAAGGCGCCAGGAGCGCCGCGAGCACCCCGCGGCCGCTCCCGCCCAGGGAGAAGAGCAGCTGCTCCCGGAAGCGGCGCAGCTCCTCGTACCCCATCTCGATCGCGCGGCCGTGCGCCACCGGATCCCGGAGCTTCTCCTTGCTCCAGAGGATGAACGCGGCGAGCGCCTCGTAGAACTCGTCCGGCACCGCGTAGCTCTCCTGGAGGAAGGTGCGGAACGGCGCGAGGTACGGCTCGCGGCGGCGCTCCAGCACCCGCCCCACCTCCCCCAGGGACGGCGCGCGCCCCGGGCGCTCTTGATCGAACGCCTCCACGAAGTTGTCGAAGTAGTCCACGCGCTTGCCGCGGCGCTCGCGGATGGCCCCGGTGAGGAACGCCGCCAGCCGCCCGTGCTCGTTGAGCCAGCGCTGGAAGCGCTCCACGAAGAGGACGAACAGCGCCCGCTCCAGCGCGCCGGCGTAGAGCACCGCCACCGCCGCCGCCGGCAGCTCCGTGTAGAGCGCCTTCTGGAAGGTCCGCTCCGCCACCAGCAGCGCGTTGGAGATGGCGGGCGGGCACCGGTCCTGGGTGCCCTGCAGCGCGCGCTCCACGTTGCTGCGCGCCTTCTCGTCTATCTCCGCCTCGCGCGCCTCCAGCTCCGCCCGCACGCCGGTGGCGGCCGCCTCGCGCACCTGCGCCTGCGCCGCCTGGGCGCGGGCCTCCGCGTCCCGCCGCGCCGCCTTGAGCTCCTCCAGCTCCTTGCGCAGCGCCTCCAGCTCGCTCTCGCGGGCCACGAAGCGCCGCCGCAGCGCCTCGGCCGCCACCTGCTCCTCCGGCTGCGGCGTGGGGGCCGCCGCCGGTGCGTCCGCGGGCGCCGGCGCCAGCCGCCGGGCGCCCAGATAGGCCTCGGGGTCCAGCGGATCCAGCTCCAGCGCGCGCCGGTAGAGCCGCTCCGCCTCCGGCACCTGCCCCTTCACCTCCGCCAGCTGCGCCAATTCCAGGTGTACGCGCGCGCCCAGCCGGGCGCTCTGCGCCTCCGGCAGCGCCGCCGCCTCCCGCAGCGCCGCTGAAGCTTCCTCCTGGCGGCCGGCGAGCCGGAGCGCCCGCCCCTGCGCCGCCAGCTGCTCGAACTCGAAGCCGGGCGCGCGCGGGCCGGGGAGCGCGCTCGCCCGCGTCAGGTGCGCGAGCGCGGCGGCGCCATCCCCGCGGAGGTTGGCGATCTCCGCGGCGAAGAGCAGATCCTCCGCGGAGGGCGCGGCGGCCAGCCGCTCCGCGAGCAGCGCGTCCGCCAGCCCGCTCTCGCCCGCCAGCTGCGCCGCGCAGGCCATGTGGGAGAGGTGCTCGGGCTGCAGCTGCCCGGCCTCCCGAAGCGGCCGCCACAGCGCCAGGGCGCCGGCGGCGTCTCCCTGGAAGAGCCGGCACTCGGCCCGGATGTCGTCCGCGGCGCCCTTGAGGGCGGGGGCGGCCTTCTCCACCTTGGCGCAGGCCTCCTCGGCCTGGGCGAACTCGCCCAGCCGCGCCAGCGCGAGCGCCAGGAACAGCCGCGCGGTGGGGCCGCCGCCGCTGGCGCAGGCGCGCAGGAGCACCTCCTTGCCTTCGCGGTTGCGCCCCGCCTGCACCAGCGCGTGGCCGTAGTTCACCAGGAAGGCGGTGTCCTTCTTGAGCACCTTGGCGGCCCTGGCCAGGTAGGGCACGCCCTGCTCCGGCGCGCCGCCCTTCACCAGCGCGTTCCCCAACGCGGCGTTGAGCTGCGCATCTTCGGGCGTCTGCGCCAGCGCGTCGCGCAGCAGCGTGAGGCCGCGCTCCCGCTCGCCCCTGGCCAGAAGCGCCTCCGCGTGCAGCGCCACCAGCGGGCCGCGAGGGAGATCCGAAGACTCCAGGATCTCCGCAACGAGCGCCGCGGCCCGCTCCGCTTCGCCCTTGGCAAGCAGCGAGCGGGCCTGATCGAAGGCGCGGGCGGCCTTTTGCCGGGGGAGCTTCACGGGTCCTCGAAGGGCGGACCGTAGCAAAGCTTCAGCGGCGGCGCGGACCCATCCACCGCCAGCCCACGTAGGCGCCGAAGAGGGCGAGCAGCACCACCGGCAGGACGTGGCCCAACGCCACGTGCGAGGGGTGCGTGCACTCGCAGCCCAGGGACATCACCAGCGCGGCGCAGCTGCCCACCGCCGAGGCGATCGCCGCGCCGGCCGCCGCCGGGTGCAGGGGATCCGAGCTGCGGCGCAAGAAGCCGAGCGCCAGCACCGGCAGGGAGGCGGAGGCCAGCGTCAGATCCAGGCACCGGAACCCCACCCGCCCGCAGTGCTCGAACGTCTCCGGGTAGAGGAAGTTGAAGGCCACCGCCCAGCCGAAGAGGAACAGCGGCGAGAGCCCGGCCGCCGCCCAGAGCAGCCAGCCCGGCCGGCCCGCCATCTGCCGCGAGCCGAAGGCGATGAAGAGCGCGGACGCGCAGATCAGCGCCCAACCCACGGTCACTCCCCAGAGGTACGCCGCGGGCCGCCCGTCCCAGTGGATGCCGCCCAGCCCGAAGTACATCCCCACCAGCGCGCTCACCACGAACGCGCCGATGAAGAAGCCGCGGATCCGGATCTGCGCGCGCGTGGGGGGCCTGGGGGAGGAAGCCACCCCGGCCAGCACCCTCGCCTTGAGCTCCTCGCCCGCCCTCACGCCGCACCCTCCTCGCCCGCCTCGGGCTCCTGCGCCAGCGCCAACTTCACGGCCTTGTCCGCGCGGTGCAAGCGCAGCTTGATCGCCATCACCGTGGTGTCCAGCACGTCCGCCGCCTCCGCGAGCGAGAGCCCCTCCTGCCTAACCAGCTCGAACGCCGCGCGCTGCACTTCCGGCAGCCGCCGCACCGCCGCCGCCAGCGCCTGTGCGGTCTGCTTCGCGCGCAAGAGCTCCTCGCCGTGGTGGAACAGCCCGCCCTGCTCGGGTGGCTCGGCCACCACCTCCTTCTTTCGCCGGCGCACCGAGTCGATCAGCAGGCGCCGGGCGATCGCGTAGGCCCAGGGCAGCACCGCCGCGCCGCGGATGAAGTGGCCGCGCGCGCGGTGCATCTGCAGGAGGGTTTGCTGGAGCAGGTCCTCCGCGTGGGCGTCATCCCGCGTCTGCTTGCGCAGGTAGCCGTAGAGCGCGGGGGCGAGCGCGTCATAGAGCTCCGCGAAGGCGGCATCATCGCCGTCCGCGTAGCGCTCCATCGCCGCGTCCGCGGCCTCGCGACTGCCTTCCCCCACCTCTGGACACCCCCGGCCTGGTGGCCTTCACCTGCGGCTACGCATAGCCCGGCTCGAGGTTTCCGTCTCCGGCACCTGCCCTGCGGGGCAAGCGGAAACCTCCCGCCGCCCCGTGCGTAGCCGGCGCAAAACACACGCGAGGTCCCCCCATGCACAAGCCCGCTCTCCTCTGCCTGTCCCTGCTCTGCGGCGCCGCGCGCGCCCAGCCCTACGCCTACGATCCCGACACCGGCGCGTGCCTGGACGCGGACGGGCACCCCGGCCACAACCTGGGCGTGGTGGGCCCCTGCGCGGATCTGCGCGGCGCGGACCTCAAGGGCGCGCCGCTGGCCGGCGCGGATCTGCGGGGCGCGCTGCTGGACGAGGCCAAGCTGTTCCGGGCGGATCTCTCCGGCGCGAACCTGACCGGGGCGAGCCTCGAAGGCGCCCACCTGATCCAGGTGGATCTCCGCGCGGCGAACCTCACCGGCGCGCGCTTGGGCCGCGCCCACCTGGGGCGCGCGCGGCTGGCCGGCGCCAAGCTGGCGCGGGCGGATCTGCGCACCGCCCGGCTGGAGCTGGCGCCCGAGGTCCGCCAGGCCCAGCTCGCGGGCGCGTACGCGGACGAGACCACCACCTGGCCCGAGGGCGGCCTGGCCGAGCAGGCCACCGCGCTGGTCTGGCTGGACGCACCGGCCCAGCCCGCCACCGAGGCGCTGGCCCAGGCCCCTCAGGCCGGGCGGTAGACGCGGTAGTCCAGCTCCGGGAAGAGGTTGTTCTTCCCCTCCACGTGGGAGAGCCAGCCTTCGTCGATCTGGCCGCTGCGGATCTGGTCGTGCAGCCGCAGGAAGCGCAGCACGTGCTCCTTCGTCCGGCGCACCGCGTAGTCCACCATGGTGCCGGTCTTCATGATGAAGGCCCAGTCCGAGGACTGCGCGAGCAACAGCTCTCGGGCGGCCTGGTTGAGCGCGCGGCGGCGGAGATCTCCGGCCTCGGGGAAGTCCCGCGCCAGCTCCACCATCTTGCGCGCGCAGTGGGAGAGGTGCCGGTAGATCCAGTCGTTGCTGCCGTCCAGCCACATGTTGGCGTAGCCGCGCTCGCCCCAGCTGCACATGGGCGGGGTGCAGACCTGCTGCTCGGGGTTGCCCTCGAGGAACTCCGCCGGCGTGGAGAGCCGGTAGGTCTTCTGATCGAAGGCGCTCTTGCGGATGAAGTAGTCCAGGAACCAGGGACCTTCGAACCACCAGTGGCCGTAGAGCTCCGCGTCGTAGGGCGCCACCACCACCGGCGGTCGGCCATCCAGCGCCTTTGCCAGGTGCTCGAACTGCCGCTCCCGGTTGAACATGAAGTTGCCGGCATGCACGGCGGCGCGCTCGCGGGCCACGTCCGGATCGTACGGCTCCTTGTGCTGCCCCTTGCCGGTGATCCGGAAGTACTTGAGCCCGGTGTTCTTCCGCTGGCCGGTGGCCTGGATGTACGGGCGGACGTACTCGTAGTCGAGGTCCCAGCCCACGTCCCGGTAGAACTCCCGGTACACCGCGTCCCCCGGGTAGCCGAACTCCGCGCTCCACACCTGCTGCGAGCTCTCCGGGTCCCGGCCGAAGGCGGCCACGCCGGCGGGGGTGAAGATCGGCTGGTAGACGCCGAAGAGCGGGCGCGGCGTGGCGTCCGCGATCCCGTGGCTGTCCACGAAGAAGAAGCGGATGTTCTGCGCCGCCAGCTCCTCCTCCACGCCCGGGTAGTAGCCGCACTCGGCCAGCCAGATCCCCCGCGGATCCCGCCCAAAGTGCTGCCGGTAGTGGTTCACCGCCACGGAGATCTGCGCCCGGACCGCCTGCGGGTTCTGCTGCATCAGCGGCAGGAAGCCGTGGGTGGCGCAGCAGGTGATGATCTCCAGATTCCCCGCGTCCTGCAGCCGCCGGAACGCGCCCACCAGATCCCGGCCGTACCGGTCATGGAAGGCGCGGCGCAGCTCGTAGAAGTGCTCGCGGTAGAAGCGGGCCAGCTTGGAGAAGGCGCCGTCCGAGCGGGTGCGGTCCACCTCCTTGTCCGCGAGCTCGCACAGCTTGTCCAAGCGCCGCGCGTAGCGGGACATCAAGAGCTCGTCCCGCAGCATGCTCACCAGCGTGGGGGTGAGCGTGAGCGTCACCTTGTACGGGACGCGCTCCGCGGTCAGCCGGTCGAAGGCGATCAGCAGCGGCAGGTAGGTCTCGGAGATGGCCTCGTAGAGCCAGTCCTCCTCGAGGAACTCGTCGTACTCGGGGTGGCGCACGAACGGCAGGTGCGCGTGGAGCACCAGGCACAGGGAGCCCTGCATGGCGGGCCCCCTCAACCCTTCCGCCCGGAGCGCGGCGGCGTCCAGGCGTGCTCGCCCGGGGAGAAGACCCCGGCCAGGCTGGCGGAGCTCGGCCCGCCGTCCCGGCGCGTCTGCAGCGCGGGGCGCGGGCCGTCATACCCGGTGAGCCGCGCGCGGCCGTCCCGCAGGTACTCCTTGAGGCGCGCCAGCGGCAGTCCCCACGGCACGCGCAGGAAGCGGACCTCGGTGTTGGAGGACGGGCCATCCGCGGGGAGGGCGATCACGTTGCTGGCCATGCCCACCCGCTGGCTGCGGCCGTCCCGCCCCACGAAGTAGGCCTCCACCCGGTAGCTGCGCCCGGGGGCGAGGTCATGGAGGTAGTAGCTGTGTGACTCGAGCGCGAAGTCGAGCTCCTTCACCAGCGCCGCGCCTTCGAACACGCGCAGCACCGCCCGCGCGCCCTCCAGCCCGGCCGCGGCCGCCGCCCGCGTCTGGTCCTTGAAGTCCCAGAGGAAGAACAGCGTGTGGGGATCGCGGGGCAAGAGCAGCGCCGCGTCGTCGTCGTAGCGATCGGGCAGCTCTCCCAGGTGCTCGTCGTAGGGGTGCGGGCCGTGGCCTTCGGTGGGCGTGGGGGCCTTGTCCTCCACCAGGTGGTGGCGGCGCGCCTCGTCCTCGCCCGCCACGCGGGCCACGAAGAAGCCCTCCACCAGCGGCTCGGCGGGGACCGGCTCCGGCGAGCCCGCTGGCGCCGAGGCAGGGGCGGCGCGCTTGCCGTTCTTGGCGAGCTTCACCACCTGCGCCGGCTTGGCCGCGCCCTTGCGCGGAACGGAGGCAGGCGGGGTGTGGACGGCGGCGGAGGTGGGCTTGGCCTTCGCCTTCGCGGGCGCCTTGGCGCTGGCGGCCGGGGAGGCCTTCGCCTTGGTCTTGGACGCGCCGGCGCGCTTGGCGCTGGCCACCGCGCTCTTGGCGGATCGCTTGAGGGTGGCCGCGCCCTCCTTCACCGCACCCTTGAGCGCCTTGAGCAGCTCCTCCCGGGTCTTGCCGCGCGCCTCCTCGGTGCCCAGGTGCTTCTGCGCGAGCTCCCGGAGCGCCTTCACGGTCAGCTTCTTCGGATCTTCCATAGGGAACCGCGGCGTTTAGGCGCTGGGGCAGACGGGGTCAATCGCCTTTGGGGACGCGTGTCCGGCGCAGGACCGCGCTATGGTCCCCTCCCGCTTGAGCGAGCCTCCCCGACTGCTCTTCTGTAGCTTCGACGTGGTCCCGTCCCCGAGCGGCAACTCGCGGCGGCTGACGTCCTTCGTCCAGGCGGCGGCGGAGAAGGATCGCTACCAGGTGGTGATCCTCTCGCTGAAGACGGCGGATCACTCGCACATCGAGCGGTACCACGGGGCCCGGCTCCTCCGCGTGCCGGTGGGCTCGGGAGATCTCTCCTCGCGGATCTCTGCCTTCGACCGGGCGGTGCGGCGGCAGGTGGACAGCGAGGAGTACGCGGTGGCGCACTTCTGCGACCCGTTCGGCGGGTACCCGCTGTGCGAGCTGCGCGGCAACGCCGGCTACCGGCTGATCTACGACGCGGTGGGGTTCCCGTCCCTGGAGCTGGGGGCGCAGCACCCGCACATCGCCTCGGATCGCCGCTTCCTGGCGAAGATCCGCCGCCAGGAGCTGTACTGCCTGATGAACTCGGACCGGGTGGTGACCGGCTCGGAGATCACCCGCCGCTTCATCGAGCAGCTGGGGGTGAGCGCGGCGAACCTGAGCGTGGTGCGCACGCCGGTGGATCTGGCGGGCTACCCGCCCGGCTCCCCCACCCCGGACCGGGAGCCCATGAAGGTGCTCTACCTGGGCAGCGAGCTGACCTGGCAGGGGCTGCCGCTGCTCTTGCGCGCGGTGGAGAAGGCGCTGCCGCGCGCCCCCATGCAGCTGACGCTGCTCTCGCCGCCGCACCCGGACTGGCACGGCCAGCTGGAGGATCTGATCAGCGAGAAGGGGCTGGGCGGGGTGGTGACGCTCAAGCCGCCGGTGCCGCAGGCCCAGCTGCCCGCGGTGGTGCTCGAGCACGACGTCTGCGTGGCGCCGCTGGAGGACAACGACCGGAACCGGCTGCAGGGCGGCGCGCTGGCCAAGGTGTCCGAGGCGCTCGGGGCGGGCCGGCCGATCGTGGCCGCGGATCTGCCGCTGGCGCGCGAGCTGTGCCCGATCGACGGCTCCCTCTTCTTCAAGGCGGGGGACGTGACCGGGCTGGCGGACCGGCTGGTGGAGCTCTCGCACAACCCGCGGCTGCGCGCGGCGCTCGGCGCGTCCTGCCGGGCCTACGGCGAGCGCTACGTGGATCAGGCGAAGATCACCGCCGCGCAGCTTCGGCTGGTGGACGAGCTGGTGGCGGCGGGGCCGCGCCGGCCGGACGAGCAGAGCGTGCCGCCCCCGTCCATGCGGGCGCTGCGCGACGAGCGCGATCCGCCCAAGACGGATCCCGCCCATCCCTTCCCCGCCCCGGCGCGCCGCAAGCCGCTGCGCCCCAACCTCCCCGGGGCCGGCACACCCACCGCGCCCCTGACGCCCACCGGCGCGGCGCCGCTCGCCCACATCGCCCCCCCGGAGGCGGCGGCCACCCCCGCGCCTGCCCCGCCGGCCAGCGTCCCCCCTCCCCCGGAGAGCGAGCCGATCCTGAGCGCGGACGATCTGGCGGAGCCAGCCGACGAACCCGAGCTGGGCGCCCTCGAGGCAGACGGACCGGTGGATCCCTGGACCGCCCAGCTGCTGTTCGGTTACTGCCCGCCCGAGGGGGCCGCGTTCGCCAGGCACACCCCGCCCACCAACTTCCCCGGCCGCGACGAAGACGGCGAGCCTTGAGGGCCGAAGAGGTGAGCAGCGGCACCGGCTTGCACACATTGCCCGCGCCTGATCGCTTGCTTTTCAGGGCTCGCGTTGGCCAAGTAGGATGTTTCGGATTTCGCTGATCATTTTGCCCTTCAGAACGACCAAGGCTCCATGGATCGCCGCATCCTGATCGTCGAAAGCCAGAACGACTTCGCCCTCTCGATGGCGTCGGTGCTCAAGGGCGTCGGCTATCAGACGGCGATGGCGACGAGCGCCGCGGACGCGCAGCGCGAGATGGAGAAGCGCCGCCCGGATCTGGTGGTGCTGCGCGCCGAGCTGCCGGACCAGTCCGGCTTCGTGCTGTGCGGGCAGATCAAGAAGGGCAAGTTCGGCCAGAACCTCCGCGTCCTGATCTTGAGCTCGGACGTGGGCCATGAGGGGCTCTCGCAGCACGCCCAGAGCAACAGCGCCGCAGACGGTTACCTCCACATCCCCTTTGAGATGGGTGAGCTCGCCCAGATGACGTCAGGCATCGTGCCCTTGAACCGAGACGAGATGGACGCGTCCATTGATGACGCGCTGGCCGGCAACGCGCCGCCCCCCTCCAACGAGATGATCCCCCCGCCCATCCGGGTGTCCCAGGGTGGCCCGCCCAAGCTCCCCAAGCGGGAGCGGCGCAGCGCGCTGACCGACGAGGACAAGTCCTTCCTGGACCGCGCGTTCCAGTCCATCGCGGACCGGAAGGCGGAGCTGCTCGCGGAGTCCCGCCAGGGCAAGCGGCCGCCGCCGCGGCGGGATCTCATGGGCACCCCGGAGGGGAAGATCCAGATCCTCCGCGAGGAGCTCAAGAGCCGCGAGGCGCAGATCGCGCGGATCTCGGAGATCTGGTCCGTCCGCGAGCGCGAGCTGCTCTCGGTGGAGGACCGCGTCCACGAGAAGGACGTGGAGCTGCAGGGCCTGAAGATGCAGGTGGACGACCTGCTGCGCCGCTTCAACGAGGCTCAGCAGGGGATGCTGGAGAAGGAGAAGGAGCACGGCGCCACCGTCGACGATCTCCTCCTCCAGAAGTTCGCCACGGAGAAGGACCTGATCGAAGTCGTGGCGGCGAAGGAGAAGGACATCAACGTCCTTCGCAAGGAGATCTCCAACCGCGAGGACGAGCTCGCCAAGCGCGCGTCCGAGCTGGAGGCCACCCGCGCGGAGGTGGACCGGCTGGAGAAGGAGCACGGGGTCGCCACCCTGGAGTTCGAGGTCCGCGAGCAGAAGCTGGTGGAGACGGTGGGTGCGCGGGATCAGGAGATCGCCGCGCTCAAGGGCGAGCTGGACAACACCCAGGCGGTGCTCTCGGCCACCATCGCCGAGCGCGACAAGCGCTTCGCCCAGTGGGAGGCGGACTACACCGCCCAGTCCGCGGAGCTGGAGCAGACGCGGCAGGAGCGGGACGCCACCGTCCGCTCGCTCGAGGCCCGGCTGGGCGCCGCCGAGGAGCGCGGCAACAACCTGGACCAGGACGTTGCCCGGCTCACCCAGGAGAAGATCGACCTCGAGGCCAAGCTCAACGCGCAGCTGGCGGAGACGGAGCAGGAGCTCACCGAGGTCACCAAGCAGCGCGAGGACCTGCGCATCCAGCGAGACGGCATCGCCCAGGCGATGACGGACCGGCTGGCCGAGCGGGACGCGAAGATCGCCGGCCTGGAGCAGAACCTCTCGCAGGCGATCGCCGAGCGCGAGCAGCTGGAGGTCACCCTCAACGGGCAGATCCAGGAGAAGCTGGAGCGGATCGGCGAGCTGGAGGGCGAAGTCGAGGCCGTCCGCGCGCAGCTGGCGGACCGGGAGCAGGAGCTCTCCGCCGAGCTGGCCGAGCTGCAGGACAACAAGGACAAGCTGGAGCAGGACCTCACCGCGCGGCTGGTGGCCTCCGACCGGGCGATCGCGCAGCTCAACGACCAGCTCTCCGGCACCAAGGCCACCCTCTCCGCCACGGAGAAGGAGCTGGCGGCGCGCACCCAGACGGTGGCGCAGCTGGAGGGGACGCTCGCCAGCGTCAAGGATCAGCTGGCCGGCACCCAGAAGACGCTCGCGGACACGCAGGGCACGCTGGAGCAGACGCGCGGCAAGCTGGGGGAGACGGAGAAGGAGCTGACCTCGGTCGGCAACGCGTTCCAGCAGACCCGCGGCGAGCTGCAGAAGGCGGTGAAGGAGCGCACGGACCGGGAAGCGGACGTGAAGGCCGCCCGGGCAGAGATCGTCCGGCTCACCGGGGTGCAGCGGCAGCTGGAGATCGACAAGGCCAAGCTCGAGGAGCAGCTCACCGGCCAGATCGGCCAGCTCAAGGCGCTGCTCTCCGAGACCCAGGGCGAGCTCGAGGCCCAGAAGGGCGCCACCGAGCAGCTCCAGGCGGAGCTCTCCTCCACCCAGGCCAACCTGGCGGACACCCGGGAGGAGCTCACCGGCGAGAAGGCGGAGCACCAGAAGAACCGGGTGGCGGCGCAGGAGGAGCGCGCCGCGTTCGAGGAGAAGCTCGCGGAGCTGGAGGACGCGCGGGCCGAGCTCACCGAGCAGGTGGGAGGGCTCAAGAAGGAGCTGGGGGCGCGGGTGGCGGAGGTCACCCAGCTCTCCTCGCAGCTGGCGCAGAACGAGGACGGGCGGGCGGATCTGGAGGATCGGATCGCCACGCTCACCGAGGAGAGCCAGCGCAAGGAGGACATGCTCCAGAACGACGTGGCCACCAAGGCCAAGGAGCTGGCCAAGCTCACCGCGCTGGGGCAGGAGAAGCAGCGGCAGGCGGAGAACCTCACCCGCGAGCTGGCGGCCAAGACCGAGCAGCTCAAGCAGGCGGACGCGAAGCTCAAGCAGGCCGTCGAAGAGAACAAGAAGCGCGGCGAGGAGCTCAACAAGCGGCTCACCACCACCGTGGGCGAGCTGGAGGCGCTCAAGGGCGAACTGGTGGAGCGCAACGATCAGCTCCAGAGCGTGAAGCAGGCCCAGGCGCAGGCCCTGGCGGAGCGGGACAAGGTCCGCGAGACCCTCACCGCCCAGCTCAACGCCCAGGCGGCGAAGCTGCAGGAGACCTCCGGCGCGCTGCAGCAGCAGAAGGCCGAGCTCAAGAAGCAGGCCGAGGAGCTCACCGGCCGGCTCTCCCGCGCCGAGGCCAAGGCCACCCAGGTCGCGCAGGATCGGGACGGCAAGCTCGCGGAGGCGGACGCCAAGCTCAAGGAGGCGCAGGGGCAGCTCACCGCCCGCGCCCGGAAGATCCAGGAGCTGGAGCTGGCGGTGGAGAACGCCGCCGGCGCCAAGGCGCGCGCGGAGAAGGAGCTGCTCGGCCGGGTCGCCGCCGCCGAGGCCAAGGTGAACGAGGCCAGCAGCAAGCTCGCCGCCGCGGTGAAGGAGCGCAAGGAGCTGGAGGGGCGCCACCTCAAGGAGCTGGAGGAGCTGGCGGCGAAGCAGAAGGGCGAGATGGACCGGCGAGATCAGCTCAAGGCGCAGGAGGTGCAGCGCCTCCAGGCCGCCGTCCAGGAGAAGAGCAAGGCGCTCAAGGTCGTGGAGCTGGAGCTGGCCCGCTACAAGAACAAGCCCGGCGCCACCGGGGTGGGACCGGCCCCCGTCCACAAGACCGCCCCGCCGCCCGCGGCGCCGGCGCGCAACAACCTCAACGCCGCCCTGGAGGAGGAGCTGATGATCACCTCCCCCAACAACCTCCCCTCGTCCGCGCCCACCGCGAAGATGACTTCACCGGCGGCGAAGGCGGCGCCGCGCGCCACCGGCTCCCGCGTGGGCCCGGCGCCGGTGAAGAAGCCCGAGCCCCCGCCCAGCTCCATCGAAGCCGAGGAGCGGACGGTGGTCCTCAACGTGGGTGGGGGCAGTGACACCGAGGCCGACTGGACGAAGCTCGTGGATGAGCTCGACAAATAGCGTGCCAGGTAGCAGGTAGAGCACCCTCTGTGGCTATAGTGCCGCCCTCGTTTTCCGACGGGGGGCCGATCGCCTCGTCCATGGAGGTCATCCGCCATGCGCGGACGGATTCTGCTGGTGGTGGCCGTGGGGCTCTTCGGCTGCCGCGACAAGGTCAACCCCTCCCGCTACGACGCGGGGCTGGCCTGTGGCGAGCACGAGAAGCTGGTGGAGGGCGAGTGCCGCTTCGTCTGCGAGCGGGACACCGACTGCGGCGCCGAGCAGCGCTGCAACCTCTTCACCGGCAAGTGCGAAGCCAAGCCCCCCGCCCCGGACGCCTCGGTGGTCACCTTCCCCTGCACCACCGGCGCGGTCCGCTGCCGCGGGGACAACAAGGGGATCGAGACCTGCAGCGCCTCCGGTGAGTGGCAGACCACGCAGCTGTGCCAGGCCGGCGGCTTCTGCCTCAACGAGCAGTGCCTGGCGTGCCAGCCCGGCGCCGCCACGTGCGATCCGGCCAACAACAAGCAGGTGACGGTCTGCAAGGACGACGGCTCGGCCACGCGCGCCATCACCTGCGCGGGGGCGGGGGTCTGCTTCCAGGGCGAGTGCCGCGAGTGCGGCCCCAACACCCGCCGCTGCAGCGCAGACGGCAAGTCCGTGCAGGTGTGCGGCCGGACGGCGGACGAGACCCTCACCTGGAAGTGGCAGAACGCGGGGGACGCGTTCGACGGCAGCTGCATCACCCAGGCGTGCGAGACGCCGGCGGGGATGCCGGCCCGCTGCAAGCCCGCGGTGTGCTTCCCGGGTACCACCCAGTGCAAGAGCCCCACCGAGCAGAACGTGTGCTCGGACACCGGCGCGTGGGTGGCCCAGGCCTGCTCCTCGCTGCCCGGCTTCTCCAGCGCGGCCGAGTGCGCGGCGGGCGCCTGCATCGACGAGTGCGCGGACGCGGTGCGCGCCAAGAGCTACTTCGGCTGCGAGTACTGGAGCGCCATCCCGGACAACTCGGTGGACGTCTTCTTCAAGGGCGGCGCCACCAGCGGCCAGGGCACCAACGACTCCAGCTTCGCCTTCGTGGTCACCAACCGCTCGCAGCGCGAGGCGCAGGTGAAGGTGTTCCGGCAGAGCGGCGGGACCGAGGTCCTGCTCAAGACGGTGACTGTGGAGGGGCGGGACGGCGCCTCCAAGGGGCTGGCGGTGATCAAGGTCCCCTGGCAGTCCATCGGCGCGGCCAACGCCACGGTCGGCCTCGGCGTGGCCGGCAAGCAGCCCTACGGGTACCGTCTGGTCTCCACCCGGCCGATCACCGTCTACCAGTTCAGCCCGCTGGACGCGGACGTGGAGACGACCAAGACCTGCAGTGGGGACTTCAGCTGCACGGACGTGCAAGGCGCCAAGTGCGTGGCCGGCAAGTGCCACAACTTCACGTACTCGAACGACGCGTCCCTGCTCCTGCCGGCGCACATCCTCGGCACCAGCTACGTGGTGGTCTCCGCGGACCACGTGATCAGCCGGAGCATCCTGGGCACGCAGAACATCGGGAACTCGCAGGTCACGATCGTGGCCACGCAGAACGGCACCACGCTCAAGTTCAAGTCGACCACGAAGACGGCGGCCGGCACGGGGGCCCCGTCCATCGCCCGTGGCTCCACCGGCACCTTCACGCTCAACGCCTATGACGTGCTGCAGATAACCACGGACAATGACGGCGCGGATCTGGAGTGCAGCTCGCTGCCCGCCTGGTGCCGCGTGGACAGCGATCTCACCGGCTCGGTGATCACCTCCGACAAGCCGGTGGCGGTGTTCGGCGGCGCGGCCTGCAACCAGACGCCGTTCGACAAGTCGGCGTGCGATCACATCGAAGAGATGATCTTCCCGTTCAACACCTGGGGGAAGACGTTCGTGGCGCAGCAGAGCCACCCGCTGCGGCTGACCAGCGGCGGCTTCGCCTCCCCGTCCGCGGCGGCGCCGGACTACTGGAAGATCGTGGCCGCCTGCCCGGCCACCACCTGCCCCAACGGCACGCTGATCACCCTGAGCGCGCCGCCCACCGCGGGGGACGTGCTCAAGCCGGACCGCTGCCTGCCCGGGACGTCCCTCACCACCAACAACTGCCGGCTCGCCGGCGGCACCGCGGCCTTCTTCCGCAGCAAGAGCTCCTTCACGGTGGTGGCGGACCAGCCGATCGCCGTGGCGCAGTTCTTCGCCGGCCAGGAGGCCACCACCAGCGCCGCCACGCAGGGCGATCCATCGCTCGTCCTGCTGCCTCCGGCCGAGCAGTGGCGCAACACGTACACCGTGCTCGCTGCGCCGGGGATCAAGGACAACTACCTGGGGCTCTCCATCGACGACAGCAAGGTCTCCTCGGTGCTGGTGGATGGGGCGGCCGTGCCCGGCTTCACCACGGTGGCCGGAACCAACTACCGCGTGGTGAACCACCCGGTCTCGGTGGGGACTCACACCATCCAGGTGATCGCGCGCCCCGGCCAGACGCAGCTGCCGGGCGCCGGCGTCACCATCTACGGCTTCGATTCGTACGTGTCCTACGGGTACACCGGCGGGCTCGATCTCACGAGCATCGTCACCGGCGTGGATCCGGGGGGGTGAGGCGCATGATGGCAGCGGCCCCTGCGTCGGCGCCCGTGAGCCGTCTCCCGTGAGCCGTACCCGTACCCGTACCCGTACCCGTACCCGTCACCGAACCCGAACCCGAACCCGAACCCGAGCTGCACTGCCTGCTTGGCAGAGGCGCCGCTCATCACTGCCTTGGCGTGGATGGACGCTGCGGCCGAACCCTCGCGGCCTCGGTCGGGTTCGGGTGCGGGTTCGGGTTCGGGTTCGGTGACGGGTACGGGTACGGGTACGGGTACGGGTACGGTTCACGGCTCACGGCTCACGGCTCACGGCTCACGGTTCACGGTTCACGGCTCACGCCCCATGCTGATCCCTCCGATGACGGTCGGTCACGCGCGGAGGGGCTTGAGCTGAGCGCGCGAGCTCGCGCGGAGCTTCGAGTCCTGCCACTACGGCCGGCTCTTGAAGATCGGCCGCGCCGGCGTCCCGAACCGCGTCCCGGTCCCCTCCACGAAGACCGAGTAGACCGAGAGCTGCCCATCCACGCAGGCGGCGAGCATCCCCTGCTTCTGGATGTTGTTGGAGAGCGCCTCGTACCAGGCGCTCTTGGGGCTGAGCCGCACCGCCGGGGGCAGGAACCACGCCTTGGCGCCCGGCGTGATCGGCGAACCCTTGTCGAAGTCGAACCCCACCACGTAGGCAAAGGCCTCGCCCACGCCGCTGGTGAGATCCCGGGGCCCCGCCAGGAAGTTGAGGAAGATCTTCCCGGTGGGCGTGACGCTCAGGGCCGGCGCGAACGCGTCCCAGTCCCGCCTGAGGTTCTGCGGCTCGCCGTTGCGCTCGGTCATCACCAGGTACTCCGTCTTGAGGGAGTTCTGGGCGAAGAGCCCCAGGTCTCCTCCGGTGCCCCAGCGCCGGCTGCCGGCGTTGAAGAGCGAGACGTAGATGTTGTCCCGGTCGAAGTTGCCGGCGCCGTTCGCCCGCTCCACCGACTCGCCAGAGACGAACGCCGCCAGGCCGCGCTTGGTCTTCGGATCCACGATCACCGTGGGGAAGTCCTGCGGCAGCGCGCTGCCGGCGGTCACGCCATTGTCGGAGAGCCGGCTGGCCTGGGTGAAGACGCCGCCACTGGTCTGGTCGCGGAAGACGCCCCAGACGTCGGTGTCCGCGAGGTACGGCTGACCGTCGGCCGAGCGGAACAGCCGCGTCCCTGCGAAGACGATGTGGATCGCGAAGTCAGAAGGCAACGTGGCGATCGCCAGGTGGCGCGGCTCGTAGACGGAGCCCTCGGCGCCGGCAGGCAGGCCGCCGTCCATCTGCAGCGTGGGGTGCTGCCCCACGAAGGCGACCTCGGGGCTGCCGAGGATCAAGTTGTCCGTCACCGTGCGCAGCGTGATGTCGTTGCCTTCGGCGGTGGCCACCAGCATCCGGCCGTTGTTCCAGGGCGCGATGTCGCAGCTGCGCACCACGTCCGTCACGCCGCCGTCGGTGAGCGTGGGGTTGACGATGTCCGCCACCTCGGTGGGGCTGCCCCAGGTCCGGCCCTGATCCCGGCTGCGCCTGATCCGCACGCCCGGCCCCAGGTCCGTGAATGTGTCGTAGCAGGCGAAGAGCGTGTCATTGGACGCCTGGTAGGCCAGCTTCACGTGCGAGCCCACGCTGTCGATCCGGCGCGGGTTGAAGGCCTTGCCGCGGGTGTCGGTGACGAAGGCAAAGAGCTGGTTGTCCTGCTCCACCGCCACCACCTGGCGGGCGGAGTCGATCGCCGCCACGTCCGGCTCGCGCCCGGCGAACGGGCTCACCACCACGTCCGCGGGCGTCCAGACCGGCGCGGCGGTGGTGGCGGTCACCAGCGGGGAGACGAAGGGCAGCTGCTGCTCGCCCGGGCCGGCGTCCACGCCGGCGTCCGGCGTGCCCGCGTCCTTCTCGAAGTTGCGCATGCACAGCCGCGGGTTGCCCACCGTGCAGTCGTAGCCGGCCGGGCAGGTGCCCACGCCGGTGCACGCCACGGTCTTGCAGACGCCCAGGGTGCAGACGCGGTCCTTCGGACAGTCCGTGGGCTCCACGCAGCCGCCCGCGTCCGGAGTGCCCGCGTCCACCACCGGGTTTTGCACGCTGCCCGCATCCACCAGGCCGTAGAAGATGCCGGCGTCCACGTCCAGGCCCACCAGGAAGAAGCTCCGCGTGACGGCCATGCCCGCGTCCCTCAGTGCGTGGGTGCGCAGCGTGCCGGGCATCAGGTACTGGGCGGGCAGCTCGCCGCCGTCCTCGGACTTCACGTTCAGCTCCCAGACGTTGGGCGTCCCGGGCTGGCGGGCGCTCCAGGCCAGCGCGAAGTCGGTCTCGTCCGCGAGCACGATCAGGTTCAGCGCGCCTCCGCCATCCGTGTCCGGCTGGCGCCCGGCGTCCACGCCCGCGTCGAACCCGGCGTCCACGCCGGCGTCCGGCTCCAGCTCGCCGGCCGCGAAGAAGCTCTTGCGGCAGGCGGAGGAGACGGAGAGCGCCTTGCTGCGGCAGCCCAGCTCGCGGGCGGTCCACACGGCGATGCTGTCCGAGGCGCAGGCCGGCAGCTCCTCGTAGCAGGTCATGATCTCGCCCAGCGTCTTCTGCTCGGCGTCGCTGCAGTCCTTCAGCGCGGCGGTGCAGGTGTCCTTGCCCCCCAACACCTTGCTGGCGACCAGGGTGCCGCAGGTTCCGGCCTTGCTGGAGAGGTCGAACGAGTCGGAGCGGTCACAGACGTTCTTCGCGCAGCCGACGAGCAGGCTGGCGAACAGCGCGCAGACCACCAGAGCGTGTCTCATGTCTTTTCACCTTCGCGTCTCGCCGCCCGCCCAGAGGTACGAATGGGGCGGCGAGCTTTAGGTCCGGCCTAGAACGGCGGCGGACCATACGGTGAGTGGCCCTCGCCGCGCCACCCGAACCGATGAAACGCGAAGGGAGGTGACGCTCAGGCGTGCATGGGCTGCCGGAAGGCCGCGCGGGCCTCCTGCAGGAGGTCCTTGAAGTGGATCCCGGTGAAGAGCTCGGCGAAGCGGATCCGCCCGCCCACCTTGGCCCGGTCCTGCTCGAGCCGGTGGTACCGCTGATGGACCGTCTTCGCCAGGAGGTACGCGATCAGGAGCGCGAACCCGCCCGGAATGATCAACACCGCCGCCGCCCAGAACACCCGCACCCACGCACCCATGAGCTCTTCGCCTCCGAGGAAGACGGAGCGAGTGACTGCATCGCACGTGCCTGTATTCAGGCGAGCGCCCCCTTTCGCTTTTCGCGGGCTTCCGCCGTCTTCCGCGGGCAGCCGGAAACAAGTTCCTGGAACCCCGCCTCGGAAAGCTGGCATTTTTGCCGCGATCCGCGTGTCCTGCCTGCCACGCGCGCCCTATCCGGAACGGATGCCTTGAGACCCACCTTCAGCGCCATAGATGACGCCACGGCCCGCCTCGAGGGCGCCGGCTACCTGCCGTCCCCCGAGATCTCCACCGCGGCCTTCCTGGCGGACCGGCTGGAGAAGCCCATCCTCGTGGAGGGCCCGGCCGGCGTGGGCAAGACCGAGCTGGCCCGCGCGCTCGCCCAGGCGCTGGGGCGCGAGCTGATCCGGCTCCAGTGCTACGAAGGCCTGGACGAGGCCAAGGCGCTCTATGAATGGGAGTACGCCAAGCAGCTGCTCTACACGCAGCTGCTCAAGGACAAGATCGGCGAGATGGTGAAGGGCGCCGCCACCCTGGCCGAGGCGGCCGAGCAGATCGCCTCGGGAGATGCGGTGTTCTTCTCCGAGCGCTTCCTGCTCCCCCGCCCCATCCTCAAGGCGCTCACCTCCCCCACCCCGGCGCTGCTGCTGGTGGACGAGATCGACAAGGCGGACCCGGAGTTCGAGGCCTTCCTGTTGGAGGTCCTCTCCGACTACGCGGTCACCGTGCCGGAGCTGGGGACCTTCAAGGCCAAGCACGTGCCGCGGGTGGTGCTCACCTCCAACAACGCCCGCGAGCTCTCGGACGCGCTCAAGCGACGCTGCCTGCACCTGCACATCGACTACCCCACCCGCGAGCGCGAGCTGCGGATCGTCCGCAGCCGGCTCCCGGACGTCCCCGCCAAGCTCGCCGAGCACGTGGTGGCGGCGGTGCAGAAGATCCGCACGCTGGACCTCAAGAAGTCCCCCTCCATCAGCGAGACCCTGGACTGGACCCAGAGCCTGGCCCTGCTCAACGCGGACAGCCTCACGCCCGAATTGGTGGCCTCCACGCTGAACCTCGTCCTCAAGCACGAGGGGGACATCGAGAAGGCCCGCGGCCACCTGGCGAGCATCGCCCAGGGGTAGGACAACGCCGCACCGCGTTGTTGCTCCGACACTCGGCCCTTCCAGCGGGTTGACCTTGGCCGGGGGTGAGCGGAGATCGCTCTCATCATGATCGCCAACGAGTCCAACCTCGGGGCCGGACAGCCGGCCTGCCGCGTGCTGCTGGTGGACAACGACGACGGGGTGCGTGAAGCGCTGGCGGAGCTGCTCGCCACGCAGGGCTTCTCGGTGGACGTGGCCGCCAACGGGGAGGACGCGCTGGCGCGCCTCAAGGACCTGCCCACGGAGGGCCTGCCGGACGTGATCCTGCTGGACCTGATGATGCCGGTGATGGACGGCTGGCGCTTCACCGTGGAGATGCGCGCGGACACGCGGCTCGCCGCCCTGCCGGTGGTGATCCTCTCCGCGGTGCGCCCGCCGCTCGCGCGGGCGGCGCGGGCGGACGCGTACCTCTCCAAGCCGCTGGACGTGAAGGGGCTGCGGGAGACGCTGCACCAGGTGGCGGGCAGCCGCCGGGCGCTGCTCTCCGGCAGCTACTCCTCTTCGGTCTTGGTGGACTCCACCGCGTCGAAGTAGCCCTTGTAGCCGACCTTCACCGCTGCCGGCGTGAAGGTCTCGTTTCGCTTCTTGTCCACCACGAACCACTTCCCGCCCTTGCGGCCGACCAGGTAGGTCGCCGTGTCGCCTTCGGCGATCCCCTTCTCCTCCACCTGGTAGTTGTCCTCGCTGGTCTCCACGAAGAAGGTCCCCACCGGGCCCGGCTTCACCGAGGTGACCTTGAACTCCTTGAGGTAGTACTCGGTCTTCTCGTAGGTCCAGGGCGCCATGGGGTGGTCCTCGCGCCCCAGCCGCTTCTTGCGCTCGGCGATCACCTTCACCGTGTCCGGGTGGAGGAACTTCTTCGCGTCCGCCCACTTCTTCGCCTTCACCGCCTGGAGATAGGCGGTGACCTGGGCCTGCGCGGCCTTGGCGTCCGGGGAGAGCTCACCGCCCGCCTCCTGGGCGAGCGCGGCGGCGGAGAAGAGCAACACGAGGGGGAAGAGGGCTCGGAGGATGGGGAGCTTCATGGCGGGCAGTTCATAGCCGACGCCGCGACAAATGCGACATTCATCGGAGGCGGCTTTGTGAGAAGCTCCCCCGACGTTGAGCCACCCAGACCCTGTCAACGTCCTCATCGTCGACGATGACCGCGCCATCCAGCGGATGCTCGCGGACGCCCTCACCCGCCAGGGCTTCGTGGTCACCGTGGAGCGCGATGGCGAGTGGGCGCTCAAGACCTTCGAGAAGAAGGCCTTCGATCTGGTGATCCTGGACCTCCTGCTCCCCGCGCTCTCCGGCTACGAGGTCGCCAAGAAGATGCGGGCCACCCCCAAGGGGCGGAAAGTCCCGCTGATCTTCGTCTCCGGGGTCTACAAGACCAGCCTCCACCAGCGCGAAGCGGTGGAGAAGCACGGCGCGTTCGCCTTCCTGGAGAAGCCGGTCCCGCTCAACACGCTCTACTCCACGCTGCGCGCCGCGCTGGGGGACCGCTACCCGGCCTCCCCGCGCAGCGAGCCGCCGCCGCCCCCCTCGGACGCCGAAGACGAGAGCACCCCGCATGACCGGCTCGCCGACAGCACCGCCCAGGAGGAGGCCTCGGCGGTGGAGCGGGACTCGCGCTCCCACGGCAACTTCCAGACGCTGCGCGGGGACTTCGCCGAGCGCCCCTTCCCGGAGGTGATGGCGGAGATCTACCGCTGGCGCGCCACCGGGGCCCTGCTGCTGCGCCGGGACAAGGTGAAGAAGATCGTCTACTTCCGGGACGGCGCGCCCCAGTCGGTGAAGAGCAACCTGCTCTCCGAGTGCCTGGGCCGGGTGATGGTCCGGGAGAAGATGATCTCCGAGGCGGACTGCGAGGAGTCCCTCAAACGGATGAAGGCCTCGCAGCGGCAGCAGGGCACCGTGCTGATCGAGATGGGCTGCATCAGCCCCCACAACCTGGTCTACGGCCTCAACCTCCAGCTGCAGACCAAGCTCTTCGACGTCTTCCGCTGGGAGCACGGCGAGTTCCAGTTCAACCCCAAGGTGGAGCCGCCCCCGGACACGGTCAATCTGGAGATGACCTGCGCGCAGATCATCTACGAGGGGATCAAGCGCGCCTACTCCCAGGACCGCCTGCGCAAGGTGGCCGGCGAGCTCACCTCGCTCTACGTCCACCCGTCCCAAGATCCGCTCTACGCGCTCCAGGACGCCGGCCTGGGCGAGGAGGAGCAGGCGCTGCTCCAGGCGGCGGACGGCCACCAGACCGTCTCCACCCTGCGCGCGCTGGCGCTGCTCTCCCCGGTGGACACGGACCGCTTCCTCTACGCCATGCAGTGCGCGCAGATGGTCTCGCTCAAGGACTACCCGGCCGCGGGCAAGCCGAAGATCTCCATCGCCGCCATGGCGGCCCAGGGCGCCCGGCCTCCGCCCCTGCCCCCGTCCTCCTCCAGCCTCAACAACCCCACCCTGCCGCCGGCGAGCGGGCTGAAGATCCCCATGGACGTGGGGGATGACGTCCCCACCGGCGAGCGGCCCCAGCAGCTGGCGCCTCCGCGCCGGGGCCCGCCCCCGCCGCGGGCCGCCGCGCCGAGCAAGGCGCTGGGGGCGCTCCTGCCCGAGCTCGCCTCCGGCGTGCACGGCGCGCTCTCCGGCGAGGAGTCCGCGCTGCGCGAGCGGCTGGTGGCGAAGGTCGCCGCCATGCGGCGGATGGACTACTACGAGATCCTCGGCGTCGCGACGAGCGCCTCACGGGAAGAGGTGAAGCGCGCGTACTTCGCGCTCGCCAAGGAGTTCCACCCGGACAAGCACTTCGGCTCCGCCTCGGCGGAGATCCGCCAGCTGGCCGGGCAGATCTACGAGCTGATCTCCGCCGCGCACGACTGCCTGGCGGACCCCGAAGAGCGCGAGCGCTACACCCGGGACCTGGCCGCCGGCTCCAAGCGGGACGTGGGGGACGAAGTCGGGAAGATCCTCGCCGCGGAGGGCAAGTTCCAGAAGGGCGAGGAGGCGCTGCGCTCCCGCGACCTCCGCGGCGCGCTCGAGCTCTTCAAGGAGGCCATTGGCCTCTACCCTCAGGAAGGCGAGTTCCACGCCTACGCCGGCTGGACGCTCTTCCAGATCCGCCCGGACGACGAGCAGACCACCGACACCGCCCTCTCCGCCCTGGAGCGCGCGGTGACGCTCAACCCCCGGCTCGACAAGAGCTACCTCTTCATGGGCTACATCTACAAAGCCACCGGCCGCCCGGACAAGGCGGAGAAGCAGTTCGAGAAGGCCATCCAGTGCAATCCGGACTGCACGGACGCGCTGCGCGAGCTGCGGATCCTCGGCAAGGGCAGGCGCTAGGCAAAACGCTTCAACCCCACCCTTGCGCCTCGCCGAACGCTTCAAGGTCAACCGCCCGCTGGAAGAGATGGAGATCGCGCTGGTCCGCGCGGCCCAGGCCCAGCCGGAGCTGATCACCCCGCCGGAGGAGGCGGCGCTGCGCACCGCGCTCTCGCTCGCGCGCGTCTACAAGCTGCGCCACGAAGACCGGGACGTGATGGTGGGCGGCGCCCTCTCCGCCTTCCGCGAGGACGTGGCCCGGCGGCTCTCCCCGGTGCTGCTCGCCAAGGCGCCCCCGCGCCGGGATCAGCTGGTGCCGCTGGCCCGGGACTTACGGGAGAACGCCCTGCGGATGCGCGAGGCGCTGGTGAAGCGGCTGGAGGGGCGCGTGCCCCGCGAGGCGCTCTCCCGGGAGATCCGCCAGAAGGAGCTGGTGCTGGTGTGCGGCGGCGGCGGCGGGACCGGCTACGTCTACCTGGGCGTGATGGCCCTGCTGGATGAGTTCGGGATCCGGCCGCAGCTGCTGGTGGGCACCTCCATTGGCGCCATCCTCTGCCTCTTCCGCTCGCGGATGAGCCACTTCGATCAGACGGAGATGGTGAACATCGTCCGCGGGCTCTCCTGGAAGAAGCTCTTCCGGGCCATCTCCACGGAGAACCGCTACGGCCTGCCCGCCGCGCTGCGGCTGTTCCTGCGCGCGGGGCTCGGGCGCTACTTCAACGCGCTCTCGGACTCGGGCGAGCCCACCCCCGGGGTCCGCCTCTCCGAGCTGCCGGTGAAGACGATCGTCGCGGTGGGCGGAATCCGCCGCGGGATGCTTCCCCACCCGGTGGAGTTCTACGAGCGGCTGCTCAACCTGAGCCCCCGCAGCCTCGCGGACGCCTCGGCCCTGCCGCGCAAGCTCACCTCCGCGATGGGGGCGGTGGCGGAGTTCTTCACCCACCCGGAGATCCTCGCCACGCTCCACTTGGGCGCGGACGAGGGCACCGCGGACTTCGACGCCCTGGACGCCGGCGGCTTCTCCTCCGCGCTGCCCGGCGTCATCCACTACGACGTGCTGCGCGAGGACGCGCGCATGCGCGGGCTTTTGGATGACCTGTTCGCCTCGCGCGGGCTGTTCCGGCTGGTGGACGGGGGGCTGGTGGACAACCTGCCCGCGAAGGCCGCCTGGCGGGCGGTCCACAAGGGCGCGCTTTCCTCCCGGAACGCCTTCATCCTGGCGCTCAACGGCTTCGCCCCCAAGCTCTCCACGCCGCTCTGGCTCCCGCTCGAGCGGCTGGCCGAGCTCACCGTGGCCCCCAACCGGCCCTACGCGCACCTGGTGAAGGACTTCGCCAAGACGCTCTCGCCGCTGGAGCTGGTGCCGAGCGTGGAGATGGTGACCCAGGCGCTGGAGCTGGGGCGGCGGCAGCTGCGGGAGGACATGCCCTTCCTCTGCCGGATGCTGGCCCCGCTCCCCGAGCTGTAACGGGGCCGTACCCCTGACGGAAAAATCGTTGGGACAGCGGTGTTGCCGCGTTGAAGCACCCGGCCGTCCACGCTAGAAGCGCCGGCCATGAGCTCAACGTCCTCGAAGGTCCTCATCGCCGACAAGATCTGGCTCGACGGCAAGTTCATCAACTGGGACGAGGGCAACGTCCACATCATGACCCACGCCCTCCACTACGGCCTGGGCGTGTTCGAGGGCATCCGCGCGTACAAGACGCACGACGGGCGGCTGGCGGTGTTCCGGCTGCAGGATCACATCCGCCGCTTCTACGACTCGGCGCACATCTGCATGCTGAAGCTGCCGTACTCGGAGGCGGAGTTCACCGAGGCCTGCCTGGAGCTGCTGCGGCAGCAGAAGGACCGGTTCGCCAACGGGGCGTACCTGCGGCCCATCGCCTTCATGGGGCACGGGGCCATGGGGCTGGGCGCGGTGAACCCCACGCGCGTGGCGATCACCGCCTGGGATTGGGGGGCGTACCTGGGCGACAAGGGGCTCAAGGACGGCATCCGCGCCAAGGTCAGCTCGTTCACGCGCATGCACGTGAACGTCAACATGGTCCGCGGGAAGATCACCGGCCAGTACGTGAACTCCATCCTCGCCAAGCGCGAGGCGGTGCTCGCCGGCTATGACGAAGCCATCCTCCTGGACATCTCCGGCTTCGTGGCCGAGGCCTCGGGCGAGAACGTCTTCTGCGTCAGCAAGAACGGGACGATCCGCACCCCGCCGCTCTCCTCGCCCATCCTCAACGGGATCACCCGCGACTCGATCGTCAAGCTCTTGCGCGACTCCGGCCGGGAGGTCTTCGAGGTCACCTTCACCCGTGACGCCATGTACGTGGCGGGCGAGGTCTTCCTCACCGGCACGGCCGCCGAGCTGACGCCCGTGCGCGAGATCGACAACCGCCAGGTGGGCAGCGGGGCGGTCGGCGCCGTCACCCGCTTTGCCCAGGAGCAGTACTTCAAGGCGGTCCGCGGCCAGGACCCGCGGTACGCGCACTGGCTGACGTACCTCTGACTCCCGCCCCGCCGGCAAGTCCGCTACGCTCCAGCGCATGGCTTCCCGGCGAGACGACGAACATCCCCCGCTCGCGGAGATCGACGATCCGCCGACCAGCCCGAGCGTGGTCGCGCCGCTGCCGCGCCACTCCAACCCGGCGCGGCCGGCGGTGACGGCGCCCCCGCCCCAGCAGCACGCGCGGGTGAGCCACGCCGCGCCGCCCACGCCCGTCTCCAGCAACCCCAACCCGTTCAACCTGGAGAACCCGGGGATCTTGGACATCGCCCCGCCCGAGCCGAAGACGCTCGAGGAGACGGGGCTGAAGATCGGCCTGCTCGCGGACATCGCGCTCAAGTTCCTCTACTACTCGGGCAGCGGCACCGGCGTGGAGATCGCCGAGGAGATGCGGCTGCCGTGGGCCGCCGTGGTGGAGGCGGTGATCGACTTCCTCGCCGCGGAGAAGCTGGTGGACCTGCGCGGCGGCAAGGGCTTCGGCCGCGCGTCCGTGGAGTTCGTCCTCACCGAAAAGGGGCGCGAGTACGCCCGGGACGCCATTGGCCGCAGCACCTACGTGGGCCCCGCCCCGGTGCCGATCGAGCAGTACAACGCGCTGATCACCAGCCAGACGCAGGAGAGCCCCGTCGTCAGCCGCGAGGAGCTCCTGCGCGCGCTCGGCCACCTCACCGTCCCCCAGCCGCTGATCGACAAGCTGGGGCCGGCGGTGAACTCGGGGCGCTCGCTGTTCCTCTACGGCCCGCCCGGCAACGGGAAGACGTCCCTGGCGGAGGCCATCTCCGCCATGTTCGGCGGCGAGGCGTACATCCCCCACTCCCTGGAGATCGACAACCAGATCATCAAGGTCTTCGACCGGCTGAACCACACGCCGATCTCTCTGGAGATAGGCCGGGACTCGGCGGGGCGGCGGCAGACCTTCGAGATGGACCAGCGCTGGCTCCTCTGCCGGCGGCCCGCGGTGATCGTGGGCGGCGAGCTGACGCTGGAGACGCTGGACCTGATCTACTCGGAGACGGCGCGCTTCTACGAAGCCCCGTTCCAGGTGAAGGCCAACGGCGGGATGCTGCTGATCGACGACTTCGGCCGGCAGAAGGTCCACCCAACGGATCTGCTCAACCGCTGGATCGTCCCCCTGGAGAAGCGGGTGGACTTCCTCACCCTGCACACCGGCAAGAAGTTCGAGATCCCGTTCGATCAGCTGGTGGTCTTCTCCACCAACCTCGATCCCAAGGAGTTGGTGGACGAGGCCTTCCTGCGGCGGATCAAATACAAGATCGAAGTGGGCAACCCGGACGAGCGCGCCTACCGGGAGATCTTCCGGCGGGTCTGCGACGCGGCGGGCGTCCCCTACGTGGACCAGGCGGTCAGCTACCTGGTGGACCACTACTACAAGCCCCGCCAGATGGACCTGCGCGCCTGCCACCCGCGCGACCTGGTCCAGTTGATCAAGGACACCGCGAGATACCGGCAAATCCCTCCGGCGCTCTCTAAAGAGCTGTTGGATCAGGCCTGCCAGGTGTTCCTGGTCACCCTGTAGGGAACTCTCCCCCAACAGGAATCTTGCCGTAAGCGATTGAAATTTCTAGAGTGCGCCCCTTGTTTGGTTACGCGTCCGGAACCTTAAGCCCGGCGCATCCAAGGGAACTCGTGAAGGAACGCTACCAAGAGATCGACGACAAGAACGAGGACCTCCGGGACTTCCTCTCCACCATGCGGGAGAAGGGGAAGGAGTTCCTCGACCGCTTCGAGATGTCGTGGATCTACCACGACAACGCGCTCGAGGGCGTCGTCTACACCCCGTCCGAGCTGAACGCGGCGCTCCACCCCGGCGTGCTCGCGGCCGAAGCCTCGATGATGCCGATCGTCCTCGAGGTCCGGAACCACAAGGCGGTCTGCGACTACATCCGCGAGGAGGCGGCCGCCTCCGGCAAGAAGAGCGCGCAGATCACGCTCACCACCATCAAGCGGATGCATGACCTGTTCACCGGCAACACGCCGGAGGCGCAGGCCGCCCGGGCGATGACCGAGCGCCGCGAGCGCACGGAGAAGGAGATCGCCAAGGAGAAGGAGAAGGGCGGCTACCGCAAGGACATGCCGCTGCACCGGACGTACTTCCACGACATCGCCCAGCCCGCGAAGATCCCCGCCCTGCTCGAGAAGCTGGTGGACTTCACCGCGAGCGCCGAGTTCCGGGAGTACCACCCGATCAAGCAGGCGGCCACGGTCCAGCACCAACTGGTGCAGATCTTCCCGTTCACGGATCACTCCGGGAAGATCGGCCGGATGTGCTCGAACCTGATCCTCCTGCGCCACGGCTACCTGCCGGTGGTGATCCACTCCATCGACCGGCAGAAGTACTACGAGGCCTTCCGGGGCACCGTGGCCAACTTCCGCGTGCTGCTGATGGACGCGATGGAGAACTCGCTGGACAACGCGCTCAAGTACTTCAGGGACCTCTCTCGCCGCTACAAGGCGATCAACTAGTCCCTTGGTCTTCGGAGCACACGTCTCCACGGCGGGCGGCATCAGCCGCGCGTTCGACCGCGCGCTCGAGCACCAGGCCCGGGCGTTCCAGGTCTTCACCAAGAACGCGCGCGGCTGGGCGGCGCCCCCGCTCCAGGAGAGCGAGCAAGCGGCGTTCGCGGAAGCCGCGCGCCGCACCCAGCTTCCTTCCATGGCGCACGGAAGCTACCTGGTGAACCTGGGCTCCGAAGACCCAGCCCTGCGGGAGCGCTCCATCGCCTGCGTCACCGAGGAGCTCACCCGCTGCGAGCGGCTGGGAATCCCGCTTCTGGTCATCCACCCCGGCACCCACCCGGACCCCAAGAAGGGCCTGCGGCTGATCGCCCAGGGGCTCAACGCGGTCCACCGGCGCACCCGCGGCTTCGCCTCGGAGCTGTGCCTGGAGGTCACCGCGGGCCAGGGGAACTGCCTGGGCTGGCGCTTCGAGCACCTGGAGGAGCTGCTGCTCCTGGCGCGCCACCCGGAGCGGCTGGGCGTCTGCCTGGACACCTGCCACCTGTTCGCGGCCGGGTATGACCTTTCCACCCTTCGTGGGTATGAGCGGGTGATGTCGGAGCTCGATGCGCGCCTGGGACTATCTCGGGTGCGCTGCTTCCACTTGAATGACTCCAAGAAGCCGCTGGGCAGCCGGGTGGACCGGCACGAAGAGATTGGCAGAGGGGAGATCGGAATGACCGCGTTCCGCTGCCTGGCCAACGACGAGCGCTTCGACCACACGGTGGGCGTGCTGGAGACCCCCGGCCCCGAGCGCTACGCCCGCACCTTGCGCGCGCTGGAGCGGCTCCGCCGGAGCTAGACGCCCCCATGCCCCAACCCTCCCACGACAACGGCCGCCGCTTCCCGCTCGAGGGCGAGGGGCCTGCCAGCGCGGGCGGCGTGGCCAACCTGCCCACGCGGGCCAAGGTGGAGCGGCTGCTCAAGGCCACCAAGGGCAAGCGGCGCCCGGTGGTGCTCACCCACGACAACCCGGATCCGGACTCCATGGCGGCCGCGGTGGCGCTCGCCTATCTGCTCGAGCGCCGCGGCGGGATGGCGGCCCGCGTGGGGTACGGCGGGATCATCGGCCGGGCGGAGAACATCGCGTTCGTGAAGGTGCTGCGGCTGCCCGTCTCCCCCATCTCGCAGATCGTCTTCGACGAGCACGATCTCATCGCCCTGGTGGACACCCAGCCCTCCGTGGGCAACCACTCGCTGCCGGCGCGCTACTCGGCGGACGTGGTGATCGATCACCACCCGCTGCGGGACGAGACGCTCGCCGCCCCGTTCGCGGACGTGGGCGGGGACTTTGGCGCCACCTCCACCATGCTGGTGGAGTACCTGCGGGCGGCGCGGCTGGAGCCCACCCCGGAGATCGCCACCGCGCTGTTCTACGGGATCAAGGCGGACACGCGGGACCTGGGGCGGGAGACCACCAAGTCGGACGTGGACAGCTACCTCTGGCTCTTCCCGCGCACGGACAAGCTGCTGCTGGGCCGGATCGAGCACCCCGAGCTGCCGCTCAAGTACTTCCAGCTGTACCACAAGGCGATCGAGCGGGCGAAGGTGTACGGGGACGCGATCATCACGGACCTGGACGAGGTCTACTCGCCGGACATGGTGGCCGAGGTGGCCGAGCGGCTGCTCTTCCTCGAGGACATGAAGTGGTCGCTCGCGGTGGGCAGCTACCGCAGCCAGCTCTACTTCTCGCTGCGCACCAAGGACCGCCGGATGAACGCGGGGCGGCTGATCCGGGAGATCTGCGAGGACAAGGGCGGCTCCGCCGGCGGCCACGGCAGCATGGCCGGCGCCCGGCTCCCGCTCTGGGGCAACCGCGCCAACCGCGTGGCGATCAAGCGCTCCATCCTCAAGCGCTTCCTGGAAGGGTTCGGCGTGGAGGGCGCCAAGCCGGTCTCGCTGCTCTCCGAAGAGCCGTGATCTACTGGGACCACAACGCCGCCGCGCCCCTGCGCGACGAGGTGGGGCAGGCGCTCACGGCCTCACTCCAGGCGCTGCGCCACGAGCCCGGCAACGCCGCCAGCGTGCACGGCGGCGGGCGCGCCGCGAGAGGCCGGCTGGAGCAGGCGCGGGCCCGCGTGGCCAAGGTGCTCGGGGTGGAGCCGCGCGAGGTGGTCTTCACCGGCTCCGGCTCGGAGGCGGACGCGCTCGCGCTCAAGGGCGTGGCGCTGGGAAAGGCGGGCGCGCGGAAGAAGCGCCTGGTCGTCTCCGCGATCGAGCACCCTGCCCTGCTCGCCGCGGCCGCGCAGCTGGAGACGCAGGGCTTCGCGGTGACGCGCGTGGCGCCGGAGCCGGACGGGCGCGTGCGGCCGGACGCGCTGCTCGCGCACTTGAGCGAGGACGTGGCGCTCTGCGCGCTCCTGTGGGCCAACAACGAGACCGGCGCGCTGCAGCCGGTGCGCGAGGTGGCCGCCGCGTGCCGGGCCAAGGGCATCTTCTTCCTCACGGACGCGGTGCAGGCCGCTGGCAAGGTCCCGGTCACCCTGCGCGAGGCGGACGCGGATCTGCTCGCGCTCTCTGGCCACAAGCTGGGCGCGCCCCCCGGCGTGGGCGTGCTGGTGGTGCGCCGGGGCGTGGACTTGGCGGCGCTCACCCCGGGCCACCAGGAGCTCGGGCGCCGCGGCGGGAGCGCCAACGTGCCCTACGCCGAGGCCTTCGCCGTGGCGCTGGAGCTGGCCGCGCAGGAGCAGCCTGCGTACGCGCAGCGGCTGACGGCGCTGCGGGACGGCTTCGAGGCGCAGGTGCGCGCCCGCATCCCGGGAGTGCACGTCAACGCCGGCGCGGCGCCGCGCGTGGCCAACACCTCCTCCCTGCGGTTCGAGGGCGCGGACGGAGAGGCGATCCTGATCGCCCTGGACTTGGCGGGCATCCGCGCCTCCTCCGGCGCCGCCTGCGCCTCGGGGTCGCTCACCCCTTCGCACGTGCTCGTGGCGATGGGGCTCTCCTCGGCCCAGGCACACGAGAGCCTGCGCTTCTCGCTGGGGCGCGAGACGACGCAGGACGAGGTCTCGCAGGTGGTGGAGGAGCTGGCGCGCGCCGTCCCCGCCGCCCGGCGCTGACGCGCTCGGAGCCGATGGGTCGGGTCGAATCTCCGTTCACCCCGAGCGAAGTCGAGGGGCGCCCAGCGTCTCCACCGCCCCTCGACTTGGCTTAAGGGGTGAACGGAAGGGTCAGCGCCCCGGCTCGCCAGCCCCGAAGAGTCCCCGGACCAGGGAGGCGATGGCGAGCGGCGTGCCCACCAGCTCGTCGTAGTGGGGCAAGAGCGCCTCTGCGAGCTCCGCGGCGCTCTGGAAGCGCTCCGCGCGGTCCTGGGCGAAGCCGCGGTCGATCACCTCCGCCAGCCCGAGCGAGACCTCCGGCCGGCGCTCGAGCACCGGCACGTAGGTGCGCAGCTCGATCGCCGCGAAGACCTCCTTGGCGCTCTGCCCGGAGAAGGGCCGCTCGCCGGTGAGCAACTCGTAGAGGGTGACCACCGCCGCCCAGAGGTCCGCGTCCTGGGCCACCTCGCCGTTCAGCATCTCCGGCGAGACGTAGTACGGCTTGCCGGTGAGCTCCTTCCCCGGCCCCGCCCCGCCCTTCGCGCGCGCCACGCCGAAGTCGCCGAGCTTCAAGTCCCCCACGCGCGAGATGAAGAGGTTGGAGGGGGACACATCGCAGTGGACGATCCCCAGCGGCTTGCCGGTGGGCCCCTTGGCCGCGTGCGCGTAGGCCAGCGCGTCCGCCAGCGTCTTGGCGATGTAGACCGCGAAGTCCACCGGCAGGGGGATCCCGTTCTGCTTGCAGCGCCGGAGGATCTGGCCGAGATCCCTGCCGTCCACCAACTCCATGGCCATGAAGTAGACCTCCTGGAGCACGCCCACCTCGTAGACCTTCACGATGTTGGGGTGATCCAGCAGGCGCGAGAGATCCGCCTCGCTGGTGAACTGATCCACCGCCTCCGAGTCCTTGGCGAGCTCCGGGAGCAGCCGCTTGATCGCCACGCTCCAGCCTTCACGCGGGCCGGAGAGGACCTTCGCGCGGTAGACCTCGGCCATGCCGCCCTTGCCGATCTTCGCGAGGATCTCGTAGTTGCCGAACTGCCGGGCAGGTGGGGAGCTGGCGTCGGTCACGCGAAGGCCATTCGCTGCTAGTTGCTGTCTCCACCGCGCTTGGCGGTCTGCCCCTGCTTGTTCTTCTGCTCCCAGGCCTTGTTGAGCAGCTTCTTGAACTCGCCTTCGCCGGCGAGCGTCTTCAGATCCGGGTCCGCGCTCATGGCCTCCGGAAGCGCGAAGCCGCGCTTGATCGCCATCGCCAGGCTGGCCAGCGCGGCCTCCTTGTTGCCCAGCCGCGAGTGGCCGCAGGCGATGTTGTAGTAGATGCTCGCGTCGTCCTGGCGCTGGGCCTTGGCCAGATCGCGCGAGCGCTCCAGCGAGTCCATCGCCTTGTGGACGTTCCCGCGGCGCATCTCCGCCACGCCCAGCCCCAGATAGGCCAGCCAGTTGCGCTCGTCGTAAGAGAGGCCGATCTCGAACTGTTGGGCGGCCTCTTCGTACTGGTGCGCCTCCAGCAGGCGGTGGCCGGCGGAGAGCGCGCTGCGCGCGAGCTCCGCGTTCTTCTTCACGCTGAAGGGCTTGCGCCGCCCCTGGGCCGCCTTCTCGGACGGCGCGAGCGTCAGCCGCGCGTTGCGCAGCGCCGGCGAGGAGCAGCCCGCCGGCAGCTTCACGTCCGCGGTCAGCCCGCGGTCCTGCGCGTTGTAGAAGGCGGCGAACGGGAGGACGCGCTCCTTGCACTCGGCGCCCACCTGGCAGAGCGTCACCGAGCCCACCAGCACGTTGCCTTCGAATTGGCCTTCAATCACCCGGCGCCCGGGCGCGAAGTCGCACGCGCCGCCGGCCTCGTAGAACCCGCTGACCCGGCCCTCGTCGACCTGGAACTCCACCACCCCGAGCTCCCCCTTGTAGGGACCGCTCAGCGCTGGAGCCGGCCCTCCCAGGGCGGCGCTGGCGAGCGCCACGGCCCAGACGACTCCGAGTTGTAGGGTGTGCGGCATGGACTCCCAGGTGAAAGGCGTGCGAATCATAGAAACCAGCGACAACACTTGTAAACGCTTCCCCTACGCTTGACCCTGCCCTTCTGCGTCCTTATGATTTTGCCCAGAGTCGACTCGAAAATCTTTTAAATCTGAGTGTTTAGGAGAACACAAGGCTCCAAGGGCTGTCCCCTGCGGGGCGCGTGATGGGCAGCAGAAATTCGAACCGATACGTCCATAACGGGGGTCGTTTTGGAGACCCGGGTGCAAGCCCTCGAAGTTGGAGGGAAGCCGAAGGTGCTCCAACTTTGGTCCCCACCTGCTGTGACAAGGGTTCAATGGACGCTGCACACACGGCCAAGCGGCGGGGGACTTTTTCAGAGGGCGGCGCGTGACACCAGAGACGGCAGGGGATGGGGTGGTGGGGATGAAGGCCACGCTTCGTGAAGAGCTGGCGGCCAAGCGCAAGGCGCTGACGCCAGAGATGATAGACAGCCGCGGCCTGAAGGTTCAGGCCCGGTTCCTGGCGACGCACTACTACGCCAAGGCCAGGACGGTGGCGCTCTACGCGCCCATCCGCGGTGAGGTCCCGACCCGGGACATCCTCACCGCGGCGCTCGCGGACGGGAAGGTGGTCTGCTACCCGCTCTCGCACGTGCACGGCCGCATCCTCTCCTTCCGGGCGATCAGCTCGGAGGGGCAGCTGGAGCCGGGCCGGCTCGGGGTGCGGGAGCCCACCAACGCTTCGGAGCTGATCCCGGTCGAGGAGATCGATCTCTTCGTGGTACCGGGGCTGGGCTTCTCCCGCGAGGGCGCCCGGCTGGGGCGCGGCGGCGGCTACTACGACGCCACCCTCAAGGCGGCCGCGGCCCGCAGCCGCCGCGTGGGGCTGGCCTTCTCCGAGCAGCTGCTGGGCACGCTGCCCACGCAGCCCGAGGACGTGGCCATGGACCTCGTGGTGACGGAGCTGGAGACGGCGCGCGGGCTGGACCGCCCTGTCGAGTTCCTCGACACGTGATAAGCGGCAGGGCGTGAAAGTCCTCTTCATGGGTGACGTGGTGGGCAAGCCAGGCGTGCTTGCCATCCGGACGCTCCTGCCCAAGCTCATCGGCCGTCACGAGGTGGACCTCGTGATCGCCAACGCCGAGAACTCCGAAGGCGGCGCCGGCGTCTCCGCGGACAGCGCGGAGGCGCTGCTCTCCGCGGAGGTCAATCTGCTGACCTCCGGCAACCACATCTGGACCAAGTCCAAGCAGATCATCCCCTGGATGGAGGCCCACCCGGAGCTGCTGATCCGGCCGGCCAACTACCCCGCCGGCGCCCCCGGGCGCGGCCACGCGGTGATCACCACGCCCGGCGGCCGGAAGCTTGGGGTGGTGAACCTGGAGGGGCGCGTCTTCATGAAGGCGCTGGACGACCCGTTCAGCGTGGGGCTGAAGCTGGTGGAGGAGCTGCGGAAGATCACGCCGTGCATCCTGGTGGACATGCACTGCGAGGCCAGCAGCGAGAAGAACGCCATGGGCGCGTTCCTCGACGGCAAGGTCTCCGCGGTGGTGGGCACGCACACGCACGTGCAGACCGCGGACGAGCGGATCCTCCCCGGCGGCACCGCCTTCATCACGGACGTGGGGATGGTCGGGCCGCTGGACTCGGTGATCGGGATCAAGAAGGAGCTCTCCATCGAGCGCTTCCTCACCCAGCGCCACACCGGCTTCGAGGTCGCCAAGAACCTCGTCTACCTGCAGGGCGTGGTGATCGACATCGACGAGGACACCGGCAAGGCGCGGTCCATCACCCGCGTCCGCGAGCACCTGCCCGGGACCTGAGGCGCGCTCCTAGCGCGGGAGCACCACGGTGAAGGTGGAGCCCACGCCGAGCTCGCTGCGGACGGAGATCTCGCCCTTGAGCGCCGCGACGATCCGCTGGACGATCCACAGCCCCAGGCCGAACCCGCCGTAGGCGCGGTCGCTGGCGGCGCGCTCGAAGCGGTTGAAGATCCGCTCCAGCTGCGTGGGCGCGATCCCGATCCCTTCGTCCTGCACCTCGAGCACGGCCCGGTCCCGGTCGCGCTTGGACACCTTCACCCGCACCGGCCGGCTCCGCCCGTACTTGAGCGCATTGGTGACGAGGTTGGTGATCACCTGGTCCAGCCGCAGGGCGTCCCACCGGCCGACCACGTCCTCCTCCGCCTCCAGCGAGAGCTTCCCGCCGGCGCGCTCACCCTGCTCCTGCAGCCGCGCCACCACCTCGCGCGCCAGCGCGCCCAAATCCACCGGCTCCAGCTCCAGCGCGAGCCGGCCGGCGTTGATCCGGGACACGTCCAGGAGCTGATCGATCATCGTGGCCAGCCGCCGGACCTGGCGCTGCGCCGAGTCCAGCTTCTCCTGGGTGCGCTCATGGGCCAGGGGGTGGACCTCGCCGTCGTAGAGCATGCGCAGGTGCTGCACGTGAAGCTGCAGCGTGGTCAGCGGCGTGCGCAGCTCGTGCGAGGCCACGGAGAGGAACTCGTCCCGCGCGCGGATCGCCTCCTGCGCCTGCTCGTAGAGGATCCGCCGCTCCTCCTCCCCGCGGTGGCGCTCGGTGACGTCGGTCATCGCCCCCACCATCCGCAGCGCCCGCCCGGCGCGATCCCGGACGATGTAGCCGCGGTCCTCCACGTTGGCGTAGTCCCCGTCGTGCCGGAGGAAGCGGTAGGCGCAGGACCAGAAGCAATGCTCGGAGTGGGTGGCCTCCTCCAGGGACTGCTCTGCGGCGTCGCGGTCCTCTGGGTGAACGTGCTCGCGCCACCACTGGATGGTGTTGCCCACTTCGTTGCGGGAGTAGCCGAACACGGAGCTCACCCCGTCGTTCCACTCCACCTCGTCCGTGGCCAGCGTCCAGTCGTAGACGATGTCCCGGGTGGCGAGCGCCACCAGGCGGTAGCGCAGCTCGCTCTGCGCCAGGGCCCGCTCCGCCGCCCTTTGCCGGAGGATGTCCTCCACCAGCTCCTCGGAAAAGCGGCGAATCCGCTCGAGCGTGCGGTCCGACCAGCCGAAGGACTCGAAGTTGACCTCTTCCAACTGCACCCCCGCGGTGGAACCTGCACACCGCCGCTGGCCGCGTCTGCGCGGCCCTGGGGACCACCTCAGTGTATGGTGCGCGCCCCATGGGCAACCTGCGCCAAGCCACCCCCCAGGAGCAGTTCGACGAGATCACCCGAGGCACGGTGGACCTCCACGTGGCCGAAGAGCTCAAGGCCAAGCTCAAGCGCTCCTACGAGAGCCAGAAGCCGCTGGTGGTGAAGGCCGGCTTCGATCCGAACCGGCCAGACCTGCACCTGGGCCACACGCTGGTGCTCACCCGGATGCGGCGCTTCCAGGAGTTCGGCCACCAGGCGGTGTTCCTGATCGGCGACTTCACCGCGATGATCGGCGATCCCACCGGCAAGAGCGCCACCCGCCCGCCGCTGACGCGGGACCAGGTGGCCGTCAACGCCGAGACCTACAAGACGCAGGTCTTCAAGGTGCTGGATCCCGGCGCCACGCAGGTGCGCTTCAACTCCGAGTGGCTCGACACGCTGGGCACCGAAGGGCTGATCCGGCTGGCCGCCCGCTGGCCGGTGGCGCGCATGCTCGAGCGGGACGACTTCAAGACCCGCTTCCGCGAGGGGCGGTCCATCGCCATCCACGAGTTCCTCTACCCGCTGCTCCAGGGCTACGACTCGGTGGCCCTCAAGGCGGACGTGGAGCTGGGCGCCACCGATCAGCTCTTCAATCTCCTGGTGGGCCGCACCCTGATGAAGGAGTACGGGCAGGAGCCGCAGGTGATCATGACGGGCTCGCTGCTGGAAGGGCTCGACGCCAAGCTGGTGGACGGGAAGATCGTCGGCGACAAGATGTCCAAGAGCCTGGACAACTACGTGGGGATCGATGAGCCGCCCGCGGAGATGTTCGGGAAGCTGATGTCGATCACCGATGACCTGATGTGGCGCTACCTGGAGCTGCTCTCCAAGAAGCCGATCAAGGAGATCCAGGAGCTGCGCGCCAAGGTCGCGGGCGGGCAGGAGCACCCCAAGAAGGTGAAGGTCGCGTTCGCCCGGGAGATCGTGGAGCGCTTCCACGGGGCGGAGGCCGGCGCCAAGGCGGAGGCGGACTTCGAGCAGCGCTTCGCCAAGAAGTCGCTCAACGCGGATGAGCTGGAGCTGCGCGAGGTCTCGCTCGGCGGGGTGGCCAAGATCGGCCTGCCGAAGCTCCTCGTCGACGCCAAGCTGGCCGAGTCCAACACCAAGGCCCGGACGTTGATCACCCAGGGCGGCGTGAAGGTGAACGGCGAGAAGGTCACCGACAGCAAGGCGGAGCTGGGCGCGGGCGAGTACCTGGTGCAGGTGGGCAAGCTCAAGGCCGCGCGCGTGCGGGTGCAGTGAGCCGGCTCGTCGTCTTCGCCGGGCTGCCGGGCGTGGGCAAGAGCACGCTCGCGCGGGAGGTGGCCCGCGCGCTGCCGGCATGCTGGCTGTCCGTGGATCCGATCGAGTCCGCCCTGCTGCAGAGCGGGATCTCCGCCGAGCAGCCCACGGGGCTCGCCGCGTACGCGGTGGCGCAGGCGGTGGCGCGCGAGCAGCTCGCGCTGGGCCACACCGTGCTGGTGGACGCCGTCAACGCGGTGGAGCCGGCGCGCGAGGCCTGGCGCCGTCTCGCGGCCGAGGCGGGCGCGCCGCTGCGGTTCATCGAGTGCGTCTGCACGGATCTGGCGCTCCACCGGCAGCGCGTGGAGTCCCGCCGCCGGGAGCTGCCCGGGGTGCGCGACCCCAGCTGGGAGGACGTGGCGCGGCGCGCGTACGCCGCCTGGACCGACGAGCGGCTGGTGGTGGACACCGCCGGACACCTGACGGCGCTGGTGACGCAGGTGTTGGCCTACGCGCAGCGATGAGCCGTGCGCGCGCGCAGCGGCGGGAGTAGTGAAGCCGCCCATGTTCGCCCTGACCGGGATCTCCGGCACCCCCTACTCTCTCGCGCTGCAGCGCTGGCCCGGCAAAGGCCCGCTGCTCGTCTACCTCCATGGCCTGGGCCTGGCCGGCAGCACCGACTGGCCGCGGGTGCAGCCAAGCCCAGCGCTCGCCGGGCGCGCCAGCCTGGCCGTGGATCTGCTCGGCTTCGGGAAGAGCCCGCGCCCAGAAGGCTTCGGCTACGCGCTCGAAGATCACGCCGCCGTGCTGGCGGCGCTCCTGCGCGCGGAGCCGGCGGTGGCGCTGATCGGCCACAGCCTGGGTGGCGCGCTGGCGATCCTCGTGGCGCAGCGGCTCGAGGCCGAAGGGCGCGTCCCCGCCGCGCTGATCCTCGCCGAGCCCAACCTGCGGCCCGAGGACGCCACCCTGAGCGCGCGCGTGGCGGCCACGCCGCTGGAGAAGTTCAAGGCGCAGTGGCCCCGTTGGGTGGCCGCCTCCGACATGGCGTACTACCGGACCGGGATGGAGCAGGCGGACCCGGTGGCCTTCCACCGCGCCGCCACCTCGCTGATCGCGCTCGGCCCCACCACGCTGGCCCGCTTCACCGCGCTCAAGGCGCCGCGCAAGGGCTACATCCTCGGCGGCAAGAGCGACGCGCGCACCCAGGAGACCTCCCGGCTCGCGGCGCAAGCCGGCGCGCGCGTGGAGACGGTTCCGGGCGCTGGCCACGCCTTCTGCGAGGAGGACCCGGCAGGGTTCGCCGAGGCCATCGCCGCGCTGCTCCCTCCCGGCTGAAGCCCGTTGGGCAAATGACTCGAGCGTAGACCGCGGGTCTGTAGTCGAGAGGCGGCACAGCGCCCGAGGCCACTCGACGCAGTTCGAGCGTGGGTGCCGCCTCTTGACTACGCGCCCAAGGCGCTGACCTGAGACTCATGCTGGGGGGAGGGCTCCGTCTTGACGACTTGTAGCCGAGGGCGCGGGACGCCCGCCCGCGGAGCTAGGCTCTCAGCAGCCTTTAGGGACGGGTGAGGTCAGGGTCGCGTTCCTGGGTGCGCGGCTGGGCCCCTCGGTGCTGCGCTCCACCCGCGGCGGGTTGCACAGGCAAAAACCAGCGCCGCGGGCGCTCGAACGGTCAGAGCACAGCGCTGACCGTTACGAAACGAGCAGAGAATGCCGTGCGAGGCCTCTCCGAGGTGCATTCCGGCATTCCCTGCACCAAACGTATCGGTAGGCGGGGCTCACACCGCGCAAGTGGCTCCCGTCAGCGGGAGGTGGCACGGCAGCCCGACGCGGTCCGAAGCGCTACCGCGGGAACCATGCGTGCAAAGAGGCCGCGCAACCCAAACATCCCAGAGCCCTCAGCGCCCTGGGCGGTGGTGCGAGCGCCACCGGTCTCCCCGACCCGAGCGTAGGGAGTTTCATCCCTGATTGATCCGCCCAACGGGCGGCGGCCTCACTTCGCTCGAGGTGAAGGAGGGGAGCTTCATCCCGGGTTGATCCTGCGCTCGGTGGCCCGTCAGCGCCGGCGGCGCAGGGCGAACAACGCGATCGCCGCGGCCGCGGCGGCGAGCCCGGCGATGATCCAGAGCGTGGACCCCGAGCGCGCGGGCGCGGGCGGGGTCGGCGGGGCGGCCACCGCGGGCGGCGCGGGCGGCGCGGGCGCGGGCGGCGCGGGCTCCGGAGCGACGGCGGCTGCCACCGGCTCGGGCGCGGGGGCCGGCGGAGGCGCGGCGACCGGCTCGGGCTCGGCCGCTGGCGCAGGCTTCGCCACCGGCCGCTCCACTGCCTTGGCGACCATCACCTTGCGCGGCGCCTTCACGGTGGCCACCGCCAGCTTGGCGGCCTTCTGCTTCGGCGGGGCCTTGGCGGCCGCGGGCACGACGGCGGCGGCCACGGCCGGCTCGGGGGACTTGGCCGCGGCCGGCTCCACGGTCACGGTGTTCTCGGTGAGCGCGATGGTGGGCTTGGGCGCCGGCGGCATCCGCCCGTCCTCGAGCTTGGCGATCATCTCCGCCCCGGCGCTGACGCCGAGCTTGAGCCGCTTGGCCGGGTCCTGCGCCGCGGCGTCCTCGGTGACCCGCACCTTCACGCGCACCAGCAGGCCGCGCTGCACCAGGAAGGTGAACTTCGCCTTCAGCTTGTACTTGAAGCCGTTCATGTAGCTGAACAGCCCGCCCCCCTGCGTGTAGAGCAGCGAGATGTTCAGCGCGCGGGTGCCCGGCACCACATCCCCCTGGAAGATCGGCCGGCCGTTCTGTTGGGCGAGATCTCCCGGAGAGGGCGTCACCAGCTCGGCGTCGTCCAGGGTGAAGGTGGCCTCGGAGAGCGTGTAGCCCTCTCCCGCGGGGCCGGCGAACTGCAGCTCCACGCGAGGCGCCGGGATGTCCACGAGCGCGTTCACGTCCCGCTCGAGCTCCTCGCGCGCGCGGCGCGCCTTCTCATCCTCCGCCCGCGCGCCCAGCGCAGGCAGGAGCACCAACAGACCCATCAAGAGCACGCGTCGCATGGCGACATTCCCCGGTAAATGGCGGCCACTTCGGGTGGGAGGATGACACACGACCCCCTCCCACCGCGAACTTGGGGCCCCTACCTGGGCGCCACGGAGACGGTGGTTCCCGTGGAGTACGCCGTGAACTCGGGCGCGTACATGGACTGGAGCGTGGCCGGGCCCACCCGGAACGTGCCACCCATGTTCACCCGCAGCCGGTACTTGAGCGTGTATTCGCCCTGCGGGAGCGACTCGAAGAAGAAGTTGGTGGCCGAGTCCCGCGTCTCCTCGTACCAGGCCAGCCCCAGGTCCCAGCGGTAGCGGGACACGGCGTTCTCCGGCTCCAGCCCGGCGGCGCGCGGATCGCGCAGGTGCACGTACTCGGCGGGCGCCTTGGCGCGGATGGAGAGCTGGACCTCCAGCTCGTCCCCGGGGATGAGCTGCTGCCCGTCCGCCATGGGCCGCAGCACCGTCTCCCGCCCCTGGCGTTCGCGCTTGAAGTAGCGCCGGGAGACGCGGAAGAGATCTCCGCGCTCCTCGGTGGGGAGCTTGTCCGTGGAGAAGTGCCAGGTGGCCGAGGCGAACATGAAGCCCTTGCTCTCCTTGGACACCACCACGGTGCTCAGCTCGGGCGTCACCTGCGGGCCTTCCACGACGATCTGGTTCTTCTTCCCGGTGTACTTGTCCGGCTCGAAGACGAAGTCCACGGTGCGGGCGCCGAGCTTCACGGTGGCTGCTTCGCGGATGCCGAGCGCGCCCTCCTTCTCCAGGTACTTCACCAGCGAGTAGATGACCTCCGCAGTCGCGCGCGTGCTCTTCCACTGGTTGAGCTTCTTGTTGAGGAGCAGCCACTGGACCAGCCCGTCCCTGCGGGCGTCCGCGGGTGAGAGCTCCATCAGGGTCCGCAGCGCGAACGCGTGGGTCTCGATGGTGTCGTTGTACCAGAGCCACCCGCGATCCTCGGGCGCCCAGAAGGTGCCCTCGTCCTGGGTCGTCTTCGCCGAGTCCATCACGCTGTCGAAGACGAGCTTGGCGTCCGCGGGGCGCCCCATCCGCTTGAGCGTGAGGGCGAGATACCCCTTGAGGTACGGCGAGTGCTGCTTCCAGTGGCGGAAGCCGTGGTCGAGCAGCTTCTTGCGCTCGTCCAGCGTGAGCGCGTCCCCGGTGTAGCTGGCGTCCGGGTAGCTGGAGGCCACGTAGTTGAGGAAGGTGAGGAACTCCCAGCAGCAGTCCTCGCGCAGCATCTTCGTTGCGTACTCACTGCGGTAGTGCTGGGCCAGGTACTGCCAGCCGCGCTGGATGACGTCCTTCGGCACGTCCACGCCGAACTCCGCCGCCTTGGCGAAGCCGTGGAGGATGTAGAGCGTCATGTACGGGGACGGCGGGCCCCCGGGGAACCACGGGAAGGCCCCGTTGGCGGTCTGCGCCTTCCGCAGCTTGGCGAGCGAAGCTTCGCGCTCGGCGGCGGCCACCCGCGGGTCCAGCACGTTGGCCATCCCGGTCGGATCTCCGCCGCCGCGGGCCTCCACCAGCCACGGGGACTCCTCCAGCGCCAGCTTGCGGTTGGGGTCCGCCGCATCGAACGTCTCCAGCGGCGTCTTTCGGGCGGAGAGCTGCTTGGCCAGCTGCGCCACCGCAGGGTAGCTCTTGTAGACGGAGGAGACGATCCCGGTGGAGACGAAGCGGTTGAGCGTCTGCTCGGTGCACTCGTACGGATAGGTCACCAGGTACGGCAGCGCCTGGAGCACGGTGTAGAAGAGCTGCGCGTCCACCGTCACCACCAGCTGCTCGTTGATCCGGGTGGGGTCATCCGCCTTCGCCAGATCCGCGAAGGTGAGCTCTCGGCGGTCCTTGTTGCGCAGCGTGACGAACTTGGACTGGGCCAGGTGCATGCGCGAAGGCAGCACCGGCACCGGCCGCAGCTCGCCGTCCGAGAGGCCGCCCGCGCTCGCCACCGCCTTCACCGCCACCGTGCGCAGCTCCCGTGGCGCGGTGAGCGTGAACTCGAAGCTGGCGCTCCCCTGCTTCGCCACGGAGAAGGACCGCGTGGCGTTGGCCAGCTTGAAGAGCGCGTCCAGCCTCTGGTTCGTCTCCGGATCGAGCAGCTCCAGCGCGAGGCTCCCCTTGAGCTCCTGCTCGGAGGCGTTGTTCACCACCACCTTGAGGACGGCCTGATCGCCCTCGCGCAGGAAGCGCGGGACGTACGGACGGATCATCAGCTCCTTCACGCTCTGGGTCTTGCGCGTGGTGGAGCCGCCGCGCAGGTCGCGCGTGAGCGCGTGCACCCAGACGTTCCAGGCGGTCACCGAGTCCGGCACCTTGAACTCCAGGGTGGCGTCCCCCTCCGGGGAGAGCAGCAGCTGCGGCTTCCAGAAGGCGGTCTCGGAGAAGTTCTGCCGCAGCGGCGCTTCGGGCGCGGCGGGCGCGGGCGTGGTCGCGGCGAGGCGATCCAGGGCCTGCGCAGCGGGCGCCTGCGCGGGCTCCTCCGCCGGCGAGTCCTTCGCCTTCTTGCGCTCGCGGGAGTCCCGCTCGTTGGCCCCCTCCAGCTTGGGCGCGGGGGACGGCATGGCCAGCGACATCGGGCTGCCCCGGTAGCGGCCGCCCGGGCCGCCGAGCCCGTAGGAGTCCACGTAGATCAACCGGTCCGGCGTCAGCTGCGGATAGGGCGGCAACCTCGGCCAGACGGAGGAGGAGATCCACTGCCCCCCGCCGCCGCCGAGGTTCGTGCGCTGCCACACCGAGCTCATCCGGTTCGGGTAGAGCGAGAGCACCGAAGGCGGCGCGTGCGGGGCGAACAGATCGAGCGACTGATCGTACATGTACGCCAAGAGCTCCACCGGGGCCGTCTCGCGCTTGCCGGTGGCGCCCTTCACCGTGACGCGCCAGGTCTCCTGCGCCCCGGGGCGGATCTTGTCCCGGAAGGTGGCCAGCTCCACCTTCAGCTCCTTGTCGTCCCAGGGCACGTAGACGGTGCCGTTGAACGGCATGGCCTGGTGATCTCGGATGACGAGCGCCCCCCAGGAGATGCCCCCGCGGTCCGCCTCGGTGACCGGCAGCTCGAGCAGCGGGTTGTCCTCGCCGCCCTTCAGGTAGCGCCGCTCCACGCGGCGGTCTCCGCGGAAGGCCTCCACGATCAGCTGCTGCCCGGCAAAGCCGGTGTACGCGAGCAGCCGCTGCGGCTGGCCCACCTTCACCATGCTCCGCTGCACCAGGAAGAGCGCCGGGAGCGAGAGCGTCAGCCCCTTGCCCACCACCAGGAGCTCCTTCGAGGTCTCGAACTTCGCGCCGGACTCGTCCAGCGTCTCGTATTTGAGCCGGTAGAGGCCGGGCGCCAGGCGCTGCAGCGGCACCTGCGCCTCGCCCTTGGCGTCATGCGTGAGCGCGCCGCGGGCCAGCTCCTTGCCGTCCTTCCAGCGGCGCACCGTGGCCTCCCAGGCGTAACCGGGGGCGGCGCGCGAGCGGAGCTTGTCCCCGGCGGTCAGGAACTTGGGCGCCCCTTCCCCGGCCGGCGGCTCCAGCGCCGGTTCGTCCGCGGGCAAGAGCGGCTGCGCCGGCTGCTCCACCGCCAGGAGCCGGTAGCTGCCGGCGCCGGCGCGCGGCACCCCGTCCAGGTTGCTGCGGACGATCAGCGCGGCGCCGTCCTCACCGGCGACGAGGAAGGTCTCGTCGAGCTGCACGCGCGCCTCCACCGAGACCCAGCCCAGCCGGAAGCCCTTGTTGGCCGAGCGCGTCTCGCCGCCCTCATCCGTCACGTCCACGGAGAGCCGGTAGCGGTAGCTCACGTCCTTGGACGCGCGCCGCTCGTCCGCCTCCGGGGTGAACTGCACCTTGAAGCTGCCGTCCGCCTGCAGCTCGGAGGTGCCCGCCGCCACCTGCTGCGCCCCCGCGTTCGGCGCCTCCCGGTAGTAGTAGCCCCACCACCAGGGGAAGACCGGCTCGCGGTTCACCTTCCAGCGGACCTTGCCGGCCACCACTGGCAGGCCGAAGTAGTAGCGCGCTTCACCCGTGAGCGAGGCCGGGCGGTTCAGCCGCAGCGCGCCCTCCGGATCCTTGAGCGAGACCTCGAAGGTGGGCCGCTTGTACTCCTCCACGCGGATGGAGGAGGTGCCCTGTCGGCTGCTGGCCACCGTCCAGGTCCCCAGCAGCCGCCCGGTGGGGACGGTGAACTCTCCGGCCGCCGAGCCGAACGCGTTGGTGGTAGCGCTCTGGGTGGCCACCACCTCGCCGTTCGGGTCCACCAGGGAGAGGGTCACCTTGTCGTTGGTGACGGCGTCGTAGCGGGCACCCTCCCGGCTCGACTTGAAGACCACCGCCTTCCAGAAGAGCTTCTGCAGCGGGCGGTAGATCGAGCGGTCCGTGTAGACGAGCGTGCCGTACGCGTCCGGGTTGGGGTACCGCGCGGGGAACGAGGTGTAGCTCGCGTCCAGCGTGACGTCCGCGCCCTTCTTGGCGGCGAGGAAGTAGCTCTGCTGCGAGCGGGTGGGATCGAACTTGAAGCGCACCGCGCCGTGCGCGTCCGAGGTCTGCGTCTCCACCAGCTGGTGCTTCTTCTGCCAGTCGTACCGGTAGAGCCGGACCTCGGCGCCGGGTACTGGCTGGCCGGCGCTGCCGGACCAGACGTGCACGTCGTAGCCGGCGCCCGCCTCGGGCAGCGCGGAGAGCACGAGGTCTGAGGCGATGAACGCCACCGACAGCAGCCGGTTCTCGACCTCGGCGTAGTCCGGGCGCGCCGAGGCGGCGATCACGTACAGCCCCGGCCGGGACAGCTTGGGGACCACGTACGTCCGGTGGTGCTGGTAGTCCGGCGTGGCCGGCAGCTCCTCCGTCCACTCCACCTCCGCCTTGGTGCGAAGGAGCGCCCGCAGCTCCTGGCCGGAGGGCAGCAGGTTGTAGTCCCGCGCCTCGGAGATCCGCCTCTCCAGGTCCACCGGGTAGGCCCGGAAGTAGAGCGCCTTCAAGTTCTTGTGGGTCACCTCCACGGACCGCTTGCCCAGCGCGTCCACGTTCATGTGGGCCAGCGAGTAGTCCGGCGCCTCGATGCTGGCGACCAGGAACGCGCAGCGCTGCCCGCCCACGCTCTGCGGGAAGGCCTTCTGTCCTTCCAGCGCGAGCTGGCGGGCCTTCACCGGATCTCTGCCCCGCACCAGCTCCGCCAGCGTGGCCTTGGCCATGGCGTACCAGGGCAGGCCCCGCGCCTTCTCCGCGCTCGCGGCCAGGTCCTTCTCGATCGCCGCCTGATCCTGCGCGTCCGGGAAGCTCGCCGAGAGCCGGCGGTAGCGCTCGAGCCGGGCCTCGAGCGCGGCCTCCTTGCGCCCCGCGGCCGCGTGCCAGGCCTCGAGATCATCCAGCACCGCGAGCAGCCGCAAGAGCGGGTGCACGTTGGGATCCGACAGGGCCAGCTTCGCCGAGCCGGTGGGATCTCCGCGCAGCAGCGCGGCGAGGTCCAGCTTGTAGAGCTCGTTCGACTGCTCGGGCCGCCAGGCGCTGGTGTCCGCGAGCAGCTCCACCCGCAGGTAGCTCACCGCGTCCCGCAGCGTGTCCCGGATCCCCGGCGGGTAGTTTCCGGGGACCAGGTGTTCCTTGAGCGCCTCCACCTTCTGGGTGCCCAGCTCCGCGCGCCGCGCCCAGACGTCGTCGAAGGCGCGCTGGGCCTGCGCGTGGATCTGCTCGAGCGTCCACGCCTTCAAGTCCACCGCGCCCTTGCTCTCCACCTTCTCCCGCTGGCGGATCTCCCAGCCGTAGACCCTGCCGTACGTCACCAGCGCGTGCGCGTAGTAGAGGTCCAGCGCCGCGCGCTGGAGCACGCCCTTGGGCCACGGCTGCTCGCGCAGGAAGCGGACGGCCGTCTCGTAGCCGTGGAGCCCCAGCTGCAGCTGGGTGGCGCGGATCAGCGCGCGCGCCCACTCCGCTTCATCGCTCTTGCCGGAGGCGGTCTTGAGCCGCGCCAGCGTGGCGTCCAGGGCGGCCTGGACCTTCTGCTCGGAGAGCAGCTGGTCGACCTCCTTCCAGCCCGGGGCCGGCGCGGGGGACTGCGCGGAAGCAGGGGCGGTGGCCAGCAGCGCCACCGACAGAGAGATCAGGGCACACGTGCGGAGCATGGAGCCACTGTAGACGCGGCCCTCCCCCGCTTCGTTCCAAATCAGCGGCGGGAGATCCCCACCAGGTAGACCTCGAAGCTGGCGCCGCGCGTGGCCTCGGGCCGCACCACCTTCACGTCCGCGAAGCGGCCGCGGACCTCCTCGCGGAAGGGCTCGAAGTCGCCGCCCATGAAGAGCTTGGCGACGAAGGCACCGCCGGGCACCCCGCGCGAGACCGCCAGCTCCAGCGCCTTGCCCGCGAGCCGCAAGCTGCGGGCCTCATCCGTGGCGCGGATGCCGGTGGTCTTGGGTGCGAGATCGGAGATCACCGCGTCAAACGGGCCGGCGTGCAGCGCCTGGAGCTTCGCGTCGAAGTCGTCCGCGAGCACGTCCAGCACCGCCGTCTTCACGTACGCGTAGGGCAGCGGCTTGATCGGCGCCAGATCCACCCCGATCACGTGCCCCTTGGGGCCCACCTGCTCCGCCAACACCTGAAGGAAGCCTCCTGGCGCGGCGCCCAGGTCCAGCACCGCGGCGCCCTTCTTCAACAATTTGAATCTGCTCAAGATCTCTTCGATCTTGAACGCGGAGCGGGCGCGGAAGCCCTCCTGCTTCGCCTTCTGGAAGTAGTGGTCCTTCGGCCGGTACGGCTTGCCCATGCGTGAGGGGCTCACTACCATTCCGCACGCTTAGCGAGAAGGCGTCTGCAACGAGGGAAACGACGGGCATGCGGTCGCGCAGCGTGGCGGTGGCCTTGCTGGTCTGCCTGGGCTCGGGTGCTGGGGCGGTGTGGGCCTACGGCAAGGCGTCCCAGCTCCGGAGCGACGGCAACTGGCTGATGCTCCGCGGGAATGCCCAGGCCGAGCAGTACGCCAACTCGTTCGACAGCGAAGCGGCCGAGACCCAGCTGCAGACCTTCGAGCAGCGGCGGGTGGTGCTCGAGCAGGCCCACTTCTACCAGCGCGTGCAGATGATGCTGGTGCTGCTCAGCGTGGTGGCCGCCTTCAGCACCTACATCCTCTGGCTCTACTACCGGCTGCGGCAGCAGCTGGTCACCGCGGGCGAAGGGCTGGAAGACGCCGGCGCCCTGCCCGCCCACCGGTAGGTTCGGCTCCCACGCCCTACTTCGAGGCCGGCTTCTCCGGGGCGGCGGCTGCGGAGAGATCGTCCCCCTGGGCCACGTTCTTCACCTTCTCGAAGAGCTTGATGTAGCGCGTGTCCGCGAAGTCCTTCACCCGGTCCGGGTTGATCCGGCTCGCGGCCTCGCGGGAGATGAGCGCCTGGAAGACGCGGGCCGTGGGGTTGGCCTTGTCCTGCGCCCAGAGCTGGATGGTGGAGAGGATGGGGCACGCCTTGGCGGTGCCGAGCGCGGCCAATGACGCCTCCTCCTCCAGCTGCGCGGGGGTCTCGTTTAGCCACTGCACGTACGCCACGGCGTGCGGCTCGCTGGCGTCCACCTCCAGCTTGGCCACCCGGCCGGCGAGCTCGCCCTGCGAGAGCGCCTCCTTGAGGTTCGCCTCGCAGGCGGCCTTCACGTCACCCGCCGCCTCGCCCTTGGCGATCGCCTTCTCCATGTCCTTGAGCTTGAAGCCCGCGTCCTTGGCGATGGCCGGCTTCTGGGCCTCCGGCTTCATCTTCTGCACCCGCGGGTCCTGCATCGCGTTCTGGTACTGCCGGAACATCTTGAACTCTTCGACGGTGAGCGCGAGCGGCTCGGCCAGGGCGGTGGTGGACAGGGCGAGCAGGGCGAGGACGAGCGGACGGCGCATGCGGGGACGGCTCCTAAGATGAGAGGGGCGGCATTCTACGTACGGCGGTATCTTCTGGCCACCATGCCCGGCTGTGGACACTGCGGAAGAGCGCTGGAGATCGTGGGCAACCAGGTGGGCCGCCGCGACACCTGCCCCGGCTGCGAGGCGGAGCTCCACGCCTGCCGCCACTGCCGTCACTACGATCCTTCGAGCGCCAAGGAGTGCAAGGAGCCCTTCGCCGAGGTCCCCGCGGACAAGGACGACGCCAACTTCTGCGAGTACTTCCAGATCGGCGAGGGCGGCCTCAGCGGCCGGGCGTCTCAAGGCGAGCTGCTCTCCGCCGCCGAGGCGCTCTTCCGCAAGAAGTGAGCAGCGCGAACAGCAAGAGCCCCACCCCCGGCGCGCCCTCCAGCGCCCCGCAGCCGCAGCCGCGGAGGAGGCCTTCTCCTTCGCAGTTGACCGCCTTGCAGCCCGCCCCTTCCGCGCAGAGGGACTCCGCGCACGGGTCCACCTCGGGCGCCTCCACCGTCACCTCGATCGCCTGATCCGGGCGGACCTTCACGTCCCGGATGACGAAGCCGGTGGGCGCGCCGGTGTAGAGGTTGGTGGAGTCCACCTTGTGGTCCGGCCCCCGCGGCACGCCGGTGGGGTCCGGGCGCAGCGCGTCCCCGTCGCGGAAGAGATCGTCCTCGTAGCGCAGGTCCCGGTGCGCCTCGAGATCGAAGCGCCCGTCCGCCTGCGCCAGCCGGATGTACGGGTGCCACGGATCGCAGTTCACGCAGTCCAGCAGGCGCTCGGTGAAGCGGCCCTCTTCGCCGCGCAGCTTCACCGTCCGGTCCACCTGGAAGATCGCCAGGCCGCGCACCGTGAAGGCCTTGTCGAACGCGCCGGGGCCGCGGTTCTCGAGCAGGAAGTACTGGTCCCCCTGCCCCACCCGCACCACCTGGCCGTAGCGGCCCGGCTGCAGCAAGAGCGTCTGCGTCCCGGTGGCCTGGTGCCACTGCGTCCAGCCCAGCCGGAAGCGCGTCTCCGCGTCCGGGTACGGGATGTCCCGGTCGTAGTGCCAGGCCCCCATCACCGAGAGCTCCAGCCCCGCGTAGCGGCGGGACTCGTCGTAGAGGTCCGTCAGCCCCAGCAGGTGGCCGAACTCGTGGACCATCACGAACGTGTCCAGCTCCCCGGCAATGGCGATGTGCGGGATCTTCACGCCGTCCACCACCAGCGGCCCACCCATGCCGCCGGCCAGGTTGTCCCCGCGGTTGAAGTAGCCGATCGGGAAGGCGATCCCCCCGAACGGCGTATTGGTCAGCACCATCACGCCGTCCACGAAGCCGTCCGGCGTGCCGCGCCGGCCGGTGGCGTCCAGCGCCGCGAAGTCCACGCCCAATTCGTCCGCGCGGCGCACCACCTCCCGCATCATGTCCGTGCCCGCCGCGAGCGCGGCGAAGTCTCCGCGACGGACCTTGCAGCCGGGGAACTGCTGCGGGTCCAGCGGACAGGTCTCGAAGCGCACCGTGGGCGCCACGGTGACGTACGGCCGGTAGCGCTCCAGCGAGGCCGAGCGGTAGTACTCGGCGAACCCCGCGGGATCCTCCCCGAAGAAGCGCGTGAGCGCGGCCCGGTCCACCGGCGGGAAGCCCTGCACCTCCACCGGGATCACCAGCACAGGCACCGCTCCCTGCGCCGGCACCTTGTGCGGGCCCACGTCGTCCCGGACCACGAAGTGATCCATGAAGTCCGCGCGCGCCTCCGCTGCCGCGCCGAGCGCGGCGAGGGCGGCGAGCAGGCAGCTGGACAGGCTCGGGCGTCTCAAGGAGGCGGCGACTGTAGCGCGAGAATGGCGGCCCCCGCGCTGGCGCACGTAGGATGGCCGCATGTCGCCCCCGCTGGCGCCGCTGCTGCTCCAGGCCCTGGAGGGCGCGGCGCCCCGCTACGCCCAGCTCTCGGACCTGGAGGCGCGGCTGCAGGCGCTGGTGGCCCGCGCCCGGGAAGGCGCGCCCGGGCTGCGCGTCTCGGCCGAGCAGCTGCTCCCCTACGCGGCGGCGCGGCTGGATCCCGCCCGCCCGCCGGGCGAGGCGCTCGAGGCCCTGCAGTGGGAGAGCGTCTACCTGTGCTGCGCCTGCGCGCTCGGAGACGCCGCGGCCTTCCAGCTCCTGGAGGGGCGCCACTTCGACAAGGTGGCCCAGACCGTCGCCCGGATCGATCCTTCGCTGGTGGACGAGCTGCAGCAGACCCTGCGCGAGAAGCTCTTCCTGCGGGAGGGCGATGGCGGCGGCGCGAAGATCGAGAGCTACTCCGGCCGCGGCTCGCTCACCGGCTGGCTGTGCGCGATCGCCGGGCGGATGGCGCTGGAGCTGCGCGAGCGGCTGGCCTCACCCGCCGCGGCCGCGGACGAGGGCGCGCTCGCCGAGCTCGCCAGCCCCGCCGAGGACGCGGAGATCCAGTACCTCAAGGCCCGCTACCGGGAGGCGTACCGGGACGCCTTCTCCGCCGCCCTGCGCGCCCGCTCGCCCCGGGAGCGCGCGGTGCTCCGGCTCCACTTCGCCTCCGGCCTCTCGCTCGAGCGGATCGGCCAGCTCTACCAGACGCACAAGTCCACCATCAGCCGGTGGCTGGCGCAGGCGCGGGCGCAGCTGGTGGAGGACATCCGGCGCGAGCTGCAGGGGCGGCTCGGCCTGCCCCCGGAGGAGCTGGACAGCCTCACCGCCCAGGTCCGCAGCCAGGTGAGCATCACCCTCACCAGCGTCTGGGGCTCGAAGGGGGACTGAGTACCGGGACACGGCGCTTGACCGGTCGATCCGCCCCCGCTCACCCCGAGCGAAGTCGAGGGGCGCCCAGGCAACGGGCCTCGACTTCGCTCGGCCTGAGCGGGGTACGGGCGATCGATCAGCCCAGTGTGTGGCGAGGGACTAGAGCCCCACGCCCTTGGCGATGATCTCCTTCATGATCTCGGAGGTGCCGCCGCCGATGGTGATCAACCGGATGTCGCGCCAGGCACGGGCGATGTCCGTCTCCTCGATGTAGCCCATGCCGCCGTAGAACTGCTGGCAGTCGTAGGCCACCCGCTGCGCCAGATCCCCGGCGAAGAGCTTGGCCATGGAGATCTCCTTCACCGGATCCTCCTTCCGGTCGAAGAGATCCACCGCGTGGTAGGTGAGCCGGCGCGCCGCTTCAATCGCGGTGAGGTGCTCCACGAACTTGTGGCGCCACACCTGGAACTTGATGATCGGCCGGCCGAACGCCTCGCGCTCGTGGCCGTACCGGATGGCGTCCTGCACCATCAGCTCCATGCCTTCCACGCTGCCGATCGCGGCCACCAGGCGCTCGCCCTGGAAGTTGGTCATGATCGAGTAGAAGCCTTCGTTCTCCGTCCCCAGCACGTAGCGGGCCGGCACCTTGCAGTCCTCGAAGTAGAGGATGGCGGTGTCCGAGGAGAGGTTGCCCACCTTGTCGAGCTTCTTCGAGACGGAGAAGCCCTTCACGTCCGTGGGGAACGTGAGCAGGGAGATCCCCCCGTAGCCCGGCTCCCCGGTCCGCACCGCCAGGGTGATGAAGTCCGCGCGGGTGCCGTTGGTGATCCACATCTTCGAGCCGTTGATCACGTAGTCGTCGCCCACGCGGCGCGCCGTGGTCTTCAGGCTCGCCACGTCCGAGCCCGCCCCCGGCTCCGAGACGCCCAGCGCGGCGATCTTCTCGCCGGTGAGCGCGGGGGCGAGGAACTCGCGCTTCTGCTCGTCCGTGCCGATCTCGTTGATGATCGGCGTGGCCATCTGGCTCTGCACCAGGAGCGCCATGTTCACGCCGGCGTTCCGGCTGCGGACCAGCTCCTCCGCGAAAATCGTCACGTACCAGTAGTCCAGCCCGCTCCCGCCGTACTTGGGATCGTGGTTGATCCCCAAAAAGCCGAGCTCGCCGCACTTCTTGAAGATCTCCCGGGGGAAGATCCCCGCCCGGTCCCACTCCAGCGCGTGCGGCGCCAGCTCCTTCTCCGCGAAGGCGCGGACCGCCTTGCGGAACGCCTGGTGCTCCTCGGTGAATGGGCTGGGCATGGCGGGCTCCTTTGGCCGACGTTTGATTTCCGAATCAATACCAGGCCAGCGCGGCGCGGACAAGGCAAGGCCGCCGGGGGCGTTCAAAGCCCGCGGCGGCCCGTGCGCTTCTGAACGTGGAGCCTGGCCCTACTGCGGCCGGCAGTACCCGTAGCCAGCGGGCGCGTTGGCGATCTGCTCGCAGGTGTGCGCGGGGACCTGGACGCAGCCGGCGGTGCCGGCGGTCACGTCGCAGTAGTCACGGCAGAACCCCGAGGAGCCGAGCGCCAACCCGAAGCAGTGCTTGCTCTTGGGCGCGGGGATGGTGACGTAGCAGGCGGTGGGCGTGGTGCACTGGTCGCCTTCGCCCTTGGTGTCCGTGTTGGGCGCGCAGTACGCCACCGGCGTGGCGGCGGTGGAGTCGAAGTAGCAGAACACGCCGCTCGGGCAGTCAGACGCGTGCGGCGTGCACGGCCGGCGGCACGCCTGCTGGAACGGGGTGGAGACGCAGACCTCGGCCGGCTCACCGCCCGCCGCGGGCTTGCACTCCACGCCTCCGCGGCCGCCGCACTTGCACTTGCCGTCTTCCGGATCGCACGAGGTGCCGCCCAGGCAGAGCTTGGGCGTCCCATCGCCGTTCTTGCACTGGTCTCCGCCCTGGCACTGCTTCACCGCCTGGGAGCAGATCTGCTGCGCCGTGCAGACCGGCCCGCCCGGGCCGCCGCACTTGCACTGGCCGTCCACCGGATCGCAGGTGGTGCCGTTGTTCGGGCAGGTGACGCCCACGCAGCCCGAGCCCGCCTTGCAGGTCCGCGCGGTGGCCGCGCAGGTGCCGCCGTCCGCGGATCCACCCGGGCAGGCGCAGGCCTGGCCGCTCTGGCAGACCGCGCCGTTGCACTTGCAGCGGCCGTCGTTGGGATCGCAGACGTTGTTGGGCGCGCAGGAGACGCCGGAGCAGAGGCTGGGCATGCAGCTCTTGCTGGCGCCGCTCACCGCGCAGTAGTCCCCCGCCGCGCAGGTGGCCGTGCCGCACTTGCAGGTGCGGGTGGCGGTGTCGCAGACCTGGTTGGCCGGGCAGGCGATCTGGCTGCAGTCCGCCGCCGGCGCGCACTGCTTGGTGGAGGGGTTGCAGACCTGGCCGGTGCTGCAGGCCGCGCCGCCGGTGCCGCCGCACTTGCAGAGGCCGTCGTTCTGGTCGCAGCTGGTGCCGCCGCGGCAGTCCTTGTCGCCGCAGCGGGTGGAGAGGCAGGTGTTGGTGGTGGGGTCGCAGACCGTCTGCTCGCCGCACACCGGGCCGCCGCGGCCGCCGCACTTGCAGACGCCGTCTGACGGGTCGCAGGAGAGCGGCGTGTCACAGACGACCTTCTTCTCCCGGCAGAGATCCCGGGTCCCGCCGCCGCACCCGCCCAGCAGCGCGGAGAAGCCCAGCGCGGCCACGAGTGCGATCCACGAAGACTTTGAAGCCATGAGCGATGCGCCCTTCATGTTCGACATAGAGGAGAGTGAAAAGCCTTAGCCGCGCCGCCGCGACCGCGCGCGGGAGAGCCCCGCGAGCGCGATCAGCGCCAGCAGTGAGGGCGGGAGGGCGGTGCCGCTGCAGCCCGTCTTCGCCTTGGTGAAGTCCGGCCGGACCTTGATGGAGAGGCTGCGCACGTCCTGGCGGCCCGCATCGTCGGAGACCTTGACCAGGAACGAGTAGGTCACCGACTGGACGGACTTGGGATCCGCCTCGGAGCCGAGGTTCGGCGGCGCCAGCGGCGTGCCGCGCAGCTCGCCCTTCTCGGAGAGCGTCAGCCCCGGCGGCAGCGTCTGCAGCGGATCCACCGGCGCGCAGCCCCAGTTCATGAGATTGGCGTCCACCTGCTTCACGCAGGGGTTCTCGAACTTGACGTTGATCTTCCCGCCGTTGTGGGAGAGCCCGGCGACGTAGGACTGCCCCACGAAGGCGTCCGGGAGCGCGGTGGTGACGATCGCCAGGCCGCGGTCGTAGCTGACGCGCAGGGGCAGCGTGGTGAAGTCATCGCTGCCGGTGCCCTGGTCCACCACCTTGAGCGTGACCGCGAAGAGCCCGGCCTTGGCGGGCATCCCGCGCAGCGTCCAGGTGTCGCCGTCCTTGTCGAGCTTGAGGCCGAAGTCGTCCGGCAGCTTGTTCTTCAGCACCGGCCCCGGCTGCTCGGTGGGGTTCTCCGCCAACTGCTGGAAGGTCTCCACGGTCCACTCGTAGGGGCCGCGGCCGCCGAGCGCCTCGAGCAGCTGCACGTACTCGAGCCCCAGCGTCCCGGTGGCCAGCCGCGAGGTGGAGATCTGCAGAGAGGTGGGCTGGGTGACCAGGATGTTGAGGTCCTTGGCCGCCTTGGCGCCGTCCTTGTCGGTGATCTCCACGGTGAACATCAGCTGCTTCACCTCCGTGGCCCGGCCTTCGATGTGCCCGTCGCTGGAGAGCGCCAGCCCGGCCGGGAGCCGCGAATCCTTCTGCAGCGCCCAGAGGTACGGGGGCTTGCCGCCCACCGCCACCAGATCCACCGAGTAGCGGCGGGAGAACTCCGCCGTGGGCAGCTGCTGATCCACGATCGCCAGCGGCAGGTTCGCCGGGGTGATGGTGAGGCTCAGCGGCTGGATCTTCTCCTCGGCGCCGGAGGTGACCTTCACGTCGAACGCGAAGGTGCCGGCCGCGGAGCCGGTGCCCACGAAGTCACCGTCCGGGCTGAGCGTGAAGCCGGGCGGGAGCTGCCCCGCCGAGAGCGACCAGGCGTAGGCCCCGTTGCCGCCGGTGGCGAGCAGGCGCAGCCCGTACGGCGAGTACTGCGCCGCCATCTGCAGCGAGGTGGTGAGGACGGCGAGCGCGCCCGTGTTGACGATGAAGCCCTGCGTGGCCGCGGTGCAGTTGTTGACCTCGCTGATCTCCGACACCACGCTGGTGGGGTTGGCCGCGGCGTCGTAGTCCACGCACACGCCCAGCCAGTACCTGCCCGCCGGCAGGTCCGTGGGCAGCGCCACCTGGTCAGAGAGGTTGGAGGAGCCGTTGACGCCCAGCGCGGCCGCCAGCGTGAACGCGGTGCCCAGCGGCGCATCCGAAATGCTCGCCACCGAGTTGTCGGAGAGCACGTAGGTGTACTTGATGTTCGCCGGCGCGGGCGCGTTGCCCGCGTTGAAGATCACCCGGTTGACCGTCAGCGTCTGGCCCGGCACCGCCGTGGTGGGGCCGGTCACCGCGTTCACCACCAGGTCCGCCGTGGGCGGGCCCACCTTCACGGCCACCGCCGTGGAGAGGTTGTTGTTCTCGTCCAGTTCCACCACCGCGTTGTCCGGGTCCGCCTTGGCGATCAGGAAGTAGTTCCCCGGCGCCTTGCCGATGGGGATCCCCCCGCTCGCGCTCGCCAGGGCCTCGCCCTGGGCCGGCACGTCCACCGGCATCGAGTCCGCGATCTGATCATCTGCCGCGTCCCAGGCCGCGTCCGTGGAGAGGTAGAAGCGCACCCGCGAGGTCATCGCGGTGCGGCCGCCGCCGTTGCGAAGGAGCGCGCTGGCGCGGAAGGGCACGCCGGCGTAGCCGGTGTCCTCGCCGCCCACGCTCGCCACCGTGAGATCCGGCGGGAGGAAGATGTCGATCGCCTGGCCCATGGTGGACAGGCCGGGGAAGTTGGCCGTGGTGCAGCTGCCCGCGGTGCCGTTGGTGCAGATGGGCAGCAGCGCCAGGCCGGCGCCCAGCTGCTCCATGATCCCCACGGACGCGCTCCCCACCGGCGAGGCCGGCATGGTGAACGGCGCGTACGAGAGGCGGATCTGCTGGGTGCCTTCGTACAGGGTGACCTGGAAGCTCGCGCGCGGGCCGGTGGTGGACGCCAGCCCCATCTCCTTCCACTCCACCACGAAGCGGCGGTTGGGCTCGGTGCCCAGCGTCTGCACGCGCACGAACGTGACGCCGCTCACGCGCACCAGCGTGTCCCACCACGGGGCGATCAGGTTCGCCGGGTAGGTGTTGTTGCTGTGGGGGATCCCGATGTTCGTCCCCTGCGTCCCCACGCCCGAGAAGGTCAGGTAGCCGTAGAGCGACACGGTCACCGACTGGTAGCTCTGGCCGTAGAAGCGGAAGGCGAAGGGCAGGTTCACGCTCTCGGAGGCGGCGGCGGAGACCACCGGGGTGCCGCCGGAGAGGAAGGTGAAGGCCGCGCTGGTGGGCCCCACCACCTGGTACGGCACCGAGCCCTGCGCGAACGCCGGGGCGCTCACCGCGAGCGCGAGCAGCAGCGCGCCCGCCAGCGGCGCCCTACGGCGAAGGCCAACGACGGTGCGCGCGCGGCGGCGGCGCGAGACGAGGAACAACGAGCTGAACACCCCGACCATGATCCACATGCCTCCGTGACTGCCTGGTGCTGCACTGCATCCCGCCGTGCGGGGAACCGCTGCGACCTCGAGGGCGAACGCGCCCAGCCCGGTACTGCCGCTGCCGTCCCTGGCCTCGACGATGAAGTTGTAGGTGCCGATCGCGCCCTCGGCCGGGATCGTCCCCTCCACCGTGCCCTGCGCCGTGAGGCTCAGGCCCAAAGGTAGGGCCCCTGAGTACACCGAGAAGGTGGTTTTTGTCGCGCTGGAACCTCCCGCCGAGAAGGCGTAGCTCACCGCGTCGTTGGGGTGGAGGACGCCGGGGGGAGAGACCGCCGAGATCTGCAGGGCGGGCGCGAACACCCGCATCACGTAGTCCACCACGTCCACCCTCCCCTTCGAGTCCTCCACCTGCAGGGCAAACGCGTAGGTGCCCGCCACTTGGGGCTTTCCCGCCACCAGGCCGCGCTCCCCCAGCTCGGTGGTGAGCACCAGCCCATCCGGCAGCGCCCCCGAGGCCACGGACCAGGCCAGCGGCCGGGCCACCTGGCTCCCATCCATGTTGCGGGCGGTCAGGTCCCGGGCGTAGTCCGAGCCCGCCATCGAGTCCGGCAGGACCAGCAGGGTGATCACCAGGGCGCCCGGCTCCACCACCTTGATCCGGACCTCCGCCAGCGCGGCGCTCCCCAGCGCGTCCCGCACCTCCAGCGTGACCCGGCTCTCCCCCAGCCCCACCCCGGCCCTGAGCACGCCGGAGATCCGCCCCTCCTTCGGCAGCAGCTCCAGCCCCGCCGGCAGCGCGCCCGAGGCCACCTTCCAGCTGTACGGCTTGGCCCCGCCCACCGCGCCCAGCTGCGCCAGGTACTCGCGCCCGGGGCTGTTCACCACCGCCGGCAGGCTCACCGTGGTGATCGCCAGCTCGGAGGACGTGGGCATCACCCGCAGCACCAGCCGCCCCGTGGCCGCGCGATCCAGGCTCTGCACGTTCACCGTGAAGGCGGTGACCCCGGCCTGCTTGGGCGTCCCCTGCAGCGTGCCGTCCGCGTCCAGCGTGAGCCCTTCGGGCAGCGCGCCCTGGGTCGCGTCCAGGGACCAGCTGGTGGGGCCGGGCGCGCCCTGCGCCACCAGGCGGTAGAGGAACGGCCGCTCCACCCGCGCGTCCGGCAGCGTGGCGGTGAGGACGCGGAGCGTGGACTGGGAGACCGCGGTGGGCTGGCCGGCGGCGAGCGCGTTGTTGTTCTCGTCCAGCTCCACCACCGCGTCCCCGGAGTCCACCCGGCAGCCGATGTAGTAGGGGCCGGGCGGCATCTGCGGCGGGAGCTGAACGAACTCGGCGCCCTTGTCCTCCGCGCCGATCGCCAGCGTCACCATGCCGGTCTCGGAGGCGATCCCGGTGGGCCCCACGATCTTCAGCGGGAGATCCTCCGGCGTGATGATGTCGTTCACCGAGGCGTAGTAGCGGTAGTTGACCGGGGTGCCCGCCACGTTGCCCACGTTCTTGAGCACCCGGAAGATGGGGACCAGCTCGCCCACCGCCCCGCCCGCCGGCGCGTCCAGCTTGAGCACCGTGTAGTCGATGGCGGGCGCGCGCAAGAGCACCGGCCCCAGCACGGCCAGCGCGTTGTTGTCCTCGGAGAGCTCGGTGATCTGGCTGTACGAGTCCAGGAGCGCGAACACGTGGTACGTGCCGCCCGGGAGCGGCCGGTCCTGCTTGTCCTTGAGCGGGACGGGGAAGTTGAACTCCAGGACCTGCACCGTGCCCGCGGTCATCCCGTTCACCGGCTCGTCGTGGACGATGAGATCCGTCAACAGCGAGAGGTGATCATCCGTGGAGAGCACCACGCCGATCTTGAAGGGCGCGGCGTTGGCGCCGCCCGAGTTGCGGACCTGGACCTTCAGCTTCCCGGGCTGCCCCATGTACGCGGTCCGGGTGAGCGCGCCGGTGGAGAGCTCCAGGAGCTCCACCGAGTCCACCACCAGATCCGCCTGCTGCACCCGCACCGGCAGCACCGAGAACGCGGCGTTGTTGTCCTCCGCCGCCTCCACCACCGCCTTGCCGGAGTCCACCTCCAGCCCCCAGTAGAGATCTCCGCCCACCACGCTCGGCGGCAGCGTGAACGTCACCGGCTGATCCAGCGTCTGCCCCGCGGCGAGCGTGGCCTGCCCGGTGGAGACGGTGAAGTCGTTGACGTCCAGGATCTGATCCTTGGAGAGGAGGATCCGGTACGCCACCTGCGCCGCCGGCTCGTTCCCGGCGTTGGCGAGCTTCACCTGCAAGGTGACCGGGTTGCCCGGCCCGGTCAGCCCCGGGCCGATCACCGAGACCGCCGTCAAATCCGGCCCCATGGCGAACGGGGCCACGCCGCTGCCCACGTTGTTGAGCTCGGAGAACTCGCTCACCGCGCTCGCCGAGTCCGCCTGCACCAGCACGTAGTAGACGCCGGGCGGAGGCTTGGGCGCGGCCACGGCGGCGCCCGTCGCAGAGGCGGTGCCGCCCGCCGCCACGCTCACCGCGCTGGTGGAGGTGAAGACCAGGAGATCTGCCGGATCCAGGAAGCGGTCCGCGGAGAGCACCGCCTTCCACTGGAAGCCGTTGGCCGGCTGCTGCCCCACGTTGCGGAAGGACGGGGTGACGGAGAATCCCAAGTTGCCGCCGGCGAGCGCGGGCGCGGTGTACGTCACCGCGTCTACCACCAGGTCCGGCGTGGCGGGCTGGCCGATGGTGAAGAGCGTGTTCTTGGGCCACGTGGTGCCGTTGCAGTTGGCGCCGGCGGTGGAGCACGGCAGGAGCGAGGCCCCCGCGCTGCCGTTGGCGTTCTCGAAGCCCAGGGACGCGCTCTTGCCGATGCCCGCGTGCGTGCCGTAGTGGATCTGGAAGAGCCCGCTGGCGAAGAGGCGGACCTGGAAGCTGAAGGTGTCCGTGCTCTGGTAGTAGCCGTACTCCGCGAACTCGATCGTGAGCTCGGTGGCGGTCTTCACGTAGCGGATCTGCCCCGTGGAGGAGGACAGGTCGTCGTTCCAGGGGGCAATGAAGTTATGCGGGGTGCGCGCGGTGTCCGGGATCTTCCCCACGCCGGTGCACGCCAGCCCGGAGGTCCCGGAGTAGTTGCACTGGTTCACCGCGTTGCCGAAGACGAGGATCCCGTTCGAGTTCACCCCCACCGCGGTGAACGCCGTCCCGTAATAGGTGAAGCTGAAGCCCAAGGGGATGGAGACGAAGCCCTCGTCGTAGATGGGCCAGGTGCCGTTGTTGTTGCTGAGCGTCACCACCGTGGCGCCGGTGAGCGGCTGGTACGGCACCACCGCGGAGGTGATCGAGTACTGCGCCAGCGCCGCCGGCGCGAGGCAGAGGGAGCAGGCGAACAGCAGCGCGACGAGCGGCTTTCGACTCACGGCAGGCACCCCACGGTGTAGGTGATGGCCAGCGTCTGTCCTGCGGTTGGAACGGCGGCGGGCTCGAAGCGGAGCGCGTTCGCCACGGGGTCGTACGTCCAGTTGCGCACGCCCGCGCCGGTGAGCTCGGGGAGCGCGTTGCCGTCCACCGCCACGGCGAGCACCTTGCCCGCGGAGAGATCCGGCACGGCGTTGAGGAAGAAGACCGAGCGGTAGCCGAACGCGGTCTTCCCCAGCTGCTGCAGCGTGGCCGCCCAGTCCGGCGTGCAGATGTTCTCCCTCACGCCGCCGGAGTTGATCACGAGCTCCCGGTACCGGTCGTTCACGTCGTAGGTGTAGTTACACCCCGTGGGCACCGGTTGGACGAACCCCGCAATGGCGCTGAAGGTGAACTGGTTGGCCCGCTTGAAGCCTTTGATGTTGAGGAACGAGTTCAGGTAGTAGCTCGGCGCCTGCGGGGACTGCTCCTCCTCATCGGAGATCACCAGCACCGCCAGGTTGGCCTCGGGGCGGACGAAGCCCGCGTTGTCCGTGCCGGAGAGCGGCGCGGTGAGCGCGCGCAGCGCCGGCTCGAAGCCCTTCTCCATCCCGCTGCCGAACGTGCCGAGGTTCACCTTCACCTTGAACTTGTTGGCCACGTCCGGGGTGTTGGGCGTGAGGATCTTCGGGTTGCTGCCGTCCCCCACCAGCCGCCCCTGCTCGCCGCCCGGCTCGTTGTCCGTGGTGGTGACGCCGATCTGCCAGTCCACCTGCTGCTGGCTGGCGTACTGGATGAACGAGCTGAAGTTCGCCGCCAGCGAGGCCTGCTCGTCGTTCATGGAGCAGGAGTTGTCGATCACCAGCAGCAGGTCCGCCTTCGGCTTCAAGTCCTGCTTGAAGAGGTCCGTGTTCTGCCCGGCCGCGTCCCCTCTCCCGGCGAGCGTCACCACGTAGCTCACCGTTGCGCCGTTCTGGAGCACGGTGACGGAGATCGCCCCGGTGTCGGCGCCTAAGTCCAGCGGCTTGTAGCGGCCGCGGAAGGTGGTGGGCGTGCTCGCGCCGTTGACGATCTCGAGCCCCCCCGTGGGGATGGGATCCGCCAGCGCGAAGAACTCGGGGCACGGCGAGGTCCCGGGGCAGTCCGGCCCGCCCGGGCGCGGGCCAGCGCCCGCCTGGACGTCGATCGACAGGAGCCGCACCGGCTGCGGGCAGGTGTTGTAGAGCGAGAACGTCCGCGTGGCCGAGCCGCAGCCCTTGGCCACCGTCCCGAAGTCCACGTCATCCGGGGCGAGCGTCAGGCAGGCCTGGCCCACCGTGGCCCGCAGCGGCAGCACCGCCTGCGGCTTGATCGGGCTGCTGAGGTAGAGCTCCACGCTGCCGGTGATCAGAGGGTTGGCCCCGGTGATCGCCTTGGGCCAGGCGCGCACCTTCACCGTGTAGCGCTCGCCCGGCCCCAGCTCCTTGGAGTCCACCGGCCCACCCGGCAGGTCGAAAGCGGCCGCCGAGCCCGGGCCGATCGCCAGCCCCGAGAGCACGCACGTCTCGCCCGAGCCCCCCCCGAGGTTGGTGACGGTGAAGGCCAGCTCCTTCTGGTTGGGCGGGGCGATCAGCCCGAAGTCCAGCGAGGCAGGCTCCACGGCGTAGTTGCACGGCGGCAGGCTCACCGCGTCCGCCGTCACCGTGAGCCGCACCTCCGGCAGGGTGGGATCGTTCGAATAGATCGTGAGCAGCGCTTCCTTGGCGCCGAGCGACTGCGGCATCAGCCGCACCGAGAGCTCCGCGAGGTTCTTCCCGGCCGTGGCCTCCAGCCCCAGCGCCGGGTCGTAGCAGCCCACCGGATCTCCGGGCGCCAGGCACGGCGGAGGGAGGGTCAGCTGGAACTCGCCAGGCGCCGTGGAGGCGCCGGTGGCCTCCAGCTTCGCGTAGAGGGAGGGCTCGGCGGCGGAGCCCAGCTTCAAGTTGGCGCTCCCGTCCGTGACGCCAGCGGGGCGCGCGCCCACGTTGAGCACCGCCACCTTGCGCGCCTGGAAGCCCGAGCCGCCCGCGAAGTAGGCCACCTTGCCGAAGCTCACCGCGGAGGAGGGCAAGACCTGGAGCTTCGGCCCGCCGGCGAAGCCCTTGAGCCGCACCGCCCCCACCGGCTGGCGCACCACCGTGGTCTTGAACTGCACCTGGCTCTGGCGCACGCCCAGGCCGCTGGGCGCGAAGGCCACCGTCACGCTCGCGGTGCCGCGCGCGGGGACGACCAGGTCCGCGGCGCTGACGAGCGAGAAGTCGGACGGCGCGTCCGCCACCTTGAGGCCGCTCACCGTGGCGTCCGCGTTCCCCAGGTTCTCGAAGCTGAGCGCGAGCTCGCGCCGCAGCGTGGGCTGGAGGAAGCCGAAGTCCAGCTCCTCCGGTTTGGTGAGGTCCGGCCCGTGCCAGACCAGCGTCTGCTTCACCCCGCGCCCGCGCAGCTGCACCGAGGCCTCCGGGCACTGCGCCGCCACCTGCAGCTTGGCGAAGGCCAGGTACTCGCGCGGCTCGGTGGGGGTGAAGCGGTAGGTGACCTTCCGGTCCAGCGTCTTGGGCGGCAGCGTCAGCGGCCCCTGCGGTGAGCCGGGCGCGTAGCCGAAGGAGGCCTTGTCCGCGCCGGAGACCTCGCCAGCCGTGGCCACCGTCTCCAGCAGCGTGGGGTTCTGCACCGGCACATCCGCGGTGGCGGTGTCGTCCAGCGCCACCGCGCCGAAGTCCACCACCTTGGGCAGCTCGCACAGGGAGGAGACGCCGCGCCCCAACAGGACGATCCGCGCGGTCCCTTCGCCCTCCTTCGTGTTGGTGGCGGTCAGCTGCAGCACCGCGCGGTGATCCTGGAACGCCACCTCCGGATCCGCCGGCGTCGGGGGCGAGAAGACCACCTCCAGCAGCCGCTCTCCGGAGCCGCTCACGTCCCCCGGAGTGAAGCGGACCTCGAAGAGCGCGCCCGTCCCCTCCCCCACCGCCACGCCGTTGCCCTCGAGCGTGTCCAAGCGCTCGAGCGTGATCGCCCCCGCGCCCAGGTTCTGCACCCGCAGGAACCGGCTGGAGCTGCGCCCCATGAAGACGCCGCCGAAGTCCAGCGTGCCGTCCCGCCCGGCGCCGTCGTCGTAGTCGATGAAGAGCTCGCCGAAGCTGCGCCCCGTCCCGGTGCCGCCCCGGCAGTCACAGCCGGACACCGCGAGCACGGCCGCCAGCAGCGCGCAGGCGAGCGAACGGTGGAGCGCCGGCAGCATCGGGGAAGTCCTCCCAGGCGACTGGGCCGCCCCAGCTCCTCGGCCATGAGAGGGGATGAGAGTGAAAAGGCGCCGCATGGTGCGTGAACGGCCAACTCCGGGTCAAGCCGCGGAAGCGAAAAGGACCGGGCCGCTTTGTGAGCGGACCCGGTCCCTGTCAGCACCGCGTGACGGCCCTGGCTACGGGACGCAGACCACGCGGTAGGTGATGGTCAACGTCTGGCCGGGCTCGGGGACGAACATCGGCTCGAAGTTGACCGAGTTCGCCGTGGAGTCGTACGCCCAGACGGTGGCGCCGCGCGAGTCCACCTGCGGGAGCACCACGCCGTTCACCTTCACCTCGATCTGCTTGCCGCCGGTGAGATCCGGCACCGAGTTGAGGAAGAAGTTGGTGCGGTAGCCGAACGCCGTCTTGCCCAGCTGCTCGAGCGCCTTCGCCCAGTCCAGCGTGCAGATGGACTCCTTCACGCCGTTGGTCTGCGTGACCATGTCGTTCATACGGGCATCCACCCCGCTGCCGACCGCGCACGGCGGGAGCGGGAAGATGGCGTTGAAGCTGAACATGTTGGCGCGCTTGAAGCCTTTGATGTTGAGGAAGGCGTTGAAGTAGTAGCTCGGCGCCTGGGGCGACTGCTCGATCTCGTCCGTCACCGCCACCACCGCGAGGTTGGCGTCGTCCCGGAGGAAGTTGGCGTTCTCCGCCACGATCAGCGGCGCGGTGAGGGCCGCCAGCGTGGGGGCGAACTCCATCTCCGTGGCGCTGCCCACCGTGCCCACGTTCACCTTCGCCTTGAACTTGTTGGCCACGTCCGGCGTGGTGGGCGTGAGGACCTTCTCCGGGTGGGTGGGGCCCGCCCAGAAGCGACCCTTGAAGTTGGGGTCGTCCATGTCCGTGGTGGTCACCGCGATGTGGTAGTCGATGCCGCGGCTGTCCGCGTACTTGATGAAGGACGCGAAGTTCTGGGACAGCGACATCTGCTTGTCGAACATCGAGCCGGAGCTGTCGATCACCATCAGGATGTCCGCCTTCGGCTTGGAGTCCTGACGGAAGATGTCGGTGTTCTCGCCGATGGTGTCGCCCTTGCCGTCCAGGGTGACGATGAACGTGAGGGGCTGCCCGTTCAGCGTCACGTTGACGGCCACCGCGCCGGTGTCCGTGCCGAAGTCGATCGGCTTGTACTTGTTGCTGAAGGTGAAGAACTTGGCCACGCCGGCCTGAGGCCCGGTCACGTCAGGCTTGGGGATGACCAGGCCACCAGTGGGGATGCCGGAGTTGAAGGTGGTGAACTCCGGGCAGGGAGTGGTCCCCGGGCAGTCCGCGCCGCCCGGCGGCTGACCCGCCGCCGACTGCATGACGATGCTGTTGAGCGTCACGTCCGAGCCGCACGTGTTGTAGATGGTCACCGTCTTCGTGGACGAGTTGCAGCCGCGCTGCACCGTCCCGAAGGTCAGCGCCTCGGGGAGGATGGTGAGGCAGCTCGCCGCCACGTTCGCCTGCAGGGAGACGATCCCCTGGGGCTTGATGGGCGAGGACATGAAGAACTCCACCGTGCCGCTCTTGTTCGCCTGGGCCGAGTCCAGCTTCTGCGGCCACACGCGCACCAGCACGTTCAGCGACTCCTTCGGGGCCAGCGTCTGGCCGGCGATGGGGCCGTTGGGCAGCGAGAAGACGTCCGCGCTCCCCGCCCCCATGTCCAGTCCGGAGAGCAAGCACTCTTCGCCCGCGCCCTGGCCGAGGTTGGAGATGGTGAAAGAGAGGTCCTTGTACGAAGGCGGGGTGACCACGCCGAAGTTCAGGACGGACGGGGTGATCAGGTAGTTGCAGGGCGGGAGGTCGACCGCGTCCGCCACCACGTGGATGGTGACCGTGCCCTCGTCCGGATCGTTGGAGAAGATCTTGATGTCCGCTTCCTTCTTCCCCAGCCCCTTCGGGGTGACCTTCACCACCAGGTCCACCAGGTTGCGGCCCACCGTGGCCTCGAGCCCCACCGCGGGATCATAGGTGGAGGGCAGCGAGACGGTGATCTCGCCATCCTGCGTGCCCGCGGCCGGCTTCACTTCGAACGGCGTGGCGTTCAGGCGCAGGTTCGCGTTGGGGTCCGGGGTGACCGGCTTGGTGCCCACGTTCATCACCGTGAGCTTGCGGGTCTGGAAGACGTTGCCGGTGGCGAAGTAGGCCACCTTGCCGAAGTTGAGCGTGGGGGACGGCTTCACGTCGATGTCGGGGCCGCCGCCAAAGGCCTTGAGCGTCACCGAGCCGGTGGGCTGGCGCGCCAGGTTCGCGTTGAAGGTCAGCGTGGTGTTCCGGGGCCCCAGCGCCGTGGGCTTGAAGGAGAGGATGATCTGCTTCTCGCCGCGGCCCGGGACGGTGATCGTGGTGGGGTCGCCCGCGCCCTCCGGCACGATCTTGTGATCGCTCGCCAGGCCCGGCTTGAGGTTGGTCAGCACCACGTCGGCGTTGCCGGCGTTCTGGAAGGTCAGCGTGCGGGTCACCTGCACGCCCGGCGTCACGTAGCCGAACTCCACCACGTTCGGGCTCCAGGAGAGCACGTTGTCCACGCCGGTGCCCTTGAGCTGCACGGTCACCTTGGGGCACTGCGCGGACGCCTTCATGTCCACGAAGGCGAGGTACGGGCGCGCCTCGGTGGGCGTGAACTGCAGCGCGATCACCCGCTCGGACTTCGGGGGAAGGTTGATCGACCCGCGCGGGGACTCGGCGGCGAACTTGAACGCCTGGCGGTCCGGGGCGGAGTTGCTGGAGACGTCCCCCACGTTGGCGGTGGCCTCGAGCAGCGTGGGGTTCTTCAGGGTGACGGACGCCTTGCCGGAGTCCGTGAGCGCCACGCTGCCGAAGTCCAGCACCTTGTTGATGTCACAGACGCCGGAGACGCCGCGGCCGCGCAGGGTGATCTTCCCCGGCTCCGCCGTCTCCTCGTTGCTGGTGCGCAGATAGAGAACCAGCTCGTGATCCTCGACCTGGACGCTCGCGTCCGCCGGGGTCTTGGGCGCGAAGGTGACGTCGATCTCCGCGGTCTGCGAGACGCCCACCTCGGTCCGCGTGGTGAACTTCACGTCGAACACCGGCGCCTCGGGCTTCTCACCGACCAGCTGCTCGCCAATCTGGCCGCGCACGCCGGACACGTACTCGATCTTCTCGAGCACCAGCACGCCCTTGCCGAAGTTCTGGACGACGATCTTGTCCGTCTTCGTCTGCTCCATGAACACCGCGCCGAAGTCGTAGATCGCCTCGCGGCCGGTGGCCTTGGTCTCCGGGTTCTCCGGGTTCGGATAGACCAGCAGCAGATCGCCGTGGCTGGTGGCAACGCCTCCGCCGCGCTTGCAGTCACAGCCGGCGACGACGAAGACGGCAGAGAAGAGGAATGCAGCGAACTGCAGGGTGTTGCGGTTGGTCACAAGGTCCTCCGCGTGCGGCGGGGGGAGTGGTGGGCGGCGCAGGGAAACAAATGTGCGCGCATGCTGACGATCTGCGTCCAGAGAATCAAGCCGCGCAGGTGTTTTTGTGTCCCGTTCTGACCCAGCCCGCCGCGCCTGAACACCCACTTGAATTGTCAGCGGCGGGCTGACCCGAGTTGTCGGGGTTCGCCGCGACCCAGGGCCCTTGGGGAAGGACCTCCGAGATCGCGGCTTTTCGCGGGTTTGGCGCTTCAGCCGCGGCGGCGGCGCCGTGCCAGCGCGAGCAGGAGCAGCCCGAGCGCCGGCGCCAGGGCGGATCCAGCGGCCGCGCAGCCGGTCTTCACCGCGGTGCCAGGGGTCGTGACTTCCATGGAGAAGGCGCCCAGCGCCACCTCGCCCGTGGGCGTCAGCCCGCTGACCGTGAAGCTGTAGATCCGGGCCGGGGCCTCCTGCTCCACCGTCCCGCTCAGCTCGCCCTTGGGGGAGAGGGTCACGCCCGGGGGCAGCACGCCGTCATACAGGCCGAAGGTGCCGGAGGTGGCGCCCTCGAGCGTGAAGTTCCCCTGCACCGCCGCGCCGCGCTCCACCTGCGCCGGGAGGTTGCCCTTGATCTTCACCGCCGAGCCCACCACCTGGATGAGGAAGTCCGCGGTGTCCGTGCGGCTGCGCGCGTCCGTGACCTGGAGGCTCAAGGCGAAGTTGCCGGCGAGCGTGGGCGTGCCGGTGATCAGCCCCTTGATGTCCGTGGACTCCAGCGTCAGCCCCGGCGGTAGCGCGCCGGCGACGATCGTCCAGGTGAGCGGCGCGGCCAGCGGCCCGCCCTGGCTGTTCTTCGCCACGATGTCCGTCCCGTAGTCCGAACCGATCCGCCCCTGCGGCAGCACCGGGGTCTCGATCTCGAGCACGTTCGAATCCAGCACGGTGACGGTGTAGCTGCGGACGTCCGAGTTGCCGGCCACGTCCCGCACCCGCACCGCGAAGGCGAAGACCGCGCCCACGCTGGCGGTGGTGGTGCCGGAGAGCTTCCCGCTCTCCGCCAGCGTCAGGCCGGTGGGGAGCGTGCCGGACTCCCTCACCCAGCGGTACGGGGCCTGGCCCCCGAGCACCCCGAGCGTGGTCTCGAACGGGAGGCCGCGCACCAGGGACGGGAGGGAGACGGTCGTCAGCGCCACCCCGGTGGTGAACGGCACCACGCGCAGGATCAACCGCGCGTTCGCCGTCCGCCCGCCCGAGGAGACCTTCACCACGAAGTTCGCGGTGCCGGTGGCGGTGGGCGTCCCGGAGAGCTTGCCTTCGAGCGAGAGGTTCAGGCCGGCCGGGGGCGCGCCATCCCCGGACAGCTCGTAGCGGTAGCCGCCCGCGCCGCCGCCGGTGGAGGAGAGCTGGACGTCGTACGGGGTGCCCACCACCGCGTCCGGCAGCGCCGGGGTGATCACCTCCAGCTTCTGGGGCTGGACGGTGGCCAGCTGCGAGGTGAAGCCGTTGTTGGTCTCGGAGAGCTCGAGCACCACCCCGCTGCCGCCGTTGTCGGAGGGATCGACCAACACGCCCACGTAGTACTGCCCGGCGAGCGTGCCGTGCGGCACCATCAGGAGCTCCGTCTGGGTGTTGGTCTCGCCGGCGTTGAGCGTGACCGAGCCCTCGTTGACCACGCCGGTGGGGGTCTTGATGGTGAGCAGCGTGTCGCTGGCGGTGATGATGGTGTTCGCGGAGAGGTAGTAGCGGTACGGCGCGGTGGCCGAGGGACGGTTCCCCACGTTGCGCAGGGTCCGGCTCACGCCAAAGACCTCGCCGGCGGCGAGCAGCGTGGGCGCGGTGAGCGAGGTGGCCACCAGATCCGGCGCCGGCCCGCGCGCGCGCTGCGGCGTGGACTTGAGCACGTTGTTGGCGGTGGAGGCGTCCGCGAACGCGCCCGCCGCCGAGGCGAAGATGTAGTAGTCCGCCGGCTTGAGGACCTCCCCGGAGACGGACTTGGAGGGCAGCGGCGCGGTGATGGTCACCACCATCTGCTGCGCCGGCGCCAGCGAGAGCCCGGTCTTGTCGCCGATGAACGGGTCGGTGAACGCCATCAGGGACTCGTTCTCGGACAGGTAGAACGAGACGGTGAAGTTGTTGGCCGCGGCCTTGCCGACGTTCGCCACCACGACTTGAAGGCGCGTGGGCTCGCCGAAGAAGACCGAGTCCGCCACGGCGTAGGGCGGCGCGGGCTCCAGGATCTGCAGCCCGGTGACCGCGAGATCCGGCTGCCGCGACTCCAGCTTGCCGGTGGAGAGGACCTGGTTGTTCATCTCGTTGATCTCGACCACCGAGCCCACCGCCGGCCCGTTGTCCACCTGCAGGATGTAGAAGTAGTCCCCCGCCTGGACGTTGGTGGGGAAGGTCACGTTGATCGTCGAGATCACGTTCTGCCCACCCGCCACGGTCACGGTGCTGGAGGCGAGCTCCACGTCCCCCGCGGAGAGCGCGTTGTCCGCGGAGGCGAAGATCTTGAAGGGCACGCTGCCGGCGGGATCGATCCCCTGGTTGGTGAAGGCGTAGCTGAGGGTGATCGCCTCGCCCGGGGAGGCGGCCGCGGGGCCGCCCACGGACTGGGCCACCAGGTCCACGCCGGAGACCAGCGGGGCGGAGATCACCCCCACGTTGTTGGACTCGTTGGCTTCAGTGACCGCCCCGCCGAAGTCCGCCACCGCGAGCACGTAGTAGCTGCCGGTGGTGGGCTTGGCCACGGTGCTGGTGGCGCTGTGCGAACCGATGCCCAGCGACGCCACGGAGACCGGCCCCTGCGTGGCCGGGGAGAAGGGCGTGTCCGTGCCCGGCTCGTAGGTGGTGTTGTTGGAGAGGAAGAGCGCGTAGTTGAAGCCGTTGGCGGCGGTGCCGCCGAAGTTCCGGAACGCGGTGGTGGTGCTGATCTGCAGGTTGCTGCCCACCTGCACCACCCCGTCAATCCGCAGCTGGCTCACCGTGAGGTCCGCCTGGGCGGGAGGGCCGAAGGTGATCACCTGGTTGGGGATGATGTCCGTGGGCAGGCAGCTGGGGGTGCAGCCGAGCCCGGTGGTGCCCGCGTTGCCGGCGAAGTTCTCGATCCCCACGCTGGCGGAGAAGGTGCCGCTCGGCGCGCTGCCGCTCACCGGGCCGTAGTGGAACTCGATCAGCCCGGACTCGTGCAGCTTCACCTGGAAGTTGAGCTCCAGGGTCGCGGTGGTGTTCTCGTAGTTCCAGTTCGACCACTGGATGGTGAAGACCTGGCCGGCCGCGTCCGTGGAGTTCTGGTAGGAGATGTTGCTGGTCGCCTCGCCGGTCTTGCCGGACAGGTCGTCCCACAACGGAGAGATGATCCCGTTGGGGGTGGAGGCGCTGGGGATGACGGTGTTGGAGTAATAGAAGTCGTAGGTGACGGCGAGCGGCGGCGTCAGCCAGAGGTTGCCGTTGGCCGTCACCGTGAGCTTGTCGAAGACGCGGTCGTAGAAGGGGAAGTTGAACCCGATCGGGATTTGGGCGATGCCGTCGGTCTCCGGGGGCGTGGTCCCGGTGAGCGTCACCACGGTCCCGGAGGTCAGCGGCGCGTAGGTCGCCGTCGAGGTCGAGGCCACGTAGGTCTGCGCGAGCGCGGGAGACAGGGAGATCAATGCGCTCGCGAGCGCGAACCCATTCTTCATGTGCGTCGGACTCCGTGGAGGGGTACCGGAAAGCCCCCTTATACCGAAAGGGGCGCATGGGAACGACCGTGTGCGCGGGGTTGATCGCGATCGGCCTCTGGGCCCTGTCCGGCCGGGCGGTTGCCGCCCCCCCGCGCGCCGAGGCCCACGAGGTCCTCCGCGGCCAGTGCCTGCTCTACGCGGCCGGGGTGGACAACCCCTGGGCCCTGGCGCACGGGATCACCGGCCTGGGCCGCGCGTACGCCGCCGCGGACGGCCGGCGCGCGGCGGACGTGATCATCGGGGACTTTCTCAAGCGGGACGGCCCGGTGGACGGGGATCCCTTCCGCTTCGATCGCTTCGCCGCGGACGGCACGCCCATAGAGCCCCACCTGAACCTCATCCCCAAGACGCTGGTGCTGGCGGAGCTACCGCTCTCCACCGAGCTCAAGGCGTCCTTCGGGACGGTGACGCTCAAGCAGCTGGTGGACGGCGTGAAGCGGGGCGTGCGGCACCAGAGCGCCAGCGAGGTCTACTGGCGGGACGCGGCCTGGACGCTGGACCTGCTCGCGGCGGTGCTGCGCCCGGGCCCCAGCGCCGTCTTCCAGAACGGCGCGGGCGAGACCGTGGACTTCAACAAGGTGATGGACGACGCGCTGGAGTACCTGGAGCGCACGCAGGCGGATCTCGCGGACGGGCTCGCCAAGGGGCTGCCCCAGGTGGACAAGCGCAAGCAGGGGATCTACGCGCACCCCTGCGGCGGGCTGCACCTGGTCCAGGCGGTGGGCAGCTGGGCGCGCCACCCCGCGGTCCGCAAGCGGTGGGGAGACCGGCTCAAGAAGCAGGTGGACATCCTCTTCTACCGGCTCGGCTCCGAGCAGCGGCAGTACGAGGCCGCGCTCCAGCAGGCGCCCGGCTACAGGCTGTTGATCCTCACCCAGATGGTGAAGTTCTACGGCCACTTCCTGGAGACCGCCGGCCGCCTCAAGGTGGAGAGCGGCTTCAAACCGGACGAAGAGCAGCTGCGCTCGGTGGAGCGGGCGAAGATCTACCTGGACCGGGCGGTGCGCGGGCTGAAGGAGATCAAGGCGCTCGAGTCCATGGAGCAGCTGCGCAAGACCCAGCACCAGGTCTACCTGGATCTCATCGGTGACTCCTGCCACGCCACCCACGGCTGGGATTACTGGAGGTGAGCGGGGGCGAAACCGGCTAAGAACGCGCCCCATGCGCGCTCTGTACTTCCTCGCCGCGCTCGGTGCGGCGAGCCTCGTCCTCCAAGGGTGTCGTCGGGAAGGCTGTCTGGGCGGAGAGGAGGGCTGCCGGCTCCCCACCCCCTGCGAGAAGCTGGCTTTCTCCTGTGACGTGAAGACGCTCTCCGTCCGGAGGCTCCAGGGAGCGGACCCGGTGGCCGGCGGGCTGGACGCGATCGCCGCCGCCGGAGACATCCAGCTCTCCAACGGCGTGGTCACCGCGGTGATCGCCGGGATCGGCAACGCCAATCTCCTGGATCCCAACGGCGGCTCGCTGCTGGACCTGAGCACCAACGGGGACTCCAACGACTCGCTCAACCAGGTCCTCCAGGTGGTGGGGATCCTCCCGGCGGACGCCGCCCGCTACACCACGCTGGAGCTGGTGGACGAGCCGGCCCGCGTGGGCGTCCAGCTGCGCGGCACGCTGGACGGCAAGCCGGAGCTGATGATCTCTACCCTCTACGAGCTGCGCCCGTGCGACCGCGGCTTGCGGATCCGGACCGAGGTGATCAACGGCTCCGCGGACCCGCAGCTGTGGGCGCTGTCGGACGGCTTCTACTGGAGCGGCCGCGAGGCCCTCCCCTTCACGCCCGCACCCAAGTCCGGCTTCAGCCACCCCAGCTTCGACCTGCTCACCATCAACGACGCCTTCGAGCGCTTCCCGTACCTCGCCGCGTCCGGGCACGCCGCGCCGTACGCCTCGTACGCCGAGGTCGCGTGCAGGGAGAAGGCGCTGGAGGGCTTCCAGAGCGATCAGGTCTCCTCCGCCGGGATGGCGCGCACGGTGGTGCCGCCGCGCGGCTACCTCGTCTTCGAGCGCTTCCTCGCCGCGGCGCCGGGCGCCGGCACCGCCCCGGCGATCGACGTGGCCCTGGACGTGCGCAGCCAGCTCTTCGGCGAGCAGTTCGCCACGCTCACCGGCAAGGTGGCTCGCGCCGGGGGGACCTTCGGCACCGAGCGCGAGGCGTCCATCCTGGTGATCGAACCGGACGCCAAGGGGGGCCCCATCCCCTGGTCCCAGGTCGTCCCGGACGCCACCGGCGCCTTCTCCGCAAAAGTCCCCAGCGGCAAGGCGCTCCGGCTGGAGGTCCACGCCTTCGGCCAGAAGGTGCTGGAGAAGAGCGTGGAGGCCTCCGGCGCCACCCTGGACGTGGGCGAGCTCACCCTCCCCTCTACGGCGCGGGTCACCGTGGCGGTGACGGACGCGCAGAACGGCATGCCGCTGGACGCGGAGGTCTTCGTGGTCCCGGCCAACGCGCAGACGAAGGAGGCGCTCACCGGCACCTTCCATGGCCGGCTCGGCGCCTGCTCGCCCTGGCTGGGCCCGCCCTCGGGCAGCTCCCCCGCTTGCAACCGCTTCCTGGTCTCCGCAGGCCAGGCCACCGTGGATCTCCCGGTGGGCGAGCTCTTCATCTACGCCTTCAAGGGCCCGTTCTGGACCCTGCAGCGCAAGACGGTCACCCTCACCCCCACGGTGAGCACGCTGGCCTTCGCGCTGGAGAAGCTCCCGCTGCAGCCGGCGAAGACGGTCACCGCGGACTGCCACGTCCACGGCGCCGCCAGCTTCGACAGCTCCATCCCGGACGAGGATCGCGTCCGCTCCTTCTCCGCCACGGACCTGGAGGTGATCGTCGCCACGGATCACGACGTGGTCTACGACTACTCGGACGTGCTCCGCCGGCTGGGGCTGCAGGACAAGATGACCGCGGTGGTGGGCATGGAGACCACCGGCCACATCCCGTTCATGCGGATCCCCGACTACGGCTTCCCGCTGGTGATCGGCCACTACAACTTCTGGCCGCTCAAGTACCAGCCCAACGAGCCGCACAACGGCGGCGTGGACGACGAGCGCGTGGAGCCCGGCGCCCTGTTCGACGCCATGGCCTCGCGCTTTGACGGGAACACCCCGGTCATCCAGCTCAACCACCCGTGGGCCACGCCCGAGTTCGGCCGCGACCTGGGCTTCCCGCGCGCGCTGGCGCTGGACGCGCGCAAGAACCTCCCCGCCGAGGATGACGGCACCGCCGCCGGCATGTACGTGCGCGCGCCCAACGGCAAGGCCGCCAACAACGGCCACCACGCGCAGGAGGTCATGAACGGCACCCAGAACGACAGCCTCCTCCCCTACCGCGCGTTCTGGTTCTACCTGCTCTCCCAGGGCCAGCTGCGCGCCGGCACCGCCAACAGCGACTCGCACAGCCTCACCGACAACACGGTGGGCCTGCCGCGCAACGTGGTCTACGCGGACACCCAGGGCGGCCCCTCCTTCAAGGTGGACGTCTTCAACCGGGCGCTGCGCAACGGCGAGCTCTTCGGCACCAACGGCCCGGTGATCGAGGCCACCGTGGACGGCGCCTCCGGCGGCCCCCGCGCCTTCTCGCTCAGCCCGTTCACGCCGGCGCCCGGCGGCAAGCTGCGCGTGAAGGTCTCCGCGGCGCCGTGGGTGCCGGTGCAGGAGGTGCGGATCGTGGTGAACGGCGCGGTGAAGAAGACGATCACCGCGCTTGCCTCGCCGGCGGATCCGTTCGGCAAGGACGGGCTGCTCCGCTACGAAGGAGAGGTCCCGCTCGCGGAGGTGCTGCCCGCCTCGGGGGACGCGTGGCTGGTGGTGGAGGCCGGCCGCGCGCTGCCCCTGGTGGGGGATCTGGGCGGGGTGATCAGCAACGAGCCGGACGGGATCCCCGACACCAGCGACAACAACGGGGACGGGGTGGTGGACCGCGCGGACGTGCGTGAAGGCGCGCGCGCCGGCCCGCTGGCCAACCCGCCGCTGCCGGAGACGGACGCGGATCCCCAGTTCCACTTCAGCCAGGTGGTGACCGAAGGGTACCCCTTCGCCTTCACCAACCCGTTCATCCTGGACCGGGACGGCAACGGCAAGTTCGACGCGCCCCGCGTGGAGGGCTCCAAGTGAAACGCGCTCTGCTCTGCTCGCTCTGGCTTTCCCTCCCCGCGCTCGCCCAGACGCCGCCGGAGGCCTCGGCGGCGCAGCCCGCGCCCCCGCCCGTGCGCGCCTCCGTCTGCCGCGCCGCGGACGAAGGGCTGCCTGAGGGCCCCGTCTACGCGGCGCTCCACGAGGTGGACTTCGCCACCGCGCGGCGCGCCTGCCCGCGCACCGAGGTGGGGCTGGGCGGCCACGGCGCGGCGATCATCGACACCCCCAACTTCTACGGCGCGCTGGGGGCGCAGGCGCTGCTCTTTGGCAGCTGGGCGCTGGACGAGCGGACCGAGCTGTTCGCCACCGCGGAGCTGGTGCAGTGGACCTTCGCGCAGAACGCCACGCTCAAGGGGACCTCGCTGGGGCTGGGGCAGCTCTCGGTGGGCGGTAGCCGGGTCGTCATCTCGGATGAGTCCCTGCAGCTGGCGCCCACTGCGCGGCTCATGTTGCCCACCGCCACCGGCGCCGCGGACGTGCACCTGCTCGGGCTGGAGGTGGGGCTGGCCGCGCAGGTGCGGCCGCACCGGCTGCTGGAAGTGCACGGCTACGCCGGCGCGGATCTGGGGCTGGGCGTCTTCTCCCCGGCCCCCGCGCAGCCGCGCCTGGGGGCGCTGCTGGTCGCCGGGGTGCAGCTGGCGCCGTGGCCGTGGGCCGCGCTGGCGGTGGATCTCACCGCCCACCTCGGCCACCGCGCGGCGCTGGACTACGTGGCTCCCGCCTTGGCGCTGCGCTTCGGGCTGGGGAGGCACTTCGGGCTGGAGCTCGCCGCCGGCCTGCCGATCGCCGGCGCGGACCGGCACGACTTCCAGGGGGCGCTGCGGCTGAGCTGGCGGCTCTAGGGAGTCGCGCCCGCCGGCTTGCACGCGAGCTGCGCGGAGCCGCCGGCGCACCCGTAGACGAGCGTGTCCGTGGCGCACAGGAACTCGCTCACCACGCCCTGCTCGAAGAGGGTGGCCACCACGGGCAGCGCGCGCTGGGCGTTCTCCTTGGCGAAGAGCACCCGGCAGACCGCCGCGGCGGAGTCCACCGAGGACTCGTCCTGGCGGATGGTGGTCACCAGCGTGTTCGCCAGGTGCAGCAGCGTGCCGCGGGAGTCGGTGTCGCGCAGCCCCACCGCCACGTCGATGGTGTTGGGGAAGCTGAACTCGGGCAGCTTCGCGTCGAACCAGAGCCGGTAGAACATCCGGATGGCGTCCAGGTTCGCGTCCGAGCCGTTGAGGCAGGAGGAGACCTTCTTGAGCGGCCGCAGGACGTTGGGCTCGCGCTTGGGGTCCAGTAGGGACTTCAAGTCCGTCAGCCCGCGCTGCGCGTCCGCGCGCAGGTTCGCCGGCAGCGAGCTGATCGGCAGCGCGTCCAGGTCTGATGGATCGTCCATCCCCTGCACCGTCTGCAGCACAACCCGGACCAGGGCGATCACCCCGTTCTCGCCGCCGTACTGCTCGGCGTTGTTGGTGAGGAACGGCTGCAGCCCCGGGTTGTGGAGCAGCTGCTGGGTGTTGTTGAGGATGGTGCGGCCTTCGGAGGTCTCGGCGAAGGCGGTGAGCGCGATGATCAGGTCCAGCGTGTCGCTGATCTGGCAGACCGCGTTCTGGCCGCACATCCGCTGGAGCACCGTGGCGACTTCGTAGTGCGGCACGCTGCTCGCCGGCGCCTGTCCGAGGATGTACTTGAGGATGGCGGTCACCTGCGGATCCACCAGCTGGAAGGCCTTCAGCCCCTTGCCGTCGTGGACCAGGCTGTCCAGCGCGCGGCGGATCTCGCAGAGCGGGTGGGCCTGGGCCACCGGTGGGGGCGGCGTGGCGCAGATCTGCCCGGGGGAGGCGCCGCGCTCCGGCCCCTGCCGGGCGAAGGTGGCGAAGGTGGCGAAGACGGAGCGCAGCAGATCCAGCAGCGGGCTGGGCTCGCCCGCGCGGCCGTTCACCAGGACCTCGTTCTTGAGCACCTGCCGCAGCCCCTCCGTCTGCCCGGAGCTGATCGCCTGGGTGAAGCGCGGCATCAGCTCCTCGAAGCTGCGGCACGAGGCCAGCTCCTCGGACTTCTCCATCCGCGGGGCCACCAGGTCATCCGCGCCGCAGGAGAGCGCGCCGGTGACCGCCGCGGCCGCCAGCGCGCCGCCTCCGAGCAGGACCAGGAGCCGGCGCTGGCGGGGCGTGGGGCGCATCCAGGCCCGCGGTTATAGCGAAGCCCGCTCCTCGGGTGTGAATCCGGCCTCGGCGAGGATCTCCTCGGTGTGCTGCCCCAGCCTGGGCGGCGGCCTCACCGGCAGCTCTCCCATGCGCACCGGCGTGCGCAGGTGCGTCACGTCCATCTGCCGCAGCTCGTCACGCGCCCGGACGAAGACGCCGCGCGCCACCAGCTGCGCGTCCGCGAAGGGCTCGTCCCCCTCCAGCACCGGCTCCACGCAGACGTCCGCGCCGGCGAAGAGCGCCTGCCACTGCGCCAGCGTCTTCTGGGCGAACAGCCCCTCCAGCTCGCGCTGGGCGGCGGCGCCCTCTTCGCCCGGCGCGTAGGCGCGCTCCACCAGGTCCGGCCGCCCCAGCCGCTCGCAGACGCCGGCGAAGAACTTGGGCTCGAGCGCCCCCACCGCCAGGTGGCGGTCGTCCTTCGTGCGGTAGACGCGGTAGCAGCCGTAGCCGCCGTTGAGCGCCTCCGCCCCGCGCGTGGGCGGCGCGCCGGAGGGCCGGGTGAGCAGCCGGGACGCCAGCTGCATGTGGAGGAAGGCCATGGCCCCCTCCGTCATGGAGATGTCGAGGAAGCGGCCGCGGCCGGTGCGCCCGCGCTCGTGGAGCGCGCTCAAGATCCCCACCAACGCGAAGAGCGCGCCCCCGCCCACGTCCGCCACCTGGAAGCCCGGCATGGCGGGGCCGCTCGCGGCGGTGCCGCTGTAGCCGAGCAGCCCGGCGCGGGCGATGTAGTTGAGATCGTGCCCGGCGCGCAGCCGGTCTGGACCGGTCTGTCCGTAGCCGGAGATGGAGCAGTAGATGAGGCCGGGGTGCTCGGCGGCGAGCGCGGACTGGGAGAGCCCCAGCTTCTCCATCACCCCGGGGCGGAAGCTCTCCACCAGCACGTCATAGCCGCGCACCAGCTTGCGCAGCGCCGCCACGCCCTGGGGCTTCTTCAGGTCCAGCGTGATCGACCGCTTGTTGCGGTTGAGCGCGTAGAAGAGCGCGCTCTCTTCGCTCGCCGGGGCCGGGAGCATGGGCGGCATCTGGCGGATGTAGTCGCCGCCCTGCGGGTCCTCGAGCTTGTCCACCCGCGCGCCCAGATCCGCCAGCACCAGCGTGGCGTACGGACCCGGCAACAGCCGGGAGAGATCCAGCACCTTCACGTCCGAGAGCGGAAGGTCGTTGGGCGGCGGCACGAAAGAGCGCCCTTCTTTAAGCGAGCAGCTTGCCCAGCTTCATCGCCAGGCCCATGTCCATGGGCTTGAACTTGAGCTTGCCCTGCATGGCCGCCATCTGCGGGTTGAGCTGCTTCTGGCGGATCTTGATGAAGTCCGCGTCGCTCACGGTGATGGTCATCTTCGGCGTGCCCTGCGCGCCGGTCTGGACCCAGTCCGAGCCCTTGGTCAGATCCAGCGTCCAGGTGCCGCCGGTGTCCCCGGTCACCACGAAGTGGATCACCGCGTTGATGTCCTTGCCGAGCTCGGGCTTGCTCGTCAGCACCGCGGGGATCTCCTGCTCCAGGATGCTCTTCGCCGTCAGGTCCGCCATGGTCTTCTCGCCTCGCTTGCGCGCTGGTTGGGTGCGCTTGATTGGTGAATCAAAAACGCGCGGACCGTAGCGGCGCCGACCTGGCGCGTCAAGCCAGCTTCACGCCGCCAGCGAGCGGTGCACGAGCTCCAGCAGATCGTTGAGCTCGAACGGCTTGGGCAGGTGCCCCACCGCGCCAATGTCCCGCGCCTTGGCGCCGACGTTGCGGTCCGCGCTCAGCACGATGATGGGGATCTTGGCGACGGCCGGCTGCTGGCGCATCCGCTGGGCGAACTCCCAGCCGTCCATCACCGGCATCATGAGATCCAGGAGGATCAGCGCGGGCGGCGCGCTCTGCAGGCAGCCGAGCGCCTCTTGCCCGTTGCGAGCGCGCAGGACCTGGTAGCCCTCGGCCTCGAGGATCTCGGAAAGCGCTTCGAGGATGTCCGGGTCGTCATCGACCACGAGCACGCTGCGCCTCGACTCCTGGGACGACCCATCACCGCCCGACATCTCGCTCCCTTCTTCCCTGGACTGGTCGAGTCTGCCCAATAGGGCGAGGGCTCGTTCGCCCGTCGGCCGAGCAGCGTTGCACACTGAACAGCACGCCTCCAGATTGTTGAAAGCACGGCACCCGCCGCCGCCGTTCCAAGGAGGACGATGGACACGCCCGCCCCCGAAGACATCCAGACCTCGCCCGCCCAGGGTGACGCCGAGGCCAGACGGCGCGCCGAGCTGGCGCTGCTCTCCGTGGCCTCGCACGACCTGCGCGGCGCGCTCGCCAACGTCCGCTCCTACGCCTCGTTCCTCAAGGGCGGCGGCGCCCCCGCGTCCGCGGAGCGGCTGGCGCGATCCACCGAGGTGATCCTGCGCAACGCGGACCGGGCGCTGCAGCTCGCGCAGGACTTCTTCGACGCCCAGCGCTCCGAGCTGGGCCACCTGCCGGTGGACCCGGAGCCCTGCGCGCCCGGGCCGCTCCTGCAGCGGGCGCTCGCCAGCTGCGCGCCGCTGGTCTCCGAGCGGGAGGCCCAGCTGCTGGTGGACCTGCCGCCGCAGCTGCCGGAGCTCTCGCTCGACCCGCAGCGGTTCGTCCACGCCGCCGCCGCGTTCATCGCCCAGGGGCTGTGGCGCACCGCCGCCCACGGCGCGCTCCTGGTGGAGGTGGCGCGGCAGGACGGCGCCTTCCGCGTCAGCGTGCACGACACCGGGCCGCGCCTGGAGGCGCAGCAGCTGGCGGCGTGGTTCGACCCCCGCTACCGCGCCTGGCTGGAGCGCAAGCTGGAGCCCGGCTTCCGCCTCTGCCTGGCCAAGCGGGAGATCGAAGCGCTGGGCGGACGTGCGGGCGTGGTCACGGGAACGGACGCCACCACCCACTGGTTCGAGCTTCCGCTGCCGCTCTAGCTGACCACGGCAGTGCTCACCTGCAGCAGGGGCACAATGTCCCCTACACCGCGGCCGCTGGCTTCGGGCGGTGCGGGCCGGTAAGCTTCACGCCATCATTGCCGTTGCAAGGAGCAGCCATGGGTCTGAAGGGTGCGGAACTCATACTTATCTTCGCGGTCCTGCTGCTGCTCTTCGGGGCCACCCGCCTGCCGCAGCTGGGCAGCTCCATCGGCCAGGCGATCAAGAACTTCAAGAAGGGCTTCAACGAGGCGGACGCGCCCGAGTCCGAGGACCCCAAGAAGGTGGTCGCCATGTCGGATGGCAAGGACGCGGCGCCCGCCGGCACCGCGGCCAAGGTGAAGGAGACGCGGTAGCCGTCGCCTTTGCCGGCCGCGCGCTCGTGCCCCAGCAAGAGGGCCGAGCGCGCCCGCGCCGCAGCTAGTCCACGACCTCGCCGTCGTAGAGGCCATCCAGCGTGGTCTTGAACTTCTGGGAGCAGATCTTCCGCTTCACCTTCAGGGTGGGCGTCAGCTCCCCGGTCTCCTGGGAGAAGTCCCGGTCGAGCACCGCGAACCGCTTGATCGAGTTGTAGGGCGGCTGCTCGGCGTTGAGCGCATTGACGGCCGCCTGGACCGCGGCGTGGACCTCTGGCCGCTTGCTGTTGGCGGCGTAGTCCCCCACCGGGGCGCCCTTGTCGCTGAGGATCTTCTTCGCGGCGTCCTCGTTCACGGTGATCAGGCAGACGAGGTACTTCCGCTTGTCCCCGTAGACCATGGCCTGGCTCACGATCGGGAAGGTCTTGAGCGAGTTCTCCAGGTTCTGCGGCGCCACGTTCTTCCCGCCGGCGGTGACGATGATGTCCTTCTTGCGGTCCGTGATCCGCAGGAAGCCGTCCGCGTCCAGCTCGCCGATGTCGCCGGAGTGGAACCAGCCGTCCGCCTCGAGGACCTCCGCGGTGGCGGTGGGGTTCTTGTAGTAGCCCTTCATCACGCCCGGGCCGCGGATGAGGATCTCGCCGTCCGCGGCGATCTTCACTTCAGTGCCCACCACCGGCTTGCCCACCGTGCCGATCTTGATCTTCTCCGGCAGGTTCACGGTGCTGGCGGCGGAGGTCTCGGTGAGGCCGAAGCCCTCGAGCACCTTGAAGCCCACCAGATCGAAGAAGTAGGCGATCTTCCGGGAGAGCGGCGCGCCGCCGGAGATGAACAGGCGCATCCGCCCGCCGAGCTTCTCGTTCAGGGTCGCGTAGACCTTGCTGAACACCAGCCGCTTCGCGAGCCCGAAGCCGAGCGAGTTGTACTCGCGCCCCTGGATCTTCGCCTCCACGTACTCGTCGAACAGCTTGAAGGCCCAGCGGAAGAGCTTCCCCTTCACGCCCGGCGCCGAGCTGCCGTTCTGGATGACGTTGTTGTAGACCTTTTCGAAGACGCGCGGGACGGACGGCAGGATGGTCGGGTGGGTCTCCGCCAGGTTCGCCAGCAGCTTGTCCACGGACTCGGCAAAGACCATCTTGAAGCCCATCCCCAGCCACGCCGCCTTCACCACCTGGGCGAAGGAGTGCGCCAGCGGCAGGAAGAGCATCACCGAATCGTCCGGGCGCATCAGGCCGATCTGGCCGACCGCCTGCGCCTCGTACGCCCAGTTGCCGTGGGTGAGGATCACGCCCTTCGGATCGCCGGTGGTGCCGGAGGTGTAGATGAAGCAGGCGGGATCATCCGCGCGCACGGCCCGCACGCGCTCCTCGAACGCGTTGGGCGCGGCCTGGTGGGCGGCCTCACCGGCCTTCAGCAGCTCCGCCAGCGTCCCCTCCTTGGGGCCTGAGGGCGCGGCGTCGAAGAAGAACGCCTTGCGGACGGTGGGGCACTCGGCGGCCTTGGCGCGGTAGCGGGTCACCCGCCCCGGCTGCTTGCCGTCCTTCTCGTCGTTGTCCACGAAGAGGAAGACGGACTCCGAGTTGTTGAGGATGTACCGGCACTCGTCCGGGGTGTTGGAGCCGTAGATGGGGACGGTGATCCCGCCGGCGGCGCTGATCGCCAGATCCACCACGCACCACTGCAGGCCGGTGCCCGCGAAGATCCCCACCCGGTCCCCGGGCTTCATCCCGGCGGCGAGCAGCCCGGCGGAGACCTTCTTCACGTCCTCGAGGATCTGCCCCCAGGTGACGTCCTCCCAGGCGGCGCCGCGCTTGTGGCTGGCCGCCACCCGCGAAGGCTGGCTGGCGCGCTGCTGCAGCAACTGGACGAGGTTCTGGGCACCCCCCGAGGTACCCGCAACTTGGCTCTCCGCTCTCACTTGAGCTCCTTGTCGATGGCCAACCGCACAGGCGCGGCCTTTGCCTTGACCCGCTTGCCTTCCGGCGGGTCGTACTGGACATCACCTGCGAAAACCTTCTTGAGCGCGGCGTCCGCGCCCTTGGCATCCCCGTCCTTCAACAACAGCTCGGCCAGGTAGAGCCACGCCCGGAGGTTCTCCGGGTGCTTGGCGTTCACCTGCTGAAAGAGCGCCTTGCCCTTGGCGAGATCGCGCTTCGGCCAGGGGAGCTCGTAGTGGTAGCGCCCCTTGAGCATCACCGGGAAGCCGTTCAGGTAGTCCGGCTTCATCCGGATGGCGCGGTCGAGCCGATCGTTGAAGGTGCCCTCGAGCCCCTGGGTGAGCGCCTTGAGGATCCCCACCGCCTGCGAGTAGTTGCCGATCCCCACGGCCGAAAAGTAGTAGCCCTCGAAGCCGCCGGGGCTGGCGCGGATCGCGCTCTCGCCGAGATCCCAGGCGCGCTTGCCCTCGTCCCGCTTCACGTTGTCGTCGGTGGCGCCGTCCGCGAGCCAGACGTGCAGCCGCGCCGCGCGCCAGAGCAGCCCGTAGTCGTTGGGGGCCTTGGCCAGCCCCGCGCGCAGGCGCTCCTCCGCTTGCTTCAGGGCCGCCGGGTCATCGCGGCGCGCGTCCAGCGCGTCCAGCTCGGCGTAGGGGTCCTGCGCCTGCGGCGGCGCAGCCGCGGCCGCCGGGTCCGGCGCGGGGACAGCGGGGACGCCGGCGTCCTGGGCAAAGGAAACGACCGGCGCCACGAGCAACGGGAGCAGCACGAGGGGCAGGCGCACGGGCAGCCGTGTTAGCACGCGCTCGAAAGCTCCCGCAACGTGAACGGCGCGACCGCCCCGAGGGGCAGCCGCGCCGTCCTCCATCCATCGGCTAGGCCGCGGCGTCCGCGGCGTCCGCGAAGGAGCCGTCCTCGTGGTCTCCGGGGAGCTCCTCGTCGTGGTTGAAGGCCTCCAGGTAGCGGGCGAGGAAGTGCTTCGTCTTCAGCTCCACCTGGCGCACGCGCTCGCGGGAGACGCCCCAGCGCTGGCCGAGCTCTTCCAGGGTCCGCGGCTTGTCCTGCGTCAGCCGCTCCTGGAGGATGTCCCAGCCGAGATCGCCGATCCGCTTCTTCACGCGCAGCAGCGCCTCCTTCACGTCCGTGTCCGTCTCGTTCGACAGGAAGGTCTCCTGCGGACCTGGGCTGGGGTCCTCGAGCCGGTCGAGGTAGGTGATGTCAGCGTCCTCCTCCACGGCCACGTCCAACGAGAAGTCGGTCATGCTCTGCCGCTCGGACTCCCCGCCGCGCACCTGGCTGCGGTTGTCCTTGAGGTAGCGGGTGATGTAGGCGCGGATCCACCACACGGCGTAGGTCGCGAAGCGGACGTTCTTCTTGGGATCGAAGTGCTCGATCGCCTTCATCAATCCGACATTGCCCTCCTGGATGAGGTCATCCAGCCGAGCGCCGCGGTTGGCGAAGCGCTTGGCCACCGCCACGACGAACGCGAGGTTCGACCGGGCGAGGAGGTGGCGGGCATGCTCATCACCCTTCTTGGCCTTCCGGGTGAGCTCGTACTCCTGCTCTCGGGAAAGCTGGCGATGACCGCCCAGGTTGCGCATGTAATGGGAGAGGCCTTCATCGAACTTCGTCTTGGTGACTGCAGCCATTTCCTCAGACCTCCTTTCGAAGTTTGTCTCTACGGTCGCGGGTCTGAACCCAATAGACGCGCAACGCCGAAAAGCGTTTCTCATTCCATTTCGCTTCCGCGAAAGGCGAGCTTGAGCGCGGCGCTGTGAGACCTAACGTCTGGAGATCGGGAAGATCTTTCCCGGGTTGAGCAGGCCTGATGGATCGAAAAAGGCCTTCAGGCGGCGCTGCAGGGCGATGACCGGCTCCGGCTGCTCCAGGCTCAGGAACTCGCGCTTGGCGTAGCCCACACCGTGCTCGCCGGTGATCGTCCCACCAGCGGCCACGGTGATCTTCAGCATCCGCTCGACCGCCTCGTCCACCTTCGGCCGCTCCTGGGGAGAGTCGAACAGGATGTTGGCGTGCAGGTTGCCGTCCCCCGCGTGGCCGTAGGTGGCCACGGTGAGGCCGAGCTCCTGCCCCATCGCCTTGAGGGCTTCGATGGTGTCCGGAATGCGCGAGCGCGGGACGGCGATGTCCTCGGAGATCTTGTACGGCTTGAGCGCGCGCAGCGCGGTGGAGAGCACCCGGCGGGCGGACCAGAGCCGCTCCCGCTGCTCCTCCGTCTGGGCGAGCAGCGTCTCCTGCGCCCCGTGCGCGGTGCAGATCTCGGAGAGCTGGGAGAGCTCGGCCCAGAGCCCCTCTTCGCCGTTGCCGTCCACCTCGGCGAGCACGCAAGAGCCGGCGCCCGGCGGGAACTGCACGCCCCGGTTGCTCACCGCGCGCAGGGAGACGTCATCCAACAGCTCCAGCGTGCGCGGGAGGATGCCCGCCGCCAGCACCGCCGAGACCGCGCGGGCGGCGTGCAGCACGGTGGGGAAGGCGATCAGCGCGGTCTTCACCTGCTTGGGCAGGGGGATGAGCTGCAGGGTGATCTCCGTGGCCACGCCGAGCGTGCCTTCGGAGCCCACGAAGAGGCCGACCAGATCGTACCCGGCCACGCCCTTGATCGTCTGGCGCCCCACCCGCATCCGCTCGCCGTCCGGCAGCACCCACTCCAGGCCGATCACGTAGTCCCGGGTGACGCCGTACTTGAGCGCGCGGGGCCCGCCCGCGTTCTCGGCGATGTTGCCGCCGATCGTGCAGAACTCCCACGAGTTGGGATCGGGCGGGTAGAAGAGCCCCTTGGCCTCCACTGCCTTCATCAGGTCCCCGGTGATCACCCCCGGCTCCACCACCGCCACCAGGTCCTCTGACGAGATCCGGAGGATCCGGTTGAGCCGCTCCAGCGAGACGGAGACGCCGCCGTGCAGCGGCAGGCTGCCGCCGCTCTTGCCGCTGCGCGCGGCCACCGGCGTGAAGGGCACGCGCAGCCCCTGGCAGAGCCGGAAGACCGCGCTCACCTGCTCCGCGTCCGCCGGGAAGGCCACCAGGTGCGGCGGGAACTCGCCGGTGTCGGACTCGTCCCGGCCGTAGGCCTCGAGGAGCTCTGGCGCCTGCTTGACGTGCGAGGGGCCGAGCGCCTGTTCGAGCGCCTGGCGCAGCTGCGCCAGCTGCGCCTCGGTGGGCTGCCAGCGGCCGGGCTCGGGGGCGCCGAAGGTCATCCGAACATCTCCACCAGGCTGCCGTTCATCGCCACCGGGGCCTCGGCGCAGAGGAAGCGGATGAGCGAGGCCACCTCGTCCGCGGTCATCTTCGGCGGAAACCCGGAGCCCTCCAGCATCTTCGTGTCCACGCTGCCGGGGAGCACCGCCGCCACCAGGACGCCGCTGCCAGCCACCTCTTCCGCCAGCGACTTGGTGAGCCCGTTGAGCCCCCACTTGGACGCGCAGTAGCTGAACAGGCCGGGCGTCCCCAGCGTGCCGCTGATGGACGAGACGTTCACCACCCGCCCGTGCCCGCGCTTCACCATCCCGGGGAGCACCCGGCGGCTCAGGTAGAACGGGCCGGAGAGGTTGACGCGCAGGACGCGATCGAAGTCCTCGTCGCTCACCGCGCCGAGCTTGGCGCGCTGGACCACGCCCGCGTTGTTCACCAGCACGTCCACCGGCCCCAGTCCCTTCTCCGCGGCGGAGAGCAGCGCCGCGCAGTCTTCGGCGGAGCCCACGTCGCAGCGGGCGCCCAAGGCGCGCCGGCCGAGCGCCTCCACCGCCTTCACGGTGCCGGCCACGCCGGCCTCCGTGGTGGCGCAGACGGCCACGTCCGCGCCCGCCGCCGCGAGCGCGAGCGCGGTGGCGCGCCCCACCCCCCGCGAGGCGCCGGTGACGAGCGCCACCTTGCCCTTCAGCGGGAGCGGTGCGACAGCCTCGCCCAAAGCTCGGCCCTCCGTTGGCGGTCCTTGCGCAGCACCCCTTCGTAGGCCTCGGCGTGCGCCACCGCGTCCGCCTGGCGGCTGCCGCGGGCGCGCAGGCAGAGGTGGCGGGCCTCGAGGATGCACGCGGTGCCCGGGCTGCCGAGCACGCGGGAGAGCGCGCTGGCCACCTCGCGGGCGAGCTCCTCCTGGAGGATCAGCCGGTGGGCGAAGCAGTCCACCAGCGCCGCCAGACGGCCGAAGCCCACCACCTTGCGGCCGGGGATGTAGGCCACGTGCGCGGTGCCTTCGAACGGGAGCAGGTGGTGCGGGCACATGGAGTGGAAGCGCAGCCCCTCCACCACCACCAGCTCATCTTCGGACGCGCGGGGTGCCGGATAGGTCTCCCCCAGCGCCTCCTCCGCGGTGAGGCGGTAGCCGTCCAGGAACTCCTCGGCCCACGCCTGCGCCACGCGCTGGGGCGTCTGCTGGAGGTTGGGATCGGACAGCGGCAGCCCGGCCGCGCGCAGGAACGCCTCCACCGCGCGCTCCATGGCGGCGGGGTCCACCGCGCCGCGCGGCGCCGTCCGCTTCAATGATCGCGGTAGCTGACGCAGTACTCGGGCGTTTCCCACAGGCGAAGCTCCTTCAGGCCTTCAACCTGGCCCTTCAGCTGGTCCCACATCCAGACGATGAGGTTCTCCGCGGTGGGGTTGTCCATGAAGTCGTTGAGGTTGTGGTGATCGCACTTCACCAGCACCGACTCCCAGACGCGCCGGCGGATCTCGTCGAAGTCGCGGATCATGCCGTCCTTCGGGTTGGGGGTGCCCGCGATCACCACCTGAAGCTTGTAGTTGTGCCCGTGCAGCCGGAAGCAGGGGCCGTCGTAATACGGCAGCCGGTGCGCCGCGCTGAAGTGGAAATCTACGGACAGCTCCATGACCATCGCCATCGTCTCTTCTCGTCTTTCTTCCCTGTGAAACGTTGCCTCTTCTACGCCTGCGCCAGCTGGATCTCTTCCCCCACCACCCGCACCCGGAACGCCTGCACCTTGGCGCCCGGCACGCCCGCGGATACGCCGGTCTTCAAGTCGAAGTCCCACGCGTGCAGCGGGCAGTAGACGACCGAGCCCTGGAGATCTCCCTCGCTCAGCGGCCCGCCCCGGTGGGGGCAGCAGTTGTCCAGCGCGTACACCACCCCGCCCACGTCGAAGAGCGCAACCTCCCGCCCCGCGAATGGCACCAGCGTCCGCCCACCCACCGGGAGCGCCGCCCGGGTGGCCACCGTGGTGAAGCCATCTTCCATGCAGCGCTCCTTAACGGATCTTCGAGGCCAGCGCACGTCAGGCGCGTTGAGGGCCCGCCCGGGAGCGGCTAGAAGCCCTCGGCGATGATCAAGATCTGCCCCGCCTGCAAGAGGACCTTCTCCGGGGGCACGGTGTGCCTGCAATGCAAGGAGGAGGTGGCGCTCCTGGACGTGGCCGACCCCGCGGTCCGGCGCGCCCACCTGCGCGCGGACGGGGAGCTGCGCACCACCATCCGCACCTACTACGGGGCCCGCAGCGCCATGCTGATGCTCTTCGTGGGCATCCTCTTTGGCCTGGCCTTCGCCGTGGCGCTGGCGCGCAAGGCCTTCTCCCTGCACGGCTCGGCGCGCGGCGGGGTGCTGGTGGCCGCCGTGGCCGCCGCGGTGCTGCTGCCGCTCGTCACCACCTTCGTGGGCGCGCGCGTGGTGCACGCCTTCTCCAAGTCCTGCCGCAAGCGCCCCCTGCGAGCCATGGAGCTGCGGGTGGTGCGGCGGGGGCAGGACCTGGCGTAGGGCGCGGGCCTTCGCGGGACAGATCTACGGCGGCTTCGGTGCCACAATGCCGGGTCCCTCGCGATGCTCTTCAACACCACCCTCTTCGCCTGCTTCTTCACCGGCTTCTTCACCGCGCACCAACTGCTGGCGCGCGGGAGCGCCGCGCGAGCGTGGCTGATCATCGCCGGCAGCCTGCTCTTCTACGCCGCGTGGGACGTGCGCTATGTGCCGCTGCTGGTGGGGACGGCGCTGATCGACTTCGCGGTCGCCCGGGCCCTCTCCGGGGCGGCCTCGCCGCGGCGGCGGCGCGCGCTGCTGGCGGGCAGCCTGACGCTGAACCTGGGCGTCCTCGCGCTGTTCAAGTACGCGCGCTTCTTCGCGGACGCGGCGCACGGCCTGCTCGCGTGGCTCGGCCTCTCCACGCCTGAGCCGGCCTTCGCGCTCGCGCTGCCAATCGGCATCAGCTTCTACACGTTCCAGAGCATGAGCTACGTGATCGACGTCTACCGGGGAGAGCTGCGCGCGCGCACCTCCCCGCGGGATTTCCTGGCCGCGGTGCTCTTCTTCCCCCACCTCGTCGCCGGCCCCATCCTCCGCGCCTCCACGCTCCTGCCCCAGCTCGAGGAGTCCCAAGCGCTGCGCTGGGAGGCGGTGCGCCGGGGCTTCGCGCTCATCGCCGCGGGCCTGGTCAACAAGGCGATCGCGGATCTGCTCGCCCCCGCCGCGGACGCGCTGTTCACCGCTCCGGGGAAGGCGACCTTCCTGGAGGCGTGGACGGGTGCGCTCGCCTTCGCGGGACAGATCTACGGAGACTTCGCCGGCTACACCGACATCGCGCTCGGCGCGGCGCTCCTGCTGGGCGTCACCCTCCCTGCCAACTTCCGCCTGCCGTACCTGGCCGCCTCGCCCATCGACTTCTGGCGGCGCTGGCACATCTCGCTCTCCAGCTGGCTGCGCGACTACCTCTACATCCCGCTCGGTGGGAACCGGCGGCGCCGCACCCTCAACCTCCTGCTGACGATGACGCTGGGCGGCCTGTGGCACGGCCCGAACTGGACGTTCGTGGCCTGGGGCGCCTTCCACGGCGCGCTGCTGGTGGGCTCGCACGCGCTCGCCGCCCGGCTCCCCGCGCTCACCACCGCGGCCAGGCCGGCCGCCGGCGTCCGCGCGCTCAAGTGGGCGCTCACCTTCTACGCGGTGCTGCTCGGCTGGGTGCTGTTCCGCGCGCAGACCTTCGCGGACGCCTTCGCCGTGCTGCGCGCCCTGCACTCCGCGCCCGCCAACGCGTCCCTCTCCGGCCTGGGCTGGGTGTGCGTGGGGCTGGCGATGACACACCTGGTCTCCTGGACCGCGTGGCGGCCGGCAGTCCCCCTTGCCCATCCCGCGCGACGCGCCCTGCTCTGGCCCGCGGTTGCGCTGGGGCTCTCCTTCGCCATGCTCCTGGGCGCCTCGGGCCGCGCCTTCATCTACTTCCAGTTCTGATCATGGCGTCCACCGGGCCCACAGATCGCCGCGTCGCCCTGCGGGCCCTGCTCGCGGGGCTGGCGCTGCTGGCGTGCTCGCTGCTGCTCGCGCGCGGCGGCGCGGCGCTGATTGCCGGGTGGGTGGGCCAGGCGCGGATGGAGCAGCTCTCCGAGGGGCGGGGGCGGCTGACCGCGTTCCTGGCGGCGCTGCCAAAGATCGCGGGCGACGACACCCCGGACGTGCTCGTGGTGGGCTCCTCGCTCGTCCAGCACGGCTTCTCGCCGGACGCGTTCGACGAGGCGCTGCGCGAGCGGGGCGTGGCCGCCACCTCGTACAACGTGGGGTTCCCGGGCGTGAACGGCGCGGTCCAGCACGCCCTGGCGAGGCGGATCCGGGATGCCTACGCGGCCGCGGGCAGGCAGCCCCTGGCCGTGGCGTTCGAGTTCACGCCGTTCCAGGCGACGAAGGCGCGGCGCCGCGCGCCGGAGCTCGCCGAGCTGGCGCTCGCCAAGGAGTCCCTGCTCACCACTCCGGAGGAGCTGGCGCAGGGGTGGCTGACCGGCCCCGGGCGCGCCTCTCGCCTGGCCGCGCTGCGGGCGCTGGAGGGGATCCCGGCCATGTCGAACGCGGCGGCGCTGGAGCAGCTCCTGGCCCCGGAGCCGCCCTCCGAGCGGGAGCTGCTCATTGAGCGCCTACAGGCCCTGAACCGCCGCCGCTTCCCGGAGGAGCCCTGGAGCGCGCGCACCCGCGGCGAGCCGCGGTGGGTGTTCGAGGACACGGCGCCTCTCTACGCGCAGTGGCGCCAGCTCCGCTCCCAGGAGGAGGTCCTGCGCGCGGACCTGGCGTGGCGGGTGGAGACCACGGACCTGCTGCAGCTGGACTTCGATGAGGGTCTGGTGGCGGAGGTGATCTCCGCCGCTCGCGCGCTGCGCGCGGCCTGCGCCCGCACCTACGTGGTGGTCGCCCCGCGAAATCCCGCGTGGGTGGCGCTCTCGCCCGAGGCGAGGGCGCGGCTGGGCGCGGTGCTGGAGCGGATCTCCCGCGAGGCCGGGGTGGAGGTGATCGATCTCGGGGACACGCAGGCGCTCTCCCCCGCGGACTTCCTGGACACCACCCACCTGGCGGAGGGCCACGGCCGGACCACCTTCTCCCGCCTGCTCGCCGCGGAGCTCGCGGCCCGCCTCGCACCGGCGCCGGCGCCCCCGCCCCTCTCCGCCCCACGCTGAAGCGCGGCGCTATACTCCGAACGCATGGCGGCCTTGCCGAGCGCAGCCTCTTCCCGCGCCGCGCCGCGCTTCGCTGGTTTGTGGCTCTTCTCCCGCCGCACGGATCTCGCGCTGCTCGTCCTGCCGTTCTCGCTCGCGGCGCTGGGGGCGCTCACCGCGCGGGCGCTGGGCGCTTCTCTCGGGGACGCGCCCAACCGCTGGGCGATCTGGACCGCGCAGAACGTGCTCGGCAACGCCACGCACGTGGCCCTCACCTTCCTCTTGCTGCTCGTCCGCCGGGACGTGCTGCGCGCGGATCCCCGGCAGGGGCGGTGGATCGCCCTGGGGGGCGTGGGGATGGCGGCGCTGGGGGCGGGGCTGTTCGGCCTCTACTACCAGAGCAAGGAGCTCTACCTCTGGGTCGTCTCCGTCCTCTTCAACGTCTTCGGCCTGCACCACATCCTCAGCCAGTCGCGCGGCGTCTGGGCGCTCCACGGCCTGCGCGCGAGCGCCGCGGGTGCGCCCCGCCCCACGCCGGGCGAGCTGCGGCTGCAGCGCGCGCTCACCCCGGTCTGCCTGACCCTGGTGCTCACGCGGCTCTTCTTCGTCCCCGCGGACGGCTCGGATCCCACGCCGTATCTCGATCTCGGCCAGGGAGCGCCGCTGCCCTTCGCGGCCCTGCTGGGACTGCTGGGGATCTGGCTCGCCTACTTCGCTGCGGTGCTGCGAACGGCCCTGCGCAGCGCCGCCCCGAGCGGTCCCAAGGTGCTCTACCTGTTCGCGCTCGCCATGGCGGTGGGGATCACCCTGCTCTGGCCGCCGTGGGGCAACGTGCTTCTGCCGGGAATGCACGGGCTCGAGTACTACGCGCTCAGCCGCCAGATGCTCCGGCCCCGCGGCGAGGCGGAGGCCGCCCGCTTCGCGGGCGTGGGCGCGATGGCGCTGTGCATGGCGCCGCTGTTCGCGCTCGGCCTGGCGCACTTCTTCCTGTCGGAGGCCAGCGCGGCCTCGCTCGGAGGCGCGCTCACCCCCGCCTCCGGGACGGCCCACCCGCTCTACCGCGCGGTGATCTCGGCGAGCCTCGCGCTGGTGCTGTGGCACTACTTCACGGACGCGTGGATCTACCGGATGCGCCTCCCCGAGGTCCGGCGCGTGCTGCTGGCGCGGCTTCTGCCTGTAACCCCTACTTCACCGCCGCGGAGATCTGCTTGAACTCGGGCGTGCCGGCCCTGCCGAGCAGATCGAAGAGCGCCGCCTCCACCGTGGTGGTCACCGCGCCCGCCTTCCCGCACAGCGCCAGCCCCACGTCGCGGTCCAGCTCCGTGCGGCTGAGCACCGCGTCCGCGCAGAGGAACGGCGTCAGCCCGCGCTCCGCCAGATCCCGCACCGTCTGAAAGACGCAGACGTGGGTCTCCATCCCGGTGACGAGGATCTGCGTGCGGTCTCCCAGCGCCGAGAGCACCTCCGGCAGCGCGCAGGAGAACTGCACCTTCTCCACGGCGCGCGCGTCCCCCAGCGCCTCGCGGATGGACGGCAGCGTGGGGCCCAGCCCCTTGGGGTACTGCTCGGTGGCCACCACGGGGAGGCCCAGCGCCTTGGCGCCGGCGATCGCCGCGCGGGTGCGGTTCACCACCCGCTCCAGCGAAGGACCGGGCATGGCCGCCGCCAGCCGCTCCTGCAGGTCAATCACCAGGAGGGCCGCCTTCCCCCGCACCAGTCGATGGGCGCTGCTCATGGCATGGGCTCCTAGACCGCGTAGCCCATGGCGCCGGCCTTCACGGGCGCCTCCGGGTCCAGCATCACGTTCACGCAGGCCACGGTGTTGCTGGCGGCGGCGCGCTCGAGCGCGGGGCGGATCTGCGAGGCTTCGGTGACGTACTCGCCGTGGCCGCCCATGGCCTCCACGATCTTGTCGTAGCGGGTGGGGGCCAGCAGCGTGCCGGGGGACTTGTCCTCGCCGAACATCTGGACCTGGGGGATCCGGATCTGACCCCACGCGGCGTCGTTCCCCACCACGCAGACCATGGGGAGCTTGAAGCGGAGCGCCGTGTCGAAGTCCATGCCGTTGAGCCCGAAGCTGCCATCGCCCTGGATCACCCAGACGGTGCGGTCCGGGTGGAGCGTCTTGGCCGCCACCGCGAACGGGGCGCCCACGCCCAGACAGCCGAGCGGGCCCGGGTCCAGCCAGCGGCCGGGCTTGTTGAGCTCGATCACCTTGGCCGCCATGGCCACCCAGTTGCCGCCGTCCGCCACGAAGACGGGATCCTTCCCCGCGTTGGCGACGTTGGAGAGCTCCTTGGCGAGCCGGTAGTGGTGGATGGGCGAGGCATCGCTCTTCGTCCACTCCTCGAGCCCCCGCAGCTTCTTCTTCTCGCTCTCGCGCAGCCCGGCGAGGTAGCCGTCCCGCTTCGCTTTGGGCGCCGCGTCCGCGAACGCCTTCAGCGCGCTGTAGCTGTCCGCGATGATCCCCACGTCCACCACGCGGTTGCGCCCCACCTCGGTGGGATCCACGTCCACCTGGACGACCTTGGATTCGGCGGAGAAGGTGGGCTCGCTGCCGTAGTTGAGCCGGAAGTCGAACGGGGTGCCGATCACGAAGACCAGATCCGCGCCGGAGAGCGCCTCCTTGCGGGTGTGCTGGAAGAACAGCGGGTGGCTGGACGGCAGGCAGCCGCGGCCGGCGCCGTTCAGGTAGACCGGCAGCTGCGCGGTCTCACAGAAGCGGCGCAGCTCGTCCACCGCGCCATCCCACCAGATGGAGGAGCCGGCGATGACGGCGGGGCGCTCGGCCTTCTTGAGCAGCGCCATGGCCGCGTCCACCTTCACCGGGTCCGCCGCCATGCGGGCGTCCGTCCGGTAGGAGGAGAGCAGCTTCTCCGCGTTGTCGTCCGCGCCGTTGCACAGGACGTCCCACGCCAGCTCGAGGAAGACCGGCCCCGGGCGTCCGGAGAGCGCCACGCGGAACGCCTTGGCCATGTACGCGGGCACCAGATCCGGCGTGGGGATGCGGTCCGACCACTTGGAGATCCGGTGGAAGAGATCCACCTGCTCCATCTCCTGCAGGCTGCCGCGGCTCTGGTTGAAGATCGGCGCCGCGCCGCCCAGGAGGATCATCGGCGAGCTGGCGGCGTGCGCGTTGGCCACGCCGGTGAGCGCGTCCGTCACGCCCGGGCCCGCGGTGACCACCGCCACGCCCACGCCGCGGGTGATCCGCGCGTACGCGTCCGCGGCGTGCGCGGCGGCCTGCTCGTGGCGCATGTCCACGACCTGGATGCCTTCCTCCACGCAGCCCGCGTAGATCGGCGCCACGTGCAGCCCCGAGAGCGTGAAGATCGCCTTCACGTTCTCCTTCTTGAGCATCCGCGCTACGAGCTGACCACCGGTGCTTCCTGCCATGGCGATTGAGCCTCCGAGATCGTTGCCGGCCCTCCGCTCGGTGCATTAATGCTTCGCCCGATTCGGCGCGCGCCGCGGTGCGCCTTATGACACCGCGCTCGGAAGGGATCCACACGTGCAAAGCCTTTTGGAGAGTCTGAAACGGCAGGCCCCCCACTTCGGTCCCACGCTCGCGAAGACCGCCTACGGGCGAGGCCTGGCGGTGACAGCCAAGGACGGAACCACCCGCCCCATCCCGCTCACCGCCACGCCGGTGATCCTGGACGAGGCGGAGATCTCCCGCCGCGCCGCGCTCTCCGCCCTGCTCTCTTCGGCCACCTTCAAGATGGCGCGGGCGTCTCTTGCGGGTGACCGCCGCGCCTGGCTGCTCTCCGCGCTCTCGCCGCTGGAGCGGAAGATGGCGGAGGCCACCGGCGTGGCGCTGACGGGCCTGGCCACCACGCGGGTGGACTTCTTCGTCTCCGGCCGGCCCATGGCGCTGGAGGTGAACGCCACCATCCCGGCCATGCAGGGGTACTCGGACATCGCCGCGCACGGCTTCCTGGAGGCCGTGGGCGGGCACCTCGGCCTGAGCGCCCAGGAGATCTCCGCGCTCACTGCCGAGAACGGCTCCAACGCGCAGGCGCTGCACCGCGCGCTGCTGGACTGGTACGCGCAGGCGCGCCGGGGCGCCACGCCCAACCGGATCGCCCTGCTCTGCCGCCGCAACGACGCGCAGATCACCGAGCAGCGGTTCCTGGCCCAGCGCTTCCGCGAGCTGGGGACGGAGGCGGACGTGGTCCATCCGGACCAGCTCTCCGGGGAGGACGCGGTCCGGGCCAACGGGAGGCCCTACGACCTGGTCTACCGGCACCTCTTCGTCCGCCGCCTGGAGGAGACGCCCTCCGCGTACGTGGAGCAGCTCCTGCTCGAGGTGCCCAACCGGCGCGCGGTGGTGGTGAACCCGCCGGCCTCGCAGGTGGAGGTGAAGGCGGTCTTCGCGCTGCTCTCGCAGGCGCTGGAGGAGCCAGCGCTGGCGCAGGAGGCGGCGCTGACCGCCGAGGAGCTGGCGGCGATCCGCGAGGCGGTGCCCTGGACGCGCGCCTTCCGGCCGGGCCCCACCCATGATCCGGATGGCCAGCGGGTGGCGGATCTCGTGGAGCGGGTGGCGGCCACCCCGGAGCGCTTCGTGCTCAAGCGCTCCTGGGACTACGGCGGCAAGACGGTCTTCGTGGGCGCGGCCGCGGGCACCCCGAGCTTCGACGAGCGGGTGGAGGCCGCCTACGGCGCCAAGCTGGACTGGGCCCAGGTCTGCCGGCGCGCCGCGCAGGACGAAGTGGGCGGGGGCTTCGTGGTGCAGCAGTTCGTGCACACCGCGCCCGAGCCGCACGTGCTCTGCACGGAGCAGGGCATCCGGGACGTGGAGCTGTTCGTGGACTACTCCTGCTACGCCTCGGTGGGGCTGCCCAGCGCGCCGCGCTGGGGCGGGGTCTGCCGCGGCTCGCTCTCGCAGATCGTGAACATCGTGGGGGGTGGCGGGGTGCTGCCGCTGCTCACCGCCGGCGTCGCGCGCAAGCTGCAGGCCGCGTTCGCGCGGCGCCCGTAGCGCCGCCAGGCGCTCAAAGGCTCCAGAACGCCCGCTCGCCCAGCGTCCCGAAGAGCGCGGACTGCACCGCCCCCGTTGCGCGCAAGAGCGGCGTGGCCACCGTAGCGGGCATGAGCGAGCCGAAGGCGAAGGCCCAGCGCGTGCTCCCCGTGGCTCCTGGCCTCTTCCGCTGGAGCGTGAAGGACGACCGGATAGACGGCCACGAGAGCGACGCCCACGCAGTGGTGGTGGACGGCCGGGTGACCCTGGTGGACCCCCTGCCGATCGACCCCGCGGCCCTCACCGCGCTCGGAACGCCGGAGGCGATCCTGCTGACCGCGGGAAACCACCAGCGCTCGGCCTGGCGGCTGCGGCGCGCGCTGGGGGTGCCGGTCTTCGCCCCGCAGGACGCCCGCGGCCTCGAGGAGCCGGCCAACGGCCACTATCTCGCCGGAGAGTCGCTCCCTGGCGGGCTGGTGGCCTTCCACACCCCCGGACCCATCGAGAGCATGCACGTGCTGTGGCGCCCGGTGCCCCAGAGCGTGGTGTTCCTCTCTGACCTGCTCACGCATGACGGGAAGGGGCGGCTCTCCTTCGTGCCGGCGGAGTACCAGGACGAGCCGGCGCGGACGCGCGCGAGCGTGCGGCGCGTGCTCGAGCAGCTCGCGCCGGAGATCCTCTGCTTCAGCCACGGCCCGCCGCTGCTGCGGGACGGGACGGCCGCGCTGCAGCGGGCGCTGCGCGAGGACGACGAGCTCGGCGAAGCGGTGGGCCACGCCTGACGCGTCAGCGCAGCCGCAGCCGCTCCACTGGGCGCCCGCCGACGATGTGCTCGTCCACGATGGTGGCCACGTCGTCCAGGGTGACGCGCGCGTACCAGACGTTGTCCGGGTAGACGACCACGGCGATCCCGTTCTCACAGGCGTCCAGGCAGCCCGCCGCGTTCGCCCGCACGTCCGTCTTGAGGCCGCGCTTGTCGAGCTCGGCCTTGAAGCGCGCGCGCACCTCCTCGGAGCCCTTGGTGGCGCAGCAGCCCTTCGGATGGCCGTCCGGGCGGCGGTTGGTGCAAACGAAGATGTGGCGTTTGTACGGGGGAGGCATGACACGGTGTCTTAGTTCGTGCACTGCACTGCGCCAACGTTTCTGGGCCGATTTTTCGGCTTGCTGGGGGTGCGTGCGGGCGTTGGGTGCCGCAAAATGAAAACGTACTTTCAGCAAACCCAAGCGGACGTTCGCGGCAACCCTGGAGGACCTCGCTGGGCACCACTTGCCACGCCACGTATGGCGATTTTTTTGGGCGCTTTTTCCATCGCTCGCGGGTCAGTGTCGGGAAGTGGGCGCGGACAGCAATTTGAGGCCGAATTCTCGGGCTTCAGCGCGTTTCCCCCCGTGTTTGCTGGCAAACGGAGCGGCACTAAATATGGGGTATCGCCCGGGAATTCGACACAAGACCTGGTACCGAGCTGCTTGACACGATCGCGTGACCTTGGATACAAATCTGCCCGTCTTGGGCAGGGGGAAACGCTGAATCCGGGGGTCCTGACAACCCCCACATCCGCAAAATCTTACCTTTCAACCCAGGCGCCCAGAGTGGCGCTTTCTACTGGGATTGAACTTCTTTCACCTTGGCGCCGGGCAGCCAGGGCTAAACGTCGTTTTGCCTCAAAGTCGTACTTACAGTGAAGCGGGAGGGAGCATCCATGGACAAGGAACTGGCGCCGAAGTCTTCCGTTCAGTCGAAGGATCGCAAGGGGCCGCGGAAGGCAAAGGTGGGTGGTGGTCTGACAGTCTCGCGCTACTTCACGACGCCGGGGGTGGATCCGGCGGACGAGCTGGCGTGGGAGTTCCGCACTGCGGGGATCTCGGGTGAGGACGGCAAGGCCGTCTTCGAGCAGAAGGAGATCGAGGTCCCCAAGTCCTGGTCGATGCTCGCCACCAACGTGGTGGCCTCGAAGTACTTCCGCGGCACCCCGGGCACCCCTGAGCGCGAGAGCAGCGTCCGCAAGCTGGTGGCGCGCGTGGTGGATACCCTCACCCGCTGGGGCACCGAGGGCGGCTACTTCGCGTTGGACGCGGACCGCGACACCTTCCACGCCGAGCTCACGCACCTGCTCCTGAAGCAGAAGGCGGCCTTCAACTCGCCCGTGTGGTTCAACGTGGGCGTAGAAGAGCACCCGCAGTGCTCTGCCTGCTTCATCAACTCGGTGGAGGACTCCATGGAGTCCATCCTCACCTTGGCGAAGACGGAGGGCATGCTCTTCAAGTACGGCTCCGGCACGGGCAGCAACCTCTCCTCGCTGCGCTCCTCGCGGGAGCTGCTGGCGGGTGGCGGCACCGCCTCCGGCCCGGTCTCCTTCATGAAGGGCTTTGATGCGTTCGCCGGCGTGATCAAGAGCGGCGGGAAGACGCGCCGCGCGGCGAAGATGGTGATCCTCAACGCCGAGCACCCGGACATCCTCCAGTTCATCCGCTGCAAGTCGAGCGAGGAGAAGAAGGCCTGGGCGCTGATCGACAACGGCTACGACCCGTCCTTCAACGGTGAGGCGTACTCCTCCGTCTTCTTCCAGAACTCGAACAACTCGGTCCGCGTCACCGACGACTTCATGAAGGCGGTGGCCGAGGACCGGAGCTGGACCACGCGCGCCGTCCGGGACGGCCGGCCCATGGACACCTACCGGGCGCGGGATCTGTTCCGGGAGATCTCCGAGGCGGCGCACCTGTGCGGCGACCCGGGCCTCCAGTTCGACACCACCATCAACGCCTGGCACACCTGCTCGAGCACCGCGCGGATCAACGCGTCCAATCCGTGCTCCGAGTACATGTTCCTGGACGACACGGCCTGCAACCTCGCCTCGCTGAACCTGATGCACTTCCGCAGCATCGACGGCGAGTTCGACGTGGAGGCCTTCCGCCACGCGGTGGACGTGGTCCTGCTCGCGCAGGAGATCATCGTCGGCTTCTCCAAGTACCCCACCGAGCGGATCACCCAGAACTCCCACGACTACCGGCCGCTGGGGCTGGGGTACGCGAACCTGGGCGCGCTGCTGATGGCCACCGGCCTCCCCTACGACTCGGATGAAGGGCGCAACTACGCCGGGGCGATCACCTCGCTGATGTGCGGCCAGGCCTACCTCCAGTCCGCGCGGATCGCGGAGAAGATGGGCACCTTCTCCGGCTACGCGAAGAACGCGGAGGCCATGCTCGGCGTGGTCCGCAAGCACCGGAAGGCGGCGCACCAGATCCCCAAGGCCGGCGTCAGCGAGGATCTGCACCTGGCCTCGAAGCAGGCGTGGGATGACGCGCTCGCCTACGGGCAGGAGGCGGGCTACCGGAACAGCCAGGTCACCGTGCTCGCGCCCACCGGTACCATCGGCTTCATGATGGACTGCGACACCACCGGCATCGAGCCGGACATCGCGCTCATCAAGTACAAGAAGCTGGTGGGCGGCGGGATGCTGAAGATCGTGAACAACACGGTCCCGCTGGCGCTGGCCAAGCTCGGCTACACCCCGGTGGAGATCGAGTCGATCGTGGGCTTCCTGGACAAGGAGGAGACGATCGAAGGCGCCCCGACCCTCAAGCCGGAGCACCTGCCGGTGTTCGACTGCGCCTTCAAGCCGGCCAAGGGCGAGCGGACCATCCACTACATGGGCCACATCAAGATGATGGGGGCCACCCAGCCGTTCCTCTCGGGCGCCATCTCCAAGACGGTCAACCTGCCCACCACCGCGACGGTGGAGGACATCGAGCAGGCGTACTTGGAGGCCTGGCGGCAGGGACTGAAGGCGATCGCCGTCTACCGGGACGGCTGCAAGCGCAGCCAGCCGCTCAACACCTCCAAGAAGAAGGACGAGGCGAAGGCGGCGGAGGTCCAGCCGCTGGTGGCGCCGGAGCCGCGCGCGCAGCGGCGCCGGCTGCCGGAGGAGCGGCGGGCGATCACCCACAAGTTCTCCATCGGCGGCCACGACGGGTACCTCACCGTGGGCATGTACGAGGACGGCAGCCCGGGCGAGCTGTTCTGCGTGATGGCGAAGGAGGGCTCGGTGGTGAGCGGGCTGATGGACAGCTTCGCCACGGCCATCTCGCTCTCGCTGCAGTACGGCGTGCCGCTCAAGGTGCTGGTGGACAAGTTCAGCCACACCCGCTTTGAGCCGTCCGGCTTCACCGGCAACCCGCAGATCCCGATCGCCAAGTCCATCACCGACTACATCTTCCGGTGGCTGGCGCTGAAGTTCCTCCCCAGCGAGGACGGGACGGCGGCGCAGGGCGCGGTGAGCGCGGCGGATCCGGGCGTGAAGGCGGCGGCGGCGGAGCCGGCCCGGCGCGCGCCGGAGCCGTCCAACGCGGCGAGGCAGTCCTACCTGAACCAGGCGGACGCGCCGCCCTGCCACACCTGCGGCGCGATCATGGTTCGCAACGGCGCTTGCTACAAGTGCAGCAACTGCGGCTCCACGAGCGGCTGCAGCTGACGCGCGGCCAGCGCCGGATCACTCCACAGCCAGAAAAGAGATTCCCCCAGGGACGGACCTTCGGGCGCTCGAAGCTTCAGCGCCTGAAGGCCCGAGGGAGGGGGGAGCGGCTCCGCCTTCGTTCGAGGTGGGGCCGTTTTTCGTTTCCGCAGGCGCGTCAGGGAGCGCGCAGGGCGGCGATGGCCGCCTCGAGCGTGGTGTCCCGACCCACGGCGAGCTCCTGCGCGGTGGGGCTGACGAGCTGATCCGGGACGATCCCCACCCCGTGGTAGACGCCGCCGTCCACGTGGGTCACCTCCATGCCGGTGAAGGTGAAGAAGAGGCCGGCGGGCAGCCGCAGGTAGGTGATGTTGCCGTTGGTGGCGGCGCTGGGCCGCCCGAGGACCCGCTTCAGCCGGCCGGAGTCCACCAGCAGGGTGGAGATCGTCTCCGCGGCGGAGACGGTGGTGGGGCCCACCAGCAGGACGATGGGACCGGTGAAGCGATCCCCGGGGCCCGGGGTCATCGTCCAGTGGGTGGGCGGCTCGAGCAGCCGCCCCAGGGCGCTGACCCGCATCACGCGGAAGTTGGGGCTGGAGGCGGTGCCCAGCAGCAGCTGCGGAAGGCAGGTGAACCCCTCCTCCCCCGGGTAGCCGCGCATGTCGAGGACCATCCCGACCGCGGACTTCGCCTCCGCCAGCGCGGCCGCGCACGTGGAGCCCTGGCCATCCAGCGAGTACCCGTCCAGGTTCAGGTAGTAGAGATCGGGCGCGCCGAGATCCGTCAGCGCCCCGCTGCGCCGCTGGAGCTGCTTGAACGCCGCCTCGAGCTCCGCGTAGGACTGCGGCGTGGCGGTGACGCCGCGCGTGCCTCCGTCCGGCGCGCGGACGGTGAAGGGGGTGTCTCCCTCCAGCTCGAGCAGGCGGCGGGTGGCCAGATCGAAGCGGTAGCCGTCCGAGGCCGCGCTGGTGCGCGGGAGCTCCTCCGCCAGCCAGCTGGAGATCGCCCTCCCCTCCACCTCCACCAGCGCGTCACCCGCGAGGAAGCCCGGGGCGCGGGAGCTGGCGATCACCGGCTCACCCCCCACGTTGTCCAGCACCACCGCGAGCATGCCCGCGGGGCTGGTCTCGCCCGTGCCGTCGAAGATGAAGTTGTGCCCGTCCCGGATCGCCTCCCCGAGGCGGCCGGCCAGCTGCAGCAGCCGCCGGCGATCCGGCGGCGCCGCGGCGCCGGTCTGCCCCAGCACCTCGGCCAGCCGCTCGTCGATCCGGTCCCCCACCACGCCGAAGTACGGGAAGAACGTCCGCAGCGCGCCGTGGGCGGCGATCAGCGCCGCGCGCGTCCGGCCGCGGGTGAGCGCGTTGGCCGCCCTGCCCTTGCTGGGAGTGGCCACCCCGAGCGCGGTCCTCGCGGCGGCGGACGCGGAGAGGGCCGGGGGCGCACCGAGCGTGGGCAGCTCGGCGAGCGCCGCGGCGAGCTGCGCGCTGGCGCGGTCCGCGGGGAGCTGATCCGGCCAGCGCGCGCCGTCTCGCCAGAGGTTCATCGCCCGGTAGCTCACCCCGCGGGAGTGGACGCCCGCCCAGAAGGACTCCGCCACCGAGGCGGCAATGGGCTCGCCGAAGAGCCAGGCGCTCCCCGCCAGCCGCAGATCTCCGGCGGCGCGCGCAGCCTCCGGCGAGAGGCGTGGGCCCACGATCACCGCCAGTGGCCGAGCGGCGGTGCCGGTGCGGCTGAACGCGGGCAGAGGAAAGCGCTCGAGCGCGTTGTCGTACGCGCCGGGGGTGGAGGAGTACTCGTCGGTAGGTCCCAGGTGGATCCGCACCTCTTGCTGGGAGCGCGCCACCTGGACAGCCAGCAGCCGGCCAATCGCCGTCTGCAGCGCGGCATCCGCCGCGGGGCCGGAGGGCAGCTCGCGCAGATCCAGCGCCCAGGCCGCGGCGCCAGAGGGCAGCGTGAGCGCGCCGGACCCCGGACGGACCAGGACCACGTTCCCCGCCAGCTGTTGCACCTGCGCCGGGGGCAAGGCCGCCGGGCCGCTCTTGAGCACGCACACTCCCGCCAGCGCCGCGCCGTAGCGGTGGAGCGCGCCTTCGGAGAGCTCGCCCGGCTCGTCCAGCGCGCCCGCCAGGGCCTCATCCACCGGGGCGTAGGTGGAGGCGAGGCCGAAGTACCGCACCGCCGCGTGGGCAGCGGAGAGCGCCGCGGGCAGCGGCGCGGCGGAGGCCGGGCCGGCCGCCACGCGCGCGCAGTCTGGCTCCGGATCCGCCGGGTCTTCGATCGCGAGCCCGCCGTCCGGGACGACGCTGCCGGCATCCTCCCCCGAGCCGGCATCGCCGCCCGCATCCGGCACGGCGGCGTCCGCGGTCCCGGAGTCGACCGCCTCTTGTGGAGGGGCGACGCAGCGGGTCCCCTCGATCCGGGTTCCCTCCCCGCACGTCACCGGCGCCGGGCAGCCCGCGCCGGCGAGCGACAGCCCTGCCAAAGCCAACAGCCCTCTCAGTCGTCGTCGCACGTGCGTTCCCCTCCAAAGTGGAGGGGCGCGCGAATGCGAACCGCGGGCCAGCGCGGACGGAGAAATGGGGACAGGCTACTTTTCCGCGGGGAAATGGGGACAGGCTGCTTTTCCGCCGGGGACGCCGCGTACGTGCCCGAAATCCGGAGCACGCGAGCCGGTGCGCTCGCGCGGAGCGGGAGCTCGCGCTGCTCCCGTCTCAGAAAGCAGGACAAGCGCCCTCTCAGGCCGGCGAAAAAGCAGCCTGTCCCCATTTCGCCGCCGAAATGTAGCCTGTCCCCATTTCCGTCCGGCGCCTGCCAGCCGGCTGGCAGGGCTCGAAACTCCGTTACCGGCTGGCCTGCGACGCGACCTCGGTGAGCAGGGCTGTCATTCGCCGGGCAAGGAGGTTGGGGTCCTCGGGGCGGCTGCCCTCCGTGAGCAGGGCCTGATCGTAGAGGAGCTCGATCCACTCGCCCACGTTCGCCGCGGAGGGGTCTTTCTCCTGGAGCGCGGAGAGGCGCTGGATGAGCGGGTGCTCCGGGTTGAGCTCCAAGATCCGCTTCTGCCGCGGCAGCGCCTTGCCGCGCTCCTTGAGCAGCTGCTCCATGTACGCGTGGGTCCCGCCTTCCGGCACCACCAGGCACACCGGCGAGTCGGTGAGGCGGTCCGAGAGGCGAACCTCGCGCACCTTCTCCTTGAGGACCTCGGCGAAGCGGTCGGTGAGCGGCTTGAGCCGCGTCCCCTGCTCCTGGCGCGCCTTCTTCTGATCCTCGGTCTCCTCGAGCCCCAGATCCGCCTGCATCGCGCTCACCAGCGGCTTGCCGTCGTGCTCGCCCAGGCCCTTCACCGCCCACTCGTCCACGGGGTCGGTCAGGTAGAGGACCTCGAAGCCGCGCTTCTTCAGCGACTCGAGGTGCGGAGAGCCGGCAAGCGCCGCCCGGGACTCGCCGTAGGCGTAATAGATCGCCTTCTGCCCCTCCGGCATCCGGGAGACGTACTCCGCCAGCGAGGTGAGCCCCTGATCCTTGCTGCTCTCGTAGCGCAGCAGCGGGGCGAGCTTGTCCTTGTACTCGGCCTCCAGCGCGAGCCCCTCCTTGAGCACCACGCCAAAGCTCTTCCAGAGCTCGGCGTACTCGGCCGGCTTCTCGCGCGCCGTCTTCTCCAGGAGGTCCAGCACCTTCTTCACCACCTGCTTCTTGATCCCACGCACCACCGCGGAGTCCTGGAGCAGCTCGCGGGAGACGTTGAGCGGGAGATCCTCCGAGTCCACCACCCCGCGCACGAAGCGCAGCCACTGCGGCAAGAGCTCCTCGCAGCGCTCCATTACCATCACCCGCTTCACGTAGAGGCGGACGCCGCGGGAGTCCCGGGTGTGGAGATCGAACGGGGCCACCTTGGGGACGAAGAGCAGCCCCACGAACTGCTGAGAGCCTTCCGCCTTGAAGTGGGTCCACGCCGCGGGGGGCTCGAAGTCATGGGAGAGGTGCTTGTAGAACTCCGCCGCCTGCTCCTCGGAGATCTCCCCCTTGGGGCGCTGCCACAGCGCGCTGGCGCGGTTGATCGTCTCCAGCTTCCCGGCCTCCACCTCCAGCTTGATCGGGTGGCTGACGTAGTCCGAGTAGCGCGTGACCAGCTCGCGCAGCCGCCAGCCGTCCAGGAACTCCTTCTGGTCCTCTTTCAAGTGCAGGGTGACAGAGGTCCCGCGCTGCGCGCGCTCCGCCGGCTCCACCACGAAGGTGCCCTTGGCGTCCGAGACCCAGCGGTGCGCGGCGGTGGCGCCGGCGGCGCGGCTGACCACCTCCACCCGGTCCGCGACCAGATAGGCGCTGTAGAAGCCCACGCCAAACTGGCCGATCAGGTTGACGTCCTTCTGCCCCTGCTTGGCGGCCTGCTCCAGGAACTCGCGCGAGCCGGAGTGGGCGATGGTGCCGAGGTTCTTCATCAGCTCCTCGCGCGTCATGCCAATGCCGGTGTCCTCGAAGGTGAGCGTCCCCTTCTCCTTGTCCGCGCGCAGCCGGATCTCCAGCTCCGGGGCGCCCTCGAGCAGGGCGGGCTCGGTGATCGCCCGGAAGCGGAGCTTGTCCAGCGCGTCACTGGCGTTGGAGACCAGCTCGCGAAGGAAGATCTCCTTGTGGCTGTAGAGGGAGTGGATGACCAGGTTCAGCAGCTGCTGAACCTCGGCCTGGAACGGATGGGCGTTGGGCTGGGACTGGGTCTCGGACATGGCGCCGTACTCCTAACCACTGGCGCCGCGCTGTCTAGTACGCGTTGCGGGAGAGGAAGCCGCCGAGCGCGGTCCGCACCAGGATCTTCAGGTCCAGAAGGAGCGACCAGTTCTCGATGTAATAGAGGTCGTACTCGATCCGCTTCTGGATGGAGGTCTGCCCGCGCAGCCCGTTCACCTGGGCCCAGCCGGTCAGCCCCGCCTTCACCTTGTGGCGCAGGTGGTAGCGGGGGATCTGCCGCTTGAACTCCTCGATGAACACCGGGCGCTCGGGCCGCGGCCCCACCAGGCTCATGTCCCCGCTGAGCACGTTGAAGAGCTGGGGCAGCTCGTCGATCGAGCTGACGCGCAGGAACGTGCCCAGGACGGTGCGGCGGTCGTCGTCCGGCTGAGCCATGCGGGCGCCCTGCGCCTCGGCGTCCTGCCGCATCGTGCGGAACTTGTAGATGCGGAAGGTGCGCCCATCCATGCCCATCCGCTCCTGGGCGTAGAAGACGGGGCCGCGGCTGGTGACCTTGACGATCGCCGCCACCAGCAGCATCAGCGGCGCGGTGAGGGTCAGCCCGAAGAGGGCGAAGAGGATGTCGAAGGCGCGCTTGGCCACGCGGTTCCAGCCGTCCAGCGGCGCGCCCTGGAGCGAGATGATGGGCAGGCCGCCGAACTCCTCCACCCCGCGACAGAGCGTGGTGTACTGGTAGAGGTCCGGCACCACCTTCACGTCCACGGTGCGCAGCGCCAGCTTGTCCATCAGCGGCTTCACCAGCGGCTGGTCTTCCAGCGGCAGCGCGACCAGCACCTGATCCACCGGCGAGCGGTCCAGGACTGAATCCACGTCTCCAATCAGCCCGACGATCGGCGCCCCGCGCAGCGAGCGCCCCACCTTGGACTCGTGCCGGGTGAGCACGCCCACCACCCGGAAGCCGAGCTCGCGGTGCCCGTCGATCGTCTCGATCACCCGCTCGCCCAGCTCACCCGCGCCGATGACGAGGATCGACTTGAGGTTGTAGCCGCGGCGGCGGATCTCGTTGAGCACCGAGCGGAACGCCAGCCGGGTGGCGCTCACCAGCACGAACGCGTAGCCCACGAAGAGCAGCAGGGTGAGCCGCGAGTAACGCTCGCGCAGGAAGTACGTGAGCGCGACCAGGATCAACGTGGCGGTGACCGTGGCCTTGAAGATCTCGAAGACCTCGGCCACGTGGGTCCGGGCCCGGTTGGTCGTGTAGAGCTGGGCCTGGTGGAAGGTGAACGGGAAGATCGCCAGCACCATGGCCAGCGAGGTGACCGTCTCCGCCGCGCTGGGCAGCGCTTCGAAGGCGAAGGGGCCGTAGAAGCGGGTCAGGTACGCCAGCGCGAACGCCACCCCGAGCACCGCCACGTCCGTGGCGAGCTTGATGGAGTTGTAGAAGCGCTGGAAACGACCGAACAAGCACCCCTCCCTTGAGCGCGCTGCGTCGTGCAAGAGGCAAACCCTCGCACGCGGCGGCTTTGTATAGAGGAAAGGGTCCAGATCGCAAGCGGTTGGCCTCCCCGGAGGACAGGCGCGCGGAACTGGACCCACCTGGTTCCGCGAGGGACAAGGGCGCCAAAGTCAGAGCCAAAGCCCTCCCGTGGTCTACTCGCCCTCCGAACGGCCGGGTGAGAGGAGTTGAAGGACGTATGCGCGTCGTAGGCCCAGCGCTCGTTGCCCTCATTGCCGCCAGTGCGCTCACCGGCTGCGGCGCGACCTGCCCCGAGCACCAGCTCCTGTGCGGCGGCGCCTGTACGCTCACCGCCACGGACAACGCCAACTGCGGCGCGTGCGGCAACGCCTGCGCCCAGGGCGAGGTGTGCACCGAGGGCGCGTGCGTCCTCACCTGCCAGGCCCCGCTGCAGAACTGCGACGGCCGCTGCGTGGACGTGCGCAACGATCCCGAGCACTGCGGCGCCTGCGCCAGCCGCTGCGCCACGCCCGGCTACTGCTCCGCCGGCACCTGCCAGACCGGCTGTCCGCCCGGCGTCACCCTGTGCGGGAAGAGCTGCGCGAATCTGCAGACGGATCCCGCGAACTGCGGCGACTGCGGCGTGGCCTGCGGCTCGGGGCTCGTCTGCGGCAACGGCCAGTGCACCGCCTTGTGCCCCAGCGGCAGCACCCGCTGCGGCAACAGCTGCACCAACGTGGGCAGAGATCCCATGAACTGCGGCACCTGCGGCACCCAGTGCCCCATCCCCGCGCACGCGGCGGCGGCGTGCACGGCCGGGGTGTGCGGCCTGGGCCCGTGTGAGCCGGGGTTCGGCGACTGCGACGGCAACCCCGCCAACGGCTGCGAGACCAACCTCAACACGGACGCCCTGCACTGCGGCGCGTGCCAGGCGAGCTGCGGCACCCCGGCCCACGCCACGCCGGCGTGCCAGGCCGGGGTCTGCGCGCTGGCCAATTGCGAGGCCAACTACGGGGACTGCGACCTGGCCGTGGCCAACGGGTGCGAGGTGGATCTGCGCACGGACGCCCAGCACTGCGGCAGCTGCCCCAACGCCTGCGCGGCGCCGCCGCACGCCACCGCCGGCTGCGCCAGCGGCGCCTGCAGCGTAGCGGACTGCGACGTGGGCTTCGGCAACTGCGACGGGGACGTGCAGAACGGCTGCGAGACCGTGCTGTCCAACAACCCCCTGCACTGCGGCAGCTGCCCCAACGCCTGCGGCGCACCCAACGCCACCACCTCCTGCGTGGGCACGGCCTGCCAGATCACCACCTGCACCGGCAGCTTCCGCAATTGCGACGCCACCTACGCCAACGGCTGCGAGACCAACATCCAGACCAGCAACGCCCACTGCGGCAGCTGCGGCGTCCCCTGCGGCCCGCTGGCCAACGCCACCGCCAGCTGCGCGGCCGGCGCCTGCACCGTGGCGGCCTGCAACGCCGGCTTCGCCAACTGCGACGGGACGGTGGCCAACGGCTGCGAGGTCAACCTCAACACCGACAGCGCCCACTGCGGCAGCTGCCCCACCGCCTGCGGCGCGGTGACCAACGGCACCACCTCCTGCAGCGGGGGCACCTGCTCCACCCTCACCTGCTCCGCCGGCTTCGCCAGCTGCGACTCGAACGTGGCCAACGGCTGCGAGGTCAACACCCGCACCAGCAACACCCACTGCGGCGCGTGCAACTCGCCGTGCGGCCCGCTCGCCAACGCCACCGCCGCCTGCAACACCGGGGTCTGCACCATCGCCGCGTGCAGCGCCGGCTTCGCGGACTGCGACGGCGTGGTCTCCAACGGCTGCGAGGTGGCGCTGGCCACCAACAACGCCCACTGCGGCAACTGCGCCACCGCCTGCGGCGCGGTGGCCAACGGAAACACCACCTGCAGCGGCGGCACCTGCAGCGTCCTCTCCTGCGCCGCCGGCTTCGCCAGCTGTGACGCCAACGTGGCCAATGGCTGCGAGGCCAACACCCGCACCAGCAACACCCACTGCGGCGCGTGCAACTCGCCGTGCGGCCCGCTCGCCAACGCCACCGCCGCCTGCAACGCGGGCAGCTGCACCATCGCCGCGTGCAGCGCCGGCTTCGCGGACTGCGACGGCGTGGTCTCCAACGGCTGCGAGGTCAACCTCGCCACCGACAGCGGCCACTGCGGCAGCTGCGCCATCGCCTGCGGCGCGGTGGCCAACGGCACCACCACCTGCAGCGGCGGCACCTGCAGCGTGCTCACCTGCTCGGCCGGGTTCGCCAACTGCGACGCCACCGTCTCCAACGGCTGCGAGATCAACACCAACACCGACGTCAGCCGCTGCGGCAGCTGCACCAACAACTGCCCCACCGTGGCCAACGGCACCCGCGCCTGCGTGGGCGGCACCTGCCGGGTGGGCAGCTGCAACACCGGCTTCCGGGACTGCGACGGCGCGCTCGCCAATGGGTGCGAGATCAACGTCCAGACCACCGTGGCCCACTGCGGCGCCTGCAACGCCGCGTGCGCCGCGCTGCCCAACGCCACCGTGGCGTGCGCCGCGGGGACTTGCGGGATCGGCGCCTGCAACACCGGCTTCGCCAACTGCGACGGGGTCACCTCCAACGGGTGCGAGATCAACACGCAGACCAACGTGGCCCACTGCGGCGCCTGCAACGCGGCCTGCTCGCTGGCCAACGCCACCGCCGCCTGCGTAGGCGGCGGCTGCGCGATCGCCTCCTGCAACCCCGGCTTCGCCAACTGCGACGGAGTGGCCTCCAACGGCTGCGAGGTCGACACCCGGGTGAGCCTCACCCACTGCGGCGCCTGCAACGCCGCCTGCGCCCTGGCCAACGCCAACGAGGCCTGCGTGGGGGGCACGTGCACCCTCACCTCCTGCTCGGCCGGCTTCGCCAACTGCGACGGCGTCACCTCCAACGGGTGCGAGATCAACACCCAGACCAACACCTCGCACTGCGGCGCCTGCAACGCCGCCTGCACCACGCCCAACGCCACCCCGGCTTGCGCCACCGGCAGCTGCGCCGTGGGCACCTGCAGCGCGGGCTTCGCCAACTGCGACGGCACGGTCTCCAACGGCTGCGAGGTGGACACCCGGGTGAACGTGGCCCACTGCGGCGCCTGCAACGCGGCCTGCGGCCCCTACCCCAACGCCAGCGCCAGCTGCTCGGCGAGCACCTGCGGGATCGCCTCCTGCAACGCCGGGTTCGCCAACTGCGACGGGATCCTCTCCAACGGCTGCGAGGTCAACCTCGCGACCAACAACCTCCACTGCGGCACCTGCCCCAACGCCTGCGGATCGGTGCCCAACGGCACCACCTCCTGCAACTCGGGCACCTGCTCCACCCTCACCTGCTCGGCCGGCTTCGCCAGCTGCGACGCCAACGTGGCCAACGGCTGCGAGGTCAACACCAACACCAGCCTCACCCACTGCGGCGCCTGCAACGCCGCCTGCGGGCCGCTGCCCAACGCCACCGCCTCCTGCACCAGCGGCGCCTGCGGGATCGCCAGCTGCAACGCCGGCTTCGCGGACTGCGACGGCGTGGTCTCCAACGGCTGCGAGGTCAACCTCGCCACGGACAGCGCCCACTGCGGCAGCTGCGCGATCGCCTGCGGCGCGGTGCCCAACGGCGCCACCTCCTGCAGCGGGGGCAGCTGCACCGCGCTCAGCTGCAACGCCGGCTTCGCCAACTGCGACGGAAACCTGGCCAACGGCTGCGAGGCGAACACCAACACCAGCCTCACCCACTGCGGCGCCTGCAACAGCGCCTGCGCGCTGGCCAACGCCAACGAAGCGTGCGTGAACGGCAGCTGCACGCTCTCCTCTTGCGCCAGCGGCTTCGCCAACTGCGACGGGGTCACCGCCAACGGCTGCGAGATCAGCACCCAGACGGACCCGTCCCACTGCGGCAGCTGCAACGCCGCCTGCAGCCTCTCCAACGCCAGCGCGGGCTGCTCGGGCGGGGCGTGCACGGTGGCCGCCTGCAACGCCGGCTTCGCCAACTGCGATGGCTCGCCCGCCAACGGGTGCGAGATCCACACCCAGACCAACGTCTCCCACTGCGGCGCCTGCAACGCCGCCTGCGCGCCGGCCAACGCCGTCCCCGCCTGCGACCTGGGCAGCTGCAAGGTGGGGGCGTGCAACACCGGCTTCGCCGACTGTGACGGGGTGGCGGCCAACGGCTGCGAGGCGGACCTGAGCAGCAACGGCACCTGCGGCTCCTGCACCAACGCCTGCACCGGGATCCTCCAGTGCGTGGCGGGCTTCTGCCTCTAGGGGCTCCCGCAAGGCTGGTCCAATCCACTGGCTGCACTTGGACCACTTGGCGCCCGCGCCATCGCGCGCTTGGCCCTTTCCCCTGCTGTGCCACTCCGGCCAGACTGCCGGCCGGGAGCGACAAATGGCACATCCGACCGGCATCACCCTCAGGCCAATTGGCGGCGAGCCGCTGTACCGCCAGCTGTTCGACCAGATCGTCGAGCGGATCCGCACTGGGACCTTCCCGGCGGGCTTCCGGCTGCCGCCCACGCGGGAGCTGGCCAAGGAGGTGGGGGCGCACCGGAACACGGTGGTGCGCACGTACGAAGATCTGGAGGCGGCCGGCTTCGTGAGCTCCACGGTGGGGCGCGGCACCTTCGTGCTCGAGCAGCCGCGGGCGCTGGCCGTCTCCCCGCCCCTGTCGCGCGGCCCGCTGCCCTGGGCCTCGCTGGTGTCCAACGCGGTCCAGGCGGAGCCGCTCTTGCGCTCGGACCGGCTGGGGAGATCGCTCGCGGCGGCGGACGCGGTGAACCTCTCCCGCATGGCGCCCTCCGAGGACCTGCTGCCGGTGGAGCTGATGCGCCGCTGCCTGGATCACGTGATGCGCACCGTGGGGGCCAAGGCGCTCAGCTACACCCCGCGCGAGGGGCTGCCGCGGCTGCGCCGGCTGATCGCCGAGGATCTCGTGCGCCAGGGGCTGCCGGCGGCGGCGGACGACATCATCGTGACCACGGGCAGCCAGCAGGCGCTGGACCTGGTGGCGCGCGTGCTGGTGAACCCGGGAGATCCGTTCCTGGTCAACGAGGCCACCTACGCGGGCGCGCTCAACGTCCTCTCGGTATCCGGGGCGCGGATCATCGGCGTGCCGAGCGACGCGGAGGGGCCAGACCTCTCCGTGCTGGCGCGCCACGCGCGCTCCGGGGCCAAGGGCATGTACCTGATGCCGGACTGCCAGAACCCCACGGCGGCCTGCATCTCCAAGCGGCGCCGCGAGGCGCTGGTGGCCTGGTCGCACGAGGTGCAGATCCCGCTGGTGGAGGACGACTACGCCACGGATCTGCATCTGGACGGCTCCCCGCACCTGCCGGCGCTGCGCACGCTGGATGGCGAGGTCATCCACATTGGCACGTACAGCAAGAAGCTCTTGCCGGGGATCCGGGTGGGCTACCTGCTCGCGCCGCGCGGGCTCTTTGGCCGGCTGGTGCAGCTCAAGCACGCCATGGACCTGGGCACCTCCGGGCTGCTGCAGCACGCGCTGGCGGAGTTCCTGGAGCGCGGCTACCTGCGCGCGCACCTGGGCGCGGTGCTGGGCGAGTACCGCAAGCGGCGCGAGGCGCTCGAGGACGGGCTGCGGCGGCACCTACCGGCGAACGTGCGGTGGATCCACCCGGAGGCCGGGCTGCAGCTGTGGCTGCCGTTGCCTGCGTCCGTGGATCCGGAGCACCTGTTCCTGGAGGCGCAGCGGCAGGGCGTGCTGGTCAGCCCCGGCGTGCTCAACGCGGCGGGGCCCACCTCGCCCCGCGGCGTGCGGCTCACCTTCTGCGCCGAGCCGCCGGCGCGCCTCCAGGAGGGCGCGAGGCGGCTGGCGCGCGCGCTGGCGGTGGTGGACCGGCGCTCCCGGCCGGGCGGCGCCGCGGACGGGACGCGCTTCGAGGCCGTGTAACGGCGACTGTTCGCTGCTCGCCTGTCTTCACACGCGTACACCCCTCGTGGGTGACTCGCCTTGGGAGACACACGGATGGGCCCGCGGATCCGCGTCGTGCGATCACTTGCAGCAGCCCGGGAAGATCCGAGATTCGGAGCGTTTCCGCACAGGTCAGTGGCTGTAGGCGTTTCGTCTTGTCGTGCTGGGTTTGTCCGCCGGGCCTGCAGCTGGTACATGCAGGCGCACTCCTTTTGATGTGGCTGAAATCACAAACGTTCATAAACTGGTGCTCCAACATGTGGACAGTGGTGGACCGTCACTTGCTTGACGCACCTCCACGGTGAGATTCCGAGCCCGGAGAAACTCACTGTAAGAACTGCAGATAACCCACTACGGCCGAGGGGACGTGGGCCCCTCGGAAGTGGTGAGTACGAGGGTGGTCGATGACTTCGCTGTTGGGCCGTCTGGCTCCGAGCCGTACCGCAAGGCTGAACCTGTTCGTGGATCTGGCGCTGCTGCTGCTGGCGCTGGTCCTCGCCACCTGGATGACGGCGCCGCTCGCGGGCTCCTCCGTCGAGCTGGCGTGGTTCTGCGCGGCGGAAGCGTTCGTCTGGATCTTCGTCTCCACCGCCCTGCGCCACTACGACCCGTGGGCCACGGACCGCGAGCCGCACGACGACGCGGCCCTGGTCTCGGTGCTCGTGATGGCGAACACCACCGTGCTCGGCGTCTTCACGCTGGTGGCGCCGGATGGCGCGGCGCTGCCGTCGGTGGGCTACTTCCTCCTCTTCTTCTGGCCGTCCGTGCTGTTCCTGCGCCTTTTCCTGTTCCGCCCGCTCTCCCGCGGTGACGGCCCGATGGATGAGGTCCTGATCGTGGGCACCGGGCCGCTGGGCCGGCTCACCGGCGAGGACCTCGAGAACCGCACCCGCCGCCACGTGCTCGGCTTCCTCCGCTTCGGCGACGAGGGCAAGCCCGAGGCGATCCGCAACAAGGTGCTGGGCGCCAGCGCGGATCTGGAGGGCATGCTCAAGACCCTGCCGGTGAGCGAGGTCTACATCGCCGGCAACGCGCTCAAGCACGCCGCGGAGATGCAGGCGGCGATCAAGATCTGCGAGCGCTTTGGCGTCCCGTTCGCGCTGCCGGCCTACTGCTTCCGGCTGGACCGCGCGCGCCCGGTCCTCTCCAAGGCCATCTCGGACGGCTACATCCACTACCTGTCGGTGAGCGCGAAGCCGAGCCAGATGGCGCTCAAGCGGCTGTTCGACATCGTCGCCGCGGGCGTGGCGGTGTGGCTGCTCTTGCCGCTCTTCTTCGTGGTGGCGGCGGTGATCAAGCTCACCTCCCGCGGGCCCATCTTCTTCAAGCAGGTCCGGGTGGGGCTGCACGGCAAGCCGTTCCGGATGCTGAAGTTCCGCTCCATGGTGGTGAACGCCGAGGAGCTGAAGGCCAAGCTGGAGGCGCAGAACGAGCAGACCGGCCCGGTCTTCAAGATGAAGCACGACCCGCGGATCACCGCGATCGGCCGCTTCATCCGCAAGTACTCGATCGACGAGCTCCCCCAGCTGATCAACGTGCTGCGCGGCGACATGGCGATCGTCGGCCCGCGCCCGCCGGTGCCCAGCGAGGTGGCCAAGTACGAGGCGTGGCAGCGCCGCCGCCTCTCCGTGCGCCCGGGCCTGACCTGCATCTGGCAGGTGAGCGGCCGCAACCAGATCTCCTTCGAGCAGTGGATGTTCCTGGACATGCAGTACATCGACCACTGGAGCCTGGTTCAGGACTTCAACCTGATCCTGAAGACGGTGCCGGTGGTGCTGACCGGGCGCGGCGCGAGCTAGTCTCCTCCTCCGTGAGCTCCGCCTCCCGTCCGCTGCTGCGCGCCGGCCTCTTGCTGCTGACCTTCGCCGCGTGCGCCAAGCCCGCGCCCTTCACCTGGGCGGACCGCTACGCGGGGACGGAGGTGGTGGAGCGCGAGTACGTGGTCCACCCCGGGGACGTGCTCCTGGTGCGCGTCTTCAACCAGGACGCGATGACCACCCGGGCGCGCGTCCGGGCGGACGGGAAGATCTCCATCCCCTTCGTGAACGACGTCCCGGTGGCGGGCCAGACGCCCGCGGCGATCTCCTCGAACCTCCAGCAGCTGCTCAAGGAGTTCATCGTCAAGCCCACGGTCACGGTCTCGCTCGAGGAGGCGAAGACGCTCTCCGTCTCGATCTTGGGCGAGGTGGGCCGGCCGGGGCAGTACGCGCTGGAGCCGGGGGTGAGCGTGCTGCACGCGCTGGCCACCGCCGGCGGCTTCACCCCGTACGCCTCCCGGGACTCGGTCTACGTGCTGCGCCGCGAGGCGCCCGGCGCCGAGCCCTTGCGCATCCGCTTCCGCTACCACGAGCTGATCCACGTGGAGGGGCCGTCCGCCCAGTTCCAGCTGCGCGCCGGTGACGCGCTGGTGGTGGAGTAGCCGAAGGCCCGCCGATGCTGCCCGCCGCCTCCCTCGCCGCCGCCCTGCTCGCGCTCACCCCGCGCGCGCACTACGAGCTGGCCGTCCGCTCGGAGGCCCGCGCCGCGGTGGACTCGTCCGCGCAGGCCAGCAGCGTCCTGGACCTGAGCCCGCGCGGCACGCTGGGCCTCCAGCTGGACGCGCTTCGGCTCACCGGCTCGTACCAGGCGAGGCTCGCCCTCTACGAGCTGACCAACCCCCGCACGCCGGAGCTGCTGCACACCGGCGCGCTGACCGCGGAGCTGGCGGTGGGTGAAGGCAAGGTGCTCTTCGCGCGGCAGGAGCTCACCTACGGCCTGCGCGAGTTCACCCTGCTCTCCGCCGCGCCCGCCTCCCCGGGCGATCCGGGCGGCGGCCCGGGCCAGGCCCCCACCGCGGGCGCGCCGCTGCCGGACGTGGGCGCGCCGCTGGATGGCCTGCAGCTCCGGGGCTCGGCGCCCTACTTCGCCTCCAACTCCTCGGCCGGCCTGGCGCTGGCGTTCGGGCGGCTCTGGTTCCTGATGGCCTCGGGCGGCTACGAGATCTCCGGCGGCGCGGACGAGAGCGTGCGGGACCTGCTCCCGCTGCAGCAGGGGCCGCACTTCGAAGGGCTGCTCTCGTACCTGGTGACGGACCGGGACACGGTGGGGAGCGGCGTCACGGCACGGGACTCGCGCTTCTCCAACGGGCGGCGCGCCAGCGTCCTGGTGGTGGACGCGCGCTGGGCGCGCCAGCTCCTGCGCCCGCTCTCGGGTGAGCTGCGGGTGGGGCTCTCCGGCTTCCGCGCGGTGCGCGAGGACGGCGTGGTGGAGACGGCGGGGCTGCCCGTGGCGGGGGCGGCGCTCAACTACCAGACCGGCCTCTTCTCCAACCCGCTGCACCTGCACGGCGAGGTGCAGCTGGCCCCGTACGTGGATCCGTTCGGCGGGCGCGTCTACCACCGGGTGGAGGCGGCGCTCGGGGCGTCCTGGGCGTACCAGCGACTCACCGTGAACGCGCGGGCGGCCGGCTCGCTGGCGGTCACCGGGTGGGAGCGGCGCGGCACCACCGTGCTGACCGGGGATCTCGGGGCCGCCTACCTCTTCTCGCGCCGCTTCCAGCTGGAGGCGGGGATGCGGGCGGGCTGGCAGAGCGGGCTGGAGCTGGCCGGGGCGCCGTTCGCCTGGGGCGGTTACGTGGCCCTGGCGTTCAACGAGAACGGCGCCCTCTGACCTTCGCGTTCGACTAGCATGCCCGCGCCGATGCCGACGAGATCTCCGAGGGGAACAGGCCTCGCCCAGTGGGCCACGGTGGCCGCGCTGGCGGCGCTGGCCGCGGGCTGCGGCCACCTGGGCAAGTTCGTCTGGGTGGACGACTTCGAGGGCGCCTCACCGGCGCCCCAGGGGCCGGACAGGGGCTACCTGATCTCTCCGGGGGACGTGCTCAACGTCCAGGTGTGGAACCAGCCTGGAATGAGCGGGCGCACCAAGGTGCGTGGGGACGGAAAGATCTCCCTGCCCTTCTTGAACGACGTGATGGCCGCCGGCCTGGGACCGAGCGTGCTGGCCGCCCAGCTCAACGTTCGGCTCAAGGACTTCATCAGCAACCCGGTGGTGACGCTGACGCTGGAGGAGACGCGGCCGCTCTCCATCCCGGTCATGGGAGAGGTGGCGCAGAACGGCGTCTTCTCCCTGGAGCCGGGCAGCGGCGTGCTGCAGGCGCTCGCCGCGGCGGGGGGGCTGGGGATCCGGGCGCGGGACGAATACATTTTCGTCCTTCGTCGCACCTCGCCCGAGGAGCCTCCCACCCGCATCCGCTTCACCTACGACGCGCTGACCCACGCCCGGGGCGGGGCGGCGGCGTTCAAGCTTTCGCCCGGAGACATCGTCGTCGTCGAATAGCCCCCTTCTGTCGCGGGCGAAGGGAGCGGTAGGCTTGCCGTGAAACATCCGCCGGTCGAACAGCGCCTCCCACACTGACAACGTTCATGGCTCCCAAGGGAAAGGTGCTGATCGTCGAGGATGATCCCGCGCTGCGGCGGCTGGTGGCGGGTTATCTCGGCGTGCTCGGCTTCGAGACGGTGGAGGCGGCGGACGGCGCGTCCGCGATCCGGCTGCTCTCCCAGGCCCCTGCCCTCTGCCTGGTCTGCCTGGATCTCATGCTGCCGGAGACCTCCGGCTACGAGGTCTGCGAGTACATCCGCTCTTCCCCAGCGCTCAAGCACCTCCCCGTCTTGATGATGAGCGCGCGGACGCTGCCGGAGGACCGGGCGCACGCGGAGGAGGTGGGGGTGAGCAGCTACTTGATCAAGCCCTTCACCCGGGCGGAGTTCTCACGGCAGGTGGAGCAGGTGCTGATCCGGGCGAAGGCGTCCGGGGTCAGCGGATGAGGCTCGCCCTGGACCTGCTCCTGGCGGCGCTCTCGCTGCCGGTGCTGGCGGTCACCCTCTACCTGTTCGTCCTCACCCTCTTCTCCCGGCGGCCGCGGGCGCCCGAGCTGGCGCCGTCCGCGCTCCGGTTCGACATCGTGGTCCCGGCGCACAACGAGGAGCAGGGGATCGCCCGCACCGTGGCGAGCCTGTGCTGCGTGGACTACCCGGCGCACCAGCGGCGGGTGCTGGTGGTGGCGGACAACTGCACGGACGCCACCGCGGACCGGGCCCGCGAGGCGGGCGCCACCGTGCTGGTGCGCACCGACTCGCAGAAGCGCGGCAAGGGGTACGCGCTGGCGCACGCGTTCGAGCGCAGCGAGCGGGACGGCCAAGCGGACGCGGTGGTGGTGGTGGACGCGGACACGCTCGTCAGCGACAACCTGCTGCGCGCTTTCGCGGCGCGGCTGGAGCAGGGCGCGCACGCGGTGCAGGCGGACTACGCGGTGGCCAACCGGGACGCCTCCTGGCGCACGCGGCTGATGGCGATCGCCCTGGGGATGTTCCACATCCTGCGCTCGCTGGGGCGGGAGCGGCTGCGCGTCTCCTGCGGGCTGCGCGGCAACGGCATGTGCTTCACGCTGGACGTGCTGCGGCGGGTGCCGCACGACGCGTTCTCCATCGTGGAGGATCTCGAGTACGGGATCCGGCTCGGGCGGGCCGGGGTGCGCGTCTGGTACGCGGCCGAGGCGCACGTCTACGGGGAGATGGTCTCCGGCGAGAAGGCCTCGCGCTCGCAGCGGCGGCGCTGGGAGGGCGGGCGGCTGCAGATCGCCCGGCTGCACGCGGGGCCGCTGCTCAAGGACGCGGTGGAGCTGCGCAGCCGGCTCCTGTTCGATCTGGCGATGGACGTCCTGGTGCCGCCGCTCTCGTACGTGGCCGCGGCGGTGTTCTTCGGCGGGCTGGCCGCTGGGGTGCTGGCGTGGGTGACCGGCGGGGCGCCCGTCTCGCGGCTGCTCTACACGTTCAGCTCGCTCTTCCTGGGCGCCTACGTGCTGCGCGGCTGGTGGCTGTCTGGCTCCGGGCTGCGGGGCCTGGTGGATCTCGCGTTCGCGCCGGTCTACCTGCTCTGGAAGGTCACCCTGCTCTTCCGCGGCGGTTCGGCGCGCAAGGATGAGTGGGTGCGCACCGCCCGCGAAGGAAGCCCCGGCAAGTGAGCGCGCCCCGCCTGAGCGTGGTGGTGGCCACCTACAACCGGCCGGACCTGATCGTCCGGTTGGTGCAGCAGCTGGCGAAGCAGACGCTCGCGCCGGGCGACTACGAGGTCGTGGTGGTGGATGACGGCTCGCGCCAGTCCCCCCGGGCGGCGCTCGAGGCGCTGCGGGTGCCGTGCGGCCTCACCGTCGTGGAGCAGGCGAACGGGGGCGCGGCGGCGGCCCGGCACCGCGGGGTGCTCGAGGCCAAGGGCGAGGTGATCCTCATCACCGATGACGACATGCAGGTGGAGCCGCCGTTCCTGGAGCGGCACCTGCGCCACTATGCGGACGGCCAGTCGCGCGTGGTGCTCGGGCGGATCCACCCGGATCCGGCGCTCGCGTCCATGCCGCTCTTCGAGCGGTGGTACGCGTACCTGCTCGACAAGCACGTGGCCAACATCAAGGCGGGGCGCTCGCAGCTGACCGGCACCGCGCTCTTCACCGGGAACGTGTCGTTCCGGCGGGCGGACTATCTCGCCGCGGGTGGATTCGATCTCACGCTCGGCCAGTCGGAAGACGCGGAGCTGGGGCTCAAGCTGGAGCGGCTGGGCGCCCAGTTCGTCCTCGACGAAGAGGCCTTCACCCTCCACGGCAGCGACCACACCAGCTACGAGAAGTGGCTGCGGCGGGCCCGGCGCTACGGCGTGTTCGACCGGCGCATCGCCCAGAAGCACGCGGACGCGGCCCACGCCAGCCCCTACCGGTTCCTCTTCCAGATGAACCCGCTGGCCAGCCCGCTCCTGGTGGCGGCGATGGTCTTCCCCGGCGCCACCACCCCCGTGTCCAACGCGGCCATGCGCGCGACGCAGCTGTTGGACAGGGCCGGGCTGCAGCGGCTCGCCTTCGCAGGGACCTCCGTCGTCTACACGATGGAGTACTACCGCGGCCTGCGCGAGGAGTGCGGCAGCGCGGCGAAGACCCTGCTCGGGCTCGCGGGCTACGCGCGGGCGCGGCTGCACCTCTAGTTCGGCCGCGTCCGCGGAGAGGGAACCCGCGCAGAAGGCCAGGAGAGGTCGGGAACCGCAAAGGGTCGCGCTCGCCTTTGCCCGCATGGCTCCCGCGGTAACGCGCTCCTGGCGCGGTGGGTAGCACTGCCACGACGAGGCGGAGCGGGCGATCGGCTTCGCGCGCTCCGTTCCAGGGAGGGGGTCCAGCGCCTCTTCAAAAGCGTCTGAAACGCGCGTCTGCCTCCTCGCAACTCATGGAAATCCCGATGCGGGTCTTCGCCGGAAAAGGCGAATCCGACGCTTCTGAAGAGGCGCGGGGACATCAGTCGCCCCGACTCCAGGAGCTGGGGCCCGAGCCCGCCTAGAGCCTGAGGACGAAGCCGCAGTCTGCGGTGACCCTCTGCCCGAAGGCAGTGCCTTGACCGTCCAGGTAGCCAAACAAGAGCGGGGGCTGGCCGGGCAACTCCCGTACCCCTACGTACCGGTACGCCGCGTGGACCGGCAGCGGCACCTCGCGCAGCACGACGCCGGCCGCCCAGCTGCAGGCGAATCGGGGCGCAAGCCGCCACCAACAGGCATCCAAAGATCGCCGCCAGTCGCCCCATACCGCCTCCCGCGGGACAGCTGGTCACGCAGGGGCGGCTCGACAAGGCTGACCGGGGCGAGCCGTGCTCCAGTGCACAGCCGCGGCTTGCTCAGTGCGGCTGGGACCGCTCCTCCCGCTCGCGCGGGAAGATCCGCGCGGGGATGCCCACCGCCACGTGGTCCGGCGGCACGTCGTCCAGCACCACCGCGTTGGCGCCGATGCGGGAGCGGGCGCCGATCCGGATGGGGCCGAGGATCCGCGCGCCGGCGCCGATCCACACGTCCTCTTCGATCACCGGGTAGCCGTTGTCCTTGGCGGTGCCCACGGTGTTGTTGCCGTAGAAGCGGACCCGGTCTCCGATCCGCGCGTCCCCGCCGATCACCACGCCGAGCGGGTGGACGAAGTAGACGCCGAACCCCAGCGTCACCTCCTTGCCGATCTCCACGCCGAGCACCGCGGTCTGCACCACGCGCAGGGCGTGGTTGACCAGCGGCACGCGCAGGCGCCGGGCCAGCTCCCGCGCGCGGTTGAGCGCGGTGATCCGGTACGAGTCCGTGGAGAGCACCGCCGAGGCCACGGCGCGCGCGCCGGACTCGCCGCTGGCGGCGCGCGCCAGCTCCACCGCGTCCTTCACGAGATCAGAGATCATGACCCAGCATCAGAGCACAGCCTTTTGCGCCGCGTTCAGGACGCGAGCGCGAGGTTGAGCAGGAGCTTGGAGTCCGGATCGAGCTCGATGAACTCGATCGCCACGCCCTCGCTGGTGACGCGGACCACGCGGCCGCGCGCCTGGACCTCGCGGCTGTGGCCGCTGGGGGCGAAGGCCACGTCCAGCGTGGCGCCCGGCTTCATGTCGTTCTGCGCGGTGCGGATGAAGAGCCCGCCCTCGGAGAGATCCGTGGCGTACTCGACCTGATCTGGGGCGTGGACGGTGGTGCGGCGCTTGATCTGCAGCCGGACCGCGACCCGTGGGTGGCGGCGGCGCTCATCGGATGACTTCATGGCTTTGAAACCTCCCTGGGGGGCGGCTGTGAGCCTACCGCATCCGCGCGGAGGTCAGGTGAGCGACCTCCTCACGCATGGAATCCAGGAAAGCCCCGCGAGAGAAGCGCAGCGCGTTGCGGCGTGCGTCCGCCGGTTGGAAGTGCATCTCCCACTCGTCGAATTGCCGCAGCGCGGCCTCGAGCGACTCCGGGGTCTGCGCGTCGAAGAAGAGGCCGGTCTGTGAGGTGACCGTCTCCAGCGCGCCGCCGCGGGCGAAGGCGATCACCGGACGGCCGGACGCCTGCGCCTCGATCGGCGTGATCCCGAAGTCCTCCACCCCGGGGAAGACGAGCGCGCGGGCCTCCCGGTAGAGCGTGGCGAGCTCTGCGTCGCTCACCGCGCCCAGCCAGCGCACGTTGGGCGGGGCGGCGCGCTGCAGCTGCGGCGAGTCCGTCCCGTAGCCGGCGATCCAGAGCGGCGCGTCGAACCGGCGGAACGCGGCGAGCGCCAGGTCCAACCGCTTGTTGGGCACCACGGCGCCGGCCCAGAGGAAGTAGCCACCCTGCCCCGTGCCGGTGAGCGGCGCGGCCGCGTAGCGCTCGAGCTCCACCGGAGGGTGGACCACCGAGGCCTCGCGGCCGTAGAGGCGCAGGAGCTGACTGGCCACGTGGCGCCCGTTGGCCACGAAGCGGTGGACGCCGCGGGCGCTGCGGCGGTCCCACCAGCGCAGCGCGGGGCGCAGGGCCAGGGCGCCGGCTCGTACCGCGGGGCTGGCGCGCCCGCTGCCAAAGTAGTCGTCGAACTGATCCCACATGTAGCGCATGGGCGCGTGCACGTAGGAGAGGTGCGGGATGCCCTCGGGGACACGGGCGCCCTTGGCCACGCAGTGGCTGGAGGAGATGACGAGGTCGAACCCGCGCAGCGAGAGGCTCTCGATCGCCGCGGGCATCAGCGGGAGCAGGTGCCGGTAGGCGGTGAGCGCGCCGGGGATCCGCTGGAGGAACGAGGTGTGGATGGGGTGGCGCTCCACCTTCGGCCCCACCGTCCCGGGGGCATAGAGCAGCGTGAAGAGCTCCGCGTCCGGGTACAGCTCGCAGAGCGCCTCCAGCACCTTCTCACCGCCGCGGCGCGCGAGCAGCCAGTCATGAACGAGAGCCACCTTCATCCGGGCGGCGGCATACTACGGAGCTCGGGGACGTGGCGGGCTGCGATGGTTGTCATTGCTTCCTCGGACGTAGTAGCTGTCTGCATTTTCGGGGTTTGGGCTACACCCCCACCCTACGAAGGACGTTGTGTCTCGCTCCGCCATCCGGAGGTTCCGCCGCCTCCTGCCACTGCTCGCCGTGCTCACGGCGCCGGCCCAGGCCGGGGATGACGCCGTGCCGGAGCCGGAGCTCAAGGCGCAGTTCATCCAGCGCTTCACGAGCTTCGTGGAGTGGCCGCCGGAGGTCTTCCCCGTACCCGCCGCTCCCTTCACGCTCTGCCGGCTGGGTGACAGCGAGGTGGGCCGCGTGCTGGACCGGGTTGCCCGCGGGACGAAGGTGAAGGGGCGGCCGGTGGTGGTGCGCGCGCTGGCCAGCCCGTGCGAGGTGCCGGGCTGCCAGGTGGTGGTGATCTCCGAAGGCATGGAGCGGGTGCTGTGGCACGTGCTGGCGCACACCACCCACCAGCCGGTGCTGACGGTGACGGAGCGGGTGAGCCATCCTCCGAACGGTGCGATCATCGGCTTCTACCGCGAGGGTCAGCTGATGCGGTTCGAGATCAACACCGAAGCGGCGCGGCTCTCCGGGCTGAAGCTGGGCTCGGGGCTGCTGCGCATGGCTCGGCGGGTGGAGGAGACGCCGTGAAGCCGCTCTCGTCCATCCGCGCGCAGCTGACGGTGATCATCTTCCTGGGCGTGCTGCTGCCGCTCGCGGGCGGGCTGGGCGTGGGAGCGCTCCACCAGTTCGACGCGCTCGAGAAGAACATCCTCTCGCGGAACCTGCTCACGGCGCGGCTGGCGGCGGAGTACTGCGCGGTGGACCTGGCCTTCGTGCACCCGGAGGACGCGGCGCGGCAGCTGGCGCTGGTGGGAAAGCTGGACGAGGTGCTCTACGCCGGCCTCTACGACGCGCAGGGGCGGCTGTTCGCGGCCTTCCCGGCGGAGACCAAGCCGGACGCCCCGGCGCCGCCGGTGCAGCTCGCGGATCCGCAGCGGGGCTCGGGGGTGACCAAAGGCGACGGCTACGTGGATGTCTCGCAGCCGGTCAGCCACCGGGAGGATCGCTACGGCACACTGGTCCTGCGGATCTCCGACGAGCCCTTGCGGCAGCTCACGCACGGCTTCTTCTGGAGCGTGGGGTTGGTGGCGGTGGGGCTGGGGCTGTTCGCGTTGGCGTTCGCGTTCATGCTCCAGCGGGTGATCTCCCGGCCGATCCTCGCGCTCTCGTCCGTGGCGCAGCGGATCACCGAAAACGCGGACTACTCGGTGCGGGTCAAGGACCCGGGGCGCAACGAGATCGGCAAGCTCTCGCAGGCCTTCAACACCATGGTGGCGGAGATCCAGCGGCGCGATCAGGAGCTGCAGCACTCCCGCACCGCGCTCCTGCAGAGCTACGAGAAGATCGCCAAGACGCAGGAGGAGCTGGTCGAGAAGGAGCGGCTGGCGGCGGTGGGCGAGATGAGCGCGGCGATCGCGCACGAGATGCGCAACTCCCTGGGGGTGATCTTCAACGTGCTGGAGGCGCTCAAGCCGCGCGCGCCCTCGGATGCGTCATCACAGATGATGGGCTTTTTGCGCGAAGAGGCGGACCGGCTGAACCGGATTGTGGAGGACCTGCTCAACTTCGCCCGGCCCCGCGAGGCGGAGCGGGTGAGCCGGCCGCTGGAGCCGCTGATCGCGCACGCGGTGGGGCTGGCCACCTACGGCGTGGAGCGTGGCCGCTTCAACGTGAACCTGGACATCCCCTCCACCCTCCCGCCCCTGGCGGTGGACGAGCGGATGATGCGCCAGATGATCCTCAACTTGATGCTCAATGCGCTCCAGGCGATGCCCGGCGGCGGAGAGATCACCGTGCGCGCGCGCGAGGAGGAGCGGGACGGGGCGCGGCACGTGCGGGTGGACGTGGCGGACAGCGGCCCGGGCGTCTCCCCCGAGGCCCAGGCCAAGCTGTTCCAGCCGTTCTTCACCACCAAGGCCACTGGCACCGGCCTGGGGCTCGCGGTGGTGCGCCGCTTCGCCGAGGCGCACCGGGGCAGCGTCTCGGTCAGCACCCAGCTGGGGCGCGGGACCACCTTCTCGCTCCACTTCCCGCTGGTGGAGCCGCCGCAGAGCCTCTCCACCAACTGACGGCGGGCCGCAGAGTTCTGTGGGCTCCCGCCCCCCGTTCACCCCCGACCGTAGGCCGCAGGCCGTAGTCGAGGGGGGCACCCAAGTTCGTGGTTCCCTCTGCCCCGCTTCGGGCGCGGTACCGCCCCTATCGGGATAGGGGGGCGGCTCACGCCGCGCCCCCTCCCACACCACCGGACGTACGGGTCCGTATCCGGCGGTTCAGATGGTTGAGGTCCACGGCGAGTCGGGGAACCCCTGAGCAGTCGAAGTGGATGTTTCCCAGCGCCTTGTGCATCGCGGGCTGGCGGGACAGTGCCCAGTAGCGTCGGTGATGCGCGACGACTGCACGCGCATCCCTTTCGGGCACGTGTCGCTTTCGCATCTCTGCCTCTATTCGACGAGGCGTCTTCCACTGCTTCAGCTGAAGCGCTCGCAGTCGGTGGCGGATCCATGAATCGAGGGACAGAAACCGCTTCCCCTCCACCAGTCGGAAAAACTGCCTCCACCCGCGCAGCTTCAGCGCGAGAGCGGCGATGACTTTTTCCATGGACCATCCACCCGCCCGCGAAGTCATTCCGCGGACGGCCTGTTTCAGCGCCTCAAGGGCTTTTGGGGCGACGACGAATCGGACCTCCTCCGGTGGCTCCAGCACGAAGCTGTGTCCCAGAAATTTCCGTTCCGTTACCGGTGCGACCCCGCTCTTCGCTTCGTTGATTTGCAGCCGGAGCTTCCCGAAGAGCTTCCTCAGCCCCTCAAGCACGCGATGCCCCGCCTTCTCTGAGCGCACGTAGACGTTGCAATCGTCCGCGTACCTCGCGAAGGCGTGGCCTCGCTTCTCCAGCTCCCTATCCACGTCGTCGAGGAGCACATTCGCGAGCAGCGGCGACAGGGGTCCGCCTTGCGGCGTCCCCGAGTCCTCCGCCATCACCACCCCGTTCACCATGATGCCGGCGTTCAGGTAGCTGCGAATGAGTCTCAGCATCCGCTTGTCCGTGATTCTTCGGGCAAGCCGTCCCATCAACATGTCGTGGTTGACGCGGTCGAAGAATTTCTCGAGGTCCACGTCGACGACCCACTGGCGCCCTTCCCGGATGTACTCCGCTGCCGCTTCAAGCGCGTCGTGCGCACTTCGTCCGGGCCGAAAGCCATAGCTCCGTTGAGAGAACGTCGGGTCAATGCGCGGCTGCAGCACCTGCAGCACGCATTGCTGGATGAGTCGGTCGAGCACCGTAGGAATCCCAAGCTTTCGGACTCCGCCGCCGCTCTTCGGGATCTCCTTCTGCTTCACTGGCTGCGGTTTGTACGTGCCATCGAGCAGCCGCGCTCGTACAGCCGTCCAGTTCGCCTCCAGCCACTTCGGGAGCTCCTCCACCGTCATCCCGTCGATGCCGGGACTTCCCTTGTTCCTCTGCACTCGCTGCAACGCCGACTGCACGTTGTTGCGTGCGAGCGCCTCTTCCATCAGGCGCTCGTTTCCTGAGCCTGCGGCCTCGTGCGTCGCTTCCGTCGCTTCGTCGCTCGCAGAGGCAGCTCGGGGTTCACCCTTGCCGCTCTCCCGGAGCCCAGGTCGTTCTGGTTTCTGATGCTTGGCGTCGTCAGGACTCACGTTCGTCCAGCTCTTCCTTCTGTTCGGCCCTTCGCGCTGTCGCGCCCCTCCGACTTCCAGTAGGCGGGTGGCCATCCCTGTCGGCGTGCTCGGCGCTACTACGGCCTCTGCTGACTTCTCGCTCCGGACTCTTCTCCGTCGCCCTTTCAGGCGCGAGCGAGATCTCCCCAGGTAAGGGGCTCCGGTCTTCGCCCCGCGCTCGCCGGATATACGTCCACGCGCCTAGGTCGTGGGAGTTTCGCGGTCGTCGGTCCGCTCACCCCTCGCATGTCCGCCTCAAATCCGGTTCCTGTACGTCGAGCCGTGGCTTCGCTATCGCTTCTTTCAGTCCCGGCCTCGCGGCCGACAAACCTTGCGAGTTGCTTGGGTCGCTACGACCTGCTTCCCAGAGGACTTGCACCTCCTGACCGTGCCCATGC
>JBGATB010000045.1:0-82929 GCA_044229415.1 Myxococcaceae bacterium | reverse complement strand
GCTTCCATGTGTATCCTCCGGTGGTGGGGGTCGCCGAGCGCCGGGGTCTCACCAGCGGTTGCCGTAAATCGGCGGCGGCCTAGTGTTGAGGGCAGCAATATTAGGTTTCCAGGCTAGAAAACAACTCCGAAAGCTCACCCTAGGAAGCTAACTTCTGAACTTTACGGTTGACCCTGACGCGCGGCGTCGCGGATCAGCCGCCCGATCCGGGTTTTACGGGGTGTGGGAGCGCCGGCGGGTGACAGCGGCGGGTAAGCCGCGGCGGTAGCCGAAACAACCGGCCGCGCGGCCTTCTCGACAAATAAGACATGACGAAGATCGCTCACGCTTCCGCCCGGATCACGCCGCCCGCCGCTGCTCCCGCCAGCAACCGCGGCATGAAGATCATCAGCTCGAACCTCAAGCGGAGCATGTCGTGGGAGGCGACCGCGCGGGACCTGAAGCGGCTGCTGAGCACGAAGCCGGACGCGATCGGCTTTCAGGAGTTCTACAACGGTGATCTGGGTCGCCTGAAAGGCTTCCTCGCCAAGCACGGCTACGGCGTCAACCTCGAGACGGACGTCCCGGTCGCCTACAACAAGAAGCGGTTCAAGCTGGTGGCGGAGGGCTCGCGGCAGTTCACGCCTCGCACGAGCTGGAATCCCCCCCGGTTCGGCAACTGGGTGGCCTTGCGCGACCGCGAGTCGGGCGAAGTGAACGTCGTCACCAACACGCACCTGACGCAGTCGATCCGGATCCCCCGGAACAAGCGGTTCCATGAGGAGCAGGTCCGGGAGCTGGCCGACCTGCAGATGGACCTGAAGCGGCGCTTCGGCGACAAGGCAAACTTCTTCCTCACCGGCGACATGAACACCGCCAAGCTGAAGTACCTGAAGCCGCTGATGAAGGGCACCGGGCTCAAGCCGGTTCGGGTGCCCAGCGCCTCGCACATCGACTGGATCTTCGCGGAGACGCGGGCGCGCCGGAAGCAGGGCATCAAGACGGGCTCCGACCACGACTCCATCCTGGCGGTCTTCAGGAAGCTCAAGCTGGGCAAGGGGCTGACCGTCGCGGAGCGCAAACAGATCTGGGACCTGCGGCGCAAGCTGGCTGCTGGCGGGATCACCGCGGAGGAGCAGCAGCGCATCGACGCGCTCCGCCGCCGGCTGAAGCACAACGCCGTCACGCCCCAGACGGATCCGAAGCCGATCTTCTGAGCCCGAGTCCACCTCCGCTCACCCCGAGCGAAGTCGAGGGGCGATCGGGAGGAGAGGTATGCGCGCCCCTCGACTTCGCTCGGGGTGAACGGCTCAGCCGCGGCGGATCCGCGCGAGCAACGCCTTGCCTGTGGTGGAGAGCCCCTGGGGATCCAGCGCCGCCTCCATCGCGCGGGCGCGCGCTGCCTCTTCATAGGCGAACCGCCGGTCCTCCTCGGAGAGGTCGAACCAGGCCGGGTGCGAGCGGAGCGCCCCGAGCGGGTCCTCCTCGCGGTGGGGGGAGAGGACCTGCTCGATCAAGAGCTCGCGCGCGCTGGCCATGTCAGAGCACCTCGTCGAGCGCGACGCCGGCGCGCTCCAGGCAACGCGCGAGCAGCGAGCGGGCGCGGGTGAAGTTCTGCAAGAAGGTGTTGAGCTTCATCGCCAAGGACTCGGCGAGCTCGGCGTCGCTGCGCCCCGCTCCGCCCAGGCGCGCGGCCAGGGCGAGCGCCGGCTTCTTCGGGAGCTTCTCGCGGCATTCGGCAATGCGCTCTCGCAGGAGCGGATCCGGCGCGGCGGCGACGTCCACCGCGAAGCTCTCCGCCGCGCGCAGGAGCGCCTCGTCCGGCAAGAGCTGCGGCCGGTGGCGGCGCGTCTCGGAGACGGCGAGGTTGCGCGCGCTGCGCAGGGCGAAGCGCAAGAGCGAGTTGGGCGCCCCGTCCGACTTGAAGCGGGGCGCCACCTGCCACACGCGCAAGAGCGACTCCTGGAGGACCGCCTCGGTGTCCACCGACGCCGCGAAGTCCCGCAGCGAGGCGCGCACTGGACGCTCCGCGCCGGCCAACCAACGCGCGAAGGCGTCCGGCTCGCCGGCGACGATCCCACCCAGGTGTACGTCCAGATCCACCACGTGACCTCGTTCATAGCGCGAGAGCGGCCGGGCCCTGGCGCCGAATGTCGGGCGCGGCACCCCGCGCGTCCTCACGCGCGGGGCGCCGTTGAACCCGGCTACAGCTCGACGGTGAGCTCGCCCTGCTCGGAGGAGAGCACCACCGTGCGCAGCTCGCCCGGCGCCAGCGCGAAGGGCAGGACGATCGCCAACCGCAGCGTGAGCCCTGCCTGCGCCTGACCGCCGCGCGTGGACTGCTCCACCTTGAGCTGCGCCGTCACCGTCCGTCCATCCGCGAGGTGCAGGAGCACCGCCCGCGCCGGATCGAAGGCGAAGGGCTGCGCCAGCGGCACCGCGAGGAGCGCCAGGCCCGGTTCGAGCAGGAGCACCGAGCCCCGCGCCCGCCAGGGCGCGCCGCCTCCGGAGCCCGACTTGCCGCGCGCCTTGGCCGGGGCCGCCTTGCTCTTCTTGTACTCGACGACCTCCTTCTGCGCCTCGGGCTCGGGCGCCATCTGCGCTGGCTCCTCCTCCGCCTCCTGCAGTGGCGGCGCGCCGTCCTGCTCGCCGTCGTCCGTGGGCGTGAAGTTCGGCGCAGGCGGCGGTCTGGCCGCGGGCGCGTCCCGCCGGCCCTGGCCCGGTCCGCGCGCCAGCTCGGTGGACTTCACCACGCCGGCGCGGGTGAGCGACTCGGACTCAGGCGCCTCGGCCGGCGCGCCCGCGGCCTGGTCGAGCTCGAGGTCCGCCTTCTCGAAGGAGCCAGTGGACTCGCCCTCCTCTTCGCGAGCCTCGCTCTTGCGCAGGCGGCGCGGCGCCATGGGCTGCATCGGCGCCGGCGCGGCGGACGCCGGCGGCGGCGGGGCCATCCCGCCCAGCACGAAGCCCTTGGGCAGGCTCGCGGACGCGCCGCGCAGCCCCAGCCCCTGGACGGACATCCCGTGCGGCAGCTCCTGCGGCTGCTCCACCTCGCGGATGGGCGCGGTCGCGTCCACTGTGACCTTGGTGCTCACCGCCACCCAGGAGGTGAGCCGGGTGGAGATCTGGTAGTCCACGCCCAGCCGCTCGATCGCCAGCTCGCGGTCGCGGCGGGGCGCGCCGGCGGCCAGCTCCATCTCCAGGTCCTCCACCCGCTCCCGGGCGAAGAGCGCGGCGAGCGCGCCGTTGCCGGCGGACGCGGGGGAGATCCGCAGCGTCCGCTCAAAGCTCCCGTCCGCGGTGCGGCCGGACACGCGCAGCTCGCCGCCCTCTGGGCGCAGCTTCACCGAGAGGAGCGCCGGGGCCCCGGCGTAGAGGTCCGGCAGCCGCGCGGGGACCTGCTCCACCAGCGCGGAGCCGGTGAGCGTGAGCCCCACCACCTGCGGCGCGTCCGAGCGCGCCACGAGGCGCCGCGCGGCGCGCTCGGGGTCCTCGCCCAGGCCGATGATCGCCTCGACGCCGCGGCCCGCGCGCGCGGCGGGGCCGGTGAGCGAGCGGTTGACGGCGCTGCCCACGCCCACCGTGTGCACCCGCGAGCCGGGCGGGAGCCGGTGGAGGATCTCCTCCACCACCTCGCGCTCGAAGCCGATCTGCCCGTCCGTGACCAGCACCACCTGCCGCTGCGTCTCGGCGGAGAGCGGCGCCAGCGCCTCCAGGATCCCGCTGCGCATCTCGGTGCCGCCGCTGGCCTCCAGCGCCTGGAGCCAGGCGTGGGCCTTCTGCTTGTTCTGCGCCGTGGCCTGCACCGCGCCGCGCTTCCAGCGCCGCGGCTCGTTGGAGAACTCCACCAGCTCCAGCCGGTCCGCGTCGGTCAGGGTGTCGATCAGCGCGCCCGCCACCGCCCGGGCCTGCGCCAGCGGCTCGCCTCCCATCGAGCCGCTGGTGTCGAGCAGGAGGATGAGGTCTCTGGCCACGGGCAAGAGCCGCGCGCCGCGCGAGGGCGGCACCAGCGTGACGAGCCCGTGCGCCGCGCCGCCGTGCCCTTCGCGAGAGGCCGCCTCGGACTCCACGAAGACGCCCACGTCAGGGGCGGCCACGCGCCAGCGGACCACCACGTCGCGGTCCAGCCGCGCGCTGCCGCCGCCGAGCGTGACGGTGGTGCGCTGCACCTGTCGCTCCACGTCCAGCGCGTGCGAGGGCGACTCCGGCCGCGCGCCCTCCGCGAGCGCGTCCCGAACCGTGAGGGTGAGGCTGGCGCGCGCGGTCAGCGCGCCGTCCGCCACGGGCACGCTCACCGCCGCCGCGTCCGGCACTCGGCCGGGGTGGCCCATGTAGCGGGGCGCCACCACCGTGGGGAAGCGCCACTCCCACGCGCCCTCGTCGAGCCAGGCGAGCTTCTGATCCACCGTCACCTCGCACAGCACCTCCTGCCCCGGGGGGACATTCCCCACCTCCTGCGAGAAGAGGCTGGAGCGCTCCTGCGAAAGCAGCGCCGCGCTGCGCCCCTCCACCAGGGCCCGCTCGAAGCGCTCCTTCGCCTTGGCCTTGCCCTCCACCACGCCGGAGATCCGCTCCCCCGCCACCGTGAAGGCGAAGCCCGCAACCGCGCCATCCGCCGGCAGCGCCAGCTTGTAGAGGACGCGCAGCGGCTCCTCGTACGGGTTCTTGAACCGCTGGGTCAGCACGGTGCGGGAGACGCCGCCGCGCGCCTCCACCGCCAGGCGGCTTTCTTGGAGAGGGAGCACCTGCCCCTGCGTGCTCACCAGCCATCCACCGCTCGACTCGCCCACATTCGAAGACATCGCCATCGCTCGCATTCTTGGCCCCTTTCGCGTCAGCCAGGACTTCGAACGCGGGGGCTTCGCGCCTTGTGACAGCTACAGGCTGCGCCACTGTTCCGCCTCAGGCGGCGGGGGGTTGTAAAGCCAGAGGCCTGGGCTCCGTCGTTGACGGCGGGCGGCAGTGGACCCGCGGAACGCCCGCTCTGTCCACGCAAAGCCGCTTTGCGCTTGTCGTGGGTGTGGAGCGGACACGCACCGCCGGGGGCGACTGAAACGCAGACAGCTCCGGGCGGGTTCGCGCCTTGCTCCGGGCCTGCGGCATGAACCCTCCAAACGTTGGCAAGCGTCTGCTTCTCGGCCTGCTCTGCTGTGTGGCCTTCGGCTGCGGGGCGTCCGCGGAGGACGAGCTGCTGGGCGGCGTGAGCTCCGACCTGAGCGCGGACCAGCTCCCGGCGCTCTACCTCTTCCACCGCACCCCGCAGTTCGATGCCCACGCGCTCTCAGCCAAGTCTGGCTTTCAAAACTTCTTCCTCCACTCCACGACGGCGCTGGGCGACACAGGCGTGTCCGGGCAGTGGGTGTTCCGGGTGGTGGACTTCAACGCGGACGGCCGGCCGGATGTGATGGGGATCTCCCGCTCGCGGACCGGGACGGGCTCCACCGAGGTCCACGTGCTCGACGCCGCGTCCGGCTTCAAGCGCTTCCTGCTCCAGACGGGGACGCCGCTGCACGAGACCGGCGACGACCAGGCCTGGGAGTTCTTCGTCGCGGACTACAACCAGGACGGCCGGAAGGACCTCTGGGCGGTGAAGAAGGCCAACGTCGGCTCTGGCCAGACGGAGCTGCACATCCTCAACGGCGCGGACAACTTCCAGTCCTGGCTCCTGCACGGCGCCACCGCGCTCGGGCAGACCGGCACAGACGGCTCCTGGAGCTTCACCGTGGGGGACGTCAACGCGGACGGCCGCCCGGATCTCTTCGCCCTCTACCGCCAGCCGCACGGAGAGGACGTGAACACGGACGTCCACGTGCTCAACGGCGCGGACGGGTTCCAGAGCTTCCTGGTGCACACGCGCAGCCAGCTGGAGGCGGTGGGCCCGGGCCGCGGCTGGGAGTTCCACGCCGGCGACTACGACGGGGACGGGCGGGCGGACCTGTTCGCGATCAAGAAGAAGGGCACCGGCTCCGGCAACACGGAGATCCACATCCTCGGCGCGACGAGCAACTTCCACGAGTTCATCCTCCACTCGAACAGCGCGCTCGCGGAGACCGGCGACGACGGGAGCTGGCAGTTCGACGTGCTCTCCGCTTCGCCGTCCGGGGGCGGGGGTGGCGGTGGCGGTGGCGGCGGTGGCGGCGGCGGCGGCCCGGTGCCGGGCTCGCTGGTGAGCCTGCTCAGCCCCCGGCCCTACGTGGAGCAGAGCTGCACGCCCGCGAGCTACCCCGGCTGGCCGTACGCGGCGCAGCGCTGCACCTATTCGTCCGGGGGGATCACCACGTCCGTCGTCGTCGCCAACCCGTCCCCCGAGCGCGTGGGGCGCTGGATCGTGGACGCCGCCGGCTTCATCCCGTCTCTGCAGGCGCTGCGCGGCCAAGACCAAGGCCAGTACGAGGAGGGGCTGAAGGCGATTGGCCTGGCCATGCTCTACCAGTCGTCCCGCATCTACCCGCTCTCGGGCGGAATCATCGAGAACATGGGCAGCGGCTACGTGAACTACAACTTCGAGAAGGGCGTGACGACGAGCTGCGGCTCCGGCTGCTACTGCCGGATCAACTCGCTGCACCGCACCGAGTGGTGCGAGTACCAGGCCGCCACGGGGAAGCAGAGCAAGTCCGCGTGCCTCTCGCAGGTGGGCAGCAGCGGCTACACCGGGGGCTGGGGCGCGCAGTGCTTCGAGAACCACAAGCGCGCGTGGGAGTCGGACGTGAACGAGCACTTCCGCGCGAAGGCGCTCAACGCGAACTACTCCATCAGCCGCCGGTGCCCGCCGGGCGCCTGCTCCGCCGCGCAGGTGGTGAGCGCCGTCCGCTCCGCCTACGGGCTCTAAGCCGCAGCACCGGGCGCACGTGGCCGGGAGCGCAACCCTCGCGCTCCCGGCCACGCTGCACCCGTGAACGTGACCGCGCCCATCGTTGACGTGACCGTTTGTCGTGGACGTTGACGTGGTGAACGTGACCGCGCCACCGTTGACGTGACCGTTTGTCGTGGACGTTGACGTGGACGGCGACGGCGACGTGAACGTGGCCGGACGATCCGGGGCTGCGGCGGACCGGCCGGCCACGTCGCCGTCGCCGTCGCCGTCCACGTCAACGTCCACGACAACGTCAACGTCAACGTCAACGTTCAGGAAGACGACGCCGTCCACGCGCGTGGACGGCGGGAGTCGCGAGCTCGCCTCACCGCAGAGCGACCGCGCGATCGCGCTCGGCGCGTTGACGTTCACGCGGCGTGCAGGCGAGCGGCACCACCCCGCCCCACTGTTATTTTCCGCCGTGCCTCCCTCTGAAAATCCTGGAGGGTTTCTGGCCACCCGGCCGCTTTGCGCCTGAAATACGCAGCCGCCCGAATTTTTCCGTCGCGCTGGGGGAGTGCGCGCCGACTTGCACGCTCCTGCACCCACGCGCTCACTCCGAGCCTTTTCGCCGCACCTTCATGTCTGATTTTCAGTGCACCAACGCGCGCTCCCCCCTTTTCGCGCGCAGGAGAAGTCGATGACTACGTCGTTGCGATCCCTGCGGGGGATCGTCCCGGTGGGGCTTCTGCTCCTCGCGGTTCACGCCTGCATCCTGGCCGACCCCAACGCGGAGCCCACGCCCGTGCTGGTGGACTGCAACGATGGCGGGCTCGACGGTGACGTGGAAGTGGACGCGGGCGACGACTGGGACGGCGGCCCCACTCCCGAGGACACCGCCTTCTCCATCGGCCTGACCGACAACTCGGGCGGGATCCCCCAGACCGCCTCGCTGGTGGGGCTGCACTTCCGCCGCGGCGAGCCGAGCTCCTCGCTCGTCATCGGCCGCCGCGCGGTCACCCCCATCGTCCTCGACGGCTTCGCGACCGACTGGACCGGCTTCCCGGAGAGCGTGGTGCCCATGCTCTCGCGCGGCGCCGCCATCTCCATGACCCAGTCCGAGTGGGATCTCGAGTACCTGCTCGCCAACGGCCGCACCCAGCTCTACGACTTCAACATCACCAGCGTCTCGGTGCGCGCGGCCTACGACGACGAGCGCATCTACTTCCTGCTCCAGTGGACGGACCCCACCGGCACCGAGAACCGCTTCCGGGACGGCTGGTACGTGGACGGCGGCACCTTCCGGAAGTCCACCGAGAACGAGGACCGCGCGTACCTCGCCTTCAACATCAACAAGAGCGCCCCCGCCTTCGAGGCCGTGGGCTGCTCGGCCGCCTGCCACATCCGCGAGCGGCTCGGGGACGTGAGCGACGCCGGCCGCGCCTACCGCTTCCGCATGCACACGGACGCCCCCGGCGAGCTGATCGACTACTGGCAATGGCGCGCCGCCACGTCCGACCCCATGGGCAGCGCGGACGACGGGTACATCGACGAGAGCTCGCGCAAGCAGGACGGCATGGCCGACTGGGCGGTGCAGAACTCGCTCACGCTCGACGGCGGCGTCCAGGTCCCCGTCTCCATGAGCGAGTTCGGCGTCAACACCAACCCGCTCGCCATCTTCAAGCCGGACGCCGGCGTGCCCGTGGCCGTCCCGTTCGACGGGACCAGCGCCGGCCCCGCCGCGCGCATCCCCGGCTGGATCATGCAGCGCGCGTCGCCCGGCCGGGACGACGTGCGCGCCGTCGGCCGCTACAGCGCGGGCCGCTGGACGGTGGAGTTCTCCCGTGCGCTGACCAACTCCGACACGAAGGACGCGCAGTTCCCCCTGCGATGACCATGCGCCCCCTGCTCCTGACCTCCGTGCTCCTCCTTAGCGCCGGCTGCTGGCCGGGCCCGCGCGTCGGCGAAGAGCTGCCGCCCGGCTACGACCCGCTCCACCCTTGCGGCTTCGACGAGATCCCCGGCGAGGGGAACGGCGAAGGCCCCAAGTTCTCGCAGCTGATGACGCAGGTCTTCACCCCTACCTGCGCCACGTCCTACTGCCACCAGAAGGACCCGCCGCCCGTGGCGCCGATGACGCTCGAACCGGACAAGGCCTACAAGTCGCTCGTCAACGCGCCCTCCACCCAGGTGGCGGGCATGCGCCGCGTGGTCCCGGGAGATCCGGAGAACAGCTACCTGCTCTTCAAGCTGCGCGGGAAGCCGGCCAGCGGCGCCACCAGCGGCACGCCGGTGACGCAGATGCCCCTCAACAAACCCCCGCTGCCCGAAGCGACGATTCGGCAGATCGAGGCGTGGATCAAGCGGGGTGCCCCCAATGACTGAGCCCGTGGGCGAGGTCAACGAGGTGCAGGCGCCCTCCCGGCGCGAGCGCCGGCTCAAGCTGCTCCTGCGGCTCTTGTGCGGCGCGCTGCCGCTCACGGCGATCGCCGCGGCGAGCGCCTGGGGCGCCACCGCCAACGTCGCCGGCACGGCGTACGTGGACTACTGGTACCTGAGCTCGCCGATGGCGCGCGGCACCAGCCTCTCGCCGCTCACGCCGGAGGCCGCGCTGAAGATCGAAGTGGACGTCCACGAGAACCTCTCCTTCTCCGGACGAATCTGCTTCGGCTGCCACGGGCTCGAGGTGGACCGGGCGCACATCGACTTCACGCCCAGCCAGTACTTCAACATCCAGGCGGGCCGCGTCGGCGTGCCGTTCGGCGAGTTCTCCGTCCGCTACGACCCCACCAGCCACCGCTCGGTGAGCAAGCCGCTCATCTACGAGATGGGGCGCATGCCGTACTACGGCCGCGGCGGATTCAACCTGGGCGTGGTCCCCACCCCGTACGTGGACACCGGCCTGGTGCTCTACGGCCAGCTCTGGTTCGGCGACAACGTCCAGCTCTGGTACGGCGCGTACGCCGTGGGCGGCTTCAAGGGCAACAACGACATCGAGTGGGTCTCGATGCGCACGCCCTACTATCTCGACAACAACCGGTGGCCTTCGTTCGGCGGTCGCACGGTGCTCACCTTCTCCGGTACCGGGAAGGTGTTCCGGGACTTCTCGCTCGGCTTCTCCGGGATGCATGGGAAGTACGACCCGGAGGCCACCCGCAGGTACACGGCGCTGGGAGCGGATGCCTCGCTGCGGGTGGGGCCACTCACCCTGCGCAGCGAGGCGGCGATGATCCGTCTGGAGATCGACCGGGACGCGGCCGGCTACAAGTACCAGATCATCGATCCCTTCATCGACAAGGGGGGGATCTACGTGGAGGCCGAGCACCCGCTGGGCTCGCACCTGATCTTGCTCTACCGCTTCGAGCTCTTCCGGCGCGTGGGCGTGCCCATGCCGGGCTCGCTCGAGGCGCTCTCCACCGACAGCCGGGTCTACCGCTACACGCAGGCGCTGCAGATCCTCCTGGGCGACTCGGTCTTCCTCAAGGCCAGCTACGAGTACTGGTGGCTCACCGACTTCCCCGCGTTCCACGCCATCCACACCGGCCTGGGCGGCACTTTCTAAGCAGAGGGCGTACCCGTGAGCACTTCAGCCAAAAACACCAACGAGGCGCGCTTCGGCAAGTACCACGTCGTGCGCCGCATCGGCGCCGGCGGCATGGCCGAGGTCTTCAAGGTCCGGCTGTCCGGCATCGGCGGGTTCGACAAGGTGCTGGTGATCAAGCGGATCCTCCCGGACCTCGCGGATGACCCGCAGTTCGTGAACATGTTCCTGGACGAGGCGCGCGTCGCCGCCAACCTCACCCACCCGAACATCATCCAGATCTACGAGATCGATCAGATTGACGGCGTCCCGTACATCGCCATGGAGTACGTGCGCGGGCCCACCTTCAGCCAGATGATCCGCGAAGGGCGCAAGCGGGGCGCGCCGAACTACCAGGTGGCGGCGCGGGTGATGTCCGGCGTCTGCGAGGCGCTCCACTACGCGCACAACGCGGTGGACGCGCGCGGCCAGCCGCTCTCGCTCATCCACCGGGACGTGAGCCCGCAGAACATCCTCGTGTCGCTGGAGGGCATGTCCAAGCTGCTCGACTTCGGCGTGGCCAAGGCGGCCGGGCAGATCCAGCTCACCAACGCCGGCACGGTGAAGGGGAAGCTGAAGTTCATGGCGCCGGAGCAGTTCCACGGCAAGGCGTCCCAGTTCGACCACCGCGTGGACATCTTCGCGGCGGGCGTCTGCCTCTATCAGGCCACCACCTTCAAGCTGCCCTACAGCGGCGAGACCGAGGTGGAGGTGATGCGGGCCGCGGCCGCCGGCGAGTACCCCAAGCCCTCCGAGCTGGTGGCGGACTTCCCCAAGGAGCTGGAGCGGATCATCCTCTGGGCGATGGCGCCGAAGGTGGAGGACCGGTGCCCAGACGCGCACGAGCTGCACGCGGCGCTCGAGGGCTACCTGAAGGAGACCTCCTGCACCAGCTGGGCGGTGCGCCACTACATCAAGCAGCTCTTCCCGGACGTGGAGAACAGCGCGGTGCTCGGCACCGCCTATGCGAACGATCCGCTCAGCAGCAAGGACTTCGCCCCGCCCTCCTCCGCCGCCCGGCCTCCGCCGGTGCCCGGCAAGGTGAAGACGCCGCTGCCGCCACCGGAGGAGGTGGACGTCGACGTCCTCTCCCAGGTCTCGCCCCGCCCGCGCTGGCTGGTGCCGCTGGTGGCCTCGCTCGCGGTGGCGGGCGTGCTCGCCATCGGCATTGGCGCCCTGCGCAAGCCGGACGCGCCGCCTTCGCCCAACGCCGTGGCGGCGGCGGACGACAAGCCGGCGCCGGACCTCTCGCCGCTTTTGGACGAGGCGGCCCGCGCGCTGGACGCCAACCGCACCGTGGCGGCCAAGCAGCTGATCGCCACCGCGCGAGACTCCGCGCGGCGCAACGGGCTGGCGGACTCGCGGCTGCTGGCGCTGGAGAAGCGGCTCAAGCAGGAGGAGACGCTGGCCTCCGCCAAGAGCGCGGCCGCCAAGGGGCGCTGGTCCGAGGCGATGACGCTGGCCCGCCAGGTCCTCGCCGAGCAGTCGGATCACCCGGGCGCGATGGCGCTGTTGCTCGAGGCGAGCGAGCAGAGCCGCCGCGCCGAGGAGGCCGCCAACCGGCCCGTGCGCAACGGCACGCTCTCGGTGGACGCGGATCCGCGCGCGCAGCTGTTCCTGAACGACCGGCCGCTGGGGATGTCCCCCCTGCGCCGCCACACCCTGGCCGAAGGCAGCTACCGGCTGCGCGCCTCCGCCCAGGGGCGGGTGAGCGTGGAGCAGACGGTGCGGATCGCCGGCGGCAAGGAGACCTCCACCCGCATCCGGCTCCCCAAGGAGTCGCGCCGCGAGGAGCGGCCGGTCCAGGTCGCCGAGGCCCCACCCCCGGCCGCGCCCGCGGCGGAGCGGGTGAGCGAGCCGGTGGCGGTGAAGCTGCCCGAGCCCGAGCCGGTGGCCGCGCCCGAGCCGCCGCCGCCCGCGCCCGTGGCGCCCATGCCGTCCGTGGTGGAGCGGGCGCCCGCGCCGGAGCCCACCCCCACGCTGGCCGCGGTGAGCGGCGGTGGCGGCGCGTTTCTGGAGTGCCCGGAGGCCACGCACACCGCGGGGGCCCCGCCGCCGCGCGGGACCCAGGTGTGGTGCGAGACCGCGGACGGGCAGAAGAACGGGCGGTACGTGCGCTACTTCGCCAGCGGCAAGAAGGCCGAGGAGGGCGAGTTCCGCAACGGCAAGAAGCACGGCCGCTGGATCGAGTACTACGAGGCCGGCGGCGAGCGGGAGCGCACTGAGTGGCGGAAAGGGGTGAAGTCCTGGTGACTCGACTCCCACTTCGACTCGCGGTCCTGCTGGCGTTGCTGCTGGGCGTGCACTCGCGCCCGGCGCCGGCGGCGGACGCCGTGGAAGAGAAGCTGCCACCGTCGCAGAAGGAGAACTACGAGGTCTTCAAGATCCGCTGCAGCAAGTGCCACCCGTTGGCCCGGCCGCTCAACACGCGGATGAAGCCGGACGCGTGGAAGGCCTACGTGGAGAAGATGAAGCGAAGGCCTGGCTCGGGGATCAGCCCGGGGGACGGGAGCAAGATCCTCGAGTTCCTCCAGTACCGCGAGGCGCAGCGCGCCTACGAGGCGGGGGAAGGTCCGCCGCCTGACGCTGGGACGAAGTAGCCCCTCCAACCACAGCCCCAAAGTTCCGGGCGCGGCGGCATCCTCTAGACTCACCCCATGACGCGAGGGGGTTGGAAGGGGGCGCTGCTGGCGCTTGCCGCGGCCGGCGGCGCGCTGGGCGCGGGGGAGCGGCTGGAGGTGCGGCTGGGCCGCCCGGACGTGGGCCAGGGCGCCGCCTCGCGGGCGCTGCGCGTGCAACTGCTGGAGGCGGACGGCGGCGCGCGCATTGCCCCGGCCAGCGTGGGCGTGCGGCTGCGCAGCGCCACCGCCACGGGGGAGCTCGCCACCTCGGCCAGCCCGTTCGTCACCTGGAGCGCGGTGTGGAGCGGCGCCATCCCCGCCGGCGCTTCGCAGACGCCGGCGCTGTACTACCGGGACAGCGCGCTCGGGCAGGCGACCCTCACCGCGGACAGCGACGCGGGCGTCCTCCCGGGCAGCGCCGTGGTGGAGCTGGTGCCGCTCTTCTTGAGCAGCGACTTCGAGTCCGGCACCAAGAGCATCTCGGACACGCCGCCCGGCGAGTTCAACGACGGCTACAGCGCGAGCGATTCGGGGATCAGCGTGCTCGCTGCGGCCCGGCACCGCGGCACGTACGGCTTGCGGCACACCGACTTCGACAACCGCGCTGGCGCGAACGATCAAGGCGCGCTCGTCTTCCAAAGCGCCCGCGTGGCCAGCGCGAGCGCCTGCTACGTCCGCTTCTGGCTCCGCTACGGCACCCTGAACGACCTGGGGACGTTGACCTTCGGCCAGCTCACCACCGACACCGCCAACAACACGTCGATGATCGACGCGATCCTCCACCTGCCGGGCGGGACGCTCACGCTCGAAGGCTCGCAGAACGGCGGCCCCTTCGGCTCGGTCCCGGCCACGGGCACGCTGGACGCGGGCACCTGGAACCTGGTGGAGCTGGCGGTGGACGGCCTCAACGGCGGCATCACCGCCGGGCGGCGCCGGCTGTGGGTCAATCGCCAGCTGGTGGCCACCGCCACCGGGCTCAACTTCTCCAGCGCGGCGTGGACGCCGGTGGGGCTCGGCATCGGCCAGCCCTGGTCCGATGACCGGCGCTTCCAGGGCACGCTCGACTACGACGACGTCCGCCTCTCCCGCGCACCCCACGGCTCGGGCCTCCAGGTCGCCCAGGTGGATGGCGGAGTCCCCGGCTGCGAGGCCTTCGAGGTCACCTTGCTCGACTCGCTCGGCGCGCCCGCGCCGGCCCCGTACGACGTGAGCCTGGTCCTGTTCCCGTTTCCCACCGTGGAGCTCTACCCCACGCCCGACTGCCGGGGCGCCGCCCCGCTGGTGCTCGCCACCTCCAGCTCGAGCGTCCGGGGGTACGCGCACTCGGATACGGCGGTGACCAGCCTGCTCGTCGTCTCCCACCTGGACTTCATGTCCGGCGCCGGGGCGCTCGTCCTCACCGGCGGGCCAGTGCCGGACGCCGGGCCCGTCCTGCCGGACGGCGGCGTCCTCCTGCCGGACGGCGGCGTCCTCCTGCCGGACGGCGGCGTCCTCCTGCCGGACGGCGGCGTCCCGGCGCTCGAACCGCTGCGCCTGCGCGTGGGCTGCGAGGGCGCGCTCCAGCCGCCGCTCTTGCTCGCGCTGGCGGGGCTGGCGCTGCTCCTTCGCGGACGCCGAGCGCCTAGAGCCGCTCGTCCGCACCCGGGCCGAAGCGCTCCGCCACCCGGCTGAGCACCGCGTCCAGCGCCTTGGCGGGAGAGCTCCCTTCGATGTCCATGAAGAGGTTCTCCTCCACCGTCACCAGCTTGTCCGCGGGCGCCTGCTTCGGCACGCCGGCGGTCTGCGGGAAGGTGGGCTGGACGCGGAAGAACTCCTCGCGCCAGACGCGGGCCTGGTAGCGCCCCTTGGGGCGGATCGCCTTGTAGAGCTCGATCCGCAGCGTGGTGCTCTCGGGCTCCAGCCGCAGCGGCCCCAGGGTGTACGTCCCCACCAGCTGCTTGAGCTCCCAGCGGGGATCCGGCTTCGGCTTCGCGCGCTTCGTCTTCGCCTTGGCGGCCACGCGCGAACGGTAGGCGAGCTCTCGCTGAGCCCGCAAGATTCCAAATTCCGCGACCTGGCCGGACCCGCCGTGTCCCACGGGCATGCGAGCAAACCCCCTTCCCGCCCTGCTGCTCCTCTCCACCTTGACCGGCTGCGGCGTGGGCTTCGAAGAGCTGCCCGAAGGCGGGCTGGCCGAGGAGTCTTCCGAGCTGATCTCCGGCGTCTCCATCCCCGGAGACATCGTCCAGGTCGCCACCGGCGACGCCCACGCCTGCGCGCTTCGCTCCAGCGGACAGGTCCTGTGCTGGGGCGCCACCTCCCACCCGCCGGCGGGAGGCGCGGACGCCGGCTCCAGCATCGGCCCCGCGGTGGTGCCCGGCGTCTCGGGCGCCGTGGAGATCGCCGCCGGGCTCCAGCTCTCCTGCGCGCGGCTGGCCAATGGGACCGTCTCCTGTTGGGGCCGAGGCAAGGCTGCTCAGGTCCGGGCGGGCGCGAGCAACGTCCTCCAGATCTCCGTCAACAACGACTCCGTCTACGCCCTGCGCGCGGGCGGCACCGTGCTCCGAAGCTCGCTCGACGCCGCCTCCTGGACGGCCGTGCCCTTCCTGGACAACGCGACCCGGCTCTCGAGCTTCGGCACCACCGCCTGCGCCCTCACCCAGAACGGCGGCGCGGTCTGCTGGGGACGGAACACCTCGGGCCAGGTGGGCGACGGCACCACCAGCGGGTCCCGGTTCGATCCCCGCCCCGTGGTGAACCTCGTGGACGCGGTGCAGCTGGCCGTCGGCCAAAGCCACGGCTGCGCCCTGCGAGCCAACGGCACTGTCGCCTGCTGGGGGCTGAACACCGCGGGGCGGTTGGGCATCGGCTCCACGACGATCGCCAGCTCGCTGCTCCCCGTGCCCACCGCGGGCCTGACCGCGGTCTCGAGCATCTCCTCGGGCTTCGGCCACACCTGCGCGGTCCGCTCCACCGGCACCCTCTACTGCTGGGGCCTGGGCAGCTATGGCCGGAGCTTCGCCGACGGCGGGCTCTCCACCGGCGGAGGCGCGATCGGCGATGGCACCCTCGAGTCGCGACTCAGCCCGGTGCAGGTCGCCGAGCTGGGCGGCGTGGTGGAGGTGGACGCCAGCAACGGCTTCACCTGCGCCCGGCGCGTGAACGGCGCGGTCTTCTGCTGGGGAAGGAACGACCAGGGACAGGTCGGGGACGGAACGACCCTGGACCGCGCGCGTCCGGTGCGCGTGCCACTGGACCCGTGCGGCCAGCTCAGCCCCGGCAAGAGCCTGGGCAAGGAGCAGAGCGTGGCCTCGTGCAACGGCTCCTACCGCTTCAAGTACCAGACGGACGGAAACGTGGTGCTCACCAACTCCGCCCAGCGCGCGCTCTGGTCCAGCAACACCTCCGGCCTGACCTCCACCCGGCTCGCGATGCAGGAGGACGGGAACCTGGTCCTCTACAACGGCAGCGTGGCGATCTGGAGCACGGCCACCGCGGGCCGGACCGGGGCGGCCCTCAAGGTCAGAGACGACGGCACCGCCCAGCTGCTGCACGGCGCCCAGCAGGTGTGGTCCACCCGGTCCGGGCCGGTCACCCTGGATCAGGCGATCTGCGTGGGAGTGACGCAGGCGGCGTGCAGCGGATGCCACGCGCTGGCGCCCGCCTGCACCACGAGCCTCGACTGCGCGGCCGGCCAGGAGTGCAATGCCGGCAGGTGCCAGCAGGCCGCCTGCGTGGATGACGCCAGCTGCGGAGCAGGCCAGGCCTGCATCGGAGGCACCTGCCAGCTGCGGCCGCTGTGCAACGCGGATCCAGACTGCGGAACCGGGGCGTGCGTCCTGGGCAGCTGCCAGACCCGCGGACCGTTCTACCTCAAGCCGTACGGGGCGCCGCCCCCGCCGCCAGGCACGGGGAACCCCGCGACCACCAACGCCTGCTTCTCCGCGTGCCCCGCGCCCTTCGCCGTATGCGGCGGAAGCTGCGTGGACCCCAAGCGCGACCTCAACCACTGCGGCGCCTGCGGCACGCGCTGCACCACGGCCTGCACCAACGGGGTGTGCAGCTAGAAGCCGCGAGCACGCGCCTACGGCGCCTGACCTGAAACTTGCCGCGCCCCGCTCAGCCCGAGCGAAGTCGAGGGCGCGCCGATCGTAGGGCCTCTCGCTCGTGGGCCCTCGACTTCGCTCGGGCTGAGCGGACGGCCTCACGTTTCTTGCCTTGATTGATCCGCCCAAGGGGCGGCGGCCTCGACTCCGCTCGGGGCGAACGGGGGCTAGCCGGGCAGGAACGTCAGCTCGTAGCCGAGCAGGCCAAACACCGAGCCCGGCATGTAGCCGTTGGGCGCGGTGTAGAGCTCACCGGCCACGCCGCCCAGCACGCGTCCGGGGCCCAGCCGCACCCCCGCCCCGAGCCAGGCGCCCCAGCCGAAGACTGGGCCGCTGGGCAGGAACGTGGCCCCCGCACGGACCTGCAGGAACGGGTTCACGCGCCCGCCCCCGAAGGTGACCGGCACGTAGCGCACCGAGGCCTGAGCGCCGAAGCCCGCGCCCGCCGTCACCGCCAGCCCGAGCGTGAGCTGCCGGCCCACCGCCCAGCCGGCGCCCACCTCCGCGCCGAAGCCGCGCGCGAGCAGCTGCGCGAAGCCCGCGCCGTAGACGCTCAACCGCCCGTCCTCCTCGAGCTCCGAAGAGGCGACGCGCGCCACGCTCGGCGCGGGCAGCTGCTCCGGCTCCGGCGCAGGCTTCGCTGCCACACGCGGCGCGGGAGCCACCTGCGCGCTGCGCTCGGCCTCCAGCACCGTGGCCCCGTGCTCACCCACCGCCCGCAGGGTGAGCTCCAGCCGCCCCGCCTGCACCTCGGCGCCCGGCACGCGCAGCCGCGCGGCCTTGGGGCCTGCGGCCTCCGCCCTGCCCTCGCCTCCGGCGCCGCGCCACTGCAGGACGAAGCCGCGCACCAGCGAGAGCGGGTCTGACGGCACCTCCACGCTCAGCTCGAGGTCTTCGCCCGCCACCGGGGTGACGGGCGTGCTCCACCGCAGAGACGGACGCTCCCGCGAGGCCCAGAAGCGGGCGGCCCGCTGATCCGGCCCGTCCGGACGCGAGAGCAGCCACCCCGGCAGCATCCACTTTGGGGAGAGCGCGAGCAGCCGCGTGAACGCCCACTGCGCCCGCTCCTGCTTGCGCGTCACCAGCGCGCACAGCCCCACGCCTTCGTAGGCGCGCAGCAGCTCACCGCGCGTCAGCGAGGGCTGCTGCAGCGCCTGCTCGTAGAGCTCCAGCGCGTCCTCGAAGTCGCCCGCGCCCTGGCGCGCATCCGCGCTCTCCAGCAGCCGCTGCGGCCCGGCCCGGGCGGGCGCGGCAGCCAGCAACAACAGTCCAAGCAGCGCCCCGCCGCGCGCGCGCGGCCGGCGGACCTGGGCGCGCCGGGCCTTGGGGCGCAGCCACAGCGCCACCCCTGCCAGCAGGAGCGCCCAGAGCGCAGGCTCGCCTCCGGAGGCCGCGCAGCTCCAGCCCTTCACGCTCAGCTGGGGCGGCGTGCCCGCATCCGGGGTGTGGACGACCGGCGGGTTGGAGGTGACCGGGACCTCCGGCGCGGGCGTCTGGACGCTGCCCGCGTCCGGCACCGTGGTCACCGGTGGATCTCCGGTAGGCACCGACAGGCCCGCATCCGCCACCGGCTTGTTGCCCGCGTCCGGCACCGCCGTCCCCGCGTCCGGCACCGCCGTCCCCGCGTCCGGCACCGCCGTCCCTGCGTCCGGCACCGCCGTCCCTGCGTCTGGAGCCGGCGTGCCCGCGTCCGCTGGCGGGCTGCCACAGGCGGGGTTGCCGGCGCCTTCAGCGCCGTAGGTGACGATGAGCTTTGGCCGCTGCTCCACCACCGCCACGTCGTTGGAGGCGAAGTTGAGGCCGGCGTTGTTCGGCACGCCGTCGCTGATGATCGCGAAGCCGAAGTTGGTGGCGGGCGCGTCCACCCACCGCTGCACCTGACAGAGGGCGGACTGGGCGGTGACGGTGATCACCTTGGGCCCGGTGGAGCCGAGCGCGTTGTTCTCCCCGAGCGTGATGAAGTTGACGCTCTCCCGGTCCCCCGCCCCCTTCGCGCCGCCCTGCTGCCAGTCCAGGTTGGCGCTGCGCTCGCGCCAGGTCACCTGGGACTCCAACCAGGAGCGCTTGAGCGCGCGCGTGGAGAAGGCGCTGGTGGACTCGTTGGTGACGTAGAGCACCACGGTCAGCGCCAGGACCGGGCTGTTGGGAGGGATCTGCGACAGGTCGAAGCGCAGCAGCGCGTCGTTGATGCCGCCGGTCGCGGAGTCGAGCGAGTCCACCGACACCGTCTGGTCTGCGCCGTGACGCGCGTTGGGCGCGGCGCTGTTCATGAAGGTGGCCGCGCTCGCCTGCACCGTGAGGTTGGTGAGCCCCTGCTCGATCGCCTGGACGCCGTCCGCGCCGGGCTCCAGCGGGCCGCACGCGCAGAGCGCGAGGAGCGCGGGGATCCACCCACAGCACCGGATCAAGTCCGCTCTTTCATGCTTCGCGCGCCGCACTGACGGAAAGCAGCGTACCCAGGCGCTCGCGGCGCCTACAAAGCGCGCTTCCCCCACAGTGTGGGAGCGCTGTGATCAAGCCACCTTGCGGAAGGCGCGCGCGTCCGGGAGGCCGCTGCCGGACGTGTCCACCGAGAGCGTGTGGAGGATGCCAGCGAAGATGTCCCGCTCGTTGGAGAGCGTGCGCCCCGCGTTCGCCAGGCCGCTCTCCGGGTCGAAGCCGTAGGTCATCACCGTGCTCTTGTCCACGCCGCCCAACAAGGTGTTGCCCTTGAGCATGGGCGAGAACATGGCGAAGCCGTTGTTGAGGTCGTGCCCGGTGCCGAACTCGGGCGCGTTGGCGGGCCGGACCCGGCTGCGGCCAAAGTCGGTGGCCACGAAGATCAGCGAGCGATCCCAGAGGCTCTCGCCGCTGGTGGCGTCGAACGGCTCGGCCTTGAGCAGGTCGATCAGCCGGTCCGCCACGGAGAGGATCCGCGCCCACATGAAGGCCTGCGCCGAGCGGTGGCCGTTGTGGGAGAAGTCGAACGCGAGCGGCGGGTTGTCGAGCTTGTTGGTCAGCGTGACGTTGAAGTTGGGGCCGATGGTGACCGCGGTGGAGACGCGGTGCTTGAGCAGGAGGAACGCGGCCGCCGCCTGACCTTCGAACGGATCGGTGAAGAACTTGGGGAACGCGGTCTGCACCTTCACCGCGTCTGGAGAGACGCCCAGCCCGTACTCATCGAGCGGCAGCTCCGGCGGCTTGTTGGGGAGGATGTTGAGCTTGGTGATCAAGTCCAGCCCTTCGAGGGTGGCCTGGCTGGCGCCGCGCTGCGCGTACCAGCGCTTGAGCCGATCGCTGCCCTCGAAGGTACGGGCGAACACGCTCTGCGGATCCAGCTGCTCGTCGCGGACCTTCCGCGCCAGCGCGACCAGGCTGCGGTCCGGGGCGTTCTTGATCCCCTTCACCCCATCCAGCCCCAGCGGCCAGAGGGAAGGGTTGGAGACGGTCTCGCCGTAGCAGTAGCTGGGCAGCCCATCGTCCGAGCCGCGCTCGATGTACCCGCTCATCGACATGTTGACGTTCGGCAGCGGGAACCCGGCGCCGTACTCCAGCGCCATGCACTCCTGAAGCGTCCGCCCGTTCCAGGCGCCGTTGCCGGTGAGCGACCGCTTCTGGGCGATCACGTGGTTCACGGACGTGCCGATGCACGTGGCCACCAGGGTCTGCGCCTTGTGCTTATTGATGAAGGGGGCCTGATCCGTGAGGACCCGGAGGTTCTTGATGGAGCCCAGGTCCGGGCTGTCCACCGCCACCGCGCGGAACGGCGTCCCGCTCACCGGCGTCACGCGCGTGGCGCCCGCGTCCGGGAAGGTGTTGAGCACCGCCCCGTTGCTGCCGCTCTCGTTGGTGCTCACCGCGAGGAAGCTGTCCACGATGCTGGCCCCGCCCGCCGCGGCGATGACGATCAGGAACTTGGGCTTCTTGTCGAGCCGGTCCTGCCGCGCGGGGCGGGCCAGCCGCTCCCGGTCCTCGGGCGTGAGCAGCGTCTCCCGGCAGCCGGAGAGGAAGGGCGAGAGCATCGCGCTCCCTCCCGCGCCGCACAGGGAGAGCGCGCGCAGCAGCTCGCGGCGGTTGAGGCGTCCGTTGTCTTTGAGGGCCATGGCGTGGTTCCGAAAGAGAAGGCGTCAGTAGAAGAGGGACTCGACCGAGGTCAGGACGGCGAAGCAGGAGAGCTCCATCCAGGACTTGGCCGGCGCAGGCTTCCCGCTCGCCTCCACGTCCCGGTAGAGCCCCTTGAGCGTCGCCACTTCCGCGTCGGTGACGGGGCGCAGCAGCGCCCGCTTGTAGAGGGTGTCCAGCGCCGCGCGCAGCTCGGCGGTCTCCAGCGAGGCCAGCTTGCCGCTCGCGTCCGGGGTGAGCCCCTTGAAGATCACCGCCGAGCCCGGCGTGGCCAGATCCGCCTCCACCCGCTTGATGCAGGCGGTGAGCGCCACGCGGTCCATCACGATGGGCGAGGTGGCCCCGGTGAAGGGCAGCGGCTCGTAGAGGCCCAGGTTGTACGGGTCCACGCCGCCCACCGCGAGCGGGTGCACCAGCTCGGTGCAGGAGTAGAGCCCCAGCTCCTTGCACAGCTCGCCCGGCGGCAGCGCGAGCGCCTGGGCGAAGTCGTTGGTGAGGCGCACGTTGCGCTTGAAGCGGACGTTGGCCTTGGCGGAGCGGGCGAGCCCATCCCCGGCGTCCGCGGGGTTGGTGACGCCCGCGTCCTCGTCACCGGGGCCGGTGGGCGGGTTGGAGGGACAGGCGGCGAGCAGCGCGGCGAGCGCGCACGGCAGGAGGAGTCTAGGGAGCACCGTACGCCTCCGTGCGGATGAGCGCGTGGAGCATCTTCTCCACGTCGTAGTTGTTGGCCTTCAGCCCCTGCCACAGCTGGGTGTACTCGCCGTGCTGCTCGGCGGTGGGGCCCGCGCCCATCAAGAGGCGCCAGTAGTCCCCCACCGTGGCGGAGGCGAAGGCGTCCGAGTTGGCGGCCACCGTGGCCCACTCCACCAGGTTGTTCACCTTCTGGCCCATGATCACGCCGCTCTCCGGCGTCTGCGCGATGTTCGGCGCCGCGGGCGAGAGGAAGTTCTTCTCGATCCGCTGCGCGTCGTACTGGGCGAAGGGGTTGGTGAGCCCGTTGTAGTTGCGGAACGGGTACGAGAGCGGATCCAGCGTGGCGTGGCACTGCGAGCAGAGCGCGTCCTGCACGCCCTTGGCGTCGTAGTCCTTGGGCTCGCCGGCGACCGGGTAGAGCCCCTCCTGCTTGGCGATGTCCAGCCCCAGATAGCCGCGGTACGCCTGAGAGGCCGCGTTGCGCGGCAGCGCGGTGAACATCACGTTGTAGACGAGGTTCCAGGCGCTGGTGAGGTTGCCGGCGCGGTGGGCGAGGTCGATGAATTGAATCGGCAGCGTGGCCACCTGCGAGTAGCGGGTGACCGCCGGGGTGCCGCTCACCGTGCGCTGCACGAAGTACTTGGCGGTGAGGACGTCCCGCGCGTCGTGCCCGTCGATCTGCGACCAGGCGTAGAGCGCGTAGTCGTCGTAGTAGTCCGCGAGCGGGATCTGCCCCTTGTCCTCGTCTCCGTTCTTGAGCGAGCCCACCGGGCGGACCTTCCGGTGCGCCAGCTGCCACAGCTGGCCGTTCTTCGCGCGCCAGAACTCGCTCTTGAGGCAGCGGTCGAGCGCAGCGTCCAGCTCCGCGGGCTTCTGGGACTCGGTGATCGCCACGAAGTCCTGGAGCTGCTCGTAGGTGGGTGAGGTCCCGCAGAAGTCCAGCACCAGCTTCCGGTAGACGTAGCGCGCGTCGTACTTGCAGACCTTGAAGGACGGGTTCACGCCGCCCGCGCACGGCACGTCGTTGGGGAAGCTCTTCCCGTCACCGGGGAAGGTCCCCTTGGAGATCTCCGTGCCGTTGGTGACGCCGTCCCCGTCGCTGTCCGCGCCCTCCGCCGCCGCGAGCGCCGCGGGCAGCGCGGTGGCGAAGTCACCGTCGCTCAACGGGCGCGTGGCGCCCGGCGCCAGCTGCGCCTCGAGCGCCGCGCCGTACGCGTTCCGCGTGGGCGGCGAGGTGTGGCAGTACGTGCACGCGGGCTGACCGCCCACGCACGCGGGAGCGCCAGGGTACTTCTGGCAGAACGTCGCTGGGCCCGGCGGCTTCGCTTGCGCGGAGCCCGCGAGCGCCCCGGCGAGGAGCACGGCGGCGAGGAGGGTCGGAGTTCGCATGGGATTGGGCAGGTCCTGCACTAGACACCGAAGCGCCCGGAAGACGGAAAAGGGCTGGCCCTGCGAACCCCGGACGGCGCCCGGCGTTGTGGTGGGCCATGTAGGCACATGGGGTTGAGCGGGCGTCCAATCTCTTCCGTTGCCGCTCCAGAGAGGGTCGGGCTAAACGCCTAAGCCATGAAGATTGCGGTGCTGACAGGCGGCGGAGACTGCCCCGGCCTCAACGCGGTGATCCGGGCGATCGTCCGGCGCTCCGCCGTGCACGGCCACGAGGTGATTGGCCTGAGGGACGGCTGGAAGGGGCTGATCGAGGACAAGCACTTCCCGCTCACGCGGGAGACCACCTCGGGGATCCTCCACCGGGGCGGCACCATCCTCGGCACCTCGCGCACCAACCCGTTCAAGGTGGAGAACGGGCTGACGCGCGTGCTGCACAACGTGAAGAAGGGCCAGATCGGCGCGGTGATCGCCATCGGCGGCGAGGGCACCCTCTCCGCCGCCGCGAAGATGCACGAGCACGGGCTGCCGGTGGTGGGCATCCCCAAGACGATCGACAACGACCTCAACGGCACCGACTTCACCTTCGGCTTCGACACCGCGGTGATGATCGCCACCGAGGCGATTGACCGGCTCCACTCCACCGCCGAGTCGCACAAGCGCGTGATCGTCTGCGAGGTGATGGGCCGGCACGTGGGCTGGATCGCCGCCTACGCGGGCATCGCCGGGGGCGCGGACGTGATTTTGGTCCCCGAGGTCCCGGTGGATCTGACCAAGGTGGCCGAGCACATCCAGCGCCGCCACGCCACCGGCCGCACCTTCTCCATCGTGGTCGTCGCGGAGGGCACGCGGATCAAGATGGGGGAGAAGGACAGCGAGAAGATCATCACCTCCGGCCAGCTGGACGAGGCCGGGCGGCCCCGCCTGGGCGGGGTGGGCTCGCTGATCGCCGGAGAGATCGAGAAGCGCACCGGCTTCGAGACCCGCGTCTCCGTGCTCGGCCACATCCAGCGCGGCGGCACCCCCACCGCCCACGACCGCGTGCTCGCCACCCGCTACGGCGTCCACGCCTGCGACATGGTGACCCGCGGCGAGTTCGGGAAGATGGCGGCGCTGCGCGGCAACGAGATCCGCAGCGTGGACCTCTCCGAGGCCACCCGCGAGCTCAAGACCGTGGACCGCGAGTTCTTCGAGGTGGCGCAGGTCTTCTTCGGCTAATCGCTCACTGCCAGATCCGCGCGAGCCCGAAGCAGCTGCCGCGCGAGTCCTTCGCCGTCCCCGCGAGCAGGAGCGAGCGGTCCGAGATCAGCTCGAGCGCCTCCAGCACGTCCTCGCCCGCGGCCACCGGCGTCACCCGCCAGCCGGCGTCGCCGAAGCCCTCGTCCACCGCGCCGGAGGACTTGAGCGCCACCACCGCGAAGTCCAGATCCGCCGGACCGGTGCGCACGCTGGTGGCGGCGTAGAGCCCGCCGTTCGGCCGCGGCTGCAGCCGGACCGGCGCCGAGGTCGCCTCGCGCAGCCACACCACGCCGCCCTCGCCGAAGGCCGGGTCGGCGGCGCCCGACGGGAGCAGCCGCGCCACCAGCGCCCGCGTGCGCGAGAGCGCGCCCAGGGCGAGGTTCTTGTCGGAGAGCGGCAGGAGCGCCGTCACCTTGGCGCCGTCCGCGGAGAGGGAGAGGCGCTGCACCCCGCCCAGGCCGAAGGTGGGGTCCAGCTCGCCTCGCGAATCCAGGCGGACGAGGAAGTCCCGCGTCCCTTCGGGGCCCTGCTCGCGTCCGGCAAAGACCACCCGCGCCTCGGGGTCCAGCACCACCGGCCCCAGCTCCACCGGCCCGGCCATCGGCACCGAGAGCCACACGTCCGAGTCGCTCCCCGTGCGCCGCTGCACCTTGCCGAACGTGTCCAGCCGCACCACCCCCAGCGCGCTCGCGTCCGACGCCAGCGGCCCCACCAGCGCCAGCCCGCCGGTCGCCTGCCGGGCCATGCCGCCCACCCGGGCCAGGGCGCGCGTGGTGCGCAGCCCGCTCTCGCCGAAGCTGGCGTCCAGCTCGTTGGGGGAGAGCTTGACCGCGAGCAGCTGGGCGCCTTCGTCCGCGGAGGTGGCCGCCACCACGCGCCGGTGCGAGGCGTCGTAGTCCGCGGCGAAGAGCTCGAGCGTCTCGAAGTGGAGGAAGCGGTAGAGCCAGCTGCGGCCGCTGCCGCGCACCGGGGTGCCGTTGTCCTGGAGCGTGGCGACCTCCAGGTCCGCGGTGGTCTGGCCGATGACGAGGATCTCCCCCTCCGGCGTCACCTTGGCGCCGAGCGTCCGCTCCCGGGAGATGTCACAGACGCGGGAGACGCCGCCGCGGCCGAAGCTCTTGTCCAGCGTGCCCCCCGAGGCGCGGACCACCAGGCTGGCGGTCTGCCAGCGCACCTGGGTGGCCGTGCGCCCCACCACCGGGAGGCGCCGCGTGCCCGCCGCGGCCTCGGCCGGGAAGTCCAGGGTCAGCGTCTGCTCGGGCGCCTCGGGGCTCAGGGTGAAGACGGGCAGCTCCGCCATCCCGGCCGGCAAGTTGCGCAGCTCCACCTCCACCGGCTCGCGGACGTTGCCGTACCAGCGGGCCCTCACCTTGAGCTCCAGCACCCCCGGCGGCACCAGCTCCAGCCCCCCGGGGCTGAGCTCCAGGGAGAAGTCCGCCGGATCCTCCGCGCAGGCGCACAGCAGGCACACGAGCACGGGGAGGAGGCGGCGCATGGGAGCCGCCAGCCTACCGCAGGAGGCGCTCCCGAAGCCCGCTGGGGCCTTCGGGCCCCCCGCCGGTGGTGTTACCTTCGCGGCACCTTGGAGCTCTACGCCCAGATCGCCGCGCTCACCGCCGAAGGGCGGGCGTTCGTGCTCGCCACCGTGGTGGAGACGGGCGGCTCCACCCCGCAGAAGCCGGGCTCCAAGATGGTGGTGCTCCCGGACGGCACCTCGCGCGGCACGGTCGGCGGGGGGGCGATCGAGCTGCAGATCATCGAAGCGGCCAAGGCGCTCTTCGCCTCGAGCGACACCGCGCGCCTGCTGGAGACGCACCTCACGCACGACCTGGGCATGTGCTGCGGCGGGAAGATGCGCGTCTTCCTGGAGAAGCACGCGGCGGCGGCGCGCCTGTGGATCTTCGGCGCAGGCCACGTGGCCCGGGAGCTGGCGCACCTGGCCCACCGCGTGGGCTTCCGCGTCAGCGTGGTGGACGATCGCGCCGAGTGGGCCTCCCGCGAGCGCTTCCCGGAGGCCGACGAGCTCCTGGTGCGCCACCCGGCGGAGCTGGCGCGGGAGCTCGCGGGCGGACCGGACTGCTACTTCTGCATCACCACGCACGACCACCCGCTGGATCAGGCCGTGCTCGAGGCGCTGCTCTCCCGCCCCGCCGCGTATCTGGGGGTGATCGGCAGCCGCCGCAAGGCGGAGCGCTTCCGCCAGCGGCTGCTCGCCGCGGGCCGCACCGAGGCCGAGCTCTCCCGCGTGCGCAGCCCCATGGGGCTGGCCATCCACGCCCTCACGCCGGCGGAGATCGCGGTCTCCATCGTCGCCGAGCTGGTGCAGCTGCGCCGGACAGTGCCCGGACCCGCGCCCGCGAAGTGACGGCGCTGCGCACCTCGTTGGAGTAGGCTCCGCCGCACCTCGTGCGCCTGCGCCCTCTCCTCTCCCTCTGGCTGCTGTTGGCCCTCTCCGCGTGCGGCGGCGGGCCCGGGCCCGGCCCGGACGCCTCCACCGGGGACGCCGCCACCGAGCTCGACGGCGGCGGCGCGGACGCGGGCGGCAAGGACGGGGGGACGAAGGACGCCGGCTTCGGGCCGGTGCCGATCGAGCGCTACTGCGAGTCCAAGGCCTGGGCGGAGTGCGCCCGCGAGCAGCGCTGCCTCGCCCTCCAGCCCGCGCGCTTCGAGGCCTGCACCCGCCGCAAGGCGCTCCTGTGCCAGCAGGCCGAGTACACCTCCGCCGTCCGCGGCGGGCGGCTCCAGTACTTCTCGGCGCAGGCCGCGCAGTGCCTCAACGCGTACGCCACCGGCGCGTGCACCGGCACCCCCGCCGCCTGCGAGGGGCTGCTCCAGGGGCTGGTCCCCGCGGACGCAGGCTGCCTGCTCACCGAGGAGTGCCGAAGCGGCAGCTACTGCCTCATCTACGACTCGGCGTGCCCGCACCGCTGTCTGGAGTACAAGGCGCTCGGCGAGCCGTGCAACTCGTGGGACCGCCAGTGCGATCCCGCCACCGGCACCTGCGCCAGCTACGACGGCGGCGCCTACCACTGCGAGCCCCGCCGCGGCGTGGGCCAGAGCTGCGTCAGCTGGTCCGACTGCCGCGAGGACCTGGCCTGCATCTCCGTGGCGACCAACGACTACCGCTGCGTCAAGCGCAGCGCCCAGCTCGGGGAGAGCTGCGCGGAGTTCAGCGGCTACCCGGCCTGCGCCGCGGACGCCTTCTGCCGCCAGCCCCCCGCCTCGGGCACGCCGCCCCCCGGCACCTGCCAGAAGCGGCAGGGGCTCGGCGGCGTCTGCAGCGGGTACAGCGCCTGCCTCCCCGGCCTGCGCTGCAGCAGCACCTTCTCCACCGGCACTTGCGTCCCGCTGGGCGCGGACGGGGAGACCTGCGGCGGCTACGGGGAGTGCGGCCTGGAGCTCTACTGCTCGGTGCGGACCTCCACCTGCAACGCGCTCCCGGCGGACGGCGGCAACTGCGGCTCCAGCGGGAGCAGCTTCCAGTGCCAGCCGGACTACTTCTGCGACTACGAGGGCGATGTGTGCGCCCCCCGGCGAGCGCTCGGGCAGAAATGCCCGTATGATGACGCCTGCCTGTCCGGCGCCTGCGAGTACGGCCGACTCGAAGACGCTGGCTTTGGAAGCCGGTGTGTCGCTGCCTGCCTGACACGCCTGGACGGGGGAACGTAAGACCCGCCGCGATGTCCAGACGAACGCTCCTCTTCGCCCTGCCGCTGGCCTGCGCGCTGCTCGCGCGCTGCGCCGCGTTCGACCCCAGCGTCCTCATCCCGCTGGGTGACGCCGGCGTGGACGCGGGGCCGCGGCAGGACGCGGGCAGGATGGACGCGGGGGTGGGGCCTACGGGGCTGGAGCTCTCCAGCGCCTGCGCCACGCTCAACCGCGCCCGCTGCGAGTACCTGCTGCGCTGCCGGTTGATCTCCGGCAACGACGCCATCCGCCAGTGCGTGGAGCTGTTCGACGAGACGCGCTGCAGCCCCTCCGGCTGGCCCGCGCTGGTCTCCCTGGGCAAGACCCTGCGCTATGACGGGCTGCAGGCGCTCGCCTGCGCCAACGCCTACGCCGCCTTCAGCTGCGCCGAGCCCTCCCGCGAGCCCACCGCGTGCGCGCTCGGCGGCGAGCCCGGCTACCGCTTCCTCTCCCCCGCCTCGCCGCTCGGCGGCCGCTGCTACGGCGGCCCCATCCCTGAATGCCGCGAGGGCGCGGTCTGCCGCGGCCAGTGCCCCGGGAGCTGCCTCAACCCCGGCTCGCTCGGGGACGCGTGCGACGAGGACACCGACTGCGGCGGGGACGGCGGGCTCTACTGCTCGGTGGTGGGCTCCTCCGCCTCCGGCTCCTGCGCCCCCTTCGGCGCCCTCTCCGCCGCCTGCGACTCGCTGCGCCGCTGCGGCTCGGGGCTGGTCTGCTCGCCGGACACCAACGCCTGCGCCACCCCGGGCAAGGTGGGCGAGCCCTGCAGCGCCAACACCTGCGGCACCGGCCTCTGGTGCGCCTACGTCCCTTCGGACGGCGGCAGCCGCTGCGCCGCCCAGGCCAACGACGGCGTCGCCTGCACCTCGGACGTGCAGTGCCGCACCGGCTCCATCTGCCAGACGCCGCCCGGCGCGTGCGCCCCCATGGGCCCCATCCCGGACGGGGGGAGCTGCTCGGAGAAGCAGACCTGCGCGGGCGGGCTCACCTGCGCCGGCGCCACCGCCTCCGCGCTCGGCCGCTGCGAGGTGGCCCACCCCGAGGGCGCCGCCTGCGCCACCCCGCAGGACTGCGAGGGGCACCTCACCTGCGCCCGCGCGGACGGCGGCGCGCGGCTGTGCGTGCCGCGGCTCGCGGACGCGGAGCCCTGCGCGTCTTCGCGGGACTGCAAGCTCTACTCGCGCTGCATCAACTCCTCCTGCACGCCGCTGCCCCGCCCGGGCGAGCCCTGCCCCTTCGGCGCCTGCCTCTACGGCGTGTGCGACGCGAGCAAGAGCGACGGCGGCAGCCTCTGCCTGCCCCCGCTCGGCCCCGGCAGCGCCTGCCTGCGCGACGCGGACTGCGCCTCCAGCCGCTGCTTCTCCAACCGCTGCCTGGCGCTCTGCGCGCCGTAGTGGGGAAGCGGTGTAAGGCCGCCCCGTTTGGCAGATCAATCAGGCCCCCCCGGTTCACCTCGAGCGTAGCGCCGCAGGCGCGTAGTCGAGAGGCGGCACGCAGCTCGAAGCGGCGCTGAGGTGATCGCGAGCCTGGGTGCCGCCCCTCGACTACGGCTTGACGGCCTGACCTGAAACTTGCCGCCCGGCGAGCTCTCCCCCGTTCTCCCCGAGCGTAGCGCCGTAGGCGCGTAGTCGAGGGGCGGCACGCACGCTCGGTTCGCCCAGAGGTGATTCCGAGCGTGCGTGCCGCCTCTATCGGGATAGGGGGGCGGCTCACGCCGCGCCCCCTCCCACACCACCGGACGTACGGGACCGTATCCGGCGGTTCGGTGAGTTGAGGTTCGAGCGGCGTATCGCGATTTCCCGCCTCTCTGCCGCCAGTTGCGCGGCCTTTCCTGAACGTCTCGTTCGCTTCGCGCCCACTCTGTCTCGTCACCCGTGTTGTCGGGTTGGAGCTTCACCCCTTCCCTTCAAGCGGGCCTCCTCGTCAGGAGCTTGTGAGTTCACGACAGTGTCGAGCTAGGCGTGAGTTCGCTCTCCTCACCGTTCGGCCCTTCACCCTTCGCTGCCCTTCCGACTTCCAGTAGGCGGGTGGCCATCCCTGTCGGCGCGCTCGTGGCTACTACGGCCTCTGCTGACTTCTCGCTCCGGCCTCATCGGCCGTCGCCCTTTCAGGCGCGAGGCGAGATCTCCCCAGGTAAGGGCTCCGGTCTTCGCCCCGCGCTCGCCGGATATACGTCCACGCGCCTAGGTCGTGGGAGTTTCGCGGTCGTCGGTCCGCTCACCCCTCGCATGTCCGCCTCGAATCCGGTTCCTGTACGTCGAGCCGTGGCTTCGCTATCGCTTCTTTCAGTCCCGGCCTCGCGGCCGACAAACCTTGCGAGTTGCTTGGGTCGCTACGACCTGCTTCCCAGAGGACTTGCACCTCCTGACCGTGCCCATGCTGGGCACACCGACTACGCGCCTACGGCGCTACGCTCGAGGTGAACGGGGGAAGTTTCATCCCTGATTGATCCGCCCAACGGGCGGCGGCCTCACTACGCTCGGGGTGACCGGTGGAGGTCACAGCCTCGAGTTTGAGTCCGTGAGGGGTGGTTGATCCGCTCCCTCGTTTGGCGGCATCGTCCGCGCCGCCATGGGCGAACCCGCGCGAATCAGCTCTCCCCCTCCCAGCGCCGCGCGTGACGTGGAGATCCACCGCGTCACCACCGCCGCCGAGCTGGAGGCGTTCATCCTCTTCCCGTTCGAGCTCTACCGCGCAGACCCGCTCTGGGTGCCGCCGCTGATCGCGGACCGGAAGAAGTTCTTCAACCCGAAGAAGAACCCCTGGTTCGAGTTCGGCGAGGCGCAGCTCTTCCTCGCCACGCGCGCCGGCAAGGTGGTGGGCACCATCGCCGGGGTGGAGGACCCCCGCTACAACGAGTTCCACGGGACGAACCTCGGCTTCTTCGGCTTCTTCGAATGCATCGACGACGCCGGCGTGGCCGCCGCGCTGTTCGACGCCGCCGGCGCCTGGGTCCGCGGCCACGGCCACGCCCAGATGCTGGGGCCGTTCAACTTCTCCTCCAACTACGAGTGCTCGGTGCTGGTGGAGGGCTTCGAGCACCGGCCCTATCTGATGATGACGTACAACCCGCGCTACTACGCCGCGCTCTACGAGCGGTGCGGGTTCACCAAGGCCAAAGATCTGCTCGCCTGGGAGCTGGAGACCTCCCAGGCGCCGCCCGAGAAGATCGGCCGGATCGCCGAGATGGTCCGCAAGCGCCAGGGGCTCACCGTCCGCCCGGTCCGGCTCAAGGACTTCGACGCCGAGGTGAAGCGGATCAAGGACATCTACAACTCCGCCTGGGAGAAGAACTGGGGCTTCGTCCCGGTCACCGAGCGCGAGTTCGACACCATCGCCCGGGAGATGAAGCTGCTCGTCGTCCCGGAGCTTTTGCTGATGGCCGAGGTGAACGGCGAGCCGGCCGCCTTCGCGATGACGCTCCCGGACGCCAACGAGGCCTTCAAGGCCGCCAACGGGCGGCTCACCACGTTCGGGCTGCCCGTGGGGCTGGTGAAGATGCTGCTCGCGGTGCGGAAGATCCGCCGCGCGCGCCTGGTCACGCTGGGGATCAAGGAGCAGTTCCGCAAGCGCGGGATCGACGCGGTCCTCTACTACGACACGCTGATGAACGCGCGGCGGCTCGGCTACACCGGCGGAGAGATCTCCTGGACGCTCGAGGACAACGATCTCATCAACAACGCGATCAAGATGATGGGCGCGCGGCACTACAAGACCTACCGCGTCTATCAGCGCTCCGCCGAGTAGCGCACCGAGAGCGCCGGGGTCCCGCCGTCCGCCACGTTCCGCGCCGCCGCCAGCTCCCCGGCGGCCTGCCGGTCCAGCCGCGTCAGCTGCTGGCCGCAGTACATGCACCCGCCCGTCATGGTGACCGCCGGGAGGGCGAAGAGAACCAACAAGCGCATCAACGCGAGGAAGCTCCTGCCCGCGCGCCCCGCCAGCTCGACCGTGCTCACGACTCCCCCTCTCGCCGAAACGTCCACGGCGGGTTGCAGGCGACTGAGGAGATGGGGTTGTTCCGCGAAATCGCCAATCCGGACCTCCGGTCCTACGGGACCGGCGGGTCTGCAGTGGGCGTGCCCGGATGTGGGTGCCGCGCTTTCGCGCGCTTGCGCGCGCTCCTGGAGCACCGGTTGGCCGTTTCGGCGCGCCGTTTCTGCGCGATGCCTCAGCCCTTGGGGAAGGGCTCGTCCAACACCGCGAACCGGGCGAGGTCCTTGGAGTCGTAGTGCCACCACTCCATGCGGTTCTTCTTGAAGCCCGCGGCCTCCATCGCCTTGCGCAGCGTCTCCCGGTTCTTCCGCGAGGCCGGGGTGCCGCCCTTGTACCCGTGGTGGGCCGCCGGCGCGAAGGTGTCGTACTCGGTCGGCATCTCCACGTCCTGGCCGTCCAGGCTGACGATCGACAGGTCGATCGCCGCGCCGCGGTTGTGGTTGGAGCCCTTGCGCGGATCCGCCACGTAGCCCGGCTTGGGGAGGATCTTCCACAGCTCCCACTGCACCGCGAGCGGGCGGTAGCAGTCATACAGCCGCAGCCGGTAGCCCTGCTTGCGCAGCGCCTCCGCCGCCACCGCCAGCTGCCGAAGCACGCTCTCGCGCAGGAGGCACCGCGCGTTCGCCGGGTAGAGCGTCCGCTTGAGGAAGTTGTTGGGCGTGGCGTACCGGAGATCCTCCACCGCGTCCGGGATGACGTCCTGCACCAGGACCAGCCGCTCCTCCCCCGCCCGCGGGGCGGTGAGGGCGCCGGCGCCACCGTCGACGCCATCGGCGAGAGCGAGCGTGGAGACCAGGGCGAGCGCGGCGGCGAGGGAGCGGGCGAGCCTCATGCGCCCTCGACGGCGTAGCGGGTGGGATCCTTCACGCCGGCCTCGGCGAACCCCTTCTTGCGCAGCAGGCAGCTGTCGCAGCGGCCACAGGCCGCTCCGTTGGTCGTGGGGTCGTAGCAGGAGTGGGTGAGGCTGTAGTCGACCTTCAAGCGCGTTCCTTCCCGGATGATCTCCGCCTTCGTCATGCCAGAGAGCGGCGCGTGGATGGTGAAGCGCGCGCCCTCCACGCCCGCCTTCGTCGCCAGGTTCGCCAGCCCTTCGAAGGCGCGGATGAACTCCGGGCGGCAGTCCGGGTAGCCGCTGTAGTCCACCGCGTTCACGCCGATGAAGAGGTCCGTGGCCCCCACCACCTCCGCCAGCCCCAGCGCCAGCGCCAGGAAGACGGTGTTGCGCGCGGGGACGTAGGTGATGGGGATGCCCGCCCCCATGGCGGACTCGTCCCGGTCCTTGGGCACCGCCAGCTCCGCCGTCAGCGCCGAGCCGCCGATCGCCCGCAGGTCCAGATCCACCACCCGGAAGTCGTCCGCGCCCAGCGCGCGCGCCACCGCCCGCGCCCGCTCCAGCTCCACGCTGTGGCGCTGGCCATACCGCACCGCCAGGCACACCGGCGTGAAGCCCTGCGCCTTGGCCATGGCCAGACAGGTGGTGGAGTCCAGCCCTCCGGAGAGCAACACGACCGCCTTGCGCGGTGTCACCGGGCCACTCATCGCCTCACCCCCTCCAGCTGGTAGCGGACCACGCACGGCTGGCAGCCCACGCCGCCGTCGGCCAGCTCACACACCCGGCCCTCCGGCCGGGGCACCAGCTCGTCCCGCACCTCGCCGCAGGCGCGGCGCGCGTCGAAGCCGGAAGGCGTGGAGCGGGGCGGATAGACGCCGGCGTCCTCGTTCACCGGCGGCTCGCCGCCGTCCGGGCAGCCGTCGTTCAGCGCCACCGCCTGGGAGTTGGACAGAAGGGTGAAGGCGATGTGCTCCTGCAGCTCCACCTCCACGCCTTCGCAGCCGCAATTGGCGAAGCGGCGGGGCCCGGTGGCGAAGGAGTCGAAGCGCTGCCCGTCGAACCCGGCGTCGCGCAGCACCCCGCGCACCACCATCCACGCCTGCCCGGTGCCGCTCTGGCGGGAGAGCGTGGCCTCGAAGGTGAAGACGCCGCCGTCCACCACCAGCTCCTCGTAGCCGCAGGTGTCCCGGTCCGCGGACTCGGTCGCCGTGAAGGCGAACGTGCCCAGAATCTCGTCCCCCGGGAGGGGGGTCTGCTGCACGCAGGCGGCCACCCCGGCGGCGCCCAGGGCGAGCGCGCCCAGCACGCAGAGGAGAGCCGTCCGCTTTCCCACCGTCCCCATGACGGTTCGGAACTTACACGAGCGAGAGCGCCTTCTGGGCGATCGCGATGAAGGCCTCGCTGCGCGAGAGCACCTCCGCCGGCCGGACCGTGGCCAGCTCTTCACGTCCAGAGGACTCGAGCACCGCCAGCACCCGCCCGGCGGCCAGCGCCGAGGGGACGGCCTCGAAGGCCTCCAGTGCCGCGGCGGTCAGCTCGGCCGGCTGCTCGCCGTTCACCCAGCGTGCGCCCGCGGGCCCCAGCGCCAGCGCCAGCGCGCACAGCCAGCCCAGCTCGCCCGGGCCGAAGGCGCCCAGCGCGCCCGCGCCGAGCACCAGCGCGTTCTGCGAGGCGAGATACGCCTCCGCGCCACCCGAGACATCCAGGTGCACGGAGAGGTTGCCCGCCCCGAGCCCGGTGAGCGCGTCCGCCAGCGCGCGGTAGAGCCGCGGCATCTTCACTTCGTCCAGCTCCACCGAGCCCGCCGGGAGCGGCAGCGGCTCGCCGGTCCACGGCGTCCGCCGCAGCGGCCGGGCCACGCGGACGTCGGACGCCGCCTCGCTGCCGGAGAGCGCCGCGCCGAAGCCGTCCACCCACTGGGCCAGCGACGCCTGGCCATCCCGCCGCAGCGCCTCGGCCAGCAGCGTCCAGCCGTCCGCGTCCGCCGGCCGCTCGCGCAAGAGCTCCGGCCACAGCTTCCGGGCCAGGGCCGCGCCCTCCGGCGCGCCGGCGAGCTTCTCCGCCAGCGGACGCCGCGCGTCAGCGGGCAGCTCGCCCGCGGAGATCAACCGCTGGGCCAGCGCCACCGCCGGCGGCATCAGGTGGGCGTCCAGGTACGCCTTGAGGATGCGCACCCGCTCCTCGGCCGAGTCCGCCAGCTTCTCGCGCAGCCGCAGCCCTTCGGCCCGGTGGCCGAGCTCCTGCGCCAGCTGCGCGCGCCGCTCGAGCAGCTCCGGCGTCTCCTCCAGCTGCGCCAGCACCGCCAGCGCCTCCGCGCGGCGGCCCAGCACCTCGTACGCGTCCGCCAGCTTCTGGCGGTACGGCTGCGTGGCCTCCGGCCCGGCCAGCGCGGCCAGCCGCTCCACCATGGCCACGAACGGCTCGGCGCGCGAAGGCACCGGGTAGAGCTGCGCCAGCTCGCGCACCGCGACGAGCGCGCTCGCGTCATCCGCCAGCGCCCGCTCGAAGGTCTCCACCGCGCGCGGCGTGTCGGACAGCTCGCGCAGGTAGAGGCCGCCCAGCTCCACGCGGAGCGCCGCCCGGGCCTTGGCGTCCTGCTCGGCCTCCGCCAGCTTGGCCAGGCTCTCCGCCGCCGCGGAGGGCTGCCCCTCCGCCCGCTGGTGCTCGTACAGCTCGCGCAGGAGCGCGCCGCGCCGCGCCGGGAGCAGCTCCACGGCCCGGGCCAGCGCCGCGCCCTTGAGCAAGCCGCCCTCTTGGCGCGCCTGCGCCAGGCACAGCTCCACCACCGCGGCCGGAGTGGCGGAGGAGAGCTCCTCCACCAGCCGCGGCAAGAGCTCCGCCGCGCCGCCCTGCTCGAAGCGCTTGCGCAGCGCCGCCTCGCGCACCTCCGCGGAGACCGCCGCGCCGCCCTGCACCGCCAGCTCCTCGAAGAGGACGCCGGCCAGCTCGCGCGTGCCGGGGGACTGCTCGCACAGCTGGGCCAGCTTCAAGAGCCCCGCGGCGTCCGTCTCGCGGCGCAGCTCCGTGGCGAGCCGGCGGGCGCGGTCCGCGTCCCCCTGCTCGGCGCGGCGCCAGAGCGCCTCGAGCACGCGGGGGCGGTCCTGCGCTTGATCCGCCAGGCGCAGCGCGCCTTCCGCGTCGCCCGCGGCCATCAGCGGGCCGAAGCCGTGGCGGCAGGCCAGCTCGAAGGCGGAGAGGCGGCCAAAGCGCGCCACCAGCTCCTCCACCGAGAGCAGCCCGGCGTGCTCGTTCGCCACGCGCTCGAGCAGGTCTCTGGCCTCGCTCTGATCTCCCGCCGTCTCCCAAGCGTCCGCCGCGCGGACCAGCAGCGCGCCGCGCGCCTCCGCGGGCGAGAGCTGCGCGGCCTGCACCAGCGCCGCGGCCGCCTTCGCCGGCTGGCCGAGCTGACCCCACAGCCCCGCGAGCAACAGCAGCGCGTCCGCGGAGGGGCGGCTGGCCAGCGAGGCGCGGCACAGCCCCGCCGCCTGCTGCGCGTCCCCGGCGCGCTCGTAGGCGCGGGCGCCCTCGAGCAACAGCTCGGCGCGCGCGTCCCCTTCGGCCAGCTCGGCGCGCGTGGCGTACAGCCGCCCCAGCGCCGCGTGGTCCTGGGCGCGGACCAACAGCGGCTGCAGCGCCGTCAGCGCGTCCGCGTAGCCGGCGCCGCGGGGCCCGGCCTGGAGGATCGCCTCGAGCGCGGCGCGCGCGGAGAGCAGGTCGCCCTCGGCCTCGCAGGCCCGCGCCAGCTCCAGCCGCCAGAGCGCCGCCTCCTCCGGCTCGGCGCCGGAGTCCAGCAACCGGCGCAGGGTGGAGATGAGCGCCGGCCGGTCGTTCCGGCGGCGGTGCGCGTCCAGCACCGCGCGCAGCGCGCCCTCGTGCTCGGGGGCCACCTCGCCGGCGCGCTCGCGCAGCGCCACCGCGCGCTGCTCGTCGCCCAGCGTGCCTTCGGCGAGCGCCGCCGCCGCGAGCAGCCGCTCGGCCGCCTCGCGTCCGCCGAGCGCCGAGGCCGCGCGCTCGTAGAGCTCGATCGCCTCCGCCGGGCGACCCAGCGCCTTCAAGGCCGCCACCGCGCGGTCCACCACGCGGCCGTCCATGGGGCGCAGCTTGGCCAGGGGCAGCAGCGCGTCGATGACCTCCTTGGGGTCTTCGAACAGCTCGCTGGCGCGGCGGTAGAGCGCCTCCGCCTCGTCCGGGCGCGCGGCGCGGGCGAGCGCCAGCGTGGTCTGCAAGAGGCCGCTGGCGTTGTGGGTGCGCTGGTGGACCTCGGCGAGCAGCGAGAGCGCCTCGCGGCCGCGCTCGCCCTCCGGGTCCGCCGCCACCACCGCCTCGAAGGCGTCCGCGGCGTCGTGCAGGGCGCCGGCGGCCAGCGCGGCGTGGCCCAGCCGCAGCTGGCTGCGCAGCCGCTGCGCCAGGGTGAGCTCGTCCGCCACCGCCAGGAGGCGCCGGTCGTACGGCTGCGCCGCCAGCGCGCCGCCGGAGGCGGCCGCCAGCTCCGCGCGGGCGAGCAGCGCCTGCGCGTCATCCTGGGCAAGCGCGAGCAGCTCGTCGAACGCGTCCGCGGCGAGCAGCGCCTCACCCGCGTGGGCCAGCGCCTGGGCGCGCTCGCGCAAGAGCGCCACCGCCTCGGTGGGCACCGCGCGGGCGCGCGCGGCGAGCAGCTCCCCCAGCTTGCGCACGTCATTCTGGCGGCGCTTGCGCAGCGCCTCGAAGGCGCCGGTATGGGCCGGATCGCTCTCGAAGGCCTGGTCCTCGCAGAGCAGCGCGCGCTCCTGGGCTCCGGCGTCCCGGAAGGCGAGCGCGGCGCTCAGGTAGCTCTCAGCGGCCGCGGGCCCGGCCTGACGCCCGGCGCGCGCGAGCAGGAGCGCCGCCAGGTCCTGCAGCTCGCCCCGCTCGCGCAGGTACTCGGCGTGGCGGCCGAAGGACGGCTCCCGGAAGGGGTCCGCCTCGAGGAGGATCGAATCGAACTCGGCGGCCTCGGAGGCGCGCCCCGCCGCCGCGAGCAGCTCGGCGGCCTTGGCGGTGAGCCCCACGTCATCCGGGGTGGTGGCGCGCGCCGCGAGCAGCGCGGCGGCGGCGGCGTCTGGCCGGCCGTGCGCCTGGTAGAGCGCGGCGGCCCGCTGGTAGAGGGCGGCCCGGGCGGCGGGCTCCTTCGCCTTGGCGGCGAGCTCCTCGTAGTGGGCGGCCAGCTCGGTGTGGCGGCCGTCCGCGGTGAGCAGGTCGGTGAGCAGCTCCTGCGCGGCGACCAGGTCTGGATCCGCGCGCAGCGCCTCGCGGGCGGCGGACTCGGCCTGGGTGGGAGCGTGGAGCGGACCGCGGTGCAGCCGGGCCAGGTCCAGGAAGGTGCGGGCGCGCTCCGGGCGCTCGGTCTGGAGATCCAGCAGCCGCTCCAGCCAGTCCACCTCGGAGGGGGCGTCATGCCGCTGGCGCGCCAGCGCCAGGCCGAGCCGCACCGTGTCCAGCTGCCCGTCCAGCTCGAAGCTCTTCTGGAGCGCGGCCTCGGCGCCGTCCAGATCCAGCTTCGCGTCCCGCAAGAGCTCCGCGCGGCGCCGCTCGTGCGCGGCGGCGTGGGCCAGCTCGTCCCGCTCCTCGCACAGCTTGCGGATGGCGACGAGCGTCTTGAGCGCGTCATCCACGCGGCCGCTCTGCTCGGCCAGGGTGGCCTCCTCGCCGTAGGCGGCGATCGCCACCTCCACGTCCGCGCCGTCTCCTTCGAGCGCGAGCGCGGCGATCGCCCGGAGCTGGGCGCCCAGCTCCGCGGTGCGGCCGGCGTCCCGGTACAGCGCCGCCAGCTCCTGGCGGACCACCAGCGGGCTCTCGGCCCCCTCCACGGCGCGCTCGGTGAGCTGCGCCGCCAGCTCCACGTCCGCCAGCTCGTCCTTGGCCCGCGCGGCCAGCTCGCGCAGCCGCGCGCTCGCCTGGGCGGACGGCGGCAGCCTCCGCGCATGGTCGCAGAGGATCTCCAGCCCTTCGCGCGGCGCGCGGCGGGAGACAATCGCCGCCAGGCGCTCCACGGCGGGGGCGCACATGGGACGGGACTGCAAGATCCGCCGGTAGGTGTCCTCCGCGAGCTCCCCGTCCTCCTCGTGCTCCGCCAGCTCGGCCAGCCGCAGCAGCGCGGCCTCGGCGCCCGGCGCGTCCTTGCGGAAGTCCGCGACGCGCGCGAGCTCCTCCTGGAGCGGCAGCGCCTCCTGGAAGGCGCCGCGCAGGTAGAGCAGCTCTGCCAGGAGCGCGAGCTCCTCGCCGTGCGCCGGCTGGATCGCGTGGGCGCGCCGCGCCAGCCGCAGGGCCAGCTCCGGCTCCCCGGCGCGGTGCGCGCGCAGGGCCCCCTCGCGCAGGAGGGACGCGCCCTCCGCGGCAGAGACGACCTCCGCGGTCTCCTCGAGCAGCGCCGAGGCCTCCGCCAGCTCGCCGCGGTCCGCCAACAGCCCCGCGAGCTTGCGGCGCACGTGGACGTTGGCGCGGTCCAGCTGCGCGGCGCGGCGGTAGGCCGCCTCCGCCGCCTTCGGCTGGGAGAGCCGGTCCAGCGAGAGCTCGCCCAGCTCCTCGAACAGGCGCGCCGCGGACGGGCCGGAGGCCACCACCGCTTCTTCCCCCACCAGCTCGGCCAGCTCGGCCCAGCGGCCGGCCTCCCTCAAGAGGCGCCGCAGCCCGAGCACCGCCACCGAGTCCCGCGGCGTGAGCCGGCGGACGTGCAGGTAGCTGTCGATCGCGCCTTCGGCGTCCGCGCGCGCTTCCAGGGTGGCGGCGCGGCGCAACAGCGCGGCCACCCGGCGCGAGGCCGGGCCCTGCTGGGAGGCGTCCCAGAGCGCCGCGAGCGCGGCGGGGACGTCGTTCTGGCCGAAGGCGGCCTCGGCCAGGCCGTGGAAGGCCTCGCAGCGGTCATCCTCGGTGAGCGGCAGCGCGCCGGCGGCGGCGAAGCCCTCCCGCGCGGCCACGAAGTCCCCCGCGCCCAGGCGGGAGCGGGCGAGCGCGAGCACCCGCGGGGCGGCGCGATCGGAGAGGGACGGCTCGCGAGCCACCGCGGTCTTCCAGACGGAGAGCTCTCCCACCTCGTCGTTCGCCTCGCGCGCGGCCTCCGCCAGCTCCAAAAGGAGCGCGGCGGGGCGGGTGGAGAGCTTGGCGGCCTCCGCCAGATCTGCCCGGGCCTCGCCGTGGCGCCCCTGCTTGCGCAGCAGCTGCGCGCGGCGGGAGAGCAGCTCGGCGCGCTCCTCGCCCTGGGCGGGCGCGAGCAGCGCGGTGAACAGCCCCATCCGCTCGTCCAGCTCCGCGGGGCCGCCCACGTCCTCGGCGGGCAGCAGCGCCAGCAGCGCCTTCACCGTCCAGAGGTCGTTGGGGTCCTCCTCGCGCAGCGAGCGCAGCGCCTCCAGCGCGGAGGCGGGGCGCCCCAGCTGCTGGCAGAGCTCGGCGAACTCCTTGAGCGCGGCGCGCTTCTCGGCGCCGGCCAGGCGGGGCCAGAGCTCGCCGAGCAGGTCCGCCAAAGGCTCGCGGGCGCCCGCGCGGCGGTGCAGGCCGGCCAGCTCGCGCTGCGCCTCGATGTCCTCCGGACGCTGCGCCGTGTACAGCGCCAGGTGCTTGCGCGCGGTGTCCGTGCGGCCGGCCTTGATCGCCACCAGCGCGGCGCGCTTGGTGAGGTCCAGCCGCTCGAGCTCCAGCGGGCCATCTCCGTCCGCGCCCTGCGCGGAGAGGGCGGCCTCCAGGTGCTCCAGCGCGGCGCGGGGATCCGCGTCCGCGGCCAGCTCCGCCTGGCGGATGCGGGCGGGGGCGTAGGCCGGGTCCCGCAAGAGCGCCTGCTCGAGGAAGAGCTGCTCGCGGGGCGTGCCCAGGGCGAGCTTGGCGGCGCGGAAGAAGAGGCGCGCGGCCGGGCGCACGTCCTTGAGCAGCCCGGCGCGGCGCGCCAAGAGCTTGGCGGCCTCCAGCTTCTGGCCGCGCTCCATCTCCAGCTCGGCCATCAGCTCCAGGATCTCTCCGGCGTGCGGCCCGTCCGGCGCCGCGTCCAGCGCGGAGGTGAGCCGCAAGATCGCCCCGTCCCGCTCGTTCTGGCGCAGGAGGGTGCGGGCGGCGGCGAGGAAGAGCGGCGCCGCGTCCACGCTGCGCTCGGCGGCGACCAGCGCCTGGGCGCGGGCGGCCCAGAGGTCGGTCAGCTCGCGCAGCTGGCCGTCCTCTTCGTAGAGCGTCTCCAGCCGGGCGGCGAGCTCGTCGTCCAGGCGGCGCAGCGGGAAGGCCTGCGCGAAGTGGTCCTTGGCGGCCTCGCGGTCACCCAGCGCGTCGCACGCCTTGCCCAACCGCACGCGGATCTCCGCCAGCCGCTCCGGGGCGGCGTGGCGCGGCAGCGCGGAGAGCAGGTCTTCCAGGGCGCGGCGGGCGTGCTGCGGCCGCTCGCAGCGCAGGGAGAGGTCCGCCAGGTCCAGCAGCACGGACGGGTCCGGCGAGAGGCGCGCGGCGCGCTCGAGCGCCACCAGCGCCTCACCCACGCGGCCGAGCCGGACCTCGAGCACCTGGGCCAGCTCGCGCAGGGCGGCGGCGGCGAGCCGCTTGTCCCCGTGCTGCTCGGCCACCTTGGAGCGCTGATCCAGCGCGGCCGCCAGGCCGGGCATGTCCGAGCGCTTGCGCTGCAGGCCGCACAGCTCGCCCAGCGCGGGGAGGTCGTCCGGCTCCAGCTTGAGGACCTCGCTGAGCGCGTACGCGGCGAGCTCCATGTCGAACGCGAGGTCCCGCGCGGCCACGGAGAGGCGCCGGAAGTAGCGGGCGCGGTCCGCCTTCTCCTGGGAGATCTCCGCGAGCGACTTGAGGCAGCGGCACAAGAGGCCGCCGTCGCGCCGGCTCTCCGCCAGCGCCAGCATGCCTTCCAGCGCGGTGCGGTTGGTGGGGTCCGCCTCGAGCGCGGAGAGCAGGAGCTTCTCCGCCTTCTCCGGCTTGCCCAGGCGGCCGCGGTACAGCTCGCCGGCCTCGGCCCAGAACGCGGCGCGCTTGACCGGCGCCTCGGTGATGGCCGCGGCCTTCTCGCAGCCCTCCGCCAGGTCCGCCATGCGGCCGGAGGCGCGGAAGAAGGGGATCAGCTCCTCCAGCGCGGCCATGTCGCGCGGGTCCAGCGCGAGCGCGGCCTCGAGGTGCTCGCGGGCCTTGGCCGGATCTCCCAGCCGCGCGCGGTACAGGCGCGCCAGCGCGTGGTGGGACTGGTGAGCGGCGAAGCGGATCTCGTCCGTGCGCGGGGACGGGCCCGCCAGCTCGATGGCCTGCTGGTAGCCGGCGAGCGCCTCCTGCAGCCGGGTGAGCCCCTCCGCCACGCGGGCGGCGTAGAAGAGCGGCTCCGGCTCGCCGGGGAGCAGGGAGATCGCCTCGCGGTAGCGCAAGAGCGCGTTCTCCGGCTGCTTGAGGCCGAGCTCCCACACCTTGCCGGCGAGCAGGTTGGCCTTGCCCACGCGGTCCACTTCATGGCGCCCCAGCGCGACCTCGCGGAGCCGGTCCAGCGCCTTGATCGCGCGCAGGTGCTCGTCCGCGCGGAAGCACAGGTCACCGAGCAGGTAGAGCGCGTCCGGGTGATCCGGCGAGAGGCGCAGCGCCGCCTCGCAGTGCAGCCGCGCGCCGGCGACATCGTCCTCGGTCTGCGAGGAGAGCCGCGCCATGTGCACGTGGGCCTCGGCGGCCTCACCGGGATCGCGCGCGAGCGCGGCGATCCGCCGGTAGGCGCGGATGGCGCCGGCGCGGTCGCGCGCTTGATCCGCGGCGCGCGCCAGCTGCTTGAGCGAAGGGAGGTGATCCGGGCGCAAGCCGAGCAGCTCGTGCAGCGCCTTCACCGCCATCTGCGGCGCCTGGTCTCTGGCGGCGCGGGCGGCGGACTCGGCGGCGTAGAAGGCGGCGGCCTCCTCCTGGTTCTTCCGGGAGAGCGCGCACAGGGCCAGATAGCGCTCGGCGGCGCGCGCGTACTCACCGCGGCGCTCGCGCACCACGGCCTCGGCCCAGAGGGCGGCGGCGCTCTTCTCGCGGCGGCGCGCCAGCGAGGCGGCGATGTCCAACGCCATCTCGTGCGCCTGGGGATCCGCGACCAGCAGGGTGAGCAGCCGCTCGGCGGCGAACGGGTGGGCCTCGTGGGCGTCTCCGGTGCGCAGGTAGGCCTCGCGGGCCTCGCGCAGCTTGCCCTGGGCGATCAGCGCCTCGGCGTCCGAGAAGGCGCGGGCGCCCTCCAGCGCGAGCAAGAGCTCCTCGTCCGGCGGCGCGGGGGGCGGCAGGCCGCCGGCGGCGAAGCGCAGCCGCAGCCCCTGGGTGGAGACCTCGGCGGCGGCGAGCCGGGCCGAGTCCAGCGAGGGCATCTTGTAGCCGCGGCTCACCGCGGCCAGCTGCACCAGCGGCGGCAGCACGCGCGTGGAGAAGCCGGAGGCGCCGCGCAGGTCGATCTCCGGGAGCGCCCCCAGCTCCTCCACGGAGCGGGCGATCAACACCGGCAGCTGCGGCGCGGCGATGGCGGAGAAGCCGTAGAAGCGGACGTCGTAGACGTAGACGGCGAGCCGGTCTCCGTCCCCATCGAAGGAGAGCTTGAAGGTGAGCGCCGGCTTCTCGCCGACCTTCAGGCGCGCCTGGCCTTCCAGGTAGCCCGGCCGGAAGTGGAGCTTCAAGTCCTCCAGGTCCGCCACCCGCTCGGAGAGGGAGGAGACCTGGCGCGCCACCACCTCGCTGTCGAGCGTCAGCTCGAGGAAGCCGAAGTGCAGCCGCTTCTTCTGGTAGCGCGCGGCGCCGCCGGTGAAGTTGAACGGGAAGCTGACCTCGGGGATCTGCAGCGCGAAGTCGGAGATGACGACGCCCGGGGCGACGTTGAGCGAAGGGAACCCGACGAACGCCCGCCGATCCAGCAGGCGCAGCTCGGGGCCCGCAACAGACACTTCCGCCGTCTTCTTGGACTCGATTTCACTCGCCATGGTGGGGTCCCTTGAGAGGGGGCGCGCGCGCGACGCGGGCGAGGCTACCACCCTCTAGAGGGCGCTTGAATTTCCAAACCGGATCATTCGAGCGGCTGATCACGCCCGGCAGGCGGGCCGGCGGGCGTTGGACGAAAGGGCACTTCGCGTCTAGGGTGCGCCGCCATGAAGCCCGCCCCCTCCCGCGAAAAGATCCTCGGCTCCAAGGTCAACGGCGCCGCCGCGCTGCTGTTGGCGCTCGGGCTGCTCCACGCCATCGCCGGCGTCGCCTCCCTCTCGGGCGTGTCCGAGCTGAAGCAGTTCGGGATGGACTGGAAATTTGCGGTCCTCGGGGCGGTGTATGTGGGGCTCGCCTACTTCACCTGGCGGCGCTCCCGCCCCGCGCTGATCGCGGCCACGGTGATCTTCGGCGGCCACGCGGCGATGCTGGCGGCTCAGCTGGTTGCGGGCGAGGTGCGGATGCCGATCAGCGGGGTGTTGATCCGGACCCTCCTCACCCTGCCGATGATCGAAGGGATCAGCGCGCTTGCGCAGCTGGAGCGCGCGCGGGACAGCGTCCCCAGCCCGGCGCCCTGAAGCACGTATCCCACCTTGCATTGGCCCGCACCGGCCTCCGAGACTGGCGCCCGGAATGGCGGACGCGAGCGAGGGCAGACGTCATGGCCGGCTGGAGATCGAGCTCGGCTGCCGGCTGGCCAGCGACGCGGACACCCATGATGGGTTGATCCTCAACCTCGGGATCGGCGGCGCGCTCGTCCGGGCGCCGAGCGGCTTCGCCACGGTGGGCCAGACGCTGGGGCTGGAGATCGACCGCCCCGAGCCCGCCCTGCCGCTGCTCCTGATGGGTGAGGTAGTCCGCGCTCGCACCCGGGAGACCTTCTCCGAGTACGGGGTGCGCTTCCTGCCTGGCCCTCCGTCGCTCCAGGACGAGCTGGCGGAGCTGGTCACCGGTCTGGCCAAGGCCCGGGCAGACGGCGCCTCACCGCGCGTGCACCGGCGGCTCGAGGTCCGCTGCCAGACGCGAGATCAGCTGCGCGCCACCATGCTCGACATCGGCCACGGCGGCGTGTCCTTGCGCGCGGGCAGCCCCTCCACCAAGGGCGAGACGATGGTCGTCTCCGTCACCATGCCGGGCTTGGAGAACGGCCTGCAGCTGCCAGGCGTGGTGGAGTCCTGCACCCCCGAGCCGGACGGCGCCTTCCTGCTCTCCGTGGCGTTCTCGAGCAACAGCGCCGCCGAGGTCGCCCGGATGGATCGGCTGATCCACCTGCTCCTGCTCGTGAACACGCGCCCGCGCTGACCTAGAGCAGCGCCTCGAGGCGAGCGAAGCCGGTGCACAGCTCGCCCGCGGTGTACGCGCGCGTGGCGCCGGCGGCGCGAAGCCAGTCGTTGAGCACGGTGCCGTTGGCGCCCTCTCGCTGGCGGGGGTGCAGCAGGTTGAGCCGGGAGCGGGCCACGCCCTTGTGGCCGCGGTGGACGAACGTCACCGTCCCGTCGTCAGCCACGGACTCCACCACGCCCACGTGGGTCATCCCGTCGTTGCGCTTGCCGTCGCGGTTGCGGTCGTAGGTCTCGCGGAAGAAGACGAGATCTCCGCGCGCGGGCCGGTGCTGGTAGAGCGCCCCCGCCTCCTTCGCGCGCTCGTAGAGCGTGGGCACCGCGCCCTCGAGCGCCACGCCGATCTGCTCATAGACGAGCCGGATGAAGCCCGAGCAATCGTCCGTGACGCGCTTGGTGACGCGCTTGAGCGTGGAGAGCCCAACGTAGCTGGCGGCGCGGCGCGCCGCGGAGTCGCCGAGCGGAGAGGCGGGAGTCGGGACGGCCTCCACGGGCTGCGCGGGCGGCGGCGCAAAGGGCTCCGCGGGGGTGACCTCTTCAGCCTGCGCGAGCGGCTGCTCCGGAGCCTCCGCCGCGGCGCTCGGCGCGGGCGGCGAAGCCGACGCCGGCGCAGGCGCGAGCGCGCGCGGCGCGGCGCAACCGACCATCGCTGCGGAGAGGCTGAGGGCGATCCAGCGGTTCATGAGCGGGGCGTAAGCGATCCGGGCGACTATTTCGCAACGGGGGTGAGGCGCTGCAAGGCCTACAAACCGGCCCGCGCCTGCGGGTGACACCCACAGGTCACTCAACCGCGGAACCTCGCGACAATAGAGGCAACGACCTTCGCGTCCGCTCTTACCGAGAGCAATTCCACGGGCGTGCGCGACCAGCGCAGCGCGCAGGCCAGCCCGGCGATCGTGGCCGCCAGGCCGATCAGGGTGTTCTGCCAGCTGGCGAGTTCCCACTGCCCGCTCCAGGCCCATTCGGCGGGGCTGATCGGCCAGAGGTAGAGGATCGGCCACCCCGGGCCGCTCCCCGCAAGATCGCAGAGCAGGTGCAGGTGGAAGGCGAGCAGCGCCAGCGCCGCCACGTGCAGCCGCTCGCGGGCCAGGGCGGCGCAGCCGAGCGTGACGGCGATCGCCGCAACGAAGCCGTGGGTGAGGACGTGGTGCCAGCGGCCGTAGGCTTCCTCGCCGGCGAGCAGGGTGAGCCCGTCCAGATCCGGCGCCAGCCCGGCCAGCACCACCAGCGCGCGGTCCCGCCGGGCCTCGAGCCGTTGGGCCATCAACCAGGAGAGCTCCGCGTGGACGATCGGATTCATCGCGCCCGGCCTTCACCCTTCCCACTGCTCGAGCAGGTCCCGCACCCGCCGGTAACGCTCGAGCAGCTGCGCCCTCCGGGCGGAGAGCACCACCATGAAGGTGACGATCGCCACGCCCAGCGCGGAGAGGAAGAGCGCTCCGAGCCGGTGGTCCCGCACGCCGTAGCGGACCAGATTCGCGAGCACCGTGGTCACCAGGAACGCGGCGCCGAGATACACGTACGAGCGGATCCGCAGGGCGATCCCCACTGCCACGCCCACCACGCAGAGCGCCACGCAGACGAGCATCGCGCGCGGCTCCTCGAACATGAGCGGCCGCCACGCCGCCGCCACGTAGGTGAGGGTGATGGCCGCCGCGCGCAGCCGCGCTTGCGCCAGCGCCCCCAGCTCCTCGCGGAACGCGTGCACCAGCCAGATGAGCGACAGCCCCGCGGGGATGGCGAAGAACTGCGGCTCCCCGCGCCCCAGCGCCAGCCACGCGCACAAGAGCGCGCCGTTGAAGGCGGCCACGCCGAGAGACGCGCCCCAGCGGCGCGCGGCGCTCAGCCGGGAGAGCGCCGTGAAGTGCGCCGCGTAGCCCATCAAGAGCGGCGCCAGCGCCTCGGGCGCGTTCCAGGGCGCCACCAGCAAGGCGCAGAGCGGGAAGGCGAAGGACCAGAAGAGCGCCGGCGCGCGCCAGTGCGCCCCCTTCAGCGAGCGGCTCGCCCACAGGTGCAGCCCGCCAAAGACGACGCCGCTCACCAGCGCCACCAGCACATCGAGCTGCCCCAGCTGCGCGCCGCTCTGCAGCCGGACCGCCACGTAGCCCACCAACAGCGGCAGCGGCGCATAGGCGGTGGACGCGCGCTGCAGCGCCAGCACTCCGCAGAGGACCGCGCACGCGGCCACCGTGGCGAGCGCGCAGGCCGCGCCGCCGCCGGAGACGAGCAGGCCCGCGGCCGCCACCTCCGCCAGCGAGAGCCCGGCGAGCGCGTGAACGTAGAGCGGCCGCTGCGCCTTCGGCGCCCAGCGCGCGGCGGCGGCGGAGAGCAACGCGCTGGCCAGCCCCACGAACGGGAGCAGCTCCGTCTTCGGCCTCCCGGTGGAGAGCACCAGCCCCACGTGCGCCAGCGCGCCGTGCGCGGCCAGCGTGGTGAGCGCCCAGGCCACCCCGTGGAGCCGCCTCCAGCCCGCCACGCTCAGCCACGCCACGAGCGCGACGAGCGCCAGCACCAGCGGGTGCTCCACGCTGCGCAGCTTCGGCAGCGCGATCAGCGCCGCGCTCGTCACGAGCCACGCGGCGGCCCTCACGGCGGCGGCGGTGCGCGGCGAGCGCTTGGGCCAGAGCGCCAGCCCCGCCAGGCTGACCGCGGCCGCTGACCAGGCCCCGCCCAGGTGCGCGTTGAGCGGCGCCAGGTGCATCCCCAACCCCAGAGCGGGCGGCAGCAGGAGCCAGGCGGTGAGCGAGACGAGCAGCTCCGCCGGCTCGCGGGTGACAGCCAGGAGCGTGCACGCCGCCAGCAGCGCCCAGTAGGCGTGCTCCGGGACGGCTCCCCCGCTGCCCCGCCCCAACGCGCCGGGGAGGATGAGGATCGCCGCCAGCGCGAGCAGGGCACCGGCCCAGAGCGGCCGCGCCAGGAGCGTCCACTCACCGCCGAAGGGCGAGGCGCCCCGCGGGGGCCGCTGGCGCAGCCAGAGCACCAGCCCGGAGAGAACGAGCAGCGCGCCCGCCTGCGCCTGGGCCTCCACCGGACCGAAGGCGCCGGCCACGAAGTGCGGCGCGCACAAGGCCTGCAGCACCGCGAGCGGCAGGAGCCACCGGACGCGCAAGAGCCAGGCCACCGCGAGCGTCGTCCCGGCGGTGAGCAGGAGCGCCAGCACCGAATCCGGCGCGCCGCGCCACTGCAGCGCGCCCAGCAGCAGCGCGCACAGGCCCGCCGCGACCAGCCCCCACTTGCCCGGGCGGACGCCGAGCACCGCCTCCACCTGCCTGGGGGCGAAGCGCACCGCCACCGCCAAGGCGAGCGCCGCGAGCATGGGCACCGGCGTGTGCAGCAGCGCCAGCGCCGCCAACCCGGCCGCCAGCACCACCCGCACCGGCCAGAGCGGGCCGGCGCACAGCACCAGCGCCCCCGCGCGCAGCAGCCAGAGCGCGCTGTCCCCTTCTGGCGCGGTGGGGAGCAACAGCAGCGAGAAGGCCGCGAGCGTCTGCGCCTGGGAGATGGACGGGCGCTCGCCCTGGAGCAGCGACGCGGCCCTCGGCTCGCGCAGCGCGTGGGTGAGCGCCAGCGCGGCGAGCGGCGGCGCGAAGGTGGAGGCGAGCGGGCCGGCCGCGTACGCCACCGCCACCACCGCCGCCACCGGCAGCGCGTCCAGCAGGGCCCAGCCGGTGGTGCGGCGCCACAGCAGCGCGGTGGCCAACGCCGGGAGGGCCGCCCACGCGCTCGGCGCGAGCGACCCGAGGGTGACCACGCCCCCCAGGGCCACGCAGAGCGCGCCGGCCGCCAGGGACGCCCACGCCAGCGGCGCCTCGCCGAGCAGCGCCCGGACCGGGCGGACGCGGCCCACCAGCGGCAGCGCGGCGAGGGCCGCCGCCCACCACAGCGACAGCTCGAGCGGGCCGCCCCGGGGCAGCGGCAGGTGCAGCGCCCTCAGCGCCGCGAAGCCGAGCACCGCGAAGATCGGGAGCGTGAGCCAGGAGTGCAGCGCGCGGCTGGCCACCAGCGCGGCGCCCGCGGCCAACGCCAGCGCGAGCGCCCCGCCGGTGTGGGCGCAGGCCAGCGCCATCGGCAGGGCCACGGCGGCGAGCAGCCTCGCCCGCAGGCCGCCGCCGCGGACGTGCCAGGCCGAGGCGAGCGCGCAGAGCGCCGCCATCGCGAGAGCGGACTGCTCGAAGGAGAGCGGGAGGAGCTCCAGCCACGCGCCGGGCGAGAGCAAGAGCGCCAAAAGCAGCGAGGCGGGCAGCGCCAGCAGCGCGGTGCGGCGCGCGGCCAGCCAGAGCGCGGCGGAGGAGAGCGCGAACACCAGCGGCGCCTCCAGCGGGAGCGCCCGCTCGGGGTAGACGAGCACGCCGGCGCAGGCCCAGAGCGCGAAGAGCAGCGCGCCCGGGCGCAGCCACGCCGGGCGGCCGTCCCTGTCCGCCAGCAGCGCGAACGCCACCGCCAGCAGCGCGCAGACCACCCACTGCGCCCCGGGGACGAGCGCCTCCGCCGCGAGCAGCGCGGCCACGCCCACCAAGGAAGCGGAGGGCGCGAGCAGCCAGCGCTGGTCCAGGTTGCGCGCCACCAGCAGCGCGGACAGCCCGGCGGCGGCCAGCGCGCCCGCGGTGACGAGCGAGGCGGGCCAGGTGAGCGCCCAGAGCGCGAGCATGCCAGCGTGCAGCAGCGCCGCCACCGAGAGCCCCACGCGCGAGATGCGGGTGGGGACGAGCGAGCTGAGCGAGAGGAGCACCGCGCTCGCGCCGGCGCTCAGCGCCACCGCCGCGTCGCCGTGCGCATGGCCGAGGACGGCGGGCACCGCGAGGGAGATCGCCGCGCCGGTGAGCCGCAGGTCGTCCCGGTCCTCGAGGAAGCCGAGCACCAGGCAGAGGGCGGCGTATGCGGGCAGGCACCAGAGCGCGGGGCGGAGATCCTGCTCCGCGAGGCCGAGCGTGAGCCCGGAGAAGACGGCGGCAGCCACCGCGGTGGAGCGCCAGAGCGCCCCCGCCGCGAGCGGCCGGCCGCGCCTGGCCAGCGCCCGCGCGTAGAAGGCCAGCACCGCCACCCAGAGGAACGCGTAGAGCGCGTCGTAGTGGATGGGCAGCGGCGCGCCGCTCACGTAGCCGAGCTTGAGCTTCACCTCGAGGATCAGCTGCGTCACCGCGCCGGGGACCAGCTGGCCGCAGGTCTGGTAGGCCAGGTGCGAGGCGAGCGCGAAGCCGTAGAGCCAGCTCGCGCGGTGCTCGCCGCCCGCGGCGAGCGAGCCGGTGGTCCAGCAGAGGAGCAGCGCGCAGAGGAAGAATGCCGGGGCCGCGCCGGTGACCGCGAAGCCGAGGCACGCCAGCTGGAAGGCCGCCACCGCCACGGTGGCCGGGCTGGCGCGGCGCTCGGGCGAGAGCGGGAAGGCGCGCAGCGCGCCCGCGCCGAGCAGCGACAACAAAGGCGCGTAGCTCCCCAAGGCGAGCGGCGCCCCGGGCCCGGCGGCGAGCAGCAGGTGCAGCCGCACCACCACCAAGAGCGCCAGGTAGACGCCCCCGAGCAGCACGAACGCGCGCTGGCCGGGGGACTCGCCCTCACGGGCGGGGCGCGCCAACAGCGTGCACGCCCCCACCGCGAGCAGCCCGAGCCAGAAGGCGCCTCCGCCCAGCGCCGTCAGCAGCGGCGCGCACGCCAGCACGCCCAGCGCGCCCAGCCACAGCGCGAGCCCCAGCCCGCGTTCGCGCGCGGTCCGCCCTTCCGCGAGCGGCCGCAGGAGCCACGTGGAGCCGGCCGCCCACGCGGCGAGCAGGGCGAAGGAGAGCGGCGCGCTGCCGGGCGGGAGGTAGGCCAGCGGGAGCGCCGCGAGCGGGGCGATCGCCGCGCCGATCAACCGGAGGATGAAGCCCGCCGTGCTCAAGCCCTCGCGCCGCGCCAGCGCGCCGCCCACCGCGAAGAACGCGGCCGAGTAGCCAGCGGTCATCCCGAAGACCACCAGGGTGCGGGCGAGCGAGGTCATCCCCGCCCAGCTCTCGGCGACGAAGTAGAAGCCGCCCGCGACGATCAAGAACGCCCCGAGGAACCAGCCCACCTTCTCGGTGAGGAACGGGCGCCAGACCTCATTCCAGGGCGAGGCCGCCGCCACCACCTGCTCCGCCGCCGTCTCGGGGCGGGGGGGGATGTCGAAGACCTCTGGTGGCCCCTCGACCGCCGGCGGAGCCGCCCCCCCGTTCACCCCGAGCGGAGTCGAGGGGGGCTCGTGGCTCTGCGCCGAGGCCGGCGCAGCGGCCTCCCCCCCGTTCCCCCCAAGAGGCTGTGAACCTTTCGGGCGCGCAGCTCCCCCGTTCATCCCGAGCCTAGGGCCAGAGGCCTGTAGTCGAGGGGCGGCACTGGGCTCGGGTTTCACCGGGTCCAGCTCGCCCCGCTCCGCGGTGGGGCGTGGGCCCTCGACTTCGCTCGGGCTGAGCGGGGGCGCGCTCTCGCCAGGCTGAGCCACCCTCCCCCGCAGGCGATCCAGCTCCTGCTCCAGGGCGCGCTCGCGGCGCTCGTAGAGCGCGCGCACGTACCTGCGGGCGTAGCTGGGCACGGAGGTCACGTCCCAACCGGGCAGCTCGCGCAGCAGGTAGCGCACGTGGGCGAGCTCGGCGAGCTGGCTCGTCTCGCCGCCCTCCAGGAAGCGGGCGCCGCAGACCCCGCAGAAGCGCGCCTCCGCCGTCCGCTCCGCTTGGCACCAGGGACAAGTCATACGCCGGACGATTTCATGCGCCGTGCCCCCCAGGCAGCCGAGCGGTTGCGGGCGCTTGCCTGACCGGGGGTGCGAAGGAGTTGACGCACCGCGAAAGGTGCCTCGCGGCGCTGTGCGTCGATTGACAGCCCTGGCAGCGTCCAATCGAATGCCTCCGGTGGCCACCCCCGACGCGTGCCTGACCGAAGACGCGGCCATCGCCTACGTCCACGGCCGCCTCGAGGGAGCGCCGCTGGAGGCGGCCAAGGCGCACCTCTCCCACTGCAGGGACTGCACGCGGACGCTGGAGAGCGTGGGGCTGGCGCGCACCGTCTCCCAGCGCCGGCGGACGGGCACGCCCGAGCCGGCGGTGCGGATGGACGGCGCGCAGAGCGGACCGGCGCTCGCGGACACCCAGCCCTCCTCTCGCCCGGGGAGCGTGACGCTGCCGCGGGGGACCAGCATCGGCCGGTACGTGCTGCTGCGCCGGCTCGGCGAAGGCGGGATGGGCGTGGTGTACGCCGCCTATGACCCGGAGCTGGATCGCAAGGTGGCGATCAAGCTGCTGCGGGACGACGTCCAGGACCCCGCCCGCGCCGAGGCCTACCGCGGCCGCCTCTTCCGCGAGGCGCAGGCGCTGGCCCGGCTCTCCCACCCCAACGTGATCGTCGTCCACGACGTGGGGACCTTCGGCACCCAGGTCTTCATGGCCATGGAGTTCGTGGAGGGCCAGACCGCCGGGCGCTGGCTGCGCGAAGGAAAGCGGACCTGGCGCGAGGTGCTGGAGATGTTCCGGTTCGCCGGCCGCGGGCTCGCCGCGGCGCACGCGGCCGGCCTCATCCACCGGGACTTCAAGCCGGACAACGTGATCCTCGCCAAGGACGGCCGGGTGCGCGTGATGGACTTCGGGCTCGCGCGCTCCACGGACGACGACCCCTCCATCTCCGGCGCCCGCGCGCTGTTCACCTCCACCACCGACCTGCGCAAGAACGACGTGCTCGGCGAGCCGCTCACCGAGGCGGGCATGTTCCTGGGGACGCCCGGGTACATGGCCCCCGAGCAGCACCACGGCGGCGAGGTCGACGCCCGCACCGACCAGTTCAGCTTCTGCGTGGCGCTCTACGAGGCCCTCTACGGCGAGCGCCCGTTCGCGGGGCAGACGGTGGACGCGCTGGGCCTGGCGGTGGGCCAGGGGATGATCAAGGAGCCGCCGAAGGACTCGGACGTCCCCGGCTGGCTGCGCAAGCTGCTCCTGCGCGGGATGGCGGTGAAGCCGGACGACCGCTTCCCCTCCATGGACGAGCTGCTCGCGGCGCTCAGCCGCCGCCGCGGCCGCTTCACCAAGCGCCAGCTGACGCTCCTGGCCGCCGCCGCGGTGGCCGGGCTCTGCTTGGCCTTCGTCTTCTCCCAGTCCGCGCGGGTGAAGATCTGCCAGACGACCGAAGGGGACGCGCTCGCCCTCTTCGGCCCGGCGGCGCACACGCAGCTGGCCGCGGCCTTCATGGCCACCGGCGCCACGCAGTGGGAGGGGGACTTCGCTCGCACCGCGAAGGTGCTGGAGCGCCACCTGGCGGAGCTCGGCGCGCAGCGGGACGCGGCCTGCGAGGCCCTGCGCAGCCCGAGCGCCTCCTCCCGCCGCCTGGCGCAGCGGATGCGCTGCATCGACCGCGGCGCCGAGCTGGCGGCGGCGGTCATCAACCAGCTCGGCAACGCGGACGCGCTCGCGGTGGAGCGCTCGATTGACGCCGCCTACAGCCTCCCCTCTCCCAAGGAGTGCGGCGACCTCGAGGCGCGCCGCGCGCCGCCCTGGCCCGAGGACGCCCCGGGCGCGCGGGACGCCAAGCGGCTCTCCGAGCAGCTCGCCCGGGCGCGGGCGCTGGAGCTGCTCGGTCGATCCGAAGAGGCCCTGGCGGTGGCCCGCGCCGCGCTCGCCACCGCGGAGGCCCAGGCCAACGAGCCGCTCAAGGCCGAGGCGCTCCTGCGCGTGGGCGAGCTGCAGGGGCGGCTGGAGCTGCGCGAGTCGGCGCAGTCCACCCTCTATGAAGCGCTCTGGAGCGCGGAGGCCGCGCGGCACGACGCGGTGGTCGCCGCGGCGTGGGTGGCGCTGGTGGACGTGGTGGGGCTGCGCCGCGGCTTCGACGAGCAGGGGCTGCAGAGCGTCCGCCACGCCGAGGCCGCCATCCGCCGGCTGGGCGGCGCCCCGGACCTCGAGGTCCGGCTGGGCGAGGCGCACGCGCGGCTGCTCGAGCGGCGCGGGCTGCACGCCGAGGCGCTGGTGGTGCGGCAGGCGGCGCTGCAGCGGGCGCAGTCCGCGATCGGCGTGGAGCACCCTGCCACCGGCGAGGCGCTCAACGGGGTGGCCTCCTCGATGGAGGCGCTGGAGCGGTGGGCGGACGCCGCCAGCTACCGGCAGCGGGCGGTGGAGCTGCTCCAGCAGCTGCGCGGAGAGCAGCACCCCTCCCTCAGAGATCCGCTCTTCGCACTGGGGAAGGATCTGCTCTTCGCCCTGCAGCCCCCGCGCGCGGTGGCGCCGCTGGAGCGCGCGCTGGCGCTGGGGGAGAAGACGCTCGCGGCGGCCGAGCTCTCCGAGCTGCGCTTCGCGCTGGCCCAGGCGCTCTGGGGCGCCACCCTGGACAAGGACCGCGCGAGACGGCTCGCGCTCCTGGCCCGGGATGGACGCCCCAAAGCCCCGGCTGGCACGGACGAGGGGCTCACGAAGATCGAGTCGTGGATCGCCGCGCACGACGCGCCGTGAGCGCTAGAACGCCACGCCCGGCCAGTTGCCAACGATCGGCAGCGGGTAGCCGGGGTCCACCTGGTTGGTGGAGACGTTGAAGCGCTGGTAGTCCAGCCCGCGGAAGAAGTAGACCTTGCCGTCGTTGGGCGACAGCCGCAGCGCGTACTCGATGTCGCTGCTGTAGACGCCCGGCCAGTTGCCGGCGATCGGCTGGGGGTAGCCGGGATCCACGCGGTCGGTCGCGAGGTTGTAGCGGATGTACTCGCCGTTCCGGAAGAAGTAGGCCTTGCCGTTGCCCCACATCACCGCGGCGTCGACGCCGGTCCAGCTCGTGGGCCAGCCCGGCCAGGCGCCGGCGATCGCCCGCGGGGCGCCGTCCACGCGGTCGGTGGCGATGTCGTAGCGCAGGTACTGGTTGCCGCGGAAGAAGTAGACCTTGCCGTTGCCCCAGTTGATCACCGCGTCCACCCCGTCCGACCAGCTGCTCGGCCAGCCCGGCCAGTTGCCGAGGATGGGCTTCGGGTAGAGCGGGTCCATCCGGTTGGTGGCGATGTCGTAGCGGCTGTATTGGCCGCCGGTGAAGAAGAAGACCTTCCCGTTGCCCCAGTTCACCGCGTCCTGCCGCTTGGCGCCGTTGCCGAACGAGCCGTAGTACCAGGCCAGGTTCTCCTTATCCCCGGCGCTGAGGTTCCCGCCGTTGTTCCAGACGGGGCTGCAGTAGTTCATCACCGAGTCCGGATCCCACGGGCCGACGAAGACGTCCCCGTCGTCCCCCTGCGGAGCGTCGGTGCAGCTCGCCGGCCGGTCCGAGCGGTTCTGTTCGTGCGCGAACCCGAGCGCGTGGCCGAACTCGTGGACCGCGATCGCCTCGGTGCAGTACTGCTCGTTCCCCTGGCAGACGTCCGCGCCCCAGTTCCAATAGGTGAAGTTGAGCTTCATCCCCCGGTACATCCCGTTGAGGTCGCTGCCGAGCGCCTCCACGCGGGGCCACTCGTCGGAGATCAGGATGTGGATGCCAGGCCCGTTCACCGTGCAGGTGCCCCAGCCGGTGAAGGTGACCAGCGAGTCGTTCTCCCACGTCCGCTGCACCGCCGCCCGGACCCATTCGCGCTGGGTGCCGTCGTAGACCCCCGGGTTCTCCCAGCAGACCGGGATGCTCAGGGTGCGCCAGATCTTGGTGGAGCCAACGTAGAGCGGATCCGAGCGATCCATCCGCGGGCTCGGGGCCGGCGTGGGCTCGCTGGCGGCGGGTGGACCACAGGCGGCGACGGCGAGGAGGGACCCCAACAGCAGTGACGCCAGGCGTGAACGCATGGAGGTGCCTTTCTGGGCTGTAGCGTGGTGAACGAAGGAGCGCGTCCAAGCGCTCGGGCCCCTGACGCCGCGGCCGGAAAATGTCGCACCGGCCCTGTCAGCGCGCGCGCAACCAGGTAGGGTTCGCCCGTGTCAGACCTCTGTGCCGCCTGTGGGATGTGCTGCGACGGGACGCTCTTCAGCTACGTCACCCTCACCTCCGAGGACGTGCTGAAGCTCAAGAAGCACCCGCAGCTGCAGCTGATCCAGCGCGGCGGGCAGCTCAGCTTCGATCAGCCCTGCGCGCTGCACGACGGCAAGTGCTGCACCCAGTACGCGGACCGGCCGGACACCTGCTCCCGCTACCAGTGCCGGGTGCTCCAGTCCGTCGCCAGCGACGAGCGCACGGACTTCGAGGCGGCGCTCGTCATCCAGGAGGCCCGGGCGCTGGTGGAGAACGTGGCGGAGTACGTCTGCTTCGAGCCCGGCATGCCGATGGCGGTCAGCACCTGGGAGCAGCCGCCGGAGGGGCTGTGCGCGGAGGGGCTTGTCGCGTGGGAGCGCGCGCAGGCCTACCTCTTCGAGCACTTCCTGGGACAGCCGCTGCCCGGTGAGGAGCGCCAGCGGCGGCAGGGCGTGGGGTAACCTTCACTCGATGGTGACCAGCGCGAACTTGTTGGTGGCGTCGCGGTCCACCGTCGTCACCGTCTTCCCGGGGCCGAGCGCGGCCTTGAGGACGCCCAGCCGGTTGTGCTCGACCAGCGCCCACTCGCGCCCCGGCTGCGCGGCGAAGGCGCGGATCCGTCCCTCCGCGTTGTCCGCCGGCACCTGCTTCACCGTGTTGCGCGAGTAGAGCGTCTCACCGCGCCAGTTCATCAGGAACGCGGCGATCGGCTCTCCCTCCCTCCGGAGCGCGTGGTAGCGCCAGAAGAGATCTCTCTGGGTCCAGTGGTGCGAGAGGTCCACCCAGTGCGACCAGCCGAACCAGAGCGCGAGCCCCAGCGCCAGCGCGCCGAACCCGCCGAAGAGCAGCTCCCGCGAGCGCGCCGCGAGCGCGACGAGCGCCAGCCCGCCGGCGAGCGCGAACGCGCCGCCGAGCAGCCGCTGCACCGTCAGCGTCTCCAAGAAGCGCCCGGCGAGCCCCCAGCGGTAGAGCAGCCAGCCACCCGCCACCGCCGCCAGCGCGGTGGCCGCTGCCGCGCCCAGCCCCCTGCTCTCGCGCGCCAGCGCGCCGGCCACCAGCAGCAGCGCCAGCCCCAGCTGCAGCGCCGGCAACGCCACGCGCTGGGTGGCGCACACCAGCGCCAGCGCCACGCAGCCGAAGGTGGCGCCGAGCGCCAGCGGCCGGGCCAGCGCCCCGCGCGCGCCGCCGCCCCACGCGAGCAGCAGGGGCAGCGCGGCGAACAGCAGGAGCGCCACGCCGAGCAGCTCCGCCCACCGCGCGGTGGGGAACGCGAGCAGCCGCAGCGGCTGGGTCACCAGCTCCACCGGGTAGGGGCGGTCGTAGTTGAAGACGAAGAGGTCGGTGAAGAGCTTGGGGTTGCGCGCCAGGTCCGTCCCCACCAGCAGGAAGAAGACGCCGCCCACCAGCAGCGAAGGGGCGTGCCGGGCCACGCCTTGCGTCCACAGGCGGTCCACGAAGAGGCCGATCAACACCGCCAGCCCCGGCAGCGCGGGGAAGACGTAGTGGTGGAACTTGGTGGCGGACATGCCGACCAGCGCGAAGCTGAAGGCGGTCCAGACGAGCGCGATTGCGGCCACGTGGTCCGCCGGCTCGCCGCCGCGCAGCCGCGTCCTGCCGAGCAGCGAGAGGGCGCCGGGCACCAGCGCCACCCAGGGGAAGAGCGCGTAGGCCCCCTGCTCCACGAAGTAGATGAAGGTGCCGCCCGGCGTGGAGGTGTAGACGCCCGCGGCCAGGCGGCTGAAGTGATCGTAGAGGAAGAAGCGATCGAAGAAGGTGCGCCGCTCGTCGTCCAGCCCCGGGAAGAGCGAGAGCTGGAGGTACCAGGGCACGGCGATGGCGAAGAGCAGGAGCACGCCGGTCCCCAGGCGCATGTCGTAGAGCTGCTGCCAGAAGGCGGGCGGCGGCCCCGCGAGCGTGCGGCGCAGGTACAGCCGGTCCACCAGCACGCAGAGCGCGGCGCAGGCGCCGATCGCCGCCACGGCGCCGGCAAAGAGCGGCTTGACCGCGCCGAGCCCGCTCGCGCGCGCGAGCGTGACGCCGGCGAAGAGCGCGAAGCCGAGCACCGGCACCGCGAGCGCGATCAGCGCCGGGCGCCCCTCCCGCCGCAGCCAGCGCGCGTGGGCGCGCAGGGAGGCCTCGTCCCAGGGGATGACGCAGAGGGCGGCGTAGAGCAGCAGCACCACCGCGGGGATGAGGCCGAGCAGCCCCTTGGCGAGCACGCCCAGGCCGCAGAATGCGTAGAAGCCGTACCACCAGCCGGCGCGGTGCCGGGTGTGGAGATCCAGCTGGGCGATCAGCGCGCACGCCACCGCGCAGCTCATCGTCGCCACCACCGGCGTGTCCGTCACCGCCTGCCGCGAGAGCAGGAAATAGAGCGGCATGGTGCCGAGCACGAACGCGGTGGCCAGGCCGGCGCGCCGGCTCACCGTGCGCGCCACCGCCAGCCCCAGCAGCACCAGCGCGAGGATGGAGAGCAGCGCGAAGGGGAGCCGCATGCCCCACTCCGTCAGGTGCGAGAGCTCATCGCCGTTGCGCTCGGTGCCGGCGACCTGCATCCCCAGCGCCATCATCCAGAGCGTCAGCACCGGCTTGGAGAAGAACCAGTGCGCCTCCCAGTACGGGACCACGTAGTCGTTGCGGGCGACCATCTCGCGCGCGACCTCGCCGTAGTGGGTCTCCCAGCAGTCCCAGAGCCCCACCGCGCCCAGGTACGGCAGGTAGAGCAGCGCGCCAAAGACGGCGATGGCGCCGGCCAGCCGCACGTTCGCGGGCAGCGCCAGGAAACGCCGCGCCAGCGGGTGCTCGAGGAACGGACGGCCGAGGAGCTGCTCGAGAAAGGACGGCTCTGGCATCAGCTGCGGAGAACGCCGGAGCGCTGAGCACATATCGGACGCAGCAGGGCAGATAGGGACTCGAGGGGTTCGGTTGACGGGAGGCCGTGCCCAGATGAAGCCCTCGGTGGCGGACTCGAGCCGCGTTGGGTTGCACAGGCACCACGGGCCCAGGTGGGCGACCGCCCGGCGGGTACTGTGAATGACTTCGGGGGGATTTCTCGCCCGCAACCATTCACAGAACGGCGCCCGGGCGCCCACCCGCGTGTGCCGAGCCTTCGCAACCCACCGCGGTGGGAGCGCTCCACCGATGGACCCATGTCGGCGAGGACGAACGCGCCCCTGAACCCACTCGGTCCCTACAGAGCCCTCAGCGCCCGCCAACCGCTACCCGCGCAGGAACGCAGTGCCGCGCCGGCCGCTCTCTCTCGCCTCTTCCAGGATTGCCTCCGGCGGGTCGATCCCCACGATGTGGATCGCGTCGATCCCGGCCTCGAGCATGGCCAGGCTCTCCTCCACCTTGGGCACCATGCCGCCCTGAATGACCCCGGAGGCGATCTGCGCCTGGGCCTGCGCGCGGGTGAGCGTGGGGATCCGCGTCTTCGGGTCGTCCTTGTCCTTGAGCACGCCCGGGACGTTGGAGACGAGGAAGAGCTTGGCGGCCTTGAGCTGCGCGGCCACGCGGGTGGCCACCGTGTCCGCGTTGATGTTGAAGACCTCGCCCTGCGCGTTGCCGGCGAGCGAGCCGAGCACCGGCACCACGCCCGCCTCGGAGAGCTTCTCCAGCAGCGCCAGGTTCACCGTGGTGACGTCGCCCACCAGACCGAGATCGATCGGCTCCGGCCCGGCCTCCGGAATCAGCATGGGCGGGCGGCGCACCGAGTCCACCAGCGAGGCGGAGACGCCGGTGGTGCAGAGCGCCGGCACGCCCGCGAGCCGGAACGCGGTGGCCACGTCGATGGAGACCTGGCCGGCCAGGGTCATCTTCATCACCTCCAGCGTGGCGGCGTCCGTGACCCGGCGCCCGCCGGCCTTCACGGGCTTGAGGCCCAGCCGGGTGGAGAGATCCGTGGCCTGCGGTCCGCCGCCGTGCACCACCGCCACGCGGATACCGGCCTCGAGGAACGCCCGCACCGCGCGCCCCACGCTGGCGGCGAGCTTCGGCCGGTCCTGCGCCAGCTCCCCGCCGATCTTCACCACGAACCAGCGGCCTCGGTGGGCGCTCAGGTGGTCCGCGCTCATGGCCACAGCCCGGGCTCGGCGAGCGTGAGCTTCTCGTCGAAGCCCATCATCACGTTGAAGCTCTGGATGGACTGCCCCGCCCCGCCCTTCACCAGGTTGTCGAGCGTGGAGAAGCAGACCACGCGCCGGGTGGCGCCGGTGACGGGGCCGAGCGTGAAGCCAACCTCCACGTAGTTGCTCGCGGCCACCGAGACGACCTCCGGCTGCCGCCCCTCCACCAGCCGCACGAACGGCTCCTTCGCGTAGGTCTGCTGCCACAGCGCCTTGAGCTGCGCCTCGGTGGTGGCGGCGGGGACCTCGGCGAAGCTGGAGGCGAAGATGCCTCGCGGCAGCGGCGCGGAGACGGGGACGAACTCGAGCGAGAGCTCCTTGCCGCCCGCGCCGGTGAGCGTCTGCAGAATCTCCGGGATGTGCTGGTGCTCCAGCGGCTTGTAGGTCCGCAAGTTGGAGGCGCGCAGCGGGTGGTGGGTGGTGATGACCGGGTTGGCGCCGCTGCCGGAGGAGCCGGTGGCGGCCACGGTGTGGATGACGCCGGAGAGCAGCCCGCCCTTGGCCAGCGGCAGCAGCCCGAGCGCGATGGTGGTGGCGAAGCAGCCGGGGCTGGCGATGTAGCGAGCCTTGGAGATCGCCGCCCGGTTGAGCTCGGGCAGGCCGTAGACGAACTGGCCGTCGGTGAGCGCCTTGGGCGAGGGGTGCTCCACGCCGTAGTACTTGGCGTAGGCCGCGGGGTCGCGCAGGCGGAAGTCCCCGGACATGTCCACCACGCGCACGTTGGAGGGGAGGATCTCCAGCACCACCTTGGCGGTGGTCTTGTGCGGCAGCGCGAGGAAGGCCACGTCCATGCCGGCCACGGCCGCAGCTGCCGGCATCTGCTGGAAGGTGAGCTCGCTGAAGCCGGCCAGGTTGCCGTGCACCTCGCCCAGCTTCTTGCCCACGTTGTCCACCGCGGTGACGCGCGCCACCTCCACGTGGGGGTGGAAGAGCAACCGCCGCAGGAGCTCGGCACCGCCGTAGCCCGTGCCGCCAATGACCACTGCCTTGAGCTTCGCCATGCGGCGCACTCTGCTTCGCGGCTGTATGGCGCGCAACGTCATCCACCAGCCTTGAGGACTTGCCTCTGGGCGGCTGCTATATCCGCGCACGTCATGGAACTGGACCTCCTCGCGCTCTGCAGGGCGCTCATCTGCGCGGACACCGTGTCCCACCACGGCACGGCTGCTGCGGTGGAGATCCTCAAGCCGCTCTACGAGCAGGCCGGCCTGCGCACCCACGTCCAGGAGGAGTTCCGCCAGGGGGTGCGCCACCAGAACCTGCTCGGCACCTTCGATGGCGCGGACAAGGGCGGGCTGTTGCTCGTCACCCACCTGGACACGGTGGACACCGGGCCGCTGGAGATGTGGACGGAGACCTCGCCGTTCTCGCTCGCCCAGAAGGGGGACAAGCTCTTCGGCTTGGGGAGCGCGGACACCAAGCTGGACGCCCTCTGCAAGCTGATCGCCGCGCGCGAGTACAAGGGCCGGCCGCTGCGCCGCTCGCTCCAGCTGCTGGGCACCTACGAGGAGGAGGTGGGCGCCAAGGGGGCCAAGGCCTTCTGCAAGAGCGACCACTTCACCGCGCGCTTCGCGGCCTGCTCGGAGCCCTCCGAGCTGGTGATCATCCGCGCCCACAAGGGCTACGCGGTGGTGGAGCTCGAGGTCGTCCTCCCGGAGACGCCGGTGCTGGAGGGGCCCTTCGAGCGTGTCCAGGTGGATGGGAAAGCGGCCCACTCGTCCACGCCCCATCTGGGGGTGAACGCGATCGAGAAGGCGCTGGCCGCGCATCCCGGGGCGCTGCTCTCGCTCGAGGCGGGCAGCGTTGCGAACAAGGTTCCGGCCCGCGCGGTGTTGGTGCGCCCCTCGCGCGGCGCGGGCGCTGGGAGCGGCGGGCCCGCGCAGCCCGCGGACCGGCGCAACGCCGAGCCCACCACCGCGCTGTGCGCGGCGCTCTTCGCCGCGTGGAAGCGGCTGGCGCTCGCGCAGGAGCCGAAGCAGAACCCCGCGTTCGACCCGTCCACCTGCGTGGTGAACTGGAGCATCGCGCGGATCTCCGGCCCGCGCGCGGAGCTGGTCTTCGACTGCCGCCTGCTCCCCGGGCATGACCCGGACGCGCTGCTGGGCGCCTTCCGCCAGGAGGTGGCCCATCTGGTGGGCGCGGCGGGCGGGACGTTCACGCTGGACGCCTCGCGCGCCAACCCGGCGATGGAGCTCAAGGAGCCTTCGGAGCTGCTCGCCGCGGCCCGCGCCGCTTGCCGGGACGTGGGGCTGCCGGACGCGCCCGCCGCCAAGCCCACCAACACCGAGGCAGGGGTCTTCGCCCGCGCGGGGATCGAGGCGATCGTCTTCGGCCCCGGCCGCTCCACCGGCAACGCCCACTGCGCCAACGAGCACAACCTTCACTCCCAGCTGCTCAAGGCTGTGGACTTCTACCGCGCGCTGATCGCGCGACTGTGCCTCTGACCATGTTCCTGCTTCGCGACGTGCAGCGGACGGACCTGCCTGGCCTCAAGCGGCTGGCGGCGGTGCTCAACACCGTCAACCTCCCCAACAACGAAGCCATGCTGGAGGAGCTGATCGACAAGTCGGTGCGCAGCTTCGCCGGCAAGGTGAAGGAGCCGGCCGAGCGCGAGTACCTCTTCGTGCTGGAGGACGTGCGCAACGAGCAGATCCGCGGCACCAGCATGATCATCGCGCAGCACGGGACGTACGACGCGCCCCACATCTATTACGAGGTCTCCGAGCGCGAGCACTACTCGGCGTCCATCGACAAGCACCTGCGGCACAAGGTGCTCTCCATCGGCTACAACTACTCGGGCCCCACGGAGATCGGCGGCCTGGTGGTGGACCCGCCCTACCGCTCTGGCGAAGAGAAGCCCGGCAAGCAGCTCTCCTACGTCCGGTTCCTCTTCATCGCCATGCACCGCAAGCTCTTCCGGGAGCGCGTGCTCGCGGAGCTGCTCCCGCCGCTGCTCCCGGACGGCCGCTCCCTGCTCTGGGAGTGCGTGGGTCGCAAGTTCACCGGGCTGACGTACCAGGAGGCGGACCGGCTCTCGCGGCAGAACAAGGAGTTCATCAAGGAGCTCTTCCCCGCGTCCGACATCTACACGTCCCTCTTCCCCGCCCGCGCGCAGAAGGTGGTGGGCGAGGTGGGCACGCAGACCAAGGGCGTGCAGCGGATGCTGGAGCGGATTGGCTTCAAGTACGTGGAGCGGATCGACCCGTTCGACGGCGGCCCGCACTACGAGGCCAACGTGCAGGAGATCTCGCTCGTCCGGCAGTTCCGCACGGTGCGCCTGGCGGACGACGAGCTCGAGCAGGAGGCCGACGAGATGCTCGTCGGCTACGACCGCGACAGCGGCCGCAACCGCTTCCGCGCGGTGCGCTGCCAGGTGCGCCTCGAAGATCAGCGCGCGCACCTCCCGGCGGACGCCAAGCGGATGCTTGACGCCCCTGCGGGCGCCAAGCTCTCCGTCATCCCGTTCGCCTAGCGGAAACCCCGCGGGCCGTTTCCCCCGAGCGAAGTCGAGGGGCCGCGGCCAGCGCCGGGGTCCCCTCCTAGACGCCCGCGGGCGGCCGGACCCCGAGCTGCCGCGCGTAGAGCGCCAGCTGCGTCCGGTTCTCTTGCGCGAGCTTGCGGTAGAGCGCCGAGACGTGCGCCTTCACGGTGCGCTCGGCGATCTGCAGGCAGCTGGCGATCTTCAGGTTGTCCGCGCCGCCGGAGATGTACGCGAGCACCTCGCGCTCCCGGGCGGAGAGCATCCGCAGCGACTCGGACTCCCCCTCCGGCACCGCAGGCTGGGAGAACGCGGAGCTGAGCAGCGAGGCGGGGAACACGCGCAGGCCGCGCAGCACCGCGCGCAGCGTCTGCACCACCTGGCCGACCTCCACGTTGTTCTTGTCCAGGAGCCCCGAGACGCCGAGCTTGAAGCAGCTCGCCGCGGCCTCGTCGTCTTCGCCGCTGGAGAGCAGCAGCACCCGCACCTCCGGGTGCGCGCGGGTCAACTCTTGAAGGACCGCCGGCGCCGAGCCGTTGAGGCTCGCGAGATCCACGACTGCCGCGCTCGGGCGCTCCGCCTCCAGGGCCGTGAAGAAGGTCCCCGGTCCTTCATGCCTGCCAACCACCGAAAGCCCTGCCCCCTCCAGGACCCGCGTGAGGTTGTCCCTGACAAGCGATTGGGAGTGAACAATCGCTACGCGCGCATCGCGCTCCACTTCCATGGTCGTCCCCCCGGCGAGGACTTCCGAGCCTAGGCGAATGAACGCTTCGGCACGGTTCCCTTGCCACGTGTAGTGCTTTTCGCCACACGGACTGTACGTGAAGCAAAGAGCGATTGACACTCAATGGCCCGAAACGATGGACGCGCGCAAGCCCTTGGTTTAAGGGGGAGCCCACAATAGTTTTCTATCTGCGTTGGACCTGAGCAAATCAGCGAACTTACACGCCCAGAGCGTGTGCCAGGACTGTGTCAGCCCCTTCCGAAAACGCTGTGCCGCGGATCCTGGTGGTGGGCCAGGACCTCAACCGGGTCCATGACGCGGTGGACCTGCTCTGTGCGGCGGGGCTGGACGCGCGGGCGCTGCTCGAGCCGGCGCTGGTGGTCTCGCGCTGCATCGCGGCTCGGCCCGCGCTGGTGCTGACGCAGTGGCGGCCGGGCGCGGGGCGCGCCGGCGAGGCGGACGTGGGCAAGAGCTTGGCCGCGTTCGGTGAGACCGCGAGCATCCCGGTGGCGTGCCTGCTCGAGGACGGCGGGGAGCAGCAGCGGGTGCGCGCCTTCTGGTCCGGCGCGGTGGAGGTCTTCCCCGAGCCCTTCACCTTCGAGCACGCCGCGCAGCTGCCGGGGCTGCTCGAGCACCTCTCGCTCCACCCTCCGGCCAAGCCCTGCAGCATCGACGCGGTGATCGAAGGCATGCTGCGCCACAGCGCGCGGCTTCGGCGCACCGGCGTGCTGGAGCTCAACGCCGGCTCGCCCTTCGCGGGGCGCGCCACCTTCGCCAACGGGACGCTGGTCTCCGCGGACTTCGGGCCGCTCAGCGGCACCGCTGCGCTCGAGGAGATGCTCTGGACCGAGAGCGGGGTGTGGCGCTTCAACCCCGGCGTGGCCTCGGCGGAGCGCGCCCCGGCGCCCGCGCGCGCGCGCGGCACGCCCTCGCCGTACGTGCCCAAGGTGCTGGTGGCGGACGACGACCCCGAGCTGCGCGAGCTGCTGGCGGCGCACCTGGCGGTGAACGGGTTCGACGTGCGGATGGCCGGGGACGGGCGCTCGGCGCTGGAGACCGCGCGCCAGCAGGTGCCGGATCTGGTGATCGCGGATCTGGAGATGCCCGGGCTGGACGGCTGGGGGCTCTTGCGCGCGCTGGAGAGCGATCACCTCACCTCCGAGTCGCTGCTCGCCGTCCTCTCCGCCCACGACGACTGGCGCGAGGCCCTGCGCGGCGCCCGCTTTGGGCCGGTGGAGTACCTCGCCAAGTCCTGGCGGCTGGACGAGGTGGTGCGCCGGGTGCGCGAGCTCACCGCGCCGCGGGAGCGCGCGTTCCAGCTCCTGCGCGCCGGACGCCCGCTGCCGCTCGAGGGCGCCCCGGTGGGGCCGCAGTGGACGCTGCGGGCGCTGGCGCGGCTGCAGTGCACCGGCGTGCTGGAGGTGTCCGACACCTGGGGCGAGTACTCGGTGCTGGTGCGCAACGGCGCGCCGGTGCACGCGCGCAGCACCACCCGCCGGCGCGAAGTGACGGGCGCTGGCGCGCTCGCGGATCTGCTGATCTCCCGCCAGGCCACGGGCGCCTACCAGCCCACGCGGATCGAAGAGCCGGACGCCATCTCCGCCACCATGGAGGAGCTGCTCGCCAAGGTCTGCGCCGCGCTCAACCGGCTGGACGAGCGCGAGCTGGACAGCCGCCTGACGGACGCCACCTCCTTCATGATCGACGAGGCGCTCTACGCGCTGTTCCGGCAGGTGGCCTCGGAGCGCGAGGTGCAGCTCGCCCGCGCCGTCTGCGAGGAGGGGCTGCGCCCGGCCGAGGCCGCCGAGCGGCTCGCGCTCAGCCCGGACCAGGTCCATGACGGGCTCAAGGAGATGGTCCGGCGCGGGGTCATCCGCTTCGCGGAGCTCGGCTGAAGGGACGTCAGGTCGGCGTGGAGCGCAGCAGCGGGAGGAGGCTGATGCTCAGCTGGCTGCGGACGGCGGAGATCAGGCTCAGCTGCTCCGCGCGGGTGAGCGAGAGCTCCGCGCCCAGCCGCGCGCGCACGTGCTCGCAGATCTTCGCGCGGGCGGCCGAGAGCCACCGGGAGGCGCTGGACTTGGCCACGTGGTAGTGCGCGGCCACCTGCTCCACCGGCAGCCCAGAGACGAAGTGGAGCCGGAGCACCGCGCGCTCGCGCACCGTGAGCGCGGCGAAGGCCTCCTGGAGCGCGCGCTGGAACTGGCCCCGGTGCCGCGCGCGCAAGAGGTCGAGCTCGGCGTCCGGCGCGAGCATCGGCTGATCCACCAGCCACTCCTCGCCCCGCGGCGCCGGAGCGCCGCTCTGAGAGCCGCCCGCCAGCCGCAGCGCCACCGCGCGCAGCCACTTCTCGAGCGGACCGCGGGCGCGGAAGCTGGAGATCTTGGGCGTCTGGCCAGGGCGGGTGAGGAAGAGCCGCTCGCGCAGGAGCTGAACCAGCTCGTCGAGCGACAAGGGGAGGCGGCCGCGCATCAAGCTGCGCGTGACGGCCGGGAAGTGGCGCTGCTCCAGCGCCTCGAAGGCGGGCTCATGGCCGATGGCGCAGGCCGCCGCGAGGTAGAGGTCCACCTGGAGCGCTTCGGAGGTGGGAGGGGCGGTGGGGTCCAGCTGTTGGCCGAGCTGGGCCCTCAGGGCGGCGCGGTCCGGCGCGAGCTCGGGGAAGGCAGCCTCGCCGGCCCGCAGGACGTCCTCGAGCGTTGAACCTGGCGGCGAAGTCACGCGGGGGAGTGTACGCGGTGGACCCGGTTCCCGTCCCCTCGCCGTCACCTCGGCGTTGCAGCTGGGCCCGCCCCGCTCCAAGGACCGGCCCCGAGGCGCCTAGCCTGCGCGAGACGTGAGCTGCCCTGATGAAGACAGCCTGATCGCCTTCGCGACGGAGGGCGCTGGCGCCCAGACGTCCGCACTCGAGGCGCACCTGGACGGCTGCGACGGCTGCCGCGCCGTGGTCTCGGGGCTGCTGGAGCAGGAGAGCGGCCCGCCCGCGCACGCCTTCGCGGTGCGCTACGAGGTGCTCGGGCTGTTGGGCGAAGGGGGGATGGGAGAGGTCTACCTGGCGCTCGACCGAGTGCTGGGGCGCCACGTGGCGCTCAAGCAGCTGCGCCGGGCGAAGGAGGGCGGGAGCGCGGAGCCGGCGGAGGGGCTGGTGCGCGAGGCGCGCGCGCTGGCGCGGCTCTCCCACCCCTGCGTGGTGCAGGTCTACGACGTGGGCGTGCTCGACGGCCAGTGGTTCATCTGCCTGGAGTACGTGGAGGGCGTCACCCTCTCCTCCTGGTTGGCCCAGGGCACCCACTCCCAGGCAGCGGTCCTGGGGCTGTTCGAGCAGGCCGCGCGCGGGTTGGCCGCGGCGCACGCGGCCCGGCTGGTCCACCGCGACTTCAAGCCGAGCAACGTGCTCGTCTCCCCGGACGGCCGGGCGCGGATCACCGACTTCGGCCTGGCGCTGGACCCATCCACCGGGGAGCGCGCGGAGTCTCTGGCGGGCACGCCCGCGTACCTGGCGCCGGAGCTGCGGCTGGGGCGTCCCGCGGACGCGCGCTCGGACCAGTACAGCTTCTGCGTTTCGCTCTACGAGGCGCTCTACGGCCGCCGGCCCTCGAAGCCCGGGGAGGTCCGGCTCCCCTCCACCCCGCGCGTCCCTGGGCGGGTGCGCCGCCTCCTTCAGCGGGGGCTCGCGGCCGAGCCGGCCGAGCGGCTGGCCTCGATGGAGCGCTGCGCCGCGGCGCTGGCCCCTCCGCCCCGCTGGGTGGGCTGGGCGCGGCGCGCGGGGGTGGCCGCGGCCGCGGCGGCGGTGGTGGCGGCGCTGGTGGGCGTCCAGGCGTGGCGGCGGGGGATCCGCTGCGCCGCCAGCGCCGGGCAGATCGAGCAGGTGTGGAACGCGCAGGCGCGCGCCACGCAGCGTCAGGCCTTCGAGCGGGAGCTGGGGCCCACCGCGGGCGGCGCCGCCGCCGACGCGGTGGCCGCGGCGCTGGACGCGTACGCCGGCTCCTGGGCCACCAGCGCCCGCGCCACCTGTGAGCAGGGAGCCTCCGGGGAACAGGCCCCCGCCCAGCAGGAGTGCCTGCGGCAGCGGCTGACCGAGCTCAAGACGGCGGTGGCGCTGTTCGCGGTGGCGGACCGGGCGGTGCTGCTGCGGGCGCCGCTCGCCGTCAGGGCCCTGCCCTACCCGGCGCTGTGCCCCGCCGCGGCGGCGGACGCGCTGGCGCAGGCCCCCGCGGACCCGCGGCGGGTCGAGCTGCGCGAGCAGCGGGCGCGGGCGGTGGTCTACGAGCAGGCCGGGCGGCTGGCACAGGCACTCGAGGCGGCGCAGGCGGCCCGCCGGCTCGCCGAGGCGCTCGGCCGCGCCGAGGACCAGGCACGGGCGCTGCTCGCCGAGGGGACGCTGCTCCAGAAGCTCTCCCGCTACGACGAGGTCCCCCGGCCGCTGTTCGGCGCGGCCGCGCTGGCCGAGGCCGGACACCTGGAGAGCGTGCTGGGCCGCACCCGCCTTCAGCTGGCCTCGCTCGCGCTCCGCCGGGGGAACCTGGAGGAGGGCTTTGGCTGGGTGAAGCTGGCCGAAGAGAGCCTGCAGCGCGCGCCCGAGCTGGCGCTGCGGGTGGACCTGGCGGCGCTGAAGGCGCTCCTGCTGACGGAGAGCGGCAAGCTGGAGGAGGCGCTGGAGGTGGCGAGCAAGGCCCGGCGAGAGGCCGCGAGGCTGGACGCGGGCGAGCGCGAGGTGGCGGGGCGGGTGCGCGGCGCGGTGGCTTTCGTCCTCTTCCGCTCGATGCGCTACCCCGAGGCCGAGGCCGAGTACCGCGAGTTGATCAACCTGCGCGCGCAAGAGCTCGGAGAGGAGCACCCGGACGTGGCCCGGCTGCGCAACTCGCTGGCCGGCGCGCTCGGCGGCCAGGGGCGCTACGAGGATGCGCTGGCGATCGCGAGCAGGGCGCGGGCGGACCTCGCCGCCGCGCTCGGCCCGGCGGACCCGGCCACCCTCCAGGCGCTGTTCAACGTGGCCTCCGCGCAAGCGATGCTGGAGCGGGGGCCCGGGGCGCTGCAGGCCGCGCGCGAGGGGGCGGAGATCGCCGAGCGCGCGCTCGGGCCGGACCACCCCACGGTCATCCGCTTCCTCAACCTGCGCGCGTCGGTCCTCACGCACGTGGTCAAGGACCTCCCCGGGGGGCTGCGCGCCTTCGAGGAGTCGCTGCAGCGCCTGGGGCGGGCGAAGCGGCTCCAGACTCCCACCGCGGTGGAGACCTACTCCGGGCTCGCCCGGGCGCTGCTGGTCCACCGGGACCTGGAGCGGACGATCGAGGTCTCGGAGCAGGCGATCGCCCTGGGCCGCCAGCTCCAGCTGCCGGCGGCGGGGCTTGGCCTGTGCCGCGTGGCACGCGGGGTGGCGCAGGAGCGGCTGGGGCGGCACCGGGAGGCGATCGCCTCGCTCGAGGTCGTCCCTGACGAGAGCTTGCCGCTCGGCCGCGCCCGCGAGGAGACCACGCTCGTCCGGGACTTCTTCCTGGGCCGCGCGCTCTGGGCCTCGCGCACGGACGCGGCGCGCGGGCGGGCGCTCGCGGAAGGGGCGCTCGCCCGGGCCCGGGCCCGCGGCCCCCTCCCCGAGCAGCTCGAAGACGCGCAGCGCTGGCTGCAGCGCCAGGGGCGCGGAAAGACGGGCGCGAGCCGGTAGCTGCCGGGCCGGTCCGGACGAAGAAAGGAACGAAAAAGAGGGGGGCCCCTTCTTGCCTGGGCACCGCGGAGAGCACCCTCGCGTCTTTTCGAGCGTTGGGTGCGCTCCTCCAAAACAGGCAGGAAAGTCATGTCTCCACGCAGCGTCCTCATCTCGATCTTCGTTCTCGCGCTCACCGGTTGCGGCACCAGCGCCTCCTTCGACCCCTCCGAAGAAGACGACTCGCTCGGCGCGGTCTCGTCCGAGCTGCTCGTCCGGCAGGACCGCCTGGTCGCCCTGGCGGACGAGGTGGAGGCGCGCCTGGCCGGGGAGGAGAGCTTCTCCGGCGTGGCCATTGACCCGGAGCAGGACGCGCTGCTCGTCTACGTGAAGGCGGACGCCCTGGAGCGGACGCGGGCACAGCTGCCCGCCGCGCAGGGGCTGGAGGTCAAGCCCGCGCTGCTGTCGAAGCGGGAGGCGGACGCGCTCAGCGAGCGGATCTTCGCGGACGACGCGGCGCTCCGGCTCGCCGGCGTGGAGGTGGTGTCGCTGGGCGCCGACTCGCACGGCGGAAGGTTCGAGGTCCGGGTGAAGGGGGAGCTCGGGCAGGCGGAGCGCGTGCTGCGCGAGCGGTACCCGGAGCTGTGGTCGACCCTGGTGGTGCAGCCGGGCGGCGATGAACCGTTGAACTACGGCCGGTTCTCGGACGGCCCGTACCACGGCGGCTCGCGCCTGCGCTTCACCAAGGGCAACCAGTGCACCTCGGCGTTCGGCGCCAAGAGCAGCACCCGGGGCGAGTTCCTGATCACCGCCTACCACTGCGTCAACCCGGACATGAAGGTCTACAACGGGGTCAGCGCGTTCGTGGGCAGCGTGACCCTGACGGACCGCTACAACGACGCGGCCTTCATCCGCACCGACAGCATGCCGTACGTCTTCGTGGAGCCGCTCTTCTCCGCGGCCTACCTCTCCCAGAAGGTGACCGCGTCAGCCCACCCGAAGGCCGGCATGCGGGTGTGCACCAGCGGCTCCTTCAGCGGCAAGCGCTGCGCCGGGGTGGTCAAGGGCTCCTACGAGCGCCTCGCGTACAACTCCTTCACCGGCGTCAGCTACAAGGTGAGGGTCTGGTACGCGATCAACGACGTGCCGAGCGCGCTCACCGGCGCCGGTGACAGCGGCGGACCGGTCCTCGCGCCGCGGGGAGACGGCACCTGGATGGCGCTGGGGCTCATCCACTCCGGGGGTGACGAGAACTACTTGGTGGCTTGCCCGGACGGGAAGGACCGGAAGTGCTCGTACCGCGTCAACTTCACGGACATCCAGGCCGCCGCGGCGAGCTACGGGATGACGCTCACCGGCTTCTAAAGGCCGCCGGGCTACGGCGCCAGCTCGAGCAGGAACACGTCCTGGTTGCCCAGGTGGAGGCTCTCCTCCGGGCCCACGGGGAGCTCCCCGTTCCCCATCCCGGTGAGGACCACGGCGCCGCTGGGTTGGGCCTGCAGGGCGCGGGCATACAGGTACTGCCCGTTGGAGAGCACCTGGCCCCAGAGCAGCGCGCCGCTGTCGGCGTGGAAGCGGGCGACGAAGAGCCCCTCCTGATCTCCCACCGTGCGCAGCGCGCCGGCGCCCAGGTCCAGCGCGCCCGCGCCGGTGGCGAGCAGGGCCAGCCCCCCGCGCTCGTCGAGCGCGAGCGCCCGCCCCATCGCGAGCCGGTCCGCGGAGAGCCAGCGGACCCACCGCTCCTTGCCGCTGCTGTCGAGCGAGACCACGAAGCCGCTGCCGCCGCCGCTCACCTTGCGCTCCTCGAGCCCCAGCTTGAGCGTCTGCGTGAAGTAGCCGGTGGCGAAGGCGCCGTCCGCGGTGGCGACGAGCCCGAGCACCGCGGCCGCTGGCCGGAAGACGCCGTCCGTGGCCGCGAGGAAGGCGCGGGACGCCAGCAGCGCGCCCTTGCCGTCGAGCCGGGCCACGAAGGGCGCCCCCGCCAGCGCCGGGAGCGCGGCGTCCCCCAGCCGCAGGCCGCCTTCGTACGAGCCGCCGATCCAGAGGTCCCCATCCGGGGAGACGGCGAGGCAGGAGATCTGCGCCTCTCCGCCGGCCGGGAAGTCGCGGCGCCACAGCTCGGTGCCGTCTGAGGTGAAGCGCCGGAGCACCAGCGTGTCCTTCGCCTTGCCTCCGTCTCCGGCGACGGTGCGCTCGCGGGAGGAGACCAACAGCTCTTGCCCCGCCGCGGCCACCGCGTCCGCCGCCGACTCCAGCGGCCGGGCCCAGCGCGGCGCGCCGTCCGGCCCGAGCACCGCGATGAAGCCCCCCGCCGGGAGCTGCGCGGCGCCGAACGTCCACGCCGCGGAGGCCACGCCGGTGACCGCGCCCTCGCCCGAGGCGAGGAACGCCGCGCCGGACGGGGTGAGCACGCCGCCATGCGCGCCGAACTTCGCGGACCAGAGGTGCCCGCCGTCCGGCGAGTAGCGCGCCAACGCGAGGTCCGAGTCCGCCGCGTCCCCATCCCCCATGTTGAGGAAGAGCTCTCCGCCCAGCTCCGCGCTGCCCGCCTCGAAGGAGCTGGCGAGCAGGAGCTCACCGGTGGGCGAGACGGCGAGCGCGGACGGGGTCGCCACCGCGCTGCTGTCGAAGCCGCGCGCCCAGCGGGTGGAGCCGGGCAGGCCCGCGTCTGGCGCGGGCGGCGTGCCCGCGTCCGGCGCCGGTGACGTGCCGGCGTCCACCTCCACCCACCGGGCGCTCGCCGGGAGCCCCTCCAGCCCCGCCCCCTCCGCCACGGGCTCGGGCTCGCAACCTCCCAGGGAGAGGAGCAGCCCCACCGCGCCCACCGCCGCCGCCAGCGCCCGCATCCAACCTCCAGACCCGTTGCCGCCCGAACCGGGTCCACCGCAGCTGCCGTGCCACGCCCGGCTTTCGCCAGCGGACAGTGGAAGCGCCGGATCGCGCTGCGGCGCGGCGGAAAGCCCGGTGCAAGTTGCCGTGTAGGAGCGGCCGGGGCTGAACAATGTCCAGGGGCGCTCCTGGAGGGCGACCAGCCGGGCAGGCGCCGCGGCTCCCGTCATTGGAGCGTCATGGGCTTCTTCGTTCTCCCGGGGTGCACCTTGCGGTGGGCCAAGCCATCGCCGCTATCCTCGCTCCCACCGCATGCGGATCATCCATCTCAGCGACCCCCACGTGCTCTGCGACTACGCGCGCCTGCCCCTGCGGGAGACGGGCTGGCGGGGAGTCATCCCCCGCCTGGAGCTCACCGGGCTGCGGCGGGCGCCGCGCTTCACGCGCTCGGGCGAGCAGCTGCGAGCGCTGGTGGCGCAGATCCAGCGGCTGGACGCGGATCAAGTGGTGGTGAGCGGAGACCTCTCCGCCATTGGCGCCTCGGACGAGCTGGAGCAGGCGCGCGCGCTGCTCGCCCCGCTCGAGGACCGGCTGACCGTGATTCCGGGCAACCATGACCGCTACGGCCCGGACGACGAGCACCACCGCCGCTTCGAGCGCGCCTTCGCGCCGCTTCTGCGCAGCGACCTCCCGGGCTACGCGCTCCCCTGCGGCTACCCGTTCGTCCGGCTCGTGGGCGAGCGGCTCGCGTTGATCGGCCTGGACAGCACGCGCGTCCCTTCCGCGCTCCACTACTTCATGGGCCAGGTGGGGTTGGCGCAGCTCTCCGCGCTCGACCGGCTGCTGGATGACCCGCACCTGCGCGGCCGGAAGGTGCTGCTGCTGGTCCACCACGCGCCGCTCTCCGCGCGCGGGCTCGCGGACCGCCACAGCGCCGGGCTCTGGGACACGGCCCTGCTCCTGCGGACGGTGCGCCGCCGCGTCCACGGCATCCACTTTGGCCACGTGCACCAGCGCTACTGGCACCCCGCCACGGTGGAGCGCGGGGCGCTGTTCGGCGCCGGCAGCGCCACCGAGCGCGGCGGCGAGGGCTTCCTGAGCGTGGAGTACCGCGAGGGGGAGCAACATCTCGCCGAGGCCGTGGCACCGCTGGCCGCCGCCTGAGCGGGCCCCCATGGCGACCTGGACCGACCTGACCCGAATCATGGCCAGCCTCGAAGAGGCCGAGCGCGACAAGGGGAAGCGGTTCTGGCGCGTGGCGGACCGGCTGCTGGTCTGGGAGCGCCCGCTGCGCAAGAGCGATCTCGAGGCGCTCGGCGACTCGGCGCCCACCGGCGCCATCATCGGCGTGCGGGTGCCGCTGGAAGTGAAGGAGGCGCTGCTCGCGTCCGGGAAGAAGGCGTACTTCACCACGCCGCACTTCAACGGCTACCCGGCCATCCTGGTGCACCTCCCGTCCATCCGGGTGGCCGGGCTTCGCGCGCTCATCCAGGGCGCGTACGGCGAACGTGCACCCAAGCGGCGCAAGCGCGGGCGCTGAGCCCGCCTCCTTTGCGCATTCGGCTCATAGGAGCGGGAAACCGAAAGGGTCGCGCTCGCCCTGCGCGCATGGGCCCCTCGGAGGTGCGCTCCCGCCGCGGCGGGTTGCCGTGCCTCCGCTCGACGGCAGCGGGCGCTCGCGGGGGGAAGGCCCAACTGGGCGACCAGCCGCCCAAAGCGGGGCTCGCGCCCCGAGACACGTTCAAGCGCGCGGAAGACCTCGGGCTTTTTCACCTGACGGCTGGGCGGCCACAATGGGCAACCACCGGGCGACCACCTCGAGGCGCGCTCGCCGACCTTGAAATGATCTCAGGTGGGCGACCAGACCCTCTCGGTTTCCCGCTCCTATGGGCCGCGCGCGCCCGTGTCCGCCATGATGAAACCATGATGATCAAGTGAGCCCCGCCGGACGCGGTGCTTGCCCAGCGGTGAGAGCCTCCGGGTCACTCTCCTGGAGGAACCCATGCACGTCCGGATGTGTCTCACGGTGGCAGCGCTCGCGGCAGTGACCGGCTGCGCCGCCAACCGCCCCGCGCTGCGCGCCACGCTCGAGCCCCTGACGCTCGCCGAGAACAGCCCCAGCGCTGCCGATGAACGCGAGTCGGTCGTCAGGGTCGAGTCCGCGCACAGCTCCTCCTCGAGCCCGAGCCCCACGCCGGCACCGGAGCAGCAGGCGCTCGCCCGCAACCCGTTCCTGAGCGACAGCACCAGCGCGGTGTCCGAGGCCTTCCTGGCCGCCGCGGTGGACGACCCCATCTCCTTCGCCCAGAACCTCAGGGTGGGCGTGGTGAACGTGGTGGGCCGCTACGAGCCGGACCTGGACATCTCCACGTTCGCGGTCCCCGCCCAGCTCACCGCAGCGCTCGAGCAGACCGGCCGGTTCGACCTCGCCACCGAAGTGGCCAGCGACTTCCCCGCGGACCGCGGCATCTCCGGCCTGCGCGAGCTCGCCGCGCGCTACCGCACCCGGTACCTGCTCATCTACCGGCACCGCTTCGTCGAAGACAGCTACCTGAACCCCGCGGCGTGGAGCTTCCTCACCGGCGTGGGCGCGCTGTTCGTGCCCGGCAACACGATCGAGAGCGCGGGGATTGTCGAGGCCAGCCTCTTCGACGTGAAGACCGGCGTGGTGCTCTTCACCGTCAACGAGCGCGTCCATGCCACCAGCGCCGAGAACGTCTGGAACGAGCAGCGCAAGCAGCGCTGGCTGAAGGAGCGGCTCTTGCGCGAGGCCACCACCGGGCTGACCCGCCAGGTGGCGCTCGCCGTGGAGCGACTCGCGACCAAGCCCAGGGCCGGCGAGAATGCCGCTGCGCCCCGCCCTGCCGGCGAGGTGGTCCGTCTCCAGGCGGAGGGTCCGTGATGAGAGCCCGCACCTTCGTTCGCTTTGGCCTCGCCGCCGCGCTCGCGAGCCTCGCCGCGTGCGCCCTGCGCAGCCGCCCGCCTCCAGTCCAGGACTCCGAGACCGAGCAGGAGCTCCGCGCCCCGATGACCGAGAGCGTGGAGTCCACCACCCGCTCGGACGCGCCCCGCCCCTCCGGGCCTTCCGTGACCATCTCCAGCAGCCCGCAAGGCCAACCCGCCGCCAAGCCCGAGGAGAAGCCCGCGGCCAACGGCCGCTACAGCAAGAAGACCCCCATCGACTTCGCCGACGAGACGATCGACGGCGACCTCACCAAGCCGGACGGCGAGTACGTCGAGGCCCGGAAGAAGACGAAGCAGAACAACCTGCTCCCCAACGAGCCCTTTGCGAACAAGCGCAAGCCCGCAGATGAGCCGGACAAGGCCGCCGCCGCCAAGGAGTTCGCCCAGCAGCGCGTGGTGAAGCCGCAGGCGGCGGACCCCGAGGCCGCGCAGCAGATGGTCTTCCGCCACTTCGGGGTGAACCCCACCGTGGAGACGGAGCGCGAGCGGACCTCCACCTTCTCCGTGGACGTGGACACCGCCTCGTACACGGTGGCGCGCGCCTACCTCACGCGCGGGCAGCTGCCGCCGCCGGAGGCGGTGCGGGTGGAGGAGTTCGTCAACGCCCAGCCCTACGGCTACGAGCCGCCGCGCAGCGGCCCCTTCGCGGTGGAGGTGGAGGCCTTCCCGTCTCCGGCGCGGCGCGGCTACCACGTGCTGCACGTGGGGCTCAAAGGCCGCGAGGTGACCGCCGCCACGCGCAAGAGCGCCACGCTCATCTTCACCATCGACGTCTCCGGCTCGATGAACGGCGAGGGCCGGCTGGGGATGGTCAAGCGCGCGCTGGAGCTGCTCGTCTCCCAGCTCTCGGAGCGGGACCGGGTGGGGATCGTCGTCTACGGGACCACCGCCCGCGCGGTGCTGGAGCCCACGCCGGCGTCCGAGAAGCGCACGCTGCTGGCGGCGATCAACGGCCTGGGCAGCGAGGGCGCCACCAACGTGCAGGCGGGGCTGACGCTCGCCTACCAGATGGCCGGCCGCCACTTCCGCGAGGACGGGGTGACGCGGATCATCCTCTGCTCGGACGGGGTGGCCAACAACGGGGTGACCGACGCGGACGGCATCTTCGAGTCCGTGAAGCGCTACGCGGTGCAGGGCGTGGCGCTCACCACCGTGGGCTTCGGCATGGGCAGCTACAACGACGTGCTGATGGAGCGGCTCGCCCAGGTGGGCGAAGGGCAGTACGCCTACGTGGACCGGCTCGACGAGGCCCGCAAGCTCTTCGTGGACCAGCTCGGCGGCACGCTCGAGGTCATCGCCAAGGACGTGAAGATCCAGCTCGAGTTCAACCCGCTGAAGGTCGCCCGCTACCGGCTCGTCGGCTTCGAGAACCGGATGCTGCAGAACCGGGACTTCGCGGACGACCGGGTGGACGCCGGAGAGATCGGCGCCGGCCACACCGTCACCGCCATCTACGAGGTGAAGCTCAGGGACGCGGCGCCCGCCGAGGCGCTCGGCACCCTGCGGCTGCGCTACAAAGCGCCGGAGGGCGGCGCCTCCAAGCTGCTCGAGCTGCCGCTGCCCCAGCGCGCCGTGCGGGAGACCTACGCGCAGTGCACCCCGCGCACCCAGCTGTCGATGATCGCTGCCGGCTTCGGCGAGAAGCTGCGCGGCTCCTACTGGGCGCGCACGCTCTCCTACGCCGAGCTGCTCGCGCTCTGGGAGCGACTCCCCTCGCAGCAGCGGGAGCGCAAGGAGGTGCAGGAGCTGGCCGAGCTGATCCGCCGCGCCAGCCTGCTCGACCAGCGCGGAGACCCCTTCGAGCGCGAGGCCCCGCTCGCGCAGATGGACTTCGACCACCTGCCGGTCATCCGCTGAACGCCATGCTCCGCCGCCTCGCACCTCTGCTGATCGCGCTGGGCGTGGGCCTCATTGGGCTCGCGCTCGGGCTCGCCGCGCTGCACCGCCTCTTCGGGCAGGAGCGCGCCGCGGCGGCGGCGCAAGTGGAGGACCGCGCCCAGGCGGTCCAGGCCTACGCCACCGAGTTGCTGCGCAAGCAGCTCCAGGAGGCGCTGGCCCAGGCCCGCTCCCGCACCTCGGCGGCGGTGGCGGACCCGCTGCTGGAGGCGGGCGGCCTCTACTTCCGGGACGTGGATGGGCAGGTGCGCCTGCCCCGTCCCTTGGCGCGCGCGGCCGCGGAGCCCTCCGGGCTGCGCGAGGAGCTGCGGCTGCTCTCCGAGGACGGCGCCCTGCCCGCCTCCGCGGCGCCCGCGGGCGAGCCGTGGGGAGAGCGGCTGGCGCTGGCCCGGCGGCTGCGCGCGGCCCTGCGCCAGCGCGACGCGGCCGGCGTCACCTCGCTGGTGCGCGAGCTGCTCCTCCACCGCGTCCGCTACCGGCTGAGCGTCACCCGGGAGGTGGCCTCCACGCTGGTCGCCGTCGAAGACCTGCAGCGGCTCGGCTCGCCGGAGCCCTCCCTGCTCAGCGGGCTCCTGCGTGACGGCATCCGCGGCAGCAGCGGCTCCTTCGTCACCGGGCTGCAGCGGCTGGTGCTCCAGGACCGGAGCGCCTTCACCCAGGAGGAGCTGCAGCTGCTCGCGGCCCGGCTCGCCGCGGCGGCGCAGACCGCTGGCGTGCGCGCGGACGACTTCCTCGCCCGCGTTCGGGAGACGGACTCGCCGCCCTCGTTCAGCCCGGCCGCGGACGCCGCGCTGCGAGACGGCTGGCTGCTGCAAGCCGGCTCGGACGGGACCGCCCACGGCGTCCAGCTCGAGCTGCCCGCGGCGCTCGAGGCGCTCACCACCCAGCTGCGCGCGCGCAACCTCCTCTCCGCCGAGGAGACGCTGGAGCGCGTCTCCACCGAGCCCACGCTCGCCGCGCTCTCGCTGCGGCTGCGCTCGCCTCCGGCCGAGCGCGCGCTGGCGGACCTCGCCTCGCGCCACGCGCTCAAGACCGGGCTGCTCGGCGCCTGCGGCCTCTTCGGCCTGGCGATCGCCGCGCTGTCGCTGCGGCTGCGCGAGCGGCAGCAGCGCTACGTGGAGCTCAAGAGCGACTTCGTCTCCACGGTCTCGCACGAGCTGCGCACGCCGCTCGCGTCGATGCGGGTGATGGCGGAGACGCTGGAGCGGCGGCTGGAGGGTGCGCAGGTGCCCGGCACACGGGACTACCCCGCGCGGATCGTGGGCGAGGTGGACCGGCTCTCCTTCCTGGTGGAGAACATCCTGGCGTTCAACCGGATCGACAAGGGGCGCTGGGCGGCGCGGCTCTCCCCGGTCCCGCTCTCCGAGGTCGTCAGCCGCGCGCTCGCCGAGGCCTCCGCGCACGCGCCCGGCGGCGTGGAGCTGGCCACCCGCAACCTCGGCACCGCCGTGCTGCAGGCGGACGCGGAGCTCTTGGTCATCCTCTTCGGGAATTTGGCGCGCAACGCCTGCACCTACAACCAACGCAGCCCGGTGCAGCTGGCGGTGGCGGCGCGCCGCGAGAGCGACTGCTGGGTGGTGGAGCTGACCGACAACGGCGTGGGCATCCCCGCCGAGGAGCGGGAGAAGGTCTTCGGCGAGTTCTACCGGGTGAACAGCCCGGTGAGCGCCGCCGGGGGCAGCGGGCTGGGGCTGGCCATCTGCCGGCGGATCATGGAGCTGCACCGCGGGCAGATCAGGGTGGCCACCTCCAGCATGGAGGGCACCACGTTCGAGCTACGCTTCCCCGCATTGACAGAGGGAGCGACGTGAGCCGGATCCTGGTGGTGGAGGACGACGCCAACCTGCGCCGCACGCTGGAGGACAACCTCACCGAGGAGGGCTACGCGGTGGCCACCGCCTCGTCCCTGGCGCAGGCCCGCGCGCTGGCGAAGGACGAGGCGCTGGAGCTGGTGGTGCTGGACCTGATGCTCCCGGACGGAGACGGCTACGGCTTCTGCCGGGAGCTGAAGGCGGGCGGCTTCCGCGGGCGGGTGCTGATGCTCACCGCGCGCACGCTCGAGGACGACCTGGTGAAGGGCTTCGAGGCGGGCGCGGACGACTACGTGGCCAAGCCCTACCGGCTGCGCGAGCTGCTCGCGCGCGTGGCCGCGCTGCTGCGCCGGGGCGGCGAGAGCCAAAGCCAGACGCTCGCGCTGGGGAAGCTGTCGGTGGACCTCGCGGCCCGCTCGGTGATGGACGAGAAGCAGCGGCCGATCGAGCTGACGCGCACCGAGTTCGACCTGCTCGCCTTCCTGCTGCGCAACCGCGATCGCGCCCTGAGCCGGGACGCGATCCTGGACGCGGTCTGGGGCAAGGAGGTGGTGGTGGACGCGCACACGGTGGACAACTTCGTCTCTTCCCTGAAGAAGAAGCTGCGCTGGAGCGAGCGCGCCGGCTTCGAGATCCGCACCCTGCGCGGGGTGGGCTACCGGCTCCAGGTCGAATAGAACGCCAGGGGATGAGCCCCCGACTCCTCCTCGCCGCCCTCCTCGCCCTCTGCGCCGCCTGCGCGGAAGACCTCCCCGGCGGCCGCGATGCCGGCGGCGACGCCGGCGCCCGCAGCGACGGCTCCACGCCCGCCACCGACTCCGGAACCCCCACGGCGGACAGTGGACAGACGTCCCCGCAGGACAGTGGCACCGACGCTGGCAGCGGGGATGCTGGCGCGCCCATGGACGCCGGCCGCTACACCCCCTACGTCTACGTGAGCGGCGGCAGCGGGAACATCCACCGCTTCCTGCTCAACGAGGCGGACGCCGGGCTCTCCCAGCAGCTCACCCTCAGCCCCGGCGGCAACCCCTCCTTCCTCGCGTTCTCGCCGGACAAGCGCGTCCTCTACGCCGCGCACGAGGGCAGCAACCTCATCCGCGCCTACGCCATCCACCCCACCACCGGCGCGCTCACCCCGCTCAACGGCGCCTCGTCCGGCGGCGGCGGCCCCGCGCACGTGGCGGTGGACCGCACCGGCAAGTGGGTGGTGGCGGCCAACTACGGCGGCAACACGGTGGCGGTGCTCCCGGTCAACCCGGACGGCGGCCTGGGCCCCGCGGTCACCACCTTGGGCCCGGGGCTGAACGCGCACCAGGCCGTCTTCGACGCCGCCAACCAGCACCTCTACGTGCCGTGCCTGGGTTCGGACCACGTGGCGCAGTACGGCTTCGACGAGGGCAACGGCGCGCTCACCCCGCTCTCGCCGGCCACCGTGGCCACCGACGCCGGCGCGGGGCCGCGCCACCTGGCGTTCCACCCCAGCGCGCCGCTCGCGTATTTGATCAACGAGAAGGCGAGCACGCTCACCGCGCTGTCCGTGGACGGCGCCGGGCGCCTCACCCCGCTGGGGACGCGCAGCACGCTGCCCGCCGGCGTGGCCAACAACTCCACCGCCGAGGTGCTGGTCCACCCGTCCGGCGCGGCGGTGTACGGCTCCAACCGGATCGTCGGCATGAACGGAGACCTGGTCACCTTCACGCCGGCGTTGGACGGCGGCCTCGCCGTGGCCGGCCACGCCTCCACGCTCGGCCAGACGCCGCGCCACTTCTCGCTGGACCCTTCCGGGCGGCTGCTGTTCGTGGCCAACCAGAACAGCGGCACCATCGCCGCCTTCCGCGTGGACCCCGCCACCGGCGCGCTCACGTCCCTGGGCGTGGTGATGAGCGGGTTGGGCAATTCCAGCTTCGTTGGAGTGCTCTGGCTCCCGCAGCCATAGCTTTTTCAACAGGTTGACATGCGCGCGGCCCCACGTCTGGCGGCGGTGAAGGGACTTGTGTGACCATGGGTGCCTTCCGAGCAGAGGCAGCGCGCATGACGGTACGGATCACCACGGACATCAACCTCGAGACGGGCGCCTATCAGGTGACCATCAAGAACCTCTCCTTCCCAGGCATGGGCATCGACGCGGTGGTCCTCCAGCGCGTGTGGCTGAGGGTCATCTCGCAGCTCTCAGAGCGGCTGCGGCAGGGCGTCGAGTTCGCAGCGCTGAACTAGGACGCACATGACGCTCAACGAGCTCATCGCCCAGCTCACCGCGGCAGGCATCCTCACCCAGGCCGCGGTGGGGCTGACCGTCTTCGCCGCCGTCCTCTCCCTGGTCATCTTGATCGCCATGCTCGGCCGCGCCCCGTCCGGGGCGGTGCGCAAGCTGTCCACGCTCACGCTCTTCGTCTGCGCGATGGGCCTCGCGGTGGCGCTGGTGGACGTGTACGACGCGCGAGACCAAGCGCTCCACAAGGCCAACAGCCTGCGGCCGGCCCTGGCGGAGAAGCTCAAGCGCCAGAGCTACGCGCAGTCGCTGCTCGGCCTCACCGCCGCGCTGCCGCTGGCGCTCCTGCCGCTGGTGGTGGGCGTCTTCGGCTTGCGCGTGGCTTCGCGCCGCCGCTGGAGCGAGTACCACGAGGCGCCGCCCCCCAGCCCCGCCGGCGCGCTGCTCTTCCTCGCGGCGAGCGTGGCCGCGTGGGGCTACGGCGCCAACCTCTGGAGCGAGCCGCTCCCCGGGCGCGCGCTGGATGAAGAGAGCTGGCGCTCGCTGGAGTTCGTGGACGCGCTGGACGCCAACGAGTGGGGCAAGTGCCTCACCCGCGGGGACGCCGTGGTCCCGCCCCACTCCGCGCCGATCGCCCTGGGCGCGGACAAGGACAGCCAGCGCCGCTGCGTGGATCACTTCCTCCAGCTCCCCAACTCGGACCTCACCGCCCAGCCGGCGCTGCAGAAGCTCGCCGCCGCGCGCTGGCCGGATGACCCAGGGCAGAAGACGCGGATCAAGGAGCGGCTCGCCGAGCTGCCGCCCACCGAGACCGTGGCCGCCACCGCCCAGGGGCTGGGCAAGGCCGCCGCGCCCCGCCCCAAGCGCCGCCGCTAGGGCAAGGGGGAGAGATTCTTTCTCGGAAGCCCCCTCCCGTTCACCCCGAGCGTAGGACCGCAGGTCCGTAGTCGAGGGGCGGCACGCAAGCTCGGAATCACCTCAGCGTGGACCGAGCGTGGGTGCCGCCTCTATCGGGATAGGGGGGCGGCTCACGCCGCGCCCCCTCCCACACCACCGGACGTACGGGTCCGTATCCGGCGGTTCGGTGAGTTGAGGTTCGAGCGGCGTATCGCGATTTCCCGCCTCTCTGCCGCCAGTT
>JBGATB010000044.1:0-82239 GCA_044229415.1 Myxococcaceae bacterium | reverse complement strand
GAGGGCCCGCCGATCGTAGGGCCTCTCGCTCGTGGGCCCTCGACTTCGCTCGGGCTGAGCGGACGGCCTCACGTTTCTTGCCTTGATTGATCCGCCCAAGGGGCGGCGGCCTCACTACGCTCGGGGAGACCGGTGGAGAGCTCGCCGGGCGGCAAGTTTCAGGTCAGGGCCAGTCCAACGCCCCGCACTTCCAGGCTTGCTCTCCCCGGGTTGAAGCTCGGCCGGGCGACTTATATACATCTTGCGTATAAGCCGGTTGGAGCGAAGGGATCGGAAGAGCGCATGCGCAAGCAGGTCGAAGCCGAGGACGAGCAGCGCTTCCTCGCCAGCTACGATCCCTCCCGCTTCCCCCGGCCCTCGGTGACCGTGGACGTGGCGCTGGTCTCCGCGCGGGACGGCGCGCTCTACACGCTGTGCGTGCGCAGGCTGGAGCACCCCTTCCGCGGCTGGCTCTCGCTCCCCGGCGGCTTCGTGGCGCAGGACGAGTCACTCGAGGAGGCGGCTGCCCGCGTCCTCACCCGCAAGGCCGCGCTGAGCGGCGTCTTCTTGGAGCAGCTCTACACGTTCGGGCAGCCGCGCCGGGACCCGCGCACCCGGGTGATCACCGTCGCCTACTACGCGCTGGTGGATGCGGGGCGCTTCGACGAGGCGGCGCGCGGGCAGCCGGAGGTGTCCGTCTGCCGGCTGGAGGTGCCCTGGAGCGGCGAGACCGGAGGGCCCGTCTCGGTCCGGGACGAGAGGGGCGCGGCGCGCCGCCTCGCGTTCGACCACGCGGAGATTCTGGGGATGGCGGTGAAGCGGCTGCGCGGGAAGCTGGACTACTCGCCCATCGGCTTCCAGCTCCTGCCCGAGCGCTTCACCCTGCTGGAGCTGCAGCGCGTGCACGAGACCGTGCTCGACAGGACGGTCGACAAGAACGGGTTTCGGCGCAGGATGCTGGCCTCCGGGCTGCTCGAGGCGACGGGGGAGAGCGAGCGCGAGGTGGGGCACCGGCCGGCCGAGCTGTACCGCTTTGGAAGACGGAGCGCGACATGACCACGGGCAGGGCGCAGGAGCTGGCCGGCGGAGAGCGCGAGCACGCGCGGTTGCTTCAGGAGAGCGGCGTGCTCGAGCTGGCGCTGGTCAGCCGCGAGGAGGGCGAGCCCCAGGCGCGGCTGTCTCGGCTCTGGGACCAGATGCGGGTGGCCACCTCCCGGGAGCGGACGCGCGCGCTCGGCGCGAGCCAGGGCTTCCGGCTCGAGGACGCCACCGCGGTGAGCCTGGGCGTCCCGCGCGGCGGTCACGGCGACACGCTCCTCGGCTGGCTGCGCCGCCGGCTCTCCCCGCGCACCGAGCTCTCGGTGGCGCTGCGCGAGGGGCCGCTCACGCTCGCCGCCGTCTTCGCGCCGCGCGTGGGCTTCGCGCCGGATCGCGCCCGCTACGCGCGGGATGCCTCGGGGCGGGTGCAGGTGGAGGCTTTCGAGCTGCACGTGGTGGAGCACTGCAACCTGCGCTGCGCCAACTGCTGCAACATGTCCCCGCTGGTCGGCGCCCACGTGCTCTCGGTGGAGGAGGTGGTTGCCCAGTGCGCGCAGCTGAGCACCGCGCTCCACGCGGACGTGCTCAAGGTGATGGGCGGCGAGCCGCTGCTCCACCCGGACGTGGCCGGTGTCGTCTGGGCCCTGCGCCGCAGCGGCCTGGGCGATCGCGTGCGCCTCTTCACCAACGGCCTGCGGCTGCCGGCCATGGGCGACGCGTTCTGGGAGTCCCTGGAGGACCTCACCATCTCCAGCTACCGCAGCGCGCCGGTGAAGCCCGCCGTGCTGGAGCTGGCGCGCGAGCGCTCCTTGCGCCACGGCTTCGTCCTCAACGTGAAGGACGTGGGCGAGTTCAGCCAGGTGCTCTCGCCCCGCTACGAGCCGGACGACGCGCGGACCCAGCAGACGTTCTCCCGGTGCTGGCTGCGCCACCGGTGCCTCATCCTCCGGCGCGGCCGCTTCTACATGTGCACGCGCGCGGCCTATGCGGACGACTTCCTGGCCAAGGTGGCGCATGAGCCGCCGAGCAAGCCGCTGGATCGCTCGCAGGATGGGGTGCGCGTGGGGGGGCCCGAGCTCCCCGCCCGGCTCGAGGCGTACCTCAACCGCGCCGAGCCGCTGGGCGCATGCCGCTACTGCTTCGGTGGGGACGGCGGAGTCGAGCCGCACTACCAGCTGACGAAGGACGAGGTCGCCCGCGGCGTCCTCTCCCGCGCGCTCGCGCCCCAGGAGGCCAAGTGAGCGCGCGCGCCTGGCACGGCCTCGGCCGCGAGCTGCTTCGCCAGCGCGATGGTGCCCGGGCGGCGCGGCTGCGGGAGCTCGCGCAGGTGCCGCTGCGCCTGGATCGCCTCGGGGTGCTCAACGCCTGGGGGCTCGCGGCCGCGCCGGCGCGGACGGTGCTCGAGGGCGTGCGGTGGGTGGAGCCGGAGCGCGCGGCGACCCCCGGTCACCCCGAGCGAAGTCGAGGGGCGGGGACTCCCGGTCACCCCGAGCGAAGTCGAGGGGCGGGGACCCCCGGTCACCCCGAGCGAAGTCGAGGGGCGGGGACCCCCGGTCACCCCGAGCGAAGTCGAGGGGCGCCCGCGATCTCCCCCATCGGTCGACTCGCGACCTCGGTCGGGGTGAACGGAGGGAGCGCCCTGCTGGAAGCGGTGGACGCGATCGCCGCCCGCGCAGTCGCTCCCGCGCTCGCGCTCGGCGGCGGCGTGGACGCGGCGGTGGTGCTCGCGGCGTGGCGGGAGACCGGCCGGCCCCTCCCGGCGGTGCTCACGCTGCGCACCGGCTTGCCGGGCTACGACGAGCTGGAGGCAGCCCAGGCCATCGCCTCGGCGCTCGGCGTGCGCTGCGAGCTGGTGGACGTCCCGACCACGCGGTGGGGTGAGCTGCTCGAGCCGGGGATCCAGGCGGTGGAGACGCCGCTCTACAACCTGCATCCGCTCAGCCGCCTGGCGCTGGCCGAAGCCGCGCGCGCTCGGGGCTTCCGGACGCTCGTCACGGGAGATGGCGCCGACGCCGTCTGCGCGGGGCGGGCGGACCTGGACTACGTGCCGCTCGTCGCTCGGCTCACGGAGGATGCGGGCGTCGCGCTGGAGTCTCCGTTCCTCGAGGACGGCGTGCTGGAGGCGCTGCTTCGCGCAGGGGCTGACCCGAAGAAACGGGCGCTGCGCGAGCAGGCTTGTGCGCTCGGGGTGCCGCGGGAGTTGGCTCAGGCCCCGAAGCGGCCGCGCTGGCTGCCCGCGCTGCCGCTCACGCTGGCGCCTGAGCGGCTCGCTCCGCTCGCGGCCGAGCTCTCGTTGCCGCTGGTGCTCGAGACGGACGCCCAGCGCGTGGGCTGGCTCACGCTCGAGCTGTGTGCGCGGCAGCTCGCGGGGGCCGCGACTCGAGAGGCCGGGGGAGCGCAGGACTCCGGCCCCCCTCGACAGGCTCGGGGTGAACGGGTGCTCGCTCAGGGCGCGTCTCGACAATCACGGGTTCAGGAGGATCCGAGTCCCCCTCGACAGGCTCGGGGTGAACGGGAACTCGTTCAGCTTGAGCGGATCCGAGACCTGGGGTCGATGGATCCTGGGGAGGCGCGCTGATGTGCGGGATCGCCGGCATCGTGGACTACGCGCGCCCGGCGGAGCGCTCGGCGCCGGCGCTGGCCACGCTGCGGCGCCGCCTGCGCCACCGCGGCCCGGACGGGGAAGGCGAGGCGTTCTCCGGCGCGGCGGCGCTCACGCACGTGCGGCTGGCGATGGTGGACGCGCCGGGCGGCGCGCAGCCGTGGCGCAGCGCGGATGGCCGCTACCTGCTCGTCTACAACGGCGAGCTCTACAACCACGACGCGCTGCGGGCGCAGCTGGGCGGCCCCTGGCGCAGCCGCTGCGACACGGAGACGCTGCTCGCGGCGTGGCAGGCCTGGGGCGAGGGCTGCCTCTCCCAGCTGGATGGCATGTTCGCGTTCTTCCTCTGGGACGCGCACCGGCAGGAGGGCTTCGCCGTGCGCGACCCGCTCGGCGTCAAGCCGCTGGCGTACCGCGCGGAGCCTGGCGGGGCCTTCGCCTTCGCCTCCGAGGCCAAGGCGCTCCTGAGCCTGGACGGGCGAGCGCCGCGCGCGGACGAGGAGGCGGTGGTGGAGTACCTCGTCGCGCCGGCGTTCAGCGGCGTGGCGCGCTCGCCGTTCCAGGGGGTGTGCTACCTGCCGCCGGGCCACCTGCTGCGCGTCCACCGCGACGGCGTCAGTCTCCGCTGCTACTGGCGGCCTACGCTGCAGCCGGACCCGTCGCTGGACGCGGTGGAGGCGGCGCGCGCGCTGCGGGACGCGCTGGAGGACGCCACCGCCGGCGCGCTGCGCAGCGACGCGCCGCTGGGGCTCTTCCTGAGCGGTGGTTTGGACTCCACCGCGCTCGCCGCGCTGGCCCGACGGCACGGCGCCCGGCCGCGCGCCTTCACCCTCACCTTCGATGGCCAGGAGCGCTGGGACGCGCGCACCTCCGCGCTCGTCGTCTCCAACGATGCGCCTTTCGCCCGCGAGGCCGCCGCCGCCTTCGAGCTGCCGCTCGAGGAGGTGCCCTTCCCGCGGCGGCAGCTGGCCACCGAGCTGCAGGCCCTGGCGCGGGTGAACGACGCGCTCCCGGCGTGGGAGCAGGAGCTCTCCCAGCGGGCGCTGGCGCGGGCGGCGTCGCGCCACGTGAAGGGCGTGCTGGTGGGGGACGCGGCGGACGAGACCCACTACGGCTACCACTTCCTGCTCGACGCCGCGGCCAGCGAGCGCCCGGCGGCGATCCTCGAGCGGCTCGGCAGCGTGCCTCTGCGACGGGAGGTGGCGCCAACGCCCGCGCAGGCGCTGGAGGCCAGCTACCGTCAGCTCGTCGCCGAGGCCGGCAACGCGTACGACGCGCAGGGCCCGCACGCGCACGTCCTGGCCACCTCGCAGCTCGTCCTGCTGCGGTGGCTCCCGCGGCTGCTGCACAACGGAGACGTGCACTGCATGGCGTTCGGCCTGGAGCCGCGCGTCCCCTTCGCCTCGCGGCGGGTTTTGGAGCTGGCCCTGCGCGTCTCCCCGGCGCTGGCGCTGGCCGGGGGCGTGGAGAAGGCGCTCTTGCGCGAGGCGCTGCGCGGGCTGCTCCCCGAGCCGCTCCGGCTCCGGCGGAAGTCCGCGCTGCCCAAGGACCAGGACGTGGGGCCGCTCTACCAGGCGCAGGCTCGGCAGCTCTGGCGCGAGCCGCACCCGCTGGTCCGGCGCCTGGTGGATCTGGACGCGCTCGCGCCCTTGCTCGCCGCCCCGGCGCTGAACGAGCGCGAGCGCGCGCAGCTCTTCCGCGTCCTCTGTCTGCAGCACTGGGCCTACGCCCACGAGGTGGTCCCATGAAGCGCGCGCTCGTCGTCACCCTGCCCGAGAAGGGCCACTACCACCCGCTGCTCGGGCCGGCGGAGGCGCTCGCGCGCGGCGGGGTGGAGGTCTCCTTCTGCGCCAACCACGACATCCGCGCGGAGCTGCTGGCCGCCGGCGTGGAGCGCGTGGTGCTCCCGCCCGGCGCGCAGCCGCCGGTGGAGGGGCTGCGCGGCGAGGCCCTGGCGCGGGTGCTGGCGGACCCCGAAGCGCTGCGCGGGTGGATCCACCTGCTGCTGGTGGAGACGCCGGCGCGCTATGTGGAAGGACTGCGCGCCGTCCTGCGGCAGCTGCGGCCAGACGTGGTGGCGTTGGACACCATGGCGTACGACGCGGCGATCGCCGCGCAGCTGGAGGGCATCCCGTGGGTGGGGTGGGCCACCTCGCTCAACCCGGTGGTGCCGGAGTCGATGGACAGCGAGCTTTCGCGCACGCTGCGCGCGCTCGACCCGCAGCGCCACGCGCTCTTCGCCCGCTTTGGCCTGAGCGCGCGCTTTCGCGTGAGCGACGTGCTCTCGCCGCTGGGCACGGCGTGCTTCTCCACCGAGGCGCTGGTGGGGCCCGCGCCAGAAGGGGTCCACCTGGTAGGCCCCTCCCGCGGCGGGACGCGGGCGGGCGCGGCCGTGGACCTCTCCTTCGCGCGGGGCCGGCCGCTGGTCTACGTCTCCTTCGGCAGCCAGGCCTGGTACCAGCCCGCCCGGTACGCGCGCGTCTTCGAGGCCGCGGGCGCGCTCGGGTTCGCGGTGCTCGCGGCGGCGGGGGATCTGGCGGCGCAGCTCACCGAGCGGGGGCTGCCCGAGCACGTGCGCTGCGTGGGCTTCGCGCCCCAGCTGGAGGTGCTGCCGCGGGCGGCCGTCCTCGTCACGCACGGCGGCGCCAACTCGGTGATGGAGGCGCTCGCGGCGGGCGTGCCACTGCTGGTGGCGCCGCTGTGCAACGACCAGCCGCACAACGCTCACTACGTGGAGCGCGCGGGGGCGGGCGTGGCGCTGGATCTCGAGCGCTGCACTCGGGCGCAGCTGCTCTCGGCGCTGGGCCGGTTGGCGGCGGACGGCCCCGAGCGCGCCGCGTGCCGGCGCGTGCAGGCCAGCTACGCGGCGCACGACGGCAGCGAGGGCGCCGCGGCGCTCGCGCGGGAGGCCTTGTGAGCTGCGTGCCGCTGACGGTCACCGCGCGCAACGAGGAGCGCGCGCTCGGGCCCTGCCTGGACTCGCTGCTGGAGGCGGTGCGGGTGGCCGAGGCCTCGCTGCCGGTGCGGCTGGCGCCGCTGGTGGTGTTGGATGACTGCACGGACGGCACCGGCGCGGTGGCGCGCTCGCGCGGGGTGGCGACGGTGGCCAGCAGCGGCGGGAAGGTGGAGGCGCAGCGGCGCGGCAACCGGCCCGGCCCCTTCCAGCTCTTCAGCGATGCGGACGTGCGGGTGGCCCCGGACACGCTGCGCGCGCTGTGCGCCGCGATGTTGGCGGACGAGCGGATGGAGGTGGCCTTCCCGCCGAAGCGGCCGCTCCCGCCGCGCCGCCGCACTCCGTTGGCGTGGGCGCTCCACCGCTACAACCGGGCGCGTGGGTACTCCTCCTCGCGGACGTGGTTCAGCGGGAAGCTCTTCGCCATTCGGCGCTGGAGCGTCCCGCGCGCGGAGGAGCTGGTGGCGCGGGCGGCGGCGCTGCCCGCGAGCGCGTTCTACGCGTACGGCGCGCCGCTGCAGGTGGACGACATCTACCTGAGCCTCGCCGCGGTGGCCCGGCGCGGGCCGGAGGCGCTGCGGGAGACGGAGGAGGGGCTGCTCGAGTTCCGCGCGCCGGAGACGTGGCGCGGCATGTACCGCTACTACCGGCGGATGCGGCGGGAGCTCGAGCGGATGGACGCGCTCTTCCCGGAGCTGGCGGCGGCGCGAGCGCGCTACGGACGGCGGCAGGCAGATCTCCTGGCGGGCGCGGGCGCGGCGGACCGTACGGCGTACGCGCTCTTCCAGGCGGCGCTCTGGCCGTGCCGCGGGCTCTACCGGCTCGAGCGGGCGGCGAGAGAGCGACTGCGCCTCCCCGCGCCGGCGGGTTGGCCGGCCATCCCAGAGACAAAGGTGCTCTAGCCCCATGCGCGTGCGTCCCCAGGGCGTGTGGCCCGTGGAGCTGTGGGACCTCCCGGTGGACGGCGCGCCGCTCCAGGCGTGGCGCCGCGACCCGGCATTCTTCTCGCGCCTGGCGCGGCTGGTGCGCGGCTTGCGGGAGACCCCACCCGCGCGCTGGAGCCCCGCGGCCCAAGCGCTGTGCAGGAGCTTGGCCCGGGTCTACCTGCTCGGCGGAGGCCTGGAGCCGGCGCAAGCCGTACCGGCGTTCCAGGCTCAGGGGCTAGCGGCCCGCTGCGCCGAGGAGGCCACGTACGCCGCCGCGAAATGGGGACAGGCTACATTTCGGCGGAGAAATGGGGACAGGCTGCATTTCGGAGAGGAAATGGGGACAGGCTACTTTTCGGGTCCGAAAAGTAGCCTGTCCCCATTTCTTCTCTGCGCCGACGTAGGGCAGACGTCCGTGAAGCTGCACGACGGGGAGCAGGTCCTCCGCCTGGAGCGGGACTTCGCCCGGGCGCCGCTCATCGACCGGGTGCACCCGGCAGAGCGGCGCGCCGCCCGGGCCTCGACGCTCGACTTCCTGGCGGAGTGCCTGGCGCCCGCGCGTGGCCGGCCGCTTTTGCTCGCCTTGCCGTGCGAGCTCGACGACGCGGGCGTGGCCGGCGGCTGCAGCTACTGCTGGGAGGACGGCGACACCGCGCTCGTCCCCGAGCTGGCGGAGCGCGTGGCCCCGTCCCAGCTGAGCGTTCTCAACGACGCGGAGCTGGCGGCGGTGGCCGCCGCGGCGGACGGGGAGCGCGGCCCCACGCTGGTGCTCACGGTAGGGCACGGGGTGGGGGCCGCATGGCTGCACCGGTGAGGACCGCCCTCTACGTCTCGCCCCACCTGGACGACGTGGCGCTCTCCTGCGCCGGAGGGCTCCTGCGCCGGAGGGCCGAGGGCTGGCGCGTGGTGGTGTGCACGGTCTTCACCGAAGGCGGACCGCGCCGCCAGGCCCAGGCCCGCCGCGCGGAGGACCTGCGCGCCCTGCGCGCGGTGGGGGCCGAGGCCGTGCACCTGGGCTTCGAGGACGCGCCCTTCCGGGAGCGGGTGGCGCCTTCGTTCCAGTCGCTGGTGCTCGCCGCGCCGCTGCAGGCCTCGCTGATCGAGGAGGTGGGCGCGGCCCTGGCCGTTCAGGTCCGCCGCCTGGCGCCGGACGAGGTGTGGCTGCCGCTGGGCGTGGGCGGCCACGTGGACCACCGCGCCGTCTTCGCCGCGCGGCCGCGGGGCGCGCGCTTCTACGAGGAGCGCCCCTACGCGTTCGTCCCCGCGCTGCGGCGGCTGCGGCGGCTGGAGCTGGAGGGCGGGCACCTGCGCTCGCCGCCGTCCGCCGCGCGCGTGTTGCGCGAGCTCTCCGCGGGCGCGTGCGGCGCGCTCCTGCTGCCGGCGGAGCGACGCACCTGCGCCGCGGAGCTGCACCGCCGGCTCGGGCAAGCACTCCCGATGGAGCCGCGGCGCCTCATCGCGCAGGTCCACCGCTACTCGGCGCAGGCGCTGCCCGCGGCGGCTGCGCTGATCTCCGCGTACGGCTCCCAGGTGCGCTGGCTCTTCGGCGGCAAGCGGGTGGAGCGACTCTGGCGAGAGCTTGCGGGGCTGCGCGGGGGCTGGTTCGAGCGGGAGTGGCGGTTCCCTCGACTCCGCTCGGGATGAGCGGGGGCTCTGCGCTCGGGGTGAACGGCGCTCAGTCCAGCAGCGGCGCGGTCTGCCGGACGATGATCGGCAGGTCTGGTCCGGAGCGGCGCAGCGCGGTGGCGATCAGGTGCTCGCCGGTGGGGCGGAACTGCTCGAACTGCCACGAGGCGGGGTCGTCCACGAGCTTGGGGCCGAAGGAGATCCGGATCGGCCGGGCCTCGAGGTGGAAGCTGAACTGGTCCAGCGGGAGCGCCAGGCCCATCCCGCGCGCCTTGATGTAGGCCTCCTTCAGGGTCCAGTACTCGAAGAAGCGGGGCCGCTGCTCCAGCTCGGGGAGGGCGCGCAGCGCGGCCACCTCGAGCGGGGAGAAGAAGCGGTCCGCGATGGCCACCGTCTCTCCCCGGCGCTCGAGCGGCTCCACGTCCACGCCCACGTCCCGGTCCCGGCAGACCAGGCAGGCCACCAGACCGGTGGTGTTGGAGAGGTTGAAGCGCAGGTGCGAGGCCTCGCGCGGCTCCTGCACGAAGGGGCACCCGTGCTCGTTCTGGCCGAAGCGCCAGGCCTCGGGCGGCACGTCCGCGTAGCGGGAGAGCGTGGTGCGCACCAGCGCCCGGGTGAGCAGGAACTCCTGCCGGTTCACCTCGAAGCGGTAGCGGCCGTGGCGGTCCCGCTCCTCGGGCGTCATCAGGTCCAGGTAGGCGCGGACGAGCGCGGGGTCGGTGAGGCGCTCCGGGCGGACCCACCAGAGGTGGGCCTCCCCGGGCGGCAGCGGGATGCGTGCGATGACCATCTCGGCTAAACGATACCGCGCCTTTGACCACCCTTCGCGAAGAGGAGTCTCCAGGTGGAGTTCCGGACTTGGCTGCCGTTCTACAAGGAGAAGCCGCAGGGCCGCCTCCGCCTGTTCTGCTTCCCGTTCGCAGGGGGCGGCGCGGGCGCCTACCGGGCGTGGCAGGCGGGGCTGCCCGCGCACGTCGAGCTGTGCGCCCTGAGCCTGCCCGGGCGCGAGTCGCGCTTCTCCGAAAAGCCCTACACCTCGCTCACCGCCCTGGTGGACGCGCTCGTCCCGGCGCTGGCGCCGGTGATGGACAAGCCGTTCGCCTTCTTCGGCCACAGCCTGGGCACGTTGATCGCCTTCGAGCTCACGCGCCGCCTGCGCCGAGAGGGGCGGGCGCTGCCGGTCCACTTCTTCGCCTCGGGCGCGCCGGGCCCGTCGCTGGCCCATCAGCAGCCCAAGCTCGGGCGACTGCCGCACGACGAGCTGATGGCCAAGCTGCACGCGTACAACGGCACGCCCAAGGAGGTGCTGGAGCACGCCACGCTGATGGAGCTGCTGCTTCCCTCGCTGCGCGCGGACTTCATCCTGATTGACGACTACGCGTACGTCGCCGAGGCCCCGCTGGCGGTGCCGGCCACCGTGCTGGGAGGAACCGGGGACGCCACCGTCCCGCCCACCGGGCTCGGGGCCTGGGCCGAGGTGTTCACCGCCGCGCCGCGGCAGGTGCTCCTCCCAGGTGACCATTTCTTCATCCAGCAACAACAGCCCCAGGTCCTCTCGATAATCTCCGAAGCCCTTCCGTAAGAGAGCGTCCGGTCATGGCCCCCAAGTCGCACGTGCACACGTACCAGGCCCGCTGTCGTTGGAGCGGGAGCACCGGGGAGGGCTATGAGGCGTACAGCCGCCAGCACGCGGGCAGCGCGTCTCCCGCCGCGGCCGGCCTGGAGCTCTCGGCGGATCCCGCCTTCCGCGGCGACGCCACCAAGCTCAACCCGGAGCAGCTGGTGGTGCTGGCGGCCTCCTCCTGTCAGCTGCTCTCGTTCCTCGCCGTGGCGGCGCGCGCCCGGCTGGACGTGCGCGAGTACGACGACGACGCCAGCGCGGTGATGCCCGAGCAGGACCTCCCGGTGCGGCTCACGGAGATCCGCCTGCGCCCGCGGATCACCCTGCGGCGCGGCCCCACCGAGGAGCGCGTGCGCCACCTGGTCGAGGTGGCGCACCGCGAGTGCTACATCGCCAGCACGCTCAAGAGCGACGTGACGGTGGAGCCGGAGATCCAGTTCATCGACTAGGGCCTGTCGGCCCCTGCCATGAAATTGGACGGATCCTCCTCCGCTCACCCCGAGCGAAGTCGAGGGGCGATCAAGGGTCGACGTCCGAGTCGCCCCTCGACTTCGCTCGGGGCGAACGGCAGGCGCTACGGCAGCCCGGGCATCAGCACCAGCGCCTCCGAGAGCACCTGCGTCCCTTGCGCCGTCTGGGACACGCCGCCCAGCGCCAGCACCGAGCCGTCCGGGAGGCGCAGGCACGCCAGCTGGTGCCGCGGCACCTCCAGCCCCACGAGCGCCTCCACCGTCACCTTCTCGTCCGCTTGCAGCTGCAGCCGCTCCACCGCCGCGCTGCTCACGGTGGCCTCTCCGGCGCCCACCTCGCGCCCGCCCACCCAGAGCACGCGCCCGTCCTCCAGCGTCACCGCGCAGCCGCCGGTGCGGGCGCGGGTGAAGGCCGCGGCGCGCGCCTCCACCGTCTCTCCCTTGGCCACGAGCAGCTCGGCCTCGTTCACCGGCGCCAGCGGCCGCGCGGTGATCGCCCCGCGCCCGCCCAGCACCAGCACGTGGCGCTCGTCTCCTACCGGCGCGCAGAGCGCCTCCGCCCGCGCGCGCGCCAGGGTGGTGGCTGGCTGCAGCGTGAAGCGGTCCGCCTGAGGTACCAGCCGCTGCACGTCCGCGGAGACCTTCTGGCCGTCATGGCCGCCCACCACCACCGCGCCGCCGGCGTGCGGGTAGGCGGTGGCCCCCGCCCGCGCCAGCGGGGCGGAGACGCGGCTGGAGGAGAGGTCCGCGCGCAGCTGCTCGGGCTCGGGGGTGGGGCCGCTGGGGCCCATGCCGCCCACCAGCAAGAGCCGCTCGCCCGCCGTCACCACCACCCCGCCCGAGCGCGCCAGCGCCAGCTGCACGCCCGCCATCCCGCCGGTCGTCACGTCCGCCACCAGCGCGTTGGCCAGCGGCGTCACTGCCCCGTCCGGCGCGGCGCTCTCGCCGCCCAGCAGCACCACCTTGCCGCCGAAGAGGGTGGCCGCGTGGAAGGCGCGCGGCGAGGCGGACGAGCCGCCCACGCCGGAGCTCGCCAGCGGCAGCGAAGGCGAGGAGGTCCCCGCCGCCACGTCCAACAGCTCGCTGGTGCCGGAGGTGAGCGTCTGCCCGTTGGCGCCGAGCACGTAGCCGCCGGCCACGAAGATTCGCCCGTCCGGCAGCGCGGTGGCGGTGTGGCCCGCGCGCGGCGCGCCCAGCGGCCGGCGCTCTCCCTGCGGCGTGCAGAGCGGGACGAAGACGTCCACCGGCCGCGGCACCAGCCGCACCGTCTGCTCCAGCTCCCCGGCGGCCACGTCGAAGTACTCGCTGCGCCCCAGGAGCAGCAGCCGCCCGGTGCCGTTGGGATCTCCGTCGTAGGCGCGCAGCTCCAGCCGGCGGCGGGTGCCCGGCGGCACCAGCAGCGCTTGGGTGTCCGCGCTCCCCTCGGCGCCGAGCACCAGCGTGGAGGGGGTGAGCCCTTCTCCTTCGAGGTGGAGCACGCGGACGCGGACCTCGGCGCGGCGATCCACGCCGCCGCAGGTGCCGGGGAGCAGCTGCACGCGGGTGAGCGGCTGCGTGCAGCCGGTGAGGGTGGCCAGACCTGCGAGCGCGGCGATGCGGAGGGCGGGCTTCACGAGAGCGCGACGGTAGCGCGCGCCGCGGCAAAAAGAACCGCTAGAAGCGGCGGCTCACCCGCTCGCTGGCGCACCCACCTGTGGCCGGCGGCACCTCGCGGATGCCCTCCGGGGTGATGCGCAGCACGAAGAAGGGCTTCTGCACCTCGCGGTCAGAGTCGACCGAGAGCTGCCCGGTGGCGCCGTCGTGCGGGGGGAGGTCCATCAGGGCGGAGCGGAAGGCGTCCGGGTCCTTCACCGCCTTCTCCTCGAGCACCCGGCGGTAGAGCTTGGCGGAGTCGTAGGCGTAGGCGGCCAGGAGATTCGGCGTGCGGCCGCCGTGCGCGGCGCGGAAGGCCTGCACGAACTTCTGGGTGGCGGGGCGGGTGGAGCCGGGGAAGAAGCCGTCCACGTAATAGGCGCAGTGCATGAATTTCCCGCCGCGGGCGAGCAGCTCGGGGACCCCCTCCGGCGTCTCCGGCGAGTGCCAGCCGCTCCAGCCGAGCAGGGTGATGGAGCGCAGGTTCTGCTGCCCGGTGGTGGCGCGGATCTTCCGGAGATCCTCCGCGTCGCAGGCGTTGGTGATCACGTCCTCCACCGCCAGCGCCGGGGCGATCAGCGAGACCGTCTTCCAGCTGTCGGTGAGGAAGAGCGCCTGGAAGTTGATGACGGGGGGCAAGGCCGCGCGCATCCGCTCCAGCGCCTTGCGGCGGCGGAACGGGTCCGTCTCGTCCCGGTTGATCTCGTTGCGCTTGGCTACGAAGTCGGCCCGCTCCTCCAGCTTGTCCTTGCCGGAGAGCTGGCGGACCTCCTTGCTGAAGGTGGTCTGCTCCGCCGGGTAGGCCAGCGCGGTCTCCACCTTGCCGCCGCCTTCGTCCACGCCTTCGGTGAAGGCGGTGGTCAGCTGCTGCGCGTTGGCGTCCTCCGGCCCGAGCACCGCGAAGGAGCGCAGCCCCAGGTCGCAGGTGGCCAGCTTCGCCAGCGCCTTCGCCTGGGCGCTCACGGTGATCATGTTCCGGAAGGTGAAGCTGCCCGAGGAGGTGATGCCCTCCTCCTTGGAGAAGACCAGCAGCGGCATGCCCAGCGCGTCGGCGCGGTTGCCGAGCGCGGTGGCCTCCGCGGCGGCCACGCCGCCGAGCACGGCGATCGCCTTCTGCGCGTCCGCCAGCTCGTCCAGGGCCTTCACCGCCAGCTCCGGCTCGCCCTGGCTGTCGCGCACCTCGAGCTTGAGCTTGGAGCCCTTGAGGCCGAGCTGGATGCCCTCCAGCAGCGCCTTGCCCACCGGCTCGTACTTCCCGCTGAGCGGGAGGATGGCGCCCACCACCTCGGGGCGCACCTCGCGCTTGGCGCGGAAGAGGCGCGAGACGGTGGTGCAGCCGAGCGGGAGCAGCAGGGCGAGGGCGAGGGCGGAGAGGGACAGGCGGCGCGAAGACATGCCGCGCATCTACTTGACCGGCCGCCCCGGGTGCCAGCGTCTCGCTGCAGCGGCTGTCCGCCGGGCTACGGCTCCAGCTCCACCTGCAGCTTCTCCGTGCCGCCCGCCGGGACGTTGATGGTGCGGGTCACCGGGGGGAGCCCTTCGCGCTCGAGGCGCAGCTCGTGTGGCCCGGCGGGGAGGAGGAGGGTGAGCGGGGTGGCGCCCTTCTTCACCCGGTCCACCTCCAGCCAGGCCCAGTAGAGCTGCCCGCCGCGGGTGGTGGTGACGCGCAGCTCGCCCTCGTCCTTCTTGGGGCGCGGCGCTGGGGGCGCGCCGCGGACGGGCACGTCCTCCGGCTGGGGGAGCACCAGCGTCTCGGTGCCGTTCACCTTGGGCGGCGCGGCGGGCGCCTCGGGCGCGCCGCGGACCTTCGGCTCGCTCACCTTCGCCGGCTCGGCCGGAGCCGGGGCCGGGGTGGGCTTGGGGGACTCCCGCGCGGGAGCCGGGGGCCTGGGCTCGGTGCGCGGGCGGGGCTCCACCGTGGGCGGAGGCTCGGCGCCGCGCAGCTTGGGCTCGCTGCGGCGGGCGTTGGTGCGCTGCTCAGGCTCGGTGCGCGGGGCGTCGATCGGCAGCGGCTCCGGCTCGGGCGGGCGCAGGTACTTCCAGGCGGCGGCGGAGCCGATGGCGGCGATCACCAGCCCGAAGGCCATGCCCACCAGGAGCGGCCGGCGCACCGAGTTGAGCTTCGCCGCGGCGATCGCCTGGCGGGTGAGCTCTCCGTCGTCGTCCGCCAGGCTCTGGCGCTTCGGCTCGGCGCGCGGGCGGGGCGTCTTGGTCCGCACCACCGGGGTGAGCGAGGGCTCGGACACCCGCGGCTGCGCCACCGGCTCCACCGGCTGCGTGAGCGGCAGCGGGGTCAGCGGCCGCACCGCCTCCGCCGAGCGCGGCTCCGCGGCGGCGCGGGAGCGAGGGGTGACGGGGCGCGGGGTGGCGGGCCGGGGCGTGACCGGCCTGGGGGTGGGGCGCCGCGGCGGCGGATCCATCACCGGGGCGCGGTTGTCGAGCGTGGTGGGGCCGCCGAGGAAGCCCGGCTCCACCCCCGCCTGCGCTCCGCTCTCGAGCAGCCGCCAGGCCTCGTCGTCCGCGAGCGCCACCGCCTGCTCGAATGCGGCGCCCAGCTCGACCGCGGTCTGGTAGCGCTCGTCCGGGCTCTTCGAGAGCGCGCGGTGGAGGACGGCGGCCACCGCCTGCGGCACCTCCGGCTGCACCGCGTGGGCGTTGGGCGCTGGCCGGTCCTGGTGCGCGCGCAGCAGCTCGTACTCGCTCATCGAGGAGAAGAGCGGCTCGCCGGTGAGCAGCTCGTAGATCACCGCCGCCAGCGCGTACAGGTCCGAGCGGCTGTCCGCCTTGCCCGTGCCGGTCACCTGTTCCGGCGCCATGTACTGCGGGGTGCCGATCAGCAGGCCCTTGCGGGTGAGCTGTTGATCCGGGTCATGCGCCACGCCGAGGTCGAGGATGGTGACGTGCCCATCCGGCCCGACGAAGACGTTGCCGGGCTTCACGTCCCGGTGGACGAATCCGCGGGCGTGGATCAGCCCCAGCCCCGCGCAGATCTGCTTGAGCACCGGCACCAGCTCGCGCGCCTGGAGGTGGCCGCGGGTGCGGATCAGCTCGGTGAGGGTCTGTCCCTCCAGGTACTTCATGACGATGAAGGGGACCGTGCCGCGCCGGCCCACGCTGTAGATGGGGACCAGGTTGGGGTGCTCGAGCTTGGCCAACAGGCGCGCCTCGCGCTCGAAGCGCGAGACGACCTCTTCGTGGCGGCTCAGCGCCGGCGCGAGCATCTTGATCGCCACCGGGCGGTCCAGCGCCAGGTCGTGCGCGAGGTAGACGGTGCCCATCCCGCCCTCGCCGAGCTTCTTCTGCACCCGCCACTTGCCCTCGAGGACGACCTCCTGGCCGCTGACGACCGTCTCATCCAGCGGCTCGTCCACGGAGGGCGGCCGCGGGCTGCCGCATTGATCGCAGGCCACCGCGCCCTCCGGAAACGGCGCGCCGCACCGAGTGCAGCTCTGGACGGGCCGTGACTGGACCGAGGACACCGCTCACCCCACGAAGTCGCGTCAACCGCCCGCTCGAAGGGGAGACAGCCCAAGGGCGAAATGTTGCGGGATTTGTGGTGTTGCGGGAGAGCCTGTAAGGGGGCGGAAAGAGGGCAACCGCCATGGATGACGTGCCACCGCCATTCCCGGAGAGCCAGTGCCACCGCTGCGCGGCGCCGCCGAAGTACGTCCGAACGGGGCGCTCCACGTTCATTCTCTGCCCGCTGCTGCCCGGCAAGTACCCGCCGCAGCCGGTCTTGCGCTGCCCGCTCTTTCGACCCAAGGGTTGACGTGCTAACGAACCGCCCCCGTGCGACGGATCTCCCTCTCCTGTTCGCTGCTGCTGTTGGGCCTGGGCGCGGCCTTCTCCTGTGTGCATGGCCCGCCCGGCACGCGCCGCCTGGGTGAGCAGCGCCAGCTGACCGTGGTGGACACGCTCCCGCCGCTGCTCGCGGCGCTCCAGGCGCCGGACGCCGGAGACGTGGCCGCCACCGAGCGCGCCCTGCTCGCGTACGAGGCCGCCCACGCGCCGCTGCTGGACGGAGCCGGCGTGGAGCGTCCCACGCCGGATCAGCGCCTGACCAAGCTGGCGGTGAGCCGCGAGGCGCTGGTGAGCCTGCTGCGCGGCTACGAGCAGCGCGCGGGCGAGGAGCTCACGGACGTGGCGAGCCGGGCCGAGCCGCTCCTGGGCTCGCTGCCGCGGCTGACCGTGGCGTTCGCCGTGCTGCGGGAGGACGGGCCGCAGGCGCGCGGGACGTGGGAGGGCCAGCCGCTGATCGTCTTCAACGCGCGCTCCATGGCGTGGACCGAGCCCTTCGCGCGCCGCACCGGCTTCGCGCAGGCGGTGTTCCTCTCGCTGCACCGCGAGCGGCTGGCGGACTCGCAGTCGCTGGGCGAGCTGGCCACGCGGGTGTGGCGCACCGGCGCGGGGCTGTTGGCCACGCGCGTGCTGGTGCCGGACGCGCGGGAGCACCAGGTGCTGGCGATCTCCGAGGAGGCGCTGCCGCGCCTGCGCCAGCGCGAGGCGGTGATCGCCCGCGAGCTGCTCGCCTCGCTGGACTCGGCCAGCCCCACCGAGCTGGCCCGCTTCTTCGACCCGGAGGTGAAGGATCCCATCCTCCCGCCGGGGGCGGGCGCCTTCATCTCGGACCGGATCTACCAGCGGCTCGCGGCCAAGCTGGGCTCCACCGTGCAGCCGCTCTTCCTGGACCCCAACGACTTCCTCGCGCGCGCCCGGCCGCTGCTCGTGGAGATGGCGCAGGCGCGGTGATGCGCCTTCTCTGCATGTTGCTGTGCTGCGGTTGGTGCGCGAGCGCGGCCGCGCAGCCGCGCGGTGGCCGCGGCGGCGGTGAGCTCGATGCGTGCCTGGGCGTCAACTACAGCGTGGAGCTCTCCGCCGTGCAGGCGGCGTGGAAGGCCGCGCTCAAGGGCGCGCCGGACGCGCGCAAGAAGCTGGGCCTTCCGCGCGGGGGGCCGTGCGGAGATCCCAACGCGTTCTCGCCGGTCACCCAGGTGGACCTCGAGTGCGATGCGAGCGGCCGCCGCGCCGCGGTGCTCTCCGGCCACTGCCGGGCGCGGCGGGTGGGGGAGCCGGAGGTGAACTGCGGCGTGGCGATGCTGGACCTCGAGGCTCAGCGCTTCGTGCAGTTCGTGCCGGGCTCGGGGGACGGCGTGCAGCAGCAGCGCTTCGTCGGACCGCTCTTCGTGACGGTCGCCCGGGAAGGCTTCGAGCTGCGCTGGGGCAAGGCGTTCGAGCAGGCGCGCCGCTTCGCCAAGGGGCAGCCGCTGGAGGCCAGCGCGGATGGGGCCGCGTTCTATTACGCGGACGAGCCGCCGCGGCTGATGCGCTGGGCGGTGGGGAAGGGCGAGCCCGCCGTGGTGGCCGCGGGCTTTGGGCAGCTCAGCTCGGCGCAGTGGCTGGAGGGGGGCGGCGGGTTGGGGGTGCTGGGCTTCACGCCGGAAGGCCGGCCGCGGCTGCTGGTGCTGCAGGAGGGCGGGGCGGTGCTGTTCGACGTGGCCGGCGCGGTGGCCACGGCGGTGGAGCCGGGCGCCAAGCGCCTCTTCGGCATCTTCGAGGACGCGCGGGATGGGAGCAGCCGAGTGCGGCTGGAGCTGCGCGCCGCGGGCGGCGAGGCGCCGGTCGCGGTGGAGGTGGCGCTGCCGGGGACCGGCGCGGTGCAGCTGATCGCCGACTGGTCCGCGAACCGGGTGCTGGTGGGGCGGGGCGGGGCGGTGGCGGTGGTCTCGCTGGAGCCGTTCGCGGTGGCGCGCACGGTGCGCCCCTTCGGCGCGGCGCCGTTCACCCTGCACAGCATGGATCTCTCCAGCTCGGGGCGGGCGGTGATGCTCTACGGGGTGGAGGGGACGGGGGCCGAGGCGAAGGGGAGGCTCTCGGTGGTGCCGCTGGATGGCGGGCCCCGGGTGGATCTCCCGGAGGGCTGGCAGCCTTCGTGGGACGAGCGGCGCGGCTTGCGCCTGGTGGCGCCGGCGAGCGGGACCACGCCCGCGCGGATGGCGAACGTGTCGGATGAGGGGAAGCTCACGGATGGGCAGCCCCCGCCGGTGACGGCCTCGGATGCCTGCTACGAGCGCGCGTCCGCGACGGTGCGCACGCTGGCGAGGGTGGGAGTGCAGGGCGTGCTGCTGCCGGCGTCCGCGGTGAAGTGAGGGGCGGTCGCGCTGTCACACGGCGGGGGGCGCCGTCTCTCACCTCCAGGCCCGCCGCTTCGGCGGGCGAAATGGAACGAGAGATGACCACCGTCGTCGACCAGGCAATCTGGAGAAACCCTCATCAGTACCGGACGTTCCCCAACAGCCGCCCCAACCCAGAGGCGCTCGCCACTCGGGCCATGGTGGACCGCACGCTCGCGGCGCTGACGCGCGCGAACATCGCGGCGCCGGAGGTGTACGTGGTCCAGGACGGCGTCCCCAACGCGCTGACCTGGCCTGACAGCATCGAGATCCACACCGGCCAGGGGATGGAGCCACAGGTGGTGCCCGCGATCATCCTCCACGAGCTCAGCCACTGGCGGCGCGGAGACCTCCAGGACAAGACCACGCCCACGCCGGTGAAGGAGCTCCGCGCCGACTGGGGCGCCGGGTACATGATGGCCCAGCTCAACGTGCCGCAGGACATGCGCCAGGCGGCGATCGCGCTCTTCGGGACCCAGACGCCTGGAGACCACAACACCGGCCCCCTGCGGCAGCAGGCGCTCCGGGATGGCGCGGCGGCCTTCTACGCGGGCAAGAGCTTCTTCGACGCGCCGTAGCGCGCGCAGGCTACTGGCGCGGGCACGCGGCGGTACACGCCGAATACGCGTGGCCGCAGAGCGCGCTGCAGTCCATGCAGTCGGTGAAGCCCGCATCCTGCGGGCAGACGGAGGAGCAGTCCGGCGCGAGTGCGCGCCGGCAGTTGGCGCACGCCCTGCCCCCGGAGCACCCGTCATCGCAGGTAGCGCGCGCCATGCTGCAGCGCTGCTCGCACGCTGGCTCCGGAGTTCGGGCGCTGGCCAGCGCGCTGCACTCCGGGGGAATGTCGATGAAAGTCCCGGCATCCCGCGCTTCGACGCAGCGGTTGGCGTGGTCGGCGATGCACTGGATCAACTCGCCCGTGCCCGGCGAGGCGTTGCACGAGGCGACGCAGGAGGGGGCTTGGTCGTAGCCGACCGGTGGGCTCCCCACGTTGAGGCAGGCGCCGAGGTTGGGCGTGCCGGAAGGCTGGACCCGGCAGGCGTCCAGCATCGTCTGGCAGTTCTTCACGGTGCAGCCCGCCTGCCCGGGGCTGAACAGCGGTTCGCTGCCTCCGCTGAGGCAGCCGACGGTCAGGATGCAGACGACGATGGATGAGCGCATGCCAGTTCTCCCTTGCCCTCTCCATGCGCCCCGCCGCGGTTTCGGCTCACCAGGGCAGCTCCCATCCGGCCTGGAGCGCGAGCCAGCCTCCGTCCACCCCCCACGCCCAATGATCCGAACGCAGGCCGGTGAAGGAGCCAAGCACCAGCCCCGCTTCCAGCCCGAGCGTGGCGCCGCTGCGCTCCACCGGCGCCAAGCGCAGCCGCGCGTTGCCGGTCACCCCCCACCAGGGACCCACGCGCGCCAGGCCCGCCAGTGGGGACTGTGCGTCCGGTACGCCCGCCAGTCGGGCCAGGCCGGCCCGGGCGCCGATGCCCAAGGCGAGCGGCACTGCCACCGGCAGGCGCCACTGCGGTCCGAGCGACGCGGAGCCGCCCAGGAGCCACAGCCGTCCTTGCGGCTCGCGCTCACCTGCGTACTCCACGGCGAGCTCGGCGCGCACCGCGAGCTGCCTCCAGACTGCGCGCTCGAGCGCCACGCTCGCCCCGAGTCCTTTGCTGTGCTGCGGGCCGACGAAGCTCACCACCTTCGCCTGGGCCGAGAACAGCCAGGGCCCCGCGGCTCGGGCGGGAGGCTCCACGGCGGCGGTCTCCGTCCGGGCGCGCAGTGGTGCTCTTCCGGGGACGGCGGGCGCCGGCGTGACCTGCGGCGGGCGCTCGGTGGCGGAGATCAGCTCTGCGGTGGCGAGCGCGAGCGTTCTGCGGCGCGTCGGCTCGTTGCCACCGCCGGGGTCGATCCGGCGGACGGCGCCGGGGCCCGTTGCGGGGGTCACCTCCACCACGACCAGCGCCTCCTCACAGCGCAGGTTGACGCGGGTGAGCTCGGAGCCGCCCTCGGGCGGTGTCCGCAGCACCGGCGCGCCCAGCTCCAGCGCCACCTGTCGGTCGAAGAGCGCGCCCTCGTCGACGCATGGGTGCGTCTGCAGCACCACCGGGGCCGCGGCGAGCACGCTGAGGAGCAGGGAGATCATGGAGCGTCAGCGAGCCTTCGCGCCGCCGCCGCCCGGGTCCCGTCCGGGTAGCGCTGCAGGTACTCGCGGCTGCGGTCCCGCGCCAGCCCAGGCCGCTGCGCGCTCTCCCACGCTTCGAGCTCGCGGCCGAGCGCCTCCTCCACCAACGGCCCATCCGGCCGCAGCGAGCGCGCCGCCGCGAACGCGGTCGCGGCGTCCGCGGGTCGCCCGGCTGCCAACCACACCTTGCCCAGCGTGAAGGCCGCAAGCGGCGCGCGCGGGTCCGCGCCGTGGCGCTGCACCAGGCGCTCGAGCGGGAGGATCGCCTCTTCGGGACGGCCGGACCGCCGCGCCGCGTCCGCCGCCAACAGGAGCTCTTCGGGCTCGTCTCGATCGGGCGCCGAAGCGGCGACCTCCCGCTTCGGCGAGCGCGGGAGTGGGGGTGCAGCCGCGGGGCCAGGCGGCTCGCGGGTGAGGCCTGCGCCGAGGTTGAACCAGCGCGCCTCCCCCGCAGTGAGCGCATGCGTCTGACCGGGGAGCTCGACGCGCACCTCGCCTTCGAGGACCGCCACGTTCACGCGCGCCGGCCGCCGGTCGACTCGGAAGACGGTGCCCACGTCGACGATGGAGAGCTCGTTCACCCGCACCGTCAGGCGTCGCTCGGGACGGTGGAGGATCTCGAAACTGGCCACGCCCGCCCTCAGCTCGAGCGTGGTGCGGTCCGCTGCGTCCTCGACGACGACCAACACCGCTCCGGGTTCGGGGTGCGCCGAGGAGCCATCGCGCAGGGAGAGCCGCGGGGACTGCGCCGGATTCTCGCGCTGGGCGGGAGGGGAGAGGTGGTCCGCCACGGTCGCAGCAGGCGCGGTGTGAAGCAGCGCGGAGGTGACGCTGGCGACGGCGAGCCCGAGCGCCAGCGCGAAGCCGGCCGCTCTCCGGCGCCGGCGCTTCGCGTGGAGCCGCGCGAGGGAGGCCTCTACCTGGGCTGCGTCCCACGGGACACCGAGCCGGGCGCCCAGAGAGATCGCTCGTTCGAGTCGTTCACCCATCGCCGAGCACCTCCTGGAGCCGCTTCTGCGCGCTCGCGATCCTCCGCTTGGCGGTGGCCAGCGAACAGCCGCAGGCCGCGGCCACGGCCTCGAGCCGCTCGCCTTGCAGGTAGCGCAGGCTCCAGGCCAGCCGCTCCTCACTGCCGAGCTGGTCGAGCGCTCGGAAGGTGGCGGAGAGCACCGCGTGGTCGTGCGGGTTCGCGCCAGCGTCGACCGCCTCGGCGCCTTCAGGTACCTCGTCGAGGCCAATCCAGCTGCGGACTCGGCGCAGGCGCAGCCGTCTCCGGGCAATGCGCACCGTCACCGCGGTCAACCAGGCTCGGGCCTGGGACGGGTGCTGCAGCCCGGGGAGCCCCTTGTGCCCGGCGAGGAAGACGTCGTGGAGCACGTCCTCCACCTCGTCGCGCCGCCCCAGGATGCGCAGCGCGAGGTTGGCGACGAACGGCGCGTAAGCCCGGAACGCGCTGTCGAGCGTGAGCGGGGGCGCCGAGGGCTCGTCGACCCCGGTCGGAAGCAACCTCAACTGCGGCAGCGGCAGACCCACTTCTAGGCAATACCCCTGAGCGGCAAAACGGGTCACCCGGGTTCGGCGGTGAATCCTAACCGTGCGAAAGGTTGATCCGCCGGCCCAAGCGGCCCGGAAGCTGACGGCCAGGACCGGATTCCCCCGACGACGACGCGCCTCGGGGGACGCCCTACGGCAGCTCGCGCGGTAGGACCTCCACCCGCGGCACCTTGAGCGCCGCGGCGCGGGCGCGGGCGGCGGGATCCGCCTTCGCCTCCACCTTCTCCAGCAGCTTCAAGAAGCGCTCGCCCATCCCGCCCAGGCTCTCCGCGGGCACGCCCTCCGCCTTCAGCGCCGCCAGCACCGCTCCCACGTCCGCGGTGGTGCGCACGCCGCTTTGGCACCGGCCGCCGGGCCGCGCGCGGGTCACGAACCCGTTGAAGTCCGTGCCCAGCACCAGCGCGTCGTTCCCCGCCACCTTCGCCAGGTGGCGCCAGTGCGCGAGGAAGTCGTCGCAGGTGCCGTCCTCGTGGGGCGTTAGCCGCTCGCCCTCCGGCACGCCGGCGGAGAAGCCGCGGAAGAACGTCACGCCCACCAGCCCGCCGCCCTGGGCGATCCGCGCCACCAGCGCGTCGCTCTCGTTGCGCTCCATGGGCGTGAGCGCGCGCGCCGCGGTGTGCGAGTTGATGACCGGAACCCCCGCGCCCTCCGCGAGCGCGAGCACGTCCTGCGCGCTCCGGTCGCTGGCGTGGGCCAGATCCACCACCATCCCCAGCGAAAACATCCGCTTCACCACCTCCGCGCCCAGCGGGGTGAGCCCCTTCTCGCTGACCCCCTCCGGCGTCACGCCCACCACCCGGCCGACCTGCCCCTTCGCCGCGCCGCCCAGCGCGTTGTCCACGAAGTGGAAGAGGGTGAGCACCCGCGCGCCGGCCGCGAAGTAGAGCTCCACGTCCTCCACGCGCGTAATCCCCTCGCCGCCCTCCACGCCCGGCAGCAGCGCCAGCCCCCCGGCTCGGGCCAGCGCCGCCCGCGCAGAGGCCGCGTCCTTCACCAGCGTCAGCTCCGGCTGGCGGCGCGCCAGCGCGCGCAAGCCTTCCAATTGGAGCTGGGCCTCGTCCCGCGCGCTCACGCCGGGGCGCAGCCCGAACGGCGGCCACACCGAGGCGACCAGCAGCCGCAGCCCCGAAGCGCGCAGCCCCTCCACCTCCACCTGGTTGACCAGCACCTGGTCCGGGCGCGTGGCCAGAGGCCCCCGGCCCGGCTCGCCGCGGAAGATCGGCCGCGCGGCCTGGGACATGGAGAAGTGGCAGTGGAGATCCACCGCGATGCCCTGGGCGCGCGCAGCACCGCAGACCGCGAGGAGCCCGGCGAGCAAGGGAACGGTTGGGCGCATCGCGCGCGTCGTTACCACGCGCCCCGTGATAAACCCACCGCCGCGCAAAGGCTTTCATGGCTCGTCTCCGCGTCGCCACCTCGCCCGTCAAAAGCCGTTCACGTTCACGTTCACGTGGGCTTGCTCGTCGGGCTCCGCCGCGCCGTGGGGCCGCCGCGTGAACGGGCCCCGCCCCGTGATCGGCCGCCGGCGCCGCCCGCCGGAGCGGCCCGCGGTGGTGCTCGCGGCCTCCCTGCTCACCGCGGGCGCGCTCGGGCTGGTGGTGTACGCCACCAGCACCAGCCTGCCGTACCTGGCCAGCTCCCCCACCACGGACCCCAGCTTCGGCCGCCTCAACGCGTGCCTCACCGCGGCGCTCCCCTCCGAGCGGCTGGGCTTCGCCGTCTCCCCGGACGCGCGCCGCGCCGCCGCGTTCGGCCGCGGAAAGCTCGTCCTCTGCGAGGAGCAGGACGGCCACCCCGCCTCGCGCACGCTGGATCTCTTCGGCGTCCGGGACGCGGCCTTCGACTTCCACGGCGCGCTCTGGCTTGCCACCGAGCCCACCGGGCCGGATGCCTCCGGCGGGCACGGCGCCGCGCTCTGGTGGGTGGCCCAGGGCGAGCCGGTGCGGATAGGGGACCTCTCGCCCATCGCGCTCGCCGGGCACGCGGACGGCGTGGTGGCGCTGGAGCAGACCGGGCGGCTGGTCTCCCTGGCCTCGCCGTCCGAGGTGACCGGCCACGCGCTGCTCCCGTCCCCGCCCACCGAGGAGGTCCACCTCTCCACGGACGCGTCCGGGACCCGGGTGGCGCTGGTGGCGGGCAAGGGCGTCTTCGCCTACCGGGCGAAGGACCTGCTCCCCCTGCGCGCCGAGGGGCCGTGCGAGGCCGAGTACCTCTGGTGGTCCACCGAGCCGGCGAAGGCGGTGGTCTCCTGCGCGCCCGGCGCCAGCTGGGCGCTCACCCTGGACGTGGCCAGCGGCGAGCGCGAGGCCGCCCCCGCCCGGGCCCGAATCCGCTCTACCCTGGCCCCCAAGGCGCGCCTCTACGTCCAGGCGTGTGAGCACCTTCCCTGCAGCGCCCCGGCGCCCTGATGGGGCCTCCGTCGCGGGCTCCCTTGAATCCCCTGTGGCCGCTGCGTAGATTTTTCGGCTGGTTGCCGAAGGGTCCCCCTTTCGTGGAGCGGTGATGTCGGACGAGCTGGGCGAGCGCGAGCGCGAGGTGCTGCGAGCGGTCGTCCGCGAGTACATCTCGTCGGGAGATCCGGTGGGCAGCTCCCACCTGGCGCGCAAGGCCGAGTTCGACGTCTCGGCCGCCACCATGCGCAACGTGCTCTCGGATCTGGAAGAGCTCGGCTTCATCGAAAAGCCGCACACCTCCGCCGGGCGCGTCCCCACCGAGAAGGGCTACCGCTTCTATGTAGACACCCTGGTGCGGATGAAGGACCCCGCGCCCAAGGAGCGCGAGCTGATCGAGCAGAACCTGGCGGGCGCCACCGCCACCCTGGAGGAGCGCTTCCAGGAGGCGTCCAAGATGCTGCACTTCATCAGCCGGCACGCCGGCGTGGTGGTGACGCCGCGCCCCGCCGCCTCGGTGTTCCACCGGATCGAGTTCGTCCGGCTGCGCGAGGACCGGGTGCTCGCCATCCTCGTGGGGCAGAACGGCGAGGTGCAGAACAAGCTCCTGCTGGTGGAGATCCCCTTCACCGCGGACGAGCTGCTGCGCGCCTCCAACTACCTCTCCGAGCTGCTCAAGGCCGCGCCGATCGAAGAGCTGCACGGGCGCCTCTCGCGCGAGCTGGCCCAGGAGCGCGCCCAGTACGACGCGCTCGAGGCCAAGGCGCTCAAGCTGGGGATGGCGGCCACCGACCTGGGCGTGAAGGAGCGGCTGTTGATCGAAGGCGCCGGCTCCTTCCTGGACGCGCCCGAGTTCGCGGACGTGGAGCGGATGAAGGCCGTCTTCCGCGCGCTCGAGGAGAAGAACAAGCTGCTGCGCTTGCTGGACGGCGTCCAGCAGGCCCGGGAGATGAAGATCTTCATCGGCGCCGAGAGCGAGTTCTCCTCAGCGGGGGACGTCTCGGTCATCGCCAGCCCGTATGGGACCCGCGAGAAGGTGCTCGGTACGGTGGGGGTCATTGGCCCCACCCGGATGAACTACCAGCGCGTCATCCCGCTGGTGAACTTCACCGCCCAGGTGCTCTCGCGAGAGCTCGATCCCAACGACCGCAAGTGATGCGGGTTGGCCGCTGTTTTCGGCCACTGTCTGCGGATTGGCGACGGCGAGCCGTAAAGCGCGCTTACGCAAATTCCTGCGGCCAGCGATGAAACGGCCCGGTTTCCCCTAATTCCAGAGCAGTTTCATGGGGTTTGGACCCCATCGACCTGCCCGTGACGCGGCGCCGAAATGGGCCCAAATGGCGTGGATCTTGATCCTTCGGCCGCCCGCAATCCCCCGCATTGCTGGGAGTCGACATGAAGCCCATTCGCGCAGCGCTTTCCTTCGCCGCCCTGCTCGCCCTCGCGGCGTGCGGCACCGGCGAGCAGATGCAGCCGGCCGAGCCCTCTGCCAAGGCCACCCAAACCTCTTCTCTCGAGCGCGCCTTCGAGCGCGCCGCCTACGAGTACCAGGTGCCGGTCGGCCTGCTGAAGGCGATCGCCTACGTGGAGACGCGCGTCTCGCACTCCACCCAGCCCTCGCTGGCGGGCGGCCATGGCGTGATGCAGCTGGTGGAGCGTGAGGACTGGAGCCCGCTCACCCGCGCCGCCGCGCTCACCGGCCAGGACGTCTCCCGGCTGAAGCTGGATCCGGAGGCGAACATCCTGGGCGCCGCCGCGGTCCTGCGCGAGCTCGCCGACAAGAGCTTCGCCTCCTACGGCGATCTGAACCCGAGCGACCCGGCGGACTTCTGGCACGCGGTCTCGCTCTACGCGGGGCTCTCCAGCGCCACCATGGGCACCGCCTACGCCCGGGACGTCTACATGGCGCTGGAGGACGGCTTCACCGTCGACAACGCGGACGGCGCGGTCTCGCTGGCGCCCACGTACACCAGCTGGCGCCGCCACCTGCCGGCGGTGGAGTCCCGCTCGGACCTGGTGAAGGAGTACCCGGGCGCTGCGCAGTGGATCGCCTCGCCGAACTACACGGCCGGCCGCTCCAGCTACCTGAACGTCCTCATCCACACCACGCAGGGCTCCTACGCGGGCACCGTCTCCTGGTTCCAGAACACCGCGTCCAACGTCTCCTCGCACTACGTGGTCCGCTCGTCCGACGGGCAGATCACCCAGATGGTGGAGCACAAGAACACCGCGTGGCACGCGCAGTGTTACAACGCCCGCTCGGTCGGCATCGAGCACGAGGGCTTCGTCGCGGATCCGGCCAAGTGGTACACCGAGGCCATGTACAACGCGTCGGCCAAGCTGACGCGCTGGATCGCTGACCGGCACGGCATCCCCCGGGACCGCTCGCACATCATCGGTCACCGCGAGGTCCCGTCGAACTGCAACACCGGCGGCCACACCGACCCGGGCACCGGCTGGAACTGGACCAAGTACATGGGGCTGGTGAACGGCACCACCAGCACGCCCACCTCCGGCAAGCTGACCGGCGCCATCTACCAGAAGGGCAACACCAACGACCGCGTGGCGGGCGCGGTGGTCACCGTGGCGGGCAAGAGCGTCACCACCGGCACGGACGGCCTCTACGAGTTCGTGCTCGCGCCGGGTACGTACACCGCCTCGGTCGCCAAGGCGGGCTACTCCTCCAACTCGGTGAGCCGCGTGGTCACCGCGGGCACCACCATCTGGGGCTCGATGGAGATCAACACCACCGCCGCGGCGGGGAACCTCAAGGGGAAGATCTTCGAGTACAACCCGGCCAACCCCACGGACATGACCAAGGCGATCACCGGCGCCACGGTGAGCGCGGGCGGCAAGACGGTGGTCACCGCCGCGGACGGCATGTACGACTTCTCGCTGGCCCCGGGCACCTACACGGTGACCGTGACCAAGGCCGGCTGGGCCAACAACTCGGTCACCCGCACCGTCACCGCCTCCGCGGTGATCTGGGGCTCGGTGGGGCTCTCCACCACCGGCACGGCGGACATGCAGGCGCCGGCGCTCAACATCGCCTTCCCGCTGGACAAGGCGAGCACGGACGTGGCGGTCCTCACCCTCACCGGCACGGCGAGCGACAACGCCGGCGCGGTGGCCACGGTGATGCTCAAGCTCAACGGCGGCGCGGCGCAGGCCGTCCCGGTCGCCGCCGGCAAGTTCTCCCAGCAGATCAAGCTGGGCCCGGGCGCCAACATTCTGGAGATCTCCGCCACCGACGCCGCCGGCAACGTGGGCAAGGACACCGCCACCGTCACCTTCAACGCGGGCGTCTCCGGCTTCGTGCACCTGGTGGAGGACGAGGCCTCCCGCGTGAAGAACGCCACCATCCAGCTGCTGGATCCGGCCACCGGCGATCAGATCGCCACCGCCACCGCGGGCGCGGACGGCGCGTTCGCGCTCAACGTGATGAAGGTCAACACCGACTTCATCCTCGTGGCGAAGGCGCCGGGCTTCATGACCCACTCCGAGACCTTCACCATCCCGGATGACGAGCGGCTCTCGGTGAAGCTGCCGCTCACCCCCGGCGAGGACGGCACCCCGGATCAATTCGCGATCAACTTCATGGAGCCGGTGGACGGCTCCACGGTCACCGCCGAGTCGGTCACCGTCTACGGGACCGTGGTGGGCTTCGAGGTCGCGAGCGTCACCGTCAACGGCCAGGCGGCCGAGCTGATCGGCGCGGGCGGCTTCTCCTCCACCGTGAGCCTGGTGGCGGGGGCCAACCTGATCGAGGCGGTGGCCAAGGGCACCAAGGGCGAGACCCTCACCGCGAAGATGACGGTCAACCGCGCCGGCGCCGGGAACATCCCGGGCAACGGGGACGGCAACCAGCAGAAGACCGGCTGCGCCGCGCTGCCGGGTCTGGAGCTGGCCGCGCTGGCGGCCCTGCTGCCGCTGCTGCGCCGCCGCCGCCGCTAGGCGAGGCCGCAAGAGGTTCTGAGGGTCTGAGGAGGGCCCGGCGTGTCAGGCGCCGGGCCCTTTCTCTTTTTCGGGTATAAGCCCCCCTCGCGTTGCCGCCCGTCAGGCGGAGCGCAAGGGGAAGAGGATGTTTTGCGCAACGTGCGGCGCGCAGCTCGCCGCGGGCAGCCGGTTCTGTGCCGCGTGCGGCGCCGCGAATGAGGCGCCCGCGCCCACGGCGCGCCCGGCGCCGCCCGAGGAGCCCACCTTCCGCGCCCCCACGGTGGGCACCACCAGCCGCTCCGCGGTGCCGGCGCGCGAGGAGACCAGCCCGCTGGCGGTGGTGAGCCTGGTGCTCGGCTTCGTGGGCTTCTGCGCGCCGGTGGTGGGCGGCCTGGCGGCGATCATCACCGGCCACGTGGCGCGCGGGCAGATCCGCAAGGCGCAGGGCGCGCTCGGCGGCGGCGGCTTGGCGCTGGGCGGGTTGATCCTCGGCTACACCTCCACGCTGCTGATGTGCCTCTTCGGCAGCCTGGCGCTGGTGGGCGCCGCCAACGAGGACGACGAGGCCAAGCGCCGCGCGGTGCAGAGCGTGGCGCTGCGCCGGCCGGACGCGGCCGCGGTGGCGGAGGAGGAGACGGTGGGCGCCGCCGGCACCCACGTGGCGTTGCGCAGCGACGAGGTGCGGGTGGATGGCCAGCCGCTGACCGAGCTGCGCCCCAACTCCCTGCTCGCGCGCAGCGGCCTGGGTGAGCTGCCAGCGCTGCTCGGCCGGCTGCGCGAGCGCAAGCGGGACGAGCCCACGGACACGGTGCGGATCCGCGTGGGGGACGAGGTCCGCTTCGGCCTGCTGCACCGGGTGCTGCAGACGGCGCAGACGGTGCCCTACGCCACCCTGGCGCTGCTCGAGGACGACGACGAGGCCGAGCCGCGCTTCCTCTGGGATGGGCGCCCGGAGCTGGGCATCTCCCCCCAGGCCGCTCTGACGCTGGCGGTGAGCGGCGGCGAGCACCTGCTCACCCGCGAGCAGGCGGCGCCGGTGCGCCTTTCCGTCAAGCGCGACGAGAGCGGCGTGGTGGACACCGGCGCGCTGGAGGACGCGCTGATGGCGGTGACGGACGCGCTGCCGGATCAGCAGACCATCACGCTCAAGGTGGCGGACGACGTCCGCTTCGAGGACCTGCTCGAGGTGCTGGACGCGTGCACCTACGCCGGGCTGCCGTACGTGGCGCTGCGCAGCGCGAGCGCGAAGTAGTAGGGTGCGCGCCCCTCTCATCGCCTTCGGAGCGCCCTCCGTGAAGAAGAGCCTGCTTGTCTGCGCCGCGCTGCTCGCGTCCACCGGCTGCACCCACCGCCCGTACTACCGCGAGCTCGCCCCGCGCGCCGGCGGCAGCGCGGAGCGCCCCGTCACCGCCGCGCCCGGCGCGGTGCTCCCGGTGAGGCTGGTGGATCCCCAGTCCGGCGCCGCGCTGGAGGGCGTGAGCGTCCGCTTCGGCGAGGGGCGCACCCGCGTGCAGCTCAAGTCGGACGCGCAGGGGCTGGTGCTCTTGCCGGTGAGCACCGCGCTCTGGGACGCCAACCCGCTGGTGGAGGTGAGCCGCAGCAGCGGCGGCGGCTACGACTTCGCGCCCGTGGCGCCCGCTTCGCCCGGCTCGGCCGAGCCCGCCGCCCAGGACGCCGGCTCGGCGCCCTGAGCCGTGCGCACCGGGTGTGGACTCTCCACACCCATGGGTGAGACATCCCCCTTCCATGTCGCACCTGGTGTCAGGCGTTGCAGGGGGTTGAAAACAGAACCGGTTTGGAACGGTTCTTGTCTCTGCTGACGAGAGAGGGCCGACTTCCCCATGCACAGCACCGGCGAGCATGACGTGTCTTCTTCGCGCAGGCGCGCGCCACCATCCGCGGACCGCACCCGGGAGGAGACGATCGTCGACCTCGGGCGGACGGCGTTGCGGACCTTCATCGAGAAGGTGCTCTTCAACCCGGCGCACCCGGCCAGTGAGATCTTCCGCGAGCGGGCCATGGTGTGGAAGCCCACGCCCGGCTCGAAGCTGAAGGCCAGCCTGCTCGAGGAGGGCACCAGCCTGCGCAAGCGGCTCCTGGCGGCGGTGGCCACCTGGCGCCCGCAGAAGGGCTGGGAGAAGTTCGACTTCCTCAACGGGCAGACCTTCCTGTCCGGAGACCTCTCGGACTACGGCCCGTTCCACCTCGTGATGGAGCAGGGGCGGGTGGTGAGCGTCACGCTGGAGCTGGATAACGGCGTGCTGCTCAGCGAGAAGACCTCGCGGATGGTCTGAGCACTTCCAAAGGAAACTCTGGGCGAACCGAGCTTGGGTGCCGCCCCTCGACTACGCGCCTACGGCGCTACGCTCGGGGAGACCGGTGGAGGCGGAGTGGGGCCACCTGAAGCCGGGGGCGCCTGCAGCGTGAAGGCGTCCACCGGCAGCGCCGCCTGGAGCTCAATCAGCGACAGCTCGGTGAGCGCGCCCTTCTGCCCGTCGTTCGTCTGGAGCAGCCGCTTGGGCACGCACAGGTGCAGCTTCTCGTCGCACTGCTCCTCCTCCACCGTCAGCTCGGCGCGCGCGGTGCCGCTGCGCGAGCTGCGGGAGAGGAAGTCCAGGGCGGGGTAGCGCAGCACGTACGTCACCTCCAGCGCCGCGTCCCCCTCCTGGGCGCGGGTGGTGAGCTCCACCGCGCGCGGCGCCCTGGGGTGGCTGACGAAGCGGGCGCGGGTGCGCTCGGGCGAGAGGGACACCAGCGGCGCGCGGAAGCCGTCCGGCACGAACGGCGCGAAGAGCGCGTTGAGCGCCTGGGCGCCCTCCTGCGGCGCGCGCTCCTTCCACGGGGTGGCGGTGAAGCGCTTGGCGGCGGGCTCCACGTCGAAGAGCGTCTGCCCGTCGAACGCGAGCGTCCGCTCGGCGGGCGCGGTCAGCTTCGCCAGCATGCGGTTGGGGGCGCGGTAGTGCAGCTCGTAGCGGGCGACCTGGCCCGCCTCGGAGACCTGACCCACCAGGTGGTAGCTGGACAGCAGCGCGTCCCGGCGGGAGAGCTTCTCCTTCAGCTCCGCCAGCAGCCGGGTCGCGTCCTCCGCTGGCGGCTTGCAGGCCGCCAGCGGAAGGAAGAGGGCGAGCAGAAGGCCCGCTCTCGGAGAACGGCGAATGGCTACTTCACCGCCACGCCAACGGCGCTGGACATCGGCACGCCCACGATGAAGCCCGCGAGCGCGAAGATGCCGTGGCGCGGCGTGGTGCTGGCGCCCTTGAGGTCCACCTTGGAGGCGCCCATCGCCTTGGCCTCGGCGACGAGGAGGCGGTTGACCACCACGTCCAGGTCCGACTGGACGATGTCGATGAGGTGGAAGATCAGCGTGAGCCCGATGGAGCTGGCCTGGACCACGGCCACGGCCTCGCCGTTGGCGGCGATCTCGGTGCCGGAGACGGTGGCGGTCTCCACGCTGGTGCAGCCCGCGAGCGCGGCCGCGCACACCACTGCGAGAAGCGACTTCTTCATGCTGGTGACCCCGTAGGATGACGAGTGGAATTTCAAACCCGCTCGAGCCCTCCTCGAGCAGGCGGGGCTTAGCAGACGCGGCCCTCGTGTCAACGAGAGAGGGACCCCAGTGCCCCGCATTGAAATCCCCCGGCCCGGTTGATAGCTGACAGGGCAATCCCTCATGCGCGCAGCGTCTCCAGCGGTGAACCGGCCCGCGCTCCACCTCGCCCTGCTGGGCCTGACGGTGCTCACCACCTTCAGCGCCTATTTGGTGCAGTTCAGCAGCGCGGCCGCGGCGGCCAAGAGCATGGCGGAGCTGCCCGTCTCCGTCCGCCTCCACCCCGGCTCCCTGCTGGAGTCGCTCGCCTTCAGCCTGGCGCTGGTGGCCATCCTCGGCAGCCATGAGATGGGCCACTACCTGTTGGCCAAGCGACACGGGGTGGACACCTCGCTGCCGTACTTCATCCCCATCCCGCTCTTCGGCTTCGGCACCATGGGGGCGGTCATCCGCATCCGCAGCCGGATCCCGGACCGCAACGCCCTGGTGGACATTGGCGCGGCGGGGCCGATCGCCGGGCTGTGCGTGGCGCTGCCGGTGCTCGTGGCCGGAATCCTCCTCTCCCGGGTGGGGCCAGCGCCGATCCTGCCGCCAGACGCCTTCCCGTCTGACAACTCGCTGATCGCCGCCTTCCGCGCCGGCTTCGAGGCGCTCGCCGCCTGGCTGTCCGGCGTGAAGCGCGCGGACTCCACCGCCAGCGGCAGCGTCCTGCTCTTCGGCAACAACCTGCTGACGCTCGGGCTGCAGCGGGTGCTCGTGGGGCCGCTTTCGCCCGGCCAGGACTTGATCGCCCACCCGCTCTTCCTCGCCGGCTGGTTTGGCCTTTTGGTGACGATGCTCAACCTCGTTCCGCTCGGGCAGCTGGACGGCGGGCACCTGGCGCACGCGGTGCTCGGCAAGCACGCCCCCACGCTGGGCAAGGCCATGGCGGTGGGGATGGGCTTTCTCACCCTCTTCGTCAGCGCCAGCTGGCTGCTGTGGCTGCTCGTCACCTCCTCGCTGGTGGGCTTCAATCACCCGCCGGTGGTGGAGGAGGGTGCGCCGCTCACCCGCGGTCGCAAATGGATCTGCGCGATCTGCGCGGTGGCGCTGGTACTCTGCATCATCCCGACGCCGCTGGAGCAGGTCCTGCTGAAATGAAGTTCCTCTGCACGCGCTGCGAACGCCTGGTGGAGCTCGCGGACTTCCGCTTCGAAAGCGGGGTGCTCTCCGCGCGCTGCGACAAGTGCGGGGAGGAGAGCCAGGCCCGCCCCGCGCAAGCTGAGCTGCCGCGCGCGGTGAACGCGCCGGCCCGCGCTCCGGGGAACGTGGTGCCGCTGCGCCCGGCGCCCCCGGTGGACGCCGCGGACTTCACCACCGTGCCCGCGGGCTTCTGTCCCAAGTGCATCGCCCGGCGGGATGGCGCCGCGCTCTCCTGTCCGCACTGCGGCCTGGTCTTCGCCAACTTCCAGCAGGAGGAGCTGGCCCTCTCCGCCGAGCTCACCGCCGCCTGGCGCGAGCTGCTCCCGCAGTGGGGCGCCTCCGAGCGGCACGACGCGCTGCTCGCCCTCGCGGTGAAGACCGGCGAGCTGGCGGCGGCGGGGCGGCTCTACCGGATCCGCCTGGTGCGCGACCCGGGGGACGCGCTGGCCCAGCGCGGGCGTGACGAGGTGGTCCGCCTGGCGCTCTTGCCCAGCTTCCGGGAGAGCGGCCCGGACGCGGGGAAGCGGCGCGAGAAGGGCAAGGTGATCGCCCTGGCGGTGCTGCTGGTCTTCACCGCTGGCTGTTTCGTCCTGCTCCTGCGGCAGTTCTTCGCCGAATGAAGGGGCTGGACGTGGCCGGCGTCCTGGGGCCCACCGGCGCGCTCTCCCGCGCGCTGCCCGGCTACGAGCACCGCCCGGAGCAGCTGCGGATGGCGCAGGAGGTGGAGGAGGCCTTCGCCCGGCGCGGCTACCTGCTCGCCGAGGCGGGCACCGGCACCGGCAAGACGCTGGCCTACCTGGTGCCCGCGGTCCTCTCCGGCCGCAAGGTGGTGGTCTCCACCGCCACCAAGACGCTGCAGGAGCAGATCTTCCTCAAGGACATCCCGCTCTTGCAGCAGCAGGTGGGGCTCTCCTTCGAGGCCGCGTACCTGAAGGGCCGCTCCAACTACCTGTGCCTGCACCGGCTGGAGGCGTTCGCGCAGGCGCCGCAGTTCGCCACCCGCGAGGAGGCCTCGGCCTGGGAGCCCTTGCGCGCGTGGGCGCAGACCACCGAGACCGGAGATAGGGCGGAGCTGGATCTCCCGGACAGCTTCTCCGCCTGGCCGCAGCTCTCCACCACGTCCGAGACGTGTCTGGGCCCCAAGTGCCCGCTCTACGAGAGCTGCTTCGTCACCCGGATGCGGCGGCGCGCGGAGGCGGCGGACGTGGTCGTCGTCAACCACCACCTCTTCTTCGCGGATCTCTCCATCAAGTCCCGCACCGGCGGGGCGGGGCGGCAGGGGGACGGGGTGCTGCCGCGCTACGACGCGGTGGTCTTCGACGAGGCCCACGCGCTGGAGGACGTGGCCACCGAGTACTTCGGCCGGCAGGTCTCCAGCTGGCGCGTGGAGGAGCTGTGCGCGGACGCGCAGCGGGTGCTGCCGGAGGGAGATGGGCGGGTGGGGATGCTCACCGCCATGGCGCTCAAGCTGCGCGGGGACGCGGAGGGCTTCTTCCGCGCGGCGCCGCGCGCGCTGGGGCTTTCCGGCGGCGAGCAGAGCACGCGGCTCACCTCGCGCAGCTTCTCGCCGGTGCGCACGCAGGTGCTCCAGGTGATCGAGTCGCTCGCGGCGCTGGCCTCGCTCACCGTGAGCGCGGACGAGCCGGAGCTGGCGGCGATCTGCCGGCGGGCCTCGGAGATCGGCGAGGAGCTGGACTTCATCCAGAAGGCCGAGTCCGCGGACCACGTCTACTGGGCGCAGGCGCGCGGCCGCGGCACCTTCCTGCGCGCCTCGCCGATCGACGTGGCGGCCGAGCTGCAGAAGCGGCTCTACGGCAGCGTGGACACGCTGGTCTTCACCTCCGCCACGCTCGCCGCGGGCGGCCGGTTCGACTTCTTCGCCCGGCGGATGGGGCTGGACGCGCAGGACGGTGAGCAGCTGCAGGTCCGGCAGCTCGCCGTGGAGTCCCCGTTCGACTATGCGCGCCAGGCGGCGCTCTACACGCCGGGCCACCTGCCCGAGCCGAGCGCGCCCGGGTTTCTGGAGGCGCTCTCCGAGGAGCTGGTCCAGCTCACGTACCTGACGGATGGCCGCTGCTTCGCCCTCTTCACGTCCCTGAAGAACATGGAGGCGGTGCACCAGCTGACGAAGAACCGGCTGCCGTACCAGATCCTCCTCCAGGGCGAGCGGCCGAAGACGGCGCTGCTGGAGGCCTTCCGGGCCGAGCCCTCCGTCCTCTTCGCCTCGCACAGCTTCTGGGAGGGCGTGGACGTGCCGGGGGACGCGCTTTCGCTGGTGGTGATCGACCGGCTGCCCTTCGCCTCGCCGGGGGATCCGCTGGTCTCCGCGCGGATCGACCAGCTGCGCGAGCGCGGCGAGGAGCCCTTCTCCGCGTACCAGCTGCCCGAGGCGATCCTGGCGCTGCGCCAGGGCTTCGGGCGGCTCATCCGCACGCAGAAGGATCGCGGGATTGTGGCGGTGATGGACCGGCGGCTCACCAGCAAGGCGTACGGCCGGTCGTTCCTGGCGAGCCTGCCCAAGGCGAAGCGCTTCGGGCAGCTGGAGTCGCTCAAGCGCTGGTACGCGCCCAGCGCTGGGTGACGGAGGGCTGCTACAGCTCCTTGGACATCAGGAGCCGCAGCTTGCCGCTCTTCTTCGAGACGACGGTGGCCACGGTGGTGAAGCCGGACTTCCGGTAGAAGCTCACCGCCGGGGCGTTGGCGGGATCCACGCGCAGCGCGAGCGTCTTGCGGTGCATGTCCCGGGCGACCTGGAGCGCGTGGTTGAGCAGCATGGTGCCCACGCCCTTCTTCCGGACCTCGGGCTTGACCACCACGTTGCGCATGTACGCGGCGCCGGGGACCGGGCCGTCCCGCTCCACCGTCACGTAGCCGACGACGTGCGTCTGCAGCTTCGCCACCTGGATGAACGGGCGCAGCTTGGTGAGCGCCTCCAGGCTCTCCTGCGAGGACTCGCCGCGCCCCTTCCACGGATCAGAGTTCGAGCGGAGCGCGGCCACGGTCGCCACGTCCTCATCGCTTGGCGCGGAAAATTTCACCGCGCTGGTGAGGTCGGTGGGCAAGGTCGACAGGTCCAGCGGCGGCGGTAGGGGCTTTTCTGGTGCCTGATCAACCCTCTTCATCGTCATCGCTAACCCTCCTTAAGGGAGCTCGACAGCCGGGAATCCTAACCCCTTCGCGCCGGGCGTTGCACCCCTTTGTCTGACCACATCTCCCGCCAGGAGTGGGCACAACTGGGCTTGTACGCTCGGCTTTTACACGTAGGAGCGGGCGCCATCACTTCCAGCGATCCGCGCGCTCCTCTATAAAGAACTGAGCACTGGCGCAGCCGCAACGCCCCGCCATCCGTCGTCCCCTCGAGGGAACGCACTCCGTGCAACTCAACCACGCCCAGCGAGAGCTGACCGTCAAGATCGTCTATTACGGTCCGGGCCTCTCCGGGAAGACGACGAATCTCCAGATGATCCATGCCCGGACCACGCAGGAGGTTCGCGGGCGCCTGCTCACCGTGGAGACTCACGACGACCGCACCCTCTTCTTCGACTTGCTGCCGGTGTTCTTCAAGACCGCGAGCGGGTTCAAGGTGAAGGTGAAGCTGTTCACGGTCCCCGGACAAGTCATCCACAACGCCACCCGGAGGATCGTCCTCCAGGGGGCGGACGCGGTGGCGTTCATCGCGGACAGCCGGCGCTCGGCGGCCGCGGAGAACAACAACTACTGGAAGAACCTGCACGAGAACATGCGGGAGAACGGGCTCGAGTCCGCGCAGGTGCCGGTGGTGATCCAGTACAACAAACGTGATCTTCCGGACACCAAGACGGACGCGGAGATCGAAGAGACCCGCCGCAAGGGCAAGGAGGCGGTGATCGGCGCGGTGGCCATCCGCGGCGAGGGCGTCCTGGAGACGCTCTATGCGGTGCTCCAGGCCGCCTACCGCCAGATGGACGCGCGGGCGGGACTCGGAAAGAACATCGGGCTCACCGAGCCGGACTTCCTGCTGCAGATCTTCGGCAACATCGACGTAGCCGGGACGGAGCTCGCCCGGCTCTACCCGCGGCCCAGCCCCGCCCCCGGGAGCCGCGCGTGAAGAGCACCTTCGTGGACGAGCCGGAGACGGGGGAGAACGAGATCAGCGAGATCACCCCGGTGGCGCGCCGCGAGTCCGTGCTGCAGCGCCGGCTCACGCTGGGGGAGATGCTGGACATCCCCTCCTTCACGGAGGTCGTGAAGGGCTTCGTCGAGCTCTACAAGGTCGGGATCAAGGTCTTCGACGACAAGGGCGGCAAGCTCGCGGACATCAAGGTGGGCAACGGCGACTTCTGCGGCTACGTCTTCTCCTTCGCGGAGGGGCGCACCCGCTGCACCGCCACGGTGGGGCGGGTGAAGGACGGCCCGGTGGCGCCGGTGGACGGCGCGCGGCTGCCGGTGCTGCAAGACCTCTCTGGCCCGCGCGGGATGGTGGCGGTGCCCTGCTTCACGGGGCTGCGCTACCTGGTGATGCCGGTGGTGTGGGAGGGGGACGTGCTGGGGCGGGTGATCTTCGGCCCCTTCACCCCGGATGATCTCGAAGATCTCCCGCCCTCGCTCACCGGGCTCTCGCCGGCGCCGGACCCCGGCAACGCCCGCGCGCTGATGGCCAAGGTGCGCCGCGCGCCGGAGAGCACCGTGGCGCGGGTGATGGTCCACTTCTCTTCGCTCCTGGAGACGCTGGTCGCCGCCGGGCAGAAGACCTACCTGACGTCGCAGATGCACATCGAGGCGACGCTGGAGACCAACCACCAGCTCGAGCAGCAGAACAAGAAGCTGGAGGACATGAACACCCGGCTCAAGGAGCTGGACCGGCTCAAGTCCAGCTTCCTCGCCACGGTCAGCCACGAGCTGCGCACGCCGCTCACCTCCATCATCGGCTACTCGGAGATGTTGGCTGAAGGGCTCGCCGGTCCGCTGAACGGCGAACAGAACGAGTACGTGCGCACCATCATGGACAAGGGGGAGACGCTCTTGCGGCTCATCTCCTCCATCCTGGACATCAGCCAGATCGAAGCGGGGAAGGTGCGCCTCTCCTTCGAGCCTCTGGACGTGGCGGAGATCATCGCGTCCTCCGTCACCAGCGTGAAGCCGCAGGCGCAGAAGAAGGGCGTGACGTTGGAGGTGCGCGCGCCGGACGTGAAGCAGCCGCGCGCCTCGGCGGACCGGGAGAAGCTGCGCCAGGTGATCGTCAACCTCATGGCCAACGCGGTGAAGTTCACCCCCAAGGACGGGAAGGTCTCCGTCTACCTGTCAGAGACCGGCCACCAGCCGGAGCTCTCCGCGCAGGGGTACCGGATCATCGTCGAGGACTCCGGCGTGGGCATTCCGCAGGACCAGTTCGACAAGATCTTCCAGAGCTTCTACCAGGTGGACTCCAGCTCCACCCGCGAGTACGGCGGCGCGGGCCTGGGCCTGGCGATCGTGAAGAGCTTCGTGGAGGGCCACGGCGGCTGCGTGCGCGTCTCCAGCGAGGTGAGCCGCGGCTCGCGCTTCACCTGCATCCTCCCGGTGACTCCGCCCCTGCCGAAGACCGTGCAGATCGCCCCGCCCGCGGTGGTGGAGCCGGATCGGTTCTAGCAGCCCGTCCAACCGAGGCCCTCGCCCGTTGACGTTGACGTTGACGTTGACGTTGACGTGAACGTGTGACGTGGACGTGGACGGCCGTTCGACGGCGCCGCGTCTCGGGGCAACGGCCGTCGCACGTCCACGTCCACGTCCACGTCAACGTCAACGTCAACGTCAACGTCAACGTCAACGTCCAGGTCCACGTCCACGTCCACGAGCTGGGGCATGGCCTGTTCGGGGGCATGGTCGTAGAACCCTCGCATGGCCCACGCGGGGGAATTCGACCTCATCGCTCGTTTCGTGGCGGCGTTCCGGCCGGCCCGCGCGCCCCGCGGCCCCGGGGATGACTGCGCGGTGCTCCCTCCCGCGCGCGGGGAGCTGTGCGTCACCACGGACGCGGTGCTGGAGGGCGTCCACTTCACGCTCGAGACCTCTTCCCTGGAGGACGTGGGGCACAAGGCGCTGGCCGTGAACCTCTCGGACCTGGCGGCGATGGGCGCCCGGCCCACCTGGTTTGTCTGCGCGCTCGGGTTGCCACGGGGCACCGGCGCCCGCGAGGTGACCGCGCTGGCGCGGGGCATGGCGCCGCTGGCCAAAGCGCACGGGGCCGAGCTGGCGGGCGGCAACGTCACCCGCGCCGCGCAGCTGACCCTCACCCTCACCGCCGCCGGCGAGGTGCCCCGGGGCGGCGCGCTGCTGCGCAGCGGCGGCCGCGCGGGGGACGAGCTATACGTCTCCGGCGTGCTGGGCGATGCGCGGCTGGGGCTCGCCAAGCTGGCCGCGCGTAAGTCCCCGTCCGCGGGCGCCGGGCGAAAAAGCAGCCTGTCCCCATTTTTCGCGCAGCGGCGGCCGGAGCCCAAGGTGGCGTTGGGGCTCCTCGCTCGGAGCCACGCCTCGGCGGCGATCGACGTCTCGGACGGGCTGGGGCAGGACCTGGGGCACCTGTGCGCGGCCTCCGGGGTGGGCGCCGAGGTGGACGTGGCCGCCCTCCCGGTGAGCCCCGCCCTGCGAGCGCATGCGGGCGCGCGCGCCTGGGAGTGGGCGCTGGCCGGAGGCGAGGACTACCAGCTCTTGCTCGCCGTCCCCCCACGGCGCGCTGCCGCGTTCGAACGGCAGGCCGCCAGGGCTGGGGAGAAGGTGACCCGGGTGGGACGGCTGACGGCCGGCCGGGCGCCGCGCTTCCTCCTCGAGGGCGCGGATGTGCGCGCGCCGCGCGGTTTCGATCACTTCAGGTAGGCGCGCGTGGGTAGGGCGCTTCGACTCAATTGACGGTCCACGCGCGGGGGATAAGACTTCTAGCCGACCCCGCAGCCGCTTCATGAAAGCGTCCGTGCGCCGCCCCGTTCGCGACGAGCTTCCAGCCGCGCTCAGCCCCCGTCGAGATCCCCTGGCCCGCCTGGTTCGGGCGGCCGAGGACCGGGGCGGGACGATCAGCCTCAAGCTGAAGATCCTCGCGGGCTACCTGGTCCTGGGGATGGCGCTCTTCTTCCTCTTCGAGGCCATCCACGAGCGGCCCACCTGGCAGAAGGCCACCGCGGCCGCCAGCGTGACGCTGCTCCTGGGCCTTCTGCTCCCGTCCGTGCTGGCGCGCGTCCCCCGGGTGCGCATCCTCTCGCGCTCCGCGCTGGAGATCTCCCGCGGTGAGCTCTCCAAGCCGGTGGTCACCGAGCAGGGCTACCTGCACGACGAGATCGACGAGCTGGCCACCGCCATCAGCAACATGCAGGAGAACCTGCGCGAGCTGGTGGGCCACATCCAGCGCACCGCCCAGTCGGTGGCGGACTCCGCCAACGATCTGCAGCGCTCCGCGGAAGGGGTGAACGCCTCCACTGAAGAGGTGGGCACCTCCATGGAGAAGATCGCCTCCGGCGCCGAGTCCCAGAGCGAGCTGGTGGGCCAGGCCTCCAAGGTGATCACCGAGATGGCGGTCTCCATCCAGCGCACCGCCGTCTCCGCGCAGGACGCGGCGCGGGCGGCGGCGGAGACCTCGGGCGCGGCGGAAGAGGGCTCGAACGCGGCGCGGCTGGCGGGCGAGAAGGTGAAGAAGGTGTTCTCGCGCATCGAGCACGCCAGCCACGAGGTCTTCGCCTTCGGAGAGAAGACGCAGGAGATCTCCAAGATCGTGGACGTGATCACCCAAGTGGCCCAGCAGACGAACCTGCTCGCGCTCAACGCCACCATCGAAGCGGCGCGCGCCGGCGAGTACGGCCGCGGGTTCGCGGTGGTCGCGGATGAAGTCCGCAAGCTCGCGGAGAGCGCGGGGCGCAGCGCCGAGCAGATCAGCAAGCTGGCGCGGGACATCTCCAACCAGTCCACCGCGGTCGTCTCTGCCATGAAGGAGGGCATCGACGAGCTCGCGGAGGGGCGCGAGGACTTGAACACCATCGTCCGCTCCATGGGCAGCATCACCGACACCGCGCGCAAGGGCGCGGAGAAGGTGCACCTCATCTCCGACTCGGCGCGAGACCAGCAGAAGGGCTCGGACGAGATGGTCCACGCCATCCAGGAGATCAGCCACGTGGCCCAGGAGAACGCCAGCTCCACCGAGGCGATCCAGCAGGTGATCCAGGAGCAGACGGGCGCGGTCTCCCGCATGACCTCCGCGGCGCAGGAGCTGACCAACCTCTCCGTGGAGCTGCAGAGCGTGGTGCGCCGCTTCCGCCTGGGCGAAGGCGCGAGCTAGCCGTGCGGCACGTGATCTTCCGCGTGGGCAAGGAGCGGTACGCGCTGCCGCTCTCGGCGGTGCGGGAGGTGGTGGTGCCGCCTTCGGGCCACAGCCGCGTCCCCCGGGCCCCCGCCGCCGTCCGCGGCGTCATCAACCTGCGCGGGCGCGTGGTGACGGTGATCGAGCTGCGCGCGCTGCTCGGGCTGCCGGAGCACGGGGCCGTCAGCCAGAAGATCGTCCTGCTGGACCGGGGGCGGCGCGACCTCGGGCTGGCGGTGACAGAAGTGGACGGGATCGAGTCCGTGGAGAAGATCTCCACCGCGCCCGGGCGGCCGGAGCCGGCGGTGCGCGGGCTGGCCCGCCTCAAGGGCCTGGCGGTGACGGTGCTGGATCCAGAGGGGCTGGATGGGGCGGTCGTCAACCTCTTCACGCCGAGGAGCGCATGACGGCGATCCTCGGCGCAGGTGCGCCTCGCGGCTACTCGACGAACACCCTGCGGAGAAGTTTTTCGCGGGCCTCAACTTCCTTTGGGCGCGAATGGACGCGGTGCTAGTGTCCTTCGAGCCCTTCACTCGGCGGTCTCTCGGAGGACCGGTTCTCCATGGCTAAGCGTGTCCTGGTGGTCGACGACGCCATCTTCATGCGCAACATGATCAAGGACATCTTCGCCTCGGGAGGTTTCGAGGTCGTGGGCGAAGCCTCGAACGGGCTCGAAGCGGTCGAGAAGTACAAGGAGCTCAAGCCCGACCTGACGACGATGGACATCGTCATGCCGTTCAAGAGCGGCATCGAGGCCACGCGCGAGATCATCAAGGCGGATGGAAACGCCGTGGTGATCATGTGCTCGGCGCTGGGGCAGGAGTCGCTGGTGATGGAGGCGATCGAGGCCGGCGCCTCGGACTTCATCGTGAAGCCGTTCCGCGCCGAGGACGTGCTGGCCGTGGTGAAGAAGGTGCTCGGCGACGCGTAGCGCCCCCTTCTGGAAGGGATGTCGATGACCATCGACATGTCCAGATACCTCGGGATCTTCGTGACCGAGGCGACGGAGCACCTCGAGTCGTTGGGCAGAGATCTCGTCCAGCTCGAGAAGGACAAGGGCACCGCCGCGATCGACTCCATGTTCCGCCACGCCCACTCGGTCAAGGGCATGGCGTCCTCCATGGGCTTCGAGCCGATCGCCACGCTCGCGCACCGCGTGGAGGATCTGGTGGACGCGGTCCGCAGCGATCCCTCGCGACTGACGCGGGAGCTGGTGGACCTGCTGCTCGCCGCCACGGACACGCTGCTCGCCCAGGTGAGGGCCACCGGCGGCGGCCAGAGCCCCGAGCCGGCCCCGGCGCTGCTGGGGCAGCTCTCGGAGCGGCTGGGCTCGCTCACTGGCCGCGTGCCCGAGCCCACCCGCGTGGCCAACGCGGTGGTGGTCCCCGCCGGCGGTGACGGCAAGGGCGCCACGCCGCCCACGGCGAAGACGCCGCTCCCGCCCGCGGCGCCCAAGCCGGCCTCGGCACTCGCACCACCGCTCGCGGTGGTCCCGCCCGCCGGGGCCGCGCCCGCCGCGCCGACCGCGTCCGCCTCCGCCGCGGCGCCCGCCAGCGGGCCCGTCAAGGAGCGCTCGGAGGCGGGGCTGGGGCTGCCGCCGCGCTACGGGCTGCGCCTGAAAATCTCTCCCACCTGCCAGGTCCCGGGGGTGCGCGCGTTCCTCGTCTACAAGCGGCTCTCGAACCTGGGGAACGTGTTCGACCTCAAGCCCGCGCTGGAAGATCTCAAGGCCGGGCGGATCCCCGACGGGTTGATCTCCCTGGAGCTCGAGTCCGCCGCGGGTGAGCAGGGCGTGGTGACCGCCCTCAAGAACGTGGCGGACGTGGAGTTGGTGGCGATCCGGATCATCCCCGCCAACGCGCAGCCGCCCGCCTCCCCCGCGCCCGCGGCGAACGTGGTGCAGCCTTCGCCGGAGACGGCGAAGGCGGCGGTCGCCGCGGGGGACACGGCGCGCACGGTGCGCGTGCGCACCGAGCTGTTGGACTACTTCCTGGACACGGCGGGCGAGCTGCTCCTGGCCACGGCGCGGATCCGCGAGGTGGGGAAGGTGCTGCCCGGCGGCTCGCGGGCCGCGCTCGAGGAGGCGGTGGACCGGCTGCATGGCCTGGTGAAGGACCTGCACGACAAGGTGATGAGCGCGCGGATGACGCCGCTGTCGGTGATCACCGACCGGCTCCCGCGCGCGGCCCGGGACATCGCCCGGCGGCGCGAGCGCGAGGTGGACCTGGTGATCACCGGCGCGGAGATCGAGCTGGACCGGGCGATCATCGACGAGCTCTCCGACCCGGTCCTCCACATCCTTCGCAACTGCATCGACCACGGGATTGAAGCGCCGGACGAGCGGCTCGCGGCCCGCAAGGCGCCGCGGGGGCGGATCCTCTTCTCGGTCCGCCGCCAGCGGGACCGGGTGGTGCTGGAGATAGAGGATGACGGGCGCGGGATGGACGCCGCCAAGCTGAAGGCGTCCGCCGTGGCGCGCGGCCTGCTCACCGCGGACGCCGCCTCCCGCATGAGCGACAAGGACGCGTTCATGCTGGCGTGCCTGCCGGGCGTCTCCACCGCCAAGGACGTCTCGGAGATCTCCGGGCGCGGCGTGGGGATGGACTCGGTCAAGCGCAGCGTGGAGAACGTGGGCGGCGCGCTGGAGCTGGAGTCCGAGCGCGGCCGCGGCACCCGCTTCACCCTGCGGCTGCCGCTCACGGTGGCGGTGGTGAACCTCCTGCTGGTGGAGGTGGGCGAGGAGATCGTGGGGCTGCCGATCGCCAAGGTGGTGGGGGCGGTGGAGGCGGATCCCGCCAAGCTCTCGCGCAGCCGAGAAACGCCCCTGTTGCCCCATGGAGCGTCCCTCCTGCCCGTGCACGGGCTGGCGGAGCTGTTGGGGGTGCCCACCCCGGCGCGCATCGGCACCCGCCCCTACATCGTCATGGAGAGCGAGCCCGGCAAGGTCGCACTGGCGGTGGACCGGCTGTTGGGGCAGGAAGAGGTGGTGCTCAAGGCGCTCTCCCGGCCACTGGATCTGATCCCGGGCCTGTCTGGGGTTACCATCCTGGGGTCCGGCCGTCCCGTCTTCATCCTCGACATCCCGAGGCTACTCGCCGCGTGAACGCTCAGCCCACAGACCTCCAGCTGGACGCGCTGCGCGAGGTGGCCAACGTGGGCTGCGGCCACGCCGCGTCCGCGCTCTCCCAGCTGGTCGGCGGGCGCAAGGTCCAGATCGACGTGCCGCGCGTGATGGTCACCGCGGTGGACCAGATGCCGCAGCTGGTGGGCGGGCAGGATGCGCGCTTGGTGGCGGCGGTGCTCGGCATGGAGGGCGAGCTGGCGGGCCAGCTCTTGCTCATCCTCCCCGAGCACGACGCGCACCTGCTGGCCTCGCTGCTCCTGGGGCAGCCCTCGCGCGGGACGCTCAGCGACGTGGAGCGCAGCGCGATCGGCGAGGCGGCGAACATCGTGGCCTCGGCGTGCCTCAACGCGATGAGCGCGCTCACCGGTTTGAGGCTCTTGCCCAGCACGCCCACCCTCTCCCAGGAGTCCGCGGCAGAGGTGATGGACGAAGCGCTGGAGCAGACCAGCACCCAGGCCGGTTTACTGGTGGTGCTCGAGGCGCGCTTCTTCACCGCCGCCAACCCGCTCATCGGCGGCCAGCTGCTGGTCCTGCCCGAGCGCGCGAGCCTGAAGAAGCTGCTCGAGCGGCTGGGCGTCTGAAAGCCCACGGCTCGCGCGGTTGCCAGCCTCTGGCTGTCTCCTTCACCGCCCACTGCACGACCAACTCGGTCGGGCGGTAGGCCTCACCCGGCTGAGCGCAGCAGCTCGAAGGTGAAGTGGTGCACGCCGCGGAGAGAGGTGTAGCAGCGGGCGTCGCCTCCCGCCGAGACGTCGAGCGTGCCCTCCAGCAGCAGCGCGTCAGCGTCCACCGCCGCCGCGCTCGCTTGCGTCACCTCCACGGTGAGCACGCACGTCTCCGCGAGGGCCGCGCTCGTCTGGACCGGACCGCCCATGAGCTGCGCGCCCAGGCCGGAGGTCTGCATCGGCAGCTCGGGGAAGATGAGCGGGGGGAGCGCCAGGCCGTTGAGCAGGACCTCGCGGTGCACGCGGGAGCGCTCGGTGAGGGTGATCCGCCGCCGCCCCTCCTCGCGCGGCTCCTCCTCCTGTCCGTTCTGGTTCAGGCGCGCCCGCAATACCTCGTAGGTGCCGGGCCACGTGAAGGAGAAGGAGGGGCCGCAGGCGCAGAGGCTGAGCGCGAGCGAGAGCGTGAGCAGCCCCCTCATGGCTGCGCCCTCGAGCCGCGGCGCCGCGCCCGGAGCAGCAGCGCCAGCGCGAGCGCCCCGCCAAGCTGGAGCCCAGAGCTGCAGTGACACCCCGTGGGGTCCAGCGTGAGGTCCGGGCACTTCACCGTCACCGCCAGCGCCTGCTGGGCGGTGCCCTGGGCGCCCGTCACCCAGAGCGTGGCGTGGTGCTCCCCCACGTCCGAGGCCTGCGCCAGCCAGCCCACCTCTCCGGTGGCCGGGGTGACCGTCATGCCCGCGGGCGCGCCGGAGAGCTGGAAGGTGAGGGGGCCCTGGCCGGAGACGACCGGCTGGTAGCGGTAGGGCAGGCCGCAGACGGCCACGGTCGGAGGCGCGGAGAGGAACGCGGGCCCCGCGGGGGTGCCACCGTCCGCCGACGTCCCCGCGTCCGCGGGGGCGCCACCGTCTTCCGGCCGGGTGCCGGCGTCCTCCTGGGCCACGCCGCCATCCGCGAGCGGCGGGGGCACGGCGAGGTAGCGGCCGGTGAGCCGGAGCACGCCCGTGGGCGCGGCGGTGTCCAGCGCGGCGTAAGCGAGCAGGAAGCCATCTCCCAGCGGGGCGAGCTGCGGCTCGCGCGCGGTGGGCGTGGCGGGTCCGAGCAGCAGCGGTGGCGAGTCCCCCAGCGCGCCCTGCGGCGTGACGCGCGCGCCGCGCAGGACGCCCACGCCGCTGGCGTCTCCTTCAATCCACGCGGCCAGGTACACGCCGCGGGCGAAGGCCAGGGTGGGTTGCCGGGCCGTCACCCCCGCGGGGCTGAGCGGCAGGGCGGGGCCGAGCAGCGCGCCGTCCGCCGCCACGCGCTGGGCGTAGATCCGCCGCTCCACGGAGTGGCTCCAGGCGACGAGGAAGCCGCTCCCATCGCTGGCGATCGCGAGCGGCTGCTCATAGGAGGTGGAGGCGCCGAGCGCGAGCTCGGTGCTGCGCGGAGTGAGCGAACCGTCGAACAGCCGGCCCACCACGTTCCCGTTGGTCTCCCAGACGATCAAGAACTGCTGCGTGGAGGCGGTGATCGCCAGCGGGCCGCCGTAGGTGTTGGTGACGTTCACCAGCGTGCCGTCCGCCGGCGTGGGCGCCCCCGAGGCGTCCAGCACCGCGCAGCGCGGGCCGCCGCCCTTGACCCAGCACACCACCGTGCCCAGCGCGGGGTGGCTGAAGGCGCCGAGCGGATCGCTGTACGCCGGCGCGAGCGGCTTGCCTGCGGCCGGGCTCCAGCCGGGGCCAGCCCAGTGCTGAAGGAAGGTCGCCTCTCCGTCGGTCCAGAGCAGCGTGGCCTCCCCGCCGGAGTACGCCAGGAAGGGCGTCTGCTGCGCGCCCGCGGCGGTGAGCGGCGTGCCCGCCTGCGCCTGGCCCAGCTCGCCCCAGCCGAGCTCGCGGGAGCGCAGCAGGCTGCGGCCGGCGAGGTCCAGCTCGGTCCACACGAGGCGCGCCTTCTGGCCGCTGGAGGCGAGCGAGAAGCCCTGCTGGTTCCCCACGCCGACATCCAGCCGCACCGAGCCCACCGGCGTGAGGACGCCGCCCTGCAGGCGGCTCAGCGGCGCGGCGCCGCCGGCCCCGTTGCCGAGGATGATCCAGCGGTCACTCGCGGTCTTCTGCGCCCAGCGCTCCCGGGGCAACGCGGCGTAGGGGACGGGCGCGCCCAGGTCCGTCACCGCGGTGCCCACGCGCGAGAGGGCGAGCGCGCCGTCCCGCTGCCAGAGGACGTCCAGCGCGCCGGTGGCTCCGTCCGCGGCCATGCCGGCGAGGTAGAGGGACTTCCCTTCGCCCGTGGCGCCCACCGTCTGGGACACGGCGGCCCCGGTGGAGAGGGCGACCTTGAAGGCGCGCAGCTCGGTGGGCCACTTCACCGTGCCGGTGCTGCTGGAGGTCCGGGTCTCCACCAGCGCGATGGCGGTGCCGTTCACCAGCGTGGCGTCGAGCAGCGAGAGCCACTGGTTGGTGCCGGCGGTCCAGAGGACGGTCGGCGTGCCGATGGGCGTGCCGGCGATGGTGAAGCGCTGAAAGGTGAGCGTCTGGTTGGTGGTGTAGCGGGTGAGGAAGGCGCCGTAGGTGCTGCCATCGAAGGTGAGCCGCGCGCGCGTGGAAGCGCCGAGCTCGATCGCGTCGCCCAGCGGCAGGCCGCTCGCGGAGAACCGCCGGGTGAGCAGCTTCTCGTCCGAGCTGTTCGACTTCGTCAGCACCCAGGTGACGCAGAAGCTCCCCGCGGCGAAGTCGAGCGAGACCAGCTCGTCCAGGTCCCAGCCCGCGGGGGGCGTGGGGGTGATGGCGACGGGGGCTCCGCCGTCCAGCAGCGTCCCGTCGTCCCTGACGCGGACCAGCTCCAGCACATCCTTGTCCTGCCGGAACACCACCACCGCGTAGAGCCCATCGCCGTAGGCCGCGGCGAAGCGGTCCACCGAGGCCTCTGCCGCGGAGAGCACGCGCAGGTTCTGCTCGAGCGGCGTGGCGCCGTCCGGCTGCACCCGGGCCGCGTACACGCCGAGCCGGGGCACGGGGCCTCCGCTCTGCGGCGTGGTGTGCAGGTACGGCTCGCGCCCATCCAGCCAGAAGGCCATCAGCCCGGCGCCCCCGGGGACGAGCTGCTTGGGGTAGCCCGGGCGACCGCCGGCGGCGAGCTCCCGCGTGGAGAAGGTGAACTCGGCCAAGTCCTGCAGTGGGCCGAGCGCCTGGCGCGCGGCAGCGACGCTGCGCTCGCCGGAGTCGGGCGGCGTTCCGCAGGCGGCGAGGGCGCAGAGCAGACCGAGGAGACGTGAAGGGCGAAGGGGCATGGTGCGGGTGTTTCCGGCGGAGGGTGCGAATCCGTCACTCACGGCGGCGCCGCCTGGAGCGAGGGCAGGAGCAGGCTGCGCGGGTAGGCCTTGGCGAAGGCCTTCAGCGCGGCGGCGGCCTCGGTGTCGCGGCCAGCGCCGCGCAGCGCGGTCACCCGCAGCGCGTCCCGCTCCTCGCTCAGCGCGCCGCGCGGAAACTGCCGGGCGTGCGCGTCCACCGCCTCCAGCGCCGCGTCGTAGCGGCCGCGCACGGACGCGGCCCGTGCGGTGGCGAGCAGCACGCGCTCGGCCTCGAGCGTGCTCTCCGCCGCGGCGGCCGGCTCGCGCAGCGCCTTCCTCTGGGTGGGGGCGGGCGCTGGCGCGGGAGCCGGCGGCAGCGCGGGCGCCTCGAGCACCGGCGCGGGCGCCGGAGCGGGAGCGGGCGCAGGGGCCGGCGGGCGCTCCTGCTCGCGGGCGCCGCGGGCCCAGTAGCCCACCGCGCCGCCGAGCAGCAGCGCCGCCAGCGAGAGCAGCACCTTGGGGCCAAAGCCCGCGCCGGCGGTGGAGGCGGCCGGCCCCTCGACTTCGCTCGGGGAGAACGGGGCCGCGTCGGTGGGCACGGCGGAGGCGGCGAGCGCCTCCAGGCTGCCGCGGACGCGGGCCTCGAGGCGGGCCCGGGTGGCCCAGCGGGCGGTGTGCGCGCGCTCCTGGTCAATCGCCTCCAGCACGTCCGGGTGGAGTGGCTCCAGCGGCAGCTCGTTCATGGCGAGGTCCTCCCCTCGGCGAGCTGCACGTAGGCCTGCTCGAAGCGCTGCCGCGCCAGGCGCAGCCGCGAGTAGGCGGTGTTGAGCGGGATGTCGAGCGCCTCGGCCACGGCGGGGATCGGCTGCTCGTCGAAGGTGTGGAGCAGGAGGACGGCGCGCTGCTCGGGCGGGAGCGCGTCCAGGGCGCGCAGCACCCGCGCGCGCCGCTCTTGCCGCTCGATGCTGGAGTCGAGAGAGATCTCCTCTTCGTCCGCGCGGTCCGGCACCTCCCCCAGCGAGGTGCGCGCGTGGGCGTGGCGGGCCAAGAAGCGCTGCGCGATGTTGAAGGCCAGCCCGAAGAGCCAGGGGCGCAGCGGGCGGCGCGGGTCGAACTTCTCGCGGCTCTGGAAGGCCACCACCAGGACGTCGTGCGCCACGTCGTCCACGTCCTTGCTCGGCACGCCCAGCCGCAGGAGCGAGTTGCACAGGTAGGGCACGTGCTCGCCGAAGGTGAGCCAGAAGGTGTCCGCGGCGCTGGGGGCCAGGCGGCTCACAGGCGCCACGCCAGGCCGGCGGAGAGCTCGCCGCCGCACAGGGGCATCTGCCACGCCACGGCCTCGCCCACGCGGATCTGCGAGCGGGAGAGCGCGCAGCTGGCGGTGAGCCTCGCCTCCAGCGAGAGCGCCCCGGTCAGCGGCACCTGCGCCCCCACGCGCGCCCCCGCCGCGGACCAGAGCGCCTGCGAGGCGGCCGCGGCCAGCCCGTCCCCGGAGAGCCGCAGCAGCCCCAGCTCCGCGCCCACGCAGGCGGAGAGTGCGCGCCACTGCGCGCAGGGCCACAGCCCGGCGGTGAGCAGGCTGGTGGCGTACGTCCCCCGCTCACTCCGGGCGGCGGCGCTGGCGCGCGCGGAGAGGTCTGCCTCGGCGGAGAGGAAGGACTTGCCGGCGCGGACGCCCAGCCCGCCGCCGCCGGCGGGAGCGCTGAGCACCCCCAGGCTCCCGCCGCCAAAGGCGTGCAGGCTCACCCGCCAGGGCTCCACCGGCTCGGGCGCGGCGGGCGGCGTGGGGTAGGTCTCCCAGATGAGGGGCGGAGCGCTGGGCGCGGGCTCCGGGGCTGGCGAGGCCTTTCGCGTTCCCAGTGGGTCGAGCACGAGGACGGCGGCGAAGACCGCGGCGGAGTGGAGCGCCACGCAGTCCGGGGCGCGCAGGGTGCGCTCGCCCAGCACGTGCCCCTTGCTGTCCTCGAGCGCCAGCCGCGCGCCGAGCGCGCCAGCGGCGGGGCCGAGCGTCACCGACAGCCGCTGCCCGGCGGCGGGCTCGAAGGGCGAGACGCCGAGCTCGGCGGTGACGTCCCGGCCGAAGCGCTCCGAGTCCGGGCAGGCCTGGGCGGGGCCGCTGCGGGCGTAGTGGAGGCGGACGGGGGCGGGCGCGCTCGCGGGCTGGGCCGCCACGGGCAGGGCGCCACCCAGCGCTGCGAGGGCGGCGAGCAGGAGGGACGGGCGCATGGCGAAGCTCACTGGGGGCGCCGCGATGCGGGATGGGAGCCCGACGGTCATACCCGCGGTTCCGCCGGACGGTGCAAATCCGTCACCGGGGCGATCGCGAATTTCCGAGAAGGGGCGCCAGCCGATTGTCAGCGGGTGTCATTTCCGCGGCGCTAACCCACGGTGTTCATTGCGCCCCCGCTGCGCCGCAGGGGGCACGGTTCCTGCGGACCGGCGCGCCCCTGCGCGTCGCCTCGAAGGATGGACCTGATGAAACGCCTGCTTGCCCTGCTCGTCGTCGGCCTCGTCGGTTGTGGAGGTCCTGCCGTGGGGCCGGAACCCGAGCGTGACTCCGGCACCGGGGAGCAGCCGGTGGTGGACGCGGGGACGGGCGCCTGCGGCGAGCCCTGCGCGGTGGGGACGAAGCGCTGCGCGGGCAACGGCGCGCAGCAGTGCGTGACGGTGGCGGGCTGCGCGGTGTGGACGGACGTGCAGGCCTGCGCCGCGGGAGAGCAGTGCCTGGGGGGGAGCTGCCTCTCGTGCGAGTGCACGGTGGGGGCGAAGCAGTGCGGGGCGGCCGGGGCGCAGGTGTGCGAGGGGACGGTGCCCTCGTGCGGGAAGTGGAGCGCGGCGAGCGCCTGCACGGCCTCGCAGCGGTGCGAAGGCGGCGAGTGCGTGGCCTGCGCCGGAGCGCCCGGCACCTCCTCCTCGCTCACGCTCAGCGTGGGCGGCGAGACGCGCTACTACTGGCTGCACGTCCCGCCCTCGTACACCTGCGCCAAGGCCTGGCCGCTGCTGATCGACTTCCACGGCACCGCCGGCGGGGAGCCGCTGACCGAGGTGGAGGAGTACTACGCGCTCGAAGGGTTGAAGGAGGTGGCCAACGCGCAGGGGGTGGTGGTGGCGCGGCCGCGCTCGCGCTCGGCGGTGATCGACGGCTCGCGCATCTTCCAGTGGGACATCAACCCGGGGGACCTCGCCCGCAACAAGGCGATGGCGCAGGCGCTGGTGGCCGAGCTCTCCAAGCAGTACCACGTGGATCCCGCGCGCATCTGGGCGGCCGGCTTCTCCAACGGCACCAACATGGCCGCGCAGTTCCTCCAGGACGACCCGCCGCTCTTCCGCGGCTACGCCTTCTTCGCCGGCGGCCTCTGGTCCTCGCTCCCCGCGCGCGCGTTCAGTCCGCAGGCGCCGCGCGCCTACGCCACCACCGGCTACCGCGACTACATGTACTCGACGCTGCGCACGCTGCGCGGCTACCTCACCACCAACGGCTTCCCGGACAGCCAGCTCTGGGTGCGCGAGACGGACACCGGCCATGAGCTGTACGGCTGGCACTACAAGGAAGCGCTGGCGTTCCTCGACACCGGGGCCCGCCCTGGCGCCGGCGCGCTCACCGCCCGGTGGACGAAGGAGTCCTTCCCCTCCACGGACGTCTCGCTCCTGGCCGCGAGCGAGGCGCCGCAAGGCGAGCTGGTGGCCTCGGGCACGGGCGGCTCGCTGTGGCGGAGGTCCGCGTCCGGCGCATGGAGCAGCGCCGCCCAGCTCTCGGCCGGGCTCAACTTGACCGACGTGTGTTTGCTCCCGTCCGGCGCAGGCATCGCCGTGGGCGAGGGGCAGGTGGCGTCCACCGCCAACGCCGGGGCGAGTTGGACCCTGGCGGCGCCGGCCAAGTCCTTCTCGGGGATGTTCTCCAGCGCCCAGCTGCAGACCGTCTCCTGCGGCGTGAGCGGGATCTTCGGCGCGGGCTACTGGGACGGGGTGGCGGCGGCCGCGCCCGCGGGCCCCTGGAGCGACGTGCCGCTCTACTCGCGCTTCGGCCCGTACCGCTCGCAGATCTCCGGCGCCGCGGAGAGCAGCGCCGGCACCCGCGTGGCGGTTGGCTACTACAACTACTTGGGCGTCAGCCGGGCCGGCGGTGGCTTCACCGCCCTGGAGCCGCCCACCGGCGCGGAGTGGCTGATCGACGTGGCCTGGCAGCCGGGCGGACGCTGGTGGGTGGTGGGCGAGAAGGGGACGGTGCTCGCCTCCACCGACGACGCGGCGAGCTTCGCCGAGCAGAGCAGCGGCACCACCGAGGACCTCTACGCGGTGGCCTTCGTCAGCGCCACGCGCGGCCTGGCGGTGGGCGCGCACGGCATGGCCCGCTACACCAACGACGCCGGCGCGACGTGGGTGGACGTCTCCACTGGCCTGGATGCGATGCTCTCGGACGTGGTCTGGGTGAGCGCCACCACGGCCGTGGTCGTGGGCGAGAAGGGGACGGTGCTGCGCTTCACCGCGCCCTGAAGGGGCGTCAGGGGTGGCCGACGGGCGCGCCGGTGCCGAACACCGCGCGCAGCACCGGGGCGGTGAGGGAGCGCCAGTGGCCGAAGCTGTGCCCCTGGTGGGTGTAGACGGTGGTGACCTTCACCTTCGCCTTGCGCAGGGTGCGCTCGAGCCACTTCGCATCGTCGTAGATGGAGCCCTCGTACGAGCCCGCCGTGGCGATCACCCGGAGGCGGGGATCCGGCTTACGCCGGCCGGTGACGTACGGCTCGAGCACCGAGACCGGCGCGGTGAGCGAGGCCGAGAGCAGCGCCACGTTGCGAAAGAGCGCCGGCCGCTCCAGCCCCACGTAGAGGGACGCGCGGCCGCCCGCGGAGGTCCCCAGGTGCAGGCGCGCCTCGGGCGCGGCGCGGGTGGCGTACGTCTTGTCCACGAAGGCGACCACCTTCTCGAGATAGGCCAGGTACTCGGGGTTGAACTGGTACCAGCTGCTGCGCTCGGGATCGGGGTCGATCATCACGGCGATGACCGGCTCGATCGCGCCGTCGTAGATGAGGTTGTTGAGGATGGTGGGCAGCCCCACGTACTGCTGCCAGGCGCTGCCGTCGGCCGTGTACACGGTGGGGTAGCGCTTGCTCGCGTCGTAGCCGGGCGGCAGGTAGATGGTGACCTTGGGCTGGGCCCACGGCTCGTCGATCACCTGGAGCTTTCCCCGCGGCACCTCCGGCCGCGCGAGCGGCTCCAGCGGAGGGCGGAAGGCCGGCATCGCCAGCTCCGAGACCGGGCCGACGATCCCGCTGTCGTGCGTGGCGCGGTTGAGCGGATCCGTCTGCGCGTTGCCGTCCACCACGAGCTTGTAGTCGACCCGGGCGTCGGGCTCGAAGGTGCGGTGGAGGAGGAAGACCGGGGCGTCCGGCACGAGCCGCACGAAGGGCAGGCCCCGCATGTCCCAGTTGGTGGTGAAGGGGTTGCGCTGCAGGAAGTCCCCCACCAGCCGCACGTCCCGCTCCGCCTTCTGGGCGACGTAGAGGAACGTGACCTTGCCGTTGGGCTGGATCGCCGGGAAGCCGGAGCTCACCGCGCGGAAGAGCTCCGCGAGCAGCTTCTCGCGGCCGGCCGGCGACTCCTTCGGGTAGGCCACCTCGAAGGCGGCGATGGGATCTGCCGCGGCGTCAGCGGCCAGGGCGGCAGGGGCAGACGCCACGCAGAACAAGAGGACCCGAGCGAGCATGAGCGCGACTGTCTCACGCCGGTGCGCCCGTCAAGAACGCGAAATCCGGCGGACTGACGCGCCCCTCCGGATCGCGCGCGACGTTTCGCCCCGGCGCTGTCTTCTCCCCACCACCCGGCGGCGCTCTCCGCCGCCTTCTCCCCGGGAGCACCCTTGAAGAAGATCCTCGTCGTCCTCGCGTCCGTCGCCCTGTCCAACGTGGCCTGCAAGAAGGAAGAGGCGGCTCCCGCGAGCGCTGGCTCGACCACGGCGCCTGCTGCCGCCGCGGCCGGCGGCGGTGGAACCAAGGTCTCTGGTCTCCCGCTGCAGGCGGACGTCCCGGCCGGAACGGAGAAGAACGAGGGCGCCCCCGGCTTCCACAGCGAGGACGGCGCGGTCACCGTCCTGGTGAAGGAGGCTGACGAGTCGCTCGCGACGATCGCCCAGAAGAAGGAGAGCGTGGAGGAGCTGATGTTCAAGAAGTGGATCAAGTCCAACGCCACGCCGGACGGCTGGGTGCTCACCTACGTGGGCGTGGGGATCGACATGGACGGCAAGGAGCACGACAACTACGCCTTCGACGTGCGCAAGAAGGTCGGTGGCAAGTCGTTCGACTGCTACGGCTCCGTGAAGAAGCAGGCGGACCTGGAGGCGAACCTCAAGATCTGCAACAGCCTCCGCTCGCTCTGACCGCCGCAGATCAGCACTTCCAGGCGATGAGCTGACACACGCCCTGGGTGCAGACCGAGTCCCACTCGGCGTCCTTTCACGGCCGGACCTTGCCCGGCTTGTGGCGTGGGACGAGCTTGGCCGGGACGGGGCGGCGCTTCCCCTCTCCGTCCGGGCGGCGGACGGGGCTGTCAGTTCGCGTGACCGGTTTCTGTGACAGCCGCGCGGCGGCACTTGCTAGAGGGGCCGCGTTCGCCGTTCTGTGCGGCTCCGTGAGGTCCCCCGTGCGCCTTCTGCTCTTCTGCCTCGTCGTGCTCCTGCTGACCGGCTGTCCCAGCTCGGCGGTGGTGGAGCAGCACCCCAAGGACTCCGGCAGCGTCGCGCTCGAGGACGCGGGGACCGAGCGGCAGGACGCGGGCGTGACCCAGGACGCAGGCGTGGCCCAGGATGCAGGGGTGACGCCGGACGCGGGCCAGCCCGAGGACCCCACGCTCCCGTTGCTGCACAACCACAGCGGCGCGTCCAAGGAGAAGGCGCAGGCGCTGGCGAAGGCGGCGCTCGCCGGGCTGGGCTTCACGGGCGCGGAGGCGCCGGGGCCGCAGGACCGCGTCTTCGTGGGGCGCCACTACCTGGCCTGGCTGGACCAGACCGGCTTCTACGGGAAGATGAACGGGCTGTGGGTGCTCAACGGCGAGGCGGGGGACGCGCTCGACTTCCTCTCCAAGGACCCGGATGGGCGGCCGGTGAGCTTCTTCGTCCCCGGTGAGAACGGCGACGGCAAGTGGCCCGCGGGTTACCAGGGCGCCGAGCACCTGGAGTTCCCCAGCCGCGTCCCCGAGGCCAACGACAACGCCAGCTGCGCGTCCGGCGACTGGTGCAACCAGTACGGGCTCAACGAGGCGGTGGTGCTCACCAACGCCAAAATCCCCTGGTGGACCGCCTGCAACGCCAAGCGCCCCAGCTTCTCCACCAAGTACGAGCCGTTCTCGGTGACGGAGTCCGCGCAGGGGCTGGAGATCGTCTGGGAGGCGCCGCTGGTGAAGCAGGCGGACGGCGACGGCACGTTCGATGGCGACGCGTGCGGCGAGGACTACCTCTTCCCGGACGGCGTGCGGCGCCGCGTCTGGCTGCGCGTGGGCTACCAGCTCTACGCGTACCAGAACTACTTCGACCGGACGCTGCAGCTGGTGAACCCCAGCGGCAACCCCCAGCTCAAGGGGGACATGAGCGTGATCGGCGGCTTCGTGGTGACGCAGTGGCCGTCCCCGAGCTACCTCAAGTCGCTGCAGCGCTTCTGGCGGCCGGAGCAGACGGCGCTGCCGGTGAAGTTCGGCGCCAACACGGTGAACCTGTCCGCGGGGACCTGGAACGACCTGCGCTCCCAGCCCGCGCTGGCCACGGACGTGCTCGTCTCCTGGGCCGCGCAGCCGCTCACCCTGAGCGCGAGCAGCGACTACCTGGCGGCCGGCTCGGCCACGCTGGACCACGTGGGGATGGACCTCCCGGCGGACAACCGGGACGTGGGCGCCTGCCTCTGCTCGGTGCACGGCGGCCTGGAGCTGGGCGGAGGGCTGCTCCACGCGGGCATGGCGCTGCCGCTGGCGCCGGGGCAGATGAGCATCGTCGCGCGGCGCCGGCTCACCCTGCACAACTCGGGCACGCCGCCGGCCGTCCGTGGCCTCACCTTCGAGGCCGAGGCGGCCACCGGGCTCTCCCACAACGTCGGCCGCGCCGAGGCGGATGGGTGGTCCGCCGCCACCGGGCCGGACGTGGAGGGGCACATGGCCTTTGGCCCCTACGCCACCGATTGGGGCAGCGGCACGATGCAGGCCACCTTCCGCCTGCTGGTGGACAACACCACCGGGGACCGCAACGAGGTCGTCCAGCTGGAGCTCTACGACGCCACCGCGGGCACGCTGCTCACCACCCGCCCGGTCTACCGCTACGAGTTCAGGAAGCCGTACGGCTACGAGACCTTCACCGTGAGCGCGGATCTGCGCGGCGCGGCGGGCCACAAGATCGAGACGCGGGTCTGGTGGCGGGACGTCTCCTACGTCCGGCTCGACAAGGTGGACGTGAAGCTCGCCGCCATCCCGTAAAGCTGTTACGTGCGCGGCTCCATGGACGAGACGGAGCTTCGCCGCCTGCTCAACGGCGTGCGCGCAGGAAAGGTCGCCATCCCGGAGGCGGTGCGCACGCTCAAGGACGTGCCGTTCGCCGAGCTGGGCTACGCCACGCTCGACACGCACCGCAACCTCCGCTTCGGCTTCCCGGAGGTGGTGCTCGGGGAGCCCAAGACGATCGAGCAGCTGCTCGGCATCGTCCGGGCGCTGGTGGAGCGCAAGCAGTCCGTGCTGGTGACGCGGCTGCAGCCGGACAAGGCGGAGGTCCTGCTCTCGCGGTTCCCCAAGGGGCGCTACCACGCCGCGGCGCGGATCTTCGAGATCAAGCTGCGCAAGGTGCGCGCCGGGACGGTGGCGGTGCTCACCGGCGGGACGTCCGACATCCCGGTGGCCGAGGAGGCCGCGGTGACCGCCGAGGCCATGGGCGCCACGGTGCGGCGGATCTACGACGTGGGCGTGGCCGGCATCCACCGGCTGCTCAAGCGGCGCGCGGAGATGCAGGACGCGCACGCGGCGGTGGTGGTGGCGGGGATGGAGGGCGCGCTCGCCTCCGCGGCCGGAGGGCTGGTGGGGATCCCCGTGGTGGCGGTGCCCACCTCCGTGGGGTACGGCGCCAACTTCAGGGGGCTCTCCGCGCTCTTGGCGATGGTGAACTCCTGCGCCTCCAACGTGGCCACCATGAACATCGACAACGGGTTCGGCGGCGGCTTCTACGCCGCGCTGATCTCCCGGACGCGCGGGCGGAGATAGGCGCTTGGGCCAGGTCCTCTATCTGGAGCCGGTGGGCGGGATCGCCGGGGACATGTTCCTCGCCGCGGCGGTGGACCTGGGCGTGGAGCTGGCCGCGCTCGAGGCCGCGCTCAAGGGGTTGGCGGTGCCAGGCTGGCGGCTGGTCACCTCGCGCGCCACCCGGCACGAGCTCACCGGCACGCACGTGCGCGTGGAGCTCTCCGCGCCGGAGGAGCACCCGCACCGCTCCCTCGCCGACATCCAGCAGTTGATCCGCGCCGCGCCCACGCTCTCCCCCGCGGCGAAGGAGCGCGCGCTGGCGGTCTTCCAGCGCGTGGGCGAGGCGGAGGCCAAGATCCACGGCGTGCCGCTGCAGCAGATCCACTTCCACGAGGTGGGCGCGGTGGACTCGATCGTCGACATCTGCGGCGCCGCGGTGGCGCTGGAGCTGCTCGGCGACCCGGAGGTGTTCTGTGCGCCGCCCCCGCTGGGCAGCGGCACCGCGAAGACGGCGCACGGCGCGCTGCCCATCCCCGCGCCGGCCACGCTGGAGCTCTTGAGGGACGTGCCCGTCCGCTTCGAGGGCGTGGGGGAGCTCACCACCCCCACCGGCGCCGCGCTGATCCGCAGCTTCGCGCGCGTGGGCCCGCCGCCCGAGCTGACGCTCACCCGTGTGGGCTACGGCGTGGGGACCAAGGACTTCCCGGACCGCGCCAACGTGCTGCGCGCCTCGCTCGGGCAGAGCGCGCACGCGGGGGCGCAGGGCACCTTCGTGCTCGAGGCGAACCTGGACGACTGCAGCCCGCAGTGGCTGGGCGCGCTGATCGACCGGGCGCTCGAGGCCGGCGCGCTGGACGCGTACGTGCTGCCGGCGGTGATGAAGAAGGGGCGCCCCGGCCACCTGCTGGGTGTGCTCGCGCCGGCGGACAAGAAGGACGCGCTGGTGCAGCTGCTCCTGCGGGAGAGCACCACGCTGGGCGTGCGCTTCCACCGCGTGGAGCGCGTGGCCCTGGAGCGGGAGCACGTGGAGGTGCAGACGCCTCACGGCTCGGTGCGCGTGAAGCTCGGTCGCTTCGGCGGCGAGGTGCTCAACGCCCAGCCCGAGCACGAGGACTGCCTGGCGCGCGCGAAGGAGCACGGGGTGCCGCTCAAGCAGGTCTGGGCCGAGGCGGTGGCCGCGTACCACGCCCGGAAGCGCTGACCGGTCCGTCAGAACGCCTCTGGCCGCGAGATCACGTGTCCGCGCCGGCGACGGCGTTGTCACGGATCGGCGGATCTCCCCGCAGAATCAACCGCGCGGAGCGCTTTGCGAGAACCCGAGAAATTGGCGCCCATCCCCCTGGGCGCCACCTCCTCGGAGACTCGCCGTGGCCCCTTCGCCCACCTCCTCCACGTCCACGCAGAACCAGGCGGCCTTCCTCGCGCGGCTGCTCGAGCTGAGGCGGATCCAGAAGGAGGAGGAGCAGAAGCGGGCTGCGCAGGCGGCCGAGGCGGCGAAAGCGGCGCAGGCCGCCGCGGCGACGTTGGCCCCGCGGACGAATCCGGCCGGCTTCGGCAAGGTGGACCCGTCGAAGGTGGCGCAGCTCTCGCCTCCGGCCGGGCAGGCCTACAGCGGCGAGCAGCTGGGCGCGTACCGGACCGCGGTGGCCGCGGTGGCGGCGCAGTCTCCCACCGCGGATCCAAAGGCGGCGTCCAAGGTCGTCGAAGGGCTGGCCAGCACCAACCCGGCGGTGGCGCAGGCGAGCCGCACCGCGGTGGTGAGCGCGCTGCACCAGCAGCTGGTCGGGCGGCCGCCCACGGCGGAGGAGCTCTCCGCGTACTCGGCCGCGGCGGCCTCGGTGGTGACGGACTACGCGCAGGGCGCGGTGCAGGCGGTGGAGCTGCTCGCCTACGAGATGGCCGCGGATCCGCAGGCGCAGGCGCCGGCGTGGCTGCCGGAAGACCTCCAGCGCGTGGACGGCCACGGCCCGGGTGAGGAGAGCGGGGATGTGGCGGCGGCGGGTGGCGCGGCGCCGGCTGGGCTGGAGGGCGCGCCGGAAGGGGAGGAGGCCCAGTACGACTACTACGCGCAGATCATCTCCCAGAACGGCCAGCTCAACGACTCGCCCGAGGCGCGCAACCTGCTCGGCTTCCGCACGGACACCAACACGCACGTCAATGGCGGCCACGGCGAGTACGACGACACGGTGGTGATGATCTGGAAGGACTCCGCCGGGCAGAAGCACGTGCGCTCGTACGAGGCCAACACCGAGCCGCAGGGCACCACCGAGGACACGTCCTACGCGGACGACACCTGGGGCAACGGCTCCGTGGGCCGGCTGCCCACCGGGTACTTCGAATACAAGGCCGGCTACAGCGACAACCTCGGCAACTGCCTGCGCATGCAGGGCACCTACGCCACCGAGGTCGACTACGACAAGAACGGCCTCTTCGACGACGGGAAGATGGGCGACACCAACGACATGCAGTTCCACGCCGGTGGGACGAGCAGCGTGAGCAGCGCAGGCTGCCAGACCATGCGCCCGGAGGTGTTCAACCAGTTCTGGAGCGATCTGGGCGGCTACGAAGGCACCGTGGGCTACACGCTGGTGAAGAAGGACGGCTCCACCCAGCCGCTGGAGGGCGCCACCGCCTCGGGCGCGAGCGCCTCCACCACGATGGGCAAGGGCGTGAGCGCCGAGCAGCTGCAGCAGATCATGCCCAACGCCCCGGCCGAGACGATCCAGCAGTACCTGCCGCTGCTCAACGCGGCGATGCAGGAGGGGGAGATCAACACCCCCGAGCGCGTGGCGGGCTTCCTCTCCCAGCTGGCCGTGGAGAGCGGCGAGTTCAAGTACATGGAGGAGATCGCCGACGGCAGCGCCTACGAGGGGCGCGGAGATCTCGGGAACGACCAGCCCGGCGACGGCATGCGGTTCAAGGGGCGCGGGCCCATCCAGCTCACCGGCCGCGCCAACTACCGCGCCGCGGGAGCGGCGCTCGGCCTGGACCTCGAGGGGAACCCGGAGCAGGCCGCCAGCCCCGAGGTCGGCTTCCGCACCGCGGTCTGGTACTGGACCACCCACAACATGAACGACCTCGCCGACGCGAAGAACATCGTCGGCATGTCCGGCGCGGTGAACGCGGGCAACGCCAACGCGGACCCGTCCATCATCCAGGGGCTCTCCGAGCGGCAGTCGTACTACCAGACCGCGATGCAGGTGCTCGGCGGTGGGTTGGTGGACGCGCCGATCGCCACCGGCGACTACCGCGCCACCGTGGCTCCAATGGGCGGCGGTGGCGGCGGTGGCGGCAGCTATGCGAGCGGCGGCGGCGCGGTCAACGCGGGCTACGGCGGCGGCGGCGGGAGCTCTCCCTCGTACGCGGACAGCAGCGCGTCTTCCACCCAGCCGGTGACGAGCGACGCCGGCGCGCCCATGCAGAGCTACGGGCAGCTCTACGGAAGCAAGTACGACCTCAACGCGGACATGCTGGACGCGATGCTCGAGGAGCTCTACGCGAACTCGCGCTTGATGGCGTCCGTGGTGTTCGACCCGGACTTCGCCGCGTGGATCGTGAAGCAGCCTGGCATGTCCAACTGGAAGCCCGGCCAGCCGGTGCCCAAGGAGTTCAAGAAGGAGTTCCTCGCCATGAAGCTCGCCCAGAAGGCGGCGGAGGCGAAGGAGGACGCGGGCGAGGCAGAGGCAGAAGGCGAGGAGGTGGCCTCGGCGGACGGTGCCGCCGAGGAGATCTCACTCGACCTCGACGCAGGCGCGGACGCGGGCGACCAGGGGTTAATCGACCAGGCGCAGGCGCAGCTGCTGCAGGGCTACCTCGGAGAGCGGCGCACGCAGCCGCTCTCCGATTTCCAGCGGCCGATCCGCGTGTGAATCTCGTAAGGAATGCAGGCATCAGCCCTGCTCGGAGCCAGCGCGTAACATAGCTCCTTGGGCAGCGGCAGCTCCTAACCGGTTAGGGTTAGTGCCGCTCGCAAATCTGTGCGGAGCCGTAATCGTCTACGACGATGACCCTCCCGTCTGGGAGCGCGAGGGCGGTTGTACTCGAGCCGGAGAACTGAACGGCGGGGGGAGGAAGGAGTGACCAGTTGCCCGTGGCCGGATCGAAGATCTCCGCAGCATTCGTTCCGAAGAGGAATAGGCGCCCGTCCTTGAGTGCGGTTGCGGAGCCCGAGATGTGGTTGGTGTGCAGTGAGGGGCCGGGTCGCCAAACGTCGGCGACCACATCCAAGAACAGGGTGGTGGTCGTTGCGCCGGTATCATTCGCACCCCCTGCGAGCATGACTCCGCCGTCCCGGAGCGCTGCAAGGACGTGAGTATTGCGGGGGACTGGTAGAGGGTTCTGCACCTGCCAGCGTGGTGGTCCCAGAAGAAAGTGCTCTACTCCTTGAGAGGACGCTGAGTGGCCCCCTGTGATCAGCGCCGTGCCATCAGCCAGTGTTGTTAGGGCGGATCCCTGCCGGCCCACGGCTAGCGCAATGGATGGGTACCATGTGCCCGTCTCGGGATCGAAGAGCTCTGAGGTAGCCATCCCGCTACCCTTGCCGCCTACCACCAACACACGGCCGCCGAGGATTCGCGTGGCGGAATGGAACCAGTGGCCGGTCATCATGCTGCCGGCTGTGGTCCAGAACCCGCTCTCAGGTGAGTAGAACTCGGTCGACGTCAACGGAGTCACGGAACCATCGATTCCGCCGACTACGAGGACGCGCCCATCATCAAGGAGCGTCGCGGTGTGAAAGAAGCGAGCAGAGATCATGGAACCTGTTGCGCTCCACTTCTCCGTAACGGGATTGAAGATCTCCGAGGAACTCAATGCACCTTGGTCCGAGTTGCCTCCAGCGACGAGAACAGCACCGTTCTTCAATTGAACGATGGAGGGATAGATCCGAGGGACGGTGGTGCTAGGCAGTGGGCGCCAAGTCCAGCGTTCGCCCGCCTCGATGCCTCCGTCCACGCCCGCATCCAGATCGACGGGTTGCGATCCGTCCAACGCGCTGGAACTTCCATCCGCGTCAGCAGTTCCGCCGTCCGCAGGAGCGAGGACGCAAAACCCATACTCTGGATGACAGAAGGCGGATGCCTGGTCCGCTCTTCCCAACACCCGCTCCATGCATTCCGCATCTGAAGTGCAGTATCCCGCGCTTCGACGGCACCCGGAGACCGACTGGGATGCAAGTCCCGTGAGGAGGACGACGAGCGGGAGGCGACCTGCGGTGAAACGGATCATGCCCAACCCCTATCCAGCCAAAGCCCTTCTCCCCACTCTTGACGGAAGGAAAGAAGGAGGTGAATTGGGGAGCGAGCTACGGTGCGCATGCTGCCGAGGCGAGGGCGTTGAAGCAAGGCCTAAGGCACGACGCGGATAGCACCTTCATCGCGAAGCTGACTGGGCCGCAGTTCTCCAGGAGGCGGCTTCGATCAGCGCCTGGCTGCTACGGAACCACCCGGATGGCGCCCTTCATCCCCTTGTCCAAGTGGTGGAACTCGCAGTAGTAGCCGTAGTCCCCCGTGACGGTGAGGGTGAAGTTGCGCTGAGTGCCGGACATGGCCTGCATGCCGGCGTCGACTGGACCGCAGCGCTGCGCGAGGAAGTGCCCGCCGAAGTTGCCCGAGAAGGTGACCGTCTGGCCCGCCCTGATCTGCATGCAGGACGGGATGTAGACTTGGCCGCCGTCCGGCTGCGTGAGGAAATTGATGGTGCGGGAGGCGCCAGCGGCGGTGCGGTCCTCGTAGCTCGCGCAGCCCTCGTTGTTGGTGGTGGGGCAGTCGATGAACTGCGAGACGGGCGTGCCGGAGTCCTGCGTGCCGCCGTCCGCGGACGTGCCTGAGTCCTGCTTGGTGCCGCCGTCGCCGGTAGGCGGCGTGGTCGTGTTGTCGCAGCCGTTGATCAGCAGACCGGCGCACAGCGCGCCGAGGGGGAGAGCGAGGAGCCAGGAGCGAGGAGACGAGGTCAATGCTTCCTCCAGGTTCGGGGGAGGCGAACCATCACCCGCGCTCGGGCTCGACGCAAGCCGCTGGCGCCGGGACCGGGAGGCGGCGGTGCGCCCACGCCGCTTGACCCGGTCGCGGACCGCTCAGGGCAAGAGCCGGGCGATCGCCGCCCAGCGGCTCGACTGGCCTGCCCTGAAGTTGAGCAGCGAGGTGAGCACCAGCGCCGAGGCCGCCGAGATGAGGTGGAGGGTCCCCAGCGCGCCCATCGCCTTCTGCAGGGTGACCGCGCGCGACGGGGTCTGCGAGTGGGGCCTCATCCCGTTCTCCACCGGGACGGCGCCGTCCTCCGCCTGGCGGGAGAAGGCCGCGCCGCAGAGGATGTTGCAGACGCCGCTCGCCAGCGAGGTCACCACCATCGCGTCCTTGGCGATCACCAGCGCCCGAGATCTCCGGCCCACCTCCCGGCCGGAGAACATGCTGCGGCCGGTGAACCAGGTGATGCCGGTGACGGCCAGCGCCGCCGCGTTGATCAAGCCGAAGCGGCCCCAGGCCGCGTTGAGGATCCGGCCGCGGTCCGTGGGCGAGGGGATGACCTGCGCGGTCGCGTCCAGCCCCACCTTGCCGAACAACATGCCTCCCACGGCGGTGGCCAGACCCATCTCGTGAAGCGCGAGCGCGGCGGAGGACAGCGGAGCAGTTGCCATTTGGGGTGACTCCTTCGGTGCTGCGGGTTTGGCGCCTGAGGGTTGGCACTGCGCTTCAACCGCGCCCGTCCTCCGCGCGCCCAGCGCGAACGGGGAGATCCGGACAGCCCGAACGCGACGGCGCGGCAATGGCCGAACGGCTGGCGCGTAGCTCCGGCGATTAGGGCTTGGGTGCGGGAGGCGCCGCGGAGTACATGACCTCGACCATGAACGACCAATGGGACAAGCGGATGATGGAGTTCCTGCGCAAGACCGGTGAGGACATCAAGTCCGAGACCCAGCGGCTGGTCTCCGAGGTGCGGGACCCGGCCAAGCAGCAGAAGGTGCGGGACGCGCTCAAGGACTTCGGCGTCTGGGCCAAGAAGACCGCCGAGGAGGCCGCGGAGATGGTGGAGACCGCGGTGAAGAAGGCGGAGACCGCCTGGAAGAAGCCGGTGGACGGCGGCGCCCCGGGTGGGGACGAAGCGCCCACCGAGCACCACGCCACCTCGGACGACGAGGACGACAAGACGCCCACCGAGCCGCTCCGGGTGGACGAGCCCCCGCAAGTCAAGCGGCCGGCGAAGAAGACGGTCGGCCGCAAGAGCGGCGGCGCGGCGGCGAAGAAGAGCAAGCCGGCTCCCAAGACGGTGGGACGCAAGAAGGGCTGAAGCGGACAGGCGTGGCGTGCGGCGGCTGTGCGGCGATGTGCTCCGCGCGCCGCTCGGTGGCGTCGTTTCGCCGTGTTCCGCCGCGCGGAGCCTCGTGAGATAGTTCCGCGCGTGTCCGGCAACGGCGAGAAGGGCAAGTTCGACACGAACATCAGCCAGCAAGTGATCGAAGAGGCCCTCCGGAGTGTGCGCAAGCGCACGGAGGAAGTGCCCATCGACATTGAGCCGGCGAGCGAAGCCCCTGCCGCGGCAGAGGCCGCGCCCGCGCCCTCCGGCGTGGAGAAGGAGCTGGAGGAGCTCAAGGCCCAGCTCGAATTCTCCCAGGCCAAGGGCCGCGAGCTGATGGAGAAGCTCAAGGACCAGCACGAGAAGATGCTCCGCGCGGCCGCGGACCTGGACAACTACAAGAAGCGCGCACTGAAGGAGAAGGAAGAGGCCCAGAAGTACGGCAACGAGAAGCTGCTCAAGGCCTTCCTCCCCGTGCTCGACAACCTGGACCGCGCGCTCGAGGCGGGGAAGTCACCCTCCGACTTCCCGAGCTTCATCCAGGGCGTGGCGATGACCCGCAAGCTCTTCGAGGACACGCTGGCCAAGAACGGCGTGCGCCCCTTCAGCGCGTTGGGCCAGCCGTTCGACCCGCGCGTCCACGAGGCCATGCAGCAGATCGAGCGCGACGACGTGCCGCCCAACCAGGTGGTGCAGGAGCTGATGCGCGGCTTCATGCTGAACGACCGGCTGATGCGGCCGGCGATGGTGATGATCGCCAAGGCGGTGGCGGTAGCCGCTGCGACGGCGCCGGCCGCTCCGGCAGCGGAGGCTCCGCCCGCGGCGGAGGCTCCACCGGGGGGGGATGTCGGCCCGGGCAGCAGCGGCGGTCCGACCTGAAGTTGAGCGGAGAGCGCGATGGGTAAGGTCATTGGGATCGATCTCGGGACCACCAACTCCTGCGTGGCGGTGATGGAGGGTGGCGAGCCGGTGGTCATCCCCAACAGCGAGGGGAGCCGGACCACGCCGTCCATGGTGGGCATCACCGAGTCCGGTGAGCGGCTGGTGGGGCAGATCGCCAAGCGGCAGGCGATCACCAACCCAGAGAACACCATCTTCGCGGTGAAGCGGCTGATCGGCCGCAAGTACGACTCGCCGGAGGCGAAGAAGGCGATCGCGCTCAGCTCGTTCCGCGTGGTGGGGAGCCAGAACGGGGACGCCTGGGTGGAGGTCCGCGGCAAGCAGTACAGCCCGCCGGAGATCTCCGCCATGGTCCTGGCGAAGATGAAGCAGACCGCCGAGGACTACCTGGGCGAGCCGGTGACCGAGGCGGTGGTCACGGTGCCCGCGTACTTCAACGACGGTCAGCGCCAGGCCACCAAGGACGCCGGCCGGATCGCCGGGCTGAACGTGCTGCGCATCATCAACGAGCCCACGGCGGCGGCGCTCGCGTACGGCCTGGACAAGCAGAAGGAAGGCAAGAGCGAGAAGGTCGCCGTCTACGACCTGGGAGGCGGCACGTTCGATATCTCCATCCTCGAGCTCAACGCCGGCGTCTTCGAGGTGAAGTCCACCAACGGCGACACGTTCCTGGGCGGCGAGGACTTCGACCAGCGCGTGGTGGACCACCTGGCCAAGAAGTTCCTGGAGCAGAACAACATCGACCTGCGCAAGGACCGCGTGGCGCTGCAGCGCCTCAAGGAGGCGGCGGAGCGGGCCAAGCACGAGCTCTCGTCCGCCACCGAGACCGAGGTGAACCTCCCGTTCATCACCGCGGACGCGACCGGCCCCAAGCACCTCACCGAGACCCTGGAGCGGGCCACGCTCGAGGAGCTGGTGAAGGACCTGATCGACAGGACGATCGAACCCTGCAAGGTGGCCCTCAAGGACGCGGGGGTGAGCCAGCAGCAGATCAACCAGGTGCTGCTGGTGGGCGGCATGACCCGCATGCCCCGGGTCCAGACGAAGGTGAAGGAGTTCTTCGGGAAGGATCCGCACAAGGGGATCAACCCGGACGAGGTGGTCGCGGTGGGCGCCGCCATCCAGGGCGGCGTGCTCAAGGGCGAGGTGAAGGACGTCCTGCTGCTGGACGTGACCCCGCTCTCGCTCGGCGTCGAGACCGCCGGCGGCGTCTTCACCAAGATCATCGACAAGAACACCACCATCCCCTGCAAGAAGGGGCAGGTCTTCTCCACCGCGGTGGACAACCAGCCTCTCGTGGTCGTCCACGTGCTGCAGGGCGAGCGCGAGATGGCCGCGGACAACAAGTCCCTAGCCCGCTTCGAGCTGCCGGGAATTCCTCCGGCGCCGCGCGGCGTCCCGCAGATCGAGGTCAACTTCGACATCGACGCCAACGGCATCGTCCACGTCTCCGCCAGGGACCTGGGCACCGGCAAGCAGCAGGCGGTGCGCGTGGTCTCCAACTCCGGCCTCTCGGAGCAGGAGATCCAGCGGATGATCGCGGACGCCCAGTCCCACCAGCAGGACGACCGCAAGAAGAAGGAGCTGGCGGACCTGCGCAACAACGCGGACGGGCTCATCTACACCACCGAGCGCTCGGTGGAAGAGTACGCCTCGCTGCTCAGCGAGAAGGACCGGGACGAGATCAAGGTGGACCTGGAGAACCTCAAGAAGGTCCTCCCCATCGAGGACGCGGTGAAGCTGAAGGAGGCGATCACCCGGCTCGAAGGGTCCGCCTACCGCATCGCGGACGCGATCTACTCGGACCAGCAGAAGGCCGGCTCCTGAACGTCTGGCGCGGGCGCCCGGCTCGACAGGGGCGCTGCCCGGCATAAGGTTGCCCCACGTCCGTAGTTCCTTTCCTGGCCTTGTGCTGGAGCGCCTGTGATCGACAAGAAGACGGTGAGCTTCGTCCGCTCGTTGTGCCTGGGGCAGATCGAAGACGAGATGATCCTCCCCTTCCCGAAGATGCGGGAGCAGGACCGGGAGACGCTCAAGGGGGTCATCTCCTCCGTGGATCAGCTGCTGGGGCCCCGCGAGGAGGACTTCCGCAAGTGGGACCGCCAGGGTGAGCTGCCGCCGGCGTTCATCGAGGAGCTCAAGCAGTTCGGCCTCTTCAGCCTGGTCATCCCCGAGGCCCACGGCGGGATGGGCTTCGGCAGCATGGCGTACTCGCGCGCGCTGCAGCAGGTGGCCCGCCATGACGCCTCGGTGGCGGTGACCATCGGCGCGCACAGCTCCATCGGCATGCGCGGCCTGTTGCTCTTCGGCACCGAGGCGCAGTGCGCGCGCTACTACCCGAAGCTGGCCACCGGAGAGATGGTGGCCGCGTTCTGCCTCACCGAGCCCGGCTCCGGCTCGGACGCCGCGTCCATCAAGACGACCGCGCGCAAGGAGGGGGACCACTGGGTGCTGGACGGCAACAAGCTGTGGATCACCAACGGCGGCATCGCCAGCTTCTTCACCGTCTTCGCCCGGACCGAGTCCGCGGGGGAGAAGGGGAAGATGACCGCGTTCATCGTGACCAAGGACATGGCCGGGGTCACCGTGGGGCCGCACGAGGACAAGATGGGGCTGCGCGCCTCCTCCACCACCACCGTCCACTTCGACAACGTCCGCGTCCCCGCGGACCACGTGCTCGGCGAGGAGGGGAAGGGCTTCAAGGTGGCGATGAAGGTCCTCAACTCCGGCCGCACCGGGTTGGGCGGCGGCTCGGTGGGCGCCATGAAGCACATGATCGAGCGCGCGGCGAAGCAGGCGAAGGAGCGCGTGCAGTTCGGCAAGTCCATCTCCGAGTTCCCGCTGGTGAAGGAGAAGCTCGCCCAGAGCGTGGTGGACTGCTACGCGTCCGAGTCCGCCGTCTGCATGGTCGCCGCGCTGATCGACCAGGGCTACGAGGACTACGCGGTGGAGGCGGCGATCTCCAAGGTCTTCGCCAGCGAGGCGCTCGGGCGCGTGGCGGACGAGGCGCTCCAGGTGGCCGGCGGCAATGGCTACATGTGCGACTTCCCCTACGAGCGGGTGGTGCGGGACGCGCGCATCAACCGGATCTTCGAGGGCACCAACGAGATCCTGCGGCTCTTCATCGCGCTCACCGCGATGAACGACGTGGGCGCTCAGCTCAAGGAGCTGGCCTCCAGCCTGCGCGGCGCCTTCAACGACCCGATCAAGGGCTTCGGCGTGCTGACCGACTACGCCCTGCGCCGCGCCTCGCTCGCCACCGGCATCTCCCGCGGCAAGAGCAACTTCGCCCGGCTCAACGCGCAGCTGAAGGAGCGCGGCGGGAAGTTCGAGGAGCTCACCCGCGAGCTCGGCTCCGCGGTGGACCGGACCCTGCGCAGGTACGGGCGGGAGATCATCGGCAAGCAGTTCCCCACCAAGCGGCTGGCGGACGTGATGATCGACCTCTTCGTGCTCGCCTGCGTGCTCGCGCGCGTGAACACGGCGGTGGAGGAGAAGGCCAAGGACGTCTCTCGCCAGCTGGCGATCCTCGACATCTTCCTGCTGCAAGTGGACCGGCGCGTGCGCGCCAACCTCGCCGGGCTGGAGGAGAACGCGGACGAGCTGATCACCCAGGTGGCGGATCAGGCGTTCGAGGCCGAGGGGTACAGCTGGGATCTGCTGTAGAGGACCCCCGCTCACCCCGAGCGAAGTCGAGGGGCGCCCGTGATCTCGTCCTCCACTGCTTCGAGCAGCAGGTAGGAGCAGTGGGGCAAGGGGTCGCGCTTTGCACTGCGCGCATGGACCCCGCGGTGGCGCGCTCCACCCGCGGTGGGTTGCACTGCCGCCGCTCGTCGTCGGTGGGCGCTCCAACCCTGTGCACGCCGAACTGTGAATGGTTCCGGGGAGCCGGCACCCGCAATCATTCACAGAACCTCTCGCGCCCAGGTGGACAGCGTTCCCTACCTGCCGCGCGGCCGTGAAGTGGCCGTGCCGAGCGGGCGGGTCGCCCACTCCGGGCCGGAGTGACTGTGCTACCCGCCGCGGTTGGAGCGCGCCACCGCGGGAGCCATGCGTGCAGTGCACAGCGCGCACCCTGGCGTCCCTGCTCCTATGAGCCGGCTGACTTCGAGCTGGGTGCCGCCCCTCGACTACGCGCCTACGGCGCTACGCTCGGGGTGAACGGGGGGAGCTACGCGCCCGAAAGGCTCACAGCCTCTCGGGGTGAACGGAGCTCACCGCCGCAGCACGTCCACCACCTTGGAGATCTCCTCCGCTGAGAGGGCTCCGAACCTCGGCGGCGGCATCTTCAGCAGCGAGCTCTCCGGCACGGTGAGCCGGGCGATCGCCAGCTCCTTCTCCATGGCGGAGAGCTGATCCAGCTTCTCCACGTTGAAGCGGGCCTTGGTGAGGCTCGTGTCCTGGCGCGAGTTGTGGCAGCGCTGGCACATCTGCTTCAGGATGGCCTGCCCGCTGGCGCCGGCCTTGGGGCGCAGGCTGATGTCCGGCAGCACCTCCGGCAAGAAGGTCTCGCGGGTGTCGAGGATCGCGGAGGCGGGCTGGCTGCCGGCGAGCACCGCGCGGTAGGCGCTGGCCGCGGCGGAGAGCTTGGCGGGATCGCTGATGCGGATCTTCCGGTAGGGCACGGCGATCTGCGCGCCGTCCACCGCGGCGGCGTAGAGCTTGAGCCACGTCGGGGAGGAGCCGTCCGCGGAGGCGGTGACCTCCGTCTCCACCTGCGGGACGAACTCGTTGGGCTGGGCCAGCGCGCCTTCCTCCACCACCAGGTCCTCCAGCTTGGAGGCGTCCGCCTTGGGGATGAGCGCGCCCGGGATGCCGGCGTAGGCCTCGGTGGCGGCGTGCGCGAGCTGGTAGTCCGCCAGCAGCTGCTTGCCGCTCTCGGTGGCATCCTTGACCTCGTCCTTGAAGAAGTGGGTCCAGGGCTTCTGGAGCTCCTGCATGCGCAAGATCTTCTGCGTCCCCGGCCCGCCGGGCTGGTGGCAGTGGAGGCAGTCCAGCACCGTGTTGCGCAGATCCACGTCCTGGTAGAGCGCCACGGACGTCCAGCCCTTCTCCACCTCCGGGGTGAGCAGCTGCGCCAGCGAGCAGCCGCCGGGCGCGGCGTTGCAGGCCTGCTCGAAGCGGAGCAGGAAGAAGACCAGCTCCTTGTTCCGGGGATCTCTCGAGACCAGCTCCACGAACTGCTCGCCCCGCGCGAAGCCCATCGCCACCAGCTTGGGGTTGGCGGTCTGCAGCGCCTCGCAGGAGGCGGGCGAGTCGCACTTGCCAATGGAAGGCGTGAAGACGAGCGCCCGCGGGTTGATCGGCGTGATCGCCTTCATCACCAGCGAGGTGGAGTGGCCGCACAGCGTGAAGGCGGGGTTTCCGCCCGAGCCGTTGGTCTCCACGCCGGGCTTGAAGCCGATCCCCAGGAGCGCCTGCAGCTGGGCCAGCCCCTCCACCTTCGGGGCGGGCTGGGCGCAGAACGCGACCGAGACGGGATCCGCGCCGCCCCGGCCGCAGAGCGCCTGGCGCTGGGCGGCGGCGGGCAGCAGCGTCTCGAACGCGTCCCGCGCATCCGGGGAGGGCGTGCCGGAGGCGGGCTCGGGGAGGAGGATCTCCGCCTCGGCGTGGCCGCAGCCGGCGGCGAACAGGAGGGCGAGCAGGGCGATCAGGCGTACGCGCATGGGCAGCTCTCAGAAGAGGTGGGTGAGGTAGGCCAGGCCAACGGTGCAGCCGAAGCGGCCGGCGGCCTCGCCGCGGCCGCCGTAGAAGGCGCGCCCGGCGGAGAGCGCGGCGCGCGCGGAGAAGCCGGCGCCCGGCCGCCACGTGGCGGTGAGCACGGCCTCCACGTTCTTGTCGTGCAGCGCTGAGGCGAGCGCGGAGCCGGCGGGGATGGCCCGCAGCCAGGCGGCCCCCGAGAGCGCCAGCGAGAGGCGGCTGAGCACCGCCCACTCCGCCTCCAGCGTGGGGCCGTGCTCCACGAAGAGGACGCCCGCGTTGTCGTGGAAGAGCAGGTCCACCCGGTAGCTCGCCGCCAGGCGCAGCGACTCCCGGGGGCTCCAGGCCACGCTGCTCTGCGTCCCGTGGCGGGCGCCGGAGAGCGAGGCGAGCGAGGACGGCAGCAGGTGGTCGTACTGGGAGGTGATGGCGTTGTCGAACCAGAGCGGGCCGGCGGAGAAGCCCGCGCGCAGCTTCACCCGGTGGCTGGAGACGAACGGCGCGCCGTCCAGCAGCGAGTGCTGGAAGGAGTAGGCCACGCTCACGTCCGAGCGCGGCCCCACCGCCCGCCAGCCCGCGGTGCCCAGCAGGGTGAGCAGGGAGAGGTCGTCGAACCAGGTCCGCTCCTCCGCGCGGTGGCTCACCAGCCCCTGGATGAACGGCCCGCTCACGCCCAAAGGCCGCCCCTCCACGAAGCCGAGCGTGGAGAGCGCCATGCCGCCCGCCTGGGGGAAGCCGGCGTTGCGCTTCTGCGGATCGCTCGCGGTGAGCAAGAGCGGGTTGGTGTCGTAGCCCAGCTCCGCCACCGCCAGCACCACCAGCCGGCTGCCGCCGCCGTCGCCCGCGGCCATCAGGCCCAGCGGGTCCAGGAGCCCCTCGCGGCGCAGGGCGCGCGCCTTCTCGGTCAGGTGCTCGGCCTCGGCGCGGAAGGCGTCCGCCAGCGCCGTCCGCCCCTGCGCCCGCGCCGCCGCCTCCTGCTCCTCGTACCAGGTGAGGCTCGCCTCGGAGACGGCTGCCCGCTGGCGCAGCTGATCTCCCGCCACCTTCCGGAGCGCGGCGGCGTGGGCGGCCATCGGCCCCGGCAGCGCGGTCCCCACCGAGCCGAAGAGCGTGTCCGCGCACTGCCACAGCCGCGCCTTGAGGCAGGCCACTGCACGGTAGAAGCGCTGCAGCGGCTGCTCTTGATCCGGAGCGCTGCGCTGGGCCAGCGCGAAGGCCTCGAGCGCGTCGTCCGTCCGGCCCAGCTGCACCAGGGTGACGCCGATCTGCCAGGGCGCCTCGCGCGTGGCCCCCAGCCGCAGCGCCTTGCGGTACTCGGTGAGCGCCGCCTCGAAGCGCCCCGCGGAGAACGCGCGGTGCCCCGCCTCCAGCCGACCCTGTGCGTCGGCGGAAGGAGGTGAGGCCGCCAGGGCGGAGGCGAGGAGGAGGGCCCAGCTCATCGGTTCGCGCGTTGAGGCAAGCGATGTGCCGGGCTGCGGAGGGAGGGCATGCCCGGGGCTTCCGCGGGCTCCGAGGTGCTCCGTTGAGCACGAAGTACAAGCCTGGCGCTGCACACGAAGCTCAAAGCGCCGGCTGGTCACCGCGAGCGAAGTCGAGGGGGCCGCTCGCGCTGGGTCCCGGTGATCGCCGGGCGCCCCTCGACTTCGCTCGGGGTGACCGGGGGCGCCGCTTCGCTGGCGTGGCGGCCGAGCCGCTTGGCGCGCCCGTTGCTCTGGACGCCCGTCCATGCGCGGCGCGGAGGCTCTTGGCTTGGCGTGTTGGCTGGCGGCGGCCAGCGCGCAGGCGTCCGCGAGCGGGATGATCGGCTACACCGGCCGCCCCGAGCCGGGCCGCCCCGGAGTGCTCTGCAGCTCCTGCCACCTGGGCGGCGCCAACCCCGCCGTCACGATTGAAGGCCCCGCCCAGGGCGCGGCGGGCTCCGAGGTGGGCTTCTTCCTCGTCATCCGCGGGATGGGGACGATCGGCGGGTTCGCCATCTCCACGGACGCCGCGGACGCGGAGCTGATCCCCGGCCCCGGCACCCGCGCCGCGGATGGCGAGCTCACCCACAAGAGCCCGTTCGGCTTCGAAGGCGGCAAGGCGAGCGTGGAGTTCGCGGTCCGGCTGCCCCCCACGCCCGGGACGCTGACGATCTTCGGCGTGGGCAACGCCTGCAACGCGGACGGCACCCCGAAGGGGGACGCGCCGGGCGCCGCCCGCCTCACGGTGACGGTGACCGAGGCGATCACCGGCCCCACCCGCAGCGAGGCGGACTTCATCGGCTCCACGGAGCTGGGCTGCGCCAGCGCCCCCGGCGGCGCGGGGCTCTCGCTGCTGGGCTGGCTCCTGCTCCTGCGCCGGCGCCGGAGGCGCCGCAGGGTGAGGGGCGCCGCGCCGCTCGCGCTCGCGCTGCTCTGCGCCCTCCCGGCCTGGGCGGCCGGCCTGCGCGTGGGCAGCTTCACCGGCCGCAAGACCCAGGGGGTGCGCGCGCAGCTGGCCTCGGCGCTCTGCGCGCAGGTCCGCTGTCAGGTGGGGCGCGGCGCCGCGCTCCTGCAGGGCAAGGTGGTCTCCGCCGGCTGGCGCTCGGCCGTCTACGTCACGCTCACCGCCCCCAACGGCGAGGTGCTGTTGGACCGGGCGCGCTTTCCGCTCGCGGGCGGAGGGCTGCTCGGGCCTACCACGCTCGCCTCCGCGCGGGGCGCGGTGCTCTCCGCGCTGGGCACCTCCCAGGCCCGGCCGGAGCCGGAGCCCGAGCCGGAGCCGGCACCCTCCGCCGCGGACGAGCTGGAGCCGCTGGCGGCGCCCGCGCCCCGCGGCGCGTCCGCGTCCTCCGGCCCCGCGGCGACGACGACGGTGGTGCGGGCGCAGGAGCGGCCGCTGCGCGGGGACCCGGAGCAGCCGCTGCTGCGGGTGGAGCTGGGCACCAGCCTCTCCTCGCGCCGGCTCTCCTTCACCGAGCTGCAGTCCGCCACGCTGGGGCCGTACACGGCGGCGGTGATCGTCTCGCCCCGGCTCAACGCCCAGGCCTTCCCCTTCGCCGGTGGGGGCGCGGCGCTCGCGCGCGGGGTGGGGGTGGAGCTGGGCGGTGCGTTCTCGGTGGGGCTGCGCTCCCGCCGCGGCGAGGGCGGCGCGGCCTACCCCACGCGCTCCACCCGCTTCGAGCTGGGGGCGCTGTGGCGCTTGAGGCCGACCTCCGCGGACGTCTGGGTCACCGCCAGCGCGGGCCTGCGGAGGACCGCCTTCGCGCTCGGCCCCAGCGCGGAGGGGGCGCTGCCGGTGGGGATGCCCGGCGTGGACTACGTGGCCCTCAAGGCGGGGTTGGCGGTGGAGGCCGCGGCGCCGCTCATCCCCCGGCTGCGGCCGTGGGTGGGCTTCGCGCTGCTGCCGGTGCTCTCGGTGGGGGAGCTGGTGGGGCCGGATGCCCTGGGCGGGGGCGGGGCGTCCGGGCTCGAGGTCTCCGGTGGCGCCGGCTTCACCGTGGCGGCCGGGTGGGAGCTGCGCGCGGCGGCGGAGCTCACCCGCTACGCGCTCGCCTTCGCGCCGCCGTCCGGCTCGCCGCACACCGCGAAGGCCGCCGTGGATCAATCCGTGGCGGTCACCTTCGCGCTCCGCTACGTCCGCTGATCGCGCTCAAAGTTCGAGCTTCGTGCTCAACGGCGCGGATCGCACTCCCCGCAACCCCGCGAAAGGTTGATCTCGTGCTGCGGGCATGGCGGTTGCTGAAGCCCCGCCAGCCGCGACAACAGCGGCAGAAAGGTCACCCATGAAGAAGCTCATCCTTTGCAGCCTGCTGCTGAGCGCCCCCGCCTTTGCCTACGACTTCGGCAAGCCCCCGACGGACGACGCTCCGGCCAACCCCAACCCCACCACGCCGGCTCCGGCGTCGGTGGTGGATCGCGCGGTCGACACCACCAAGCCGGGGGCTGCGGGCGCGCCGTCCTCCGAGCAGATCCAGAAGATGATCGACGACGCGCTCAAGTCGTCGAACGCGCAGATGACCAAGGCGCTCGCGGACGCGCAGAAGATGCTCGCGGACGCGCTCAAGGGGCTGCCGAAGGCGCCGTGATGTGAGCGGTAACGTGGCGAAGGCGGGAGCGCTCATTGGGCTCCTGCCTTCGTTCGCGTGGGGGTGCTCGTCCAAGGCTTCAAGCCGTGAGACGGCGCCGGGCCACCACCTTCACCCCGTAGCGCGGGCGCAGGGTCACCTGCGGGTCCATCTCCAGCTTGTGGTTGGGCACCAGGTCCAGCTGGAAGCGCTGGGCGATCATCGCGCCGATCACCTGCATCTCCATCAAGGCGAAGCTGTTGCCAATGCACTGCCGCGGGCCGGCGGCGAACGGGAAGTACGCCATCGGGGGGCGCTTGGCGCTGCGCTCGGGCAGGAAGCGGTCCGGGTCGAAGCCCTCCGGGTTGTCCCAGTAGCGCGCGTCCCGGCCGGTGATGAACGGGCTCACGAAGACGGTGGCCCCCGCGGGGATGCGGTAGCCGCCCAGGTCGTCCTCGGCGATCGCCCGGCGGCCCATGATGTAGGCCGGCGGGTAGAGGCGCATCGTCTCCTCGAAGGTCCGCAGCGTGTAGCCGAGCTTCGGGAGATCCGCGAAGCCGGCCTCGCGCCCCTGCAGTACCTCGCGCGCCTCGGCCACCTGCCGCGCGGCCACGGTGGGGTGCTTGGACATCAGGGCGATCCACCAGGAGAGCGCGTTGGCGGTGGTCTCGTGCCCGGCGAGCATCAGCGTCATCACCTCGTCGGAGAGCTGCGCGTCGCTCATCCCCTTGCCCTCGTCGTCCCGGGCCTCCATCAGCATGGCGAGCAGGTCGTTGCCTTCGTGGCCTTCACCCTTGGCGCGCCGCTCGCCGATGATCCGGTCCACCAGCCCGTCCAGCACCCGCTTGGCGCGGTTGAAGCGCACGTTGGAGGGGATGGGGATCCACGAGGCCGGCAGCACTGGCATCCGGAAGCGCTCGTCGGTGATCTTCAGCGTCACCCCCAGCGCCTTGCCCACTTCAGAGGCGTCCCCGGTGAGGTCCACCGAGAAGAGCGTCTCACCCACGATCGCCAGCGTGAGCGCCATCATCTCCTCGTGGGCGTCGAACGGCGTCCCGCTGTCCGCCAGCGCGTCCCAGCGCTCCAGCATCTGCGTGGTCCTCCGCGCCATCACCTCCGCGAACGCGGCGATGCGCTGCCGGTGGAAGGCCGGCTGCGCCAGCCGCCGCTGCCGCTTCCAGAAGTCGCCCTCGCTGGTGAGCAGCCCCTGGCCCACCAGCGGCACCATGCGGCTGTACATGGCGCCCTTGCGGTAGTTCACGTGGTTGTCCTGCAGCACCCGCTTCACCAGCTCCGGGCGGACGAGCAGGTACGCGCGCTCGGCGAGCCGCACCTCGGTGACGTCGTTGAGCTCGGCGGCGCGGACCATCACGCCCAGGAAGTCCTTGGCGGCCTCCGGCAGGTTGCCGAGCAGGAAGGTCCCGCTCAGGCGGGGAGGGGTCTTGAGGGTGGCGGCGGCGGGCTGCGCTTGGTCGGTGGTCACGCTTTGGGTCGTCATGGGCGGGAAAGATACGAGCGGACGCTCACATTCGATACTCGCATTGCCGGGCACCGGAGGGGGAGCGCCGCAAGAGGTGGGATTGTCTCGGTGGGTGCACCACCCGGGGCGCTCGCTGCGCGGTCCGCAGGCCGGGCAGGCGGCGCCAGGGCTCGCGTTCGAATTTTCCCGTGCGCAAGTTGCCCCCATGGGCGAGCTCGAACAGGTGATCTTCGACGTGGACGGGACGTTGGTGGACTCGGTGGACCTGCACGCGCGGGCCTGGCAGGAGGCGCTGGCGGCCTTCGGGATCTCCGTGGCCTACCCGCACGTGCGCGCGCAGATCGGCAAAGGCGCGGATCAGCTGATCCCCGCGCTGGTCCCCAGGGAGCGGCTGGCGGAGGTGCGCGAGCCGCTGGACGCGCACCGCGCGGAGCTGTTCAAGCGGAAGTACCTCTCGCAGGTGCGCGGCTTCCCGAAGGTGCGCGAGCTGTTCCTGCGCCTGAAGGCGGACGGGAAGCGGCTGGCGCTGGCCACCTCCGCCAAGGGGGACGAGCGCGCGGCCTACGAGCGCGCCGCGGGGATTGAAGGCCTGGTGGAGGCGGCCACGTCGGCGGACGAGGTGGAGCGCAGCAAGCCCCACCCGGACCTGTTCGAGGCCGCGCTCGCCGAGCTCGGCAACCCCCCGCCACACCTCTGCGCGGTGGTGGGGGACTCCCCGTATGACGCGATCGCCGCGCGGGGCGCGCACCTGCGCACCGTGGGGCTCTTGTGCGGCGGCTTCGACGAGGCGCTGCTGTGGCGGGCCGGCTGCGTGGCCATCTACCCGGACCCGGCGCGGCTGCTCGAAGCCTACGAGGCGCACGGCGACGCCGCCTTCACGGGCGGGCTCGCTCGCCTGGAGGCCGAAGAGGCGCAGGGGCCGGCCGGCGGCTGAGGCCCACGGCAGGAGGAGGTGTTCGCGGCGGCCGCGCGGCGCGGCGTGGCGATCGAGGTGAACGGCAGCCCGCACCGGCTGGACTTGAGCGCGGCGCACGTGCGGCAGGCGCTGGCGCACGGGGTGAAGCTGGTGGCGAGCGCGGACGCGCACAGCGTCCGCGAGCTTCGAAACCTGCGCTACGCGGTGGGCACCGCGCGCCGCGGGTGGGCGCGCAGGGCGGACGTCCTCAACTCGCGGGACGCGGAGGGCTTCCTGCGCTCGCTGCGCGGGCACGGGCGAGCCGGGCGAAGACGCTGAGCTGGAACCAGTCGTCGAAGCTTCGGACGAGCGCGCGGGGTCCCTCCAGCTCCAGGGCCTGCGCCCGCACGCTCTGCTTCAAGTCCGCCTTCCCCATCCACACGTCCACCAGGCTGCGGATGTGGCAGCGGACGTGGAGATCCACGTCGTGGCCCGGCGGCTTGAGGCAGAGGTCCACCTCGCCCCGGTCGAACACCAGCCACCAGCGGCTCTTCTTCGCCACCACGCCCCCTAGGTCGAACTGCACCACCGTGCGCTTGTCCTGCGGCAACGGCGTGGGGTCCACGCACCGGCGGATGTCCCACATGAGGAGGGCCGGATCGAGCTCGTCCTGGCGGACCTCGCGGCGGATCCACCGGTGGCCCCACAGGCCGAGCAGCTCGATGACGGGGCCCAGCTCCTCGCCCGCGCGGGTGAGCTGGTACTCCGCCGCGCCGCCGCCCTCCGGGGTCACCCGCGCCACCACGCCCGCCTCCTCCAGCTCCCGCAGCCGCTTGGAGAGCAGCGAGGGCGACATCAGCGGTACCCCCTTGCGCAGGTCGTTGAAGCGCCGGCTGCCGATCACCAGCTCCCGCAGCACCAGCGGCGTCCAGCGCTCGGTCACGATCTCCGCGGCCTGCGCCACCGGGCAGAACTGCCCGTAGGTCTTGGTCTTCGGCATGGCGGGGAACCTAGTACAGATTGTGTACTTGAGGGCTCGGCGGGGACGCGGGACCTTGGCGCCACACTGAGGAGGCAGACCATGACCGCAGACAAGGACTTCGCAGCACGGATGGACGAGCTGGGGCGCAGCTTCGCGCGCACGGCCGCAGAGAGCGATGAGCAGGACCGCTTCGTGGCCGGCAACTTCAAGGTGCTCAAGGAGCACCGCGTCTTCTCCGCCACCGTCCCCACCGAGCTGGGCGGCGGCGGCGTGACGCACCGTCAGATGTCCGCCGGCCTGCGGGCGCTCGCGCGCCACTGCAGCTCCACCGCGCTCGCGCTCTCCATGCACCAGCACCTGGTGGCGGCGCAGGTCTGGAACCACAAGCACGGCAAGCCGGGGAAGGTGCTGCTGGAGCGCGTGGCGAAGGAGGAGCTCTCGTTGATCAGCACCGGCGCCACCGACTGGCTCTCCTCCCGCGGCTCGGTGGAGAAGGTGGACGGCGGCTTCCGCGTCACCGCGAGCAAGCCCTTCGCCAGCGGCTGTGAGCAGGGCTCACTCTTGGTGACCAGCGCGCCCTACCAGGACCCCAAGGAGGGCTGGCAGGTCCTCCACTTCGCGGTGCCGCTCTCCGCCGAAGGCGTGCACGTGGGCAACGACTGGAAGGCGATGGGCATGCGCGCCACCGGCTCCCACACCGTGGAGCTGAAGAACGTCTTCGTGCCGGAGGCGGCGATCTCCCTGCGCCGGCCGCGCGGGCGGTACCACCCGGTCTGGAACGTCATCCTCACGGTGGCCATGCCGTACATCATGTCCGTCTACGTGGGGGTGGCCGAGGCCGCCGCGGCGCTCGCCCGCGAGCGCGCCAAGCCCCGGGCCCAGGACCCGTACCTGCCCTTCCTGCTCGGCGAGCTGGAGAACCACCTCACCACCGCGCAGCTGGCGGTGGACAGCATGGTGGGCCTCGCCAACGACTGGGACTTCGAGCCGGTGAACGAGAACGGCAACGCCATCCTCGTCCGCAAGACGATCGCCGCCAAGGCCTGCATCGACACCGTGGAGAAGGCGCTCGAGGTGACGGGCGGGTCCGGCTTCTACCGGGCGCAGGGGCTGGAGCGGCTCTTGCGGGACGTCCACGGCGCGCAGTTCCACCCGCTGGCGGAGAAGAAGCAGCTGCACTTCACCGGGCGCCTGGCGCTCGGCTTGGAGCCGGTGGCGGACGGGTAGCGCAGCCGGGGTTGCCCGGAGCCCCGGGAACGTCCAGAATGTGAGCGACGACTCGCATTGTTTTCGTTCCGAGGAACCGATGGCGCCCAGACCCCGTACCTCTCCGCGCAAGCTGCCCACCCAGGGGCGCTCCAAGGCCACCGTGGAGGCGATCCTCGCCGCCACGGCCAAGGTGTTGACCAAGGATGGCTACGAGGGCGCCAGCACCAACCGGGTGGCGAAGGTGGCCGGGGTGAGCGTGGGCTCGCTCTACCAGTACTTCCCCAGCAAGGAGGCGCTGGTGGCCGCCGTCATCGAGCGGCACGTGCAGGAGATCTACGAGCTGCTCGCGGTGAAGCTGGTGGAGCTGGCGGACACGCCCATCCAGGTGATGGCCCGGCAGCTGGTGCGGACCATGTTCCAGATGCACGCGCACGAGCCGCAGCTGCACCGGGTGCTGATCGAGCAGGTGCCGCGGGTGGGCCGGCTGACCCGGCTGCAGGAGCTGGATCGCCGGATGGAGGCGCTGCTGGTGGAGTACATGCGCTCCCGCCGCGATCAGCTGATGACCGAGGACCTGGAGCTCACCGCCTTCCTGCTGGTGACGCTGGTGAAGAGCGTCTCCCACGCCAAGGTGCTCGAGGGGCGCGAGTTCTCCACGGATCAAGTGGCCGACGAGGTCTCGCGCGTCATCCTGCGGTACCTGCTGCCGCTGGAGGAGCACCGCGCGGAGGGCAAACGCGGTATGCACCGCTCCGCATGAACCCTTCCGACCGCAGCGCCCAGCTCGCCACCGTCCGGGACTTCTGCGCCCGCCACAGCGGCGGGGTCCTCTTCGACGAGACCGGCGGGACGCTCTTCGACGTCGCCGGCGCCAAGACGCTGCCCTTGCGGTTGGCGGAGACGGCGGCGGTGGAGCCGAAGACCAACTCGCAGACCGGCGGCCAGTACCTGGTGCTGCGCTACTCGGACGGACACGAGATCGCCCTGGCGGACGTGGGGATCGCCTTTGCCCCGGACACCCGCCAGACCGGCCCGATTGACGAGCTGCCCCCCGTCAGCTGCCTGCGCGACTACCAGACCCTGCTGGGCCGGCTCGAGCACGAGCTCTACGGCCACGTGGACCGCCCCCCCACCAAGGAGACCGTGCGCGTCCTGATGATGTGCATCGCCATCCTGGACGGGGCGCGGGCGGTGGGCTTCGAGGTGGGCTCCGAGGAGCGCAAGCTCGAGGTCCACCTCGCGGAGCTCGAGCGCCGGGCGCCGCCGCCGTCCCCAGCGTAGTGAGGCCGCCGCCCATTGGGCGGATCAATCAAGGCAAGAAACGTCAGCCGTCCGCTCAGCCCGAGCGAAGTCGAGGGCCCCACGGGCGAGAGGCCCTACGATCGGCGGGCCCTCGACTTCGCTCGGGC
>JBGATB010000043.1:0-82770 GCA_044229415.1 Myxococcaceae bacterium | reverse complement strand
CTTACCGACTCCACCCACGTTCGACATGGATTTTGACCCTCGGGGGTTGCGGATCGGGCCAGCCCTCGGAATGACGGGGCCGGCCTATTTGGATTTTCGGTCCGCCGTCGCGAGGGGTTTCGCGGCGGTGCGCAACTGCGGGGGCCCCGAAATCGCACCTGCGCACTGTGAGCGCAAGCGGCCAAATGCCCAGAGATCTCCGAAGTGACGTCGGCGATGGCGCGGTGCGTCGAGGCGGCAGGGAGGGGACTGGGAGGTCAGGGATCGCCCTCGCCTCCGCCCCGCTCGCTGCCCTAGCAGATGACTCCGAGCTCGACGGCGGCCCGCGCTCCGCTCGCGCGCCCAGGGAGCTCGGGCGGCCCGCGCTCCGCTCGCACTCCTGGGGACGGAAATCGGTGCGCGCAGGTCGATTTCGATTGACGGATATTTCGAGCGCAGTTCGGAGCGAGTCGAGACCCTCTGCCAGAAGCGCGCGCAACGATCCTCGCTGGCGCCGCTCGCTGCGTTCGACGCCAGGTTCTCGCGTCCGCCGTTCTCGTCGAGAACGCGCCTTGGCGCCCCCTCCACGGCCTCCGAAAATCCCCGTGGTACCAGCTTGGGATGCACTCTCATCTCGCGCAGCTCGATGACCAGTCCCTGCTCACCTCCACGCGCCGGCTGGCGGCTCGATCGCACGAGCTCGAGGCGGACCTTCTCCTTCACCTAGGAGAGCTCGACGCCCGGGGCTCCTATCGCGAGCTCGGCTTCAGCTCGCTCTTCGCCTTCTGCATGGGCGAGCTCGGCTTCTCCGAGGACGCTGCCTACCGCCGCATCGAGGTCGCGCGGCTCGTCCGCCGCTTCGAATCTCTGGAATCGCCCCTCCGCAAGGGTCGGATTCACCTCACGGGCCTTCTCCTGCTCGCCCCACGCCTGACCGAGGAGAACCTCGATGAGCTCGTCTCTGCTTGCGCCGGCAAGACCAAGGAACAGATGAAGGAGGTCCTCGCTGCGCGCTTTCCTGAGCCCTTCGTTCCGGACTCGATTCGCAAGCTGCCCACACCCGCCGCTCCCGCTCGCTCGATACCACCTCCGACTGCGACGCTCTTCTCGGCGCCCGTCCCCACCACTCCCGCTCCTCCGCCACCTTCGACCCCTGCTCGGCCACCCGAACCCGCTCGCAAGCCGAAGGTGGAGCCCCTCGCACCGGACGCCTACCTGGTTCAGTTCACCGCCAACAAGAAGGTCCGAGACCTCCTGGCTCAAGCCAAGGAGCTCTTTCGGCACGAGCTCCCGAATGGAGATCTCGCCACCCTCGTCGAGAAGGCCTTCGAGCTGCTCGTCGCGGACAAGATGAAGGCGCGGTTCGGTGTGGGCGCCAGGCCCCGCGCGACATCGAAGACTTCGCCGGGCAAGTCCCCCTCTCGCCACGTGCCGATGGCCAAGCGCCGTGAGCTCGCCTGCCGCGGGAAGCTTCAGTGCGAATTCGTCGGCACCGATGGTCGTAGGTGCACGGAGACGGCTGGGCTCGAGATCGACCACGTCGAGAGTTTCGCCCGCACCCGCGACCACGCGTCGCTCCGCCTCCTCTGTCGTGCGCACAACCAGCTCGAGGCCGAGAAGCTGTTCGGTCGGAACTTCATGGCCCGCAAGCGCGCTGAGGCCAAAGCCACCCGCGCCAGCGCGGGTAGAGCGCCGGCGGAGGAGGAGGTTACCCGCGCCAGCGCGGGTAGAGCACCGGCGCAGGAGGAGTCCACCCGCGCCAGCGCGGGTAGAGCACCGGCGCAGGAGGAGTCCACCCGCGCCAGCGCGGGTGGATCGTCGGCGCACGAGGAGTCAGCAGAATGGCCGCTCTGGGTGGGCAATCAGGATCAGCTGAGCTTGATCTGAGCGCTCGATGAAGCCGGGCCTCGACGGTCGTGCCGCGGCGCACGCGGCCTGTGGATGAGTGGGGCCCGGAGCGCGCGCCGGCGGAGCTGCAGCCGCCGAGCTCCCTGGGGGCCAGGATGGGCCGGCCACTTCCACCGAGGCGCGGGCTCTCCGCCGCGGGGTAGGGCAGGCCTGAGCGTCCGGATCCCGGCCCTAACGGGTCCCTACGGAGCGCGCGCCGGCGGAGCTGCAGCCGCCGAGCTCCCTGGGGGCCAGGATGGGCCGGCCACTTCCACCGAGGCGCGGGCTCTCCGCCGCGGGGTAGGGCAGGCCTGAGCGTCCGGATCCCGGCCCTAACGGGTCCCTACCTGTCCTGGGCGTCCGAGCTACGCGGCGAGCTTCGCCTCGCGCTGGCCCACGGCGTCGATGATCCGGTCGCGGACGTGCTGCTTGAGGCGCTCCACGTCACCGCCGAACTCGCGGGGATCCACCGCGTCCAGCACCTGCACCAGGCAGTCCGCGCGCGAGTCGAGCAGGAAGCCGTGCTTGGGCAGCGTGTTCGCGGTTCCGGTGAGGGCGATGGGGATGACCGGGCACTGCATCTTCATGGCGAGCTGGAAGGCCCCGTCCTTGAACTCCTTCACCCGCCCGTCCTCGGAGCGGGTGCCCTCGGGGAACATGAGGATGGGTACGCCGCGGGCGATCCACCGCTCGCAGGCGGCGAGCATCTTGAGCACGCTCTCGCGGTTGCCGCGGACGAGCGGCACGTACCGGTTGAGCCGCATGTTCCAGCCGAGGAAGGGCGCGTTGAAGACGCTCGCCTTGGAGACCCACTTGAACGGCCGGTAGAGCCCGAACAACACCAGCACATCCCCGAGCGACTGGTGGTTGGAGACGATCACCGCCGGGCCGCGCCAGGGCAGCTTCTCGCGCCCCTCCACGCGCAGGTGCCAGCGCGGGTTCGCGTAGAAGTAGAGCTGGGCCCAGAAGCAGGAGAAGAGGTGCTGCACCCGGCCGTTCGGATCGAAGGGGAGGGTGACCAGGAACACCGCCAGCCCCACCAAGAACATCACCACGCAGGTGACGCCGAGGAAGAGCCAGAACGCCCAAGAATAGAGGTAGCGACCCATGCGGCCGCGCATGGTGCAGCGTCAGCCCGCAGAATTGAAGCGGCCACGCGGGCGGTGGGCGCCGGTGCGCGACACCGAGCAACTCCGTGACCGGGCCGTGACGAACTGCCCCCCGGTTCAGCGGCGCCTCGCCCAACTCCGCCGGGTCGCCGCGCGCAGCAGCAGCACGAGCGCGGCAGCCAGCGCCGCGGCAGAGGGCGCCGCGCCGCAGCCGCAACCCACGCCGTAGCGAACAGGCGCGTCGGTCGAGCCTGCGTCCGCGGAGCCCGCGTCGGTACCGCCATCGGTCACGCCCGGCGCCGGCTCACAGCCCTGCCCCGCGCACTGTCCGCCGACGCAGGCCCCGGTTCCGCAGTCCAGGTTCACCGCGCAGGCCTCTCCGGGGGCGGCGCCAACGACGAGCAGCTGGGCTGGGCTCCAGCGCCCTCCCACGGCGGCGCGGACGCGATAGCGGCCGTGGAGGAAGGCGGGCGGGACGGTCAGACTCCCGGTGGACCCGGAGCTCAGGGCGGACTCCACCGGCACGCTGATCCGGAGGAGGTCATGGGTGAGGAGCAGAACGGGTAGGTCCTGCGAAGAGGCCTGGGTCGTCCCTCCGCTGCCCTCGGCGGCGCTCACCAGTCCGCTGCCGGAGAATGGGACCGTGCCGCCGGGCCAGGTGCGCGCGCAGCCGAGCGTCAGGGCTGGGGGCGGCGAGCTGCCCGGGCGCTCCTGGAAGAAGTACGTGGGCAGGATCGCGGTGCTCAGATCGTACCCGCCCGCCACGAAGAGCCTGCCGTCCGGCAGGACGAGCGAGTCACCGCCGCCACGGCGCTGGGGGAGGTCTGGACCGGCGGTCCACCGAGCGGTGATCGGGTTGAACAGCGCCACCTGCCCGTTCGAGAAGCCGCCCGCCGCGATCGCCAGACCGCTCGGCAGGGTCCGGAGCGGAAAGTCGCGCCGGCCGGACGCCATGTTCGGCGCGGGGCTCCAGGCCCGCGCCGCCGGATCATAGAGCTCCGCGTCTGGAATGCTGGCGCCGGCGGCGTTGTCGCCGCCTGCTGCCAGCACGCGGCCGTCGGGCAGCAGGGTCAGCGAGAAGATCATCCGGCCCGTGACGGTCACGCCGCCGTCCGTCCACGCGTTCGCCGCGGGATCGAACCGCTCGGAGAGGCGCGTGTAGACGTTGCCTCCAATCTCTCCCCCGGCGACCAGCACGGTTCCGTCCGGCAGCAACGTGGCGCCCGCGAACCGGCGCTCCACCCGCATCCGCTGCTGGTTCGTCCAGCGGTCCGCGAGGGGATCGTAGCGCTCCACCTCGTTGAGCCGGTAAGACAGGTCGAAGCCGCCGAGCACCAGCACGGTCCCGTCCGGCAGCGGGAGCGCGGTGTGCTCCGTGCGCGCGTTCGTCAGCGGCGCCGCCTGGGTCCACCCTCCGTCGCTCGGGTCGAAGAGGTGGGCGCTCCGGGTCACGCCGCCGTCGGCTTCGAGGCCGCCGGCGAAGAGGACGCGGCCATCCCGCAGCAGGCTGAGCGTGCCGATATGGCTGCCGCCCGGGCGCGAACCGAGGTCCCGCCAGGCGCCCAGGTTGCTGTCCAGGACCAGCACCCGCTGGAGATCGTTCACGTCGTCCCCGGCGAGCAGGACGCGCCCATCGTCGAGCAGGACCGCGCTCGTCGAGCCGAGCGAAGTGGGCAGGGGCGGGCCAGGGCGCCACCGCTCGTCCCGGATGTCGAGCAGCGAGGACTCGGCCCCCTCGCCCGCCGCGCCGCCGGTGTCCCCGCCGGCGATGAGCGTCCAGCCGTCAGGCAGCACCGTGGCCGTGGCCCGGGCGCGCGCCCGGGGGAGGGGGGCCGCGGAGCTCCGGCCGCCATCCGCCAGAAGGAGCTCCGCGGTGGCGGTGCGGCCTGCGGCGCCGTCACCCCCGGCCAGCAGCAGCGCGCCGGAGGGGAGCAGCGCGGCGGCCGCCTCGGCCCGCGCGGTGGCGAGCGCCCCGGCGGGCGTCCATTGGCCGGTGGCAGGATCGAACCGCTCCACGCTGGTGAGTGGCCCTGACGCGTCCCGCCCGCCGGCGAGCAGCACCGCGCCGTCCGGCCGGAGCACGCAGCGGGGCGCGGTGCGGGCCGCGGCCATCAGCCCGGACGTGGGCTGCCACGTGCCGGTGCGCGGGTCGAACAGCTCCGAGGTCGCGCTGCCGCTGTTGGCGGTGTCGCCGCCGGCCACCAGCACCCGCCCGTCCAGGAGGCGCACCGCGCAGTGGTTGTCCCGGGCGAGCGCGAGATCCCCGGTGCGCGTCCACGCGAGCGACGCGGGGTCGAACAGCTCCGCGGCGGCCACGGGCGCGCCCGCCCCGCTCCGCCCTCCGGCGATCAGCACCCGGCCGTCGAGCAGCCGCGTGGCGGTGTGGCCCACATGCTCCGAGGCCAGGTCCGGCGTCTGCGTCCAGGCCCCCGTGCCGGGCGTCCACACGTCCGCGGTGGCGGCGGACTGGGCCCCGCCCACGAGCAGGACCCGGCCATCCAGCAGCGCGGTCGCGGTGTGGCTCACCCTCCCGCGGGGGCTGGGCGCCGCGGGGGACCAGCGGTGCAAGGAAGGCGAGAAGAGCTCGGCGGTCGAAGGGGAGCCCACGCCGCCCACCACCAACACCCGGCCATCCGAGAGCAGGGTGGCGGAGTGGAGCGCGCGCTCGGCGCTCATGGCGCCCGCATCGGCGAGCAGGTCGAGCGCCGCCGCCCGCCGCGCGACGGGCCTCGCGGCGGCTGGGTCCACCTGGACACAGCCCGCGCCCAGCAGCCCGGCGCCGAGCGCACAGCCGAGCAGCCCCAGGGTTCTGCGGCGGATGGCAGCCCTCCCGTACCGCCGCCAACGCTACGTGTCCCCACCCGGCTGCCGCAATGTGCGTGCGGTGACGAAATGTCCGTCGGCCGCAACCCGGCAGCGACAGCCTGTCACTCGCCGGAAGGATCCTCGGGCTGCTGCGCCGAGGCGGCGTCGCGCTCCAGCTTCCGGTAGATGGTCCGCGCGGCGATCCCCAACAGCCGGGCGGCCAACGTCTTGTCGCCCTTGGTGTGTCGCAGGGTCTCGTGGATGACGCGCCGCTCGATCTCCTCCATGGGCGTGCCAATGGGGATGACCAGCTGCCCCGCCGAGCCGAGCGGCCCCTTGCGCACGGTGTCCGGCAGATCTCCGGCCTCCACCGTCTCCCCGCGGCAGAGGACCACGGCGCGCTCCACCGCGTGCTCGAGCTCGCGGACGTTGCCGGGCCAGGCATAGTTCTCCAGCACCTGCGCGGCCTCGGGGGAGAAGCCCTTGAGCGCCTTGCCGTTCTTCGCCGCGTACCGGCGCAGGAAGTAGTCCGCCAACAGCGGGATGTCCTCGCGGCGCGAGGCCAGCGCGGGGATCCGCACCTCCACCACGTTGAGCCGGTAGTAGAGGTCCTCGCGGAAGCGCCCTTCCGCCACCTCTTTGGTGAGGTCCTTGTTGGTGGCGGCCACCAGCCGCACGTCCACCTTCACCGTCTGGGTCCCGCCCAGCCGCTCGATCTCCCCCTCCTGCAGCACGCGCAGGAGCTTCACCTGCGCCGAGGCGGTCATCTCGCCCACTTCGTCCAGGAACAGCGTCCCGCCGTGGGCCCGCTCGAAGCGCCCCTCCTTGCGCGCCACCGCGCCGGTGAACGCCCCCTTCTCCACGCCGAACAGCTCCGCCTCCAGGATGCTCTCCGGCAGCGCCGCGCAGTTGACCGCGATGAAGGGGCCCTTCGCCCGCTGGGACAGCTCGTGGATCGCCCGCGCGGCGAGCTCCTTGCCCGTGCCGGACTCGCCCATCAGGAGCACCGTGGCCGAGGACGGCGCCGCCTGCCCCAGGGTGTCCATGAAGGCGCGGAAGGCGGGGGACTGCCCCACCATGGTCCGCCCGCCGGGGGCGCCGAGGTCCGCCAGGCGCGCCTTGAGCACCCGGTTCTCGGCGACCAGCGCCTGCTTCTCCAGCGCCTTCTGCACCGCCTTCACCAGCGCGTGGCGCTTGAGCGGCTTGGTGATGAAGTCGTAGGCGCCGTCCTTCATCGCCGCCACGGCGGTCTCCACCGTGCCGTAGGCGGTCATCAAGATCACCTCCACGTCCGGGCGGATGGTCCGCGCGGCCCGGAGCAGCTCCTGGCCGTCCATCCCGGCCATCATGAGGTCGGTCACCATCACCGAGACCTCAGGCTTGCGAAGCAGCTCCAGCGCCTCCTGGCCGCCGGTGGCGGTAAGCGTGGCCAGCTGCTCGCGCTGGAAGATCCGCGCGACCGAGTCCAGGTTGGCCCGGTCGTCGTCCACCACCAGGACGGTGATCTCGCTCATCGCGCGGCCCCTTCAGAGCGCTTCGGGCCGCGGGCCTCAGAAGCAGCCGAGGACCCCGCAGGCCGTCCCGCTGCAGCACTGGCTGTCGTGGAGGCAGTCCGAGAACAGCCCGCGGCAGGGGAGGCAGGCCAGATTGCCCGCCGTGGTGGTGCGCTGGCAGTTGTAGCTGCCGCCGCGCGTGCAGTCCGCGGTGACGGCGCACTTGTCGTAGCAGCCGCCCACGTTGTCCGCGTACTGGGTGGGATCGAAGCAGACGCCATCCGGGCCGCAGCTCTTCGTGGCGATGTCACAGTACCCGCCGCAGTACCCACCCGGCAGGGACGCCGCGCCGTCATAGGTGGCGGTGATGCAGAGGTTCGACTCGCAGTCCGCGGCGTTGGCGCACGCGGCGCCGTACTTCTTCTTCCCCTTGTCCTTGAACTCACACAGCTTGCTCCAAGGGTTGCACCCATAGTTGGACCCCATCCCGGCGCACTGGGCGTCGGAGAGGCACAGCGGAATGCAATAGCTATTCCCGTTTCCGCTGTCGGTGTCCGAGTCATAGCAGGCGTAGCCGGGGCGGCAGGCGCCGGTGGCGCCGAGCCCGTTGCCGGTGCACTTGGGGCGGCAGATGTCGAAGGTGCCGCTCTCCACGCACAGGCCGCCCTGGCAGCCGGTGTTCCCGCTCACGCCGCAGCTGGTGGCGTTGGAGCAGAAGCCGTTGGGCGAGCCGCTGCTGGCCTCGGTGCGGCACTTGCCGCCCTTGCATTGGGCGTCCGCGCTGCAGGGCGCGCCGTCCGCGAGCTGCGTGCAGGTGGTGCCGGCGCTGCAGTCGGAGTCGCTGCAGTCGAAGGCGTGGTCGCAGTCGTTGTCCTTGCCGTCCCCGCAGACCTCGGCGGTGAGCCCCACGCAGTCGGAGTCCTCGCAGTCCTTGAGGCCGTCCGCGTCGTTGTCCAGACCGTCCGTGCAGGCGGTCTCCTTCTTGGTGGTGCCGTTGCAGACGCAGCCGGTGCCGCAGCCCACGGTGGCGCAGTCCGAGTCCGCGCAGTCCTTGGCGGTGTCCCCATCGTTGTCCAGGTTGTCGCCGCAGGCGGTCTCCTTCTTCCCGCCGCCGCTGCAGACGCAGCCGGTGCCGCACGCCGCGGTGGCGCAGTCCATGTCCGCGCAGTCGAGCTGGCCGTCCCCGTCGTTGTCCACGCCGTCCCCGCAGTTGCTCTCGGTGCGCGTCCCGCCGCCGCAGACGCAGCCGGTGCCGCAGCCCTTGGTGTTGCAGTCCGCGTCCGCGCAGTCCTTGGGGCCGTCCCCGTCGTTGTCCGCGCCGTCGCCGCAGGCGGTCTCGGTCTTCTTCTGTCCGCCGCAGACGCAGCCGTTGCCGCAGGACTGCGTGTCGCAGTCGGTGTCCGCGCAGTCCTTGGCGCCGTCCCCGTCGTTGTCCGCGTTGTCGTTGCAGCCGGTCTCCGTCTTCACGAACAGCCCGCAGACGCAGCCGGTGCCGCAGGAGTCCCCGAGGCAGTCCAGGTCGAAGCAGTCCGGCAGGCCGTCCCCGTCGTTGTCCTGGCCGTCCGCGCAGTTGCCCGCCTCGTTGGTGGGCTGGTTGCAGTTGGAGGCGCTGGCGCAGTCCGAGTCCGCGCAGTCCTTCTTGCCGTCCCCGTCGTTGTCCACGTTGTCGTTGCAGACGGTCTCCGCCTTGCCGTTGGGCCCGCAGACGCAGCCGGTGCCGCAGGCGGTGCCGGTGCAGTCGGAGTCCGGGCAGTCCGTCTTGCCGTCGCCGTCGTTGTCCACCGTGTCCGCGCAGGCGGTCTCCTTCTTCGCCCCCGCAGCGCAGGTGCAGCCGGCGCCGCACGCCTTGGCGTTGCAGTCGCTGTCCGCGCAGTCCGTCTTGGTGTCCCCGTCGTTGTCCGAGCCATCCGCGCACTCGGTCTCGGTCTTCACCCCGCCCGCGCAGAGGCAACCTACGCCGCATACGGCGGTGGCGCAGTCGGAGTCGGCGCAGTCGGTCTTGCCGTCCCCGTCGTTGTCCACGCCGTCGTCGCACTTGCCGTTCTCGGAGACGCCCATGCAGAACGGCCGGCTGGCGCAGTCCGAGTCCTGGCAGTCCTTCTGCGTGTCGCCGTCGTTGTCGATCCCGTCCGCGCACTCGGTCTCCACCTTGCGGGAGTCCGAGCACTGGCAGCCGGTGCCGCAGCTCTTGTTGACGCAGTCGGTGTCCTCGCAGTCGACCTTGCCGTCGCCGTCGTCGTCGGTGCCGTTGGCGCAGATCTCCAGCGAGACGCAGGACGGATCCCGCTCGCAGTCCTTGTCCATGCAGTCCGTCTTGCCGTCGGAGTCGTTGTCCTTGGCGTCGCTGCAGGCGGTCTCGATCCGGCAGGTGAGGGTCAGCAGGCAGGAGGAGTCCTGGCAGTCGATCAGGAAGTCGCCGTCGTCGTCCTGGCCGTTGGAGCAGAGCGTCTCGTTGTTCTCACCGGCGGGGCAGTCCGGATCCGCCGAGCAGTCCGCGTCCTGGCAGTCCACCGCGCCGTCGCCGTCGTTGTCCGCGCCGTCCTTGCAGTGGTTGGCCTCGGGGCTGGGGCAGAAGGGCGTCCCCTCGCAGGAGGGATCCGCGCAGTCGATCAGCTTGTCCCCGTTGTCCTCGATGTTGTTGTTGCAGATCTCCTTGGCCTTGCAGTCCACCGTGCCGATGCAGTCCGAGTCCTGGCAGTCGATCCGCTCGTCCTTGTCCTCGTCCAGGCCCCCGCTGCAGACCTCGGCCTTGAGCTGGCAGGAGAGGTGCGAGTCGCAGTCCGGATCCTGGCAGTCCGTCTTGCCGTCCTCGTCGTCGTCCGTGCGGTTGGTGCAGTCCTCGCTCTTGAGCGGATCCGTCTTGCAGGCGGCGTCCTCGAAGCAGGCGGAGTCCGCGCAGTCCGCCTTCCCGTTGCCGTCGTCGTCCACGGAGTTGCCGCAGACCTCCACCAGCGGGCGGATGTTGTTGGTGTTCGGACAGGCGGTCAGCGCCACGAGGGCGACGAACAGGAGGCTCGGCAGGGCCCAGCGGTGAAGCATTGGGTGCTCCGGAGTCGGCACAGAAGGGGAGAAATGGGCGCGCGGAGACTACACACGCGCTCACCAGCCGAGCAAACGTCAGCGTCACCCTTGGGAGACGAGATGTGCGCTGTTTGCGTACCTCTGGAGGCTCAGTCTTCCCGGTTGCGGAGGAAGTCGGCCACCTGGGCGAAGCGGGCATCGAGGAAGGCGCGGACGCCGCCCTCCACGCCGTGGGCATCCAGCGCGGCGCTCATCGAGCGCAGCCAGCCATCCCGCATGGCCGAGTCCACGGGAAACGGGCCGTGGCGCATGCGGAGCCTGGGGTGGCCGTGCTTGGCCATGTAGTCCTGCGGGCCGCCCAGCCAGCCGATCAGGAAGAGCGCGAAGCGGTCCCGCGTGGCGCGGGAGACCTGGCCGCGCTCGTCCCGGTCGTGGAGCGCGGTGAGCGCGCTCTCGCGCTCGCCCATGACGTCGTAGAAGCGCTCCACCAGCGCGCGCACGCCGGCCTCGCCACCCAGCCGGTCGAAGGGCGTGTCCTCGGGGGTGGGCGTCCAGTCGTGGGGAACCAGCTTCAGCAACGTGACCTCGAGATTCTCCGTTCACCCCGAGCGAAGTCGAGGGGCGCTCAGATTCGGCGTCCGGGCGGCCCCTCGACTTCGCTCGGGGTGGACGGAGGGTCGCTCGGGGAGACCGTTTCCTTCCGACCTACTCGTCCGACTCCGCGGGGGCGCCGCCGCCCATCTTGGCGACGTCCTCCTTGTTCACCTTCTCCGGATCGATCTTCTTGGTGGACTCGATCATCTTGTCGATCGTCTCGTCGAAGTCGAACTCGCCGCCCTTCTTGAAGCGGAGGAAGTTCACCCGCGCCACCACGTAGTTCTTCAAATAGGGGCTGATCAGCCCCTTGGCCTTGAGCTTCTCCACCACACCCACCACGAGATCATCCCAGGCGAGCAGCTTGTCCGCGCGCGCCTCGCGGATCTTGAGCGCCTTCTCCAGCGGCTCGTCCATGAAGGCCTCCAGCCGCTTCACCACCGGGTTGTAGGCGCCGGCGGAGTAGCGGGGGCGCTTCTCGTAGGCGGCGCCGAGCGTGGCGAACTGCGGCTCCTCGAACATCGCCACGCAGTCCGTCTCCTTGCCGCCCTTGGCGCCCACCAGCCCGCGGTACATGCGGATCACCTCGAGCGAGCGCTCCTTCAGGTTGTGGGCCTTCTCGGTGTTGAGCGCGAGGATCTGGTACGCCACGTCCGCCTCGGGCAGCACCAGGCCGATGATCGCCTTCGCGCCGAGCAGCTTGGAGGCACCGATCCGGTGGTTGCCGTTGGGGCTCCAGTACTTCCCGTCATGCCGCACGCAGATGACCGGATCCAGGTAGCGGTCCACCCGCTCCATGGCGTTGGCCAGCTTCTTCACGTGGGTCTCGGACTGATCCCGCTGGTAGGGCGTGGGCTCCACCTTCTCCAGCGGCAGCGAGGCCAGCACCACCGTGTGGCCGCCGAGCGGATCCCGGTAGATGGCCAGCGGCGCCCCGCCGTCCTGCTTCACCAGCTCAGCCAACTCCTCGCCGTCCTTCTGAGCCTGGGCCACGTCCGTGGGCGAGAGACCTTTGGAGCCCGGCGCCGCCTTCTTGCGGCGCGGCTTGGCCGGCTTCTTCTTGGCGGCGGTGGTGGCTGCGGCTGCGGCGCTCTTCCCTGCCATGTGTGAATCCCCCTCGTGTGCCCTTTACGCCCCGGAGACGGTCAGCTCGTCGAAGCGGATGGTGGGCGCGCCCACCGAGCCGCGGAAGGTGAGGTCGCTGCCAATGGCGTCCACGCCCTGGAGCATCTGCAGCATGTTCCCCGCCACGGTGACCTCCTGGACGGGGAAGGCGAGCTCGCCGTCTTCAATCCACAGCCCATTGGCGCCGCGGGAGTAGTCGCCGGTCACGGTGTTGGCGCCGCGGCCGAGCATGGCGGTGACGTAGAAGCCGTTCTTCACGCCCTTGAGGATCTCCTCCGGGGGCGTGGTGCCCTTCTCCAGATAGAGGTTGTGCACGCCGATGTGCGGCAGCGAGCTGTAGCCGCGGGAGGCGTTTCCGGTGGTCTTCGCCTTGGCCTTTCGCGCGGTGAACGCGTCGTAGAGGAAGCTCTTGAGCACGCCGCGCTCGAGGATCGGCGTGCGCCGGGTGGGCACGCCCTCGCCGTCGAACGGGCTGGTGCCCAGGCCGCGCGCGAGCCGCCCGTCGTCCACGATGGTGACCGTCTCCCGCGCCACCTTCTTGCCCAAGAGCGGGGCGAAAATAGTCGCCTTCTTGAAGACCGCGTCCCCGTTGGCGGCGCTGGCCACGCTGCCCACGAAGCCGGCGGCCATCATCGGGTCGAACACCACCGGCACCTTCTGGCTCTTCACCTTGCGCGCGCCGAGCATCCGCACCGCGCGGCGGGCGGCCTCGCGCCCCACGCTCTCCGGCGAGTCCAGCTCGGAGAGGAAGCGCCGGTAGTCCACCCAGTAGCTGGTCTGCAGCTGATCGCCCTCCGAGGCCACCGGGCTGGCGTAGAGGTACACGTAGGTGCCGCTGTAGCCCGCGGTCACGCCCTCGCTGTTGGCGAGGTAGACCTCGGAGACGTAGTCCCCGGCGCCCACGCTGTCGAACGTGGTCACCCGCGGGTCGAACGCCTTGCCCGCCTTCTCCATCTCCAGCGCGCTCTTGATCTTCCAGTCCGGCGCGAGGTTGGCGACCTCCGGATCGTAGAGCTCCGCCACGTCCTCCAGCCCCTTGAGATCTCCTCGGCTGGGCAGGCCGTTGAGCTTGTTCGGCGCCGCGGCCTCCGCCAGCTGGATGGCGCGCGAGACGAACGCGTCCAGCGTCTCCGGCTGGAAGTCGGACGTGTAGGCGAAGCCGAGCTTGCCCTTGGAGATGACCCGCACCCCCACGCCCTTGGAGACAGCCTCGGTGAGGTCCTGGATCTCCCCGTCCCGCACCCGGACGCCGCTCTCCCGGCCCACCTGGAGGAACGCCTCCGCCTGCGTCGCGCCCAGCTTCTTGGCCCGCTGCACCAGCCGCTTCGTCAGCTGCTCGTAGCTCGTCGCCATGGTCTTTAGACCCTCGTCCCGCCCACGGTCATGTTGTCGATCCGCAGCGTCGGCAGGCCCACGCCCACCGGCACTGACTGGCCGTCCTTGCCGCACGTGCCCATGCCGGGATCCGGCATGGGATCGCAGCCCACCATCGACACGTGCTTGAGCGCCTCCGGCCCCACGCCGATCAGCGTGGCGTTCTTCACCGGCCGGCCGATCTTCCCGTCCTCGATCTCGTAGGCCTCGCTGACCTCGAAGACGAAGTTCCCGTTGGTGATGTCCACCTGCCCGCCGCCGAACTGCGCGCAGTACAGGCCGTTCTTCACCGACTTGATGATGTCCTGCGGGTCTTCGTCGCCCGGGGCCAGATAGGTGTTGGTCATCCGCGGCAGCGGCATGTGCTTGAAGGACTCGCGCCGCCCGCTGCCGGTGGAGCGCTGGTTCATCAGCTTGGCGTTGAGCGAGTCGTAGAGGTAGCCCTTGAGCTCCCCGCGCTCGATCAGCACCTTCCACTCGCCGGCGTGGCCTTCGTCGTCCACGTTGATGGACCCGCGCGAGTTGGCCACCGTGCCGTCGTCGATCACCGTCACCTTGTCGCTGGCCACCTTCTGGCCGAGCTTGCCGGCGAAGAGGGACGTCTTCTTGCGGATGAAGTCCGCCTCCAGCCCGTGGCCCACCGCCTCGTGGAGGAGGATCCCGCTCCAGCCGGGCGCCAGCACCACCGACTGCTGGCCCGCCTTGGCCTCCACCGCGCCGAGCGTGGCGATCGCCTGCCGCGCCGCCTCCCGCGCCACCTGCTCCGGGGTGAAGGTGTCGAAGTGGTTGAAGCTCACGCGCCCGCCGCCGCCGTAGAAGCCGGTGCGGCGCTCGCCTTTCTTGCCCTCGGCCACCACCTGCACGCCGAGCCGGCAGAGATCCTGGACGTCCTCGGCGAAGCGCCCTTCCGTATTGGCCACCCAGATCCGCTTGCTGTAGTCGCCCCAGCTGGCCATCACCTGCTTGATCCGCGGATCGAACTGGTGCGCCGCCTTGTCCGCCCGGGTGAGCAGCGCCGCCTTGCGGGAGACCTCGATGTCCGCCAGCGCCGGGCTCACCTTGTAGAAGCTGGGGGCGGGGGCCCGGCTCACCTTGAAGGAGCGCTCCGAGCCGCCGCCCTGGGCGATCATCGCCGCCGTCTTCGCCGCGCGCAGCAAGGCCGGCTCGTCCAGGTCGTCCGAGTACGCGTAGCCCACCTTCGCGCCGGCGATGACGCGGATCCCCACGCCCTGGGCCAGGCCGGTCTGCGCGCTCTTGAGCTTCTGCTCTTCCAGGATCACCGCGGTGGAGACCGCGCGCTCCACGTAGACCTCGGCGAACTCCCCGCCCTTCTCCATGGCCGCGGCGAGCAGCCGCTCGATCAGCCCCACCGGGAGCAGGGGAGCCGCCTGCGGCTGGGGGCCGGGAGAAGACGCAGCTTTCTTCGAAGGACGGGCGGGCAGGCGGGGCATGGGCGCGCTCTTTACGACGAGATGGTGGGAGTGTGGGTCGGTAACAGCGGCGCGGCCGGTGGAATGTCCGGTCGTGACGCGCAAGGTCGAGCCGCGAACGGTAACGGCCGGCCAGGGTACCGGCAACACCGGGAAATGCGAGGTGACGCGTCGCTTCCCCTGACGCCCATCCCGCCGATAACATCCCACCTCCGGCAGATGCCCCCTCGTCGCCCCATGCAGTCCCGCGCGGAAGTGGATCCGCGCAAGCCCCTGAGTCGGTCCCAGGTGTCCTCGCACGACCGGAACACGGACGTGCGCGCCAAGCCGGACGCCGAGGACGAAGTGGGGACCGCGCCGCCCTTTCCAGGGGACTACGACCATGGCGACGAGGACGACGCCTCGCTCGCGGGCACGGACCAGCACGCCCCGGCCGTCGCGGAGTGGGAGGCGCCGCCCGGCCGGATGAGCGGCGAGCACCCGCGGCGCGAAGGCATGAACGAGGAGGGCGAGTACCTCACCGGCTCCGAGTACCCGGTGGGAGATCTCCCCGAAGACCAGCGCGAGGACGACGAGACCGGCTCCGCGCGCCACGAGCGGGAGGAGGACGAAGAGGAAGAGGATCCAGACGCCCCGCTGGACGACCTGCTGGTGGATGACCCGGACGGCGCCCCTCCGCGGGACGGCGACGAGGACATCTACGGCGAGGACGACTACCCGGAGGAGGACGAGAGCTACCAGGGTCTGGACGAGGACGAGGACGCCTCCCGCGCGCAGAAGAGCCGGACCGCCACCCGCGCCAAGGGCCGGGGCAAGACGCGGATCGCCCCGGTGGACGAGCCCGAAGAGGAGGAGCAGGGCGACCGCACCCGCGCCGGCCCGCCCTTCCGCCTGGAGATCGTCCTCGGTCCTGACCAGGGGAAGACCAAGCGCTTCCGCGGCGTGCGGATGGTGGTGGGGCGCGTCCCCGGCTGCGACCTCAAGCTCTCGGATCAGTCCGTCTCGCGCCGCCACCTGGAGATGATCCAGGGCGAGAAGGGCGTGATGCTGCGGGACCTGGGCAGCGGGAACGGGACCAAGATCAACGGCCAGAAGGTCAGCGAGCAGCTCCTCCAGGATGGCGACGAGATCGCCATCGGCAAGACCAAGTTCAAGTTCGTGGACGAGCTCGCGCAGTACCGAAAGGCGCGCGAGGCCCAGGAGAAGCAGGAGCTGGAGGAGCTGGCGAAGGCCGCCGCCGCGGCGGAGCGGGCGGAGCAGCTGGCCAAGGAGGCCGAGGCGGCCGCCAACCCACAGCCGGCGCCCGAGGCGTCCGCGCCAGACGCGGCCAGCTCGCGGATCCACGAGGAGGGCGCGGACTTCGCGGGGCTCTTGCGCCGCGGCCGGAAGATGCGCGAGCGGTTCGGCGCGCTCTCCCGCAACCAGAAGCTGGGCGCGGCGATCGCCGCGGCGGGCACCCTGCTGGCGGTGCTGATCACCGTCTTCATCGCCACCCGGGAGTCCAAGGACCCGCAGCTGGAGGCCGCGGAGGTCCAGCTCGCGGCCGCGCGCGCCGCGCTGGACGCGGATCAGCTGGAGACGGCGATCAACCTGGCGCAGCGGGCCACCCAGCTCTTCGCCACGGCGGACCGCGAGGGGCTCGGGGACCGCGCGCGGCGCGAGCTGGGGGCGGAGAAGGCGCTGGAGGCGGCCCGCAAGCTGACGGACGAGGGCAAGTTCCTGGAGGCGGAGGCGGAGCTCAAGTCCATCGTCAACGTGGGGCCCAAGCGCACCGCCCGGGCCAACGCCCTCCGGGTGGAGGTGAACGCCAAGCACGACGACTACCTCTACGCGAAGGCGAAGGAGGCGCTCGCCAACAAGGACGCGGAGTCCGCGGCGCAGATCATCCCTGGCCTCACCCCGTCCCGTAGCCAGGAGCTCTCCAACCAGCTGGTGGAGCTCAAGGTGAAGCTGGAGGGGGACCGCCGCTACCGGGAGACCCAGCGGGTCAAGAGCGTGGAGCAGGGCAAGAAGCGGCAGGAGCAGGCCCGGGCCGCGGAGCTGGACACCGCCTTCCAGGGCGTGGCGCGCAAGTTCCACGCAGGGGAGTTCTCCCGCGCCACGCTCGAGTGCGACCGCGTGACGGAGCAGTTCCGGGACGACGCCGACATCCGCGCCCGCTCCACCGAGCTCAAGAAGCTCATCCCCACGTTCGCCCGGAACTTCGAGGATGGGCAGCGCAAGTTCAAGGCGGGGGCGCTGGAGAGCTCGGTCCGGCCGCTGCGCCGGGCGAAGGAGATCTACAAGGACATCGGCTTCACCGGCGCCCTGGGCACGCTGATCGACGAGGAGCTCGCCTCCGCCGCGCTCGCCGCCGCCAAGGCCGCGCACGCCCGGGCGGACTACCCGTCGGCCGCGGCCGGGTACCGGGAGACGCTCAAGCTCAACCCCTCCGAGGAGCGCGCCAAGGAGGGGCTGGCCCGGCTCCTGGAGACCGCGGACGAGCTCTACGGGAAGGGCTACCAGGTGCGCGACAGCGACCCCCGCGCGGCGATCGTCAACTTCAAGATCATCCTGGAGATCGCCCCGGCGGACGCGGCCGTGTACCACAAGGCGAAAGAGGCGCTCGCCTCGATGCAGCCGTAGGACTAGCCTCTTCGTCCCTATGAGCCAGTCTTCCCTGCGTGAGCTGGGCATGGATCTGCTCGAGGACCGCCAGTTCGAGCGAGCCCTGGGCGTCTTCTCCGAGGCCGTCCGCCGGACGCCCGCGGACCACCGCTCGCGGATGCACGCCGCGCGCTGCCTCACCGAGTTGGGTGAGAAGGAGCGCGCCGTGACCGCGCTCCACGCCTGCGCGGAGGGGCTGCTCAAGCGCGACTACCTGCTCTCCGCCATCGCCGCCTGCAAGCAGGCGCTGCAGATCAGCCCCACCGAGCGGCGGCTCAAGGACACCCTGGCGCGGATCCACGCGCGCGCCGCCCGCGCCACTTCGGGCAAGGCCACCGTGCCGCCGCCGCTGCCTCCGGAGACCCTCTACGACGGCAACGTCCAGGAGGATCTCATGACGCTCTCGGGCGAGGAGCTCTCCAACCGGGCGATTGAGGTGCTCGCGGCGCCGGACACCGGCGGCCAGGCGGACGCCAACGCCCGCCCGCCGCTGCCGCTCTTCGCGGACCTGGAGCGCGAGGCCTTCGTGGACCTGGTCACCGCCATCGGCTTCCGGGAGCTCAAGGAGAAGGAGCGGCTGGTGGAGGAGGGGCAGGGCGGCGACGTGATCTACGTGCTGGTGGCCGGGAAGGCGGAGGTCACCCGCTCGGATGGGAACAAGGGCCGGACGCTGGCCTACCTCGGCGGCGGCTCCATCTTCGGCGAGCTCTCGCTGCTCACCGGCGCGCCGCCCACCGCCACGGTGAGCGCGGTGACCGAGACCGAGGTCTTCGAGCTGCGCCGCGAGCACCTCAACGCGATCGCCAAGCACTACCCGTCCGTGCCGGTGGCGCTGGCCGAGTTCGCCCAGCAGCGCATGGCGCGCAACCTCTTCGCCAACTCGCCCCTGTTCCTGCAGATCCCCGAGTCCGAGCGGCAGGCGCTGCTGCGCCGCTTCGCCTTCCGCGCGGTGCAGCCGGGGGAGAAGGTGCTGACCGAAGGCGAGCACTCGGAAGGCCTGTTCCTGGTCCTCGCCGGGGAGCTGATGGTGCAGAAGGATGACCCCGCGGGCGGCCAGGTGAGCCTGGGCGTGCTGCGCGAGGGGGACGTGGCGGGGGAGATCTCCCTGCTCACCGGCCTGCGCGCCACCGCCACCGTGGCGGCCACCCGCAAGACGGCCATCGCCTGCCTGGACCGGGCTTCGTTCACGGAGCTGATGAAGAGCTACCCGGAGATGAAGAAGTACCTGGAGGGGCTCTCCGACCGCCGGCTCAAGCAGATCGGCGAGGCGCTCCGCCCGTCCGAGATCATCGACGCGGACGAGCTGGTGCTCGAGGGCAACGCGGCGTGACGGTCTCCCGCGAACGGTTGCTCGCGGTGGGGCTGGCCCTCGCCGCGGCGCTCGCCGTCTGGATCCTCTGGCCGCGCGCCCCGGAGGATCCGGAGGAGGTCATCCGGCAAAAAGTCATCCAGATGGCGCGCGCGGCGGAGAAGAAGGACGTGGGCTTCGTGCTGGACCAGCTCTCCGAGTCCTTCCGGAGCGCGGACGGCCTCTCCAAGCAGGAGATGAAGGGCTTCATCGCCGCGCAGATCCTCCGGGGCAGCTGGGTGCGCGTCTTCGTGGTGGACACCCGCGTCTCCGCCGCTGGCTCCACCGCCGAGTTCCAGGGCAAGTTCGTCTTCGGCCGCTCGGACGCGAAGGAGCTGCAGAACCTCACCAAGGAGAGCGTGATGGGCTCCTACCGGGTGGAGGGGAAGCTCACCCGAGAGAGCGACGGGCAGTGGCGCTTCGTCTCCGCCTCTTGGCGCGAAGAGGGCGTCCTGTAGCGGCGTCACAGTGTCCGCTCCAGCCAGTGCGGTTGGACAATCTGTCCGCTTCAACCCCTGCGAGCCGTTCACGGACCGGGTGCTTGGACATGGCGCGCCCCGTGCACCGGGAAGGACGAGCAGCGACGGGCGGTGGTGAGCGAGCTGCGCCAGCGCTTCCCGGCGAGTACCGAGGCGAGGCTGCTCGAAGGGCACCAGCCCTCGGCGCTCTCGCCCGAGCAAGTGGCCGCGCTGGAGCCGAGCGCCGCGGATCCGCGGGTGGCGATGTTCCTGGCCACGCACGCAGAAGGGCGCTCGCCGACGGACCAGGACCGCCTCACGGTGGAGGCCCTGCGCCTGGCTCCTTCGGACGCGCGGGCGCTGCGCGCCCGCGTGCGGGTGCTCGCGGAGGCGAGCAGATGGCCGGAGGCAATGGATCAAGCGAAAGCGCTGGTGCGGCTCGCCCCCTGGTGGCCCGAGGCGATGGCACTTGCTTCCGCAGTGCTCGTCCAGCAGCAGCGGTGCGCGGACGCGGCGCTGCTCGCCGAGCGCGCGAAGGGCGCGTTCTCGGAGGAGGCCCCGGCGGCGGACCGCGAGTCGTTCGAGGCCTCGCTCCGCAAGGCGCTCGACGCCTGCAAGGCCGCGCCGGTGCCCTAAGACCCTCAGTCGAGGCAGAGACCGCACGTGGGCCCTCGACTTCGCTCGGGCTGAGCGGGGCACCGCTGGGACGGGCTTGACATGCAACCATATGGTTGCCTGAATCTCCCGCGCGCATCCCACCCTCTTCGCTGGAGCGACGCACCATGGAGAAGCCGAAGTTCGTCTACACAATCTGGATTGGCACCACGCCGGACAAGCTCTGGGCGGCGCTCACCCAGGGGGAGTTCACCAAGCAGTACTGGGGCGGCTCTGATCTGAAGTCCGACTGGAAGGTGGGATCGCCGGTGGTGGTGGCGGGCGCGCCCGGCTCCAAGAACGGTATCCGCGGCCAGGTCCTGCGCTTCGAGCCGCCGAAAGTGCTCTCGTACACCTTCCTCTCCGAGCGCGCGGAAGGGGAGCGCCCCTCCCGCGTCACCTTCGAGCTTGCGCCGCGCGGACCCGCAGTGGCGCTCACCATCACGCATGACGACTTCGAGCCGGGCAGCAAGTCCTACGAGGGGATCTCCAACGGCTGGCCTGGCATCCTCTCCAACTTGAAGTCCCTGTTGGAGACCGGCAAGCCGCTCTTCACCACGTGGGGGTAGATGGACAAGGTCTTCAAGGCGCTCGCGGACGAGGGGCGGCGGGAGCTTTTGGACCAGCTGCACGCGCGCAGCGGCCAGACGCTCTCGTCGCTCTGCGAGCACTTGAAGATCTCCCGCCAGGCGGTGAGCAAGCACCTGGCCCTGCTGGAGGAGGCCGGGCTGGTGGTCACCGTCTGGCAGGGGAGGGAGAAGCTGCACTACCTCAACGCGGTGCCCATCCAGGAGCTCTCCGAGCGCTGGATCAAGAAGTACGAGCGCCACCGGCTGGAGGCGCTCGTCGCGCTCAAGAAGCGGCTGGAGGAGTGAGGCCGCTGGCTTTAGCGCCGGTGGTGCCGCACCTCCTCGGCGAGGTCCGCCTCTGCCTCGGGGTCATCCAGCGCCCCCTGGAAGTGGTCGGGGTCCGCCGCGGCCGCGGGCAGGACGAGCGGGAGGTGCTGCTCGCGAAGCGCCTGGAGGCCGCGCACGGTGGCCTCGTGGGCGGCCTCGTCGCGCCGGGAGAGCTGATAGAGGACCGCTCCCAGCAGCTGGCTGCGCTGAAGCAGGTGGGCGGGCTCGGCCAGGAAGCGCGCGAGCAGCTCAACCACGGCGCGCACGTCCACCGTGGCCCGGCCGCGCGCGTTCTGTTCGGTGTGGAGGTCCAGGAACTCCACCGCCGCGAGGTGCGCCGAATGCTCCTCCGGGTGGGCCGTGAAGTGCGCCAGCGGATCCGCGCGGGGCGCGCCCTGCCCGAGGTGCTCCAGCGCCGCGGCGCTCAGCCGGGGCGGCTGCGGCTCGAACGCGTCGGGGCGGGGTCCCCTTGCGCCGGAAGGAACGAGCGCGCGCAGCAGCTCCTTGCTGCGCGGCGTGGGCGACCGGTTCACCTCATGGACGGACGTCGACAGCGGGGGCGGAGCGTTCACGGCCAGACGCGCTGCAAGGCGCGGGCACAGCCTTGCACCGCCAAAGCAGCGCAACCCCTTCGTCTGGCGACGGCGCGCGCATCGGGAACGCGCAGGAATTGCGCGCCCCAAAAACAAAGCGAGCGCCCCTCGCTGGAGGCGCTCGCGGGAGCTGAAGTCTCAGCGGACGAGCTACTGGATGATCGGCTTCGCCTCGTCCATCCAAAGCTTGGCCATCGGCTTCTGGCCGGCGGCGATGAGGCGCTTGTTCACGTCCTCGAGGATCCCATTGAGCTTCTCGCGCGGGGCCTGCTGGCTCTTGAAGCGCGCCAGCGCGAACGCGAAGTTCTGGCAGCCCGGCGCGAAGTCCTTCTTCGCGAAGAGCGTCTCGCCCATGGCCAGGTAGGCCTCGGCGAGCGCGCCGCTGCCGTCCGGCGGGGTGATCGCCGACAGCGTCTCCGCCGCCTTGTCGAACTCCTTCTTGGCGAGGAAGAGCGAGCCCTTCGAGTAGTGCGCGCGGACCAGGTTGACGTTCTTGGCGGCCACGGCCTTGTCGTAGGCGGCCATGGCCTCGTCCAGCTTGCCGGCCTCCTTCAGCACGTCTCCGCGGGTGATGTAGTACTTGTCGTCCCGGTCCAGGTACGGCGACTCACCCTCGGAGGAGACGTTCTTCACGTCCTTGAAGGTGGTCTCGTACGCATCCAGCAGCGCCATGGCCCCCTGGTGGTTGCCCAGGGACTGCGAGAGCAGCGCGCCTTCGAAGTAGAGGATGGGGGCGGTCTTGCGCTTGGAGATGGCGGCCTGGAAGGCGTCCAGCGCGCCGGCGTCCTTCTTCTGCGCCATCGCCTTGGCCTTGGCGAAGTAGGCGAGGTGATCATCCGGGTTGGCGGCGATCGCCTCGTCGGCGGCCTTGATCGCGTCGTCCAGCTTGCCGTCGAACGCGGCCAGCTCGCTCTTCACGGTGAGGGCGCGCGCCTTGACGGCGGGGGTGAGCTCGGCGCTCTTGCCGAGGATGTCCGTCACCGCGTCCGAGGCGTCCTTCACCCGGTCCTTCTTGTAGAGCTGCGCGAGCGAGAGCCCCAGCCGCGCGCGGATGTGGTCCGGGTTGGAGCCCAGCGCCTTGGTGAAGGCCTCCATCGCCGGGAAGAGCGCGCCCTCGTCCAGGAAGGCCTCGCCCTGCGCGGTGGTGAAGCGCGGATCCTTCCACGACTTCTCCGAGGCGGTGTTGAACGCGGTCTTCGCCGCGGAGAGCCGGCCCAGGGTCTGGTTGGCGCGGGCCTGCACGTACCAGAGCCGGCCGCTGCTCGCGCCGCGCTTGCGCAGGTCCTCCACGAAGTCGTCCGCCTCCTTCGGCTTCCCGTCCGCGATCAGCACCAGGCCTTCAGTGGCGTAGCGCTCCTCAGAGCGGGAGTTGGCGGCCTTGGCGCGGTCCAGGAAGTCGCGCGCCTTCTTCTCGGCGTCCGGCTGCCGGTGGATGATCCACTTCTCCGCGTTGAGGTCCGCCGCCAGCGCCAGGCCGTCCGCCGCGTTGGCGTCCACGGTCCACAGCTCGTCCAGCTGGGAGAGCGCCTTGTCCAGGTCAGAGGGGTTGTCGCGCAGCGCGGTGGCGCGCGCCTCCTTGAGGATGCGGGCCGTCTCCTCCCGGCGCACGCCGCGGCCGCGGATGAACCACACCGCGCCGGCGAGCAACACTGCCACCACCGCGATCTGGATGATGGCCGAGGAGAAACTCTCGCGCTTCTTCCAATCCCGGCCCTTCGGGGTCTCCGCCTCTGCCATGGACGCCTCCGCCTTTGAAAAAGGCGAAGCGGTATAACGTCGCCAAAACAGGCGTGTCAACGCGCGCCGGGAGCGGATCCTTGGCCGTCCACACCGTGCTGTCGCCGGAGGTCCTGCAGGAGGCCGCCGAGCGCTTCGGCCTGGGGCCCCTGCGAGCAACCGAAGGCGTCCCCCAGGGCTCGATCAACACCAACTACCGCCTGGAGACGGCGAAGGGGCGCTTCTTCCTGCGCCACACCACGGTGCGAGCGGAAGGGGAGCTGGCGTTCGAGGCGGCGCTCCTGGACCACCTGGCGCAGGCCCACTTCCCGGCGCCGAGGCCGCTGCACGCCGAAGACGGCGCGCCGTTCCTGACGCTCGCGGGCGGGCGGGTGAGCGTCTTCGGTTACCTGGCGGGCGAGGAGCTCACCCGCGGGCGCTTCACCGTGGACGCCGCCGCCGCGCTCGGCCGCGAGCTGGGCAAGCTGCACCGGCTCACCGCGTCCTTCTCCGGCGAGCGGCAGAACCCGTACGGGCTCGCCTGTGTGGAGGGCTGGCTCGCCGGGCTGCGCCGCCATGCGGACGCCGAGGTCGCCGCCGCGGCGGAGGTGGTGGCCACCGCCCTGGAGCGGGTGCGCCGCGAGGAGCCGGGGACCGGGCTGCTGCCGCGCGGGGCGATCCACGCGGACCTCTTCATGGACAACGTGAAGTGGCTGGGCGAGCGCGTGAGCGCCTTCTTCGACTTCGAGATGGCCTGCGTGGACAGCTACGTGAGGGATCTGGCGATCACCCTGAACGCCTGGTGCTTCGACCGCGAGTACGACCCGTCGCTGTGCCGCGCGCTGCTCTCCGGGTACCAGGCGGAGCGGCCGCTGCAGCCCAACGAGCGGAAGGGGCTCCACCTCCACGCGCTGTTCGGGGCCTGCCGCTACACGCTCTCGCGGATCCGCGACTTCCACCTCTCGCCGCTGCCGCCGGAGCGGCTGGTGCGCAAGGACTTCCGGACCTACCTGGCGCGGGTGCAGGCGCTCCAGGCGCTGGGGCCGCTGCGCTTCGGCGAGCTCGTGGGGCTCTAGATCCCCGAGGCGATCTTCCACTGATCGCCCACGCGCCGGAACCACATCTGCTTGATCTCGGAGAAGCTCTCCCGCTTGTGGGAGAGCCCCGGCATCATGAAGCTGGTGGTGTAGTTGTAGATGGCGCTGGCGGTGCGGTCCTCGTGGAAGCTGATCTTCTTCACGTTCAGCTCCAGCTTGAGATCCGAGACCCGCCCGAGCCGCTCGGTCAGCTTGCTGGCGAGCGTCTTGTAGTCGAGATCGTCCTCGGTGCTGGCGCTGCCGCCGTCGTCCTTGAAGGTCTCGTCCGCCAGCGCCGCCACGCCCTTGGCATCCTTGGCCTCCACCGCCGCCCGGTACTGCTCCATCACGTTGAGGATGGCGCGGGTCTCCGTGGTGTCGTCGATCTCGGTGCCGGGGATGCGGCGCGGCGTGCACGCCGCGGCGAGCGCCAGGGCGCAGAGCAGGGCCAGCCGGTTCAAGGTGGGTCGCATGGTCGGGCCTTCGGATTCATGCACCGTGCCAGCGGATCTCCGCGGCGCGGGGCCGGTTGAGCGGGGCGGCGCGGCGCCCGGGAGTGCCAGCTTGGCACCGGCCCCCCGAGGCGCCTGACAAATTGTCCTTCACGGCTGGCGAAGCACCTCGCCAATGAACTTCTCCAGCACCGGGACCTCGCCGTCGAGGAGCTTGAGCCCTTCCGCCTTGATCACCTGCTCGGCGATCATCGCCAGCGGCTTGAGCAGGAAGGGGAGCTTCAAGGAGATCTCCCCGTCCATCACCCGCTCGGTCTGCCCGCCCGCGTCGCGCAGGCGCAGCACGCCGGTGTTCACCAGCATGTTGGAGATCTTCTGGCTGGTGGCGTTGTTGGTGAAGGAGAGCTCCTTCTTCGTCTTGTCCCAGGTGGAGGTCTCGACGAAGGCGAACCACTCGGGCGGCACCGTCTTGGGGCCGATCGACTTGATCACCGGCTTGGGGCGGTAGCGGATCTTCCGCCGCACCTTGGAGCCCTCGTCCTTTACTTCCTGCGGCTGGACCTCCAGCAGCACCCCGTGGTGCTTGAGCAGGAACTCGGGGTAGCGCGGATCCAGCAGCGCGCGCTCCACCTCGTCCACCGTCGCCTTGATCCGCTGCCGCGCCTCGAACTTCATCTGGGACATCCTCCTCAGAAGTGAGCGCGCCACGCTCTAGCGGAAACTCTCCTTCGGCACCAGCGGACCGTTGAAGGCCTTCTCCTCGAACGCGCACCGGGAGACGAGCTCCTCCGCGTTCGCCTTGAACGCCGCGCCGAAGCCGGGCAGCCGCCCCGCCAGATCCCGGACCCCCTGGCAGTCCCCGGACAGGAAGAGCGCCTCCAGCAAAAGCCGCAGCGCCTCCTTGCGCACGCTGTCCGGCAGCTCTCCCGCCAGCGCGCGCGTGAGCGCCTCCACCGCCAGCCGGGAGGCCCCCTCCTGCCGCAGCCGCCGTCCCAGCAGGTAGCTCAAGATCGGCTGCGGGGTAGAGGGATCCACCGCGTCCCGCAGCAGGACCAGCTTGAGCCCCTCCGGCGCGTCCCCGAGATAACTCCAGATCGCCCGGGACGCCGGGTCCGCGCCCAGCGCCGCCAGCTTCACCCGCGCGGTGCGATCCGTGGCGGCGCCCGGCCGAAGCTCCAGCAGCGCCTGCAGGGCGGCGCTCGCTTCGGCGTCCGAGCCCCGGGCCCGCGCCAGATCCGCCTTGGCCATCAGCACGTCCGCGGCCAGGGCCGGCGTCCCCTTCACCCTCGTGAGCAGGGCGTCCAGCCGCGCCCGCGCCTCGTCCCACGCCTCCAACCGCTGCAGCGCCCGCGCCTCGCCGAGCGCGAAGGCGGGCTCCTCCGGCTGCAGCTTCGCGCAGCGCGCGTAGAGCTCGCGGGCCTCCGTGGGATCGCTGTAGAGGGCCTGCGCGGCCTTCTCGGAGAGCGTGGCCACTTCGCGCGCGCAGGCCCGGGCGAAGAGCGCGGGACGGCGGAAGCGCTCGAAGGCCAGGTTCACCGCCTGCTCGTCCAGCGGCACCGCGTCCACGTACCGCTCCCACTCCTGGGCGAGCGCGTCCAGCGGCCGGCCGTACACCCCTTCGAAGTCCCCGTGCGCGTAGAGCGCCCGCAGCTTGGGCGCGCCATAGGTGTCGGCGAGGAAGCGCAGGAAGGAGCCCACCAGCGTGTACGCGCGGGAAGGCGCGCTCGCGTAGAAGCCCTCCGGGCGGACCAGGCCGCGGATGTCTGGCGCCAGCTTCTGCTTGCGCATGGCGGCGGCCCACTCGTGGAGGGTGAGCTCGTCATGCGGGTCGTCCCCGGCCACCGCCATGCCTTCAATCAGCCCCATCAGGGGCCATACCCCCAGCCTCACCGTCACGTCGAACGGCCCGGCGCCGAACGGCGAGGCCATGATGTGGGTCAGCTCGTGCTTGAGGACCGGGTGGGGGAACGGGGCGTCGTTGATGTGCAGCTCGCGCAGCCAGGGCTTGGCGAACTGGGTCTGCGAGGCGCCCACCAGCTCGCGCTTCTGTGCGGCGGACGCGTAGACGTAGACGCGGATCTTCTCCTTGGGGGCGTCCCCCAGGAAGGCCAAGAGCTGCGCGTGGCGGAACTCCAGATCTCTCAGCAGCCGGTCCACCTCCAGGCGCGGCCGCGCGCGCGGGAAGTAGAGCTGGAAGTGCTCGGACTCGCGCGCGCCGCCCAGCTTCTCCTCCAGGCGAGCCCGCGAGGTGTGGTGGCCGCGCTCCCCCGCGCGCAGGCCGCCGTGCGCCGCCAGGGCCAGGAAGAGCGCCACGCCCGCCGCCACGCCCGGGCGCGCCTGCGGCACCCCGAGCGAGCCGGTGCGCAGGTCCAGCAGCAGCGCGCCGAACATCCAGGTCAGGCCGCACAGCACCCAGGTCTGCAGCCGGAACCAGAGCAGCGCGTTGGGGAGGGTGAGCGCCTCGTCGTAGAGCGGGCCGGGCAGGTAGCCGAGGAAGTGATCGTAGGCGAACACTTGCGGGCCGGCGAGCAGGGGCCAGAAGGTGGCCGCCAGCGACAGCGCGATCAGCAGCGCGAAGAACGCGAAGGCGCCGCGGGGGCGCCGCGCCGCGAGCGCGCAGAGCACGCCGGCGAGCGTGGAGAGCGCGGCGGAGGGGATGACCAGCACCGGGTAGAAGCCGGCGTTGGAGAAGGGATCACACGCGGTGGAGACGGCCGCGAAGAGCGAGGCCACGGCGAAGGGGAGGGCGGCCGCGGCCAGGACGCACAGCGCCGCCGCCGCCCAGGCGGCCAGCAGCGCGGCCGCCGGGTGCTCCAGCCGCAGGGCGCCGGAGGGGCGAGGCTCTACCTCCACCTCCACCCCGCGCAGGAGCCTGCGCTCCTGGAAGCCCGCGCTCGCGCCCACCACGCCGCCGAGCAACCCCGCCCCGAGCGTGACCGCCGCGGAGAGCTCGTACCCGGGGAGGCCGAACAAGGGGATCGCCACCAGCAGGGAGCCCCCCACGCCCAGGAGCAGTCCCGCCACCCACACCGCCGGCCGGCGTAGGAGGGCGGCTGCGCGAATCAGGACTTGTCCCATCACAATCTCTATACTCCACGCGATGGCTGACCCAACCAGAGGCAGCGAGGGGCGCCAGCACACGCGCGCGCCGATTGAGCTCAAGGTCGATTACAAGAAGCTCAACTCCTTCTTCGCCGACTACACCAAGAACATCTCCAAGGGCGGCACCTTCATCAAGACGAAGAAGCCGCTGCCCATTGGCACCCGCTTCCTCTTCAAGCTGACGGTGCCCCAGCGCGAGGCCCCCTTCGAGCTGCTCGGCGAGGTGGTCTGGTCCAAGGCGGACGGCGAGGAGCCCGGGATGGGCATCCGCTTCATCTATTCGGATGACCGCCAGCGCGGCGAGTTCGAGGCGGTGGTGGAGAAGCTGATGGCTGACAGCCTGGGTTCGGACCTCACCGGAAAGCTGCTCAACAAGAGCCCGAGATCGTGACCATGTCCAAGCTGCTCGCGGTGGCCGCCGCCGCCGTGGCGATGGCCGCCTGTCCCCGCGAAGAGCCGCCCCGCCCCGCCGCCCCTCCTCCTCCGGTTGCCAACACGCCCGTGGACTACACCGCCGAGAGCTACGTCCCGCCGCCGCTGCCCACCGGGAAGGTGCTGCTGAAGGACGCCTACGGGGGCGCGCACGCGGTGGAGGTGGAGATCGCCGCCACCGATCATTCGCGGATGCGCGGCCTGATGTGGCGCAAGGAGCTGGCGGCGGGGAAGGGGATGCTCTTCCTCTTCCCGCGCGAGGCCCAGCAGTCCTTCTGGATGCGCAACACGCTCATCCCGCTGGACATGATCTTCATCGGCAAGGACATGAAGATCGCCGGGATCGTGGAGAGCACCACCCCGCGCTCGCTGGAGTCGCGCGGAGTGGCCAAGCTCTCGCAGTACGTGCTCGAGGTGCCCGGCGGCTGGAGCCAGAAGGTGGGCATCCGCGCCGGGACCGCCGTGGAGTTCGTGGGGACCCAGGGGCTGATCCCCGAGTTCTAAAGCCCCGGTCACCCCCAGCGGAGTCGAGGGGCTACTTCCGCCGCAGCTCGTAGAGCTTTCGCGCGTTCTCCAGCAGGACGAAGAGGTTGCCCTTCTCGTCGAAGGTGACTCCCTCCACGCGCTCGAAGGCGTCGCCGTCCCCGTCGCGCAAGGGCAGGGCCTGCACCAGGTCCGCGTGGATCTTCCCGCCCTTTTTGGAGAGCTTCACCTCGGCGAGCAGCGCCGAGGCGTCGCTGGTGATGAAGAGGCGGCCGCTGAGCGGATCCACCGCGATGGCGGAGAAGTCCTTGCAGGCGTCCTTCACCGTCTTGTCGAGATCGATCTCCTGGGGCTCGTCCCCGCCCTGATCTCCGAGCAGGACGAGCATCTTCGGATCGCCCTCCTTCGCCATCACCAGCTGGGGCCGCCCGGTGGGGGAGAACTCGCCGGGGAGGTAGGCCATCCCCTCCACGCCTTTGTTGTCCCGTCCCTTGAGCTTGTAGTCCCAGGTCTTCTCCAGCGTGGCCTGGGGCACCCCGTCTTCGCCGAAGCGGAGCGCGTAGCGGTAGAGCTCCTGCTTCTCTTCGGACGCCACGAAGAGCGCCTTGCGGATGGGATCGTAGGTGACGGCCTCCAGCCCGGAGAAGCCGTTCTTGATCCCATCCAGCTTGAACCGGGAGGACTTCCCGGTGGGAGAGATGAACTCGGCGCTGTCCGAGCGATCACCCACGACGATGAAGGCTCCGCCGGGGAGGCTGACGACGTCCGAGGCCTCCTTGATGTCCACCTTCGAGTGCCCCTCGAGCTTGAAGCGCGCCGGGGGGACCTTCGTTTGGCTGAAGGAGCCGAGATCCGTCGGCCCGAACACCCTGCCGATCGCCATGGCGGTGGCCTCAGACCCAGAAGACGGGGCGGTTGCGGGCGGCGGCCATGATGTCGGCGGCGCGCTCGTCCTTGGACTTCTTGGCCGGATCCAGCCGCAGGCCCGCGTCCGTCAGCCGCTCCTGGCTGATCGCCACGGTCTTGGCCACGTCCCCGCGGAAGACCTCGCGGAAGCCCTCCAGCTTCGCCTTGTCCGCCTCCAGCTCCGCCCGGTTGGACGGGTTGGCGGCGAGCTTGGTGTCGATGGACTCGATCGCCTTCTCGAACGGCTCGGAGGAAGCGGTGTCCCACTCGGCCTCCACGTGGAGCCCGCGGCCGGCGCGCCCGGCCTCGTCGTCGATGTCGTTCGGGGGCGCGGTGCGGGAGGCGGGATCGTAGACGTTGTAGCGGTCCGCCGAGACGATGAAGGTCTCACCGGAGGGCATGGACGAGCCGTACTTCCGCAGCAGGGTGCTCATGTCGTTCATCAGAGCGACCTGCTTCTCGAGCTTGGCCACGAACGCCTCGAGCTCGGGCTTCACCGAGCCCGCCGCCTTCTGCTTGTCCAGCTCCGCCTTCGCCGTGCTCAGGCGGCTGTTGACGGTGGAGACGCTGTCCATCTGGAGGTGCGTGCGGCGCCGGCGTTGCAGCACCAGGTGCTGGGGCGAGAGCGTCAGCTGGCCGTCCGCCGGCAGGTTGCCGGTGTCCTTGAGCAGCTTGTAGAGCTTCTGGGAGACCGGCATCACCGAGCTGCCGTCCTTGCCGGTGACCAGCGCCTTCTGCGCGCCCTCCTCCGTCTGCGAGGTCCCCTCCCAGCGCTTCTCGAACTTGTGCACCGCGGAGCGGCCGGTGAGCGGGTCGACCTCGCGGCCTTCCTTTGCTTGCACCAGCACGCGGCGCACGGTGAAGGGGGCGTCGTCGTCGAAGCGGACGCGGGCGCGCACGGAGGCGCCGGCCTTCTTCAGCGAGCCGTTGGCGTCGTCGAAGTAGGTCTCGCGGAACATCTCGTTGTGGTCCTGCAGGTTCGGGGTGCCGTCCGGGTTGGTGGGCGTGGTGGTGTCCCGCTCCACGTGCAGCGGCAGCGCGAAGTCGTTCACCAGCTTCATCGACTCCGGGTCGTCCCACTTCGGATCCGTGAGCTTGGCGAACGGGGCCGGGCCGGTGTTGTCCCGGAAGATGCGGGTGGCGCCGTCGCGCAGCTCGAAGTCCGCCCAGCTCTCCTGCTCGGTGCGGTCGCGGTCCCAGTCGCCGCCCACCGGGTTGGCGAGGATCTCCGCGCCGATGGTGTTGGTGGAGGCCGCCTGCGCGGTGCCGGTGGCGCCCAGCGAGATGGAGGCCCCCGGGGTGACCTTGGTGCCGTAGTCGTTGGACATCGTGTCCAGCGAGAGCGCCTTGGACAGCTCCGAAGTCGGCGAGAGGTCCAGCGTGAGGCCGGTGTCCGCCGAGCTGGCCGCGTCGTCCACCAGCTCCACGAAGTCCTGGAAGGTGATGCCGAAGCGGGTGGCGAAGGCGCGGGTCGCCGCCTGGCTGCTGACGTTGGCGGAGAGGAAGTTGTCCCACGCCGCCGCCGAGTCCAGCGAGACCGCCTGACCGGTGCGCTTGTCGGTGAGCGTCAGCTCCACCTTCTGCGTCACCAGCTTGTCCGCCGCCGCCTTCAACCAACCGCCGCGCTGGCCCCGCTCGTCGAAGAGCGGCGTGGCCTCGGTGCCGCCCAGGAACTGGCGGCCGCGCTGGATCTGGATCGTCATGGTGCTACCCCCGGTATTTTCGAGAAGCCCACGCTTGGATCGCCGGCGCGGGCGCGTTCATTGCCGTGATTGTCGCGGCTTGCCGCACCCCTGTTGCGAGCGCGCGCAGCTGCCACAAAAGGGGCACAAGCGGAGTGATCTCCGGGGTCTGCGAGCGCTGACGGGGCCGTTTTCCGCGCGTTAACGCGAGCGAAACGTCAGGTCTTCTTACGCTTTGCCCTCACCGCGGGGCGGGGCTGCGGCCCCAGCGGCCGCGGGCGCTCCACCGTCACCAGGGCGCGGGGCGCCAGCGAAGGGAGCTCCAGGGTGCGGCGGGGAGCGGGGATCTCCGCGGTGGTGGAGCGATCCCGCTCCGCCTGCCTGCGCTTCTGCTGATCCTCTGCGCTCTCCGGTTGCTGCTGCTGCTGCGACATCCGCACCTCCACGGCGCGGCAAATCTACAGCCAAGACGCGGCTAGCCGCTAGACGGCCCGTGGGGCACGTCACCCGCGTGCGACCGCCGCCAAACCCGTGGACGTGGACGGGCTGAACGGGCTCGTAAACGTTGACGTTGACGTTGACGTGGACGTGGACGTGTGACGGCCGTTGCCACGAGAGGCGCCGCGGTCGAACGGCCGTCCACGTCGCACGTCCACGTTCACGTCAACGACCACGTCAACGTCAACGTCAACGTCAACGTCAACGTCAACGAGGAGGCAGAGCGCGGACGGCCGAAGCGGACTCACGCCAGCGGCAGGCGCGAGGCGCGGGGGGCCGGCGTGACCTCTGCCTCCTCCTCGCGCTCGGTGGCCGGCTCGGCCGGGATCACCGGCACCGGCTTGGCCATGGCCGCCTCCAGCTCCGCCGCCGCCAGATCCGCCTCCTGGTGGGTGAGCTCGGCGCTGGTGGCCACCGCGTCCGCCATCCGCGCCTCCACCCCCTGCGCGCTGGCCAGCGCGCCCAGCTTGCGCGCCAGCGCGGAGAGCTCCGCCGCCTTGAGCTGAGCGTGGCCGCTGCGCATGCCGAGCAGGGCGATCCGCGCCCGGTCCAGCAGCGCGACCTCCGACTTGAGCTTGGCCAGGATCCGCTCGCGCCGCAGCGCCAGCTCCGCCACCCGGGTCAGCTCCTCCTTGAGCGACGCCGCGGCGATCGTCAGCTGCCGCCGCGCGACGAGGTCCTGCGCCCGCGCCGCGCTGGCCTCCAGGTCGCGGATCTGCTCGGTCAGCTCGCGGTGCGCGTTCTGCTCCAGCTCCGCCTCCACCCCGGTCCACTCGGACGCCAGCTCCACCGCCTCGCGCGTCATCCGCGACAGCGTCCGCGCCAGCTCCTCGCGCGCCGGCTGCCGCGGCAGCTGCGCCAGCGAGGCGCCGCACTGCCGGTAGAGCGACAGGAGGCGAGAGGCGAGCGTCTGCAGCTCGCCGGAGAGCTGCGGCAGCAGCTCCTCGCAGCGCGCCTCCACCGGATCCGGCCGCAGCGCCAGGTGTGCCGCAATGGACCCGAGCGCCACGAAGAGTGCCAACCCCGCGCCGTTCACCGCCGCCGCCAGCAGGGCCGGCGTCTGCACCTCCACCAGCCGCGCCCCGAGGATCCGCACCACCTGGGCGCCGCCGCAGGCGAGCGCGCCAGTCAGCCCCGCGGTGACCGCGTAGTGGAGCGGGCCGGGCCGGTTGTCCCCCACCTGGCCCTCCTCGCCGCGCGCGGAGAGGCGGGCGCGCACCATGAGGGCCCCGGCCACCGCGCCGGAGACCGCCAGCGTCCAGAGCGGCGCCAGCCCCAGCAGCCAGGGCACCGCGGTCAACCCCACGCAGAGCACCCCGAGCAGCGCGCGGTCCCACTTGTCCCCGCGCACGCAGGCGAGCGCGGCGGCGGCGGTGGCCAGGTACGCCAGCGGCACCGGGACGTGGACGCGGGCGAAGAGCAGCTGCGCGCACCCCGCGGCGGCCCCCGCGAGCAGCGCGCGGGCCACGTTCTTCTCGAAGACTTCCCGGTGGTGGAGCTGGAGGACGGCGGTGGTGGTCATGGCTCGGCCTTCGAAGAGGGGAGGAGGGGAGAGTTGGCTAGTAGACGCTGCCGACCTTGCCGTAGCCGCGCAGCGACTTGGCCTTGGCGGCCTTCACCTGGACGTTGATCTCCGCCGGCGCGGAGGCGGCGCCGAAGCCGGAGACCACCTCCTGCTGCTCGCGCAGGTCGTCCGCCATGGCCTCGGCGCCGGCGACCGCGGCGGCGTCCTGGAGCAGCGGCGCGTTGGCCTGCAGCGAGCGTTCGGCCTCGGCGCGGTCCCCCTTCTGGAGGGCCTGCGCGGCGCGCTCCATGTTCTGCGCCTTGAGCGCGCGGGTGGCGAAGACGGTGGCGTCCTTGTCGCGGCGGCTGGCCACCTCCTCCTTGCGCTCGGTCACCATCGCCGCCAGCTGCGCGCGGGTGCTCACCGCGCCGTCCTTGAGCAGGTCCGAGTAGTCCAGCTTGAGGGCGGTGACGTCGAACGAGGAGCCCGGGGCGCCGGCGCGCACGCGCAGCCGCGCCACCACCCGCTCCAGCTGGCCGGCGGAGAAGTCCGGCATCGCCACGCGCACCGTCTTGCCCGCCTGGGTGGCGCGGTAGCCCAGCACCTCGCCCAGCTCCACGTCCTCCGGCAGCTCGAAGGAGAGCTCCACGTTGCGCGCCACCAGCGTGCCCGCGCGCTGCAGGTCCTTCTGGAAGATGGTGGCCAGCTGGGCCGCGTCCTGGAGGAACGCGTAGGCGCCGGCGCCGTTCTCGGCGATCGCCTGCATCAGGTCCTCGTTGAAGTCCTCGCCCACGCCGATCGCGCTGACCGCCAGGCCGCTCTGGCGCAGCGAGCGGGAGAGCTGCGCCAGCGAGCGCTCGTCGGTGACGCCTTCGGTGGGCTGGCCATCGCTGATCAGGATGACCCGGTTGACCTTGTACTCGGAGAGCGCGCCGGCCAGCTGCGCGCGCGCGCGCTCCAGCCCCGCGCCGATGTTGGTCCCGCCGTCGTCCCAGATCTGGGCGATGTAGCGGAGCATCTTCTCCCGGTTGGCGGGGGTGGCCGGCTGGGAGGGCAGGGACTTCACGTCCGAGCCGTAGTGGACGATCGCCAGCCGGTCGCTCTCCCGCAGCTGCTCCACCAGGTGGCGCGCCGCGTTCTTGGCCTGCTCGAGCTTGTAGCCGCTCATCGAGCCCGAGCGGTCAATCACCAGCGCCAGGTTCACCGGCGCCCGGTCCGCGCCGGGGACCTCCACGCCGGTGAGATCCACGGTGACGAAGAGATCCTGGGTGCCCGGCATCACGTACGGGTGCGAGAGCCGCCCGGTCATCTTGATCGACCCGTCCGTGCTGCTCACCGCCGGGTCCGGCGTGGGGAGGGTGACCGGCCCCACCTTGGGGCCAGGGGTGGAGCCGCGCTGCGGCAGGCCCGCGAGGATGGCCACGAGCGCGAGGGCGCCCGCGGTGGCGAAGTAGGCGACGGTCCGGTTCATGGTTCAGCTCCCGTGTGCGAAGGCTTTCGCGCAGCGCTCGAAAGGAGCGCCGGCGTGGCCTTCGTTCACGAACGGGGGCTGAAAAGGATCTACCCGAGCGGGGGCGTGGGGTTACATCCCCGCGTCAATCACCGATCCCTGGGCGCAGAAGTAGGGAGAGGTGACCGTGCCGAAGTAGGTGCGGCACTTGTCCGGGTTGTCCTGGCAGAGCGCCTGGAGCGTGACCGAGTCCAGGATGAGCGCGCGGCAGTTGAGGACCACGTTCTTGTCCGCGGACTGGCAGGTGGTGCCCTCCGCGCACTGACGCGAGCAGTAGCCGGTGGCGTCGTCGTTCGGCTTGTCCGGCTTGGGCGGATAGGTGAGGTCGCGGACGCAGGTGAGATCTTCGCAGCCGGTGGCCCCGAAGGAGACGAAGTCGCGGCCGGCGCGGATGTCCCCCTCCTTGATCGGGATCGGCTTGCCGCCGTCCGGGTTCTTGCGGACGAGCGTGCAGGGCAGGCCGAGGTCCCCAGCAGGCGGGCAGCCCGGCGCGAGCAGCGCGAGGGAGAGCAGGGCAGCGAGTAGGACGAGTCGGCGGCGATCCATCGAGGTCGATCTCCGAACAGCGCGGTCCCCCGAAACGGGCCGACCGTAGCACAACGATCCAGCGTCACAACCCTGCGTCCAGCGGCGAATTTTCTTCGCTTGTAAGGGCTCTCGCTTCGTTGTCGTCTTATTGCTGCACCTGACACCCCGCAGTAGGATGCCGCGCGTTGGTCAAAGGGAAGACTTCTTCAACGCGCGGTTTTCAGTGGAGATCCCGTTTGATCGCTCGACAGGCAGCGGTGGTCCTGCTCCTGCTGTTGGCGCCGGTTGCATACGCCCAAGAAGGCGGTGGCCTCGGCCTCGACCTCACGGACGAAGGCCAGAAGAAGGAAGAGGAGCAAAAGAAGGAGGCCGCCGAAAAGGACGAGCCTCCACCCGCGCGCCCTCCCGCGGCGGCCAAGAAGGACACCACCCCCGCCGTCGACGGCAAGAAGGCGGAGGACTCGATCGCCGGCGAGCGCGACATCACCCAGGACGACCGGGTGAAGTCCGTGCAGCGCAAGGTCTACTTCAAGCGGCACCGCGTGGAGCTCAACCCCGCGTTCGCCTTCACCATCAACGATCCGCTCTACACGAAGCTCGGGCTGAACGTCCGCGCGGCGTTCTATCTGGCGGACACGCTCGCCTTCGCGGGCCGCTTCGCGCTCCTGCAGACCTCCGCCACGGATGACGTGCGCCGCGCCAAGGCGCTGCTCCAGAGCCGCATCTTCTTCTCCGTCCCCTACTGGATGGCGATGGGGGATCTGGAGTGGAGCCCCATCTACGGCAAGGTTGCCTTCTTCAACTCCATCCTCCACTTCGACGGCTACATCCTCGGTGGCGCGGGCGTGGTGAACACCGAGACCTCCGCCACCCGCGGCGTGAGCGTGGGCGCGGACCTGGGGCTGGGGATGCGCTTCGTCGCCAAGGACTTCCTCGCCGTGAACCTCGCCCTGATCAACACCACCTACGTGGACCAGCCCGCCGGCACCACCAAGGGCTCCACCCAGAACGTGATGACCCTCAACGTGGGCCTCTCGCTGTTCTTGCCGTTCAGCTCCACCGGTAAGGAGGGCGAATGAGTCCCCGCGCTCCCCTGGCGCTGGCGCTCGGCGCCGCGCTCTTCGCCGCCGCCCCCGCCTTCGCGCAGAACAGCGAGGACGAGGCGGGCGACGTCTCCGAGGTCGACAAGGACGCGCTGGGGCCTCTCAAGGACCGGATCCGCCCGGTCTCCGGCCACTTCTTCCTCAAGTCGCTCCGCTTCGAGGTCAGCCCGTCCCTCACGCTGTCCATGAAGGACACCTTCTTCACCAAGTACATCCTCGGCGCGGCGCTGACCTTCCACTTCAGCGAGAGTTTCGCCATCAACGTCCGCGGCGGTTACGCCTTCAAGAAGGTGTCCGGCGCGGCCCAGATCTGCACGCCGTCCTCGGACGGCCTGGCGCGCGGGTGTGCCGAGCCGCCCCTGGCCACGCTGCTCGGCGCGGCCCCCGGCGCGATCTCGCTGATCGCCGGCGGAGACCTGGAGTGGGCGCCCATCTACGGGAAGATCTCGCTCGCCTCGCAGGCGTTCCTGCACTTCGACATGTACGTGATCCTCGGCGCGTCCGCCGTCCAGTACGCGGGGCCGCCGGACACCGGCACCAGCAACGACCCGGTCTCCCGCTTCACCGTGGGCGGGAACGTGGGGTTGGGGGCGCGCTTCTTCATGAACCGCTGGTTCGCGGTGCGCACCGAGCTGAGGGATCTCTCCTACGTGGAGACGCTCGCCGCCAACGCCACGTCCTGGCGCAACCAGCTGCTCTTCGAGCTGGGGTTCTCCTTCTTCCTCCCGCTCGACTTCGAGGAGGGCTGACATGAGGCCCGCATTCAGGTGGCTGTCGCTCGGCCTGGCGCTCACGCTCGCCGCGCCCGCCTACGCCCAGATGTCCTTCGAAGGGCTGGATCTCTCCGGCCGGAAGAAGAAGAAGGGCGGAACGACCAAGAAGACCGGCAAGGGGAGCTCGGGCGACAAGGACGAGAAGACGGAGAAGGAGGACCCTCCGCTTCCGCCGGGCGGTTTGGATCTCACCAAGCCCACCAACGAGGAGAGCAAGCCCGCCACCGCCGGGGGGGACGAGAAGCCCGCCACCGCGGAGAAGAAGAAGGGCGCGGCGCCCACCATGACGTTCGAAGCGGTGGACGTCTCCGGCAAGAGCAGCGACCGGCAGCGGTTGGATCAGACGGTCTCCGAGTTCAAGGCGGAGAACTACGAGGGCGCGGTGATCAGCGCCCACGAGATCATGCAGGACCCGAAGCTGGCCGGCTTGCACCTGGAGGCGCACTACCTGCTCGCCAAGGCGCTCTACCGGATGGGCATGTACCACTCGGCGCTCGGTCAGTTCTCCAAGATCCTCGCCAAGGGGCCGTCCACCAAGTTCTTCAAGACCTCGCTGGAGTGGCTCTTCTTCATCAGCCACAAGACCACCAACGAGACGGTGATCCTGGACGAGATCGCCAAGTACGCGAACTTCGAGTTCCCGGAGAAGTTCCGGAACGAGTTCCGCTACCTGTTGGCGCGCTACCACTTCGTGCGCGGCAAGGCGCTGGACGAGGCCGAGCAGAAGGGTGAGGCGGACAAGAGCTTTGACGAGGTGAAGCGGCTGACGCTGCTGATCCCCCGGCAGGATCCGTTCTTCCCCCGCGCCAAGTACCTGGAGGGGCTCGCCTACTTCCGCGAGGACAAGTTCGAGACCGCGCTCGAGTCCATGAAGGAAGTGGTGAAGATGACCCGGCCGGGCGGCAACAAGAGCGGCGCCCAGGCCCGGCTGGATCAGGAGCTGCGCGAGCTGGCGTTCATGCAGCTGGCCCGCACCCACTACGGCCACCGGCAGAACCGCTACGCCATCGCCTACTACGGCAAGGTGGAGCGCGGGAACACGCAGTGGCTGGAGGCGCTCTTCGAGTCCTCCTGGGCCAACTACCGGATCGGCCAGTACGAGCAGGCGCTGGGCAACCTGATCACCATCTCTTCGCCGTTCTTCCGGGAGGAGTACTTCCCGGAGGCGCTGATCCTCAAGGCGGTCATCTATTACGAGAACTGCCGGTACAAGGAGGCCACCAGCATCCTGGAGGACTTCGAGCGGATCTACCTGCCGGTCCACGACCAGCTCGAGCAGATGCTCAAGAAGGAGATGGACGGCGCCGAGTACTACAACGTGCTCGCGGAGATTCAGAAGAAGAACAAGGAAGGGACGCTGGATCCCCGCTCGGCGGATCTGATCCTCGAGCGGATCCTCCGGCTGGCGCTCACCGACAAGGATCTCAAGAAGACCAACGACTCCATCCTCGAGCTCGAGGCGGAGATGGACACCATCGGGACCAAGTCGGACACCTTCAAGTACTCGGACCTCTCCAAGAACCTGCTGGAGAACCTCAAGGCCCAGCGCGAGGTGCTGATCAAGAAGGCCGGCCTGATGTCCAAGGGCAAGCTCCAGTCCGAGCTCGAGGAGCTCAAGAAGCTGCTCGCCAACGCCCTGCGGATCCGCTTCGAGGTCACCACCCAGGAGAAGGACTTCCTCGAGGAGATGCTCAAGGAGGGCGGCGAGCGCTCCATCCTGCGCAAGTACCGGGTGATCAACGCCGTGCCGGACGAGTACCTCTACTGGCCGTACGTGGGCGAGTACTGGCGGGACGAGCTGGGCACCTACCAGTACACGCTCACCAAGGGCTGCATCGAGAAGAAGGGCGGCAAGAAGGACGGGGAGAGCGCCAGCAGATAGGGCCCTCCTCGCCGCCCGTTCCGGCGTAGCTTCCGCCCCGCTCATGGCGGCGAACGCGCGCAAGGCGTCACTCGGGGTGATCTTCGGGGTGGTCCTCCTGGACCTCCTCGGCTTTGGGATCTTGATCCCTCAGCTGGGCGTGTACGGCGTGAAGTTCCACGGCTCGCCGCTGCTGATCGGCCTCTTGCTGTCGGTCTATTCCCTGATGCAGCTGCTCTTCGCGCCGCTCCTGGGGCGGCTGTCGGACCGGTACGGGCGGCGGCCGGTGCTGCTCTACTCGCTGGCGGGCTCGCTGGTGGGCTACCTGCTCTTCGCCTTCGCGCGCTCCCTGCCGGTGCTGTTCCTCTCGCGGGTGATTGACGGTGCCTCCGGCGGGAACATCTCCACCGCGCAGGCCTACGTGAGCGACGTCACCACCCCCGAGAACCGGGCGAAGGGGATGGGGCTGGTGGGGGCGGCCTTCGGGCTGGGCTTCGTGCTGGGCCCGGCGGTGGGCGGCTTCCTGGGCAGCGTGGGCGGGAATTGGGCGATCGGCCTGTGCGCGGCGGGGCTGACCGGGCTCAACCTGATCTTCGCCTTCTTCGCGCTGCCGGAGACGCGGCGGGCGAACGGGCCGAGCAGCGGCGAGCGCTCGCTCTCGGGCGTGGCCAGCGCGGCGCGGCTGCCGGCGGTGGGCTTGGCGCTGGGGCTGTTCCTGCTCTTCACCACCGCCTTCTCCCAGATGGAGGGGACCTTCTCGGTCTTCTTGATCGCCCGTCACCTCGCGCCAGCGGGCGGGGCGCTGGGCGCGGCGGACGAGGCCCTGGTGCGCGAGGCGTCCGCCAAGGCGGGCTGGCTCTTCTTCGCGGTGGGGGTGGCCTCTGCGCTGGTGCAGGGCGGGCTGATCGGCCGGCTGCGCAAGCGGTTTGGCGAGCCGCGGCTGGTGATCGCCGGGATGGCGCTGGTGGCGGCGGGGCTGTTCGCGGTGCCGCTGGCGCCCAGCTACGGCTGGCTCTTCGCGCCCATGGTGCTGCTCGCGGCGGGCTCGGGGTTGTGCAACCCGTGCCTCTCTTCGCTGGTCTCGCAGCAGGCGCCGGACGCGCAGCGGGGGCAGACGCTGGGCGCGTACCAGGCCATGGGCTCGCTGGGGCGGATTTTGGGGCCCGCGCTGGGCGGGCTGCTCTTCTCCGTGGGCGCGGGGTTGCCGTACGTCACCGCCGGGGCCATGGCGGTGGCCTGCGCGGCGGGCGCGGTGGCGCTGGCCAGACAGCTCCGTCCAGTGACGGCGCCAGGGTAGGGGAAGCGGCTACCACTTCCGCGCCCAGCCCGTAATATGCGCGCGGCCATGGTCCAGCGACCCGTGAGCATTGCCTTCGACGTGATGGGGAGCGACTTCGGCCCCGAGGAGGTGGTGCGCGGCGCGGCGGCGCTCACGCGCGAGGCGCCGCACGTGAACGCGGTGCTGGTGGGGGATCAGGAGGTGATCGCGAAGGCGCTGGCGCAGACGCGCCACAGCGGTGAGCGGATCTCGGTGCAGCACGCCCCCACCTTCGTGGAGATGGCGGAGAAGCCGGGGGAGGCGCTGACCCGCAAGCCGGACGCGTCCATCGCGGTGGCGGCGCGGCTGGTGGCGGACGGCGAGGCGGACGCGCTGGTCTCCGCGGGCAACACCGGGGCGGGGGTGCTCGCCTGCGCCAAGCACTTCAAGCTGATCCCCGGGGTGCGCCGCGCGGCGCTGGCGGCGGTGTACCCCACCAGCCTCACGCACGGGTCCAAGGGAGATCCCTTCTCGTTGATCCTGGACGTGGGGGCCACGGTGGAGGCCGCGCCGGAGGATCTCGTGGCCTTCGCGGTGATGGGCGCGGCGTACGCGCGGATCATCTCCAAGAACGCCAACCCCTCCGTGGCGCTGCTCTCCAACGGCACCGAGGCGATGAAGGGCCCCTCCCGGGTGGTGGAGGCGCACGCGGTGCTCGCGAAGCTGCCGGGGCTGCGCTTCGTGGGGAACGTGGAGGGGGTGGACATCCCCAAGGGCACCGCGGACGTGGTGGTCTGCGACGGCTTCGTGGGGAACGTCTGCCTGAAGATGCTGGAGGGCGTGCACGACACCGTGCTGGACCTGGCGAAGTACGCCTACAAGTCCAAGCTGGTGTGGCGGGTGGGGCTGGCGATGCTGGCCTCGGGCATCCAGCGGATCAAGGAGGTGACGGACTGGGAGCAGTACGGCGGCGCGCCGGTGCTCGGGTTCGACCGGATCTTCATCAAGGCGCACGGGCGCTCGAAGGCGCGGGCGATCGCCAACGCGGGAAAGGTCGCCGCCAAGGCGGTCAGCCACGAGCTGGCCAAGACGATTGAGCAGGGCCTGGCGCGGTGAGCCTGCCCGACCGGATCGACCCGCGCCCGCCGCGGAAGATCTACCGGTGGGACCTGGACAAGACCTACCTGCGCACGGAGTTCGACACCCTGCGCCAGCTGGTGCGGACCGCGCTGCAGAAGGCCACGGAGAAGGTGGCGGTGCCGGGCGCGGCGGCGCTGATCCGCGAGCTGCGCGCGGCGGGGGACACCCGGCTGTGCATCGTCTCCGGCAGCCCCACGCAGATGCGCGCGGTGCTGGCGGAGAAGCTGAAGCTGGACGGCGTGGAGTTCGACGAGCTGGTGCTCAAGGACAACGTCCGCAACCTGATGCGGGGGCGCTTCAAGGCGCTGCGCGGGCAGGTGGGCTACAAGCTGCCGGTGCTGCTCGAGTCCCGGGCGCAGGCTCCGGCGGAAGCGGAGGAGGTCCTCTTCGGGGACGACGCGGAGGCGGACGCGTTCGTCTACTCGCTCTACGCGGATCTGATCGCCGGGCGGGTCTCCGAGGAGGTGCTGCGGCAGGTGCTCGCCTCCGCGCAGGTCTACCCGGACGATCAGGCGCGGGTGCTCTCGGCCTGGCAGAAGATCCCCCAAGCGGATCCGGTGCGGCGGATCTTCATCCACCTGGACCGGCTCACCCCCCCGGGCCACTTCTCCCGGTACGGCCCGCGGGTGGTGCCGGTCTTCAACTACTTCCAGGCGGCGCTGGTGCTGATGGCGGACGGGCACCTCACCGGCCCGCAGGTGATCAAGATCGCCGTCGAGATGGTCCAGACCGCCGGCTACAACCTGCTGACGCTGTCCAACTCGTTCCAGGACCTGCTGCGCCGGGGCCTGCCGCTGCACACCATCATCGCGCCGCTCACCCAGGCGCTGAACGGCCCCCAGGCGGTGCTCGCGGCGCTGCGGCCGGTGCCGGACATCCTGGCCGCCTTCACCAAGCGGCTCGCCGCGCTGGGCACGCCGCCCCCGCCGCCCCCCGCCCGGCAGATCGACTACCTGACCTTGCTGGACGACGCTCGGCCGCGCACCCACAAGGGGCGGCCGCGCGAGCCGGAGGCGGAGGAAGAGGCGCTCTGGCCCGAGGACGACTGAGCCTGCTTGTGGCTCGCTGCGGCCCTCCACCGTTCTCCCCGACCCGAGCGTAGCGCCGTAGGCGCGTAGTCGAGGGGCGGCACCACGCTGAAATCACCTCGGCGTGGACCGAGCGTGGTGCCGCCTCTCGACTACGGCCTGACGGCCTACGCTCGAGGTGAACGGGGGGAGGTTCATCCCTGATTGATCCGCCTAACGGGCCTCAGGCCTCGGTGGGGGTGAGGGCGCGGTCGCGCGGCAGATCCCCCTGCTCCTGGAACCAGCGGTAGGCCTCGCGGACGCCGTAGCGCAGGGGGCGCGGCCGGTAGCCGAGCTCGCGCATCGCCTTCTGGGAGCTCACGTACGCGGCGAGCGCGCCGTCCTCGAGCAGGGCGCGGTCGAGCAGGAGGCCGGCGCGGGGGCTGGCCCTGGAGACCAGCTGCGCCAGGCGGCTGGCGGCGCGCAGCGCGGAGGCGCCCACGGGGAGCAGGGGCAGGGGCGCTCCGCACTCCTGGGCGCAGAGGGTGAAGAGCTCGCGGTAGGTGAGGTCCTGGCCGCCGAGCACGTAGCGCTCTCCGGCGCGGCCGCGCTCCGCGAGCAGGACCAGCCCTTCTGCCACGTCCGCGGCGTTGACGAAGGTGGTGCCGCCCGGCGGGTAGAGCCTGCGCAGCCCGCGGGCGATCTGCAGCAGCAGCCAGCCGGTGCTGTGGCGGGAGTCGTAGGCGCCGATGGCGAAGGCGGGGTTGGCGATCACCACGGAGAAGCCGGCGCGGTTGGCCTCGGAGGCGAGCGCCTCGGCGTCCCGCTTGGCCTGGCGGTAAGGGCCAGCGGGGAGATCGGTGACGGCGTGCTCATCCGCTGGGGCGGAGCGGGGGCCGTGGCCGATGGCGGAGGCGGCGGAGACGTGGACCACCCGGGTGACGCCGGCCCGGCGGGCGGCCTCGAGCAGGTTCCGGGTTCCGTCCACGTGGACGCGGCGCAAGAGCTCGGCCTGCCCGGGGCCGAAGCGGGCGGGGCCCGCCAGGTGGTGGACGGTGTGGATCCCCTCCAGGGCGCGGGCGAGCGAGGGGGGATCCAGGACATCGCCGAGCGCCTCGTCGTAGGGCAGGCCGGCAAGCCCCCGTCGATCCGAGCCGCCGCGCAGGAGCAGGCGGGGGCGGATCCCCCGGCCCGCCAGAGCCCGGACGAGGTTGGCCCCCAGGAAACCCGAGCCGCCGGTGAGCAAGATCCCCATTCGTTCGCGGATGCGGTATAGACCAAAGCCCTGGAGCCGCCCCGTCGTTTCGGGGCCGCACCCCCCTGATGTCCCGAGACTCAACTGCCAGCCCCGCGGCGGACTCCCCTCTAGAGGCCCCGCCGAACGATGTCCCCCCCACGGACGTCCCCGCCACGGACGTGATCGACGCGGATCCGCGCGCGCTCGTCCCCACGCACACCGCCACCGGTGAGCCGGCGGAGATCGATCCGGACACCCTGGACGTGGACGCCCTCAAGGTCGTCACGCGCCTGCGCCAGCACGGCCACGCGGCGTACTTCGTGGGCGGGTGCGTCCGGGATCTCCTGGTCAACAAGAAGCCGAAGGATTTCGACATCGCCACCTCGGCCCACCCGGGCGAGGTCCGCGCGGTCTTCCGCAACTGCCGGCTGATCGGCCGGAGGTTCCGGCTCGCCCACGTGTACTTCAAGGGCGGGAAGATCATCGAGGTCTCCACCTTTCGCGCCAACCCCACCGAGGTGGAGGAGCTGCAGGCGGAGCTGGAGAACGGCGAAGAGGGCGGCGAGGGCGGAGGCGAGGTCGAGAACGATCTCCTGATCACCCACGACAACGTCTTCGGCACGGCGGAGCAGGACGCCCGCCGCCGCGACTTCACCATCAACGGGCTCTTCTACGACGTGGGCGAAGGCCGGGTGATCGACTACGTGCGAGGCCGGCGCGACCTCCGCGAGCGGCAGATCCGCACCATTGGCGACCCGGAGATCCGCATGCGCGAGGATCCCGTGCGGATCCTCCGCGCCGTCCGCTTCGCCTGCAAGCTGGACTTCGACTTCGAGTCGCGGACCTACGCCGCCATGGAGGGCGCGGTGGAGGATTTGCCGCGCTGCGCGCCGCCGCGGCTGCTCGAGGAGACCTTCCGGCTGGTGCGGGGTGGCGTGGCCGCGCCTGCGCTCAAGCTGCTCTCGGCGCTGGACGCGCTGAAGATCCTCCTTCCCCCGGTGGACCAGTTCCTGCGTCAGCACGGCGCGGAAGGGGAGAAGATCTTCTACGGCTACGCCGCCGCGCTCGACCGGCGCGTGCAGGCCGCGGCCGAGCCGCTGGACGATTCGATCCTCCTGGCGGCGCTGCTGGTGCCGATCATGCGGGCCGCGCCGCCGTCTCCGGGTGTGGACGCCGCGGGCCGGCCGTCCGTGGCGCAGCTGATCGAAGATCTGCTCACCGAGTTCGTCCGCACCGCGCGGCTGCCCCGGCGGATCGCCGAGCGCTGCCGGATGCTGCTGATCGCCCAGCGGACGCTCACCGGCGAGCGCCGCCGGCGCGGCTCTTTGGCCAGCTTCCGGCACCACCCGCTCTTCGCAGAGTCGCTGACGGTCTTCGAGATCTCCGTGGAGGCGAGCGGGGAGCACAAGGAGGCGCTGGAGGCGTGGAAGACCGGCGCCGCGCCGACGCCTCGGGCGGATGCCGAGGGCCCCCCGCGCAGACGGCGCCGCCGTCGCCGTGGGGGAGGGCGCCGCGAGGATGGCTCGTCGGCGCCGCCGGCGCAGGGCGGGGACGAAGGGTAGGGCGAGGGGCGGGCGTTAAGCCCGTGGCCCGTGGTCCCGTGGCCCGTGGCCCGTGGTCCCGTGGCCCGTGGTTCCGTGGCCCCGTGGCCCCGTGGCCCCGTGGCCCGTGGCCCGTGAGCCGTACCCGTACCCGTGACCGCACCCGAACCCGCACCCGAACCCGACCGAGGTCGCGAGGGGTCCACCTGCAGCGTCCATCTGTGCGGAGCCACGATGGGCGTCACCTCCCGAAGGAGGTAGCGCAGCTCGGGTTCGGGTTCGGGTTCGGGTTCGGGTTCGGGTTCGGAGACGGGTACGGGTACGGGTACGGCTGACGGGCCACGGGAGACGGGTTACGGGCTCACGGGCACGGCCTGCTTCGCTCGTGGCTACGACCCCCTCCGGTCGAACTTCGCCGCGCCGATCATTCGCCGCGCCTCCTCATCTTCGTCCGCCACCCGCTCCTCCCCGGCGAGATCCGCGGTCACCACCGCGGCGCTGCCGAACTTCGCCGCGATCTTGTCCAGCGCCGCGTTCAGCTTGTCCGCCCGAGCGGGGGGAGGCGTGAACAGGGCCAGCTGCGGCTCGGGCGCCTTGAGATCCTGCGCCGACACGCCGGTGAGCCGGTACCGCTTGGAGAGATCCGCGCGGCTGAGCAACCCAAGCGCGGTGCGGTAGAGCACCTGCCCATCATCCGTGGGCGCCTCGAGCGTGCAGCGGCGGGTGGCGAGCTGAAACGCGGAGTCCTTGAGCTTCACCTGCACCACGCGCGTCTTCAGGCCCGCCTGCCGCAGCCGCCGCCCCACGCGCAGCGCCTGAGCGTGCAGGTGCGGCTTGAGCGCCTCCTCGCCGTGCAGATCCTCCTCGAACGTGTCCTCCGCGCCGATGCTCTTCGCGTCCCGGTCCGGCACCACCTCGCGGTCATCCAGCCCGTGGCTGAGCTGATGGAGGTGCGCGCCGCCGCTGCCGAGCCGCGCGGTCAGCCAGGCCGGGTCCCTCGCCGCCAGATCGCCGATCGTCTTCAGCCCCAGCCGGTGCAGCTCCGCCTCCAGCTTGGGCCCCACGCCCCAGAGTCGCGAGACCGGCAGCGGGGCCAGCGCCGAGCGGGTCTGATCGGCCGGGATCTCCCGCTGGCCGTTGGGCTTGGCGAGATCCGAGGCGATCTTCGCCACGAACTTCACCGCGGCGATCCCCGCTGACGCGGGCAGCTGCACCTCCTGCGCGATCCGCCGGCGGATCTCCGCGGCGATCTGCGCCGGCGGCCCGAACAGCCCCACGGACGCGGTCACGTCCAGGAAGGCCTCGTCCAGGGACAGCGGCTCGATCAGCGGCGTGAAGGCCGAGAAGATCGCGAACACCTTCTCGCTCGCCTCCGCGTACGCGGAGAAGCGCGGCGGCACCACCTTGGCGTGGGGGGCCTGCCGCACGGCGCGGGACATGGGCATGGCGCTGCGCACGCCGAACGGGCGGACCTCGTAGGAGGCGGCCAGCACCACGCCGCGGGTGGGGTGCCCACCCACGATCAGCGGCTTGCCGCGCAGGGACGGATCATCCCGCTGCTCCACGGACGCGTAGAAGGCGTCCATGTCCACGTGGATGATCGCCCGGGCCGTCACCGGCCGGACTGTGCCACAGCGCCAGCCAGCGCGTTCACTCCCCGGGGAGCGTGACGCCGACCCGGGCCAGCGCCTCGCGCAGCTCCGGCGCGAGCGGGCTCTGCGCGCTGAAGGGCTGCCCGGTGAGCGGGTGGGGCAGGGCGAGCGCGCGCGCGTGCAGGAAGAAGCGGTGGAGCGCGGGGTCCGCGCGCCCGCCGTAGAGCGCGTCCCCCACCACCGGCGCGCCGATCGCCGCGAGGTGCGCGCGCACCTGGTGGAGCACGCCGGTGAGGATCTGCACCTCCACCAACGAATAGTCCCCCGCGCGGGCGAGCACCCGGAAGCGGGAGAGCGCCTCGCGGCCGCCGCCCTCGCCGCCCACGTCCGGCTCCACCCGGTCCGGGTGGCGCGGGTGGTGCCGCAGCGGCAGGTCGATCTCGCCTTCGTCCGCCAGCGGCCCGGTGACGAGCGTCCAGTAGCGCTTGTCCACCTCCCGCCGGGTGAAGGCGTCCCGCACCGCGCTCCAGGCCTCCCGGCTCTTTGCCGCCAGCAGCACGCCGGAGGTCTCCACGTCCAACCGGTGGCACAGCCCGCCCTCGCGCGGGTCCTCGCTGGCTTGCGCGCACTCCGGGAAGCGGGCCACCAGCGCGTTGGCCACCGTCCCCAGCTCCCCCGCGCGCAGCGGGTGGGACGGGCTCCCCGCCGGCTTGTCCACCGCCACCAGCGCCGCGTCCTGCGCCAGCACCACCAGCGGCGCGTCCGGCTGCGGGGTGACGCCAGGGGCCTCCGCGGCGGGCAGGGTGACCTGCACCGTCTGCCCCGCGCTCACCAGCTGGCCCTTCTTCGCCTTGCGCCCGTCCACGCGGACGCGCTCCTCGTCGAAGAGCTTGCGCAGCTGCGCGCGGGAGAGCGAGAGGGCCTCGCCCACGAAGAGATCCAGCCGGCGCCCCGCGCCCTCGGCCGCCACCGGGAGCTCTCGCCGCTCTTCCGCCGCGCCGGTCACTCCGAGAGCGCCTCGTAGACCTCTTCCGCGGTCTGGTAGCGATCGTCCGGCTCCTTGCGGATGAGCCGGTGGGCGATGCGGGAGAGCTGCCGGTCCGTGCGGGAGTTGAGCGAGCCGAGCGCCGCGGCGTCCGTCTCCAGCACCTTCTGCCACAGCTCGTACGGCGTCTTGGCGTCGTACGGCGGCTGGCCGGAGAGCAGCTCGTAGAGGATCACCCCGAGGCTGTAGAGGTCCGCGCGCGCGTCCAGCTGCTCGCCGAGGATCTGCTCGGGGGACATGTAGCGGAACGTCCCCACCAGCCGGCCGTCCGCCGTCACCGCCGCGTCGTCCGCCAGGAACTTGGCCAGCCCGAAGTCCATCAGCCGGACCTGGCGGTCCTCGTCCACCATCACGTTGGAGGGCTTCAGGTCGCGGTGGATCAGCCCGTGGCCGTGGATGTACGCCAGCGCCTGGCAGAGCTGGAGCATGGCGTCCTTGAGCCGGCCGAGCCGCTCGGGCCGGTTGAGCGACTCGAGCGTGACGTCGCTGGTGCGGGCCACGGGGGCGGCGGCGCTGGCGGACGGGACGTCGTACGGCAGCTCGAACTCCATGGAGACGATGGTGTCCGGCTCGTCCGCGGCGTCCGCCAGGGCGCGCAGCGAGTCCGGCCCCGAGCCGAAGTGGACCTCCTCGCTCGGGTTCTCCTCGGAGAACGCAGAGAGGTTGAACGGCGCGAGCGACGAGCCGCTGCCCTCCGAGTTCTGGGAGTTCTGCGAGCGCATGGAGGGCGTGTCCCCCATCTGCAGCCGCCGCCGCTCGGCGCTGGTGATGGAGAAGGGCTTGGAGGGCGAGGCCAGGTCCTCGGTCTTGAGCGACAGGTAGTGGCGCAGGGTGAGCCCCTCCACCAGCTCCATGGCCAGGTACGGGTAGCCCTGGAACACCCCGGTGTCGAAGACCTTGACCACGTTGGGGTGCGAGAGATCCGCCAGGGTCTCGAACTCGCGGGCCAGCCGCCGCGCCGCGCGCGGATCCAGCGCCGGCCCCGTGGAGAGCAGCTTGAGCGCGATGGGCTCTCCGGTGCGCTTGTCGATCGCGCGGTAGACGGTTCCAACGCCGCCGCTCCCGATGGTTTCGAGCACGCGGTAGGGACCGATGACCTTCGGTGGCATGTGGGCCGCTGATCCTAGGAAGCGGAAAATCGCTGGTCAAACAACGGACTTGGCCGCCGCCCGGCCAACACTCCAAATAATGGCTCCTTCAATTTGTGCTTGCGGCGGCGGTCCGGCCCCGTCCGCGAGCCGCACGGGTCGAGGGGGCGACCGCTCGGCCATCGATGGGTGGACGCCCTGACAGCCCCCCTCTATGTTGCCGCGAGCTCGAATGGATACCGTCCGTCCCATCCACCCCCACCAGACCCTCGAGGAAGAGGTCAAGCGCCGGCCCCTCCCCCACCACGTGGGGATCATCATGGATGGCAACGGCCGGTGGGCCGAAGCCCGTGGCCTTCCGCGGCTGGCGGGGCACCGGGAGGGCTCGGACAGCGTGCGCGAGGTCACCCGGACCGCGCGGCGGATCGGCGTCCAGGCGCTGACCCTGTATGCCTTCTCCGCCCAGAACTGGGCCCGGCCGGCTGACGAGGTCGCCGGGTTGATGGACCTGCTCCGGGAGTACCTGGAGAAGGAGCGCGAGGAGATCCTCGAGAACGGCATCCGCCTCAACGCCATTGGCGACCTGGACCGGCTGCCGCGGATGGTGCGCGCCCCGCTGGAGGCGCTGCGCGCGGAGTCCGCCGACAACCGCCAGATGGTGCTGACGCTGGCGCTCTCCTACGGCGGGCGCGAGGAGATCCTCGCCGCGGCCTGCGCGCTCGCGGACCGGCTGCAGAAGGGCGAGCTCCACCCCAAGGCGGTCAAGCCCGAGCACTTCGAGGCGCTGCTCTCCACCTCCGAGCTGCCGCAGCTGGACCTGGTCATCCGCACCAGCGGCGAGCAGCGGATCTCCAACTTCCTGCTCTGGCAGGCGGCCTACGCGGAGCTCCACTTCACGGATGCGCTGTGGCCCGAATTCAAGACCGAGGCCTTCCTGCGCTGCGTGGCGGAGTACCAGCGGCGGGAGCGGCGCTTCGGGTTGACCTCGGCGCAGGTGCGGCGGCCCGAGCTGCAGCGGGGGAAGGCCGCTCCTTGAACGACAAGAACAGGAACCTGCTCCTCCGAGTCGTCTCGGCGTTGCTCCTCCTGCCCGTCGTCGTCTACCTGGTCTACCGGGGAGGGATGTTCAGCGCGCTGCTGATGGCGGCCGCCGCCGCGGTCTGCGCGATGGAGTACTACACCATCACCCAGAAGCGGCTCACCCCCGCCGCGCTGGTGGGGATGGCCGGCGCGTTCCTCCTCCCTCTGCTGCCCGCGCTCTTCCCCAGCCACTACGGCGAGCTCACCGCGGGGGTGGTGGCGGCCTACTTCCTGGTGGCCTGGAGCTACCACCTGCTGCGCGGGCCCCTGCCGGAGGCGCCCACGCTGGCGGCGCACTTGATCACCGGCCTGCTCTACGGAGGGCTCGGGCTGGCGGCGCTGGCGGCGCTGCGGCTGCGGCCGGACGGCCTGGGCTGGGTGGTGTGCGCGCTGGCGGTCACCTGGCTCAATGACACGCTCGCCTACTTCGCGGGCCGGTTCCTGGGGCGACACAAGCTCTACCCGGCGGTCAGCCCCAACAAGACGTGGGAGGGCTTCTTCGGAGGCGTGGCGGGCTCGGTGCTGGGGATGATCGCCGTGCGCTTCATCTACTTTCCGGCGCTCACCTGGGTGGACTGCATCGTGGTGGGGCTCGCGGCGGGTGTCCTGGGGCCGACGGGAGATCTCTGCGAATCCATGCTGAAGCGGGCGTATGGGGTGAAGGATTCCGGAAAGATCATCCCTGGCCACGGCGGCCTGCTGGACCGGATTGACGCGCTGCTCTTCATCGCGCCCATGGTGTTCCTCTACGCGCAGTACCTGCGAGCGCTGCTCACCTCCTGAAAAGAAGCAGAGGTGGGAACAGGCGGCTGCGTTGTCGGTTCACGGCGCCACGGTTAACCTCCGTCTCTATGCTCCAGAACCTCGGCTTCACCGCGTTGCTCCTGGGCGTCCTGGTGACGGTTCACGAGCTTGGCCACTTCCTCGTGGCCAAGGCGCTGAACGTCAAGGTGCTGAGGTTCTCCATCGGCTTCGGGCCGCGGATCTTCGGCTTCACGCGCGGGGAGACCGAGTACCGGGTCGCGTGGATCCCCCTGGGCGGCTACGTGAAGATGGCGGGCGAGCAGCCGTACGAGGAGCTCCCCCCGGAGGAGGCCAAGCGCGGCTTCTTGGCGCAGGCGCCGTGGAAGCGGGCGCTGATCGTCAGCGCCGGGCCGGTCTTCAACCTGGTCTTCCCGATCCTCGTCTACTTCTTCGTCTTCTTCGGCGAGCACACCGGTACCGCGCCGGTGGTGGGCAGCGTGGAGCCGGGCTCGCCGGCGGCGATGGCCAAGCTCGAGCCGGGGGACCGGATCCTCTCGGTGGACGACGAAGAGGTCCGCACCTTCGAGGAGCTCCAAGGGGCGCTGCAGCCCCGCTACGACAAGGAGATCCGGCTCACCCTCAAGCGCGGTGACCAGCAGCTCGTGTCGCGCCTCACTCCGGCGCGCAACAACGAGACCAACATGCTGGAGACGGTGCCGCGCGGGATGATCGGCATCCGCTCCACCCGGCCACCGGTGCTGGGCGTGCCGGAGGGCTCGGCAGCGCACGCCGCCGGCCTGCGCACGTTCGATCGGATCATCTCCATCAACGACGCGCCGGTGCGCAGCGAGCTGGAGATGATCGCCGCGATCAAGAAGGCGGAAGGGACGCTCTCGGTCGCGGTGGCGCGGCCCACGCCGTTGGTGCTGCCCGGGGCGAGCTTCTCCGCGCCGTCCATGGTGACGCTCAAGGTCCCCAAGCAGGAGGGCACCAGCTACGCCGCGCTGGGCGGGGCGGAGACCGCGGACCTCTACGTCTCCGGCGTGCGCGCGGGCGGAGAGGCCGAGAAGGCCGGCATGCACCGGGGAGACCGGCTGCTGTCGGTGAACGGCCAGCCCCTCGCCTCGGCCTTCGTGCTGGACCTGGCGCTCAACCGCTCGCAGGACAAGCCCTTCAAGCTGAGCTGGCGGTCCGGCGCGGAGGAGAAGAGCGCCGAGCTGCGCCAGGTGCTGATCGAGGTCACCGACGGGTACGGCCAGAAGTCGCAGGTGCTGGACGCCGGCTTCGCCCACTACCTGCCGTCTCCGGCGGAGAACCCCGCCACGGAGAAGGTGACGCTGCGGATGGGCGCGGTGGACGCCCTGGCCCAGTCCCTGCGGATCGTCCCGCAGGTGATCCGCCAGACGGCGATGATCATCCCGCGCATGTTCACGGACGAGAACGTCCGCAAGAACGTGGGCGGGCCGATCATGCTCTACCAGCTCGCCTCCAAGAGCGCCGAGGAGGGGGTGGACTACTTCCTCCACGTGATGGCGGTCATCTCGGTGAACCTGGGGCTGATGAACCTGCTGCCCATCCCCATCCTGGATGGCTTCCACCTGCTCGCGGCGCTCTGGGAGGGCGTGCGGCGCCGCCCCATCCCGATGCGGGCGCGCGAGGTGGCCAACATGATCGGCCTGGCGCTGCTGATCGTCCTGATGGTCCGCGTCTTCTACAACGACCTCACCCGCTGACTCTCAGCAAGGCCGCCCATGCGCCGCCCCTTCGCCATGGCCGCGGTGCTGGCCTCGCTCGCGCTCTGCGCTTGCGCGCGCTCCGCGCGTCCAGATGGGCGGGACGGTGACGGCTTCGGCGAGGGGCGCGCGTCCTTCTACGGCGCGGGGCTGCATGGGCGCCCCACCGCCAACGGCGAGCGGTTCGACAAGAACAAGCTCACCGCCGCACACCGGACGCTCAAGTTCGGGACCTGCGTGGACGTGGAGAACCTGGACAACGGGCGGCAGGTGAAGGTGCGGATCAATGACCGCGGCCCCTATGTGGGCAACCGGCTGATCGACGTGTCGGAGGCCGCCGCACGTGCGCTGGGGATGCTCGAAAAGGGCCTTGCCCGCGTGCGTTTGCGCCCCTGCGGAACCTAGCCTTCACCACCGGTGTCGCACGCGGGTCAGATCCCGTGAGCGAGGTGTTCCCGTGGTGATGCGCCGTCAGGTGGTGAAGGGCTTGGCCGCCGCCGGGCTGCTCGGGCCGGCGTGGCTGAGGGCGGCCTTCGCCGCCGAGGTCTGCAAGCCTCAGGGCTTCCGCGAGCAGGAGCTGGGTCAGCTGTCTGCCGCCTACAAGGCCGCGGCCGCGGCGCGCCGCCCGCTGCTCGTCTTCGTGGTCCCCAGCGAGGTGCCGGCGCGGCAGCTGGTCGCCCGCGCCTTCGGCGAGTGGCTCAACCATGGCTCGGACGAGGATCTGGCGCCGCTGGCGGGCGTGGGGCTGGTGGTGGCGGGGATGGACTCGGTGCGGACGCTGATCCCCCACGTGGGGCCGGGGGAGCCGCTGCTCGTCTGGGTGGACACGGCGCGCGTGCCCGCGGGCGTGGGGCGGCTCGCCGGACCCATCCCGCACGGGCCGGCCCTGGACGAGGACGTTGAAGGCGAGGTGGATCTGCGGATCCACTTCTTCGGCGAGTGGGCGCGCAAGATGGCGGGCGCGGTGAAGCCAGAGGACGTGAAGGAGCGCGCCGCACAGGTCCGCGCCGCGGTGGCGAAGGGGCCCATCGCCGGCGCGCACTGGGCAAGCTCCTCCGGCTGCGGGAGCACGGTGGAGGTGGACGGCAAGGACAGCTCCTTCGAGCTGGTTCCGCGCGGGGGGCAGGAGGTGGCGCAGCTGACCGACCTGCGTGTGAAGTGCGGCATGGGCTACGTGTCGGAGCGGAGCAAGCGCTTCCTCCTGCTGTTTCCGGTGGTCGCGGGGGAGAGGCGATGAAGCGACGTCAGGTGGTCAGGGGGCTCGCGGCGGCCGCCTTCGCCGGGCCCGGCTGGCTCAAGGCGGCGTTCGCGGGCGAGGTCTGCAAGCCGCCCGCGCTGCGGGAGCTCGAGCTGGGGACGCTGTCCGCGGCGTTCCGGAGCGCTTCGGCGGCGCGCAAGCCGCTGCTGATCTTCGTGGTGCCGAAGGAGGTCGACCAGCGCTACGAGCTGGGTCGCGCCTTCGGCGAGTGGTTGAACCACGGCGCGGACGAAGACTTGGCCCCGCTGGCCGACGTCGGCTTGGTGGCGGTGGGGATGGACGCGGTCCGGGCGTTGATCCCCCACGCTGGGCCCGGCGAGCCGCTCCTGCTCTGGGTCGACACGCAGCGCGTGCCCGCCCGCGTGGAGCGGCTAAGCGGGCCGCTCCCGTCGACCGAGCAGTCCGGCCGAGAGGGCAGGGAAGAGCTGGAGGCGGCGATCGATCAGCACATCCGGATCTTCGGGCAGTGGGCGAGGCAGCGCGCGGGCGGGCCCGGCTCGGATGCTTGGGCGCTCGCGGCGCGGGTGCGGCAGCAGGTCGTGAACGGGAAGATCTCCGGAACCCACTGGGCCCATGCCGGTGGCTGCGCGGACACGGTCGAGCTGGAGGGAACGCGCAAGCCGTTCGAGATCGCGAAGCGGGACGGCGGCTCGGTCGCGAGGGTGGACGAGCAGTTCATGGTCCTCTGCGGAATGGGCTTCACCCCGGAGCGCAGCCGCAGGTTCTTGCTGTTGTTCCCGGTCGTGCAGGAGAAAGGAGTCGGGCGATGACCGCGCGTTGGATGGGGGTGTTTTTCGGGGTTGCCGCGCTCGCCGGCTGCGGCGGACCGCCGAGCTCGGCGGTCGGCTTCGCGCTGCTGGACGCGCGGGCGCGGGAGGCGGGCTGGGAGCTGCGCGGGGAGAGCTGGGGCAGCGGCGCCGTGCTGCCGGTGCTCGGGGACGTGGGGGACACGCTCACGCTGGTTTCACCGGATGCGCGGCGCAGCTTCGCGCTGCAGGCGGGCAAGGTGGCGCTGATCCAGGGGGAGCAGGCCCGGATCGAGTGGCTTTCGCTCGGCGCGGAGATCGCCGAGGACGGGCTGGAGCTGGAGGGCACCCGGAGCGCCGGGGACGCGCTCTCGCGTCAGCTGGACGCGCAGCTGCAGGGACTGGAGCGGCAGCTTCGGCTGGCGGGCGCCGAGCTCTGGGCGCGCGCGGCGTTCATGGCGCCGCCGGAAGGGCTGGTGCAGGTGGGGCCGGTCCGCGCGGGCGCGGCGCCGCTGATGCTCGCCGCGCCGTCCGCGGGGTTGGCGGCCTTGCCCAAGGGCGCGGCGGACCGCGTCGACAGGGAGGCGCTCCTGCGCGACTCCGCGTTCGATCTGGTCCCGCTGGTGGGCTTCTACACGGACTGCTCGGGCGCCAGCCTGGTGCTCGACGCGGCCGGGGGCTACCGGCGCCGTGAGGGAGACCAGGAGGAGGCAGGGACGTACATGTTGCAGGACGGAGCGCTGGTCCTGGTGCCGACCCACGCGGACAGCGCCAGCCGGCAGCTGGCGGTGGAGCGGGACGGCGCGCTCTTCGATGGTTCCACCCGCGTGCGCCCGGTGAGCATCCAGTGACCCGCCCGGGGCGGCGGGTGGTGCTCAAGGGGCTGGCGCTCGCGGCCACCTGGCCGGCGTTCCTGCGGCGCGCCTTCGCGGCGGCCGTCTGCGCTCAACCGCTGCCGGCGCTCGGCGTGCTCGCGGCGCGGTTCCGCACTGCTGCGCAGCTGGGTAAGCCGCTGTTGGTGCTGGTGGTACCGGTGGACCAGGACCTCGCGTTCCAGCGTGGCCAGGCGTTCGGCGAGTGGCTCAACCACGGCGGGGAGGAGGCGCTGGCGCCGCTGTCGCTGTGCGAGCTCGCCGCGGCGCCGGTCTCCGTCCTGCGCGAGCTGGTGCCCAACGTGGGACCCGGGGAGCCGACCGCGGTGCTGGTGGAGACGCGGGCGGTGCCCACGACTGTGCGCCGGCTGGATGAGCCCTTGCCTGCGGTGGTGGAGCCGGCCCGGATCCGCGGCGAAGGGCAGATCGCGCTGCTGGATGCCCAGGTCGACGCCAACATCGCGCTGCTCACGCGCTGGAGCCGCGAGGCGCTCGGCTGGACCGAGGCCGGGCTTCGGCGCCGCGCAGGCGAGTCGGGGAGGGCGCTCTCGTTCGAGGACCAGGCGCGGCTCGCGGCCGAGTCGCCCGAGCGCGACCCCGAGCGGATCTGGCGGGGCGCGGCGGTGCTGGCGATGCGAGCCCGGACGGACGAGCGGCTCCGGGCGCAGCTCGCCTCGGCGGCGCGCGAGCGCTGGGTGCGGGCGCGGATCCCCGGCTCGAAGTGGGCGCACTTCAGCGGCTGCGGAGAGGAGATTGAGGGCGAAGAGCCCTCGCAGGTGGACTGCGGGATGGGCTTCGTGGCGCGCCGCTCCGAGCGCTTCCTCTACCTGCTGACCCGCCAGCCGTGATCACCGTCGGCCTGATGCTGGGCCCTTCCGAGGAGCTGCTCGAGCTGCTCGGGCCCGTGCTGGACGAGGACTGCGAGCACTTCGAGCTCGCGCCGGAGACCACCTGGTACGAGGACGGGGCGGGCGCCTTCCACCCCAACGCCTACCACCGCCACTTCGCCGCGCTGAAGCGCCGGACGCGGCGGCCGTTCCTCGCCCACGGCGTGGCGGTGAGCCTGGGAGACGGCTCGCGCCGCTACGCGGCCCGGCGCGCGCGGCTGCTCGCCCGGATGAAGCGGGACCACGCGCTCTTCCGCTTCCGCTGGTACACGGATCACCTCGGCGCCACCGCGCTGGACGGGCTGGCGCTGACGCTCCCCATCCCGCTGCCGATGACGGCCCACGCCGCCAAGGTCGTGCGCCGCCGGCTCGCTCAGATGCAGCGGGCGGTGCCCATGGTGGGGGTGGAGAACAACGTGCCGTACCTGCTCTTCGGCGAGCCGCTGGAGGAGCCCGCGTTCCTGAACGCCGCCACCGCCGCGCCGAAGGCGCACCTGCTGCTGGATCTGCACAACCTCTACACGTTCTGCCGCAACCACTCCGTGGACGCCCGGGACTACCTGGACCGGCTGGAGCTTACGCGGGTGATCGAGCTCCACCTCTCCGGGGGCACGCCCGCGGATCCGGCTTGGCTCCCTTCGGGCAAGCCGCTCTGGCTGGACAGCCACGACACCGCGGTGCCGGAGGAGGTCTGGGGGCTGCTGGAGGCGGTGCTGCCGCGCTGCCCCAACCTCGAGGCGATCACGCTCGAGCGGATAGAAGGGAGCGTGAGCGCGGGGGACGTCCCGCTCGTGCGCGAGGAGCTCGCCCGCGCCCGCAGGGCGGTGCGCCGATGAGCGAGGCCGCGGCGCACGCTCGCTTCGAGCGCCTGGTGGCGCGGGCGCTGATCGCGGCGGACCCTGTCGCGGCGCTGCGCCGGGCCGCGGCGGACAAGCGGCTCACGCCCCCGCTGCGGCGGCGGCTCGCCGGGCTGCGCCCGGAAGGCGTGGAGCTCACCGCGCTGTTGGTGCGCAAGCTCCGCTTCGAGCGGCTGCTGGACGGCAGCACCGAGGCCGGGCGCTGGTTCGAGGCGGACGGGGCGGACTTCGTGGCCGCCTTCGCGCGCTACCACCAGGAGGTGCCACCCACCGCCTTCAGCCCCGGCGCCGAGGCGCGGCTGTTCTACCGGTGGCTGGGACGCGCGGTCAGTAGCTCCGCACGGGGAGCGTCGTCAGCCGGCCGTCGCTCGAAAAGGCGTCCTGCATGAGCAGCCGGCTGGGCTCGTAGAACCGCCCCTGCGGCTGCACCCGGGCGCGGTAGGCGACCGCGAAGCCGTCCGCCTTGGGGGTGACCCGGATGGCCGCGCTCTGATCCCGCCCGGCGGACGCGGCGAGCGTGAAGGTCCCGTGATCTTGCGTGAAGCCGCTCTCGGCGAGGAACGCCTCGAGCCGGCCCGCCTCGGTCGCGCGCTGGAGCTCGGCCGGGGTGGGGATGTGCACCTGATCCAGGTCCGTCCCGGCCGCCTTCAGGTTCCGGCGAAGCGCGCCCTTCATGTGCAGGCCGCCGCCGTCCAGGCGCTCCGCCACCGCCCCGACCCGGGGATTTTCGCGAATGCGCTGAAGCAGACTGGTGACCTTTTCGAGCATGACGGGGGGTTATCGGGGCAACCGGCCCCCGCTTCTCAGCTCACCTCAAGCCGCGGATTCGCTTGCATTTCTTGCCCTAAGAGAGCCCCGCAAACGGGCGAATTGCCACGTCTCTTTGCATTCTGAGGGACGTCCGGGCGAATTTTGGCCGGGGTTTGGTGCAACTGTGGGGACACATTGACGAGAATCTCCTGTCGTCTCACGCCTACCCTTGGATCCCCCAGCCATGGCTTTGAACAAGGTCAGCTCGTCCCGCCCAGGTGCCCCTGAGCTCGGAGGCCGCGCCGCCGGCCAGGATCCCATCGCGGCGCTCGCGCTCGCGCTCTCCAGCCCCGGCCGCGTGCCGCTGCAGCCGGCGCTGCGCCAGGCGGAGCAGGCGCTGGCCCAGGATCCCGGCGCGGAGACCAAGCTGGCCGAGCTGCTGGTGAGCCTGCCGGCGCCGGCGCTCCAGGAGCTGCAGGGCGCGGCGAAGCGGGATGGGCTGTCCGGCCTGTCCACGCTGACCGGCGCGCTGCTGGCCAGCGGCGCCGTGAACAGCTTCTCGGGCGCGCCGAGCGCGGCTGCGCCCGCAGCGCCCGCCGCCCCTTCGGCGTCCGCCGCGACGGCGGCGTCCTCCGGGCTCGGCTGGAGCGACGGCGCCCAGGTGGGCGGGGCAGGCGCGTTCCACGAGCCTCGGCCCACGCAGGAGGTCATGAAGCAGCTTGCGGGCGCCGGGCTGGCGGTGGACGGTTCGCGGATCACGCGAGACGTGAGCGCCACCACGCAGGCGGAGATGTCCCTCCAGGAGCTCGCGGCGGCGGCCTTCGGCGTGCCCGCGTCCGAGGTGAGCGACTACCACTACGTGCTGCTCGCGCAGGCGAACCCTCAGATCGCGCAGCTGCTGCTCCAGAGCGGCGATCCCAGCGCGCGCCTCCCGGCCGGCACGGAGGTGTCGCTCGCCACCACGCCCATGGGGCTCGAGATGCGGACCAACCGCGTCAAGGAGCGCCTGAGCACCGCGGACGAGGTCCTCAAGCAGGCGATGTCGCCGAACCCGCCGCCCCAGTTCATGTTCAGCCAGCCGCAGCTGGTGCACCTGGCCCACCTGCGCGATCTGGCCGCCGGCCAGCTCGAGCAGCTGGAGACCTCGCGCAGCTCCGCGGTGGGCGCGGACGCGCTGGGCCGCTCGCAGGCGCGCGGTGAGCCGCCTCCGGCGGAGATGGGCGCGCAGATCGCCAAGCTCCAAAGTTCCGGCACTCCGCAGGGCGCCAACCAGGCCAGGGGCATGCAGCTGCAGCAGGTGATCGCCCAGTCGCAGCAGCTGGAGGAGCAGGGCGCCAAGGCGATCGCCAAGGGCGACATCGCCGGCGGCCACAAGCTCTTCGACCAGGCGCGCGCGCTGATGGATCAGGGACTGTCGATCCCGGGGCTGGTGCCCACTGAGCGCACCGCGCTGATGGAGCGCAAGGCCAACCTGCACATCAGCGAGGCCGGCGTGCTCGGCAAGGCCGCCGAGACCAAGGCGAGTAAGCCCGAGGACGCGAAGAAGCCCGAGGCGGCCACGAAGCCCGAGGCCAAGCCGGAGGAGAAGAAGGCGGAGGGCAAGGCCGACGACAAGAAGGCCGAGGGCAAGAAGGAAGAGAAGAAGCCCGAGGAGACGGAGGAGCAGAAGAAGCTGCGCGAGGAGGCCGAGGCCAAGGCCAAGGCGGCCGACAAGCAGCACGTGGAGGACCTCAAGAAGGCGATCTCCGAGTGCATGGCGGCGGGCAAGAAAGAGTACACGCTGCTCGCGGCGGATCTGCGCAACCAGCCCAACCTGATTGAGCTCAAGCAGGGCGCGCCCATCTCCGCGGAGCAGCGCAAGTCCTTCCTGGACTACGCGGACCAGATGGACGCGCGCGCCAAGGGCTGCGACGCGGAGACCCACAGCATCCAGTCCGAGCTGCTCAACCGTGCTGGTGACCGCAAGGGCCAGCAGGCGGAGCTGCTCAACGCGGTGGGTGCGTCGATGGGGCTCTCCGACCAGGATCTCGGGGAGCTCTTCAAGCCGGATGACACCCGCAAGATCATGCCCGACGGGGACGAAAAGCAGTGGTTCAACCCGCTTGATCACGTCGCCGACTGGTTCGGAGGCGCCCAAGAGATCGGCGATATTAAGAAGGAGCGGATCGACGACATCGCCACCAAGATCGTCGGCCTCCCTGAGGAGTCGCGCGGGCAGGCGCTGGACGCGCTGTGCCGCTACACCGAGGCCGCGGGCGGGAACGCGGACGGCACCGGGATGAACATCGGTCAGGAGCTCCTCCAGGCGATCGCCGGGAAGTCCAAGGATCCGATGCTCAAGCTCCAGGCCGACGCCTTCACCGGCCAGTACCAGCTGCAGATCGGCAAGTCGGAGGACGCGCTCAAGTCCTTCACCGAGGTCCGCAACGCCGCCCTCAAGCAGCAGGACCCGCAGCTGCGCGAGATCCTCACCACCCAGGGCGTGATGGGGATGGCGCAGGCGCTCTCCATGCAGGCCAACGGCGAGGAGCACGACAAGAAGGCCGCCGCAGCCGCGACCCTGAAGGCGCTCCGGATCCAGATGGAGCAGCCGGGCATGCCGATGAAGAAGGACATGCTGGCGCGCCTGATGATGATGGAGATGGACGCCGACCTCTCCTCGCACCGCGCGAAGGAGGCCCAGGCCGTCCTCGACCACCTCCGCAAGGACTACGCGAAGGAGGTCCCCTGGCTGCGGGAGAGCCTGGAGAAGTGGGAGAAGGACAACAAGGACGGGGACGTGGCCGCGTTCGTCCAGGCCGCCCTCCACGAGGCCAACTCCGAGAGCATGGGTGAGTCGCTCGGCGCCTTCGCGATCGGCTCCGCCGTGGGCGCGGGCATCGGCGTCTGGGCCTTCGGCGTCGGCGCGGCGCCCGGGATGCTGATCGGCGGCGCGGTGGCGGTGGTGGGCGTGAAGGCGCGGAACATCATCCGCGGCTGGGCGGGCATCAACGAGGCGCGCGAGACCGGCCTCAACAACGAGTCCTTCAAGCAGAGCATGCTGGACGTCACCACGCTGGCGCTGGACGCGATCACCTGCATCGCACCGATCAAGGGCGCGGGCGCGGTGATGAACGGCACGCTCAAGGGCGCCGGCACGGTCGGCCTCAAGGGCGCCAGCAAGGAAGGGACGGAGCTGCTCTCCCGCGCGCTGGCGAAGGAGACGGCCGCCGCCGGCGAGAAGGCCGCCACCCAGGGCGCCGTGAAGGGCGCCGCCGGCGCCACCGAGCAGATCGCCGCCGATGCCGCCGCCAAGGCGACGGCGAAGACCACGACCAAGGCCGGGCTGCGCGACTACTTCAAGCTGGCCGCGGACCGCCCCCTCTACGAGCAGACGGTGAAGACGGCCGGCGCGCGGAAGATGGCGGAGGATCGGGTCAAGCAGTTCGCCAAGCAGGGAGGCGAGAAGCTGACCAAGGAGGAGATCGCCACGCGCGCCGAGAGGATGGTCCCTGATCTCCTGCTGCAGCAGAACAGCAAGGCGCTCATGAAGGCCGGCAACCAGGCGGCGAGCCGCGAGTGGTGGCGCTGGTTCAACCGCAGCATCATCCCCTCCATGGGCGCGGGGCTGGTGATCCCGGTCGGCGTGCCGTTCCTCGGGATTGACGGCCTGGCCGCCTCGGACGGCAAGGACAAGCTCAAGCAGATGCAGGAGATGCAGGCGATCCAGGACAAGTACGCCAACGACATCGCCTCCATGGACGCGGCGTTCGGCGCTCCTCCGGCGGACGGCGCGCCGGTGGATCCGCAGGCCGCGCAGGCTGAGCTCGCCAAGAACATGCAGGCCCGCTTCCCTTCGTCTCCTCCGGAGACCCAGATGGTGGATCCGGCGGCGGCGCAGCAGTTCGTGGCGGATCGCCAGGCGATGATCGACGCGCAGGGGCTGCCCGCTCCGGTGGCCGCGCAGGCCCAGGCCCGGCTCGCCTCCTTCGGCAGGGAGGGCGTGGCCGCGTTCGACCCACTCACCGCGGACGTCCGCGTGAACCCGGAGGCCATGGGGCAGCCGGGTTCGCAGGAGATCGTCCAGCGCGAGCTGGCCCGCCAGAAGCTGCACAGCCTCCCGCCCGCGCAGTTCCAGGCGGTGGTGGGCAGCGTGCTGCAGGATCCCGCCTTCCCCGCGCTCGCCCAGGCGTTCGTGAAGGCCAACCCGCAGGCCGCCCAGTACTCCGGGCCCCAGCTGGTGGACGAGATCCTGATCTCCGCGCTGATGGCTGGCTCCAAGGAGGCCTTCGTCCAGGCCCCTGCGGTCGCCGAAGCGGGCCTCTCGGCCCCTCCGCAGATCCCGCAGTAACTGTCAGCGGACTTTGCGTTTCTTGGGTTCCGAGGGTCGACGGGGCCCTCTGCCTGCTTAAAAGCCCAGTAATTCCAGGGCCAGATTTGCTTTCTCGGAGCCCAGCAACCTCTTCGGCCCAGTCCCGATACTTCTCTCAGGTAGCACTCGCCCCCGGCGCAACCGCTTTTTCGAAAGGACCGCAGTCATGACGATCTTCAACCACCTCCAGAAGGCCACGGTCTACGCCGCCGCCAAGGCTGCAGGGTCTGGCGACAAGGCCGCCGGCAAGGTCGCCATCGCGGAAGCCCGCGCTGCGGCGGAGCAGAACGCCGTGAAGGGCGCCGAGAAGGTCGTCGCCAACGAGGGGCTCAGCCGCTTCCAGCAGGTGGCCGCGAAGATCGGCGCGAGGGCGGAGGTCGCCTCCGAGCGTCAGAGCCTGCTGACCCGCTACTACAAGGGGATGGTCAAGGGCGAGCAGATGGAGCCCCTGAAGCTCTCCGGCAGCCAGAAGGCCGCCGTCATCGGCGCGCCGATCGCCGCCGGTTACGGCGTCTACAAGTTCAGCAACCCGGAGAAGCCGAACGCGGAGCTGACCCCGGAGCAAGAGGAAGCGATCAACTCGCTCCCCATGCCGGGCGGTGATCAGCAGCTGGCCCCACTGGGTGACGCGGGCGCGGCGGGTGCGCCGGGTCTCGGCTGGGACGCGATGCCGATGGACCCCGCGGCCATGGGCGGCGGCCAGGCGATCGACCCCGCGATGCTGGCGGCGATGGGTGGCGGCCAGGCCGCTCCGGGCCTGGACCCCGCGATGATGGCGGCGCTGTCCGGTGGTAAGGCGGCTCCGGCGATGGACCCCGCGATGATGGCGGCGCTGTCCGGTGGGCAGGGCGCGATCGACCCCGCGATGCTGGCGGGCGGGCCCGCCGCTGCGCCGGGCCCGATGGTGGACCCGGCCGCGCTGGCCGCGGCGATGGGCCCTGCGGCCCCGGCCGCTCCGGCGGCGGACCCCGCGGCGCTGGCCGCTCCGGCGGAGGCTCCCGCCGCTCCCGCGGCTCCGGCCGCTGGCGGCGAGCAGGCCGTGGACCCGGCGCAGATCCAGGCGCTGCTCGGCGGCGGCCAGTAAGCCCTTCAACACTTCCTTCTTCATCCGAGGCCGGTGGGGTTCTCCCCATCGGCCTCGTCGTTTGTGGTGAACAGGGGTAGACACTCAAGCCGTGCTGCTCGCGCTCGACACCTCCACGCTGACCCTCTCCGCCGCGCTGGTGGATGGCTCGCGCGTGGTGGAGCACGTGATCAAGGGGCCTCCGCTCAAGCAGAGCGAGCTGCTCCCCGGTGAGCTCGGCGCGCTGCTGGCCCGGCACGGAGTGGCCCTGAAGCAGCTGGACGGGATCGCCGTGGGCCGCGGCCCCGGCTCCTTCACCGGCTTGCGGATCGGCCTGGCCGCGGTGAAGGCGCTGGCCTACGCGCAGCAGCTGAGGGTTGCGCCCGTCTCCTCCCTGGCGGCGGTGGCGCAGCAGGTGCTCTTCGGCGAGGCGCGAGATCAGCACGCGCAGGAGGGCGCGGAGGTGTGGGCCTGCGCGGTGGCGCGGATCAACGAGCTCTACCTGGGGCCGTACCGCTGCGCGCAGGGGCGCCTGGTGGCCGTGGAGGCCGAGGACGCGCTGACCCCCGAGGAGCTGGCGGCGCGGCTGCGCGCGCGGCCGGAGGTGGTGGTGGCTGGACCCGGCCTGGTGGACTACGGCGCGCGTTTGCGCGAGCTCGGGGTGCCGGAGTCGCAGCTGCGGCGCGGCGTGGACTACCCGTCCGCGGTGGCGGTGGCGGCGCTCGCGGTGCTCCCGGCGGAGCTGGATCTCAACGCGCTCTTCGCGCTCGAGCCGCACTACGTCCGGCCCTCGGAGGCGGAGCGCAACCCCAAGTTCCCGCCGCTCCCCGGGCCGGCGCCCACCGCGCGGTTGAAGGACGACTGAGGCCCCGAAACGGCTCGTAGATCGCTCGACACGCGTCCGCGCGGCGTGTAACCCCACGCCCCAAATGGACTCCAAGGCGCACGTGGCAGTGGTCGGAGCGACGGGGGCGGTGGGGCGCGAGCTGGTCGGCGCGCTCGAAGCGGCGGGCTATGCGCCCGAGCAGGTGACGCTGCTGGCCTCCGAGCGCTCGGAAGGGGAGGAGCTCCCGTTTGGCGAGGAGACGCTGGAAGTGGAGAAGGTGAGCTCCGACTCCTTCCGGGGAGTGCAGGTGGCGCTCTTCGCCACGCCGGCAGACGTCTCCCGCACGCTGGCCCCGGCGGCGCAGGCTGCCGGCGCCTGGGCGGTGGATCTCTCGTCCGCCTTCCGGACGGACGCCCAGGTCCCGCTGGTGCTCCCCACCTTCAACCCGGAAGCGCTCAAGGCGGGCTTCAAGGGGCGGATCGTCCGCTGCCCCTCGGCGCTCACCACCGCGGTGGTCTGCGCGGTGGAGCCGCTGCGCGCCGCGCTCGGCGTGCGCGAGGTGACCGTCACCGCGCTGGTGGGCGCGTCCTCCGCCGGCAAGCGCGGCGTGGCCGAGCTGGAGCGGCAGAGCGCGGACCTGCTCTCCGGCAAGGAGCTGGAGCCGCAGGTCTTCCCGCACCGCGTGGCCTTCAACGTGGTGCCGCAGGTGGGGGAGCTCAACGCGCAGGGAGACAGCGCGGAGGAGGAGACGCTCGCCGCGGAGACCGGCCTGCTCTGGAAGGGGCCGGACGCGCCGCAGGTGAGCGCCACCGCGCTGCTGGTGCCCACGTTCTTCGGGCAGCTGCTCACGCTGTCGGTGCGGCTGCGCACCGGCGCCTCCGTGGAGAAGGTGCGCGAGCTGATCAAAGGCGGCAAGGCGCTCAAGCTGCTCGACAGCCCGGCAGAGAAGATCTACCCGATGCCCATGCTGGTGACCGCGGACGACGCGGTCCACGTGGGGCGGGTGCGCGCCCAGCGCGGCGCCCTGGACGGGATCCAGCTGGTGGTGGCGATCGACAACGCCGGGCGCGGCGCCGCGCTCAACGCGGTGGAGGTGGCGGGGCTGCTCGCCGCGCGCTGACAATTTGGCACTCGGCCCTTGCCTCCAGCTGCCGTGTTGGCCAGTCAAACCCGCGGCGGCGCTCGGCTTTTCCCCGTAGGACGCGGTTCCCCGCTGGCTCGCTGCTTGCTAAATCCCGCGCCGTCATGCGTTCTCCCCGAAGACTCCTTCGCCTGGCCGCGCTGAGCGCGCTCGCGCTGGCGAGCACGGCCTCGGCGCAGGCCACGGTGCTGATCGACAACCAGCCGACCCTGACGCTCAACCACTCCAGCTGCGGGACGAGCATCAACGTGGTCTGGACCAAGACGCAGCAGGTGACCACCTGCTCCGGGTTCAAGCTCTGGGTCACCACGGAGAGCTGCGGCAACGACGTGGACTCCTCCAAGGGCGATGTCCTGCTCAAGAACTTCTCGCAGACGGAGTTCAACCTCACCGGCAAGGGCTCCGTCCGGTTCGCGGTGAACGACCTCCCGCTCTTCAAGAAGGCGGACGCCGGCGCCTGCTCCGGGCTCGAGGCAGATCATCCGATGACCGTCTGCGGGAACTACCAGCCCGTGGGCGTCACCGGCGGCTGCGCGGATCCGGTGGGGATCTCCACCAATGGGATCATCCGCTTCGACACCCAGCCGCCACCCCCGCCGGATTCGCTCTCCGCGAGCGGGCAGGACTCCGCGGTCCACCTCAGCATCGGCACCTCGGATGACGACCCGGAGACCTTCGCCGTCTTCTACGCGCCGGGCACCACGCCTTCGGAGGGTGAGTTCCTCGCCGGGCCGTCAGTGTCCGTCTCGGGTGGGACGGCGGACGTGGACGTGAAGTCGCTCTCCAACGACACCCCCTACACCTTCCGGGTCTACTCGAAGGACGCGGCGGGCAACACCAGCGTGGAGCCCGCGGTGGTGGTGGGGACGCCGGTGCACACGCTGGGGGCGGGGGATCTCTGCCTGCGGCGCGGCCAGGAGTCCGGGGTGGATTGTCCGGAGAAGGGTGGGTGCCAGTCGGCGGGGGGCGCGGGGACGGCAGTGCTTGCAGCGGCGGTGGCGGCGCTGGTCTTCTGGGCCCGCGGTCGCGGAAGGAGGCGTTCATGAACCGGTGGTTGGCGGGGATCTGCCTGGCGGCGGTGACGGCGGCTGCGCCTGCCCGCGCGGAGATCGTCTACGGCGAGTCCCGCAAGACGAACGCGCTGGAGATCAAGCTCGGCGGCTACAAGCCGCTGATGCAGGGCAACGGGCTCGAGTTCTACAACGAGCTCTTCGGCGCCGGGGCGATGCTCCTCTTCGAGCTCGAGTACGACTGGCAGTTCTTCCAGAAGTACGGCTCGCTCGCGGTGGGCTTCTCCGCCGGGTACGCGGAGAAGTACGGCCCCACGCTCCTGGCGGCGGACACCTCCACCGAGGCCGAGGAGCGCGCCAGCGTCAAGGTGGTGCCGCTCAAGCTGATGGCCGTCTACCGCGGCGACTACGCGGCCCTGCACTGGAACATCCCGGTGGTCCCCTACGTGAAGGGCGGCCTGGTGCTGGTGCCGTGGTGGTTCGGCAAGGGCGCCTCCACCGTGGAGTTCTCCGAGGACGGGACGCGCTGGGCCGGCGGCAAGTGGGGCTTCGGCGTCACCGCCGGCGTCTCCATCCTGCTCGACTTCCTCGACCCGCGGCTCGCCCGGGACTTCGACACCGATCTCGGCGTGAACCACAGCTACGTGTTTGCCGAGTACAACTACATCAACGCCAACTCCTTCGGTCAGCCTGGGCTCGACTTCTCCAGCCGGTACTGGATGTTCGGGCTTGCGCTGGAGTTCTAGCGCGCTCGTCGCCTTAAGCTTGCTCGCCGCGGTCGGTTGCCACGGCGAGCTTCGCCGCTCGCTGGGAGAGGACCGCGCCGTGGAGGCGGGCGTGCCGGTGCGCTTCGGCTCGCCGGAGAGCCCCGAGCGCGAGTGGGACTTCGGAGACGGCGCGCCCCGGGTAACCGGCCGCGAGGTGCGCCACGCCTACGCGCGCGGCGGCCTCTACACGGTGCGCGCGCTGGAGCGAGGCGCCGAGGCCGGCACCGTGAAGCTGGTGGCCGGCCCGCGCCGGGTGACGCGCGCCACGCCGCCCACCGCCAGCTCGCTGGTGTACCTGCCGCGGATGGCCGGCAACGTGGAGCGGGCGGTGGACTTCGGCGAGCGCGCGCTCGGCGCCGCCGCCGCCCAGCGCGCGCTGATGGACGGGGTGATCTCCGACGTCCTCCTGGAGTGGGTGGCGGCCCAGTCCGCGCTCGAGGGGCCGCTGGACCTGGACGAAGGGCTGGGCGTGTTCGCCCTCCCGGACGCCGGCAGCGCGCTCTGCTTCGGCGTGGTGGACGGGGCGAAGGCGATCTCCCGGCTCTCCGAGCGCTTCGCCGCGCGCGGCACCTCCGGGCGCAGCGAGCCGGACGGGAGCTACCGGCTCCAGCTGGGGGACGGGCGGAGGGCCGCGCTCTTCGAGGACCGCGGCTACGTCTACGTGAGCACCCAGCCCGCGCCGGAAGACGACGCGCCGCTGGACTGGCAGGGAGAGGGGCGCTGGGCCGAGGTGGAGCGGCTGATCCAGGCAGTGCGGGCCGCCCCGGCCGAAGGCATGGAGGGGACGGCGCTCTGGCGCGGCGTGGGGAAGCAGCTCTTGCCCGGCAACGTGCAGCTGTTGATCCCGGCCCCCGCCGGCTCTGCCGGCACCTTCCGCGGCGTGGCCGCCCAGGTCCAGCTCGGGTCGGACGAGGCCACGCTGGATGGGTACCTGGACGCGGACGGCCCGCTCTGGATCGCCCAGGGCGCGGTGCCGGCGGCCACGCTGCTGCAGCGCCGGCCGGCGCACCCGCTCGCCGCCGCGTACCTCCAGGCTGCGCCCTCCGAGCTGGCCACGCTGGTGGTGGGGGGCAAGGCCAGCCCCATGCGCAAGCGGTTCCTCGAGCGCAACCAGCTGCAGCCCGAGCAGCTGGACGCCTTCCTCGCCGCGCTCACCGGCGAGCTCTCCGTGCTCGCGTACTTCGACGCGGAGGCCTTCTACTGGAACCTGGTCAATGGCAACGAGCGGCCGGAGCCGCGCGGCTCGCTGGTGGTGGAGGTGGGGGTGAAGGACGCCCAGCAGGTGCAGCCGCTGCTGCAGCGCGCGCTGGCGGAGGCCGGCCTGCGCGCCCAGCCGCTGGACGCCACCCCGCCGGTGCTGCGCCGCTGGCGCGCCCGGGTGCTGGGGCAGGCGGTGGAGGTGGCGCTCACCGCGGATCGCCTGACCGTCTCCGCCGGCGAGCCGCTCGCCGGACGCGAGCCGGTGCCGCTCCACGCCGCGCTCAGCTCGCGCTTTGGCGCGGGCGCGTTCGATCCCGGACGGCTCTCGGCGATGGTGGACTTCGGCGAGCTGATCCGCCAGCTGGAGGTCCCCCGGGAGATCCCGGGCGTGGACAGCGAGCGGTTGGTCTCCGTCCAGGCCTTCTCGGGGACCTTCTTCAAGGGCCTCACCCCGCTCGACTTCGGCTATGTGGAGATCATTCCGCTGCCGCGCGGCGGCCGGATCCGCGCGAAGGTGCACCTGCGGGGCAGGTGAAGGAGAACGCCATGTCTTGGATGGACAGCCTGAACGCCGCCGCGCGGGGGACGCGGAAGAACCTGGATCCCGAGGAGCGCGAGAAGATCGCCACCGATCTGGTGCTGATGTCCTCGATGGGGGCCGCGGTGGTGACGCTGGCGCCCATCCCGCTCACCGACTTCGTGGTGGTGACGCCGGTCCAGGCGGCGATGGTGATGGCGGTGGGGCGCGTCTACGGCCGCGAGCTGGACCTCTCCGAGGCGCGCCACGTGCTGCTCGAGCTCGGCTCGGTGTGCGGGATGTCGCTGCTCGCGCAGAAGGGCTTCGCCACCGTCACCAAGCTCTTGCTGCCGGGCCTGGGCGGCGTGCTCTCCGGCCCCTGGGCCTTCGCCGTCACCTACGCCATGGGCAACGTGGCGATGCGCTACTTCGAGGACAAGGAGGGCTCGCGCGAGGCGCTCCGCCGCGTCTTCAAGGAGGCGCTCGCCGCGGGGAAGAAGCTCTTCTCCAAGGAGAAGCTGGACGAGTTCCGCAAGAAGCACGGCAAGGACGTGGAGGGCTTCGCCCGCGAGGCCGTCCCGGCGGACGAAGACGCGCCCACCGACGAGCACGACGTGCCGAAGTCGAAGAAGCCCGCGTCCGGGAAGAAGCCCGGCACGCGCAGGGCCAAGAGGGATTAGGGGTGCCCCCGTTCACCCCGAGAGGCTGTGAGACTTTCAGGCCCGTGGCTCCCCCCCCGGTCACCCCGAGCGTTGGGACGCAGTCCCGTAGTCGAGGGGCGCCTCTGCCCTCGTGGTCACGTCCGCGCCGCTTCGAGCTCGGTGCCGCCCCTCGACTACGCGCCTGCGGCGCTACGCTCGGGGTGAGCGGAGGGGGCTTCATCCCTGAACGGGACCGCCGCCCGTGATCACCGTCCTCTACTTCGCCGCCGCGCGGGAGCGGACCGGGCTGCAGCGGGAAGAAATCGCGCTCCCATCGCCCAGCACCGTTGCGCAGCTGCTCGAGCTGCTCGCGCAGCGGCACCCCGGCCTGAAGCCTCTCCTGCCGCACCTACGCGTGGCGGTGAACCAGGAGTTCGTGCCGCTGGAGGCGCCGCTCCCGGAAGGCGGGGAGGTGGCGCTGATCCCGCCGGTGGCCGGAGGCTCCGGTCACTTTGCCGTGACGGCGGATCCGCTCCGGCTGGAGGACGTGGTGACCCCGGTCGCCTGGGCCGGCGGGGGAGGGCTGGTGACCTTCTCGGGCGCGGTCCGCGACGCGACGCGTGGCCGCAAGGTGGTGAAGCTCGAGTACGAGGCCTACGGCCCGATGGCGGAGCGCAAGCTCGCGGAGATAGGGGCGGAGATCCTCTCCCGCTGGCCGGGCACCCGGGTGGCGATCCGGCACCGGGTGGGGACCCTGCTCCCCGGCGAGCTCGCCGTCGTCATCGCGGTCAGCGCCCCCCACCGCAAGGAAGCGTTCCTCGGCTGCGAGCACGCGATCGAACGGCTCAAGCAGGACGTCCCCATCTGGAAGAAGGAGCACTACGAAGATGGGCAGGTCTGGGTAGGCCTCGGCCCCTGACTTTGTGTAGTGTGCGCCCCCTCTCGCGGGCGGCCCTCGAGTCATGAGGGCCCGGCCGGACGCGATCAACGCGCCGCCCGCTCATTGAACGAGGAAGGTCGCCACATGCAGCCCACCACTCTGAGGGTCGCGCTCTTGGGCCTCACCGCGAGCGCCGTGTTTCTCCTGGGCTGTCCCAAGCCGGAGGAGAAGCCGGACAGCGGGACGCCGGACACCGGCGTGGTGGTGGACGCCGGGAGCGACGCGGGCGTGGACGCGGGTACCGACGCGGGCTTTGACGCCGGCTACGTCTGCAAGAAGGACAGCGACTGCTCCATCTTCAAGCAGGGGCTGCGCTGCGAGACCAGCGACGGTGGCTGCGTCCCCGCGCAGGGCTGCAACAACGACACGAACTGCTTCTCCAGCAACCCGGACGACTACTGCTTCGAGCTGGGCACTCAGTGCCGCTGCGTCTTCAACCAGTCGCCCGCGGACGCGGGCTTCCCGGGCGTCTGCCACCGGCGCACCGGGGTGTGCGGCGAATGCACCTCGGACGAGGAGTGCGGCAAGGACGGCCTGTTCCAGCCGGTGGGCAAGTGCGCCACCCTGCAGGGTGACAACTCGGGGAAGAAGTACTGCCTGCAGTCCATGCTCGGCGTCTGCGGCTGCGGGATGGTCAACGACGGGATGGGCTTCTGCAAGCCGCAGAACAACAGCTGCTCGTCCTGGGGCTGCGGCAAGGACTCGGATTGCGATCCGGGCTCGGTGTGCAACACCAAGTCCTGCCTCTGCGAGCGCAAGTGCCGCTGGGACTTCGCCCAGAAGAAGTCCGTCCCCGAGTGCGGCCCGGGCCTCACCTGCTGGGTGGACAGCGCCAACCTGAACCCCACCTCCACCTTCTACGGCGCCGGCCGCTGCAAGCCGCCTTGCACCGACAACTCGGACTGCCAGGACACCACCAAGAACCCGCAGGGCGGGGCGAACCTCAAGTGCGCGTCCGAGGATCTCGGCGGCGGCATGAGCGACAAGCGCTGCCGCGCCAACGGCGCCTGCATGGATCCGCTGGAGTGCCCGCAGAACCCGCCCACCCAGCCGGAGCTCGGCTACTGCGACCGCGCCACCTTCGTCTGCCGCACCGACTGCCGCGTCGGCACGGACCCGACCACCGGCAAGGCCTACCCGGACTGCCAGCGCGGCTACGCCTGCGCGAACGACGCGGGCGTCCCCGACGCCGGCAACATCTGCCGCCGGCAGAGCTGCGTGGAGCTCGGCGGGACCAAGGAGTGCGCCCGCGGTCAGCTCTGCTGCGGTGAGGACCGCAACTACGACGGGATTGCCGAGCCTTGCCCGGCCACGGTCACGCTGGAGGCCAACCGCTGCTACGACCCGCCCAAGCCGCCGTACTGCACCGTCTGCAACCCGCAGAACGGAAACGCCGACTGCGCGGGCGCCACGTTCGAAGGGCTGCGCCCCAACGACGGCGGCTCGGCGCTCCCCAGCCTGTGCGTCTTCGGCGCCCAGCCCCAGGGCCAGCAGCCCACCTTCGTCTGCGCGCTCGGCGCGGTGAACGACTTCAGCATCGTCAACGGCCAGGCGGTCGCCGCGAAGAGCTGCCCGGCGGTGTACGACCTGATCTCCCCGCCGATCGACTTCTACATCGTCGATCCCTCGGGGATGGCGGCGGATCCGGACAACTGCAAGACGGACGTGGACTGCAACAAGGGCCACGACGCCGGCCACTGCGGGATCGACCCCATGCGCAAGCAGCAGGACGGCGGCCCCGTCCTGAGCTGCCTCTGTGACAACACCAACCCGAACCTCTGGAAGTGCCCCACCCAGCGCGACGGCGGCTACCTCTCCGTCTGCCCGGGCGGCCCCGGCATCCAGGTCTGCGCGGAGAGCGTCGTCTGCCGCCCGCCGCAGGGCATGCTCTTCCAGCCGCGCGGTAACCCGAACTACGGCTGCGGCTTGTAAAGCGACAAGGGCCCAGTTCCACTCCTGCGCACCTGACCCGCCTGCCGGGTTAGGTGCGCATGAACTGCCGACTCGGGCTTCTGCTGGGGTTCGTCGCAGCTTGCGCACCCTCCGCCGCGACCGTCACTGAGTTGCCGCCCGAAGAGGACGGCGACCTCGGCCTCGAGGTGAGCACCACCGCTTTTCCGCGCGGCGTGGTGTCCTTCACCTTCGATGATGGCTACCTGAGCCAGCTCACCGAGGCCGCCCGCATCCTCGGCACGCGCGGGTTCGCGGCCACCGAGTACATCGCGCTGCGCCGGCTGACAGAGGCGCCGGATGAGTGGGGCTCGTCGTTCATGCGGTGGGACGATCTCACCCGCCTTCAGCGCGAGTATGGCTGGGAGATCGCGTCCCACAGCATCAGCCACCCGCTCCTGACCGAGGTCAGCGCTCAACAGCTGGAGCAGGAGCTTCGGGACTCGAAGGCACAGCTGCTCGCCCACGGCTTTGACACCACGGGCTTCGCGGCTCCCTATGGGGACTACAACGACGCCGTGCTCCGGAAGGCCGCCGCGCTCTATCGGCACTTCCGGCCGTTCCACGACACGGACACCCTCAACGCCTTCCCCGTGGATCGTGCGCTGATCACCGTGAAGCAGGTGCAGTCCGGCGGGACGGAGCCGGAAGTGCCCGTCACCACCGTCGCAGAGGTGAAGGGCTGGATCGACCAAGCGGTACGCGAGAAGGCCTGGCTGGTGCTGGTCCTTCATGACCTTCGGGCCGCCCCTGCCGCGGACCTGAAACGGGACAACGTGGCTTGGGGGTATGGCTTCCCCAACGCATCGCTCGAAGAGATCGCCGACTACTGCCTCCAGCAGCGGATCAGCGTTCGGACGGTGGCGCAGGTGCTCGCGCCCACCGGCGCGGCGAACCGGATCGCCAACGGCGGCTTCACGAACGGCCTCGCGGGCTTCCAGACGGACGCGCCCGTTCGCGTGACGCTTGATGAGCAGGGCAACGGCGCCTTCCCCTCGCCCCAGAACGCGGTGGCGCTTCGCGGCGCGGTCCCCGGCGCCCACCTCTTCGGGCCGCGCCTCGCCGTCCGCGCCGGGAGCCGCTACACGCTCGAGGCCTACGTGGACGCGTCGCGGCTCAGCCGGGGCAGCGTCGGCTTCTACGTGGACGAATGGGACGCGCAGGGGCGCTGGGTGTCCGGTCAGTACATCCGGGACGTGCCGGACGCCCCGGGCCGGAAGGTTCAGCGCGTGGCCTTCCGCTACCAGGCGGGGGCTGCAGCGAAGACCGCGTCCCTGCAGATCATCCTCTCGCCCAGCGCCGAGGGTGTGGCGTACGTGGACGAGCTCTCCTGGCATCTCGGCTCGTTGGTGTACTGAACCCTCCGGAGGAGCTAGGCGCCGCCGTCCTCTGCCGTCGGCGCGCTCGCGGGCGGCTCGGAGGCGCGCGCGGGCGGCGGCGCGGCAGGCTCGGGCTCCGGCTCGCGAGGCGCCGGCGCCGCGGCGGGCTCCGCCGGCGGCGCGTCCGTGGGCGGACCACCCAGCTCGGGCGGCAGCGTCTCCACGGGGAGCAGCTGCTCCTCCGGCGCCGCCCCGGCATCGGGCTCCACGCGCGCGTCGGTCGGCAGGGCGCCGCCGATCACCATGGGCGCGGTGCGGATGACGGGCGGGCCGCGCGTCCCGTCGTACGGCACGCGCGGCGCGCCGCTGGGGCCGGAGAGCAGCCCCGCCGCGCCCCCGTCCGGCAGCATCGCGTCCAGCGCCAGCGTGGCGCGGGCGGGTTCGCGCAGGCGCAGAAGGTCCGTGGCCGCCACCCAGAAGATCAACGCCAGGAGCAGCGCGAAGCCGCCCGCGTGGACGAGCGTCTCCACGCCGGCGGAGGCGCGCCTGCGGGTGACGAGCTCCGCGACCTGGAAGGCGATCCGCCCGCCGTCCAGGCCGGGGAGGGGGAGCAGGTTGAAGAGCGCCAGCACCACCGAGATGCTCACCACCACGCGCAGGAACGACTCCAGCCCGGACGCCGCCGAGTCCGACGCCTGGGTGACCTGCGAGGTGAGCTCCACGCTGCGGCCGCGCACCATCCGCCAGGTCAGCCGCAGGGCCTCGCCCATCAGCCGGTGCACCTGGCCGGTGGCGCCGGGGAGGGCCTCGAGCAGCCCGTGCTTCTTGTAGACGTATTGCTGGGCCACGCCGATCCGCCCCACGCCGTGCCACACCTGCGGGTAGACCCGGACGCTGAAGGGCTCGCCCTGCCGCAACAGCCCCAGCTCCACGCCGGTGCCCGGGCTGTCGGCGATCTTGTCCACCAGCTGCGACCAGCGGGTCACCGGCTCGCCGTCCAGCGCCACCACGATGTCGCCCGGGCGCAGCTGGGTCCGCGCCGCCTCGCCGCCCGGCTGCACCTGGCCGATCATCATGGGCACCGGGACGTGCGTGCCGGACATGTAGAGCGCGCCGAGCAGCGCCACCGCGAGCACGTAGTTGGTGAAGGGGCCGGCGAAGCACACCAGGGCGCGCTGCCAGGCCGGGTGCGCGTAGAACGCGGTGTCATCCCCGGCGAGCACCGGCTCGTGCGGGTTCATCCCGCGGACGCGCGCGAAGCCGCCCAGGGGGATCGCCCCGAAGGTGAGGTGCAGCCCCCGCCAGCGCACCGAGTAGAGCGCCGGGCCGAAGCCGAATGAGAACCGGTCCACCGAGATCCCCAAGAGGCGGGCGGCGAGCAGGTGCCCCAGCTCGTGCACGGCCACCAGGAGCCCCAGCGCGACGATGGCGTAGACGTAGCGCAACGCGAGGTCAGATCTTCCGGCGCTTCCCGGTGCGCTTGTAGGCCAGGTAGTCCGCCACGATCGTCCCGTGGTCGAAGCAGAGCTCTCTGGGGAGCTCGTCCAGCTTGAACGCCCTGGCCTCCGCGGCGTCATCCGCGCCCTTGGGGGGGCCCTCCGCCCAGCCGATGTAGACGGTGGAGACGGTGTGCTTGCGCGGATCTCGCGCTGGATCCGAATAGGTGAAGAACTGCTCGGAGAGATCCACCGAGAGCCCGGTCTCCTCCTTCGCTTCGCGCACCGCGGCGTCGTGCAGCGCCTCGCCTTCGTCCACGAAGCCGCCCGGCAGCGCCCAGCCCAGCGGCGGCCGCGCGCGCCGGATGAGGACGATCCGCTCGCCCGGCAGCTCGATGATGCAGTCCACCGTGGGGGTGGGGTTCTTGTATTGAGGCATGGGCTCTGGACTCTACAACGTGAAGTAGCCAATGCAGGCCCATCCGCCGCGTGAGGCGGGCGGCGCTTTCGCGCTAGAACGCCAAGGCCATGACCACCCCTCCGTCCTCGCAGGAGATCAGCTCGGTCCTGCGCGAAGCGCGCGTCTTCCCTCCGCCCCCGGAGTTCTCGAAGCGGGCGCACATCCAGAGCCTGGAGGACTACCGGCGCCTCGCCGAGGCCGCGCGCAAGGACCCGGACGCCTACTGGGCGGAGCGCGCCCGCGAGGAGCTCTTCTGGAAGGAGCCCTTCAAGACGGTGCTGGACTGGCAGCCGCCCAACGCCCGCTGGTTCGTGGAAGGGAAGACCAACCTCGCCTACAACTGCCTGGACCGGCACCTCGCCACCCGCGGGGAGAAGGTGGCGCTGCGCTTCGAGGGCGAGCCCGGGGACCGGCGCGCGCTCACCTACCGGCAGCTGCACGCCGAGGTCTGCCGCTTCGCCAACGGGCTGAAGAGCCTGGGCGTGAAGAAGGGCGACCGGGTGGGGATCTACCTGCCCATGGTCCCCGAGGCCGCGGTGGCGATGCTGGCGTGCGCGCGGATCGGCGCCATCCACTCGGTGGTCTTCGGCGGCTTCTCCGCCGAGGCGGTGCGCGACCGGATGAACGACGCGGGCGCCCGCGTGCTGGTGACCGCGGACGCCGGCTGGCGCAAGGGCACCAAGGTGCCGCTGCGCGCCAACGTCCTGGAGGCCGCCAAGCAGGTGCCTTCGCTGGAGAAGATCGTGGTGCTCTCGCGCACCGGCGAGCCGCTGGCGCTCGGGCCGAAGGAGGTGGCCTGGGAGCAGTTGATGGCCGCCCAGAGCGACGCCTGCGAGCCGGAGTGGGTGGAGAGCGAGCACCCGCTCTTCATCCTCTACACGTCCGGCTCCACCGGGAAGCCGAAGGGCGTGCTGCACACCACCGGCGGGTACGCGGTGAACGTGTCCCTCACCACCCGCTGGGTGTTCGACCTGCGCGAGGAGGACGTCTACTGGTGCACCGCGGATGTGGGCTGGGTCACCGGCCACAGCTACGTGGTCTACGGGCCGCTGCTCAACGGGGCCACCAGCTTCATCTACGAAGGCGCACCCACCACGCCAGGCCCGGACCGGTTCTGGGAGCTGATCGCCCGCTACAAGATCTCCATCTTCTACACGGCCCCCACCGCCATCCGCGCCTTCATGCGGCTGGGCCCCGAGCACCCCGCCAAGCATGATCTCTCCTCTCTGCGCCTGCTCGGCTCGGTGGGGGAGCCGATCAACCCGGAGGCCTGGATCTGGTACCGCGAGGTGATCGGCCGGGGGCGCTGCCCGGTGGTGGACACCTGGTGGCAGACCGAGACCGGGGCGATCATGGTCTCCCCGCTGCCCGGGGCCACGCCCACCAAGCCCGGCTCCGCCACCTTCCCGCTGCCCGGCATCCAGACCGAGGTGCTCGACGCGCACGGCGCCCCGGTGCCGAAGGGGAAAGGCGGGCTGCTCTTCGTCACCCGGCCCTGGCCCTCCATGCTGCGCACCGTCTACGGAGATCCCGAGCGCTACGCGAAGACGTACTTCAGCGCCCTGCCCGGCAAGTACTTCACCGGGGACGGCGCCACCGTGGACCCGGACGGCTACCTCTGGCTGATGGGGCGCGTGGATGACGTGGTGAACATCGCCGGGCACCGGCTGGGCACCGCCGAGGTCGAGAGCGCGCTGGTCTCCGATCAGCGCGTCTCCGAGGCCGCCGTGGTGGGGCGCCCGGACGAGCTCAAGGGCACCGCGCTGGTCGCCTTCGTCACCGTGAAGAAGGGGATCTCGGTGGGGGACGCGCTCAAGAAGGAGCTGGCCGCCCACGTGGTGAAGGAGATCGGCGCCATCGCCCGACCGGACGAGCTGCGCTTCGCCGAGGCCCTGCCCAAGACGCGCTCGGGGAAGATCATGCGCCGGCTGCTGCGCGACATCGCCGCGGGCAAGGAGACCACCGGCGACACCACCACCCTGGAGGACTTCAGCGTGCTCGCGAAGCTGCGGGGCGACGAGGAGTAGCCGCCTCGGGCGCGAACAGCTCGGTCTGCACCGGGTCCAGCCCCAGCGCCTCGCGCACCGGCGCGAAGCTGCGGCGGTGGATGGGGGTGGCGCCCAGCTCCTTGAGCAGCTTGCAGTGCTTGGGGGTGGGGTAGCCCTTGTGCTCGGCGAAGCAGTAGCCCGGGTACTGGTCGTCCATCTTCGCCATCAGCGCGTCCCGCGTGGTCTTCGCGATGATCGACGCGGCGGCGATGGAGAGGGAGAGCGCGTCCCCGTGGATGATGCCCTTCTGGGGGATGTCACACGAAGGGATGGTGCGCGCGTCCACCAGCACGAAGTCCGGCTTGCAGGAGAGCCCCTCGCAGGCCCGGCGCATCGCCAGCAAACCCGCGTGGTAGATGTTGATGGTGTCGATCTCTTCGACCTCGGCGCGCCCGTAGGCCCAGCAGATCGCGTCCTTCTTGATCTGCACCGCCAGCTCCTCGCGCTTCTCCTCGTCGAGGATCTTCTTCGAGTCATCCAGCCCCTTGAGCTTGTAGCCCTTGGGGAGGATCACCGCCCCCGCCACCACCGGGCCGGCCAGCGGCGCCATGCCCGCCTCGTCCACCCCGGCCACCCACTGCTTGCCGGCGTCCCAGAGCTCCACTTCGAAGCGCAGCAGGTTGCGCAGCCGCTGGCCCTCCGCTCGGTTCTTCTGCCGCCGGTCCCGGATCTTCTTCACCAGCGCCAGCGCGCCGCTGCGGCCGTCTTGCTCCAGCGCCTCCAGCAGCCCCGCCGGGACGGGAAGCTCGCGGTCGACATAGCGCTCCCGCAGCTCCTGGAGCGGGCGGGTCAGCAGCTGCTCGAGCGAGGCCATGGACCGCTCCCTGCGCGATGCGGACGGCGAGGGCGACTACTGCAGCTGCAAGGTGACGCTCTTCGGCTCCACCGTGCAAGCGCAGTCGCCGCACAGGAAGTCCACCTGGGCCGTCTGGCTGATCTGCGTGCCGGAGCTGGCGGACAGCCGCACCGTGCCGGTCCCCAGCGCGTCCGTGACCGCGTTGGTGGAGCCTTGCCCGTTCGTGCTGCCGCTGACCGTCTTGCCGCTGCCCACGTTCTTCGCGGTGACCGTGGCGCCCTCCACCGGCTGGCCCTGGGCGTTCACCACCTTGACCACCAGCGTGGCCGACTCGGTGGAGCAGTTCTGGATCTCCCGGCCGCCGTCCGGCAGCGACTGGACCTTCCCACCACATGCGAAGCAGCACAGCGCCAACCCGAGCAGCAGCGTCTTGTTCATGGGCGCGGACACTTACTACCCACGCGCGCCTGCGGACAAGGGCCTACGCCTTGACGGGGGACATCCGGGTGAGCGCGAACTGGGCGGCGCTGGTGCCGGGGTACCGCTCGATCACGAACTGGTAGATGGCGTCCGCCTTGCGCGAGTCGTTCATCCGCTCGCCGTACACGCGGGCGAGCACCACGAAGGCGCGGGGGGCGATGGGGTCGCTCGGGTCCGTCTCCGAGGCCGCGGTCAGGGCGCGCACCGCCAGCGGATAATTGCCCCGGGTGGCGGCCCCCTGGCCCACCGCGAAGTGGTACGCCGGCGCCAGCTGCTGCGGGGAGAAGAGCGGCGCCGCGGCGTAGAGCTCCACCGCGCGGTCCACGTCGTTGGAGTCCACGGCGCGCTTGAGCGCCTCGAGCGTCATCCCGATCCCCGTGGCGGGGACGTAGTTGCTGGAGCCCGGCTTCGGCGGCTCGGTCTGCGTGCGCGGCGCGTCGCTCAAGGCGAGCGTCCCGCGGGCGTCGTCCCGGAGCACCGGCTCCAGGTAGTCCTCGTCCATCCCGTAGCCCAGCGCGTCCCCGCGCACGTGGAGGAGCAGCCCCAGCACCCGCGCCATCACGAACGGCGCGTAGAGGGCGAGCAGCTCCGCCACCCAGGGCGCGATGAAGGGCACCGGCGCCTTCTCCACGAAGAACGCCGCCACGCCCAAAAGCACGCGGACCCCGAAGAGCCCCGCCATGGCCGCCACCACCACCGCGTAGTCCCTGCCCACCCGCAGGATGTAGCCGACCACCAGGAGCGGGTTGAGGATCCGCAGCAGGCCGCCCCCGGAGGCCGCCACCAGCAGCGCCATGGGGGCGTAGACCGCGCCTGCCGCCACCAGCGCCCAGATCACCGGGTCCTTGAGCAGCGGCAGCGCCGGGCCGCCGAAGGTCCAGCCGCTGAAGCGGTACACGTACCAGGCGGCCGGCGCCCAGATCACCGCGGTGGCCGCGATCCCGCGGATGGCCGGGACGAACACGTCCGAGAAGATCTCGCTCTGATCCGGAGCGCTCAGCTCGTCCTCGCCTCGCGCGGTGAGCCGGATGATGTGGAACATGGTGGACCAGAAGGCCCCCATCCACAGCAGCAGGCAGAAGAGCTTCGCGAAGATGATCGCGTTCCAGAAGAACCAGCCGAGCACCGCGGTCACCGCGGAGACCGCCACCAGCGACATCAGCGCCGAGCGCGTGAACGGGAAGAGCAGCGCCTGCGGCAGCCGCTGCGCCAGGCTCACCCGGCTCCGGTGCACCTTGAGCTGCCGCGTGGTGCCGCCGCAGAGCACGCACGAGTCCAGCTCGGTGCGCAAAGAGAGCGTCTGGGTGGCGACGCAGTCCGGGCAGAGCGCCGCGGAGCAGGATTGGCACGCCCAGCCCGCCACCGCTGCGGGGTGGCGCTGGCAGACAGGCAACTCGACGCCGCTCATTCGGGCAGCAACGGTAGCAGTGGGCGCCAAGCCTTAGGAACGGCGGCACCGCTGTCGCAGCTGTGGGCACCTTTCGGTGCACTTCGGCTCAGTGCGTCACGTGGGGGAGGGGTCCTCCCACTGCGCGCCCAGCCAGGCGGCGAAGGCGGTCCGCTGTCCCTCCGAGGGGTTCTCCACGCGGGCGAGGTAGGCCGCGTCCAGCGGCCTGGCGCCGAGGGTGATGGGAAGCTCCACCAGTCGGTCCCGGCGGAACACTGTGAGTGAGAGGCGCTCGCCTGGCCGTCTGTCGTCAGACCGGGACTGGAGGCCGCCGGCGTCCACGCGAACCCCGTCCAGGGCCACCAGCTCATCCTCGGGGTAGAGGCCGGCCTCCATGGCGGGCGAGCCCTCCAGCACCGTGGCCACCGTGGCGCCCCCGCGGGTGGTGATCCCCAGCCAGCCTCCCGCGCGCTCTTCCGCGCGGGCGCGCGGCGGCGTCCCGCCCTTGTCGCTCGGGGACTCCTTGGCGCGGAAGCGGACCTCGAGCCCCACGTGGGCGAACGGCGAGTAGTCCAGCTCCTCGGTGCTGCGCAGCGCGCGGTCGAAGAAGGGCGCCAGCGAGCTGCCGGCGACTTCGGAGGCCGCCGCCTCCACGCCGTCCTCGGGGACTCCGCGGCCATCCCCGTAGCGCTCCCAGAGCAGGCGCAGGACGTCGTCCAGGCTGCGCCGGTTCTCGGTGAGGCGGCGCAAGGTGAGGTCCAGGAGCGCCGCCACCACCTCGCCCTTGAGATAGTAGGAGATCGCCGTGTTCACCGAGCTCTCGTCCGGGCGGTAGTGCTTGATCCACGCCACCAGCGACGCGTCGCTCAGCGTCTGCGCCTTGCGCCCGGGCGTGCTGTGCAGCGCAGTGAGCGTCTCGCCGAGCTTCACCAGGTAGCGCTGGGCGCCCATCAGCCCCGCGCGCCGGACGAGGAGGTTGTCGTAGTACGACGTCATCCCTTCGAAGGCCCAGAGCAGCCGCGTGTACTGCTCCTGCGAGTAGTCCAGCGGGACGAAGGCCCTGGGCTTGATCCGCTTCACGTTCCACAGGTGAAAGTACTCGTGCGCGGCGAGCGTCAGGAAGTCCTCCCAGCCCTTGGGCGAGGCCAGGTTCGAGCGCGGGAAGAGCAGGGCGGTGCTGTTGGCGTGCTCCAGGCCGCCGCGCCCCTTCTCCGTCAGGTAGACGAGGAAGAGGTAGCGGCGCAGCGGCAGGCCGCCGAAGAGCGTTGCCTCCTGCGCGCAGATGCGGGCGAGGTCCTGGCTCAGGCGGGGCAGGTCCAGCTGCGCGTCTCCCCACACCACCAGCTGGTGCGGCACCCCGGCGGCGGTGAACTCCACCGGCTGGTGCGGCCCCACTTCGAACGGGCTGTCCACCAGCTCGTCGTAGTCCGCGGCCACGAAGTCCGCGCCGTCCGTGGGCAGGGCCACGAAGGTGCGCCAGCCGGTGGGCGCCACCAGCTCCACCCGGTGCTGCAGGCTGCGCAGGTTCTCCGAGTAGAGGAAGATGCAGGCGCCGTTGAGCGCCGCGTGGGTGCCGTCGAAGTGGCTGGTGCGGACGGAGAGATCGTTCGCGTAGACGCGGTAGCGCAGGACCACCTCGCCGCCGCCTTCGGTGGTGACGCGGAAGGTCCGCTTGTCCACGCGCTGGAGCGGGAGCGGCTTGCCGGCGGGAGTCTGGGCGGTGACGTCCTGCAGGTGGCGCGCGTATTCGCGAACCAGGTAGCTGCCGGGCGTCCAGACCGGGAGGCAGACGTCCAGCGCGGGCGCGCCGGTGGAGGGGAAGCGGGCCTCCACCTCCACGCGGTGCGCGTGCGGGCGCTGCAGCGTCAGGCGGTAGCGGACGGAGTCGGCCATGCTTCAGGGGCCACTTTTAGCGCGAAAACGGGTCCCCTCAAGGTGACCGCGCCGTCGGCTCGGTGGGCGGGCGGGCGATTTTCGAGACCCCTCCCCGGGGGTGCTGTCTCCGGCCGGGACCGCGATCCGCGGCCCTCAGAGTTGGAGGCTGCAATGAAGCGCTTGCTCGCGATGGCGATCGTCTCGCCGCTGTTCGCTTGGCCGGGCTCGGGCTGCTAGCCGCGGGTACGCCCCGTTCCGGAACGGCTGGCTGTAGCCGGCGCGCAGGCAGAGGGCAGGGAGGGATTCGATTGGGCTGGGTTGCGCGCGCTGTGCCCCGCTCCACTCCGCGGCCCGTAGCTCCCGCCTCGGTGAAGTCGCCGCCCAAGACGTGCGCCCAGGGAGCACGGCACGCTCGCTCCCGTTCCGGAACGGCTCAAGAGCAAGCTCGCAAGCCAGGGGCTCGGCGGCACCGTGCCGTTCCGGAACGGGAGTCCCTGCCTCGGCCTGGTTCTGGCATGCGAATGGGCGCAGCGTAAAACGTCTGCCTTTGGTGGGTCGGTCGATTTTTGTTGACAGGTTTATGGTGTGCCCGCGCCCGCGTTCGCCAGGCCCGTCCGGGCTTCGCGCCTGGCCCTTCCACCCGCGCTGCTCTGCGGCGAGGGCGGGGCTGGACGCGCGCGCTTCCGTTTC